>JAIXWR010000033.1 GCA_027491155.1 Verrucomicrobiaceae bacterium
ATGGCCGAGCAGGCCCATGACGGTGCGGGCCATCTGCTCCTTGCTGGCACGACCCATGCCGACGACGGCCTGCTTCACGCGCAGCGGGGGGTATTCAAACACGTCGTCGTGGCCGTGCAGCGCGGCGGCGGCGATGGCCGCGCCGCGGGCGGCGCCGAGGATCTGCGCGGTTTGGAAATTCTGCACGTAGATCGTCTGCTCGAGCGCGACGTGGCGGACCTGGAAATCCTTCAGGAACGCGGTGACGGCGGAGGAGATTTCGCCGAGGGCGAAGGTCATGCTGCGCTTGGCGGGCACGGCGACGGTGCGGCAGCGCAGGAGCAGCGGCTGGCGTCCCGGGGTGAACTCGATCAGAGCGAGGCCGGTGCCGCGCAGGGAGGGATCGATGCCGAGCACCTGGCCGGAAAACGCCACGCGCTGCACGCCGGCGGCGAGCGGGTGGGGGGCGGGGCCGGCGGTTTTGGCGCGCAGGGCGGAGACGGGCAGGACGGCTCCGACGGGCAGCGAGGCGAGCGCGCCGGGCGAGCGGGAGGCCACGGCCTTGCCCGCGAGTTTGGCCGCCCAGAGTTGCCTGACGTTTTTTGAAGCCATCGGAGTCGTCTTGGTCGCCTGATCGCCGTTTGGAGGAGCTTGGGTTTAACAGCGGGCGATCTTTTGAAAACCCCGGAAGCGCGGTTCTTCCGGGGTGAACTCGGGACGATTTTGAGCGCGGCTTAGCCGACCCAGGTGCGGGCGTTGCGGAAGAGGCGCAGCCAAGGCGCGTCTTCCTGGCCGCGCCAGGCGGGGGGCACGTAGCTCTGCTGCACCACGCGGAACACGCGCTCGGGGTGGGGCATCATCAGCGTCACGCGGCCGTCGCGGGTCGTGATGGCGGTGGTGCCGAAGGGCGAGCCGTTCGGGTTGAGCGGGTAGTGCTCGGTCGGGCGGTGGTGGTTGTCCACGTAGCGCGCCGAGACGAGACCGGAGGCGGAGAACTTCGCCGCGGCGTCGGTGGACGGGAACTCGGTGAAGCCTTCGCCGTGGGCGACGGCGATGGGGAGCACGCTGCCCTCCATGCCGCGGAAGAGCACGCTGGGGCTCTTCTCGATGAGGAGCGAAGCCACGCGGGCCTCGAAGCGTTCGCTCTGGTTTTGCACGAAGCGCGGCCAGTTGTCCGCGCCGGGGATGATTGAGTGCAGGTTGCTCATCATCTGGCAGCCGTTGCAGACGCCGAGCGCGAAGGTGTCGGGCCGCGCGAAGAAGGCGGAGAACTCGTCGCGGGCGCGGGGATTGAAGAGCACGCTCTTGGCCCAGCCTTCGCCGGCGCCGAGCACGTCGCCGTAGGAAAAGCCGCCGCAGGCCACGAGGCCGCGGAAGTCGCGGAGGGATACGCGACCCGAGAGGATGTCCGTCATGTGGACGTCGACGGCCTTGAAGCCGGCGCGGGTAAAAGCCGCCGCCATCTCGACTTCGCCGTTCACGCCCTGCTCGCGCAGGATCGCCATCGGTGGACGGGGGGCGGTTTTTTTGGCCACGGAGGGCACGGAGGTTTTCACGGAGGCCACGGAGACCGAGCCGTCGCTTCCGATGCCTTTCTCCGTGCTCTCCGTGTTTCTCTCCTCAGTGACCTCCGTGACGAAATCAAAAGTGATCTTCGGGTTGATGCCGGGGTTCTTCGGATCAAGGCGGAGCGCATGCTCTTGCTCGGCGCACTTCGGGTTGTCACGCAGGCCGGCCATGCGGCGGGTGACGTCGCTCCAAATGTCGCGGAGGGCAGTGAGCGGCTCGTTGAGCAGTTCGCGACCGCCTTGGCGGACGACGAAGGCGTGGTGCGAGTTGAGTTCGCCGATCTGCGAGACGCAGGTCTTCAGGCCGTTGGCGCGGAGCACGGCGGAGACGTCGTCGAGGTCGTCGGCGCGGATCTGGATGACGGCGCCAAGCTCCTCGGCGAAGAGCGCGGCGAAGGCGTCGGCGGCGACAGGCAAATCGAGGGAAACACCGGTGTTGCCGGCGAAGGCCATCTCGACCGCGGTGGCGAAGAGGCCGCCGTCGGAGCGGTCGTGGTAGGCGAGGAGCTTGCCCTCGCTACCGAGTTGCTGGATCGCGTTCCAAAAACCCTTGAGCTGGGCGGGGCTGTCGACGTCGGCGGGGGCCTGGCCGGTCTGGTTGACGACCTGGGCGAGGATGGAGCCGCCGAGGCGGTTTTTGCCCTGACCGAGGTCGATGAGGAGGAGCGTCGTTGCACCGGCGTCGGTGACGAGCTGGGGCGTGAGCGACTGGCGGATGTCGGTGACGGGCGCGAAGGCCGAGATGATAAGCGAAAGCGGGGCGGTGACGCGCTTCTGCGCGCCCGTGTCCTTGTCCTTCCAGACGGTGGACATGCTCATCGAGTCCTTGCCGACCGGAATGGTGATACCGAGCGCGGGGCAAAGCTCCATGCCTACGGCTTGGACGGCGGCGTAGAGGTCGGCGCCGTCGCCGGGGAGCGCGGGCGCGGCCATCCAGTTCGCGGAGAGGTTGACGCGGCCGATGTCGCCGACCTGGGCGGCGGCGAGATTGGTGAGGGCTTCACCGACGGCGAGACGGGCGGAGGCGGCGGCGCTGTTGACCGCTACGGGGGTGCGTTCGCCCATCGACATGGCCTCGCCAGTGTAGACGTCGAAGGCGGCGGCGGTGACGGCGCAGACGGCGACGGGGACCTGCCAGGGGCCGACCATTTGGTCGCGGGCGATGAGGCCGGTCACGGTGCGGTCGCCGATGGAGATGAGGAAGGTCTTGTCCGCGACGGCGGGGTGGCCGAGCACGCGGCGGGCGGCCTCGGCGAGTGTGACGCCGTCGAGCGCGGGCGTGAGCGGGGCGAGCGGGCGCGCGAGGGTCTTGTCGGTGCGGTGCATGCGCGGCGGCTTGCCGAGCAGGACCTCGAGCGGGAGGTCGATGGGCGTGTTCTTGAAATGCGGGTCATCGAGGACGAGGCGCTTTTCCTCGGTGGCCTCGCCGACGACGGCGAAGGGGCAGCGCTCGCGTTCGCAGAGGGCGGCGAAGGTGGCGAGACGCGCGGCGGGCACGGCCATGACGTAGCGCTCCTGGGACTCGTTGCACCAGATCTCGAGCGGAGACATGCCGGGCTCGTCGTTGAGGAGGGCGCGGAGGTCGAACTTGCCGCCGCGGCCGCCGTCGTTGACGAGCTCGGGCAGGGCGTTGGACACGCCGCCGGCGCCGACGTCGTGGATGAAGGAGATGGGGTTCTCGTCGCCGAGGGCCCAGCAGCGGTCGATGACCTCCTGGGCGCGGCGCTCCATCTCGGCGTTGTCACGCTGCACGGAGGCGAAATCGAGGTTCTCCTGGCCGGAGCCGCTGGCCATGGAGGAGGCCGCGCCGCCGCCGAGGCCGATGAGCATGCAGGGCCCGCCGAGGACGATGAGTTTATCACCGGGGCGGATCTCGCCCTTCTTGATGTGGCCCTCGCGGATGTTGCCGAGGCCGCCGGCGAGCATGATGGGCTTGTGATAGCCGCGGATCTCGGTGGCGGAGGGGGTGACGGAAAGCGCGTTGGGGACAACGCGCTCCACCGGCGCGGGCACTTCCTGCTCATAGGTGCGGAAGTAGCCGTTGATCGCGGGCCGGCCGAACTCGTTGTTGAAGGCGGCGGCGCCGAGCGGGCCGTCGAGCATGATGTCGAGGGCGGAGACGATGCGGCCGGGCTTGCCGTGGTCCTGCTCCCAGGGGCGGACGGCACCGGGTATCCGGAGATTGGATACGGTGAAGCCGGTCAGGCCGGCCTTGGGCTTGGAGCCGCGGCCGGTGGCGCCCTCGTCGCGGATCTCGCCGCCGCTGCCGGTGGCGGCGCCGGCCCAGGGGGAGATGGCGGTCGGGTGGTTGTGGGTCTCGACCTTGCAGAGGATGTGGACCGGCTCGGTGTGGGCGGAGTATTCGCCGGTCACGGGATCGGCCCAGAAGCGACCGCCGACGCTGCCGGCGAGGACGGCGGCGTTGTCCTTGTAGGCGGAAAGGATGCCGTCCGGGTGGAGCGTGTAGGTGTTCTTGATCATCTGGAACAGCGACTTGTCCTTGGCGGAGCCGTCGATGTCCCAGGTGGCGTTAAAAATCTTGTGGCGGCAGTGCTCGGAGTTGGCCTGCGCGAACATCATCAGCTCGATGTCGTTCGGGTCGCGGCCGAGCGTGGTGAAGGCTTTTACGAGGTAGTCGATTTCGTCCTCGGCGAGAGCGAGGCCGAGGGAGGTGTTGGCCTCGACGAGGGCGGCGCGGCCCTGGGCGAGGACCGGCACGCTGGCCATGGGCTTGGGCGCGGCATGGCTGAAGAGCGCGGCGCAGGCGTCGACCGAGTCGAAGACCACCTGGGTCATGCGGTCGTGGAGCTTGCCACGGAGGGTGGCGAGCTGGGCGGCGCTCAAGACCATGAGGGGCTTGGCGAGGGCGGAGTTGTCGATCTCGAGGACGAACTCGACCACGCGCTCGATGCGGGAGACGCCGGCGAGACCGCAGATGTGGGCGATGTCGGTGGCCTTGGAGGACCAGGGGGAAATGGTGCCGGGGCGCGGGGCGACGACTTGCACGAGGCCGGTCACGGCGGGCAGCTCGCGGCGCGGGCCGTAGGTGAGGAGCTTTTCCAGAACCTGCTGCTGCTCGGCAGGCAGGGAGGAGAGCCCGGCGGCGAGCTCGACCACGTGCACGAACTGGGCGCGGATGGCGCGGACGGGCAGACCGGCGGCCGCGAGGTCGGCGCGAAGTTTTTCCAGGCGAAACGGAGAGAGGGCGGAGGAGCCGCGGAGGGTCAGCATGGTCGGGAAAACCCGCAATGGTTTGGGACCCGCGAGGCGCGGTCAAGGAGCGGGGCGGTCAATCGGCGATTTCGGCCTTTTCACGGTGATTTCGTCGAAAAATCCGTTGACCGGAGTGGGCGTCCCTTCGGTATGGCACATTTTTAATGCCGTGAAGGTCTCCGTGAGCGACAGCCCTGGGCAGAGTAGTTCGCACCGTGCGGGTGCGGGCGGGGTGTGTGCGGGACCCGGGAAACGCTGATTTTTCTCCACCATCCCCCTTTCTGATTCATGTCCGACAAGATCACCCACGAATGCGGCATAGCGCTGGTCCGGCTTTTGAAGCCGCTCTCCTATTACCAGGAGAAATACGGGACCCCGCTCTGGGGTTTCACGAAGCTGTTCCTCTTGATGGAAAAGCAGCACAACCGCGGCCAGGATGGCGCGGGCGTGGCCTGCGTGAAGCTCGATATGCCGGTGGGCGAGCCCTTCATGTTCCGCGAGCGCTGCGTGAAGGCCAACCCGCTCGACAAGATCTTCAAAACCCTGCTGGCCCAGTATGACGAGAAGAAGGCCGAGGGCGAAATTCATCCCGAGTTCGCCGACACGGTCAAAAAACACTTCGACTTCGGCGGCGAGTTGCTCGTCGGACACCTGCGCTACGGCACTTCCGGCGGTTACAACATCTCGTCCTGCCATCCCTATTTCCGCCGTTCGCCCTGGCCCACGCGCAACCTCGCGCTCTGCGGCAACTTCAACATGACCAACACCGACGAGCTCAACCAGGCGCTTGTCGGCATGGGCCAGCACCCCATCTTCGCCACCGACACCCAGGCGCTGTTGGAGAAGATCGGCTTCTTCCTCGATGAGGAGCACGAGGACCTCTATCGCGCCCTCCGCGAGCAGGGTCTGAAGGGCGAGGAAATCTCCCGCCAGATCAGCGAACGCCTCGACCTCGGCCGCGTGATCACCCGCTCCGCCTCCAAGTGGGACGGCGGCTACACGCTCTGCGGCCTCGTCGGCAACGGCGACGCCTTCGTCGCCCGCGATCCCGCCGGCATCCGTCCGGCCTTCTATTTCCAAAACGACGAGGTCATCGCCTTCGCCTCCGAGCGCGCGCCGCTTCAGACGATTTTCGATCTCTCCGCCCCCCAGGTGAAGGAGGTGCCGCCCGGCCACGCCATCGTGATGAAGCGCGACGGCCGCGTCTCCGAGACGCAGTTCACCGCGCCCTTGCCCCGCGCCTCCTGCTCCTTCGAGCGCATTTATTTCTCCCGCGGCAACGACCTCGACATCTACAAGGAGCGCAAGGCGCTTGGCGCGCAGCTCGCCGATCAGGTGCTTCGTTCGGTCGACGGCGACTGGGGGCGCACCGTTTTCAGCTTCATCCCCAACACCGCCGAGGTCGCCTACTTCGGCCTCATGCACGGCTTGCGCGAGAAACGCCGCGCCGAGGTGAAAAAGGCCATCAAGGAGGCCGCCGCCAAGGGCGAGATCACCGACGCGCTGCTCGACGACCTCATCACGACCAACTGGCCCCGCGGCGAGAAGGTCGTGTCGAAGGACATCAAGCTGCGCACCTTCATCGGCCAGGAGTCGATGCGCAACCACCTCGCCAGCCACGTCTACGACATCAGCTACGGCTCGGTGCAGCCGGGCGACAACCTCGTGTGCGTCGACGACTCCATCGTGCGCGGCACCACCCTGCGCAAATCCATCCTGCGCATCCTCACCCGCCTCCAGCCGCGCAAGATCGTCATCGTCTCCACCGCGCCCCAGATCCGCTACCCGGACTGCTACGGCATCGACATGTCGCAGCTCGGCAAATTCATCGCCTTCGAGGCCGCCGTCACGCTTCTGAAGGAACGCGGCCAGACCGAGCTCCTCACCGAGGTTTACCGGCAATGCCGCGAGGCCGTCGCCAAGGGCGAGACGACCAACTACGTCCAACGCATCTACAACCCCTTCACCCCCGAGGAAATCTCGGCCAAGATCGCCCAGTTCGTGCGCCCCACGGGCGTCGAGTGGTCCGGCGACATCGAGGTGATTTTCCAGACCTTGGAGAGTCTCCATCGCGCGTGCCCCAGCCACAGCGGCGATTGGTATTTCTCCGGCAAGTATCCCACCCGCGGCGGCTATCGCGTCGTGAACCAGGCCTTCATCAATTACTACGAAAACAGCGAGGGCGGCCGGGCATATTGAGGGTATGACAAAGGCGGGCCCAGATAACAACGAATCTACCGGCGGCCCCGCTATGCCGCGCATTTATACCATTCGTCGCCAGCGCGTGGTGCTGAGCCCCGACCTTGCTTTGCTTTACGGCGTCGAACCCAGGCAACTCACCCAAGCGGTTTCTCGAAACCTCGAAAAATTTCCTCCCGATTTCTGTTTCCTTCCTACACGCGAGGAACTTGTGAACTTGAAGTCACAAATTGTGACTTCAAGTTTGGGACATGGAGGCGCACGCAAGCCGCCAACCGCCTTCACCGAGCACGGCTGCCTGATGGCCGCCACCGTGCTGCGCAGCGAAAAGGCCGTGCAGATGAGCCTATATCTTGTCCGCGCCTTCGTGCAAATGCGGGAGCAGATCAGCTCCAACCTCGGCGTCCTCAAACGCCTCGCCGAGATCGATAAAAAGCTTCTCGAGCACGACGTCGTTCTCCGCGAGGTCGTAGAACGCCTCAGCCCGCTCCTCAACCACGAGCCTGAGGACGAATCCAAGAAACCCAAGATCGGTTACCATCGAGGTAATCGTTGATTTAGTTTTCCTTCTTCGCGTCCCTTCGCGTTCTTCGCGTTAAAATCTCCAGCATGTCCCTCAGCTACGAATCCTCCGGCGTTAACTACGACCAGCTCGATGCCTTCAAGCGCGCCTGCCAGAAGGCGGCCAAGACCACCGCGCCCCTGCTCGAGCTGCACGGTTACGCCGAGCCCGCCAACACCCGCGGCGAGAGCTGCTACCTCATGGAGGCCGACGACCACTTCCTCGCCCACGTCGAGGAGGGCCTCGGGACCAAGAATCTCGTCGCCGACGCCGTCTACGCCCAGACCGGTAAGAACTTCTACCGCGAGATCTCGATCGATACCGTCGCCACCATCGTCAACGACCTCGTGACCTGCGGCGCGCTCCCCATCTCGGTCGCCATGCACGCCGCCGTCGGCGAGTCCGCCTGGTTCGCCGACTCCGCCCGCATGGAGGCGCTCGTCGCCGGCTGGGCCGAGGGCTGTCGCCAGGCCGGCGCGGTCTGGGGCGGCGGCGAAACGCCCACCCTTCGCGGCATCGTCAACGCCGAGGCCATCGTCCTCGCCGGTTCCGCCATCGGCAAAATCGAGCCCAAGTCCCAGCGCATCACCGGCACCGTGCGCGATGGCGACGCCATCGTTTTCCTCGCCTCCTCCGGCGTGCAGACCAACGGCCTCTCGCTCTGCCGCCTCATCGCCTCCAAGCTCCCGCAGGGCTACCAGACGCCCATCGGCCACGGCGATCCGCGCACCTACGGCGAGGCCCTGCTCGCGCCCTCCGTCATCTACGTGAACTTCGTCCGCGAGTGCCAGCAGGCGGGCGTCACGCTCAACTACGTCTCGCACGTCACCGGCCACGGCTGGCGCAAACTCATGCGCCTCGACGAGCCCTTCGTTTACGAGATCCACACGCCCGGCGAGGAGCCCGCCCTCTTCAAATTCCTCCGCGAGGCCGGCCCCATCGACCTGCGCGAGGCCTACGCGACCTTCAACCAAGGCGTCGGTTTCGCCGCCTATGTCTCCCAAGAGAACCTCGAGGCCACCCTCGCCGCCGCCAAGGCCTCGGGCTACACCGCCTGGCACGCCGGCACGGTGAAAAAGCAGGGCGACCGCAAGGCCGTCACGATTCCGAGCCTCGGCCTCGAATACGACGGCAGCACCTTGCAGGTGCGCTGACGCGCCTAGCCGGCGGCCTTCGTCGCTATCTTCCGTTTGCCACCGCGACGCTTGGGCGCGGCCGCCTGGTCGTGCTCCGCCTGCAACTCGTGGAGTTGCTCGATGATGCCCGCCAGGCGCTCGCCCACCGTGGTCAGCCGATACTCCACGTGCAGGGCGGCGCTCTCCGAGCGATCCTCGCGGTTCACCAGTCCGTAGTCCTGGAGCCGGCGCAGGCGCTCGGTGAGCACCTTGGTGGAGATTCCGGGAATATAGCGCTCTAGCCTGCCCGGCCGCGTCACTCCGCGTTTAAGCGCGCCCACCACCGCGGCCGACCATTTGCAGCCCACCACGTCCTCGAGACGACGGTAGGCGGCTCTTTCCGCGAGCGTGAGGTGAGGCGACTTCATCGTCCAGAGCCTAGCCCCTCGCCGGCTTCCGTCCAGTAGGCACCAAACGGTGCCCGGCTCCCGTTTTGAGCCCTCTGACGCGCGAGCCCGTGATCGGCTAGACTGCGCCCGTCGATCGGCGTCCCGATCCGACTCCAACATCACACACCGCCAAACCCACCGTTCCTCATGAAGACTTCCGCCAAATTCTACCACGCCGGCTGCCCCGTCTGCCTCGAAGCCGAGACCGCCGTCACCCGCTACCTCGACACCGCCAAGGTCGACCTCGAGGTCGTCCACCTGGGCTCGGCCAAGAACCGCCTCCCCGAGGCCGAGCGCGCGGGCGTGCGTTCCGTCCCCGCCCTCGTCGTCGAAGGCAAAGTCCTGCACCTCAACTTTGGCGCCGCCCTCGCGGACCTGAAGTAGGCGCGCCCGCGTTTCGCCGACGCCCGAGACCGCCGCGCGCGTCGGTGAAACTTTCATTCGCCCTGCGCGGCGGGCGGAGTTTGCTGGTGCCCTTCACCCCCTGCATGCGCCTTCGCCGTCTCACCCTGCAAAACCTCCGCAACGTCCCGTTCGCGGAGCTTTCGTTCTCGGGGCGGCAGCAGTTCTTCGTCGGCCAGAACGGACAGGGTAAAACCAACCTGCTCGAGGCGGTCGGCTTCGTCACCGCCCTGCGCTCCTTCCGCACCGCCGACGCCTCGCTCCTCATCGCCCACGGCAAAAAGGAGGGCGCGCTCGCCGCCGAGTTTGAGCACGAAAAGCACGGCCCCAGCCGCGTGGTCATCACCCTTCGCCCGGGCGGCAAGGAAGTGACCTGCGACGGCGAACGCATCACCCGCCTCGCCGACTTTCTCGGCCGCTTCCCCACCGTCGTCTTCTCCTCGCAGGACCAGCAGCTCGTGCGCGGCGCGCCCGCCCTCCGCCGCCGCTGGCTCGACCTCGCCCTCGCCGGGACCGACGCGGCCTATCTGTATTCGCTGACCAACTACCATCGCGCGCTGGACGGCCGCAACCAACTCCTCAAACGGCAGGCCCCCGCCGCCGAGCTCGCCGCCTTCGAGGCCCCGCTCGCCGAGGCCGCCGCCGCGCTCGTCGCCGCGCGCCGCTCCGGCGTCGACACGCTCGCCCCGCATGTGGCCGCCGCCTACGCCGCCCTCAGCGCCGAGGCCGAGCCCGCCTCGCTCGCCTACGAGGCCGACACCGCCGCGGGCGACGCCGCCGCGTGGCGCGCCCATTTCGAGAAAACCCGCGCCCGCGATCTCCAGTTTCGCAGCTCCCTCTCCGGACCGCACCGCGACGATCTCGATCTGCGCGTCGGCGGCCGTCCCGCCAAGGACTACGGCTCCGAGGGGCAGCAGCGCTCCCTCGTCCTCGCCCTGCGCCTCGCCCAGGTGAACCACATCCGCGCCGCCACGGGAGTGCAGCCCGTGCTCCTCGCCGACGACGTGCTAGGCGAGCTCGACCCCGCCCGCCGCCGCCGCTTCTGGGCCGCGCTCGGCGAAGACCGCCAGGTGCTGGCCACCGGCACGGAGCTTCCCGCCGCCGAGCTCGGCGCGTGGGAGATTTTCCGCGTCGCGGCCGGCGCTTTCACGCCCGAACCCGCCGCATCGACCGGTTCCTCCGCCGCATGAATTTCGACGCCGTCACCTGGGCGCTCGCCGCCTTCGCCGCGCTGGTCGTGGGCCTTTCCAAGACTGGCGTCCCCGGCCTCGGGATGCTCTCGGTCGCGATCTTCGCGAACCTCATGCCTGCCAAGCAGGCAAGCGGCTTCGTCCTGCCGTTGCTCATCTTCGGCGATCTCGTCGCGGTTTTCTCCTACCGCCAGCACACCGAGTGGAGTCACCTGAGGCGGCTCTTTCTCTGGACCGGCGCGGGCGTCGTCCTCGGCGCGTTCGCCATGCGGGTGATCGACAACCAGCAGGCCAAGATTCTCGTCGGCGGCATGATCGTCGTCCTCGTCGCGCTGCACCTTTGGCGCAAGCGCCGCGTTCCGGCGTCCGCCGCGGTCACCGCGCCGGCCGCCGCGACGGAGCATGGCCCGGGGTTCGCGCCCACCATCGGTGTGCTCACCGGTTTCACCACGCTCGTCGCCAACGCCGCGGGCCCGCTGATGGCGATTTATCTGCTCGCCATGCGCCTGCCCAAGATGGCCTTCGTGGGCACGGCCGCGGTGTTTTTTCTCCTGCTGAACCTCTTCAAGGTCCCGTTCATGGTCGGCCTCGGCCTGATCACAACCGATAGCTTTGCCTTCAACCTCGCGCTCGCGCCGGCGGTGCTCGCCGGGGCCTTTCTCGGCCGCTGGATTTTGCCGCGCGTGTCGCAGGCGTGGTTTGAACGGCTCGCGCTCGCCCTGAGCGCGGCGGCGGGATTGAAGCTGCTGCTCGGCTGATACCGCCGGCCGAACCCTTTGGGGTTTTACGCCGGAGTTTTTGACCACGGATAACACGGATTATCACGGATAGATACCGATCAATCCGCGCCTGCCCGTGCCACCCGTGGCTGGGGGCGGAATGCGTTAAACCTTGGTAGGAGGCGAAGCGGGGAGAGGGCGCGTCGCCTCTCTCCCGGGGCCTCCGGCTCTTCCGCGCCGACGGGGCGGCGCGGTCGGCGGGCTCAGGCGCCGATCTTGAAGAGGGCGACGTCGCCGTCGCGGAACACGTATTCCTTGCCCTCGAGGCGATACTTGCCGGCGTCGCGCGCGGCGGCGGTGCTGCCGAGGCGGACGAGGTCCTCGTAGGAGACGACCTCGGCCTTGATGAAGTTTTTCTCGAAGTCGGTGTGGATGACTCCCGCGGCCTGCGGGGCCTTCCAGCCCTTCTTGATCGTCCAGGCGCGGACCTCTTTTTCACCGGCGGTGAAGTAGGTCTGAAGACCGAGGAGGCCGTAGCTGCCGCGGATGAGGTTGGAGACGCCGGAGTCGGTGACGCCGAGATCCTTGAGGAACTCCTTCGCCTCCTCGGGCGAGAGATCGATGAGCTCGGCCTCGATGCGGGCGGAGATGGGCACGTAGGCGGCGTCGTGGTGCTGCTTCACGAAGGCGGCGACCTTTTGCACGAAGGGGTTCTGCTCGGCGGTGGCGAGATCGCCCTCCGCCACGTTGCAGGCGTAGAGAACGGGTTTGGCGGAGAGGAGCTGGAAGAGCTTGAGCAGCTTTTGCTCGTCCTCGGTGGCCTCGAGGATGTTGGCGGGTTTGTTCTCGTTGAGGTGGGGGACGAGACGCTCGAGCAGGGCGACCTCGGCCTGGGCCTCTTTGTCGCCGGACTTCGCCTTCTTCTGGGTCTTGTCGAGGCGCTTCTGGACGGCGTCGAGATCGGCGAGGATGAGCTCGGTGGTGATGACGTCGATGTCGCGCACCGGGTCGACCGAGCCCATGGTGTGGAGAATGTCGGAGTCCTCGAAGCAGCGGACGACGTGGACTATGGCGTCGGTCTCGCGGATGTTGGCGAGGAACTGGTTGCCGAGGCCCTCGCCCTGGCTGGCGCCCTTCACGAGGCCGGCGATGTCGACGAACTCGATCGCGGTGGGCACCAGCTTCTGGGAGCCGGAGATCTTCGAAAGCACGGCGAGCCGGGGATCGGGGACGACGACCATGCCGACGTTCGGGTCGATGGTGCAGAAGGGGTAGTTGGCCGCTTCCGCCTTGCGGGAACGGGTGACGGCGTTGAAGAGGGTGGACTTTCCGACGTTGGGCAGTCCGACGATTCCGGCTTTGAGCATGGCGCGGCGAGGGTTAGGCGATGCCTGCGGGATTGCCAACGACCGAATGCGGAACTTGCCGCGGGGGCGCGAAAAAGCCCGGCCGGCAGGGAACCGGACGGGCTGAGGTGAAGGGGAGGCGGGCGGCTATTTCCGGCGCCGGAGCAGCGCCAGCATGCCGAGCGATCCCAGCATCGCGACCGCAGGCTCGGGGACGACGGTGATGTTGTTGGCGAACACGTTGAACTGGCCGCCGCCCCCCGCGTTGGAATTGAAGACGCGGATGTTGTCGATGGACGTCACGCCGTTGCCGAAGGTTCCAGTCTGGCTGAACGAGCCGAAGCTGAGCGAGTAGGTGGCGGTCCCGGTCGAGCCGAGCTGGATGGTGAAGCCGTTGTCGGTGAAGCCGACGGTGGAATTCACCACGCCGCCGTTGCGGAACACCTGGTAGAACGAGGCGCCGCCGGTGAAGAAGATCGAAAGTCCGACGGTGGTGCCGCTGCGGAACTCGACGCCGACCTGGGAGCCGGTGTTGATGAAGCCGTTGTCGAAGTTGATGCCGAGTTCCTGGCCGACGGTCAGGGATCCGCCGGCGAGATTCCAAACGCCCGAGGAAGACTGGCCGCTGTTGGCATAGAAGCCCCAGGCGGGATTGCCGGCACCCGCGCCCGAGCCGTCGCCGTTGCCACCGGAGTCTCCTTGGAACGAGCCCGCCTGCGAGGTGTTGCCGGTGGAGGTGGTGAGCGACCAGCCGTCGGTTCCGGGGTTGGCGCCGCCGCTGGCGGACCAGGTGCCGAGGGTAGCGGCCGGGACGGGAGTCGCCGCGGCTGCGAGGAGAACGATGAGTTGGGTTTTCATGACCAACCCGCAGATGTCGCGCGCAGCAGGCGGGTTTAAAAATCCCGCGGCGATTTTTCCGGACGATCACTCCGCCTTCGGCGGAAGCAGGTCGCCATCGAGGGCACCCACGTCGGCCGGGAGAACGGGCTCTTCAAAATCGACCGGCCCGCTGAAGATGCCCCAGAAGCGCTCGCGCCGGCTCTTCTCGAAGGCGACGGCCTGCTCCTGCCCGGTGGGCAGGGGGCGGAGGTCCTTCTCGCGGACCTCGACCACCGGCACGCGCGGGGCGGGCATCAGCTTGGCGATGGACTCCTTCGAAGCCTCCGTCACCTTGGAAAAGCCGCCGACGGTGGCCGTCTTGATGTGGTTCACTTGCGCGCAGGAGGCGAGCGACAGCGCGACGACGAGGCAGCAAAGGGGCTTCATGAGGGGAACGGGGGAGAGGGTTCGGGAACGCGGAATGCCTAACACATCCCGCCGGACCTGTCCAAACAGGAATCAGAGGGCGGGAAAAGCGCGCTTGAGCTTCAAAGAGGCCGGGTCGCCGACGGGGCGGGTAGGATCCTTTGGGAAAGTTAAGGATGCCGCCGTCCCGGCCGCCTCTCCGCGAGAAATCCACGGGTCGCGCTCAGCGGGGGAGCAAGACCAGGAAGTTCCGCACCGGCTTGTTCCAGAAGGGGCGTTGGTTGACGGGCCCTCCGGCCAGCGCCGAGCCGGCCCACAGGTCGGACGAGCGGCCGCCGTCGAGGTTGAGGACGCTGCGGCAAGAAACGCCGCCGATCTTCGCGCCCTCGAGGGACTTCGCCAGGTCCGCCAGCGAGCAGGCTCCGCTGCGGGCGATGAACCAGCCGCTGGCGCCGTCCCAGCCGATGAAGGTGCGGGCGGTCGAGCTTTCGGGGCTGAGTCCAGGAATGGCGCGGTTGTTCTCGACGAGAAAGGGACCGCTCTGGAGCAGCTCGCCGCCGGTTTCTCCAGTCTCGCGGCGGACGAGGGCGGGGGAGCCATCATCGACAAACAGCCCCGCGCCCAGAGAGGAGGCGCGGTTCAGGCTTCCGGCCCGCTTTCCGCCGGCGATCACCAACCCGAGCGGCGAGCCTTCCGGCGTGAAAAATCCACCGTTCACTGCCGCGATGCCATTCCGCGAGGCGGCTGCGGATCGGGCATCCGGCCAGCTCGAACCCGGTCCGCCGGGCTGGTCGGCGACGACCAGCCGGTGCGTGCGGGAATCGAAGGCCACCGCGGTGAGGGAAATGCCCTCGAGCGTGGTCTGGACGACCCGGGGCGCCCGGGCCGGCTCGTCGGTCGCGGCCGGTGCCGCCGCTGCGGGGGCGACAGGAAGCGCCGGCGGCTTCTCTGCCTCGGGTGGAAGGGATCGCTCCGCCGGCACCACCGGCGCGACCGGTGCTTGCTGAGAGCAGGAGGCGAAGAAAAGGAAGACAGGGAAAATGGCTTGCCGGAACACGCCCCGAGGCAACACGAGCCGGGCCCTGTCGACAATAATCCATCATGCCGGCTTCCTCGCCACCGCCAGCAAGGTCTGGAAGTGCGGCGGCTCGGGTTCGCGGTCGACGACGGCGGTTTCGATTTCGCTGAAGCCGGCTTTCTCCAGCATCGCCGCCAGTTCGCCCTCGCCGAAACCGAGCCAGACGTCGGCGTAAAGTTCGCGGGCTTCTTCGAAGGTGTGCTGGAGAAGATCCAGCACCACCAGTTGGCCGCCCGGCTTGACGATGCGGAAGGCCTGGTCGAGCGCTTTCTGCGGGCTTCCCGCGTGGTGCAGGGCCTGACTGAGGAAGGCGAGGTCGACCGAGGCGTCGTCGAGCGGCGGTTCCTCGATGTCGCCGAGGCGGTATTCCAGGTTCGGCAGCTCGTGCTTCAGCGCCAGATCGCGGCCGAACTCGACCATCTTCGGCGAGAGGTCGACGGCGATCACCCGCTCGGCCTGGCGGGCGAGCATCTGGGCGAGCGTGCCTTCGCCCGCCCCGAGGTCGGCGACCACACCGTGATTGGTGACTCTCAGCAGCGCCTCGGCCAGGCCCTTCCACGAGCGGCCGGGGACGTAGTCCTTGCCGAAGCGGCCGGCGAGTTCGTCGAAATAGGCGCGGGTCTTGTCGCGGCGCTTGCGCTGGAGGTGGCGCAGCGCGGAGGCGTCCTTGGCGACCTCCGGCAGTTCTTTCGCGGCCTCCTTCGCCAGGCTGGTCAGGGCCGGGGCCATCTCGGAGCGGTAGAAATTGTGCTTCCCGCTGCGTTCGTCGCGCACAAGCCCGCCGCCCTTGAGCTGGGAAAGCTGCGTGGAAATCCGGCTCTGCCCCATGCCGAGCAGCTCCTGCAAGTCCGCCACGCTCAGCGCTTCCGCCTCCAAAAGGAGCAGGATCCGCAGCCGCGTCGGGTCGGTCAGGAGCTTGAGGGATTTCAGCATTGACGGCATGCCCGGACGGATACATCAACCCATCGCGATTTGACGATACGAAAATTGACACGCCCATGAGTACCTACATTTTCTCCTCCGAGTCCGTCGGCGAAGGCCATCCCGACAAAGTGGCCGACACCATCTCCGACGCCATCCTCGACGCCTGCCTGGCCTACGATCCCAAGAGCCGCGTCGCCTGCGAGACCTTCGTGAAGTCCAACGTCGTCGTGGTCGGCGGCGAGATCACCATCCCCAAGCTCCAGAACGCGAAGAAGGGGACCACCAAGCCGATCGACGAGGTGATCAACGTCGGCAAGATCATCCGCGATGCCGTCCGCGGCATCGGCTACACCAACGATGACGACGTCTTCCACGCCGACCAGATCTTCATCAACAACTACCTGACCATCCAGAGCCCGGACATCGCCCAGGGCGTGGATGCCAAGGAAGCCGAAGGCAAGAAGCACGGCGAGCAGGGTGCCGGCGACCAGGGCATCATGTTCGGCTACGCTTGCAACGAGACGCCGGAGTTGATGCCCGCGCCGATCATGTATGCCCACCGCCTCGGCCGCGAACTCACCCGCATCCGCAAGGCCGGCAAGCTGGCCAAGTGGCTGCGCCCGGACGCGAAGTCGCAGGTCTCCGTCGAATACGTCGACGGCAAGCCGACCCGCATCGTCAACGTGGTCATTTCCACCCAGCACGCGGCCGACGTCAGCCACGCCGAGATCGAGAAGTTCTGCATCGAGCAGGTGATCAAGAAGGTCCTGCCGAAGAACATGCTCACCAAGGACACCGAGTATCTCATCAACCCGACCGGCAAGTTCGTCGTCGGTGGTCCCCAGGGCGACTCCGGCCTGACAGGCCGCAAGATCATCGTCGACACCTACGGCGGCATGGGCCGTCACGGTGGCGGTGCCTTCTCCGGCAAGGACCCGTCGAAGGTCGACCGCTCCGCCGCCTACATGGGCCGCTGGGTCGCCAAGAATGTCGTCGCCGCCGGCCTGGCCGCCAAGTGCGAGGTCCAGTTCGCCTACGCCATCGGCCACCCGCTGCCGGTCAGCGTCCACATCGACACCTTCGGCACCGGCGCCGTTTCCGATGCCAAGATCCTCGCCGCAGTCCAGTCGGTGTTCTCCTTCAAGCCCGCCGACATCGTCAAGCAGCTCAACCTGCTGCGCCCGATCTATTCCAAGTCCACCAACTACGGCCACTTCGGCAAGGACGACGCCGATCTGACCTGGGAGCGGACCGACAAGGCGGAAGCGCTGAAGAAGGCGATCCGCTGAATCCAAAATCGATCCGACGGATCCGTCGGATCGGACCTATCCGACCGATCTAACAGAAAATAAACATGAGCTTCACCGACTACAAAGTCCGCGACATCGGCCTGGCCGATTTCGGCCGCAAGGAAATCGAGATCGCCGAGCACGAGATGCCCGGCCTGATGGCGACCCGTGCCAAGTACGGCCCGCAGAAACCGCTGCAGGGCGTCCGCGTCATGGGCTCGCTGCACATGACCATCCAGACCGCGGTGCTGATCGAGACGCTGGTCGACCTCGGCGCGGAAGTGCGCTGGGTTTCCTGCAACATCTTCTCGACCCAGGACCACGCCGCCGCGGCGATCGCCGCCGCGGGGATCCCGGTCTTCGCCTGGAAGGGCGAGACGCTGGAGGAATACTGGTGGTGCACCTGGCAGGCGCTCCAGTTCCCGGGCGGCCTGGGACCGCAGCTGATCGTCGACGACGGCGGAGACGCGACCCTGCTGCTGCACAAGGGCTACGAGCTGGAGAACGGCTCCGGTTGGGTCAACACCCCCTCCGGCAACCACGAGGAGCAGGTGATCAAGGACCTGCTCAAGGACATCCACGCCAAGCAGCCCGGCATCTTCCACGAGATTGTCAAGGAGTGGAA
The DNA here is from genome assembly GCA_027491155.1 of Verrucomicrobiaceae bacterium. Classification (GTDB taxonomy): domain Bacteria; phylum Verrucomicrobiota; class Verrucomicrobiia; order Verrucomicrobiales; family Akkermansiaceae; genus Haloferula. The sequence goes on from JAIXWR010000033.1 coordinate 17,904, forward strand.
GGGCGTCTCCGAAGAGACCACCACCGGTGTCCACCGCCTTTACCAGATGGCCAAGGCCGGCACGCTGCTGGTCCCGGCGATCAACGTGAACGACTCCGTCACCAAGTCGAAGTTCGACAACCTCTACGGCTGCCGCGAGTCGCTGGTGGACGGCATCAAGCGCGCCACCGACGTGATGATCTCCGGCAAGGTCGGCGTGGTCTGCGGCTACGGCGACGTCGGCAAGGGCTGCGCCCAGGCGCTGCGCGGCCAGGGTGCCCAGGTCGTGGTCACCGAGGTCGACCCGATCTGCGCGCTTCAGGCGGCGATGGAAGGCTTCCGCGTGCTGACCGTCGAGGACACGCTCGGCTGGGGCGACATCTATGTCACCACCACCGGCAACTTCGACATCATCCGCCTGGAGCACATGGAGAAGATGAAGGACCAGGCGATCGTCTGTAACATCGGCCACTTCGACAACGAGATCCAGATCGACAAGCTGAACAACGCGCCCGGCGTGGTCCGCACCAACATCAAGCCGCAGGTCGACAAGTACACCTTCCCGACCGGCAACAGCATCTACATGCTGGCCGAAGGCCGCCTGGTGAACCTCGGCTGCGCCACCGGCCACCCGAGCTTCGTGATGTCCAACAGCTTCACCAACCAGACGCTCGCGCAGATCGACCTCTGGAAGAACAAGGACACCAACAAGCCCGGCCAGGTGACCGTGCTGCCGAAGCACCTCGACGAGGAAGTCGCCCGCCTCCATCTGGCCAAGGTCGGCGCCAAGCTGACAGTCCTGACCAAGGAGCAGGCCGACTACATCAATGTCCCGGTCGAAGGTCCCTTCAAGGGCGAGACCTACCGCTACTGAAGTTCCAAGTAAGAAGTTCCAGGTTCCAAGAAAGGCCCCGTCGGTTGTTCCGGCGGGGCTTTTTCGTCGGGGTTTCCGAGGGTGGGCAGAGAGGCTCCGGGCCGGGTCCTGGGGGCACCGGGGAGGGAGTTGGGTTTTGTAGTCGAAAGAATGGATTCCTTATGGGGTTTGCCGGGTTGCCAAAGCGGAGTTTGTCATCGGGAAAGAAGCGGGGCCGGGGATGTGGCTTGAGGACTAAAGGATTGTCTCGCCGGCGTCCCGCATGGGGCGAAGATTTTGCTCGCAAGGCACGGATTGCCCGCTAAGAGGACGTTTTCTCGCAAAAACCCACCTTTTCTCGCTAAAACCCACCTTTAAACCCGATCGGTCGCGCAGGCATTATGCCCGCACGGCCGGAACCAAACCCAATTTCACGCCTGCCTGCCACGCGCTCCGCGTCCGGGCAGGGCCGCTGCGTTTGGGCGATTCTCCAGACCCAAAACAAGCCGCCGATCAAGCCTCCGCCCTAGGCCATCTTCCCGGCCGCCTCGTTCGTTTCACGATCCCCGTCCGTCCCTTCTCAGCCTCTCCGCAACCCGCCACCATGAAGCCCCGCCGCGTTTTCTTCGCTTCCCGCCTTTCCCTGCCCCTCGCCACCGCCCTCGTGGCACTGTTCCATGCGTCCCAAGCCCAGGCACAGACAAGGACGTGGGCGGGTGCCACCGTCGACGTGGCCAACGGTGCCTGGGGCACCACCACCAACTGGTCGGGCGGCGATATTCCTGACACGGACCTGGAAATCGCCTCCTTCTCCGCCGATTGGTCGGGTAGCGGCCCCACTTTTGCCTTGGGGGGAAATCGCACCGTCAACGGCATCATTTACAGCGATACGGGAACGGCGAAGCAAGCCGGGTCGATCGTGGCGGGCAGCACGCTGACGCTCTCCGGCACCTCGCCGACGATCACGACGACGAACAGTCTCGCGATCAACTCGATCCTATCCTGGGGCGCAACGGGATTGAACAAAACCGGTGCCGTCACGCTGACCTTGTCCGGCAACAATACGGGGACGGGCCTCATCACGCTGTCGGCGGGAATCCTCCGCGCCACGACCAGCGCGAACGCGCTGGGAACCGGCACGGCCGCTTTGTCGATGGCAGCCGGGACTGCGCCCGGCACGGTCCTGCAACTGGCCAACGACACCGGCCTGAGCTTCGCCCGCAACACGACCATCACCGGTTCGGGCACCGCGACCATCACCTCCGACCGGCTCAATGCCGGGGCGGGAGTGACCCATACCCTGGGCACGCTGAGCATCGGTGCGCAAACCTTGAGCATTACCCGCGGTTCCGGTGCCACGAGCGGCACCGGCGGCATTACATTCGGCGCAACAACTCAGACAGGTAACGCGACATATTCGACTGCGGCCGATACATTGCTGACGCTCGGTGCGGTTTCCGGTAGCTTCAATCTGACCAAAACCGGGGCGGGAACTCTGGCTCTCCCCAGCACCAACTCCCACACTGGTGTTCTGTCCATCGCCGGCGGCATCATCAATGCCTCTAGTTTCTCCAATTACGGCGTCGCCAGTGCCCTGGGCAACCGGGCTCTTGCCTCCGAAACGTCCGGAGCCGATTCGGCCACCAGCGGAATCGGGCTGCGCTTTGCCAACGGCACCCTCCAATACACCGGTTCCACCGCGCAAAGCACCAACCGGATGATTCGGCTTATAAACGGTGCCACCGCTGGCACTATTGACGCCTCCGGCACCGGCTCGGGTACCCTTAGCTTCACCGGCACGACCAACATCAACCTGTTCGACACGGCAGGCACCCGTACGCTCACCCTCACCGGCTCCAACACCGGTGCCAATACCTTCAACCTCATCCTCGCCGACCAAGGAAGCACCTACACGAGCGGGGTAGCTGCCGGTGCCACCTCGTTGACCAAGTCCGGGGCGGGGAACTGGAACGTCACCGGCGGTAACATCCATACCGGTGTCACCACCATCAGCGGCGGCACTCTGACCGTCAGCAGCATCGCCAACGCCGGCGTCCAGACCACCATCACCACCACTGCTGGCAGTAATTCAGCCACCGTGGCCAGCGCCACCGGCCTCGCGATTGGCATGACCGTTTCCGCGAGCACGATCCCAAGTGGCAACAGTACGATTGCGACTCCCGTAACCATTACCAACATCAGCGGCACCACGCTGACTCTCAGCAGTGGCACCGGCATCACCGCAGGCACCGCTCAGAATGCCGTCATCGGCGTCGCCAACCCCCTCGGACTCGCGCCGGTGGCAGCAACGAATCTTGTCTTCAACAACGGCACGCTCGCCTACACCGGAGCCTCAACCACCACGAACCGTGGCTTCACCCTCACCGGGGCCGGCACGCTAGATGTGGCTGGCAGCAGTGTGCTCATCTTCAATGGTGCCATTGGCGGCACGAGCACTCTGACCAAGACCAATACGGGTACCCTTTCACTTGGCGGAGTCATCGGCTCAGGTGCCGGCGGCTTGGCGGTCACTGGTGGCACGCTGATCGTTGGCAATGCAAACAATACATTCACAGGCAACATCACCGTGAGCGGGGCGTCGAGCGCCCTGCAAATGACCTCAGGATCCAATGGCGACGCCACCTCCGGCCCGCTGGGCATCAATACCACGGCATACAAGACTGTCACTTTAACAAGTGGCGGCATCTTCCGCCCAAGTGCTACCTATAACGTCAACACTCCCTCAGCATCGTTGCCGGGCAATGGCCAGGTTTTCAGTATCGGAACGGGCGGCGGAGTGTTTGATGTGGGGACGGGGGTAACTTTCACCCTCGATGACGGCTCGGGTGCCGCGGGCACCGCATGGACCGCTCCCCAGTTGCAAGGGGGCGGGGCATTGACCAAGGCAGGATTGGGCACGCTCTCCCTGGGTGCGGGAACTTCCAACTTCGGCACGGCCTTCACGGGCACCATCACGGTAAGCGCGGGTCTCTTGCAGCTTGGAAATGCGGGCAGTCCCCTCGGGAACACGACGTCGGGAACCACCGTGGCCAGTGGTGCGGCACTCAACGTCAACGGGACAACACAGACGGCGGCGGAGCCTTTGACAATCACGGGCACGGGTCTGGCTGCGGGGCCGCAAGGTGCGCTGACCAGTGGTTCGGCCAACGCCGCGACCTGGGTGGGCCCGGTGACCTTGGGCGGTAACGCGACCATCGGCTCTTCCGCGGCCGGCGGTCTTACCTTGGGGGGCACCGCCACGGTGAACACGGCGGGAAACATTCTCACGCTTCGCAATAGCAGCACCGGCCGGCTTTTCACCGACGGCATCATCTCCGGTGCTGGTTCGGTGGTGATGAACAGTCCAGGCACGGGAGACTACGTGCCGCGTGCTGACCACACCTACAGCGGTGGCACGACCCACACCGCGGGCTTTATTGCGGTGGACCGGAATTCGACCGGCTTGCCGGGCTCCCTCACCGCGGGACCCTTTGGCACGGGCACCCTGGATCTTGCAGGCGGCCAGATCCGCTCCGGAACGGGATCCGCCCGCACGATCGGCAATGCCGTGACGATTTCCGCGAATACCACGTTCTTCACGACCGCGTTGGAAAAGACACTGACCTTCACGGGGCCGGTCACCCTGAGCGGAGGCAGCCACATCCTTACCTCCAATGTCGGCGCCACCGTGGCCAACACGGCGACCGTCATCAATGGAGCGATCGGTGATGCCGGCAACGCCCTGGGCCTGACCATCGCTGGCACCGGGAATCTGTTTCTTGGCGGTGCGAACACCTACACGGGGCCGACGACGGTGAACTCCGGGCGCGTGTTTCTCTCGGGCTCCCTGAATCCCGCATCGGCCCTTTCGGTCAGCCCGACCTTGGCGAGCGGTGCGACCTTGACGCTCGGCAACGGTTCGGCAAACCCCGTATCCAGCAGCGGGCCGCTCGCGCTCGGTTCGGCGACCGGCCCCGTCAACCTCGCTCTCGATCTGGGCGCCAACACGGCCGGCTCGGACTCCATCAACACCACGGCAGCGGCCACCACGACGGGCACGGTGAATCTCGCCATCCTGCCTCTGGCCGGCTTTGGCAGCGCATCATCCTATGACCTGCTGACCGCATCGGGCGGCTTGGCCGGTGCCACCTACGCGGTCACCAGCGCGCCCGGCGGATACACCTATTCGGTGACCGCTTCCGGCACGCTCGTGAGCCTGAACGTGACTCCTTCGACCGCTGGGGATCTCTACTGGCGGGGAGATACCAGCAGCAGTTGGAGCACTTTCAGCGGGCTGAACACGAACTGGTTCGCCGATGGTAGCGGGTCGACGAATGCCCAGGTCAACCCCGGCGGGGGCGACACGGTGATTTTCAGCACGGTCAACGCCACCAACACGGCCGGCGTCATCACGACCACGCTGGACAACAATTTCACGGTCAACGACCTCGTCTTCGGCAACAACCCGAATGGCGTCAATTCGGTCACCATCGCCGGCGGCACGTCCCCCGCGGGGATCCCCGGGGTTCTTTCGATCGCTCCCGCTTCGTCGAGCGATGGCATCGTGGTCGGGACGAATGCGGGCAATATCGCCCTTTCCGCACCTGTCCTGCTCGGCACCTCCCAAACTTGGACCGTGGACGGCACGGGTCCGAACGGCTCGTCCCTGAACGTCAGCGGCGCGGTCTCCGGTTCGGCCGGCCTCGGCATCTCCGGCCTGGTGACGCTTTCCGCCCCCGGCAACTCCACCTACACCGGTACCATCACGGTGCCGAGCGGCGGCATCCTTCAAGGCGGTGCGACGAACTCGTTCGGCACCAGTTCCTCGGTGACGGTGACCGGCACCGGGATCGTGCGGCTCAACGGCATCAACCAAACCGTCGTGGCTCTCTCCGGCAACGGCACGGTGCAGAACAACCACGCCTCCACGGGGGCTACCCTCACGGTGGGCGATGCCTCGAATAGCAGCTTCAGCGGCGTTTTGCAGAACGGTGCCGGTGGCGTGCTCGGACTGACCAAGACCGGAGCGGGAAGCCTCACCTTGTCGGGTGCCAACATCCACACCGGTGCCACCACGGTGAATGCGGGATCCCTCGTCCTGGGAACCGCCACCACTCTCACCGGCACCAACCCCGTGACCCTGGCGGGCACCGGCGCGCTGGATCTCAACGGATTCAGCCCGACGATCGGCACGCTGACGAGCACCGTGGCGACCAGCGCGATCGTGAACAACGGATCGGGAACCGGCACGGATACCCTTGCTTTTGCCAGCGGCGGAAACGTTGAAGCGGCCATTGCCAACGGCGCCACCCGCACGACCGCCCTTCGCGTCACGAACGAGAACGGGAATTTCCGGCTTGCGAATGCAAGCAGCACCTTCTCGGGCGGCATCGTTCTCACCAACAGTGCGACGGGCACCCGCCTGTCGCCGGGGACCGTCGTTGCCGGTGCTTATGGAACCGGTGCCATCACCATCGGTGAAGCCCCCTCTGACCTGGCGGGGATCTACTTCGCGACCGCCACGCAGAACTTCACCAATCCGATCATCGTCAACACGGCGCAGGGCACCGACCGCGTGGGGTTCCGGTCCGACGTGGCAGGCATCACGCTCTCCGGCGTGATCACGGCGAACCTCGCCCCTGCGACCTTCACTTCAAACAACGCAGCCGGTGCCTTCATCCTCACGAACCAGGTCACGGGAGCCAGTGGAGTCGTTCTGGACATCACTTCCAAGAGTTCAGCCTCAACCCAGTTCCTGGTCTCGTTGAACAACACGACGATCAACCCCAACAACTACCAGGGCGACACCGTCATCAATTTCAATGCGGCCTCGGGCAAATCGGCGACCTTGCAATTGCTCGCGCCGGATCAGATCCCGAACGGCGTCAATGCCGGGAACGTCATCGTCAATGCCAACGGCACGGGGGTCGGCCTGCTGAGCCTCGCCGGCGGAAGCGAGACGATCAACGGCTTGAGCGGCAGCGGCAACGTCGAGAGCACCAGCGGCACGGTGACCCTCACCCTCGGTGACAACAATGCGACCGCCAGCCACAGCGGCGCGATCAGCAATGCGTCCGGCACGCTCTCCGTGACGAAGATCGGCTCCGGCGTCCAGACCTTGAGCGGAACGAGCACCTTTGGCGGCGTTCTGTCGGTGAACGGCGGCCTGGTGGCATTCCCGTCCTCGCCGGCGACCTCAGGCCCGCTCGGCAATTCCACCGCCGTCAACCTCAGCGGTGGCGGCATCAGCTACACCGCGGCAGGGCCGAATGCCTTGAACCGCCCCGTCGCGATCCTTGGCTCGGTCGGCAGGGTCGATGTGGCGAACGCCACCGGCGCCCTCAGCTTCGGTGCGTCCAGCACGGGCGGCGACCTGGTGAAGACGGGCCCCGGTGCCGCCTTGCTCACGGGCAGCACGGAACTCAACCTGACCGCCAATGGTGCCGGCGTGGTGGTCAACGATGGCACCTTGCAGGCCGGCTTCGGGGTCACCGACGTGGCGACGGTGACAGTCGGAGCCACCGGAAATCTCAGTCTTGCGGACTCCAATGCGGAGCTCCTCACGCTCGATACCTCGGCAGGCGCGCTCACCTTGGATGGTGGAGCGCAGTTGGGCTTCGAAGTCAATGCGGCGGCCAGCGACAGCATCGCCGTCGCTACCGGCGGAACCGCGGTCACCAGCGGCGTGGTCGCTCTGAACCTTTTCAACACCGGTGCGGGAATTCAGGCCACCACCTACACCTTGCTGACCGCTCCCGGTGGCCTTGCAGGAGCGACTTACGTCCTCGGTACAGCTCCCGGCGGATTCAACTACACGATCAATGCCAGCGATACCGCCGTGAGTGTGACCGTGGTTCCGGAAACGCTGATTTACTGGCGCGGTGGTCAGAACGCACAGTGGAGCACGCTCGGCAGCGCCCCTGCCAACTGGACCACGGACACCGGCGGTGCCGCGGATGCCTTGAGCGTGCCGGTGCTTGCCAATGCGGTGGTTTTCAGCGCCACGGGCGCCCCCGTGACCTCGGAGATCGATGCGCCCTTCACCGTGGATAGCCTGCAATTCGCGAGCAGCCACACGATCACCGCTTCCGGATCGGGTGCCTTGACCCTGACTCCCGTGAGCGTGTCAAACGGCCTCCGGGTTCTGAGCGGAGCCACCGCCACCATCTCGGCACCTCTGACCACCGGTGCCGCCCAGACTTGGAATGTGGAATCCACCGGTTCGCTCATCCTTGGCGGCAACACGATCTTCACCGGGAGCGTCAGCAAGACCAACACCGGCGCGCTGACCCTTTCCGGTGCCAACTCCGGAACAGGAGCCATCACCCTGGCAGGTGGCACGCTGAACCTCAACAGCGCCACGGCCTTGGGCGGCGGGCTTTTCACCATCGGTGCGGGGACCACCGTCAACGCCCCGGCATCCGCGATCACCCTGACCACCAATAACGCACAGGTCTGGAGCGGTGACTACACGTTCACCGGATCCAACAACCTCGATCTGGGAACCGGGTCGGTGACCCTGGGTGCCAGCCTTGTGCTCAACACCGCGGGCTCTGTCCTGACGGTGGGCGGCAATATCGGCGACGGGGGCAACAACCGGGGCCTGACCAAGACGGGTGCCGGCTCGCTCGTTCTGGGCGGCGCGAACGGCTACGGAGGCCTGACCTCCATCAACGCGGGCGTGCTGCGCATCACCAACGGCGCGGGCTTGGGAACCACCGCGGCGGGAACGTCCCAATCCGGCACCAGTGCCCTGGAACTCGACGGCACCGGCGGCGATATCACCGTCGGCGCGGAAGCCCTCACGATCAACGGCGGCGGCATCACCGACCTCGGCGCGCTGCGCAACATCGCCGGCAACAATACCTACGGCGGGACGGTCACTTTGGCGGCACAATCGCGCATCAATTCGGTTAGCGGCACGCTGACTCTGGGTAACGCGACAGCCGTCAGTTCTCCCAACCTGACGCTGGTCGTTGGAGGTGCTGGCAACACAAACATTTCCGGGAATGTGACGCTTGGATCGGGTGGCATCGCCAAGGATGGAGCCGGTGTTCTGACTTTGGGTGGCACAAACACCTACACGGGAACGACTGGGCTGAATGCCGGCACCTTGAATGTGACTGGCACCATTACGGGAAATACCACGTCCAGCACGCTGGCGCTTGGCGGGTCTGCCGGCAACACCGTCGTCAATGTCAGCAACGACATGACCCTGTTTGCGATATCGGGCGCGAACGCCGCCGGTTCCAATGCGGTTTACAACCAGACGGCTGGAACCGTCACCATTAGCCCCGGGACAGCCAATACGCAGTATGTCGCCAACAACGGTTACGGATACTTCAATCTGACCGGGGGGACGTTCCGTGACCTGAACCGTTTCGATGTCGTTCAGAACACGGCTTCGACGGGTGCGGTGGGCGTCGCTTACATTGGCAGCACGCTGAACAACAACAACGGCGAGTGGATGATCATCGGCTTTGGCGGTGTCGGCCAGATGACCGTGGGTGCGGGAGGAAATGTGACCCGTGTAGGGGCGACGCAGCCTCTTGGGATCGTGATGAACTCCACCGGCGCGAACGGCATTTTGAATCTGGCGGGAGGCTCCGTGGATACCGGCGCACAACCGATCCGGTTCGGCAATGGCAACATCAGCAACACCACCGGCTACGTCAACCTCGCCGCTGGAACGCTCTCCGTCGGCACGGTTGGAACCATCAATATCAGCACTGGCTCCGGCAACAACGCCTACTACAACTTCGCGGGCGGCACGCTGAGGACCAGCGTAGCACTGGCATCGGGCTATGCACCGGCAGCCACCGGCACTACGGCAGTCACCTCGACCATCTTCGGGGCGATCGATAACAATGGCACGGCGAACGACTTCGCCGGGGGATTGACCGTTGACACCAATGGACTCAACAGCACCTTCGCCAATGTCCTGGCAGGATCCACCGCCGCATCGGCCGTGGGCGTGACCCAGGCTGACCTGACCATCTCCGGCGGCAGCGGCTACATCGGCGCACCCGCAGTCCAGTTCAGCACCGCCGGCGTCACCGCGGGCGGCACGCCCGCCTCCGGTTATGCCTTGGTCAGTGGCGGATCGGTCACAGGTATCGTAATCACCAATCCGGGCACTTATGTCTCGGGCACGATTCCGACGGTCACGCTCTCTGGAGGCGGGGCTTCGATCACGCCTGCAACAGTCACCTCGGGTGCGCTGACCACTCCCAATACGCCAGGAGGCCTGACCAAAACGGGGGCGGGCACTCTCACCCTCTCCGGCGCGAACACCTACAGTGGCCCGACCACGGTCAATGGCGGCACCTTGCAACTCAACGGCGCTGCGGCAGGCACTCCCGCCACCAGCGCGGTGACGGTCAGCACGGGCGGCACGCTCGGGTTCACCGCCGCAACCGCCGACACGCTCAACCTCGGCACCAAGGACCTGACCCTGAGTGGCGGCACACTCGCCTTCGACATCGGCGATGCGGGTGTGAACGATGCGATTACCGTCAACAATTTCACCCTCTCCGCGAACAGCGCGTTCAACTTCACCAGCATCGGTGCCGTCGGTGGCAGCTACACTCTGGTGACCTCCGCCAACCCGATCACCAACACCGGTTCCCACACCATCACGGGCCAGACCATCGGCCGCGTGACCCTGACCCCGACTGTCAACACCAACACGATCACGATCGACTCGACCGTGTTCGAAGGAAAGTGGAACCAGGCCGGCGGCGGCAACTGGAGCTCGGGCGATCCGAACGCGACCTTGGGCAACTGGGACAACTACAAGCCCACCGTCGCGGGTGATGCCGCGCTCTTCGGCGACTCGATCACCGCTCCGTCGTCCGTTTTGGTGGATACCCCGCACATCGTGGGTTACCTCCGCTTCGACAACGCCAATGCCTACACCATCGGTGCCAATGGCAGCAGCAACCTGACGCTGAACAACGGGGCGAGCAACGCGGTGGCGACCGTCACGACGGGCTCGCACACCATTGCCGAGAACGTCACGCTGCTCAGCCACCTCGACGTGATTCCGGCCTCGGGCACCACCCTGACGATGAGCGGTGTCCTCAGCGGCGCCACCCGGAACCTCGAACTCAACGGTCCGGGCAACCTGGTGCTTTCGGGAGTCCATACCTACGGCGGCACGACCACGGTCTCCAACGGCGCGCTCACCCTCTCCGGTGCCCGCACGGCCACGATGGGTGCCATCACGGTCGGCAACCTGCCCTCCACCACCGGCACCCTCAACATCAGCAACGGCACGTTCACGGCAGGCACCTTCAGTGTCGGCTCGGGAACCAACGCCCTCACCGCCGGGGTCGTCAACCACACCGGCGGCACCCTGACGACGAGCGGCAGCCAGTTGCTCTTGGGCAACAATGGAACGGGACTTGTCCCCGGCAGCAATTCCACGGGCACCTACAACCTGAACGGAGGCACCCTCAATACGGTGGTGGCGGCCGGCAGCACGGGAATCCTCATCGGGGTCAACACCGGGACGACGGGCGTCTTCAACATGATGAGCGGCACCTTGAACATGGCCGCCGGGTCGACGATGCAGATCGCCCGATCGGACAACAGCCCCGCGCTGGCGACCACCGGCAGCTTCATCCAGACCGGCGGAACGGCAACGGTGGGCATCCTGCAGATGAGCGGCACCGCGGCCGGCGCCGCCAACAACGCGGCCGGCAGTTCGACGCTGACCCTCACGGGCGGCACCTTCTCCGCCGCCTCCTTCGGCGCGCTCTCCGGCGGCAACCAGAGCAGCTCGACCATCACCATCGGCGGCACCGCCCAGGTGACCCTGCCCGTATTCCCGACGAACGTGAAAGGAACGTCGGCAACGGCGACCATCACCTTCGACTCGACCACGGGCTTCCTGTCCCCGGCGGCAGCCAGCACGACCTACCTTCCCGCGGGAACCTTCAACAACGCCTACCTCACGGCGAACGGCGCGAACCTGAACGTTCCGTCGGGACGCGACATCACGATCGCCCAGGTGCTCAGCGACGCCCCCAGCTTCGCCGGCACACTGAGGAAGTCGGGCCCCGGCGCCTTGACCCTCTCGGCAGCCAACACCTACACCGGCACGGCCACGGTCAGCGAGGGAACCCTCGCCCTTGGAAGCGTCGACGCGCTCGGGACGACCGCGGCGGGCACCACCGTCGCGAGCGGCGGACGGGTGATCTTCGGCGGCCTGGCCACGGCATCGACCGTTGCCGAGGGTTTCGACATCGCGGGAACCGGCACCGCTTCGAACGGCGCCCTCAACGTCGGCGGCAACAGGACGATCAACATGACCGGACCGGTCACGCTGTCCGGCAATGCATCCGTCACGGCCGATGGTGGCTCCGCCTTCAACTTCTCCAACGCCAGCGCGTTCACGGGGACCAACACCAACCTGACCGTCCAAACCGACGGCAGCGTCGCGAACACCATCTCGGGAGTTGTAAGCCTGGGGACCGGCAGCCTGACCAAGGCAGGCACTTCCACCCTGATCCTGTCCGGAGACAACGCCTACTCGGGCGGCACGACCATCACCGGCGGCATCCTGGCGATTCCGTCAACGGGCGACGCGGGCACCGGTAGCATTTCGATCGCCGGCGGCGTCCGCCTGGAACTGGGTGCGGTGACCCTGGCCAATGCCATCAACCTCGGCGCCAATGGCGGCGTGGTGGGCCGGGGCCTGGTCGAAGGCACCAACGGCGTCACCACCCTCAACGGGCCGATCTCGGCCACCGTCGGACCGGTTGCGGGTGGGACCTTCGCCACGACCGGCGCGGGTACTCTCCTGAACCTGAACGGGGCGATCACCTCGACTCCTGCCACCCTGCCGATCTCGGTCCGTGTGGGGAACGTGAACTTCGGTGGCGGCGGCAATTACACCGACCTGAGGCTCAGTGGCAATATCGGCCTCAATGCCGACGACGGGATTTCGACCAGCGCCGTGACGCTCGTCGGAGCTTCGGTGGCCTGCGTTATTGATTTGAAGGGCTTCGATCAGAGCCTCGCGGGGATGACCAAGGGCGGAAGCGCGGCATCCGTGGTCAACAGCGTGGCTGCCACGACCAGTACCCTGACGCTGACGAGCGCGCTGAGCAGCACCAACGCGGTCACTCTCGCCGGAACCGGTTCGGGTATCCTGGCGGTCACCCAGGCGGGGTCGGCGGTCCAGACCTTGAGCGCCGCGAATACCTACACCGGGCCGACGACGGTCAACAGCGGCACACTCGCCGCCGGTGTGGCATCGGTCGCGAATGTCAGCGGCGCCTTCGGCAACAACTCGGCGGTCATCATGGCCAACGATGCCACCGCGGTCCTGGACATCACCGGGTTCAACACCCAGATCGGATCGATCACCGGTGGCGGGGCGACCGGCGGCAATGTCAACCTCGGCGCAGCGGTCCTGACCGTGGGAGGCGACAACAGCAGCCCCGCGGCCTATGCAGGTGCCATTTCCGGGACCGGCGGGCTGACCAAGATCGGAACGGGGACGCAGATCCTTTCGGGTGCCAACACCTACAACGGCAACACCACCGTCTCGGTCGGCACCCTGGCCCTGGTCGGCGGAAGCCATGCCTCTCCGATCACGGTGAGCAGCGGGGCTTCGCTGGGCTTCACCCTCGGCGCTCCGACCACCTCGACGAGCACCTTCAACCTGTCCGCGGGCACGATCAAGATCACCGGCACCCCGACCTTGCCGAGCTACACGCTGATCAGCGCTTCGGCGGGCATCACCGGCACACCGGTCCTGGACGCGCCGATCGCCGGCTATGTCCTCAAGAAGGTGGGCAACACCCTCGTCCTTGAGAACCCCTACGAAGCCTGGGCGGCTGCCAATGGCGCAACCGGCGGCCCGACTGGCGATCCCGATAGCGATGGCGTGGAGAACCTGTTGGAATACGCCTTCGGCACCAATCCGGCGGTGGGTTCCTCCGGACCGGGAGATCTCGTATACTCGGGCGGTGTGTTGACCTCACCCGGCCAGCCGATCCTGGAGGAAGATGGCGGCGTCTGGTATGCGGTGTTCTGCCGCCGCGTCGATTACCTCGACGAGGGCCTGATCTACACCGTGGAGTTCTCCAACGCTCTGAGCGCCTGGACGCCCACCACGGCCCCGCCCACGGTCATCGCCACCGACGGGGTGATCGACGTCGTCCGCGTTCCCTTCCTGAACTTCGTGCCGAGCGACAACGGCCCACAGAAGCCGACCTTCTTCCGCGTCGAGGTTACCCAATAAGCCTGCAGACCCGATCCTAGCGATTGCATCCTTCCAAAAACCCCATGAAACCCATCCGCTTTTCCACCACGAGTGCGGTGACCCTCGTTCTGGCGCTGCCCGCCGCCGCGGACGTGATTTACAGCAACCTGAAGGACATCTCGATCCCCGCTAACTTCGACGGGGTCTATCTGGACGTGGATTCAGGCCTTTGGAACACCGATGCCAATGCGCCCCAGTCCGGCTGGGACATCAACCCGTTCTTCGGGGGATCGGTGATGTGGAACAGCCCCGGCTTCCAGCCGGTGCGCAGCGGCACGGGCGCGACGGATGCGGTGCTGAACCTCGCGACCGGCACGGTGGTGAATGGCAGTAGTGTCTTCTCGACCTTCACCCAAGGGCCGGGCGGGCAGAATCCGGGCGGCCCGGGTTTCGGCTCCTCCGAAACCCACCTCGGTGCCGGTCCCGGGCAGTTCGTGGCGGGTAGCGAGGGGTATTTCGGCTTCCGCATGGCCGGTGGCAACTACGGCTGGATGCGCGTCGTGCTCACCAACAATACCGGCGGTGCCTTGATCAAGGAGTGGGCCTACGAGAACAGCGGTGCCGCGATCGGTGTCGGGAATGTCCGGCACAGCGGTTCCACGGTGACCTTGGACTCGATCACCGGGCCCTTCACGGTTTCCTCGTCGATCACCGACGTCGGCGGCTCGACCAACCTGGCGAAGACCTCCGCCGGGACGGCGACCTTGACCGGAACCAACAGTTTCACCGGCACCACCACGGTCTCCAGCGGAACCCTGCTGGTGAACGGTTCCAACACCGGAACCGGCACCGTCAGCGTGGATTCCGGCGCCACCCTCGGCGGCACCGGCAGCGTCGCCGGGGCGGTCAACGTCACCGGGGTGCTGGCCCCGGGCGCCTCGATCGCCACCTTTTCCTCCGGTGCATTGACCATGAACGCCGGATCGACCTTCGCCTACGAGGCCTCCGGCAACGGTGCCAGCGGGGCCGACCTGATGGTCGTCAACGGCGCCCTTTCCCTCACCGATGTCTCGCTCGACCTGGTCGGGGCGGACCTCGGTTTGAACATCTGGGACGTGGGCGACAAGATCACGCTGATCAGTTACACGGGCACCGGCATCACCAGCGGATTCACCGGCTTCGATGACGACACCGTTTACACGTTCGGGGCGAACCAGTGGCTGTTCAACTACAACGACACGCTGGCCGGAAACAACTTCAACCTGGAAGCGACCGGCTCGAACTTCGTGACGCTGACCGCGGTTCCCGAGCCGGGCGTCGCGTTGCTCGGAGGCCTCGGTGTCCTCCTGCTCCTTCGCCGCCGCAGGGACTGAGCTTTCCTGGAAGCCGGCGGGGCCCTCTCGAGGGGCTCACCAGTATTTCAGCGGCAGCACCACGGTGTCGCCTTCCTTGATGTCGATGACCGCCTTTTCGAAGGTCGGCTTCTCGCGGCGGATGCCGTTGCTGATGGCGACGCCTTCCTTGGGGATGCCGATGAAGTTCCGGTCGAGCAGGGCGTTCTGGTTGGTGTCGTGGATCACGCAGACGGCGTAGCGGCCGGGCTTGAGGTCGGTGAGCTTGATCTCGGTCGTGCCGGGTTTGGCATCGACCTGCGTCTTGCGGGCGGCCTTCGCGGTTTCGTTCGGGAATCCGGCGGCGTCGGAGAACAGGAGCAGGGCCACCTTGCCGACGTTGTCCTTCACGCCCTCCACCTTGATCGTCACCTCGCCGGCGCAGGCGAGGGAAGTGGCGAGGATCGTGGCGAGTGTGGCGGTCCGGATCATGGCAGGGAGTTTCCCCCGGATCGGCGATTCGGCAAGCCGGATTGCGGGCGGTCCCCGTGAAGCGGACTTTTACCGGTTGTATCGCGCGGCGAGGTGTTCGAGGTGGGCTTCCGGGGAAGGGGGGCTGCCGGTGGCGGCTTCGACGATCTCGGCGGGGGTGGGGACGGCGCCCTTCTGGTGAACATTCTCGCGCAGCCAGCCTAACAGCGGGGCGTAGTCGGCCTTCGCGTTGGCGGCGGCGATTTCCGGGAGGGAGGTGGCGGCGGCGAAGAGCTGGGCGGCGTTGAGGTTGCCGAGGGTGTAGGTGGGGAAGTAACCGAGGCCGCCCATCGACCAGTGGATGTCTTGCAAGCAACCGCGGGCGTCGTCCGGCGGGGTCATGCCGAACAGGTCGCGGAAGCTTTCGTTCCACGCGGCGGGGACGTCTTTCACGGCGAGTTCGCCGGAGACGAGGCGGCGCTCGAGGCCGAAGCGGAGCAGGATGTGGAGGTCGTAGGTGGCCTCGT
This sequence comes from Verrucomicrobiaceae bacterium, assembly GCA_027491155.1. Taxonomy (GTDB): domain Bacteria; phylum Verrucomicrobiota; class Verrucomicrobiia; order Verrucomicrobiales; family Akkermansiaceae; genus Haloferula. Next base: position 34,281 of record JAIXWR010000033.1, read on the forward strand.
CGGCTTCGACCCGGACGTAGGAGAACTCGGCGCGGTGGATGGCGGCGAGGAAGTCGTCAAGGGAGACGGTGGCGAGCTGCGGGAAGTGCTTTGCGGCGACGGGCAGCCATTTTTCCCAGAAGGGGCGGGAGCGGCCGACGTGGTTCTCCCAGAGGCGCGATTGGGATTCGTGGATTCCGAGCGAGGCGGCGTCGCCCGAGGGCAGGCCGAACTCGGCATCGGGCAGGCCTTGCTCGTAGAGGCCGTGGCCGGCTTCGTGCATCACGCCGAAGAGCGAGGAGGTGAAATCGCCCTCGTCATAGCGGGTGGTCAGCCGGACGTCGCGCGGGCCGAGGGTGGTGCAGAAGGGATGGGTGGTGGTGTCGATGCGGCCGGCTTTGAAGTCGAAGCCGAGGGACGCGGCGACTTCCGCATTGAAGGCCTGCTGGGCGGCGATCGGGTAGGGGCCGGCGGGGAGTCTGGCGTTGCGGCTGTTAGAGCGCTCGACGGCGGCGGCGGCGAGGTCGCGGAGGCGGGGTTGGAGGGCATCGAACAGAGTGGCGATCCCGGCGGCGGTGGCATCGCGTTCGTAGGTGTCGACCAGGGCGTCGTAGGGCTCGGCGGCGTAGCCCCAGCGTTCCGCCTTCTCGCGGGCGATGGCGAGCAGGGCATCGAGGTGCGGGGCGAAGAGCGTGAAGTCGGATTTCTTGCGGGCTTCGGCCCAGGCTTGCTTGCCGAGCGATGAGGCCACGGCTTCGCGGGCGACGAGTTCGCCGGGGAGCTTGGTGGCGCGGTCGAAATCGCGGCGCATGGCGGCGGCGAGGGCGGGCGCGCTTCCTTCGGCTTCGGCGGCAGCGAGGGCGTCGCCCCAAGCGGCGGATGTGCCGAGGTCGTGGGCCTTTTCGGAAAGCCAGGCGAGCTGGTCGGCGCGCCACGCATGGCCATCGTCGGGCAGATAGGTTTCCTGGTCCCAGCCGATCACCGAGGCGGCGCTGGCGACGAGGGCCCGTTCGCGGGCGAGGGTGCGGAGAAGATCGAGGGCGGCGGGCATGGGCGGAGCTTGGCGGCGGCGAGTGGCGGGTGCAATGACGGAGGCGGGGATCTGGAGTGCGACGGCACGACGTCGCTTTGGCTTGGGGTGAATTGGGCGGCACCCCCGAGGCCGCGGACCGGCAGGAAAGGCGATCCGTGGCTGTGAGAGTGTAGCATCCGCCCCCAGAGCGAAAGCTGCGTCGTGCCGCAGCAGTCCAAAGGGTGGACTCCTTGGAGGCTTGCCTCGCCCGGGGTGGCGGGGAAACTCCACCGCACTCATGAAGATCCTCACCGACGATCACGTTCACGCGGCGTTGCGTTATCCGGAGTTCATCGATGCCTTGCAGGAAGGCTTTGCGGGAGACTTCACCATGCCGCCGCGGCAGGTGATGCTGCTGGATCCGGAGTCGGGCGGGCACGAGGCTTTCGCGATGTTGCCGTCGTGGAACGACGAGGTGATCGCGCTGAAGGCCTTCACCTACTTCCCGGACAACAAGCCGCCGTATCGCTCGCTGTATTCGAAGATCCTGGTCTTCGACCGGGCGCATGGCGAACCACTGGCGCTGGTGGACGGGAGCAGCGTGACCTACTGGCGGACCGCAGGCGTCTCGGCGCTGGCCTCGCGATATCTTTCGCGGCCCGAGTCGTCCTCGATGCTGCTGTTAGGCACGGGAAATCTCGCGCCTTATCTGATCCGGGCCCATGCCAGTGTGCGGACGTTGAAGACGGTGAAGGTCTGGGGTCGCGATGCGGCGAAAGCGCGGGCGTTGGTCGGGCGGATGGCGGGGGAGTTGCCGGGGATCCGCTTCGAGGTGGCGGAGGATCTTGAAGCGGCCTGCGGCGAGTCGGACATCGTCGTGGCGGCGACCGGAAGCCCGGAGATCCTGATCCGCGGGGCCTGGCTGCGGCCGGGGACGCATTGCGATTTCCTGGGCAACCACCATGCGACGAAACGCGAGTGCGATACCGAAGCGGTGACCCGCTCGCGGGTTTACGTCGATACCCGGGCGAACTGCTTCCGCGAGGCCGGGGAGATCCTGGTGCCGATCGAGGAAGGGGTGTTCGCGAAAGAACAGGTGGTCGGGGAGTTGGCGGAGTTGTGCCGGGGAAGCGTGCCGGGGCGGACCTCGGCGGAGGAGATCACGCTGTTCAAATCGGTGGGCTGTGCGCTGGGGGATTTGTGCGGGGCGCTGGCGACGTGGCGGGCGGCGATAGAGAATGGCGGAGCGTTCTGACGAAGCGGGCGGCTGGATGCCGCCTGTCCGCCGTCATGTCGCCTCCAAGGCGACACTCCAGTGGGCGATCGCGAATGCGAAGTCGGGGTCACTATGCCGGCTGCTGCTGCGAGATGCAGTGCAGCGTGCCTCCTTCCTCGACGAGGTCGAGGCAGTCGATGCCGGTGACCTCGCGGTCGGGGAAGAGTTCGCGGAGCAGGCCGAGGGCGCGGTCGTCGTTGCGGTTCTGGCGGAAGGTCGGGACGAGCAGGCCGCCGTTGACGATGAGGAAATTGACGTACGACGCGGGTAGTACCGGCAGCCGCCAGCCGGGGACGGCGCAGGCTTCGGGCAGGGCGATCTCGATGACTTCGAAGTTGCGGCCGTCGGGGCGGGTGAAGTCGCGGAGGCGGTTCAAGTTGTCGTCGAGCACCGGGTGGTTCGGCGATTCTCGGTCCTTTTCGACGCAGGCGACGATCATCGAGTCGTCGACGAAGCGGGCGAGGTCGTCGATGTGGCCGTCGGTGTCGTCGCCTTCGATGCCCTGCTTGAGCCAGAGGACGTCGCGGACGCCGAGGGTGTCGCGGAGCTTTTGCTCGATCTCGCGGCGGGAGAGGTGCGGGTTGCGGTTGGGGTTGAGGAGGACGGCTTCGGTGGTGAGGAGCTGGCCGAGGCCGTTGATTTCGATGGCGCCGCCCTCGAGGATCATGCCGCCTTCGAAGCGCCTCAGGCCGAGCGAATCGGCGACGGCGCGCGGGATGTCGTCGTCGAGGTCGTAGGGCGGGAACTTGCCGCCCCAGGCGTTGAAGCCCCAGTCGCTGACCGCGAGTTCTCCGGTGTCGCGGTGCTTGAGGAAGATCGGGCCGTGGTCGCGGCACCAGACGTCGTTGTGCGGGTGGTCGAAGAGCTGGACGCGTTCGGGGACGGCCTTGGCGCGGTTGCAGGCGGCATGGATGGCGTCGTGGTCGGCGCCGGGGGCGTTGATGCGGACGATTTCGTGGCGGCTGACGGCGGCGGCGATCTCGGCGAACTTTTGCCAGATCAGGTCGCGCTTGGAGCCGCCCCAGTGGCGCGGGTCGTCGACCGGCCAGGAAAGCCAGACGGCTTCCTGCGGGGACCATTCGGGCGGCATCGCGAATCCTTGGGCGGCGGGAGTCATGTGGCGGGAGGATGGACGCCGCCATTTAAAGATCAAACCTTGAACATCGGCTGAAACCGTTGGCGTATCGGCGGGCTATGAAGTCGTTGTTTGTCTGGATGGGGCTCTTGGGTATGCAGGGCGTGCTGTTCGCGGATGGAACATGGACGCCCCGAGTGTGGCCGGATCCGCTGCGGGCATTAGACACAATCAAACCGGAGACGTTCCCGAAGACTCATCAAAGCTGGCAGGTGCCGGACGGTCCGGTGGTGCTTCATGGCGATTTCTTTGGTGACGGCCGGCATCTGGCGCTGGTGGGAACTTCTGTCACCACGTTCGCGGCCGGGGACAAGGAGGGGTGGAAAGTCGTGTCGAATCATGAAGTGGATCCGGCGTGGACACCCGCCGGCAAGGAGCACGAGGATGCGGCCCACTACAATATCGGGGCCCCGACGGTGCCCTTCGTTCTGAAGGATCTGAACGGAGACGAGGTGCCCGAGGTGCTAGTGGCGTTCAACAATGACGGCTATCAACTGGGCTTTGCGATCGCGAAAAAGAAGGGGGACGGCATCGAGTTTCTCAAGGTCCAGTCCGATCATGGCGAACCGGATTTCCGCCACGATTACTTGGTCTTGTCCTCCAACAATTCTGGTCGAAAGGCGTGGTGGGGAGGCTTTACCTATTGCCGGTGGAAGGAGGGGGTGCCGGTGCCTGCCGCTGTTTGGGTGGACGATGCCCGGGACCCTGAAATCTTGCGATGGATTGTCGTGCGATGCCAAGGGGAGAAAGGAGAGAAGGCCTTCGAGGTCTTGATGGATGAGGACGGGCTTTGGAAGGTTCGCAGCGTCACGTGGACATCCGGCGTCGAGGTCTCGGATTCCAAGGAATTCGCAACCATTCGGATCGAGACCGGTCCCGCCGGGCTCGAAAGCATGAACGCTTCCCGGGCCGCCGATGCGCTGGTCTTCGAATTGATCTCCGGGGTGACGGGCGCGGCGTGGAAGGCGGACGAGGTCGGGGGCGAGGGCTTCGACTACGCCAAAGAGAGCGCGAAGCTCAAGGTTGAGATCGAGGGGAATGCGGAAGCGAAAGAGTTTCTCAAGCGCCGGTCCCCCGGGCCCCGGTGAATTGCGGGTTGGCAGGTTTGCAATTCTTTGCGGGACTTCTCCCATTGCCGAGGATTTCGCGTGAATTCGCGGATTTCGTGACGTATCGAGACGCTCATGAAGCGACGTGGATTCCTTGGGAAGTTGGCAGGCGGTTCGGTGGCAGGGGCGGCGGGGATTTCCGCGGCTCAGGATCCAGCTCAGGCGGCAGTGGCAGGGCCGCTGGTGAAGACGCCGGCGGTGATCATGGCGCCGCGGCACGATGGGGTGGAAGTGGTGTGGGCGGTGTCGCGTTTGGCGAAGGGCCGGGTGGAGTGGAAGGGCGAGGACGGCAGTTCGGGGACCGCGGCGGCGGATCGTTTCGGGATGGTGCCGCAGGGCGATGAGGTTTTGCGGGTAAGGATCGAGGGGCTGAAAGCGGGCGGAAAGTATCAGCTCCGGGCGATCACCGAGGCGGCGGACGGCAAGGAGAAGATCGATGGACCGTGGAAGAAATTCGGCACGCTGGACCCGTTGGGGAAGTCGACGGAATTCGTGGTGTGGAACGACACCCATCAGAACGCCGCGACGATCGAGAAGCTCCACGCTCTCACCCCCGGTGGGGATTTCCTGCTGTGGAACGGCGATACCTGCAACGACTGGCATCAGGAGGACTGGCTGGTGCCGACGCTGCTGCATCCGGCGGGGCAGGACGTCAGCGAGGGCCGGCCCTTGTTGCTGGTCTGGGGCAATCACGACGTCCGCGGCAAGTGGGCCTACAAGGTGCCGGAGATGGTCGCGACGCCGGAGGGCCGGCCGTTCTACGCCTTCCGCAGCGGGCCGGTGGCGGTAATTTGCCTGCATACCGGGGAGGACAAGCCGGACGATCATCCGAGCTTCGGCGGGCGGGTCGCCTTCGAGGCGCTGCGCAAGGAGCAGGCGGAGTGGTTGAAGGCGGTCACGGCCCGGCCGGAGTTCCGGGACGCTCCGTATCGCATGGTCTTCTGCCACATCCCGCTGCGCTGGAAGAGCGAGGAGGTGAAGGACTACACGAAGGGCGGCTACGATTCCTTTAGTAGATCGAGCCGCGAGGCCTGGCACGACGCGCTGGTGGCGTGGAAGACGCAGGTCGTGGTGTCCGGCCACATGCACCAGACGGCGTGGATTCCCGGCACGGCGGAGTTTCCCTACGGCCAACTGGTCGGCGGCGGGCCGCAGCCGGATCGGGCGACGTGGATCGAGGGCAAGGCGGACGCGACGGCGCTTCGCTTCGTGATGAAGGGGCTCGATGGCAAGGTGATCGAGACCGTGGAATTCAAGCCGCTGGCCTGATCATCCCGCGGCGAGCTTGTCGCGGAACATGAAGAACACAGCGCCGGCCATGCACAGGGCGGCGTAGAGGTAGTTCAGCGTGAGCTTTTCCTTCAGGTAGAAGACCGCGAAGGGGACGAACACGGTGAGCGTGATGACCTCCTGGAGGATCTTGAGCTGGCCGGTGCTGTAGGCGGTGGAACCGATGCGGTTCGCCGGGACTTGCAGCAGGTACTCAAACAGCGCGATGCCCCAGGAAAACAGCGCGGCGATGATCCACGGCTTCTCCTTCATGTCCTTCAGGTGGGCATACCACGCGAAGGTCATGAAGATGTTGGAGAGGGAAAGCAGGGCGATCGTCTTGAGCAGTGTCACGCCCCGGACTACGGGCTGCGTGCCCCGCGATCAAGGAGTCACGTTGATGCGGTAGAAGTTCTTCGCGGCCGCGGCGTCGCCCGAGACGTCGAAGGTGGTCGCGGCCGGTGTCGCGAAGGTCCCGACCGGGAGGCGCTTCGACCAGGTGGCGAGGTTGGTCGAGGCCTCGATCACGTGCGGCGCGTAGCGGAGCGGGGTGAAGGAGAGGGTGCCGGTCGCCCGGTTGAAGGTGAGTTTGGGCAGGCCGGACGAAGCCTGGAGCGGATGGGTCCCGAGGTAGCGCTCGGTCCGGTTGTCAAGGCCGTCGCCGTCGGGATCGGAATTGGGGTGGCGGCTGCTCCCGACGGTACCCGGCGCGGTGGTGCCGAAGTAGGTGTTCAGCCAGCTGTTGGGGAGTCCGTCGGACGGCTGGGAGTCGTTGTGGTGGCCGGTGATCACCAGCTTGTACTTGGGCGATAGATTGACGCCGTCGGAAACCTGGAAGTAGGCGATGTCATAGTAGGCGCCGCCTTGGATCTGGGCGTCGTTCAGCAACGAGTCGCCGTAATTCGGGCAAGCGTAGGAGAGGGTGGTGCCGGAGAGGGTGAAACCGGAGGGTGTTCCCGGCATCAGGGAGACGGTCAGGGGTGCCGTGGTCTGGAGGTCGAAGGTCGTGAGGGTAACCCGGTCGACGCCGGGACCCGTCGGCTGGGGGACGCCGGTGACCACGCGCAGCGTGCGGTCGAGCGAGACGGGCGGGGTGTTCAGGGGATAGCCGTAGGCGATGCGGTTCTCGTCGTAGAGCCGGATGTCGGCACCGCGGCCATCAGCGTGGGCCTGGTAATACATGGTGGCGTCCTTGAGGATCGGATCGGTCTCGCCGCTGCTCCCACTCGAATGTTCGAGGCCGAGCGCGTGGCCGATTTCATGGGTGAGAACTTCGGCAAAGGTCACAGCGTTCGACATGGATGCGGCCCGGTGATTGAGGACGACGTAGCCGAAGTTCCGCCGGTTGAAGGTTCGCCCGGCGATGGTGGCGCCGGAGCCGGGGTCGATCTGGTAGCTACCTCCGCCGATGCCAAGCGTGGCGGTCGAGCCGATGCGGTTGAAATTGTCGTGAAGCTGGATCCGGAGTTTGGTGTCGGAGATGTTGATCGTGTCTGCACCGGCTCCGAACGAGGTGGTGCCCTCGATCTTGAATCTCAGCGAAGAGGCGCCGGCCCAGGCGTTGAGCGTGTTTTGCACGATCTGCAAGGCGGCCGCGGAGTTGGTTCCGGCGGGAAGCTTGGTGGGATCGATGTCGACGAGGCAGAGGATCGGGGTGCCGTTGTCGCAATTGGCGAACCTGCTGGGCACGCCCGAGGTTTCGAAGTAACCGGTGGTCGTGATCCGGGAGCCGGGAACGCCGGAGTTCCCTTGGTCGGATCCGTTGCGCGGCGCCGCTTCCACGGGGAACGGCTTCCGGGCACCGCTGCGGACGTGGTCGCGCAGGGCCTTCCTCCGTTCGGGATTGCCGGCATTCGGGATGCTGCGGAAGGGGGCGGGCTCCCAGTTGCCGTCCCGGTTTTGTTGGAGGTGGAGAATGTGGTCCTCGCCTTCCTCCCAGCCGGGATTGAGCGACGACTGTTCAAAAGTCCCGGCCAAGGCACCGCCGGGATACTCTGCTTCCAGTCCGTCGGGGGCCTGCCCCTTGAGGGATTCGGTGAGCGAAAGCCGGTAGCGCGTCCGGATTCTCCCGTCCGCTGCTGCAAAGGCTTCGACGGCCGCCACCCGGTATTCGCCAATGGCTGCCGCAGCGCGATAGGTTTCCGCGGGAGTTTCATGGGGACAGCATCCGCCTTGGAGCGGGTTGGCGGTCGCGAAAAGCAGCGCGGTGAGTGCAATCGGATGGGTCTTCATGGGTGGTGCGAGCAGCGAACCTCCCATAGTCGAATCCGGGGTATCGGAAAACCTTAAATTTTATAAAAACTGAACATCAAGCCGGGATTAGGACAAGATTCGGCGAATTGAAGGCGATATTTTTAGAAATCGCGAGCTAGCCCGCCGGGGCGATCGAAGGCGGGTGTGGCTTGTGCTTCCATTGCATCAGCAGGTTCGCCGCGAGGATCAGCGAGCCGCCGATGACGAGGGAGGTCGTCAGCGACTCGTTGGCATAGGTTTGTCCCGCCAGCTTGCCTAACAGAACCGGCAGGAACATCGCGAAGCCTGCGGTGAAGATCGGCTCGGTGGTGTAGATCAGCCCGGCCTCCGTGGCGGAGACGCGGGGTTGGAAGGAATTCATCAGCCCGTAGGCCCCGACCGAGCAGAACAGGGCGAGGATGAGGACCATGAGGAACGAAGGCAGGGTGGAACCGGCGTCCAGGAGTGCGGCGGGCGAGGGGGCGAGGGAGGCGGAGATGGGCAGGAAGATCAGCGCGATCGCGGCGCACATGATGAAAGTGACGACGAGGCCGCGGTTTCCTTCATACTTGGGATTCTCCAGGGTCAGGATCTGGAAGGTGAAGATGAACGAGGCGGCGAGGGTCGCGAGTTCGCCCCTGCCAAGCCGCAGTTTGTCGGGCGTGATTCCGGAGAGGATGGTGCCGCCGGCGACCACGAGGGCGGTGGCGAGGACGACCTTGCGGGTCGGCAGGCTCCGGGACTTGAGGCAGGCGACGAGCGGGAGGATCACGCAGTAGGCCTGGGTCAGGAAGGCGGAGGTCGAGGCCTCGGTGTAGGCGAGTCCCCAGGCCTGGAGTGCCATGCCGCCGCCGCCCCAGAATCCCAGCCATGCTCCCTGCGAAAGCTCCCGTCGGGTCGGGCGCCGGTGGAGGAGCAAGGGGGCCATCAACAGGGCCGCGAGGGTGAAGCGGGCCATCTGCAGCCAGCAGGCCAGGAAGGTCTTCGAGGCTTCCGGCAGGCGTGCGGATTGTTCGAGGTCGAGCGCCTTGATGACGGGGAAGCTGAGCCCCCAGAGAGCGCAGGCGAGGATGAGAAGAAGGGCAGGCATGGCGCGGAGAGCGGCCAGCCTTGATCACCCGACGCTCGTGGGGAAGTCCGGACAGAGGGAAGAGGCGCCGGTGGCGTCGGACTCGATGCGACCTTCCACCTTGAGCAGTTCGGGGTTGGCGCAAATCTCCTTCCAGCGCGCGAGGTTGAACGCGTGCCGGTCGCGGATTTCGGGGAGATCGAGGGCCGCGTCCATCAAGGGGGAGAATAGCGGATTCGGGGCCGGGTGCAATCTTGCGGATTGGGGCTGCGGGGGAGTCGGACTCGCGGGTGCTGCACTGGACCGCGGACTTGTAGTCCGCCTGTCTTTGATTTCGAGCGGACTGAAGTCCGCGGTCCAGTACACCGAAGGCCCTGCGAGCGCGAAGGGTTGTTAGAGAGCTTCCGGCTTCCGCTGCCGCTGTTCGAAAAGCTGGGTCTCCCGATAGCCGGCGGACCTCGCCCAGCCGATGGCCTTTTCAAAATCCCGCGCCACCTCGGCGGGGGCATGGGCGTCGGAGGAGATCACCAGCGGGATGCCAGCCTGGCTGGCGAGTTCGAGGAAGCGGGGATGCGGGTAGGCTTCGGCGCAGGGCTTGTGCCAGCCGGCGGTGTTCAGCTCGATGGTGGCGCCCGACTCCGCGATGGCCGCGATCACGGGCTCGTAGAAGCGGGCGAGGTCCCCGGGCGGACGGTGGGAGAATTTCTTCACCAGATCCGGGTGGCCGAGGATGTCGAACAACCGGCTGCGGGCCATCGCGGCGTAGGTCTTCCAATAGCGGCTCCACACTGCCTCGACATCCGATTCCGCCCAGCGGCCGAGCCACTTCGGGTTGTCGAAATCCCAGTCGCCGAGGTAGTGGACGGAGCCGATCAGGTAATCCCACGGGTAGCGGCTTGCCAGGTCCTCGATCCATGACTCGCAGCCCTGCAGCCAGTCGCATTCCAGGCCGGCGCGGATGGGCAACGGGCCGGCGGCGGCACGGGCGCGGTCGATCCAGTCGAAGTAGTCGGGCAGCTCGGCCTCGTCCATGCGCCAGTCGTCGAAAGGCTCCGGCCGGACGGGCGCGTGGTCGGAGATGCCGTATTCGCTGAGCCCCGCGGCGCGCGCGGCGACGACGTAATCCTCCGGCTCTCCCGTGGCGTGGCGGCAGAGCGGGGTGTGGGTGTGATAGTCGGCGGGCACGAAACGGGCGGGGATTCGGGTTGCTTGACTTTCGTTAGGGATACTAGAGTGCCGCACGCAAGCAAGCCCTGCCGGGATACCCGATGACCCAAGACTCTTCCAGCCCCGCCACCGCGGGCAATCCCTTCACCGACTATCTGGTTGCCAAACTCCGCAATCACCCGAAGCGCATCGTTTTCACCGAAGGCGAGGACCTGAGGGTGCTCCGCGCGGCGGAGCGTCTGGTCAACGCCGAGGCGGCGGTGCCGGTGCTGCTGGGATCCCGCGAAAACATCCGGGCGCTGGCCGCCGACAACGGCATCAACCTGAAGTTCGTGAACGTCATCGAACCGGCGAAATCCTCCGACCTCGGCCTGTTTTGCCAGCGTTTCGTGAAGGTCGAGCGCTACCGCAACCACAGCGCGGCGGATCCCGTCGACGTGGTGTCGCGGCCGCATTACTTCGGCGCGATGATGATCCAGTACGGCCACGCCGACGCCCTGGTGGGCGGCAACCAGTCGCTGCCGGCCACCCTGTTCCGGGCGCTGCTCCACACGGTCAAGCCGATGCCCGGGGTGTCGAAGATGTTCGGCATCATGGCACTGGTCGCCCCGCATTTGCAGCACTTCGGGAGCGACGGCGTGCTGTTCCTCGCGGACTGCGGCTTGATCCCGCAGCCGACGGTTGACCAGCTCGCGATGATTGCGATCGAGACCGGCAAGCAGGCCCGGCATTTCCTGGGCCGCGAGCCCCGGATCGCGCTGCTCAGCCATTCGACCAAGGGATCGGCCGGCACCGAGGACGCTCGCCGGATGGCCGCGGCGACCGCACTGGCGATCGAGCACGCCAAGTCGGCTTATCTCGATTTCTCGATCATCGGGGAGGTGCAGGCCGATGTCGCGCTGGATCCCACCGCGTCCGAGATCAAGCTGCCGGACGCCGGCATCCGGCAGCCGGCCGACGTGCTGGTGTTCCCGAATCTGGACGCCGCGCACATTTCGCTGAAGCTCCTGCAGCACTGTGCCGGGGCGATCAATTACGGCCAGATCCTTGCGGGGCTGGCCCGTCCTGCGGCCCAGGTGCCGCGTACGGCTTCGGAAGAGACGATCTTCGGCACGGCCGCGGCGGTCGGCGTGGAGGCGATCAAATACCACCAGCTCTATCCGGAAGGCGAGGTCTGATGCCCGGTTGGAGCGGTCCGCGGCGATTTCCATGAAATCGCCTCACCGGTCCCGACAAGCGATCCCATGGCGGCGATCGGCCGGTGGCATGAAACGCGCTTGAACGGCATTCCCGCTGTGCCATGGTCCGCCGCCCGGCCCCGGGGGCCCTTCCGTTTCAATGTCCACCTCCATCCAAATCCCCGACGACGCACCCTTCAATGCCGAGCAGCGACTGTGGCTCGGCCAGTTTCTTTCCCAGCTCCTGGCAGGTGCCTTGTCCGCTCCCGCCCCCGCCGGCCCCGCTGTGCCGGTGACCATCCTCTGGGGCTCCCAGACCGGCAATGCCGAAGGGCTGGCCAAGAAGCTGGTGAAGAGCCTCAAGAAGGGGAACTTCGAGCCGGAATCCTTCGACATGGCGGCCTACGACCGCAGCCGCCTGCCGCAGGAAAAGAACCTGCTGGTCATCACCTCGACCTACGGCGATGGCGAACCGCCCGACAACGCGGCGGAACTGCACTCCTGGCTTCTTTCGGACGCCGCGCCGCGCCTTGAAGGAGTGAATTTCTCGGTGCTCGCGCTCGGCGACACGAACTACCCGGACTTCTGCAAGTGCGGGATCGAATTCGACACGCGTCTCGAACAGCTCGGCGCCAGCCGCCTCAGCCCGCGGGTCGATAGCGATGTCGATTACGATGCGCCTTTCAAGCAATGGACCGACGCCATCGTCGCCCTGCTCGCTCCGGCGGGCGGCGCGGTTTCGGCCGGCACCGCGGCGGTGGAGCAGGTGGAGACCGGATTCTCCAAGAAGAATCCCTTTCCGTCGCCGATCCTTCGGAACTTCAACCTCAACGGCCCCGGGGACAAGCAGACCCACCACGTCGAGTTCTCGCTCGAAGGCTCGGGCCTTTCCTACGAGACGGGCGACGCCCTCGGGGTTTACCCGACGAATCCGCCCGAAGTGGTCGACGAGATCCTGGCCAACCTGCCCTTCAAGACCGCCGTCGATGTCCCGCTGCCCGACGGTGGCGAGGCTTCCCTGCGCGACGCCCTGATTTCCTCCTACGACATCGGCAACCTGAACAAATCGCTGATCCAGAAGTGGCAGGCCCGCAGCGGCTCGCCCTTCCTGCGCTCGCTGGCCGAGGCCGACGACAAGAAGGCATGGGACGATTTCTGCTGGGGCCGCGACCTCATCGACCTGGTGATCGACCATCCGGCCGACTTCACCGATGCCGAGGACTTCGTCGCCGTGCTCAAGAAGCTCCAGCCGCGGCTTTACTCGATCGCCTCGAGTCCGAAGGCCCATCCCGGCGAGGTGCACCTCTGCGTCGGCATCGTCCGCTACGCGAGCCACGGGCGGAAGCGCGGCGGCATCTGCTCGACCTTCCTCGCCGACCGGGCGAAGGCTGCCAAGCCCGGCGTGTTCGTCCACGTCAACAAGGCCTTCCGGCTTCCGGAAAGCGGCGACACACCGGTGATCATGGTGGGTCCCGGCACCGGGATCGCCCCCTTCCGGGCGTTCCTGGAAGAGCGCAAGATCACCGGGGCGAAGGGTGGCAACTGGCTCTTCTTCGGCAATCCCCACCAGGCCACCGATTTCCTCTATGGCGAGGAACTCACGGGCTTCGTCAAGGATGGCACCTTGCAGCGCCTCGACCTTGCCTGGTCCCGCGACCAGAAGGAGAAGGTCTATGTCCAGAACCTGATGCTCCAGCAGGGTGCCGAACTCTGGAAGTGGCTTAAGGAAGGAGCGGCCTTCTACGTCTGCGGCGATGCCTCGCGCATGGCCAAGGATGTCGATGCCGCCCTGCACACCATCGCGGAGGAACAAGGTGGTCTTTCCAAGGAATCCGCCGCCGAGTGGGTGGGGCAGCTCAAGAAGGACAAGCGCTACCTGCGCGACGTCTACTGATCCGGGAGGGCTGCTGCTCAGGCGGGCAGCCCTATCCGTTCGAGCCGGTCGAAAGACCGGCCCACCAAGGGAAATCCGCTCTTGCCGGAAATCCCGCCGTCTGGTTCATTCCCGCCCGTTCCTCCGGAAAACGCCGCTGTAGCTCAGGGGTAGAGCAGCTCATTCGTAATGCGATGACTTGGCGTGATTTGTCACCTTTTCGGCGTTAGCTGTGCCCTTTTCTGGCAGATTAAGCCGTTTTCGTTAAATGCGTATTGACTCGTTACTGCGATAGCGCATAAATGAGCCATGCCCCGCCGCCCGTCACTTGTCCCTAGCTACGACGAAGGAAAACGACTCTGGATCGTTCACGTGCCCCCGAGCATGTCGGCGGTCGGTAAAATGGAGCGCCGCTATTTCAAGGCCGAGGCCGAGGCCGAGAAGCTGGCCGCCAAGCTCCGCACGAAGTATCACAAGGGAGATCGAAGCGGAGTAGTCGGCGCTGTAGCCGCTCACCAAGCCACGGAATCCGAAAAGCTATTGAAAGGCACCGGCCTTTCCCTGCTTGAAGCGGTTAGAGCTTTCTCCGATGCCTGGCATCGTCTTTCCCCATTGGGGGCGACCCTTGGCGAAGCGGTGAAAGCCTACGCGGAGCAATTGGAGGCCAAGGACGATCCAAGGACGTTCCGCGAGGCCGCGCTTGCCTTCATTGAGGAGAAGGAAGCCGTCTGGAGTCCGAAGTATCTCCGGGGCATCCTCGCGTCATTCAAGGCGCTTCCCGACGAACTGCTCGACCGCAAGGTGGCGAGCGTGACGGATGCCGACATTGACCGGGCGGTCCGCCTTTCCTGCTCGACGAAGACCGCGATTGAGACCCGCACCCGGCAAGTGAAGAGCCTGCTTTCCGGCAAGGGCAAGGACGCGAAAAGCAAGCCGCCGACCCTGCTCACGATCACGCAGGCCGCCGCCATGCTCAGGGCTTGCAAGAACGCTCCTGAGCGTCGCGCCGTCGCGCTGCTGCTTTTCGCCGGAATCCGACCAGACGCGACCGATGGGGAGATTTCCAAGCTCGACTGGTCCGCCGTCCGCGAAGGGAAGATTTTCGTTTCGGCGGAAGTCAGCAAGACCACCGATCCGCGAATCATTCCCATCCGCCCCCGGCTGGCCCGCCTGCTCAGGGGGCACCCGGTCGAAGGCAAGGTTTGCCCGCCAAACTGGAAGCGCCGGATTGGAGAGATTCGGAAAGCGGCTGGCCTTGGCCCCGAGCATCAGGACGCGACCCGCCACACGTTCGCGAGTCACCACCTTGTCGCATTCGGCGAGGACGCGACCAAGGACGCGATGGGGCACACCGAAGGAAGCCGGACCCTTTTCCGCCACTACCGCGTGGCAGTCCCGACCGAGGAAGGAGTGAAGTATTTCCGATGAAGATGGAACTATCGAGTTTTCGCCCGTGGATTTTCTCCGCGATGTTTGAAGGAAAGGTGCAACGGCACTTCCTTGCATGTAGTCGTAACATGTTTCTCCGCGGTGTAACTGAGCGGCGGGGCAAGAGCACTGTTCTAACTCCGCCGGGGGTAGAGTGGAAAATGATTGGGTCCTACGACTTTGTATTATTCCCCGTAATGGTCGAAGTCGCCACAAAGCCAGCGAAGATTCATTTCGGCGTAGAGGGTGGGGATTTCAATTGGACCCAAAGCCCTACAGTTGATTTCGGCATCAGCGACCATGCTGCACGCGCCGCTCTTTTTGAGGCTTGGAAGGGCATCAAGGAAATCCACGCGACCATGGACCGCATGCCCCACTTGGAGTTCGATTTAACTCCGATGATCGGACAGAAAGACAATTGGCTTGCTCACTGGCGAGCAGCCGCTTGGGTCAAATGGGACGATTGGAATAAAAGAGGATTGAACATCCCTCAACGGACCCGATGGCTTCTCGATTGCGGATTCAAGGACATTACTCCGAAGGACCTTGAAAACGCCAAGCGGGAAATGAAGATGCCGGGCACCCTAAGAGAAGACCCCTTGGCTTAGGGTGAGTTTTGCCGTTTTTCGGCACGGGCGACAAATGGGCGACGTTATGCCCAACGTCGTTACCGAAACTAAGTTGAACACGCCAGCGGAAGAAGCCGCCGCGTGCCGAGTCACCAAGCCAACCTTGCTTGGCTGGTATCACGCCGGAATCATTCCGGCGGTCTATGCCGTGGGGCGGATTATCCGCTTCGATCATGAGGAAGTTCTAAAGGCGCTGGCCGCACGGAAGGAGGGAGCACGATGAACCCGCGCCCCTTGACCGTCGAAAGGCACGAACGGATTCACGGCGCGCTGATCCAAGCCGAGCGGCTGGCCGCTTACGCGCTGGCAACGATCCGAGGCCGCACAGCCGAGGAAGTAGCCGCCGAGGTCGCCGCTAGGGCACTCGCCAGCCTTCGCCAGAAAGGGGGCCGCAAGCCATGAGCGCCAAACGAAGCGCCCCGCTCGACCGGGGCCGAACGGGGCAAGGAGTTGAATCGCACCGACAACTTGCCACCACGAAGCCCGGACGGCAAGCCCGCATCATTTCCCCGGATTGCCTTGCCGACATCCTCGACGCGCTGCCGATCTACGCCGCGACCCTTGGCGACCTACGGCACGACGGGCGCAACCGCTGGAAGATGCTTTGCCCGCTTCCCGATCACGCGGACGGCAGGCCGAGCTTCGCAATCATCCCCGGACGCTCAGGGCACCCGCTGGCCGCTTGCTCATGCGGTTTCCGTGGGGATGCCGTCAGGCTGGCCCGGACGCTGAATCCGGCGCTGTCATTCCGGCAGGCCGCCGCCCTTGTCGCCGCATCCGCTGGAATCACCGTGGAAGAGATCGACGTGCCCGAGGAAGACCTTGACGCAATGAAGCGGGAAAGGCTCGCCAAGGCCGCCGAGCCTCCGCCCCTACCGGAACTCCCGCCCGACTTTGAAGAGCGCCACAGGGCCGCCAGGGCGCGCTTGTGGGGCAGTCCCGACCTGCTCGCCAAGGCCGAGGAAATCCTTGGGATTCCCGCCGCTGTCATCCGCTCGCTTTGCTACACGTCCGACGCTCTGGGATGGGCAAGCGGCAGGCTTTGTTACCTTTACGAGCACGCCCTAAAGTTCCGCAACCCGCCCGGTGTTGAACCACGGTTCAAGGTGGAAATCGGCAGGCCCGCGTTTCCTTGGCGCTGGCACTTCGCCGCCCGTCCCGAGGTTGTCGAAGTCTTTCTAACGGAAAGCGAATCTTCCGCCGTCGCGCTGATCGCGTCCGGTTTCGAGGAACTGCATCCCAAGCAAGGCAAGCCCGCCTCCGCTGTCATCGCGTGTCCCGGCAATGGTTTCCCCGAGCATTGGGGGCCGCTCTTCAAGGGCAAGCGAATCACTTTGGTTTTTGATTGGGACGGCAAGTCCGACGCCGCCCGCGAGAAAACCGCCCGCATCCTCTCAAAGCACGCTTCCCGCGTGGCAATCCTTCCTTAAACATGACCCCTTCTCTAACAGCTAAAGATCCCCGCGACCTCTACGTTGCAGGCGGCCCCGATGCCGTCCGCGAAAAACTCGCCACCGCGAAGACATACCGCCCGCCGATTGAAGTCCCGCCGCCCGATCCCGAGGCCGATCCGGTAACGGCACCGCGAAAGCGCCGGGGGCTTTGCACTTTCCAGAACTCCGACGCCGGGAACGCGGAACGGCTTCACGAAGTCCACGGAGAGAATCTCCGCCATGTCACCGAGTCCGGGCAATGGCTTGTGTGGAACGGTTGCCGATGGGAACCCGACACGACGGGCGAAGTCGTCCGCCGCTTCATTGAAGTCATGCGTGCCACGGCAGACGAAGCGGTTAGGCACCCATCTCCCGACGCAGCGCAAAAGCTCGCGACGTTTGCTCTCAACGCGTGCAACAAGGCCCGCATCGAAGCGGGGATTGCCTTGGCGAAGTCCATCGCCGGGGTTTCCGTTTCCGTGAACGACCTCGACGCCGACCCTTGGCTTGTCGGAACTCCCGAGGGCGCAATCGACTTGCGGACGGGCAGGCCGATCACTCCCCGGCGCGAGCATCTAATCACGAAGTCCATCGGCGCGAGTTTCGACCCGCTGGCCGAGTGCCCGACATGGGAACGGTTCATTGCCACAGTCACCGGGGGCGACGCCGAGCTTGCCGACTTCCTGCAAGCGGCCATCGGCTACACTCTCACCGGCAAAGTCAGCGAGCAATGCCTGTTCTTCCTCTACGGCACCGGGCAGAACGGCAAAGGCGTCTTCACGGAGACAATCAAGCGGTTGCTCGCCGACTACGGGCAGACCGCCCCGGAATCGCTCTTCACGAAGGACCGGAACCCGGCAGCAACAAACGACGTTGCACGGCTCGCCGGATGCCGGATGGCGATTGCGGCGGAACTCGACGAGGGCGCCGCCTTTGCCGAGTCTCGAATCAAGGCTCTAACGGGAGGCGACACCATCACCGCCCGCCTCCTGTATCATGAGTTTTTCGACTTCCCGCCAACTCACAAGTTCCTGATTTCCGGCAATCATAAGCCGACCGTCAAGGGCACCGATCACGGCATATGGCGGAGGATCCGGCTTGTCCCGTTCACGGTGACGATTCCCGAGGACCAGAAAGACCCGAACTTGAAGGAGAAGCTAGCGGCGGAACTTTCCGGGATTCTCAACTGGGCAATCGCCGGTTGCCTGCGATGGCAGCGGGAAAGACTACGCGTCCCGCAATGCGTGAAGGCCGCCACCGAGGCATACAGGGCGGAGGAAGACATCATCGGGCAGTTCCTCGACGAATGCACAGAAAAGCGAGCCGATGCCCGCACAGGCCGCACCGATCTTTACAAAGCATATCAGGATTGGGCGGAGGTTGGGGGAGTCAATCGTCCGCTCACCGCCAAACGATTTAACCGGCAACTTGAAGAGCGGGGATTCCACTGGGTGAAGTCGCGAGGGATTCCGGTTTGGGATGGGATTTGCATCACCGAAAATGACTAGTCGGGGGATTCGGGGGACGAATCTCTTCAATTTCCACAAACTTCCCCATAAGTAGAAGATTGGAGACTTTATGAAAAATGCTCCGATTCATCCCCCGATACCCCCAATCGCCAACAAGCCATGTCCGACCACCTGAAAATACTACTTTCGGAACAGGCATCCGCCGCTCTTCTCTCCGCTGGCGAGTGCTTCGCCATTGCCGGGAAAAGCAGTCATCCCGAGATCGCCGGGCGTGTCGTCTTGCACCTTGTCAGCATTCCGAAAGCTCAAGCCGATGCCGCTTGTGAGGTTGCGCTAGGCGTGAGGAAACCCGGCAAACGTATCATCCCGCCCGCCATCGCCGAGGACGCGCTAGAGGGGCATCCTAGCGCCGGGAATTGGCTTTGACGCGGACCACGGGGAAATGATCGACGCCGACCTTCCGCCCGACCATTCCGCCCGTGAGCGAGATTATCGGGCCGAGTATCTGAAATGGATCGCAAGCCTTGATCCGAAGGACCGCGCCCTTGCCCGCGAGCTTGGAATCGACCGTCCGAAAGTTGAGCCGACTTCGCTTGCGTGGGCGAGGCCGGCGGTATTCCGGGAATCACCATCAGCGGCAGGATTCGGCGCGAACTTGGGAGGGGGAGATTTTGCCGATCCCGCCGAGTTGATCGACGAACCCGAAGCACAGACCGACAACGGCGAAGCCGACATCGACGACGGCGACCTTGCCAGACTTTCCGCTTACGACGGAGAAATACTCCGCGCCCTGATTGCGGTTCTATTCTTTCCAAAGGTCGGAAGAAAGCGTGTTTGCATCAGGGCGGGATTCTTTCGTCTGGTCGCCCTGGCACACTCGCTGCACGCTGAAGGCATCGGTGAAATGTCGCTCGCACAACTGGCCGCGAAAGCAGGATGCAGCAAAGCCTTGCTTTCCGCTTATTGCGTCAAGTTCCGCGACTTCGCCAGCCTCGACTGCCGAGCCGGGAAGACCGTAGCAGCACGGGCGAAATACTCGACCGCCCGCCTTTGGGCTCCGGGAGCCAAGGGCAAAAGGTCGGGGGCATGGGCGCGGCATATCGGCCAAGCGCCCGACGATGCCGACAGCGAGCCAGCACCGGCAAGTTAGGCCCGACCCACCCCCCGTCCAAGGAGGCTTCCAAAGCGCCATTTTGCCAGCAGTTCAGGCGCATCCCCCAAAGCAATCATGCCATCCGCTCGAAAACCTCAGTCACAAAACAAGGGCCGCCCGCCATCTTCGACCAGCCGCCGAGCCATCGCCGAGCGTCTAACCGCCGAGCTTGGCGTGAAGATCACCGCACGCATGGTGCAAGGCTGGCAGGGCTTGGGCTTCGACCTCGACGACCTCGACGCCCTACGCCGCGAGCTTGCAACGCTCCAGCGCCCGCCCGGTGAAGACGAAGGCACCGAGGCCGGGAGCCTCCGCGAGCAAATCCTAAAGGCCGAGCTTCGCCGCAAGTTGGCCAGTGCCGACCGACTGGAGCAAGAGGCCGCGAGGTTGCGGGGCGAACTGATGCCGACCGGCGCTCTTTTCGCGGAAGGTGCCGACCTGGGGCGAGCGGTGCGGGCGATGCTCGACAAGCTCACCGCTCAACTTCCGCCGATGCTGGCGGGCCGCGACGCTGCCGAGGTTCAAGCGGTGCTTCGCCGGGTGTTTCGGGAAGAACTCACCAATCTTTCGCACATGCAATTCGCCGATTACATAAACCAAGCACTTAAGCCATGACCGCTTACTTGATCGAAGGATTCCGCCGTGGAGTTTCGCCAACTGATGCCGAACTTGCGACGATGGAAGCCGCGAGTTTTGACACGACGAACGAAGTGTCAGGCATGACCACCGAAGCACCGACACCCGACTTTGAGCAACTGGCCGCACGCTGGCGCTGCTCATCGCGCACTGTCCGCCGGATGCACGCGGCAGGCGTGGACGTGCTCGACCCGGTTGCGGTCGGGGCGCACCTAGCAAGCCTCCGCGCTCCATCCGATGGCATGCTTGCCGCCGTTCTCGCCGAACTATCCGACACTTGAAACTTATGCCCAACGAAGCCATTGCCGAGCTTGAAAGCACGCTCGCATTCATCCGCCAAAAGAAAGCCGCCCGCCGCCTGCTGGCGGGTGCTCAGAACGCGGCACCCGCTCCATCGACCGCGCCCAACATCGCGGCCCGGATTGCGCGTTTGCAGTCCATCACAGCCGCAGCGAAAGAGACGCTTGGCCGATCCGCCGCAAAGGCCAGCAAGCCCGCTTTGAAGGCCGCAGCAAAGCCCGCAGCGCCCGCCCCTCGTGCCGTTCGGCAACCCGCCGCCACGATGCCGCCGAACCTCGACGCCAAGGCCCGCCGCGCATGGGCGAAAGCTCAGAACGCGATGACACCGGAGAATGCCAGGACGTTCTCCGATTCTTACCTCCAAGCCGCCGCGACCCATCGCCACAGCCCGCCCGCCGAGGCCGCGATTGCCAAGGCCGAACTCGAAGCCCGTGGTTTCGTCTTCCACCCGTCCGGCACCATTTCCCGCAGCATCCGCTAATCTAACCGACCGATCCATGACCACCGAACTAATCCAATCGACCAAGCCTTCCGCAGCCTCCGCAAAGCTCATCAAGCAAGCTCAGGCCGAGCGCGACCGCTTGCTTGCCCTCGTCGGGGAGATCGAGCCCGACCGCAACGGGCGGACGTCTGACCTGCACAAGAAAGCTGACGAAGCCGTCGCCGCATTCTGGGCCGCACCGACACGCGAGCTTGCCGAGAAGGCGCACGACGCGCTTGTCCGCACCCGTGACGCGGAAGTCAGCTTTGCAGTCCTTGACCAAGGCATCCACCTTGCTTTGCCGAAAGCCTCGAAGATTGCCGAGGCCGCCGCGCTTCAAATCGTGGACGATGCCATTGGCGAGTTGAACCGGCAGCACGAGGCCGCGATTGCCGCCGCTCCGAAGGGCGGGGTTTTCACTTCCCGCGCAACCCTCGACGCTCAGCACGCAACCGCGCTGGCCGAGCTACAGGGCGAGCGTAACGCGATCTTGAAGGGCGACCCGCTCCACTGGCTCGAAAGCCACGGGCACGGCATCGCCTGAAACTTTCTAGGGATCTCGCCGGGGGTTTTCTTCCTTTTGCCCCGGTGACTACAGCCCCGCTCCGGTTCCATCGTCCCGGGGCGGGGTTTTCTTTTCGATCATGTCCCCGCTCGACCTCGACCTCGTGCAACTCATCAGCGGCATGACCCTTTCCGCCGTGCTGCTGGCGGTGATTTTGTGGCGCTTCGCTGGCCGGTGAAGCCGGGGCATCGTGCTCGTGCTCGTGGACCGCTGGCAGGCCGGGGAGGCGGGGCACTGGCCGCGAGACTCGGGGAGGAGGATTGGCGTTTTCGCTTGTCCGTCGGCCGGGGATGGGTAGAACTCCGCCGACCTTCAAAGGTGCTTTCCGTTTGTGCGAAATAACTGCGACAAGCACCCCCGTAAGTCATAAGCCGCTGTAGCTCAGGGGTAGAGCAGCTCATTCGTAATGAGCAGGTCGTCGGTTCAAATCCGACCAGCGGCTCCACGGGGAGGGATGATTTGCCGTTCCCCGGACGAAGGTTCTTTTTGTTGTCCGCCGAGATAGCCAGCGGCAGCGGGATCGGCGGCAATGCGTTGCGGAAGCATGGCCCTCATCGGGTGCGCCAGTTCCCGGAAGGCGCCCCGGATTGAATTTCCAAGTGCCCGGTTTCCCGGAGCTCCTGCGGCAGTTCCGGTGGTCCGATCTCGGCTGCGAAGGAGGCCGCGCCACGTAGGTTGGCGGCTAAAATTATAAAAAATCCTTTAAAATCAGGGTGTCTTTGCCACAATTCGTGCGCTGTCCCACCATGAAAACGAATCTTTTTACTCTCGCGGCCGCCGCCTCGGCCGCACTGTTGTCCATCTCCTGCGGCCCGCGGCTTGAACTCACCGAGGTGCCGATGAGTGCCGGTGCTTCGAATCCCGGCGACAGTTCGCTTGCCGGAAAGCTCCACGCCCAAGTGAATTCACACCGCGGATCCATCGGGAAATCCGCGCTGCCCCGGCACGCCGGGCTGGACCGCCTGGCGCGGCAGCACAGCGAGTTCATGGTGCGCAACCGCGACAAGATCAAGGGCGGGCTGACCCATTACGGTTTCGAGGAGCGCGCGATGGCGGCCCAGCGGCTGATGAGCATGAGCAACGTGGCGGAGAACATCGCGACCTGCTCCGGCGGATTCAGCAGCCCGGCTTCCACCCTGGTGAACGCTTGGAAGAATTCCTCGGGCCACGCGAAAAACATGAAGGGCCAGTGGGACGCGACGGGGATCGGTGTCGCGGTCGCCGCGGACGGAACGGTGTTCGCCACCCAGATTTTCGCGTCGAAGAATCACTCGCATATGGCCATGACCGACCGGATGCGGCAGTTCTGAGGCCGCCCGATGCCTGACGATGCGTTCGAATCCAAGCTCCGCCGACGCGGGTTGAACCGGATCGCCGGGATCGACGAGGCGGGACGTGGACCTCTGGCCGGCCCGGTTTCCGCCGCCGCGGTGGTGCTTCCTCCCGGCTGGCGCTGCCCGGGGCTGGACGATTCGAAGAAGCTGACCGCCTTGAAGCGCGAGCGCTTGTTCGAGCGGATCACCACGGATGCCTCGGTCCTCTGGTCCCAGTCTTTCGCGGAGCCGGAGGAGATCGACCGGGTCAACATCCTGCGGGCGACCCATGCCGCGATGGCCCGGGCGGTCCGGGGTCTGTGCGTGGAGGTGGAACATTGCCTTGTCGACGGTCTGGCGGTGCCCGGCTTCGAGTGGCCGCACGACGGGATCGTCAAGGGTGACGGCAAGTCGCTTTCGATCGCCGCGGCGAGCATCATCGCGAAGGTGGCGCGCGACCGGGTGATGCACCGATTTGCCCGTGAGTTCCCGCAATACGGCTTTGAGCGGCACATGGGCTATGGTACGAAGCAGCACCTTGAAGCGCTCCGTCTCCACGGCCCTTGCCGCATTCATCGCCGCTCGTTTCAGCCGGTCGCTCAACTCGCGCTGCCGTTTGACGAAGCGTGACGGCAGCGGGATCGGCACCGAGGCGATCGGGAGGCTGGGCGAAAAGATCGCGCGGTCGTGGCTGAAGGCGAACGGCGCCAAGATCCTCTACACGAACTTCAAGGCGCCGGGCGGCGGGGAGGTGGACATCGTGGCGCGGGAGGGGCGGCAGTTGTTGTTCACCGAGGTCAAAACGCGCCGTGCCGGGGCTCCCGGCCGCCCGCTGGACGCGGTGGACAAGGACAAGCACCGGCTGATCGAGCGGGGCGCGAACGAATGGCTGCGCTTGTTGGGAACCCGCGAGATCCCGTGGCGCTTCGATGTCATCGAGGTGATCCTCACCGACGGCGAGAAGCCGAAGGTCCACCGGGTGGAGAACATTTTCTAACAAGACTCACACGCCCCGGCGGTCGCCCCAGAGACGGACGTGGAGCCGGTCGCAGAAGCGCCATCCGCGGGCGATGCAGCGGGGGGCGACTTCCAGGGCGTGGCGATCGAGTTCGTCGGACGAGCGGCCTTCCGGCATGACCAGGATCTTGCCGGCGGGGATGCCGAAGCGCGTGGCAAAGCGGTCGATCTCCGCGAGGTCGTCGCCGCCGCGGGCGACGAACTTGAACCAGGCCTTCGGGTCCGCGGCAAAGGCGGCGAGGACTTCCGGCGAGGTCCGCAGGCCTTCCGCCATGCCGGAGTTGGCGAGCTTGGGGGAGACGTTGAACTGGTCCACGGCCGCGCGGAACTCCGGGAGCGGCATCCGGGTGCCGTTCGTCTCGACTTCGAAAACATAGGCCGGATCAACGGCGCGCAGGCCCGCAATGACATCGAGCCATGCCTCCTGCTGGAGCAGCGGTTCGCCGCCGGTCAGGACCACGCGGCGGCAGGGGAAGGCGGCGACGCGGGCGACGATTTCCGACGTCGGCAGCTCGATGGCCACCTCCGCCTTGCGGTGCTTGCGGTAGGCCGGGTCGGCGTCCTTGTCGTGCTGCCAGGGCGTGCCTTCGAAGTTCCAGGTGTGATCGGTGTCGCACCAGCGGCAGTGGAGGTTGCACAGGGACGAGCGGACGAAGACGGCGGGCAGTCCGGCGGAAACGCCTTCCCCTTGGAGCGTGTGGAAGATTTCCGGGCCGTCGTCGAGGCGGGCGAGAAGCATGGGGTCAGGAAGTCTGAAAGTCCGAAAGTCTGAAAGTCGAAAGACCTTGAGACCTTCGACTTTTGGACCATTAGACTGCATCCATGAGCATCATCACCGGCCGGGGCGACGAAGGGGACACGGACCTGCTGTTCGGGAGACGGATTGCCAAGACCTCCCGGCGGGTCGCGGTGCTGGGGACGGTGGACGAGCTGAACGCCGCGCTGGGCCTGGCGCGCGCGGCCGGGGCGGCGGAGGAGATCGAGGGAGTGATCGACCGCGTGCAGGACCTGCTGGTCGGGCTGATGGGGCAATTCGCCTGCCAGCCGGGCGACGAGGAGCGCTACCGCGAGGCGGGCTTCGCGGCTGTGGGGCAGGCGGATCTCGACTGGCTGGTCGCCATCGCGCGGGACTTCGAAAAGCGTGGCATCGCCTTCAAGGGCTGGGCTCGGCCGGGGGCGGAGCACTCGATGGCCCGGGCGGGGCTGGACCTGGCCCGGACGATCGCGCGCCGGGCCGAGCGCTCGGTGCTGGAGCTGCACGAGTCCGGGGAAGAGGTACCGGAGGTCCTGCGGCTGTTCTTCAACCGGCTGTCGGACCTGCTGTGGATCCTCGCGCGGACGGCCTGACGGGGCGTTCCGGAAACCGGGCGAATTTTGCCTTTGCAAGCGGCCGGTCATCGCGTAGTTCTCCCGCCCGCCGGTAAAATGGTGGCCGTAGTTCAATGGTAGAGCCCCAGATTGTGATTCTGGTTGTTGCGGGTTCGAGTCCCGTCGGTCACCCCACCTTTTTTTCCGGGAGCGCAGGTTGCTCCGGTTGAAAGAGGAGGTTGTGGCGGGGATTCGCCCTATGGAAAGCCTCGAGAGTCGCCTCGGATACAAGTTTCGCAATTCGCTCCTGCTGGCGGAGGCGATGACCCATCCGAGCCTCGCCTACGAGTCGCAGCGGCCGCATTTTGACAACCAGCGGCTCGAGTTCCTCGGCGACGCGGTCTTGCAGCTCATCCTCACGGAGGACCTTTACCGGATGTTCCCGGATTTCCCGGAAGGCCGGCTGACCAAGCTGCGTTCGCAGCTCGTCTCGCGCCGTGCCTTGGCGCGCTTCGCATTGACCATCGACCTCGGCAGCTACGTCCTTCTCGGGAAGGGCGAGGAAGCCACCGGCGGACGTCGCAGGATGTCGACGCTGGCGGACGGGTTCGAGGCCCTGATCGGCGCGGTTTACCTCGATGCCGGCTATCTCGGCACGCGGGACCTGGTCCTGCGCCTTTTCCAGGCCGAGATCGAGGCTTTGGCCGGAAGTCCCGAGGAGCGCAATCCGAAGGGCGAGCTGCAGGAAAGCCTGCAGGCGATCCATCCGCAGGCTCCGACCTACCGGGTGCTCGGGGAGAGCGGCCCGGATCACCGGAAGGTCTTCCATGCCGAGGTCTCCTGGCGCGGGATGGTGCTCGCGACCGGCAAGGGCAAGAGCAAGAAGGAAGCGGAAGCCCGGGCGGCCGGGGAGGCCCTGCGGACCCGGGTCTGGGAGAAGGACAAGGCTTGAGGGGCCGGAGCGCCACTAGGCGCTTTTCGCGCGGCCGCGCCGCAGCAGCATGCCGGCCATCGCGCCGCCCACGAGGAGCGGCGTGCCAGGTTCGGGCACGGCGACGAAACTGCCAAAGTTCTGCGTGCTGCCGCCGGTCAGTCCGAGATCGCCGTCCCACGCGGCGAAGATCCCGTTGTTCGGCCCGGGGAGCTGGGGTAGCGTGGTGGCGAAGAGGTCGAAGCGGACCGACGAGGTGTTCTCGTAGTAAAGGATCATGCCGCCGTCGGGAGCCGTCTCGGAGTGTCCGAGGCCGCGCGAGTTGAAGCGCACGTTGCCGCCTTCGCCGACGGCCTGGATCCCGCTGTTGTCGTGGAGCCGGTAGCCGGTCAGGCCGTCGCTGCCGAAGGCGCGGATCGACTCCGACTGGAAGGGCTCGCCGTCGTGGTCGTAAATCAGGAAGCGCACGCCGGGGAGGACCAGAGGGGTGCTGAAATTACTACCACCTTCGTAGAACGAGAGCGTCCAGGCGATGCCGCCGGTGGGCTGCGCCCCGTTTCCGTCGTGGATGTAATAGACGCCCAGGTCGTTGGCGCCGCCGACCGCGTTGTAGTCCGGCAACCAGCCGGTGAACTGGTAGGTGCTGGTCGGACGGAAGTTCGAGGATTCCCCATCGGTCAGGCCGATCATCGTGGCGCGGACATCGACCGAGGTCGCCCCGAGCATGCCGGCGCCGGCGAAGTCGAAGACCAGGCCGTTGTAGTAATCGGGACCGAGGGTGGAGCCGTTGGGATTCTGCGCGTTGGTCGCCTGGACGTTGTTGCTGAAGTCGAGATCGACGTAGGTCTGCCCGCTCAATCCTCCCAGGGGAAGGAGAGCGGCGAGGAGGGCAAGTCGTGTCGTCAACGCGGGCATCGTCGGAGCAGGCGGCAAGCGGGGCGACCTTAGCACGGAAGTGCCCGGTGCCGAGTCCGAAATGTCACGCGATCGCGGAAGCCGTGCAGCGCGGTGCCGTGCCCGGGGGCCGCTGCGATCAATCGGCCTGGACGCGGACGAAGAGCCGGCCCGAGGTCAGGCGCGCGGGACTGACGACTACCTCGACCGATTGATTGTCGGTGCCCGGGAGGTTCGTGGCGTTTTGAACCGCGGTGGCATCCTCGGTCCAGTCCGCGAGATTGCCGGAGGTCCAGACCTTGTAGGCCAATCCGGTGAGTGTGGTCTTGCGGCGCTGGTAGGTGAAGGTTCCCGTGCCGCGATCGAGCGGGGTGAGGATCGCTTGCACCGAAGCGCCGTCCTTCGCCCCGAGGCCGAAGGCGTATTCCGTGAAGTTGCTGAGGCCGTCATGGTCGTCGTCGTCCGCGGGGCCACCGGCGATGTTAGAGGCGGCTTTCCACGTGTCGTAGTCGGAGGGAGGGCCGGTGGTGACGGTGAGCGTGCCGGGGCCGGTGATGAAGGGGCTGTTCGAGGCGGAATAGACGCCGGGGGACTTGGCGATGCCGCCGACGGTGAGCTCGTCGACGGTGTCGGTGCCGCTGTAGTCGAGGTGGAGTGCGGCTCCCGCGGCGAGGATGAGGTCGGCGGTGTTGGCGAGGTTGGTGTTGTTAGAGCCGTTCCCGAGGCGGAGCGTGCCGGCGTTGACGGTGGTGGGTCCGGTGTAGGTGTTGGGAGCGGTGAGGGTGAGCGTGCCGCTGCCGTTCTTGGTGAGGCCGCCGGAACCGCCCGCGGCGAGCAGTTTCACCGGGATGCCGATGTTGCGGCCGTTGGTGTCGATGATCGCGCCGCCGGACCGCACGTAGGTGGCCTGGGTGGGATTGGCGCCGTTGCCGCCGTCGCCGTAGAGGGTGATGAAGCTGGCGTTGTCAGGGCCGATGGCTTTCAGGGTGCCTCCGTCCCAGATGAGGTGGGCGTCGTTGTTGCCTTCGGGGCCGGCGGCGTTGAGGTCGCGGTTGGCGACGCGGAGGGACGGGGTTTCGAGAATGCCGCCGTTGAGTTCGAGTTGGAAGGTGGCCCCGGTGTTGGCGGAGCCGTCCACGCCGTTGGTCGCGGTGACGGTGCCGCCGCCGATCGCGAGACGACCCCAGTCGGCGCTGGCGGCGTTGCTGATGATGCGGTTGGCGGAAAAAGTGCCGCCGGTGATGGCGAGGTTGGAGCGGCCGATGGTGGCGTCGCCTGTCAGGGTGAGGGCGGTGTTGAGTGAAAGCGTGGGATTGCCGGCGTAGTTGCCGTTGTTGGAACCGAGGCCTTGCACGGTGAGGTTCACGGCGCCAAGGCCGCCGCCGGAGAAGGAAGTGGCGGGGAAATTGGCCGAGGTGTTGCCGATGTTCACGGCACCTGCGGTGAGTCCGGAGCCGAGATTGACGGATCCGCCGACTGCACTGAAGAACGCATTGTTAGACGGTGAATTCACCCACGCGGCTCCCAGCCAGTTGGCGTCGGCGGTGCTCCAGACGTTGGTGGACGCGCTGTTGTTCCAGATGAAGTCCGGGCCCGGCGACCACTGCGCGTGGAGCGTGACGGGGGCGGTGATGGTGAAGGTGGCGCCGGGGTTGTAAGGGATTCCGCTGCCGTTGGCGGCGGTGTTCCAATTGGCGAACGAGTATCCGGTTCGCACGAGACCGCCGGTGTTGCCGAGAACTGTCACCGTGGAATTCCCCGCGTAAGGGCTGGCGGAATCGGTCGGCACGGCGCCGGTGCCGCCGTTGGCCTGATAGGTCACGGCGTAGGCCGGGGCGCTGACGACGGAAATGTTCAGATTGTCGATGTTGGTGAAGACGCCGTATCCCTCGAAAGTGATGTAGCCGTCCGCTGCGGACAACTGGGCGAGGGGGTAGGTTCCGGCAAGCGTGCCGTTCACATACAGCTTCGCCATGGAGCCATTTCCATTGAAGGGCGAGCCGGTGCCCGCGGTGTCGGAGAGGATCACCGCGATGGTGGACCCGGCGGCGGTCCAGGTGCAGCCGTTGCTGATGTCGCCGCCGGAGGCGAATTGCTGGGTGCCGCCGTTGTGGCGGAACAGGCTGCTGAACTTGTTGGGAGCGGTGTTGACGAAGGCGTTCTGCGCGCTGCCGATGGCGATGGCCGTCCAGTTCGTCGCGTTCGGCGAGTCGGTGATCCTCAGGTCGTACTGGACTTTCAGCGGTTTGTTGAGCCCGTTCGTTTCCCCGGCGAAGTTGTGGTTCAGGCTGGCGCGAAGATCCAGGCTTTGGCCTCCGTACCATGCGGCCATCAGCATCTGTCCGCCGTTGCCGTGCTGGATCTTGTAGTCCGCATCGTGGCCGGTGACGCTGTAACTGAGCGGTGCGAGCAATCCCTGCTGGTCGGCTGCGAGCGTCGAATTGAACGCACCGGCCCCGTTGCTGGCGGAGTCGAAGTTGTCGGAAAGCAGGACATCGCCCGCGAGCGGCACGGTGACGGAGGCGAGCTGTGCCGGAGTGAGGGCGCTGGAGAAGAACTGCACGTCGTCGATGGAGCCTTGGAACATCGGCATCGCCGTGCCCTCGGAGCGGGCGAGGTAGTTGTGCTGGAGTCCGGTGGTCGTGTTGGGCGCGAGCAGTTGGTCCGGCGTGATCGTGATGGCGCCGGTGGCGACGGCCGTGCCATTGACCAGGAGCGAACCTGTGCTGCCATCGAGCGTCACCGCGACGTGCGACCAGACTCCGGCGGGAAGCGAGGCGCTTGTCAGGGTTTGTTCCGCACCGCCATTGACGATGGCGAACTTCGCCTGACCTGAAGCATCGGACGTGGTGAAGGACATCCGTCGCGTGGTACTCGCACCGAGCCAGAGCAAGGCCTGGTTGGCTGGGCCGCCGCCGGGTTTCACCCATGCCGCGAATGTGAACGCGCGCATGTCCGCCACGCTGCGGTCGAGCGCGAGGTATTGGCCGGAGCCGTTGAAGCTGAGGAAGCCCTTCCGTTTCCAATCGGTCGAAGTCCATGCGGGCGAGCCGATCGTGAAGGCATCGGTGACGCCGAAGCGGTCGAGCGCGCGCGAATCGTGGGCGCTGCCGAAATCGTAGGAGGCATAATGGCCGGCCGGTGTGGCGGTGGTGAAGTTGTCCGGGATGCCGACGAAGGGCAGGTGGCCGAAGGTGATGCCGCCGGAGAGGGATTTGTTGAACATGTAGTCGCCGTCCACGATGGCGTTGCCGCTGAGCGTGCCGCTGTTCTGGTGCCATGCGCTGCCCTTGGCGACGGCGGTGTCCTGCAAGTTGCCCTCCACGGTGGCGTGTTCGAGAACGCGGGCGTTTCCCGAAATCGTGCCGTTGTCCACGATGGCCCAGTCGCGGACCCGGGCGTTGCCGGTGACCGTTCCACCGCGCACCCAGGCATGGCCGCTGATGACTGCACTGCTGTTCACGGTGCCTCCGGAGACCATCGCGTAGTCCTCGATCCGTGCGCTGCCGCTGACCGAGCCGCCGGTCACCCGGGCGTTGGGACCAATGAAGACGCTATTGGGCACGGATACGGATTTCCATCCGCCGCCGTTGGCATGTTGGGTCATGCCGGAAGTGGATCCATTGGTCCGTTCGCGCGGGGTGGCGCCGGTGACGTGGACCTGATAGTGGAAACGCGAGCGCGAGGGATGCGAGCGGAAGGGTTCGGCGGGCTCGTTGAATCCGCCGTTGGCATACCAGTCGGGTGTTCCGGCGACGGAGAGGTAGAGCTTGTTTTCGTTGGCGGCGAGGGTGATCGAGCTGCTGCCGTTGTTCCAAAGGGGAGTGTAGCGTTCGACCCCGGTGTCGCTGACGGCGATGAACGAGGCGCGCCAGTCGGCTCCGCGGGCGGAATCGGTTAGGCCTTGCAGGTTCACGCTGACCACGCGGCCCGCGCCGCTGCCGGCGGGGATGAGTTCGTGCATCGCGTAGGCACCTTGGGCGGGGGCTTTGTTAGGAGGCACGCGCCACCAGCCGGGGGCGTCCGGGCGCTGGATCAGGTCGGTGAAAAGATGGCGGGCGTTGCGGACGGGGTCCTGGTTGTTCAGTTCGGCCGTCATGGCGGCCTGATTGGAGAAGTCCCAGGTCGCGCAGCGCCGGGCGTAGTAGCCGGAGATGTCCTTGAGTGAGGTCGTGGGCGTGAGTCGGTCGAGCGTCATCGCCCAGAACTCGCCGGGCTGGCCTTCCTGCCAGAGGCGCTTGATCATGCCGTCGGAGAGGTCCGGGAGATTGTCCGGATTGTCGTCCACGTAATAGAGGAAGGGCCAGGTGAGGTAGTAGTTCCTGCCGGAGGAAATCATGAAGTGGCCGTCGCGCACGCCGAGTGCCTCGATGTTGGAACGGTTCGGATAGAAAGCCTGATAATGCTGCAGCCAGCGTTCGCGGCCGTAGTTGGCGTGGGTTTCCCACTGGCCGGAGTAGTGGCCGTTGTTGTTGTGATGCTGGAAGACATGCATCAGCTCGTGCGGGATGATCCAGGTGGGCGGATCGACCTGCAGGCCGCTGGGTTCGATGTTGAAGTAGGCGAAGCCGCCACCGGTGGAACTCATCCAGTAACCGTTGTGGATGCAGAGGAAGTTGACCTTGTATTTGTTGCCGTTCGGGCTGGAAGTGGATTCGGCGGGCTCGCGGTAGCCCATGACTTTCACGAAGACCTGCCAGGCTTCCTCGGCATTGCGAAGGGCGCCGCGGGCGGTGGTGGCATTGACGCCTTGGGCGGCGCGGTTGGCGTCCCAGAGAAAGCGGAAGCGCTTCGACGAAAGCTCGTTGTCGCTGCTGAACTCCGGATTGGTGAGATACACATCGCCGGGCAGGTCGCCGACGCGGAGGTAGTCGATGGCGAATGCCTGGCCGGAGGTGGCCGAGGGCTCGATGCGGAGGTCGCGCAGGCTGGCCCGCCACCACGGTTCCGGCCCGACATCGATGCGGTAGGTGTGGAAGGCACCGTCGGCCGGGACGAGGGCGTCGGGGATGACCAGGACGCGGGCGGCGTTGAAGCCGGTGGTGGCGGTGGTGCCGTAGGAAATCCGGATGTCGCCGGTGTGCGAGGCCGGCACCTGGATGCGGAGTTCGAGGTAGTCGTTGAATCCGAGATCGAGATCCGGGCCGGAGAAGTTCGAGCGGATGACCCGTGGCGAGGTGCCGCTCGTCGTGCCGGAAAACCTGCCGCTGGAAACGGTGGCGGAGGTGACCTGGCTCGTCGTCCAGCCTTCGAAATCGGTGTCGGTATTCCATTCCACGGCATAGGTGCCGGTGAGCGGCGTGGCAGGATCGACCACGATGGGCAGATCGACGGCGCGCAGAAGCGACGCCAGTGCGAGCAGGACGAGGAAGGGTTTCACGGAAGGTGAAGCGGGTTTTCTAGAAGGAAGGCCGGAAGACGCGGAAGCCCTGCACATCCATGAACTTCCCGCGCTTTTTGACAAGGCAGAGCGTGTGGCGGCCGGGTGGCAGTCCGGTGAGGGTCACCAGGGGCGAGGCACCCAGCGGAGTGCCGTGGTACTGGTTGATGTGGCGGACGCTCCGGCCGTCGAGGAAGACCTCGATGGTTCCGCGGTCGGGTCCTTGCGGCGCGAGGAACTGGACGGCGGTGCCAGTGAACTCGAGTTGCACGAAGTCCTCGCTGCGGTCGGTGCTGCGGATGCCGCCGTTCGGTCCGGTCTTCTTCCAATTTCCTCCGGCGGGATTGTACACTCGGAACATGTCCACCTGCACATAGGGTCCGCCGACCTTGACTCCCTTGAGTTCGTGTTTGCCGTTGGGCAGGCCGGTCAGGTCGATGCCGACGACATGCGGCCGGTTCCCGGTGGCGTTCATGTTGACGCGCTTGAGCGGCTTGCCGTCGAGCGAGAAGTCGATCTCGCCGAGGCCGTTGCCGACCATCATCACGCCGGTGCCGTTGAAATGGATGGTGAAGGCGTCTCCGTCGGCGGCGGTGTAGTGGATGTCGCTCTGGAATTCGCCGCCGTCGCGGTGCTGGTGCGGCCAGTTGCCGTGGTACTCGATCCACCCCGCGCCGCCGGGCTGGGTGACGGTGTTGTTGAAGACCTCGCGGGTGCCGAAGACGACCGATGGATCGTCGGTGCGGACGACGCGGGACGTGAAGCTGCCTTTGCCGGTGACGTCCATGGCGATCACGGTGTTGAGAGGATTCCATGACTCGCCGTCGGGCAGGGTCAGGCGGACTCCGGTGGCGGACTGTTCGAGTTTCACCGGCTTGCCGCCGGGCAGCAGGCGGGCCTTGGCGAAGGTCTTGCCGTCATCCGGCGGCGGAAGTGTTAGAACGGGTCCGGCCTGGGGTTTGAGAACGTGGACGTATTCCGTCTTGTCATCGGGCGAGCGGGTGGCGACGCCCCAGGGGAGGTCTGTGATGGTGCCCTTCGGCTGCCAGGAGGTGCTGGGATAGGTGTTCTTGATCGATTCGGCGATGGGGGCGATGTAGGCGCCGGCCTTTTGCATCGCTTCGAGCACGCCTTCCTCCCAGCGGCCGACGAATTTCTTTTGTCCCGTGGCGGGATCGGTCCAAGTGCCATCGCCGGGGTAGGGACCCGCGGACCAGGCCCAGCCGCCGCCTTCGATGCAGGAGCCGGCACCGACCACCGTGGCGCGGAAGATCCCTTCCGGGCTGCGGGTCACGGCGGGGGTGGGCGTGGGGACTTTCGGAACCTGCGCACTCCAGGTCTTCGAAATCACCTGGGCGTAGGCATTCGGCATGGTCCAGGCGATGTCGGGCGAAAGGTTGGGAGTCGCGGGTCCGGATTCTCCGATCGGGGCATCGAAGGCGTAGAGGTTGCCGTAGAAGTTCTGGATCAGCACGGCGTCGGGCTTGCGCCAGCGGATGGCGCGTTCCATGCGGTGGGAATCGATGTTGTTGTCGCTGTTTCCGTTCGGGTCGTTTTCGTCGACGAAGAAGCCATCGATGTCATAGCGATCGATCATCTCGCCATGGATCTCCTCCATGAAGCGGTTCCAGTCCTCGCCCCAATACAACTGCTGGCCCGGGTGGCAGTAGAACAGGACGCGCACGCCCTTGGCGCGGACAGCGGCGACCATGCGGCCGAGCATGTCGGTCTTCGGCGTCTTGATGCGCGGGCGTTCATGGGGCGGCACGCGCTCGACGGCGGCACTGTTGAAGAGCGGATGGAAGTTCGAGTGCCAGGCGGTGAAGATGAGGTATTCCACGCCCATGGAGGCGATGTCCTCGGCGAAGCCGGCGGCATCGAAGCTGTCCGCGACGTAGTCCGCACCGGCGGAGGTGGGGCTGCCATCGATGTTCAGCGTGGTGTGGCCGTTGCCGTCGTTCACGTAGTGGACGAAGAACCCGTACTTCATCCGCTTCCACCGCTCGCGGGCGGAGAGGCCGGTGTCCTTGACGAGGAGGATTCCGCCGCTGAGGGAGGGTGTTTCGAAGTCGGCCTGTTTGGCGGCGACGCTGCCCTTGCCGCCCCATCGTCCGGGGGCTTGTTTCTCATCGGAGAGGAAGAGGGCGTCGCAGGGAACCGCTTGGCCCGGCGGCAACTTGAGTCCGGCACCCTCCGCCAGATTGAAACGGAGTCCCGGCGCGAGCCGCGCGTTTGAGAGGTCGAGGATTCCCTTCTCAACGTTGATCACGCCGGCGAGCTTGAGGTCGGAGGTGAGGGCGAGGGTGCCGGGGCCCGTCTTGACCAGCCCGCAGCCCGGGCGGGGTTCGATGACGGGCTGCTGCCAGTGGATCCCCGCCGGTCCGACATCGGCTTCGCTCACCGACAAGATGTCCCATGACGGATCTGCCGCCTGGATCTGCGGAAGGCTCCATGCGGCAAGGATTGCGGCGAGCGAGCGGATGCGCGTGGAAGAGAGGAGCATGCGATGAACGTCGGGAAGTCCGAGCCCGATGGTCGGATGACGAGCTTGGGCTCGGCAAGCCTTGTCGGTGGACAGGAAGCCCTGAGTCGTTGCCGGTCCTCGAGATCGCGAAGGTGGCCGCGGGACGTTGGGATTCAGCGTCCGATGTCGCGCAGTCGGTCCGCGAGGGCGGCGGCGAGGGACTCGACGTTCCCGTCGTCGAACAGCGTGAGGTGCTGGCCGGGGACGGGGACGATCTTAAGTCCGCGGCCGGCAAATGGCGTCCAGCCGTAGTCCTCTGGCCACTCCACCTTGTCGCTGGCGGTCATCGCCTTGAAGAGGATGATTTCTCCGGGGAAGGGCCGGGGGCGATAGGCCTGCATGGCGCGCCAGTTTTCCTCGCGGACCTGGACGCGGCGGAGGTCGCTGTGGGGTTCGGCGGGTCCCTGGGTCATGGCGGCGGCGACTTCCTCTTTCACCCGGCGGTTGGTGGCGATGCCTTCGGCGATGCGCTCGCGGAGACGTTCGAGGCGGGCGGGGAGCGGCAGGTCCTGCTGCTGTTGCCAGAACGCGCCGAAGCGGCCGGGCAAAGAGTAGCGCTTGGCGGGAGCGGTCGGGTTCTGGGTGTCGAAGAGTCCGAGGAAGTCGACCTCGTGCCCCGCCGCCACCAACTGGCAGGCCATTTCGTGGGCGACCACGCCGCCGAAGGAGTAGCCGGCCAGACGGAGAGGCCCGCCGGGGTGAACGGCCAGCAGTTCCTTCACGTAGGCGGCGGCGGTTTCCTCGACGCTGGTTTCGGGGATCGGACCGCCGCTGCTGAGGGCGCGGGATTCGATGGCGTGGAGGGGTCCGTCGTGCGGCATCCTTTCGGCCAGGCTGCGGTAGAAAAGGACGCCGCCATCGCCGCCATGGATGCAGTAGAGCGGCGGTGCCGCTCCTCCTTCCGCGAGGGAGACGAGGTGGCCCTTGCTTTCCCCCTGCACCGGGACGGCAGGGGATTCCTGCGTGGCTAGCAGGGAGGCGAGGCCTGCGACGGTCGGATGGGTCAGCAGGGCGGCCAGAGGCAGGGGGCGGCCGAACTCGCGGCTGATGCGGGAGAACAGGCGGAGGGCGAGCAGCGAGTGGCCGCCGAGCGCGAAGAAGTTGTCATCGCGGCCGACCGATGGCAGGCCGAGCAGCTCGGCCCACATCGCGGCGAGGCGGACTTCGGTTTCACCGGACGGCGGGGCGAAGGGTCGTGCGGCGGCAACGAGCGGCTCCTCCGCGGGATCGGGCAGCGAGGCAATGTCGACCTTGCCGTTCGCCGTGACCGGAAAGCTGGCGACGATGGCCAGGCCGTCCGGGCGGAGGTAGGACGGCAAGCGATGCTCGAGCCAGGTGCGGAGCGCGGCGGCATCGAGAGCGCTTCCTTCGACGGTGGCGGCCCAGGCCAGGATGCGCTTGCTTTCCGGGCCGTCTCCCCGGACGGCCACCTTGACCTGGCGCATCTCCGGGTGGGTGGCGATGACGGACTCGATCTCGCCGAGCTCGATGCGGAAGCCGCGGACCTTGACCTGCTGGTCGCGACGCCCGAGGAACTCGATGGTGCCATCGGCAAGCCAGCGGCAGAGGTCGCCGGTTTTGTAGAGGCGGCCGAACTGCGGGTGATGGATGAATTTCTCCGCGGTGAGAGCCTCATCGCGGTGATAGCCGAGCGCGAGGCCGTCGCCGCCGGTGTGGAGTTCGCCGGGGATGCCGGCGGGGACCGGGCGGCCGAGCTCGTCGAGGAGAACGACGCCGGTGTTGGCGATCGGGCGGCCGATCGGGATCGAGGGCCGTTCCGCATCGGCCGCGGTGATCCGGTGGCAGGTGGTGAAGGTGGTGTTCTCGGTCGGTCCGTAGCCGTTCACGAGCGTCGTGTCCGGCAAGACCTCCAGCGCGCGGCGGACGTGAGGAACGGAGAGGATGTCGCCGCCGGCGAGCAGGTGGCGGAGGCCCTTCAGCGAGTCGGCGTGCTCCTCGATCATCACCTGGAAGAGCCCGGCGGTGAGCCACAAGGTGGTGACGCCTTTCCCGCGCACGGCGGCGGCGATGGCGTCGAGGTCCTTGCCCTTGTCGGGAATCACGAGGCGGCCGCCGTTGAGCAGCGGGCCCCAGATCTCGAGGGTCGAGGCGTCGAACGCGAGCGGCGCGCCGAGCAGGAAGACATCGTCGGCGGTGATCGGGATGAAGTCGTTGCCGCGGACCAGCCGGACCACGCCGCGGTGCGGGACCAGCACGCCCTTGGGCTTGCCGGTGGAGCCGGAGGTGAAGAGAAGGTAAGCGGGATGGCTTGCGGTAACGGCGACCTGCGGCAGCTCTGTTAGATGGGCCTGGGATCCGCCGTGCGGGATGCGCAGCAGGCGCCCGTCCCATTCCCCGAAGGCCTGCCAGTCGCTGTGGGTGGTCAGGGCGATGCGGATGCCGGATTCCTCCAACAGCAGGTTGAAGCGCTCGGCCGGGTAATCGGGGTCG
The DNA here is from genome assembly GCA_027491155.1 of Verrucomicrobiaceae bacterium. GTDB lineage: Bacteria > Verrucomicrobiota > Verrucomicrobiia > Verrucomicrobiales > Akkermansiaceae > Haloferula. The sequence goes on from JAIXWR010000033.1 coordinate 71,492, forward strand.
AGCGGCACGTAGGCGCCGCCGGCGAACAGGATGCCGAGCAAGCCGGCGATCATTTCGAAGGACGGCCGGGCGCAGAGTCCGACGAGTTCGCCGGGCGCGGCGCCGGCGTCGAGCAATTGCTTGGCGATGGCGGCGGCTTCGGCGTGGAGCTGGCCGTAGCTGATCCTTTGATCGCCGGATTCCAGCGCGATGCGGTCGGGCGAAGCCAGGGCGGTAGCCGCGAAGAGCTGGCCGATGGTGGCGTCGCGCGGGTAGTCGCTGCGGTGCCCGGCCCAGTCGCCGAGCAGGTGCTGCTTTTCGCCTTCGGCCAGGATCTCAAGGCGGGACACCGGCCGGGCGGGATCGGCGGCGATGTCTTCCAACAGCCGCTGGAAATGGCCGAGCATGCGGCGGGCGGTCTCGCGCTCGAAGAGGTCGGTGCTGAAGTCGCAGGTCACGCGCCAGCCTTCGGCGCGCTCGACCATGAAGAAGTGGAGGTCGAAGATCGCCCCGGGCGAGCGGGACGGGATCGGGACCAGCTCCACACCGCCGAAGCTGCCGGCTTTGGCGAAGGATCGCTGGTGGGTGAAGTTCACCTGGAACAGCGGGTTGCGGCTGGCGTCGCGGTCGGGGCGGAGTTCGCGGACGAGGCACTCGAAGGGGAGTTCCTGGTTTTCGACGGCTTCCAGCGCGGTATCGCGGACCTGGCGCAGCAGGCTTTCGAACACCGGGTCGCCCGAAAGATCGCTGCGGAGGATGAGGGAGTTGATGAAGACCCCGATCAGCGGCTCCATCTCGGCGCGGGTGCGGCCGGTGATCGGCGAGCCGACGGCAATGTCGGTGCTGCCGGTGTAGCGGTGGAGCTGGACCTTGAAGGCGGCGAGCAGGAGGTGATAGAAGGTGGCTCCGTTGCGGCTTGCGATCGCTTGCAGGCGGTCCGTGAGTTCCCGTGGAAGCAGGGCGGAGATCAGGTCGCCGCGCCAGCTCTTGCGGGCGGGACGCGGATGGTCGGTCGGCAGGTCGAGTTCCGCCATGCCGCCGAGGCGGCGCTTCCAGTAGTCGAGCTGCCTGCGGATCTCCGGTCCTTCCAGCAGTTCTTTCTGCCAGACACTATAGTCGCCGTACTGGATCGGCAGGGGGGCGAGCGGGATCTCCGACCCGTCGTGCAAGGCCTGATAGATCGCGGCCAGTTCCTCGGTCAGGACGGTCATCGAGGATCCGTCGAACAACGCGTGGTGAACGGTGACGTGGAGGATGTGGGAGTCTCCCGAAAGGCGCAGCAATTCGGCGCGGATCAGCGGGAACTTGCCGAGCTTGAAGGGTCGCGTGGCCTCCAGTTCGCCCAGGCGATCGGCTTCCGCCTGGCGCAAGTCTTCCGGCAGACCGGCGAGGTCGATGACGGGCAATTCGAGGTTCAGCGAGGGAGCGACCACCTGGAGCAACTCGTTGCCGGCTTCCTCGAAGCGGGTGCGCAGGGTCTCGTGGCGGTCGACGATCGCGTTCAGGGATCTTTCCAGCAATCCGACGTCGAGCGGTCCTTCCAGCCGGAAGCGCATCGGGACGTTGAAGGCCGAGACTTCGGGCTGGAGCTGCTCGAGGTACCAGAACACCTGCTGCGCGACCGAGGCCGGGAAGGCCAGGGTCTCCGCGGCGGCGGGATCGGTAGCGGCGGGCGCTTCGTTCATCTCCTCACAGTTTACGGCGGTAGGCATCGCGGTTTACACGCTGGATCGAAGGGGTGGCGGTGACGGCGGCAGGCGCTGCATTCAACTCTGCGGCGAGGGCGGCAATGGTGCGCAGGCGGAAGACCTGGGCGGGCGTCAGGGCGAGACCGGCGCGGGTGGCGCGGGTGGTGATCTGGAAGATCAGGATGGAGTCGCCGCCGAGTTCGAAGATGTCGTCGCGGGTGCCGATGTCGCGGAGGCCCAGGACTTGTTTCCAGATCTCGACGAGCTGGCGTTCGGTGTCGTTGGCGGGCGCGGTGATTTCGCGTGCGACGGCTTCGACGGTCTCGCCCGGATCGGGCAGGGCCTTGCGGTCGACCTTGCCGTTCGGGGTGAGCGGGAATTGATCCAGCGTCACGAAGGCGGCGGGGACCATGTAGTCGGGCAGCTTGGCGGCGAGGTGCTGGCGGAGCGCTGCGGCGAGGTCGGCGGCCGGGTTCTCGTGGTGCGGGGTGTTGGCGAGCGGAGCCGGGCTGGCCTGGATCGGCCACAGCGGGAGCGCGCCGCTGCCGGCGGGCAGGAAGATGACATCGAGCAGGCCGGCGCTGCCGTTGCCGCGCCAGCGGACGTGGGCGCGGTAGCCGGTGGCCTCGGCGGCGGCGAAGAGTTGCTCGGCGCTGAGAGCGTTGTGCGGCGGCGAAGGCACGAAGGGCAGCGGGCCGCTTTCCGGAGAATGCTCGAGGGCGCGGAGGAAGCCGAGCGGCGAAGTCAGGCGGGCATCGGGGATACCGGCGATGGCGAGTTCGTCGGGGCCTTCGGCGAGGATGGCTTCGAGCTGTTCGAGATTGAGGCGTTCCCACTGGCGCCACTTGGTGACGACCTGGACCGGCGGCTTTTCGCCGACGTGGAGGATGACGTCGTAGTGGTAGGTGGTGGTTTCGTTAGCGAGTTGCCCGCGGCGGAGCTGGATCTCGGTGTGGACGAAGCCGGGGAGCTGGTCGAACCAGGCGGGATCGAGCGAGAGTTCGGTCTCGCGCGACAGGCGCTGGGCGAGCTTTTCGCGGAGCTGGCCGCAGGTGCTGCCAGCCGGGGCGCGCTCGCGGAGGATCTCGGCGTGGTGGGCGGCGAGCAGGGCGTTGCTCTGGATGTCGCCGAGGAAGATCCGGCCGCCGGGCTTGAGGGCCTTGGCCGCGCCGGCGAGGACGCGGGCGAGGTAGGCGGCGTCGGGGAAGTACTGGGCGACGGAGTTGATGACGACGGTGTCGAAGTAGCCGTCCGGGATGCCGCTGAAGTCATCGGCAGGGCGGTGGAAGAGCTTCACCTGGGGCAGCGGGTGGGCCTTCTGCAGGGCGTCGATGGCGACCTTCGAAATGTCGGCGGCCCAGTAGCATTCGGCGTCGGCGGCGAAGCGCGAGAGGATCTGGCCGGTGCCGCAGCCGATCTCGAAGATACGACGCGGGCCGTACTTCCGGATGCGGGCGGCGGTGGCGTCGATCCACTCGGTGACCTGCTGCTCGATGTCGCTGGCACCGGCCCAGCCGGCGATGACCGAGTCGAGCTGGTCGAGCTTGGTGCCGCCGGATTGCTCGATGGCGTTCTTGTAAAGCAGGTCCCACTGATCCTCCCAGATCGCGGTGCCGTCGCCGGACGCGCCGGTCGGCCTGACGTAGGCGACGAGGCGGCCGTCGTGGACGTGCGCCACGGCTTGGGCGACGGCGGGGTGCTGTTCGAGGTGGGTCTCGATGTCACCGAGCTCGATGCGGAAGCCGCGGACCTTCACCTGGTGGTCCATGCGGCCGAGGCACTCGAGGGTGCCGTCCGGGTTCCAGCGTGCGAGGTCGCCGGTGCGGTAGAGGCGCGGAGCGTCGAAGGTCTGAACGTCGAAAGTCGAAAGTCGTAAAGACAGGGCAGAGATAAAGCGGTCGGCGGTGAGGTCGCCGCGGTCGTGGTAGCCGTCGGCGAGGCCGTCGCCGCCGATCAGGAGCTCGCCGGGAATGCCGGCGGGCTGGGGCTGGAGGGCGGCGTTGACGATGAAGACCTGGGTGTTGTCGATCGGGCGTCCGATCGAGACCGGGCCTTCGCCGCTGCCGACTTTGGCGACGGTGGACCAGATGGTGGTCTCGGTGGGGCCGTAGACGTTCCAGATTTCGCCGCAAAGCGGGGCGAGGCGGTTGACGAGTTCGCGCGGGACCGCTTCGCCGCCGACGAGGGCCTTGAAGCTGGGTTTGCCCGGCCAGTTGGCTTCTAACAGCAAGCGCCAGGTGACGGGCGTGGCTTGCAGGACGGTGACGCCGTGGTGGTGGATCGTCTCGGCGAGGCGGTGGCCGTCGATGGTGATGTCGCGGGTGGCGATGACGACTTCCGCGCCGGTGGTCAGCGGCAGGAAGAGTTCGAGACCGGCGATGTCGAAGGACAGCGTGGTCACGGCGAGCAGGACGTCGTCCGGCGTGAGGCCGGGCTCGCGGCGCATCGAGTGGAGGAAATTCACCACCGCGCGGTGCGGGATGCGGACGCCCTTCGGCCGGCCGGTGGAGCCGGAGGTGAAGATGACGTAGGCGAGGTCGGTGGCGGAGACTTCGACCGGCGTGAAGTTCAGCGAGTCGCCGGTGATCTCGTCTGTTAGAAGGACTTTGGCGTTGGAAGCCGGCAGTTCACGGTGGAGGGAGGTCTGCGAGAGGATGAGCGGCATGTGCGCGTCCTCGACCATGAAGGCGAGGCGCTCGGCCGGGAAGGCGGGGTCCATCGGGACGTAGGCGGCGCCGCATTTCAGGATGCCGAGCAGGCCGGCGACCATGTCGGTCGAGCGCTCAAGGTGGATGCCGACGAGGTCGCCGTGCCGGATGCCGGAAGCCTGGAGTCGGGCGGCGATGGCGTTCGAGCGTTGTTCAAGCTGGGCGTAGGTCAGCGCGCTGTCGCCGCAGCGGACGGCGGTCTTTTGCGGTACGCGGGCGGCGATGCCGGAGACGAGGCAGGGCAGCGTGGCGTCGCGCGGGTAGTCGCGGCCGGTGGCGTTCCACGCGGCGAGGAGTTGGCTTTCCGTGGGGTTGAGGATGGGCAGCGATTGGAGCGTGCCTTCGCCTTCGCTGATGGCGCTTTCGATGAGTTGCTCGAAGCAGCCGAGCCAGCGGCGGATGGTGGCGGCGTCGTGGAGGTCCGAGTTGTATTCGCACTCCACGATCATCCGGGCGTCGGTCTGGACGAGGTTGAAGAAGAGGTCGAAGTTGACGTGGCGCTTCGGGTTGGTGGCAACGTCGAGCGCTAGGCCTTCGAAGGCGATCTGGTCGATGCCGGACTTGTCGATGTTGAACATCACGTTGACCAGCGGCAGGCGGCTGGTGTCGCGCGGCAGGTTCAGCTTTTGCAAGAGGCTGCCGAAGGTGAAGTCCTGGTGGTCGTAGGCTTCGAGCACCTGCTCCTTCACCTCGGCGGCGAAGGCCTTGAAGGGGCGGTCGGCAGCGGCGTGGAGGCGCAGCGGGAGGAAGTTCAGGCAGTGGCCGACCAGTTCGTCGCGGCCGATGCGGGTCTGGCCGGCGGCGGGGACGCCGATGACCAGGTCGTCCTGGCCGGTGAGGCGGTGGAGCAGGGTGGCGAAGGAGGCGAGCAGGGTGGCGAAAAGGGTGCCGCCGAGCTTGGGTGAGGCCTGCTTGAGGCGGGCGTAGCGCTCGGGAGCGAGGGTGATGGCCTCCATGGCGCCGGCGAAGGTTTTCACCGGCGGGCGGGGACGGTCGGTCGGGAGTTCGAGGACCGGGGCGTTGTTAGAAAACTGGCCGACCCAGTAAGATTCCGCAGCGCTGCGTTCCTCGGATCCCTTGTTAGAGACTTCCAATCGTGCGTAGTCGGCGAAGGACATCGCGGGCGGCAGCAGCGGGAGCCGACCGGCCTTGCGGGCGTTGTAGGCTTGGGACAGCTCGGCGAGGATCATGCCGAAGGACCAGCCGTCGCAGACGAGGTGGTGGGCGGTGAAGAGCAGCTCGTGGCGCTCGGCGGAAAGGCGGGCGAGTTGGAGGCGGAGGAGCGGGCCGTGGACGAGGTCGAAGGGCGTGCGGGCTTCCTCTTCCTGAAGCTGCGACCAATGGAGCTGGCGGGCGTCGGCGGTGAGCGCGGAGAAGTCGTGCTCGCGGATTTCCAACTCGCGCGGGGCGGCGTGGAAGATCTGCGTCAGGCCGTCGGCGCTGAAGCTGCTGCGCAGGGCGGGGTGGCGGACGACGAGGTCGAGCAGGGCGGCGCGCAGGGCGGGGAGGTCGAGGGTGCCGTCGAAGCGGAGGATGTTCGACTCGTTGTAGGCGCAATTTGCGTCGTCGCCCATCATCAGCGAGTGGAAGATCTCGCGCTGGGCCTCGCTGGTCGGAGCGATGTCGTGGCGCGGGAAGACGGCGGGGGCGTCGGCGCTTCTAACCGACGCGGGCAGGAAGCCGGCGGCCTGCATGTCGGCGACGGCGGCGGTGAAGGCGCGGACGACGCGGTCGAGGTCCTCGTCGCTGTGGGCGGTGGTGAAGTAGAGCGGGCGGCCTTCCCAGATGTGGATGCCTTTCTCGCGGAGGAAGTACCAGAGCAGGCTGGCGTATTTCAGGTCGGGCGCGTGCTCGATGACGGCGTAGGCGCTGAAGTGCGGCAGGCGGATCGGGACGCCGATGTTTTCGAAGTGGGAGTTGAGCGTGCGGCAGAGGCGTTCGACGCGCTCGGCGACTTCGATCTGCAGGCGCGGGCCTTCGCCTTTCAGGTGCTCGACCACGCGCCAGGCGGCGGCCAAGGCGAGCGGGTGGCGGACGAAGGTGCCGGCGAAGAAGGTTACGCCGACTTCCGGGAAGCTGTCGTCGCCATAGCTCCACGCGCCTCCGTCGAGGGCGTCCATGTACTCGCGCTTGCCGGCCAGCACGCCGATCGGCATGCCGCCGCCGATGACCTTGCCGTAGGTGGCGAGGTCGGCCTCGACGCCGAAGTAGGCCTGCGCGCCGCCGGGGTGGCAGCGGAAGCCGGTGACGACCTCGTCGAAAATCAGCGCGGAGCCGGAGGCCTTGGTGATGGCGCGGACCTCGTTCATGAAGTCGCGCGGCTGGAGGCCGGGAGCGCGGCTTTGGACGGGCTCGACCATGACGGCGGCGAGTTCGTGGGCGTGGGCCTTGAGGATCTCCAGCGAGGCGGGGTCGGCGTAGTCGAGCACCAGCATGTTCTCGACCAGCGACTGCGGGATGCCGGGGGCGATCGGCTGGGCCTTGTAAATGCCGTCGACCCAGGCGCCGCGGACCAGGACTTCCTCGAACATGCCGTGGTAGTCGCCTGTGAAGTAGGCGATGCGAGTGCGGCCGGTGACGGTGCGGGCGAGGCGCATCGCGGCCATCACCGCTTCGGAGCCGGTGTTGCAGAAGGTCGCGCGCTCCATGTTGGTTAGCTCGCAGATCGCTTTGGCCAGCTTGCCGGCGATGGGAGACTGCGGCCCGATCTCGATGCCGGTCTTGAGCTGTTCGGCGATGGCCTCGGTGAGCCAGTCGGGGGAGTGGCCGAAGAAGTAGGTGCCGAAGCCCATGGTGATGTCGACGTACTCGTTGCCGTCGATGTCCCAGAGCTTGGCGGCCTTCGAGCGGGCGGAGACGATGGGATAAACCATCTCCTTCCACAGCGACTTGAAGCCGGCGACGGCGCGCGGGTCGGCGTAGTGATCGCGGTGTTCGGCGGTGTAGGCTTTCGAGGAAGCGGTCTTGCGGACGTAGCGGGTGATCAGCTCGTCGAGGGACTTCTGCTGGAGCGGGGTGAGGCCGCCGTTGTCGCCTTTGTCGATGGGTTTGTACGGGCCGAAGCGGGTGTTGTTGGTGGTGGACCGGGTGTGGTTGTTAGGCCACTTGACTTCGGGCAGGGCGCTGGTGGGGCTGCCGGTCTGAGGACCGGCGGTCCCGGGGGCTTGCGGGCGGCCGGCGAGGAGCGCCTGCATGAGCTGGATCTGGTTCGCCATCAGTTGCTCGATGGTCGAGTCGCCGGTGGGGAGAGGCGTGACGGCGACGGGCGCGGCGGGAACTACGGCAGGTGTCGTAGGTGCGGCGGTGGCCGGCATTTCAGCATCGAGGTGGGCGGCGAGAGCGGCGACGGACGAGAGGTCGCCGAGCATCTGGCGGAAGGTGACTTTCACCCCGAAGCGCGACTGGATCGCACCGCTGGCCTGGGTCAGGAAGAGCGAGTCGAAACCGAGCTCGGTGAAGGTGGCGCTGTCGTCCTGGACGGCGATGCCGGAGAGATCGAGAACGAGGGCGCGGAGCTTGGCGGCGAGGTCGGGGCGGCGGTCCATTTGGGGAGATGGCAGATGGGGGATGGGAGATGGGGTGGAGATGGCTTCCGGGGTGGCCTCGGGTGAAGTCCGGCGGTCATAGACCGCCGCTACATTGGAGTTGTCGATCCAGTAGCTTTGGCGCTCGAAGGGGTAGGTGGGGAGGTGGACGCGGGCGCGGTGCTGGTCTTTGAAGAAGGCGGTCCAGTCGAGGGCGACGCCGGCTTTCCAGAGTTCGCCGGCGGCGGCGAGGAGGTCGGCGAGGTCGTTGCTGGAAGAGGGAAGAGAGGAGATGACGAGGTTGTTGCCGCGGGTGGGATGCTGGCGGGCGAAGGGGCCGAGGGCTTGGCCGGGGCCGACTTCTAACAAGACGAGATCGCCGGTGGCGAAGGCGGTTGCTAGGGCGTCGGCGAAGCGGACTTCGTGGCGGAGCTGGCGGGCCCAGTAGGAAGGGTCGGCCAGGGTGGCGGCGTCCATTTCGCGGCCGGTGGCGGTGGAGATCCAGGGGATCGAAGGCGCGCTGGCGCGGACCTTCGCGGCCGCGGCGGTGAAGGGGGCGACGATGGGCTCCATCATCGCGGAGTGGAAGGCGTGGGAGGTCTTCAACTCGCGGCAGGCGATGCCTTTCGCGGCGAGCTCGGCCTGGTAGGCGGCGATGGCGTCGTGCGGGCCGGAGACGGTGCAGAGCTTCGGGCTGTTGATGGCGGCGAGGTCGATGCCGGCGGGCAGGGCGAGTTCGTCGATGCCCTGGCGGACGGCGAGCATGGAACCCGAGGGCAGGTCCTGCATCAGGCGGGCGCGGACGGCGAGCAGCGCGAGGGCTTCGGGCAGGGTGAAGGTGCCGGCGAGCACGGCGGCGACGTATTCGCCGATGCTGTGTCCGATCAGCAGGGTGGGCTGGACGCCCCAGGAGATCCAGAGTTTCGCGAGGGCGTATTCGGTGACGAAGATGCAGGGCTGGGTCAGCCAGGTCTGGTGGAGACGGGCTTCGGCCTCGGGGTCGAGGGACAGCAGCGTGTCGCGGAGATCGAGTTGGAGATGCGGCTCGAGGAGGGCCGCGCATTCGTCGACGGCGGCGCGGTAGGCGGACTCGGAGTGGTAGAGTTCGCGGCCCATGCCGGGGTACTGCGAACCTTGGCCGGGGAAGAGGAAGGCGACGCGGGTGGACTTGCTAGAAGGGTTGGCTTTCGCGGGTTCGCGGAGCTTGGCGATGGCCTCGGCGGGATCGGCGGCGACGATGGCGCGGCGGAAGGGGAAGGGCTTGCGGCCGGTGGCGAGGGTGAAGGCGACGTCGGCGAGGCTTTTGTCGTCGAGATGGTCGGCGAGACGTGTTGCCATCGCTTCGAGAGCGGTGGCGGATTTCGCGGAGAGGACGAGGAGCTGCTGCTTGCGGCCGGGGCTGGTGGGAAGCGGGGCGGGGGCTTCCTCCATCACGACGTGGGCATTGGTGCCGCCGACCCCGAAGGCGCTGACGCCGGCGATGCGCGGCTTGTCGCCGGCTGGCCAGTCGAGTTCCTGCGCGACGGGGACGAAGGGGCTATTCGAGAAATCGATGCGCGGGTTCGGCGCGGTGAAGTGGAGCAGGGCGGGGATCTTGCCGTGGCGGAATTGCTGGATCGTCTTGATCAAGCCGGTGACGCCGGCGGCGCAGTCGAGATGACCGATGTGGGTCTTGCCGGTGCCGAGGGCGCAGATGCCGGTGGCGTCGCTACCGCCTTCGCGGAAGGCTTTGGTGAGTGCGGCGACCTCGATCGGATCGCCGAGCGGAGTGCCGGTGCCGTGGGCTTCGACGTAGGAAACGTCGGACGGATGCACGCCGGCGGCGGCCTGGGCGAGGGCGATGACGTCGGCCTGGGCATTGAGACCGGGGGCGGCGAAACCGATCTTGTCGGAGCCGTCGTTGTTGACGGCGAAGCCCTTGATCACGGCGAGGATGGGATCGCGGTCGGCGATGGCTTCGCTGAGGCGCTTCAGCAGGACCACACCGCAGCCGTGGCCGAAGACGGTGCCGTTTGCCTTTTCATCGAAGGCGCGCACGGTGCCGTCGCCGGAGACCATGCCTTCCTCGGTGTAGAGGTAGTCGCGCTGCTGCGGGAAGCTGATCGACACGCCACCGGCCAGTGCCATGTCGCACTGGTAGGTGAGCAAGGAGGTGGCGGCCTGGCAGATGGCGACCAACGAGGTCGAGCAGGCCGTCTGGATCGTCATGCTCGGACCGCGGAGGTTGAGCTTGTAGGAGACGCGGACGGGGAGGAAGTCCTTGTCGTTGCCGAGCATCGTCTGGTACTCGGCGACCTGGTAGTTGCGCGCGAGGTCCGCGCCCTTGCCGAGGTTGTGAAGGAGGTAGGTGTTGAGGCTGAGGCCGGCGTAGACGCCGATCATGCCGGGGTAGGCGCCGGGGTCGTAGCCGGCGTGCTCGATGGCCTCCCAGGAGCACTCGAGGAAGACGCGGTGCTGGGGGTCCATCAGCTCGGCTTCCTTCGGGTAGATGCCGAAGAAGGAGGCGTCGAAGAGGTCGGGGTTTTCGAGCGTGCTACGAGCCCCGACGTACTTCGTGCCGTCGCCTTCGACGCGGGATTCGAAGCGGGTGATGCCGTCCTTGCCGGCAATGAGGTTCTGCCAGAACTCGTCGGGGTCGGCGGCACCGGGAAAGCGGCCGGACATGCCGATCACGGCGACGGCTTCGGGAAGGTCTTCGTTCATCGCGGGGAGGGGCGGCGGAAATTCGAGAAGCCGGCGCGCTGGAGGCGGGCGCGGTTCTGGGTGGCGGAGGTCGCTGCGGCGGCTTGCGGGGCGAGGAGTTCGGCGAGGGCGCGGGCGCTCGGCCGTGCGAAGAGGTCGGTGATCGCGAGGTCGCGGCCGGTCATTTCGCGGAGCCGGACGTGGACCACGGCGAGGTGGATGGAGGTGCCGCCGAGGTCGAAGAAGTTGGCGTCGGGGTCGGAGACGGGATGGCCGAGGGTTTCGGACCAGAGGGCGAGGATGCGGGCGGCGGGGGTGTTTTGATCGGACGGATGGGTCGGATCGGACCGATCTTCTTTCGCAAGCGCCAAGCGATCGATCTTGCCATTGGGCGTCAGCGGGAAGCTCTCCCGGAAGTGGAATTCGCCGGGCACCATGTAGGCAGGCAGCTTGTCTAACAGGTGCTGCTTGAGCGCTGCCGTCGTGGCGTCCCCCTGGACGTGGGCGATCAAGCGCCCTTCGTGGGCAAGCACCACGGCTTCGCGGACTAGGTTGTGCTGGCCGAGGGCGATCTCGATCTCCCCGAGTTCGATGCGGAAGCCGTTCACCTTCACCTGGTGGTCGGCGCGGCCGCGGAACTCGAGGGTGCCGCAAGTCAAGCGGCGGGCGAGGTCGCCGGTGCGGTAGAGGCTGTGGGCGAGGGCGAAGGCGCGGCGGGTCTTCTCCGGGTCGCCTAGGTAGCCGCCGCCGAGGCCGGCCCCCGCGATGCAGAGTTCGCCGAGTTCGCCATCGGGCACGGGTGCGAGATCCTCGTCGCGGATGGTCACCGTGACGTTCGGGATTTCCCGACCGAGCGGGACGAAGGGGAAGTCGTCGAGGTTGCCGCGGTGCAGGCGATGGAAGGCGCAGATGTCGGCGCACTCGGTGGGGCCGTAGGAGTTCATCACTTCCGCCTTGCAGGACGGATGCTCCAGCCAGGCGCGCAGGCGGGGGATCGAGATCGGCTCGCCGCCGAGGACGGCGAAGCGCAGCGAGGCAAGGTCGGCGTAGCCGTTGGCCGCGGCGGCATCGACCAGCGGATAGAAGGCGCTCGGGGTGCAGTTGAGGACGGTGACGCGGTGTTCGCGGATCAGCCGTGAAATACGGGAGATGTCGTAGATGGCGGAGTCGTCGAGCACCAGACGGCCGCCGGTGAGGAGGGGGGCGAAGAAGTTCTTCTGGGTGAGGTCGAAGCTCGGCGAGCTGATGACGAGGGTGCTGTCATCGGGGCCGAGGCGCATTTCGCGGGCATACCAGTCGAGCAGGTTGGCGAAATTGCGGCGGAAGACCGAGGCGGCCTTTGGCAGGCCGGTCGAGCCGGAGGTGAAGATGGCGTAGAGCGGATCGTCGGGAGTCGCCAGCGGGAGAACTGGATAGGCTGGGCTTTCGTGCGGATCGTTCGAGAGAACGTCGAGCACGCGGGTTGCACCGGCATCGCGGAAGATCTGCGCAAACTCATTCCGGCTCAGGATCCAGTCGACCGAGGCGGACGAAATCATGTGGGCGAGGCGCTCGCGGGGGTAGGAAGGGTCGAGCGGAACGTATCCTGCTCCTGCTTTGACCACGGCCAGCAGGGCGACGAGGAGTTCAGGGGATCGGTCGAGCCCGAGCCCGACCCAGGTGCCGGGGGCTGCTCCCAGATCCCTGAGTTTCCCTGCCAAGCGGTTGGCACGGTCCTCCAACTCGCCCGCCGAGATCTGGCGGGCACCTGCAATCACAAGAGGCCGCTCCGGCGAGCGGGCGGCGAGGTTCTCGAAGGGCGCAAGGAGCCCGGCGAGGGCAGGGGGCTCTTGCATGGGGGGGGCGACGGTCATGCGAACGGCTGGGGAGTTGGAAGCTAACTTCGGATATCTAAAATTTTAGGAGAGGTCAATCAAAGCTTGAAGATCGTCCAGGGTGACGGATTCAGAGTCCCTAAGGCATGAAATAGAACTGGTCCAGCGGTCCGGGGCGGATGGATGGGTTGTATCATCTACCGGTCTGTGGAGTATCACGCGATCTCGTATGGTTTGAAAATCTAAAATTTCTTGTCGGGATCGCGGAATCTTTTTAATCTCCGCGCCCTCAGCCCATGTTCCACCTCGTGCCACGTGCCCCCCGGGTGGTGCCCCTGATGTTTGCGGCCCTTGCCGCCGGCTCATCGGTGCCCTTGTCGGGCGAGGAGCTTCCTTCCGCCGTCTCCGGACGCTTGGACGGGGAGGTGGACACGCGTGTTTCTCCTTCCGGCAGTCCCCGGCTGGATCCGGGGCTCGGCGAGACCCGGAGCGATGAGCTGCAGCTGAAGCTCGCGGTCTCCGCGGCTTACGACGACAACATCTTCCTGAGCGCGACCAATCCCCAGTCGGATCTCGTGGCGCGGGTTGGCGCCTCGGTGGCTTACCGGAAAGGCGACAAGCTCGAAGGGCAAGGGGGCTACCTCGAGGTGGCCTACCGGCCGACCGTGGTCAAGTTCGCGGACCACGACGACAACGACCGGATCGATCAGGAAGCCGAGTGGGAAGCCGGCTGGCGAGGCAAGGCGATCCGTTTTGCCTATTCCGGCACCTTCAGCCAGCTCGGCGATGCCACCGCCGACACGGGCACCTTGACCGACCGGACCGAGCTTTCGAACAGCGTGCGCATCGCCTGGTCGCCCCGCGAGAAGATCGCGGTGGAGTTGGCCGCCGGCCACGACTCGATGGACTACGATTCCGCCGCTTTTGCCGACTCGAGCATGAGCTACGGCGAGGTGGCGCTGCGCTATGCCTACTCCCCGAAGACCCGGCTCGGGTTGATCTACAAGGCGGGGCGCTTCGAAGTCGACGGGGCGGGCGATCAGACCGTCCACCGGTCGACCGCGCGCATCGAGTGGAACCCGACGCGAAAGACGAGCATCGACGTCGAGGCGGGTTTCGAGCACCGGAACTTCGACAACGGCTCCGACACCACCCCGGTGGTGGAAGCCCGCTTCGGCTGGATGCCGCGGGAAGGGACCGAGCTTTACCTGAGCGGCTACCGTCGTGAACAGGCGTCCGCTTTCCTGCCGGGGCAGAACTACACCCAAGGCGGCATCGCGATGGGAATCTCCCAACGGCTCGGCGGGAAGTGGACCGGCAAGCTCGAGGGCGGCCTGGAACGTGCTGAATACAGCCGCGTTTCGGGCACCGGCCCGGCCGGTCGGGTCGACCGCATCCGCTTCATCCGCCCCTCGCTGGAATACCGGTTCACCGACGATTTCAGCATGGGCCTCTACTACCGCTATTCCGAGAACCGTTCGAACAACCCCGCCTTCGGCTACGAAAGCCACAGCGGCGGCGTCGAGATGGGCTACCAGTTCTAATCCCCCCCGTTCCATGAAATCGAAGATCCTCCTGATCGCGGGCCTGCTTCTCGCTGCCTTGTCAACCGCACTTCCGGCGCAGTCGCCCGGTGCCGGACGTGCTTCCGGCATCATCGGCAAGCTCGATACCGTCGAAATCCGCGTCTTCCGCGAGGACGACCTGACCACGGCCGGCCAGCTTTCCCCCGACGGCACCATTTCGATGCCGCTGATCGGCGCGGTCAAGCTGGCCGGGCTGACCACCGACCAGGCGGCTGCGGCCATCACGGCCAAGTTGAAGGACGGGTATCTGGTCAATCCGCAGGTCAGCGTCTCGATCGAAGCGCGGGTCCGGCGGACGGTCACGGTGCTGGGCCAGGCCCAGAGCCCCGGGGTGTTCGAACTTCCCGCCGACCGGCAGCTGACCGTGGTGGAAGCGATCGGCATGGCCGGCGGGGCGACCCGCATTGCCAACACCAAGAAGATTTCCCTCAAGCGCCGGGGCGGGACCGTGCAGCAGATCAACCTGAAGGACATCACCTCCGGCAAGACGGCCGACATCGTCCTGCGGGACGGCGACGTGCTGTCGATTCCCGAGAGCCTGTTCTGATCCCCATTCCGCTTCCTCTCCGATGGCCTCCCCCCGAAAAACGGAATCCCTTGTCACCTCGTCGCCGCCGCGCCACGAGCTGGCAAATGTCGAGCCCACCCTGTATTTGCCCAAGGTCGAGCCCGGCCTGCTGTTCGGCATCCTGCTGCGCCGAGGCTGGCTGGTCTTGCTCGGCATGGTGATCGCGGTCGCCGGTGCGGCCTGGTATGCGAAGACCGCCCCGAAGATTTATGTCTCGTCCGGTTCGGTCGAGGTGAGCAGCCATGCGCCGCGGGTGCTGAACATCGACGGCGTCTCCTCCGAAGACCCGAAGGACCTCGAGGAGTTGCGCACAATTGAAGGGAACATGGTTTCCGACGGCGTGCTGCTCCGGGTAGCCCGGGCGAACGGCTTGTTCGAAGCCGCGGATTTCGCACGTGCCGGAGCGAGCGAGCAAGGCGTCGTCGAGCTGCTGAAAAGCCGAGTTCAAGTTGAGCTCATCCGTGGAACGCGCAAGATCGGGATCGCGGTGGAGGACACCGATCCCCGGCGGGCGAAGCGGCTGGTGGAATCGATCATCGCCGAGTACGACGTCTGGATCAAAGAGCGTCGCGAGGAGTTGGTGCGGCGGGCGAACGAGGGGCTTGCGACCGAGGAGGAGAAACTCCGTGGTGCGATGGCGGCGGCGGAAACCCGGTTGCAGGAGTTCCGGGAGGCACATCCGGTTCCCGGTTTGGAGGGTCGCGAAGGCTCCGGCCCGGTGACCGACCAGCTCGGCACGCTCAACAGCCAGCTGACCCGGGCCAAGTCCGAGCGCCTGCGGCTCGAAGCCGAGTTCGAGTCCTTCAAGAAGTTCGATGCCGAGGATCCCGATTCGCTCGGCGGGATCGCCGCCACCGCCCGCTCGGAGGAAGTGCTCGCGCTTTCCCGGGCGCTGCAGGCGAAAGAGCTGGAGTTCGCCCGGGTCAAGGAGCGCTACCTTCACAAGCATCCCGTCTACAAGGAAACCGCCCAGGAGGTGGCCAGCCTGAAGCAGGACCTGGTGGAAGCCGTTCACTCGGCCGGCCAGGCGCTTGAGAAAAGCTATCACGTCGCGCTCGAAAACGAGGCGAAGCTCGAGAAGGAGGTGAACGGTGCGCGCACCGTGGCGATCGGCGTGGAAGGCATCCGGGCACAGTTCGACGCGCTGAAGCGCGAAGCGGAAGCGGCCCGCGAACTGCACGGAACCGTGGACCGCCGGCTGCGGGAGACGGCCTTGGTCAGCGCCGTCGCGGCCTCGGCGATCGCGTTGGCGGATCCGCCCTTCGTTCCGGAGAAGGCTTCCAAGCCCAACAAGAAGGTTCTGCTGCCTTTGGCCGGTTTCGCCGGCATGATGGCGGGCATGATGCTGCTGGTCGGATTGGAAATGGGCGACGGGCGGGTGCGCGACTCCGCCGCGGCGGCCCGGGCGACCGGGGTGCCGATGCTTGCCAGCCTGCCGCCCTTCGAGTCCGGCCGGGAAGGGGACATGGTGCTGCTTTCCTCGCCTTCTTCCCCGACTGCCGAAGCTTTCCGCCGACTGCGCGCGGTGCTGCTCCCGCCGCCCGCCAAGCCGGGTGCGCGCACGGTGCTCTTTGCCAGCGCCGGACCGGGCGAGGGTCGCTCGCTTTGTGCGATGAACTATGCGGCATCTCTCGCCATGCAGGGCCAGCGGACCTTGCTGCTGGATGCCGACATGCGCCGGCCGGGCCTGAGCCGCGAGCACCTGGGCAGCGGCTTCAGCGGGTTGGGCGACTATCTCAGCGGCGAGGCGGATCCGGCCAAGGCCTGCTTCCCGACGGCGCTACCGAACCTTTACCTCCTTTCTTCGGGTGAAATGCGGAACGACGCCGCCGAACTGCTGGCGGGCACCCGTTTCGCGGTGCTGCTCGAGGACGCCTACCGCTACTTCGACGCCGTGGTGATCGACAGCCCGCCCGTGCTGGCGGTCAGCGACGCGCTGGCCGTGTCGCGCTATGCCGACCGCGTTTGCATGGTGGTCCGGCAGGAGGCCACGGAGCGTCGCAGCTTGAAGAAGGCGGCCGATCTGGTCCGCTCGGCGGGCGGGAATCTCGTCGGCTTCATCTGGAACGAGTCCCCTGCAAAGTCGAAGGGCCAGCCGGCTCCCGAGCCGGTCGTTCCCTTCAGCCACCCCGCACTTGCAGGGCCGGAATCCTCCAAGACCGTGGCCGCCGGTGCCGATCCCGACGGGGAAATCGAATCTTCCTCGATCGCGTAATGGACTTTCCGGCCCGCATCCTGCTACTTTCCCGCCGTGTCACGGTTTCCCCTGCCGTGACGGCATCCCCCGCAGATTTCCCCCCCATCCCCCCGAACCATGAACTGTGCTCCCCCCGCACCTGTCGTGGAGAAAAACGCACCCGCGTCTTTCCCAGCGGCAAGCCCTTCCGTCACTGACGAGAATGCCCGGCCCTTCTCGCTTCGCCACCGGCACCGCCCGTGGGTCGCGCACCAGAAGCTCGTCGCCGTCAGCTTTCTCGGCGATGCCGCCATCGTCTTCATCTCGATGCTGGTCGCCTACCTGCTCCGCTTCGAATCGAAGCTGCAGTACATCGGCGTCGACGACCCGGAGATCAATCTTCGCGCCTACCTCGGGCACGTGATCTTCGGCGGCTCCCTGATGCTGGTGCTGCTCGCCAACTTCCGCGTCCACGATCCGCGGAACTACCTCGCGATCCGCCGGACCTTTACCGTGATCGTCAAGACCTGCGCCATCTGGCTGGTGGCCTTCCTCGGTGTCGCCCTGATTCTCAAGCTCAGCCCGTCGATCTCCCGCGCCTACTGCGTGCTGGCGGGGGTGATCGCGATGGCGCTGCTCTGCGGCTGGCGCTGGTTCCTCTATTGCGTCCTGCGCCGCGATTCCTTTGCCAAGGCGCTCCGCCAGAAGGCGATCTTCGTCGGCTGGAACGAGGAGTGCGGCCGTGCGATCGAGCGCTTCAGCGAAGGGCGCGCCCAGCAGATCAGCGTCCACGGCGTGATCCTGCCGCCGGGCGGAAAGCTCGATGCCGAAACTCCCTCCAACGTCCCGGTGCTCGGGAGCTACGATTCCCTGCGCGAGATCGTGCGGAATTCCGGTGCCGACCTGATCATGGCCGTCGACGGCTGCATGGACCGCCACCAGATGCTCATGCTCGCGGAGACCTGCGGCAAGGAGTTCGTCGACTTCAAGCTCGTCCCGAGCTGCTTCCAGATCCTGGTTTCCGGCCTTCAGCTCGAGAACTTCCACGGCATGCCCGTGCTCGGCATCGGCAAGCTGCCGCTCCACCACGCCTTCAACAACGCCTTGAAGCGCGCCATCGACATCGTCGGCGCCCTGGTCGGCTTGATCCTGTTCGCCCCGGCGATCGCGGTCTTCTGCGCGATGGTCTGGCTGGAGTCGCGCGGCCCGGTCTTCTACAAGCAGCGCCGCATCGGCCTGAACGGCCGGCCCTTCGACATCTACAAGATCCGCTCGATGCGCCTGGATGCGGAAGCCGCGGGAACTCCCGGCTGGACTGTCAAGGACGACCCGCGCCGCCTCAAGGTGGGCACCTTCATGCGCGAATGGAACATCGACGAGCTGCCGCAGTTCCTCAACGTGCTGCGCGGCGAGATGAGCCTCGTCGGCCCGCGTCCGGAGCGCCCCGAGCTGATCGAGGGCTTCAAGGAGGAGATCCCCCACTACAACGTCCGCCACAACATCAAGCCGGGCGTCACCGGCTGGGCCCAGGTCAACGGCCTGCGCGGCGACACCTGCCTGCGGGAGCGCGTGAAGTTCGACCTCGACTACATCGAGAACTGGAACTTCTTCCTCGATCTCCAGATCATGGTGATGACCTTCATCAACCGGAAAGGCGCTTGTTAGGATTGGCCTTTTCCCCGCGGCGGCTATGACCGGTGCGACCTCCATGCCCGAAGCCGCCGCCGACGCCCACTCCGCCCGCCGAGATCGCTCGATCCGGCTGGCGGTGGTGACGTCCTTCCTCTCCAAGGCCGGCACCCTGCTGTTCCAGTTGCTCGCCATCCCGGTGGCGATGCGGGTGCTGGGTCGCGAGGACTTCGGGGTCTATGCCACGGTGGGGATCACGCTTTCCATCGTGATCATGCTCGAGATCGGCATCGGGCCGGCGCTGGCCCACGGGCTTTCTTCCGCGAAAGCGAAGAACGACGAAGGAAGGGTGGGCGCCCTGACTTCCAGCGCCTTCGTGCTTGTCGCAGGAATGGCCACGCTGATCGGCGTGGTCCTCTCCGGGGTGCTGATGGCCACCCCGCTGACCAGGCTTTTCGGCGAGGGGTATGCCGACAAGCTCGATGTCCTCCGTCCTGCGCTGTGGACCGGCCTCGGGCTGCTTGTCCTGCTCTTCGTGCTGAATCTCACCGATCGCATGCGGGAGGGTTTGCTGGAAGCTTCCGCGAACAACACCTGGGGCGCGCTCGGTAACGTGATCGCCGCGGTGGCCGTCGGCGTGGGGATCACCTTCGTGCCGCATGTCTGGTATCTGGTGCTCGCGGTCTATGGGTCGCTGGTCGTGGCCAAGGTCTGCAACACCGTTTCGTTGTGGCGCGCCCATCCAGAAGTGCGCCCGGCATGGAGCCGCTTCCAGCCTTCCATCGCCCGCCACCTACTGACCGACGGGCTCGCCTTTTCCGCCTGCACGCTGGTCACCGGCGTGGTGGAGTTCAATCTCTGCGGGATCCTCGTCGGGCACCGCGAGGGTCCGGCGGCCACCGCGCTCTATCAGGTGTTCATTTCGATCACCGTCCTGCAGCTCGGCATCGTGATGATGCTGAGCACTCCGACCTGGCCGGCGGTTGCTGAAGCGCTGGCCCGGGGTGACCTTGATTGGGCGAGGAAGGCTGCCAAGAAGCTCTATCTCTTCGGCACGGCGTTCGCGCTTTGTGCCTTCGGCGGGCTGGTGCTGCTCGGGCCCTGGGTCTTTTCCGTGTGGTTGGGGAAAGAGTTCGCCGATATCCCGAGGACGATGTTCGCGTGCTACGGGCTCTACTTCGTCGCCCATGTCTGGCGGCACCTGAACCACGCGATGATGTTCGGCACCGGCCAGGTCGGCAAGCTGGCGCGGATCCAGTTCGCGGAGTCGGCGGTGGTGGCGGCGGTCGCCGTCGCGGCGCTCCACTGGGGAGGCATCGGCCCGATGCTGGCGGCCATGGGCACGGCCATCCTCGCGATCACCGGCATCGTCCTGCCGCGGATGGTCGCGCGGGGCCTGAGCGTCGCCCGGTGACGGCTTGGACACCGAGCGGGCCTTTCCCGCTTGGCTCGACGACTGCTAAACGCGAGCGTCGCCGCCGACATCCGCTGTGGCAGCTTCGTCCTTCGTTACCCCACGCCGAGATTCCATGAGGTTCCGCCGATTCACCGTTGTCGTCCCGCTTGTCCTGATCGCGCTGGCCGCGCTGTTCCTGCTGACAAGGGCGCCCCGGGTGGAGCCGGGGCGGGTGATGCGGATCCCGCCAACGTCCGGTCCCGCTCCGGAAGCGCCGCCGGCCGAGCCCGCCGCCGGTTTGCCGGTGGCACTGCCCCCGGTGGAAGCCACCCTGGTCACGGAAGACCGCGGGATGAAGCGCACTTTCGGGATCGCGCTGGATGAAGCCGTGCTGCGCGGCGCGGATGGCAAGGACCGGACCCTGCGGATCGATCCTCCGGCGACCCTTGAAACTCTGCGGGACCGGCTCCGCGCGTTTTCATCGCAGGGCGAGGTGCTGCCCGTCTGCTACGAGCCGGGCAAGCCGCACACCTTGCCCTACCGGCGGATCATCACGCGCGACATCACCGTGGAGCTGCCGTCCCCGGACGCCGTCCCCGCGCTGCCGCAGGGCCTGGTCGTGAAATCACGGCCCGACTACGCGCCCGGCTTTGCCATCGTCTCCGCGGGCGATCCCTTCGCGGCAATGGCCGCGCTCGAGCCCTTGCGCCGCCAGCCCGGCATCGTTTCGGCCGACATCCAGCTCGCCAGCCAGCAGGCGCTGAAGGCGATGCCGAACGACCCGCTGGTCCCCAACCAGTGGCACCTGAAGAACGGGTCCGCCGACCGCACCCACGTGAACATCGAGAATGCCTGGCGCTACGGTGCCAGCGGCGGCGTCCGCGGCACCGGAGTCCGGATCGGGGTGGTCGATGACGGCCTCCAGACCGCGCATCCCGATCTCGCTCCCAACGTCGACACCGCCAACGACAAGGATTGGAACGGCAACGACAACGACCCGAACCCGGCTCCGCAGACGGTCCCGGATCCCGACAACGGCGACCACCACGGGACCGCCTGTGCCGGCAATGCCGCAGCCCGTGGGAACAACGGCACGGGTGTCAGCGGCACCGCTCCCGAGGCGACGCTGGTCGGCATGCGTCTGATCGCGGGCGCCAGCAGCGACACCACGGAGGCGGAAGCGATGGCCTATCTGCCCCAGCTCATCCAGATCAAGTCCAACAGCTGGGGCCCGGTCGACGACGGCGCCACGCTGGAGGCCCCCGGAAGCCTGACCCGGGCCGCTCTGGCCAGCGCCGTCACCACCGGCCGCGGCGGGCTCGGCAGCATCATCGTCTGGGCCGGCGGCAACGGGGGCGACGTGCTCGACAACTCGAACTACGACGGCTACGCGAACAACATCCACACCCTCGCGATCGCGGCCACCGACAGCCAGGGCGGTCAATCCTGGTACAGCGAGCCGGGCGCGAACCTCGTCGTCGCGGCCCCTTCTTCCGGCGATTTGCTCGGGATCACCACGACCGACCGCAGCGGCACCGACGGCTACAACACCGCGGTCTCGGCATCTGGCGGCGATTACACCGACGACTTCGGCGGCACTTCCTCCGCCACGCCCACCGCGGCCGGCGTGGTGGCCCTGATGCTGGAGCGGAATCCCGGCCTCGGCTGGCGCGACGTGAAGGAGATCCTGATCCGCAGCGCCTACAAGATCAGCCCCGCCGACGCGGACTGGTCCGACAATGCGGCCGGCTTCCACTTCAACCACAAGTTCGGCGCGGGCCTGATCGATGCGACCGCGGCGGTCGATTTCGCCGCGACCTGGACAAACCTTCCCGCCGCCACCTCGCAGTCGCTGGAGCAGGCCAACCTTAACCTTTCGATCCCCGACAACAACGCCACCGGCGTGACCCGCAGCTTCGCCTTCACCGGGAGCAATCTCCGCGTCGAACACGCCACCGTCACCCTGACCGCCAACCACGGCTACCGCGGCGATCTGGAAGTGATCCTCACCTCGCCGTCCGGGATGGTGAGCCGGCTTGCGGAGCGCCACAATGACGCCGGCAACAACTACTCCGCCTGGACCTTTTCAAGTGTCCGCCACTGGGGCGAGAACTCGGCGGGCACCTGGACCGTCAAGGTCGCCGACCGCGACGCCGGAACGACCGGAACCCTGGTGGCCGCCACCGTGACCTTGCACGGCACGGCTTCCGCCCCGATCAATCCGGGACCGGTGGTGGCGATCGCATCGCCCGCCTCCAATTCTGTTTTCAGCCCGGGCACGACCGTCGAGGTGACCGTCTCCGCCAGCGATCTGAACGCCGACGGTTCGCCCGGATCGGTCGCCACGGTGCAACTCTTCGACAACGGTTCTCCCGTCGCCACCGACAGCGCCGCGCCCTTCGTGTTCTCCTTCAGCCCCGCCACCGGCAACCACAGCCTGACCGCCGTGGCGACCGACGCGCAAGGGGTGTCTTCCACCTCGTCGGCGGTCGCGTTCTCGGTGGTCGACCAGGCTCCCGTGATCACGGCGGCGGCCCTCACGCCGGCCGGGCAGGCCTTCGCCGACGAAGCCGTGGCGGTCGTTGGCATTGTCGCCAGCGATCCGGAGAACCAGAGCCTCGCCTATGCCTATGCCTGGGAGAAATCGTCCGACGCCGTGACCTGGACCGCGGCCGGGATCGCCACCGCGAGCCTGCCACCGGTTCCCGCGAACGCCGGCTTCCTCTGGCGCTGCCGGGTCACCGCCAGCGACGGCACCAACACCAGCGCTGTCTTCACCACGGCGGCGGTCAACGGTCTGCTGCGTCCCCCGTCGGGCGTCGCGAACGGGTCCGCCTTCTCCTACGACAGCGGCCTTGTGCTGCGCGGCACGGATTCCCCGGTGTCCCGCGACGCGCTGGTCAACGAGTTCAGCCAGGGCGCCAGCGGCAGTTCCGAGTGGGTGGAGATCCTGACCCTCCGCACGGCATCGTTCCGCGGCTGGCGGCTGGAGGACTCCTCCGGCACGCGGCTCACCTTCGCCGACTCCGCGGTGTGGGATGCCATCCCGGCGGGCACGCTGGTGGTGATCTACAACGGCGCTTCGAAGGACAGCCTGCTTCCCGCCGACGATAGCGATGCCGCGGACGGCAGGCTGGTCCTCTCCAGCGGCAATCCCTCGTGGTTCAGCGGCTCATGGCCCGCGCTGGGGAACGGCGGCGACGCGGTGATCCTCCGGAATCCCTCCGGGACGCAGATCGCCGGGGTTTCCTACGGCTCCACGAATACCGTGTCGCCTCACCTTTCCGCCGTCGGATCCGGATCCGCCGCCTACTATGAAGGGAGTAGCGACGCCGGCGCCGCGAACGTGTCGGAGTGGAGTGTGACCACCTCCACCGTCGCGCGCCGGGTCGGGCCGCGTGCCGCCGGGGACCTCCTCTTCTCCGAATACGTGGAGGGCTCCTCCAACAACAAGGCGCTCGAGATCTACAATCCGTCCGCATCCGCGGTCGACCTCGCCGCCGCGGGCTACACCGTCGAGATCTACGCCAACGGTAGTAGTTCGCCGGCTACTCCGATCGCGCTGGTCGGAACGGTTCCCGCGGGCGGCACCTTCGTGCTCAGGAATGCCTCGGCATCCGCCGCCATCGTCGCGCAGCAGTCGAGCGGTTCGCTGACCTTCAACGGCGACGATGCCGTCGTCCTGCGGAAGGGCACGGCCGTGGTGGATGCCATCGGTCAGACCGGTTTCGATCCGGGCACGGCATGGACTTCGGGCGGCGTCAGCACGGTCGATAAAACGCTGCGCCGGAAGCCCGCGGTGACCACCGGCGACATGATCGCCAACAACCTCTTCGATCCTTCCGTGGAATGGGAGCAGTTCAACCTGGACGACTTCAGCGGTCTCGGGTCGCACACGACTGCCGGCGGCGGGGCATCTCTTGCGGTCGCCGTGGCTCCTGCGTCGTTCGCCGAGAACGCGGGCGCCGCTGCCGCCACCGGGACCGTCACGCTGTCCTCCGCCGCGGCCGGGGATGTCACGGTGAGCCTGCTTTCCTCCGATCCCTCCGCCGCCACCGTGCCGGCCACCGTCATCGTGCCGAGCGGCCAGACCAGCGCCACCTTCGCGGTCGCCGCGGTCGACGATGCGGACTCCGACGGCCCGCAAACCACGGTGGTCTCCGCAAGCGCCGCCGGCTTCACTGCGGCCAACTTCGTCGTCACCGTGACCGACAACGAACCCTCGCTCGACGGCGTCACACCCGGCGCGGGCAACACCGTGGGCAATGCCGCCTTCGTCGCCGACTTGCGTTCCGGTGCCTTGAACGCGCCGGCCTTGTTCCGCTTCGGCGCGACATCGCAGACCCCGGCCGGCCTGTCGATCGATCCGGGCACGGGTCTTATCAGCGGCACGCCGAACACCGCGGCAGGGAGTTACCTCATCGTCATCGAGCGCTACAACACGCTCGGCGAGACGGTCTCCCAGTCCTTCAACCTGGCTGTTAGCGGCAGCGCCGGCTATGACGGCTGGATCGCCGGATTCGTCGGGCTTCCGCTGACCGGCAGGGACGATGATCCCGACGGGGACGGGATGGAGAACGTGGTCGAGTATCACCTCGGCGCCTTGCCCGGAACGCCGGATGCCGCGGCCTTCCTGCCGGTCCTCGCCAAGAACGGGACGACCCTCACCCTGACCTGGTGGCGGCAGAAGTCCGCCAGCGACACCACCGGGGTCGCGGAGTGGTCGAGCACGCTTGGCTCGTGGTCGGACGGCGGGATCGTTACCGCGGTCATCGGCGAAACGGCCACCCGCGAACAGGTCCGGGCCACCTTGACCGTGGCACCCTCCGCCGCGAAGGTCTTCCTGCGGCTGAAGGTGGAATGAAGGCTGGCTGGCATCCCACGAAATGGATCCCGATCTCCTGACCGTCCGCTCGCCCTTCGTGAATTTCCACGTCCTGGCGGATGAGTCCGGGCTGCATCTGCTGGATGCGGGATTCATCGGCGGAGCAAGGTTACTGGCGCGGGCGCTCGAACGCCGGGGGTGGAGTGACCGGCCGCTCCGCGGGATCATCCTGACCCACGGGCATCTCGATCACATCCTGAACGTCGCATCGATCGCCCGCGAGACCGGGGCGTGGATCGCCGCGCCGCGCCTCGATGCGGATCACTACGCGGGACGGCCTGTGTACCGGGGTCCGTCCCGCGTGGTCGGAATCCTCGAGTCGATCGGCAGGCCCTTGCTGGGATTCAAATCGTTTACGCCGGACCGGTGGCTCGACGACGGCGACCTGATCGAAGTTTGGCAGGGTCTCAGGGTGGTTCATTTGCCCGGGCACACGGCGGGGCATTCCGGATTCCTCTGCCAGCGCCGGAAGCTGCTCTTCTGCGGGGATCTCTTTGCAAGCTACAGGGCTTTCAGCCATCTGCCGCCGACGGTGCTGAACATGGACCGGGAACTGGTGTCCCTTAGCGTTTCGCGGGCTCTCTCGCTGGACCTTGAAGGCGTGATCCCGAATCACGCGGATGCCGCTTCGCCTGCGGAGCATCTGGCGAGACTCAGCAGCCAGGCAGCCCGAAGGGGCTAAGCGCCGCGGAGCAGGCTGTCTAACAGCCTCTCAAGCCGTGCGGTCCCGTGGTCGTCGCGGAAGCGGGCGAAGTCGCTCTCGAGCGGGCGGTCCTGCCAGTCACGGCCGTCGAGGACACGGCGGATGGCTTCAAAGGCGCGGTCGCTGTCGCCTTCGGGGATGGTGAGGCCGGTGCGGTAGCCCTCCACGCGGTGGCCGATGCATTCGCCGGCGGTTGCGATGCAGGGGATGTCGAAGGCTGCCGCCTTGCCGAGCGTGCCGCTGCTGCCTTCGAAGCCTTCGTAGGCGGCCCAGGCGACGTCGAAGGTGGTGAAGATCGAATTGAAGTCGGCCTCCTCGGGAATGCGGCCGGCGGAGGGGTCGAAGTGGAGGTTGTCGATCTCCCCCGATGCCGCGCGGCGCGCGACCGCATCGAGCAGCGCCTGCTCTTCGGCGCTGTATTCCCCGCGCTCGAAGCGTCCGGCGCAGGCGAAGTACCACGGAAGCCGTAGTTCGCGGGCCCGGTCGGCGACGCGCAGCAGGTTGAGCATGCCCTTGCGCCGCTCGAGCCCGATCAGGCCGATGACCTTGCGGCCCGCGGCCTTGCGGCGGATCTCCTCGGCGAGGGTGTAGGGTTTCGCCGGGAGGCTGGAGTCGGTGACATCGGGAAAGGCATGCACGGACTTGCCGGTGAGGCGCTGCATCGGCGCGATGAAGCGTTCGTCGAGCACGCCGATGCCGCGCGAAAGCGGGCAGCGGATCAGGTCGTCGCCCTTGGCCAGCAGTCGGAGGGACGCCTTGAGCGAGGGCTTTTCGCCGTGGTGGTGGTTGCGCAGGTAGAGGCCGCTCCACGGGCGGTTGAGGGTCATGCGCGGGACGGCGGGAAAGGGGAGGAAGCGCAGGTAGCTGTCGAGGTAGGGGAAGAAGACGAGGTCCACCTTGCGGCCGGTGGCCTGCTCGGCCTCGAAGAGCGTGTCGGCCGCGCGCCTCCAACGCTGGAAGGTGCGGAGCGGATCGCCCTCGAAGCGGCCGCGGAACCAGCTGCGCTTGCCACCGGGCAGGTGGTGCATGGAGACGCGACGGTCGAAGTCGGCGATGGTGTCCTGCGCCGCGGTGCGTGCCGCCTGCAGGGCATCCGCGGGATCGGGGCAAAGGCCGATGACGAAGGCGCCCAGCCGCAGGAAGGCGGCGGTGAATTGGGAGAAATACATCGGGTGGTGGCCGATCCAGAGGGGATCGACCAGCGCGACGGTCTTGGCAGGCGGGAAGGTGCTCATTCCTGGGAAGGGCGCAGCCGGGCGTGGATCCAGGAGGCGCGGACGAGGAAAGCCTGAGGCAGCCCGGCCATCACGCCGAAAATCATGGCGGCCAGCCTTTCGTCGAAGGGATTGGAGGTCAGGGTCTCGCTGAGCAGGCAGCAGGCGGCGATGAAGGGCAGGAAGGCCAGCCACTGGTCCGGCCCGGGATCGGAGGCATTGGCGCGGGCGGCCAGCAGCGAGGCGGTCATGGTGCCGACCAGAAGCGCGATGTGGGCCAGAAGCCCGATCGCCCCGCCGGAAAAGAGCGAGTAGGTCCAGGTCGAGTGGCCGGCGAACCAGACATCGTCGCCGATCTCCTCGTCGGGCGGAAAGACGAGGCGGATTTCCGGCATGTAGGAAGGGTGCCAGTAGTAGGAGGCGCCGATGCCCTTGCCGTGGAGGTAGTGGACGGGGTCGCGGTTGAGGATCTCGAAGATGGCATCGGCCTCGGCCACGCGGGTCAGGAAGGAAATGTCGTGCCGGGTGTTGCGGTCGGCGGCGTGGTGGAAGAGCCGCTCGTTCCAGCGTTCGATCTGGTGCGGCTGCACCACCGCGGCGATGACGATGGCGACCACGGCGAGCAGGCCGATGGCGAAGCCGGGCCAGAGCCGCTTCACTGCATCGAAGGGCCGGTAGATGCCCCAGCGGGTGCCGAGGATGAAGCACAGCGAGCTGGCACAGGCCGAGGCCATCACCGGGAAGAGCAGCGAGCGGGTGACCGTGATGAAGATCCCGAAGAACAGGACGCCCACGGCGACCGGGAGCAGCCAGTGGAAGCGGGAGCGGAGGAGCAGCGCGCAGCCGATCCAGGCGGCGAGCCAGTTGTTGGCGGAACTTTGCACCTCGACCCGCGCCGTCTCCATGGTCACGCCCTTAAAGACGAAGCCGTGGAAGATGCGCCACAGCACGTTGATGCAAGCGGCGGCGAGGATGGGGGCGACGATCCTGGACGGGCGGACTCCCGCGCAGCCGGCGATGTGGGCGTTCATCATCCCGGCGAGGCAGAGGACGAGCGGCAGGATGATGCGGAGGGACCGGCCCGGGGCGACGCCCTGCGCCAGCGCGTTGGCCAGCATGAAGGCGAGGAATCCGCCCCAGCCGAGGATCAGCCAGGCACCGGGCCGGACCAGCAGGTGACGCCAGCCGAGGAAGAAGATGCCGGCGGTGGAAGAGACCGCGAGCAGCAGGAAGACGAGTTGGTCGATCCCCGCGCCGCCGCCCGCTTCCCGGGCCTGGTCGGCGCGGTAGTCGAAGGCGAAGGAGAGCATGAAGACCCACAGGAGCTTCTCGATCCACGGCGCGGCGGCGGTGGACGGGATCCCGATGGTATCGCGGGTCTCGTTCATGGTGCGGCTGCGGAGGGATCCTTCAGGGCGGCCGCGAGCGCGGCCCCGCGGTCTTTCCAGTGGAAGGCGTCGCGGCATGCCTCCAGCGCGCGGCTGGCGGCGTGATTGAGGAAGGCGAGGTCGTCGATCCTTTCCGCGACCTTGCGCGCGAGGGATTCCGGATCGTCAGCGGCGATGGCTTCGGTGGCGGGGTCCACCGGCACGCCGCTGAGAGCGGCCTCGACCGAGGCGAGCGGGAGACCGCGGAAGATGTAGTCGAGCGCCTTGAGCTTGAAGCCGCCGCCGAGGGCTTCGGGGATGAGGCCGATGCGCGCGCGGTCGAGGTAGGGAGCGACGGAGGGGACGTTGGCCGTGAAGCTGGCCCATGGGTATTGCCGGGCGAGCGCCTCGAACCAGGCGGGATCCGCCTTGCCCACGATCTGGAAGCCGATCTTCGCGGCCTGGAAGGGCGCGTCTGCGGCCTTGAGGAAAGCTTCGAGGTTCCTCCGCTTCGCCAGCCATTCGAAGGCTCCGGCCAGCACGACCTGGCGCGGGGTTTCCGCGGTGATCCCGCGCGGCGGTCCCGGTGGGATCGCGCCGCCGTAGCCGGGCGGCAGGACCAGCACCGGCGTGCCGGGGGCTTCAAGGCGGAACGCGGCGGCATCGCGCGGCGTGATGGCGGTGATCAGGCTCGCCCGGCGGCAGAGCGCGGACTCCATGCGGCCGTACTTCCGCGCGTCCCATTTCAGGACCAGCCGCATCGGCAGCGAGCCCGTCCCGTCGGCCGCGACCTGCCGGCGGACCTCGCTTTCGTGGTTGTGGGCGATGTAGGCGAGTTGGGCGCCTTGCGGGATCATCGGCAGTGCCCAGGCACAGGCGGCCTGGTCGATGACGATCCAGTCCCAGTCCTTTTCTAACAAACGCCGGAGCGCGGCGCGCTGGATCGGGTTGCCGAGGCGGAAGGCATCGGCGGGAAGGGTGGAGGCGAGGCTTTTCAGGCGGCCGGACGGGATGCTGCCGTGCAGTTGCCAGACGAGCGGAGGTCCGCCGTCGCCGGGTCGTGCGGCTTCGTGGGCCAGCACGGTGATCTCGATGCCGGGCTGCGCCGCGAGGGACTCCAGCAAGCCCAGGGTGTAGATCAACTCGCCGCTGTCCGCGGGGCGCGGGTCTTGCCGGGTGATCCAGAGGCAACGCATGGCGACGGGGTGCTTCTAGCGCAAGGCTCAGGCCTTGGCGGCGAGAATCTTCTCGAAAGTGCTGGCGGTCTTTTCGATCGGGAAGGTCGCTTCGGCGTAGGCGCGGGCTTTCCTGCCGAACTCCTCGCACTGGTCCGGCGAGTCGCGAAGGAAGCGGGCGGCCGCGAGGAAGCCCTCCATGTCGCGCGGGGGGACCGTGAGCCCGGCCCCGTGGTCGCGGGTGATCCTTGCGGCCAGGTTTTCCTGCGGCACGGCGAGCAGCAGCGGGCGGGCGGCGCAGAGGTAGCTGAGCGTCTTGGACGGCACCGAGAAGACGCCGGCTTCTTCCTCGAGGATGCCGACCAGCACGTCGCCCGAGGCGAGCACCGACGGCAAGTCGGCGAAGGGCTGGTAGGGGAGGATCCGCAGGTTCGTCAGGCCGGCGGCGGCCGATTCGCGGCGCAGCCACTCGGCGCCAATGCCTTCGGAAACGATCACCACCTCGACCGCCGGGTCCTCGCGGAAGCGCTTGGCAAGCTCCAGCAGCATTGCGGGATTGTGCTTCATGCCGATGGTGCCGGAGTAGAGGTAGACGAACTTGTCGTGCAGCCCGTTGCGGCGCGACCATTCGTTGTCCTTCGGCAAGGCGGGGATCTCCTCGATGACGGCCCAGTTCGGGACTACCGAGATGCGGTCCGGGGCGATGCCGAACTCGTCGGCAAGGATCGGCGTGAAGTCGGAGGTGATGGTGACGATGCCGCTGCTGCGCTTGAACTGGCGCGAGTCTAACAGACGATACCAGGCCCCGATGAAGCCGCCGGCGATCGGGATCTTCTTCCGCAGGAGCTTGTCGACGGCGAGGCTGTAGAAATCCTGGACCCAGTAGTAGAAGCGGCCGCCCGATTCGACGGTGGCGCGGGTGATCGGTTCCTGGGTTTCGGTCGGCGTGTTGCCCGAAAGCACGGCCTCGGGCTTCCATTCGCGGACGAAATCCGCCGCGGCGTGACCGTAGCGGATCTCCATGCTCCGGCGGCGGCGGAAGGAATACTTGTAGCGCGGGTATTCGGGATCCATCGGGATTTCCCGGAACTCCAGCGTGGCGGGATCGCCGGGACCGCGCTGGAGGTCTCCGCGCGGCGTTTGCAGGGAACTGGCGAAAGCATGGACGACCTCATGGCCGCGGGCGGCGAGTTCCCGGCTCAGGGACGTCGGGAAGGCATGGCCGGCGTAGTCGTGGACAAGGATTCTCATGGGGGAGCAGTGGGAGGACAGCAGTGGGCGCGCCGATTCTAACGGATCGACCGGAAGGGTCAACGGACCCGCGTCACGCGATCGCGGGGGGCAAAAGACCTTGTCGGCCCGCAGGCTCAAGGCCGCGGGATGAAGGGGGCTGCGGAGCCGGGGAGCGGCCGGTCAGACCTTCTCGAAGGTGCCGGTCGAGTCGCCGACGCGGCGGGCTTTCACGCCCATGCGGTCGAGCAGCGAGAGATAAAGGTTGGTCATCGGCGTGCCCTGCGGCGCTTCGATCACGCGGCCGGGCTTGAGCGTGCCGCCGCCGTGACCCGCGAGGAGGACGGGCAGGTCGTCGTGGTTGTGGAGGTTGCCGTCGGCGATGCCGCCGCCGTAAACGATCATCGAGTGGTCCAGCAGCGTGCCCTCGCCTTCGCGGGTCTCGTGCATCTTCTTCAGGAAGTAGGCGAGCTGCTCCACGTAGAAGCGGTCAATCTTGCCGATCGATTCGAGGATGCCCGGATCGCTGCGGTGATGGGAGAGCTGGTGGTGGGCGGAGTGGACGTCGATCTCGGGGAAGGTGCGGTTCGAGCCGTCGTGGGCGAGCAGGAACGAGGAAACCCGGGTGCTGTCGGTCTGGAAGGCCAGGTGCATGAGGTCGAACATCATGCGGATGTGTTCGCCGTAGCCTTCGGGCACGCCGTTCGGGCGCTTGTCCTCGGGGATCTCGACGCGGAATTTCTCGGCGTTCTCGATCCGCTTTTCGACGTCGCGCACGGCGGTCAGGTATTCATCCACCTTGCCCCGGTCCGAACTGCCGAGCCGCGACTGGAGCCTGCGGGCATCGTCCATCACGAAATCGAGGATGCTCTTGCGGTAGAGCCGACGCCGGGAGTCTTCCTTCTCGTTGCCGGAGCCGAAGAGTTTCTCGAAGACCAGCCGGGGATCGCGTTCCGCCGGGGCGGGGGTGGTTTCGTTGATCCACGAAAGATTGAACTGGTAGGCGCAGGAGTAGCCGGAGTCGCAGTTGCCGGAGCTGCGGGGCGGGTCGGTGGAGAGCTCGAGCGAAGGCAGGCGGGTGAGGTGACCGACGTGGCGGGCGGCGATCTGGTCGACCGACTCGCCGATCGCGATGTCGGCCCCGGCGGTCTTGCGGGCCTGGCAACCGGTGAGGAAGCTGGCATTGGCGCGGGCGTGGTCGCCGGCCCCGTCGCCGTTGGCCTCGGCCTTCTCGTGGTCGAGACCGCGCAGCACCGAAAAGTGGTCGCGCAGGCCGGCCAGGGGCTCGAGGGTCTTGGACATGGCGTAATCCTTGCCGCTGCCGGCGGGTCGCCATAGGTCGAGGTTCACGCCGTTCGGGATGTAGATGAAAGCCATGCGCGTGGGCACGGCGGCGGCGGTCTTCGCAACGGTCGCGGCGCGAAGGGAGGGAAGGGAAGGAAGCGCCAGGGTGGCGGCGACGCTTTTGAGGAAGGTGCGGCGCGGGGTCATGGATGGTCGATTGACGATTGTTGATTGAAAGAGTCAGGAGTCGCCGCGGCGGAACTGGAAGGGCACGGAATCGATCACGGCGCGGATCAGGGCGCGGGAGCTGCCCTTGGCGGCCTCGGTCTCGGCGACGATGCGGTCGATGGCGGGCTTGTCGTACCAGTCCAGGCCGCGGCCGAGGGCGTAGGTCAGGAGCTTTGATGCGACGGAGCGGTGGAAGTCGGAGCGGTGGTCGTTCACCAGCACCTTGCGGAGCTCCTCGACGCCCTGGAACTTGCGTCCGTCGGCCAGTTCGCCGGCGGCGTTGATCGGCTTGCCGTTCTCGTGGTCGCGCCACGCACCGGAGGCGTCGAAGTTCTCGAGCCCGAAGCCGATGGGGTCCATGAGCGCGTGGCAGGAGGAGCAGTCGGGGTTCTCGCGGTGCTTCTCCATTTGCTCGCGGAGGCTGAGCTGGTCGCCGTGGCGCGACGGTGGTTCGAGCTGCGGCACGTTGGGCGGCGGCGGCGGCGGCTCGGTGTCGAGGAGGTTCTCCAGCACGTATTTCCCGCGGAGGACGGGCGAAGTGCGGACGGGGTAGGAGGTCAGGAGATGGAACGAGCCGTGACCGAGGATGCCGTGGCGTCGGCTGTCGGCGACCTCCACCTTGCGGAACTCCCGGCCGTCCACGCCCGGGATGCCATAGTGTCGTGCGAGCCTCTCGTTGAGGAAAGTGAAGCCGGCGTCCAGCAGCGTCGACATCGGGAGATCCTGCTCCACGATGTGAGAGAAGAGCATTTCCGTCTCCTGCCGCATCGCCTCGCGGAGCCGCGGGTCGAAGCGCGGGAACTCGCGCCGCGCGGGGGTCGAGGAGGCCACGTCGCGCAGCCGCAGCCATTGGCCGGTGAAATTGGAAACGAACTCGCCGGAGCGAGGGTCGGCGAGCATGCGGTCGATCTCCCCGTGCAGGCTCCGCCGGAGCTCGCCGCGGTCGGCAAGGTCCATCAGGCGGGAGTCCGGCATGGTGCTCCAGAGGAAGTAGGAAAGGCGGTTGGCCAGGGAGTGCTCGTCGATGCGCTCGATTTCCTCCGCCTTGCCCGGGCGGTCCTGCGGTTCCTCGCGGTAGAGGAACGAGGGGGAGACCAGCATCGCTTCGAGCGCGAGCCGGATGCCGTGCTCGTGGCCTTCGCTTTTCGCGAGATCCACGAATTCGAGGTAGCGCTCCACTTCTCCCGGTCGGACCGGGCGGCGGAAGGCCTTGCGGGCGAAGCCCTGGAGGACGCGCAGGGCGTAGTCGCGATCGCTCTCGCCGGCCTGCCGGTCGACGAGGATGCGGCGGTGGCTTTCGGGCTTGGGGGGAGGCGGGCCGTCGAGCGGCCCGGTGATCGTGACCGAGTTGACCATCAGGTTGCGGTCGCGGCGGGAGGCGTCCGGGAAGTTCTCGTCCCAGAAGTCGTTGGTGAAGGCGAGGCCGATGCGAAGCGGTTCCTTCCCCGTGAACTCCAGCTCGTGGGAATACTCCTGCGGCCGGTCCATCGGCGCGGCGACGGACCACTCGTGGCGCTTCCCGCCTTCGACGTGCAGCTCCATCAGGGGAGCGGTGTCGGCTCCCATGGTGCCGCAGGCGGTCGCCGTGATCCGGTATCGCCCGGGCCGGGACGGGCGGAACACCGTCTCGGCGACGCCGCCGGTGAAAAGGTAATGACCTTCCTCCGAACGATGGCCGTCGCCCCTCAGGTCGCGGCCGGGAACGGTGGTCTCCGGGCGGGGCATTTCGCCCGGCTTCACCGCTTCATCGAGCACGATGCGGGAGGCCTCGAGGTAGCGTTCGAGATGGGACGGCGACAGCGTGAGCACGTCGCCGATGTTGTCGAAGCCGTAGCCGGAATCATCCGGCGGGATGAGGTGGAGGACCTCCACCTTGACGCCCAGCAGGTCGCGCAGGGTGTTCTGATACTCGATGCGGTTGAGCCGGCGCAAGGTGACGCGGCCGGGGTCGGGCTTCGCGGGATCGACCGGAAAGACGGCGGCATCGATCCAGGAGAGGATCTTCGCCCGCTCCGCGTCGTCCGGCTGGTCCTCGTCGGGCGGAGGCATTAGGCGATGGCGGATGTGGTCGCGGATCCGCTTCCACACCTCGCGGTTTCCCTGCATCTCGGCGATCGTGTCGAAGCGGTCGATCGCAAGCTCGCCTTCCTTCATCCCGTCGCCATGGCAATCGTGGCAGTAGGTCTGCACCAGCGGGAGCACCTCGCTTTTCCAACGCGCATCGAGGTCCGACGCCGGCGCGGCGAACAGGCCGGCGGACGAGGCCGCGAGGCAGGCGAGGAATCGGGAGTGATCGGCAACCGGCATGGACCCGGACTGCTACGACGGGAACCGCCTCAAGCTCGCAAAAAGTTCAGGGTTCGCGAAGGATTGCCGGGGAAAGCCGGAGCCCTGCAATACTTTCTTGTCCAGCCCCGGCAGCTCGGCCATCATCACCGGGAGCGAAGAAGCCCGAGTTTCAATGTCGCCGGACGACCTCCCACCCCGAATTCCCGATCGACGGCGCGAAGTCCGTTCCTATTCGCCCGGAGGTTCGGTGCGACCGCGCGAGGCATTCCAGGTGCGCCGTTCCGGAGGACCGGCCGAGACCCGGAGCCGCGGCGTCCGGCGCCCGGCGAGGATCGTCAAGATTCACCACGAACTGTGGATCGCGGCGGTGGTGCTGGGGGTGATCGTGGTGGTCGTTGGCGGGTTGTGGATGGCCGGGCGCGACCGCAAGAAGGAGCCGGAGGCGGCGAGCGAAAGGAAGGCCGAGTCGGACCCCGCGGAGCGGATGGTCTGGCAGGGGCCGGTGCCGCCGGAGGTCGTGGAGAATTTCACCAAGGCCACCACCCACGCCGAGCGGCTCCGCTGGGTGCGTCATCCGGAGGAGGTCGGCCCCTTGATGGAACGGTTTTTCCGGGAAGGCCCGGGGGCAACGGAGAAGATCCTGGAAACAGTCCCGATCGGGGCCAGAGGCAGCGGCGCGATGCTCCACGAGAATTATCACGTGGTGATCGAGAACGGTCCGCCGCGGCTTATCAGCGTTTCGGTCGACCCCCAGGGGGCCAAGGTGGATTTCAAGGCTTACGCCCGCCATGGATCCGAGTCGTGGGAAAGGCTGCTTTCCGGCGAGGTGACGTCCGCCGACGAGATGCGGGTCTTGCTCTATCCCGGCGGCTTTTACTTGCACCGCTTCGCGGATGAGGCCCGCTGGCTCCATTTTGAGGCGAGGAGCCCGGATCTCACGGAGCCGATGGACTTTTACGTCGACCGGGACAGCAAGGCGGCCGTTGAAATGGGGAGGATCGAAGGAACGCCGCTGCAAGTGACCGTCTCGCTGCGCGCCGTGGAGGAAAGTGCGAAATACCGGCAGTTCGAGATCACGGCTTTGAAAGCCGAAGGTTGGTCGGAGCCGTGAGGCCCTAGGCCCGGCAGACGAACGCTTCCAGGCGACCGTCGATGGCGGCGGGGACCACCGCGGTGACCAGGATGTCGTTCTCGTCGTAGTCGGTCGAAAGGACCTTGGCATCGCGATGCAGCATGCCCATGAGGTCCGCGCGGCTCTGCGGGATGCGGTAACGGCGGCGGCGGACGCGGTCGGCCATGACGGCGGAGCAGCGCTGCAGGAGTTCGTCCATGCCAAGACCGGTCACCGCGGAAATGTTCAAGGCCTCGGGATAGCGGTGGCGGAGGTCGGCGAGCTGCCCGGGATCGGTGACGCGGTCGATCTTGTTGAGCACGGTGATCGTCGGCTTGTCGACGGCGCCGAGCTCTCCGAGCACTTTCAGGGTGGTCTCGTGGAAGCGGTCGATCTCCGGCGAGGTGGCGTCCAGCACGTGGATCAGGAAATCGGCGAGCACGGCTTCTTCCAGCGTGGCCTTGAAGGCCTCGACCAGGCGGTGGGGGAGATTGCGGACAAAGCCGACGGTGTCGGTGATGAGCAGCGGTTGTCCGTCGGGCAGCTCGATCTTGCGGGTGGTCGTGTCGAGCGTCGCGAACAGCATGTCCTTTGCCATCACCCCGGCGCCGCTGAGGATGTTGAGCAAGGTGGACTTGCCGGCGTTGGTGTAGCCGACGATCGCCGCGTGGGGCGTCTCCATCTTCTCCCGTTCCTTGCGCTGGGTCGCCCGCTGCTTGCGGACCTCGTCGAGTTCGCGGCGGGCGCGGTCGATGCGGACATGGGCCATGCGGCGGTCTACCTCGATCTGCTTTTCACCCATCCCGCGGGCCGCGCCGCCGCCCTGGCCACCGCCGGAGCCGCCCTCGCGGTCGAGGTGACCCCACATCCGCGCCATCCGGGGCAGCGCGTATTGCATGCGGGCCAGTTCGACCTGAAGCCGGGCCTCCTTGGTCTGGGCGCGCTTGGCGAAGATGTCGAGGATCACCTCCTCGCGGTCGATCACGCAGATGCCGGATGCCTTTTCCCACTCCCGCTGCTGGGAGGGGGCGAGGGCGTTGTCGATGACGATGCAGTCGCACTCGTGGGCCTTGGCCAGTTCGATGATCTCGGCGGCCTTGCCCGTGCCGCAGAGGAACTTCCGGTGCATCTCGCGGCTGCGGGCGAGCACCTTCTCGACCACGCCGATCCCGAGGGTGGCGACCAGTTCTCCCAGTTCCTCGAGAAGGGCTTCGGACTCGTCTTCCTCGCGGGGGTCGAAATACAGGCGCACCAGCAGCGCGCGCTCGACCAATTGGGGTTTCTCTCGGACTTCAAACATCGGTGCGCGGACTTAACACCGGGAGCGGGCACCGGCGAGGGGGAAAACAACAGGCGGCACCTGCCATGGAAGACCGGTGCCGCCCTATCCGGGGGAAAATCCGTTTTCGGAATTCGTCAGCGCTCAGCACGCAGCCACTGTTCGTGACCCCACAGTCCCCAGACCACTCCGGCAAGGCCGAAGGTCAGCAGGGCCATCGGGGCGATCGACAGGATCTCGCTCACGGTGCCGCCCATGGCCATCTTGAGCTCGGGCGTCACGAAATGGGGGCTCAGCAGCACCAGCAGGCGTCCGAGCAGGAGAAGCAGCGATCCGGAAACCAGCAGCGACCCGCCCCACGAGCGGTAGCGCTGGGAAAGACGGACGGCGGCAAGGCCCAGAAGGCCGAGACCGAGCACTCCGATGGCGTCCATCAGGAAGCCATTCTTCACGAACACATCAAGCAACAGGTCCATGGATCACGGAGGGGTTGGGGGCTTCCACAGGGGCGGGTGACTTCTCGGTTTCGAAGATCCCGGCATGGAGGGCGAGGCCGAGTCCGAAGAGGAGCCAGCCGCCGTTCATCGAGACCACCTTGACGATGTGCCAGCCCAGGGCCACCGAAGGGTCGCCGGGGATGCGTCCGACGAGGGAGATCGGAAGGAGGACTCCCGCCTGGTAAAGCGGCAGGAGCACCGAATAGCCGAGCGCGAGGAGCAGGGCGCCGCCCATCAGGCAGCGGGCGGCCCAGCCGGAGGTGCCGCGGGTCATCCGCCAGACGGTGAGGAGGAGGAAGGCACCCATCACGATCATGAAGACCGGACGGAAAGCCTCGACGGAGGCGAGCAAGGGGACGTGGGGGGGGGCAAACGTCATTACCCGGTTAGAAAGACATGATTGTAAGTGATTGAGCAAGAGTTTATTAAATAGCATGCGGCGACTTCCAGTCATGCCGGAAAGACAACAGGTGCCGACCAATGGCAGTGCCCGAAAGTCAGCAATACTTAAGGACATGGCGCTTGAAGCCCGATCTGCCGGGCCATCCGGCGACCCCGTCCCAGCGGGATGGATGCGAACCGATCCGCCGGTCGGCCGGTTTGGCGAGGGAGAAGGGTGAATGCCGGCTTGCGAACAACTGTGAATAAATCCGTCGACGGGTCCCGGCGGCGCGGCGGTGGATGAACCGACTTCATAAAAAAGGCACGCCCCGTGAAGGGCGTGCCTTGGATGCACCGCAGTTCGTTCCCGTTCTCAGAAGTCCAGCGTCACGCCGGTGAAGAATCCCAACCCGGCCCCTTCCACCGGCGGCGAGCCGGCGAAATTGGCGAGCTGGTAGGAACTGTCGAACAGGTTCTCGATCCGGGCGTGCAGGCGGACCTGCTCGGTCGCTTGGTAGGAGGCGTGGAGCCTTGCCAGCAGGTAGTCGTCGAGTGGCAGGCCGCCCCAGGAGCGGGTGTCGACGTAGGTCGCGCCGATGCCGAGCAGCCACTTGTCGGCCGGCCGCCAGTCGAGCGACGCGGTGGCCGTGTGGTCGGGCTGGTCGGACAGCGATTCGTCGAGCCATGTCCAGGCGACGCGGTAGCGCCATGTGCCATCGCACCAGGAGCCGGACACCGCGGTTTCGAGGCCCCGGGCCGGGGTCTCGCCGGGCAGATTGACCGGCGGGGTGGGGAAGGAACGGATGCGGTCCTCGATCGAGTTCTCGAACCAGGTCAGCGAGACGGCGTGGTGCTTGCCGATCGCCTGTTCGATCCCGAAGTCCCAGCCGAGGCTGCTTTCCGCCTCGAGGTTCGGATTGCCCGCGCCGAAGGCGCTGCCGAAGAGGTCGAGGTAGGTCGGCGTGCGGAAGGCACGGCCGATCCCGCCGCGCAGGACCGGGCCGCTTTCGCAGGTCTTCCACGCGGCGGCGGCGCGCCAGGTCAGTTCGTCGCCGTAGGCCGCGTAATCTTCCCAGCGAAGTACGGCACTCGTCGTAAGTAAATCGACCGGCATCCACTCCAGCCCGGCATAGCCGCCGAAGCGGTCGCGCCCGAGGTCGGTGCCGATGCTGTTCTTGAAGTCGGTGTGCTCGAAGAACGCGCCCCACAGCAGGGTGTGGCGGTCGCCGAGCGCGATCGAATGGTCGGTGGCGACGCTGCTGCGGTCGAGGTCGGTCCCGTAGGCCGAGGGACCAAAGGAGCCGAAGTTCTCGTTGTCGTAATTCTCCCGGTAGTGGCCGGCGGTGAAGCGGGCGTCCCAGCCGGGGGCGAACTTCGCGACGGCATAGACCGTGCCGAGCGCGGCGTCGAGGTGGTCGGCGTTGCTCCCGAAGGCCGGGTAGTCGTAGCGCGAGTCGGTGCCGCGGAAGGTCACGCCGAGGGTCAGCGTGTCGCTTTGCCGCCACTCGGCGCGCAGGGCGCCGCGGGTCTGGTCGTAGCGTTCGAGTTCGGTGTCGTTGCCGGTGCTTTCATAGCCCAGCCCGGCGAACCACGACAGGGCGCCGCTGCTGCCTTGGGTCGAGGCGTGGGTGGCGAGGCTGTCGAAGGAGCCGGCCTCGACGCTCAGGCGCGACGAGGGATCGCCGCTGCCGTAGGCGGTCTCCAGCCACAGCACGCCGCCGACCGCTTCGCCGCCGTGGATGGCGGAATGCGGGCCGCGCAGGACCTCGATCCGGGCCAGGTCGTCGACCCGCGCGCCGGCGAGGAAATTTCCCAGCGGCGCGGTGGTATCGCTCAAGCGCATGCCGTCGACCACCACCTGCGAGTAGGCGGTGGTGGTCCCGCGGATGAACAGCGAACCGATCCCGCCGGTCTGGCCGGAGGTCGAGGTCGCGATCACGCCGGGCACTTCATTGAGCGCGGTCTTCAGATCGAGGATCCCGCGGTCCGACAGGTCGCGGGGGTCGAGCACGGTCACGGCGGAGGTCGTCTGTTCCGCATCGGCCGGCAAGCGGCGGGCGGAGACGACCAGGGCGTCGAGGTCGTTTTCGATCTCGGCCGAGGCGGGAAAGGCCGCGGCGAGGGTGATTCCCGACGCCAGCAAGGGGCGCGGGACCGTCCGTAGCGACCGGAGCAAGCCGGCCGCCTTCTGTTGTTTTTGCATGTATTCAGGTATCCGTGAACCCGAGATCCGCGGGTTCGCTCAGAAGACGCTTTCAGGCTGGCGATCTGGCTGCTGCCGCGTTTTGAAGGCGGAAGGTCACAGTGGCGGTACCGCTCCGGAGTCACACCGGATTCCCCATCGATTTCCTGCCCCTGCGAAGGGCTTCCCGAAAGGTGCCGCGGTCTCCCGCGGCGGGCGGAGGATGGCGGAGCGGCGGCCTTTGTCAACCGCCCAGTCGGCATGTCCGCCTTTTCGCTTCCGTGGCAACGGCTTTCGCGTCTTGCTCGATCATGCGCCTCCGTTGCCACGCCGTTGTCGATACCGCCCATCAGCAGGTGCAGATTTGGAAGAACGAGCACCAGTGCGAGTTCCGGGTGGCCGGGGCGATCCACGCCTGGTGGCATTCCAAGCGCTACCTGACCGGCCTGGCCTGGGACAACATCGCCGCGGCCGCCCTGCTGCGACCGGAGGGACCGCCGCGGTCGATCCTGATGCTGGGGCTGGCCGGCGGCACCGCGATGCGGATCCTGCGCCACCTGCTTCCCGACTGCCGGCTGGTGGCGGTGGACATCGACCGCGAGATCGTGGCGCTGGCGGAGCTGAACATGGGCTTGGACGAACTCGGCATCGAGATCCACTTCGCGGACGCCTACCAGTGGATCGCGAGGTGCAAGGAGCGCTTCGACGTGGTGATCGACGACGTTTACATGGCCGGCAGCGACGACGTCTTCCGGCCCGGGAAATCCGACACGCGCCAGATTTCCGCGCTCAAGCGGCTGCTCAAGCCGGGCGGGCTGGTGCTGGCGAACCTGGTCAACGGCAAGGGACACCGGGCGATCCAGACCCGGACGCGGCAGGCGTTTCGCGAGGGATTCGCCACCGTCCGCTCCGTGACCACCCACGACAGCCAGAACGAGACCCTGGTGGGGGGCGACTCGCTGACGAGGTCGTCCCTGGACCGCTGGGAGGACTGTTTCGCGGATTCCTTCGACCGGCGCTTGTGGCGGCGGATCAAGGTCCGGAAGTTCGCTCCCTTGGCGCCGCGTTGACAAGCGGCCTTGGCGCGCGCACCCTCCGCGCCCATGGACACGCTCAAGATCCTGCTTGGTGCGACGGTGGCGTTGCTGCTCGGAGCCCTCGCCGTATCGTACAAAAACCAGACCGCACCGCCGAAACCGCCGGCCGGCAAGACCGAGCAGGCGGAATTGCTCCGCCAGATCGAGGAGCTTCGGCTGGAGCAGGATCGCCTGCAGATCGAGAAACAGCGGATGATGATCCAGGAGGCGGCCGCCCAGGCTCCGCCGGTTCCGGCCCCGGTGGCCGATCCCTCGGAGATCGCCGCGATGAAGGAACAGATCGCCGCCCTGGAGAAGGAGAAGGAAAAGGCCCTGCGCGATGCCGAGGTCGCCGACCGCGAGGCCGCCTTCGTCGGCGGCAAGATGCTCGAAGGCCGCGATCAGGAGGCCCGCCGAGCCCGGATGATCCGCGATTCGCTCGTCATCGCCCGGATCCAGGAGTGGGTGGAGGACCCGCAGTACGGCGGTTTTGCCACGATCGACGTGATCATGCCGGACAACGTCCAGCAGGGCACGGTGCTTTGCATCCGCCGCAATACCGGCATCCTCGGCCGCCTGAGGGTCGGCGAGATCACCATCGAAGGCGCGATCGCCAATCCGCTTGGAAGCTTTCCCGAAGCGCGCCCCCAGGCCGGCGATGAGCTGATCCTGGAGCCTCCGTTCTGAGGGAGTTGATGGTTGAAAGTTGAGAGTTGAGAGTTGAGAGTTGATAGCCGAGCGCAAGAGCTCCTCACCTTTTCCTGTCTCAGATTTTCAGCGTTTCAGTTTTCAGCATTTCAGCATTTCAGCATTTCCCATGTCCACCACCGTCGGTCTCATTTCCCTCGGCTGCGCGAAGAACCTCATCGACTCCGAAGTCATGATGGGTCACCTCGCCGAAGCCGGCATGTCGCTCACCTCGGAGGCCGAACTGGCCGACGTGATCATCGTCAACACCTGCTCGTTCATCGACATGGCCAAGCAGGAGTCGATCGACGCCGTCTTCGGCGCGGTCAACGCCCGCACGGAAGATCCCGACCGGGCGAGGCAGAAGATCATCGTCGCCGGTTGCCTGTCGCAGCGCTTTGCCAAGGACCTGCCGGGCATCATGCCGGAGGTGGACGCCTTCATCGGGCTCGACCAGATCACCAAGGTCGCACCGATCATCGAGAACCTGCTCGGCAAGAAGCCTGCGCCGAAGGAAGAGAACTCCGCGACGGAGGACCCGCGCGACTACGTGACGCTTAAGCCGAAGTATGTCCCGGACTACACCACGCCGCGCTTCCGCCTGACACCGGAGCATTTCGCCTATGTCAAAATCGCCGAGGGCTGCAACCACACTTGCACCTTCTGCATCATCCCGAAGATCCGCGGGATGCACCGCTCGCGGACCCAGGACTCCGTGGTCCGCGAGGTCGAGGCGCTGGTGAAGTCCGGCGTGAAGGAGATCAACCTGATCTCGCAGGACACCACCTACTTCGGCATGGACAAGTGGGAGGGCCAGCGGCCGAACCCCAACTCGCCGGTCGATTCGTCCCGCGGTGAATCGCTTTCCACGCTGCTCCGCGAGATCAACAAGATCGAGGGCGACTTCTGGGTGCGGCTGCTCTACACCCACCCGGCGCATTGGTCGGACGAACTGATCCAGACGATCGCCGAGTGCGACAAGGTCGCGAAATACGTCGACATCCCGCTGCAGCACATCTCCGACCGCATGCTGACGGCGATGAAGCGCAAGACCAACGGCGACTACATCCGCGACCTGCTGCGCCGGATGCGCGCCGGGATCCCGGGACTGGGGATTCGCACGACCTTCATCGTCGGGTTCCCCGGCGAGACCGAGGAGGACTTCGAGGAGTTGCTGGAGTTCATCCGCGAGTTCCGCTTCGAGCGGGCCGGGGTGTTCCAATACTCGAAGGAGGAGGGCACGCCGGCCTACAAGATGACCGGCCAACTCCACCATGCCACCCGCAAGAGCCGCTGGGGCCGCGCGATGGCCGAGTTGCAGAAGATCGCCGCCGAGGTCAACCAGGCGCAGGTCGGCAAGAAGGTCCGCGTGCTCGTCGAAGAGCAAGGCGTCGGCCGGACCGAGTGGGACGCGCCCGAGATCGACGGCTCGGTCCATGTGGACGAAAGCATCCCGGTCGGCGAATTCGCGGAAGTCACCATCGGCGACTGGCGCGGCTATGACCTGGTGGCGGCGAGGTAGGTCCGGGCACGCCGGTCTCCGGGCCGGCCCGTCCCAAGCCTCAGCCTCCGTCGCTTTCACCCTCCAGGTCCATCAGCTTCAGCGCTGTCATCTCCGTTTGCCGGGTCTCGCCATCGCTACCGGTATTCCTCGGATTCCGCGAGCGCTTCGAGAGCGTCTTTCCTCTTCTTTTCGTCCGTGATGCCGAGGGTCAGTTCCTTCGCGACCTCGGGCTGGGTTCTCGAAATGTAGATGGCGGCGGACGCTACCGCGGTGTCGTAGACCGGACCCGGCGGGAGTTCCTTCAACCAGGCGAGGCAAAGGTCGGGCTTCGAGGCGGCAAAGTTCGCTGTTACCGATTGAAGCGCCCCCGTGTCCGGAAGGTTCGATTTTTCTAACAGGTGGTTCAAAGCCGCCTGCGGATCGGCCTCGGCCCAGGTCCCGTAGAGTTCCTGCCGCCCGATCTGAATGGGATCGCGATGGAAGGCGAACGATGACGGATCATCGTCCGGATCGGCCGCGCCGGGCTCCTCCGGTGGCAGCAGGGATTCGAGCTTCGCGAAGTCGACGCCTTCCGGCACCTTCACCCAGAACAAGAGCTTCAGGCATTCCGGCCGAGATCTGGATTGAGTACCGGTTTCCAAGGCGCGGAGGGTGGCGAGGACCGCGGCCTTCGGGTCGCTGCGCATGAGGGTTTCGTTCCGGCCGAAGCGGGCTTCAAGGGCGCAGCCCTCGTTCTTCAACGTGGCAAGGAACGCATCGATCTCGTCCGCGGGGCAGCCCTTGCCGGCCAGCTTGCTCCACTCTTCGAGCTTGGAGAACTGCTTCCCTGCGACCGAGACTTCCGGGATCGACGCGAACATACGGC
Organism: Verrucomicrobiaceae bacterium; assembly: GCA_027491155.1. Taxonomy (GTDB): domain Bacteria; phylum Verrucomicrobiota; class Verrucomicrobiia; order Verrucomicrobiales; family Akkermansiaceae; genus Haloferula. Next base: position 115,199 of record JAIXWR010000033.1, read on the forward strand.
GGGCGGTGGCGGCTTCGGTGGAATGGAAGAGCCGGGACAGCTCGTCGCCGATCTTGGCCGCCCCGTAGAAATGCCGGCGTTTCTCAAGGATCTGGACGAGCTGGTAGAGCTCGGGGCCGCATCCCAGCAGGCGGACGGTCTCGGCGGCCAAGGTATCCTGATTCTTTATCTTGGCGTTGTTGCCGCCGATCTCAAGCCACTGTTCTTCGAGGCTCTCTAAGAGTCGGCTTCGTGAGGGCTTTTGATCGCGGGTGGATCGGGCACTAAGATCGTCCGCGGCGCGGGCTTGGGACTTCCCGGGCAAGGCAAGTGCCGTGGATAATTCAGGCTCCGCGGGTGGACCCGTCTTCCGTGGGTTCCATTCGTGAACTCCCCACCCCGCGAGTCCGGCGAGAGCGGCGACGGCGAGTGACTTTTGAAGCGTGGTCATGGCGATGATTCCGGAGAAGGAAGCGGTGGCGGCAGGGACGGCGGCGAGCGTTGACGCGGAGATCAAGGCGGCGAGTCCTGTCGGCGCGGCAGGCGCCGCATAGGCCGCGATGGCGGCGGCGAGGCTGCCGGAGGTGGTCGGGACGCCGCGGCGGGCGAGCTTTTCCTTCAAGCGCTCGAGGGCCCGGGTGACGCGCTTTTGGGCGGCTTCGGGGGCGATGCCGAGGAGGTCGGCCATCTCCCGGGCGGACTGGTTTTCGAAATAGCGGAGCAGGATCGCGTCGCGGTCGGCAATGGCGAGGTCGGAGAGGGCTGCATCGAGCTGCGGCGCGATGGACTGCCAGCCGGGGTCCGGATCGGAGGGATCGGGCATGAGTGCGGCCTTTTGTTCGCGGACGCGGCGGCGGGTTTCGGTGCGGATGGCTTGGGCGGCGATGTTGCGGGTGGTGCGGTGGAGCCAGCCGGCGAGGACCGCGTGACCGGCGAGTTTTCCGGCTTGGTGGGCCAGTGCGATGAAGACCGCTTGGGAGACGTCCTTGGCGAGATCCGGGTCGCGGGTGATGCGGAGGGCGGCGGCCTGGACAAGGTTCAAGTGGCGGCGCACGAGTTCGGCGAAGGCCGCATCGGAGCGACGCTCGGCGAAGTCGAGGAGGAGCTGGGAATCGGGCCGGGGATTCACTTTCCCTGTAGTAGCCGCCGCGCGGGGAATCGGACAGGAGAAGATGCGGGTTCGAGCGTAGCGGGACGACTGCGTCGTTCCGATGGAAAAAGACTGCTGGGAGAGCGAAGGCGTGAAGTTCTGGCGGGCCGTCCCCCGCCGGAAGGGCGCAGACCTTCCGCTACGAACAGGAGAAGATGCGGGTTCGTGGGTAGCGGAACGACTGCGTCGTTCCGACGGGAAGGGACCGAGGGGAGAGCGAAGGCGTGAGGTTCTGGCGGGCCGTCCCCCGCCGGAAGGGCGCAGACCTTCCGCTACGAACGCTCCGGGAACTGGTGCTTCCAGACTTTTAGCGCGTCGCGGATTTCGGCGGACTTGCGGGTCGGGCTGAGTTCCCAGATGAGGGGGCAGCCAGCCGGGAAGAAGGGGAGAAGCTCCTTGTAGTCGAGCGTGCCGGTGAAGGGCGTGCGGTGGTCGCGGGCCGGCCATTCGACGTCGTGGACGTGTCCGCCGATGAGATAGGGCGAGATGCGCCGCAGCCATTCGGGATGATCGAGCAGGCCGAGGTTGTGCTTGAGCTGGACGTGGCCGAAGTCGTGCCAGTAGCCGACCCAGGGGTTGTCGGCGAAGTGTTCCTGCAAGCGGACCATCTCGCGCTCGGTCGGCAGGTCCTCGAAGCGCGAGCGAGACTCGACGGCCAGCTTGACGCCGAGTTCCGCGGCCTTTTCCGCGATCTGTCCGAGCGATTCGATGGCACGCTGGTAGTAGAGCGGGGCGATCTTCTCGCGCTTCTTCACGAAGGCGATCTTCTCCGCCGCGTAGTCCGGGTGGTTGCGGCCCTGGTCCTCGACGATGGCGGTGAGGCGTTTGGTCCATTTGCGGGATGGCATCGGGACCGAGCCCATGTGGAGGACGAGGTACTGCGCCTTGAACTCCGCGGCGATCTCCAGGGTCTTGAAGGTCATCTCCATCGCCCGCTGGCGGTCGAAGGGGCGGTGCGAGGTGAATTCGTAGGCGTCCGGCGCATCGATCATCACCTCGACCGGCGAGGGGAAATAGTTGTGCACCCCGGAGCAGGTGAACTTGCCCGCGGCGTAGGCTTTGCGGATGCCCGGCAGCTTGGCGATGGTCATGCCGTGGGAGAGCTCGATGTTCGTGAAGCCGAGCTCCACGATCTCGTCGATCATCGCCTCGCCGTCATGGTGGCGGGAGTTGTTCCAGCAGGTGGAGAAGGCGAGCATTCGCGGGGAAGTTCCAAGTGGAGAAGTTCCAAGTGCCAAGGAATAGTCAGTCGTCGTCGCGGTCGCGGCGCTTCTTCGCTTCCTCGCCGGCGACGAGGAAGACGATCTCGCCTTTGGGCGGGTGGGCTTGGAAGTGGGCGAGGAGTTCGGCGGCGGTGCCGCGGTGGTAGGTTTCGAACTTTTTGGTCAGCTCGCGGGCGACGCAGCAGGGGGCCTGCGGGTGCTTTTCGGCGAGCAACTCGAGGGTCGAGAGCAGGCGGTGGGGCGACTCGAAGAAAATGCTGCTGCCATCGGTGGCGAGGGACTCCTCGAGGATGGCGAGGCGCTTGCCCTTCTTGATCGGGAGGAAGCCGAGGAAGCGGAAGGCGTGGACGGGGAAGCCGGAGCCGACAAGGGCGGTGAGGACGGCGGAGGGGCCGGGCAGGACTTCGAGCGGCAGGCCTTGCTCGATGCTGGCCTGGACGACGCGGTAGCCGGGGTCCGAGACGGCGGGCATGCCGGCGTCGGTGACCACGGCCACGGTTTCACCGCTGCGGACGGCGTCGAGCAATTCCGGCAGGCGTCGTACTTCGTTGTGATCGTGCAGGGAAACGAGCGGCTTGCCGGAGATGCCGAGCTTGGCCAGCAGCGGCGCGGAGTGGCGGGTGTCCTCGCAGGCGATGCGGTTCGCGTCCTTGAGGACCTCGATGGCGCGCAGGGTGATGTCGCCCATGTTGCCGATCGGCGTGGGGACGAGGACGAAGCGGCCGGGGGCGGACATCTGGGATAGATGGTGGATGGCGGATGGGAGATGGTGGTTGACCATCTTCTGCAGCCACCGCGCTGCGGGCCTGATCAGGCTTGCGGCAGGATGCCGCAGCCACGGTTAGAAGCCGTTGGCGAGGCGCGAGATCATCGACTCGCTGGCGCGCTCGAGGGCATCGGGCAGGGCGTTGTTGCGCGAGGTCTGGAGGTTGGAATCGACGAAGAAGCGGCTGGAGCCGACGGAGCTGCCGGAGGCGAGGGTCTTGGAAGGATCCCGCGCGTCCTTGAGAGTCCAGGTCAGGGTCACGGTGTTCTGGAGTTCTTCCGGCCGCAGGGTGTCGAGGCGGGTGCTGCGCAGCGGGGTGTAGTCGATGGTCCGGACGGTGCCCTCGAGGATGGCGTCGGCCTTGTCGAGGGAGGTGATGCGGTAAGTGCCGTCTCGGACCACGGCATCGGTCGCCGCGCTGGTGGCCAGTGCCTCGGCACGGGGGTGGAGGGTGTCGTTGCGGAACATCGGCACCGTGATGTTGTTCACGTCGCGGAGGATCGCCGGCTTGGCGCCGCCAAGCTGGTAGCCGGTGCACGAAGCGAAGGCGAGAGCGATGATGGGGATGAGGAAGCGCATGGGAGATTGAGGTGATTGAGTGATCGGGAGATTACGTGAATCGGGGAAGAGAGGTCGGGCGAATCGGGCAATGAAGTCCTCAATCTCTCAATCGCCGAATCCCTTAATTGCCTCCAAGCGCCGCCAGGCGAGCCTTCGCCTTGTCGTGGAGTTCACCGGACTTCGATTTGCGGACGACTTCCTCGTAGTAGAAGCGGGCCGAGGCCGTCTCGCCCTTCCGCTCGTAGAATTCAGCCACGTTGAAGGAGCGCTGGATGTCCTCGCCGCCGAGATTGGCCATGAGCTGGCGGGCCTCCCCGTTCTTCGAATGGCCGGGATAGAGCCGGAGGTAGTCTTGGAAAGCCTCCCGGGAGCGGTCGATGTTGGCCTGGTCCTGGTTGCCGCGGCGGGCTTCCTCGAGCAGGATCTTGCCGATGCGGAACTGGCCTTCCGGGGCTTCCTTGCTGTCGGGGTATTCGATGACCAGCTCGCGGTAGGCGGCGATCGCCTTGCCGGAGCCCGACGAGTTTCCTTGGCTCTCCCACAGTTCGCCGATGGTGAACTGGGCCTTGGAGGCCTGGGGCGAGCGGGGGGCGTTGTCGCGCACCTTTTCGAGCATGCCGGTGATGCGCTCGTTGGAGATGCTCGCCTTGAGGCCGAGGAAACTGGTCTTCACCTGGCCGTCGGCGGCGGACTGGGCCATGGAGGCCTGGCGGTTGAGCGCCTTCTCGTAGAGGTTGCTGTTGTTGTAGCGGGAGATCAGCTCCTGGTAGGCATCGAAGGCCTTCGGGATCTCGCCGGCCTGTTCGAGCAACTCGCCCTGGCGGAAGCGGGCTTCTGGCGCCCGCTTGGCGAGGGGCATCTCGTCGCCGAGGGTGTCGTAGAGTTTGATCGCCTTGTCGCGTTTGCCGGCTCCTTCGGCATTCTGCGCCTCGCTGAACAGGGCCTCGGCCCGCTCGTTGTTGGGCGAGGCATTGCCGACGAGCGGCGGGAGGTCGGCATCGTCGCCGCAGGAGGCGAGCAGGATCGCGGCGGCAGGAAGGGCAAGGCGAGAGAATCGCATGGCAGGAAACTAGGAAGGACGGGGAGCTTGCGGGAAGAGAAAATCGCGCGGGTTTCAGGAGCCGCCGAGTTCGGTGGCCCGGCGGGCGGCGGAGTGGACGGCTTCGATGAAAGCGGCGCGCATGCCGTGTTTCTCGAGTTCCGCCAGTCCGGCGATGGTCGTGCCGCCCGGGGAGGCGACCATGTCCTTCAGCGCGGCCGGGTGGACGCCGGTGTCGAGCACCATGGCGGCGGCCCCGAGAACGGTCTGGGCGGCCAGTTTCAGCGCGTCCGCCCGCGGCAGCCCGGCGCGGACCCCGCCGTCGGCCATGGCCTCGATCATGATGTAAACAAAGGCCGGCCCGCTGCCGGAGAGACCGGTGACGGCGTCCATCAGGGATTCCGGGAGTTCCACGACGATGCCCACGGAGCCAAGCAGCAGGCGGGCGGCATCGGCGTCGGCCTCGGTCGCCGAGGAGCCCCGGCAGAAGGCGGCAGCGCCTTTTCCGACGAGGGCGGGGGTGTTCGGCATGCAGCGGATCACCCGGCAACCGGCGGGCACGCGGGCCTCCAGCCAGGCGGTGGTCAGGCCCGCTGCCACCGAGATCACCAGCCCGGCGGTCGGGGGCAGTGCGGCCAGGGCGGCGGCGGCGTGGTGAGGCTTGGTGCAGAGGAGAAAGGTATCGGCATCCAGCGATGCGATGTCGGCGGCCAGCGTGGCGCCGGTGGCCGCCGCGAAGGCATCGGCGGTGGCCCGGTGGGTGTCGCATCCGCTGACCTGCGAGGCTCCGATTGCTCCGGAGCGGATCGCTCCTTCCACCAGGGCGCTGCCCATTTTTCCACATCCGATGACCCCGAGTTTCATGCCGCGGCAGACTAGGGCGTCGGGCGTGCATCGGGCGAGCGTGATTTTGGGCTGCATCCCTCCGGCGGCGCGGGCGGTCATTTTACTTGAGACCGGGAAATCGGGGGACATCGTCGGGAAATGAAGATTTTCGCGCTGTTGCTTGCTTCCATCGGTTTCGTCGTGGCGGCGGAACAGCCGGTGCCCGGGGTGGAAGCGGTGATTTCGGAGCGGGTGAGGAAACTTCCGCCGCCGGCGGCGTCGACGATTCCACGCTCGATCTCCATGGCGGTGACTGCCAGCGATCCGGGCGCCCAGCAGCACGTCCTGGCGGGCGTGGCGGATCTCCATGGCGGCTGGGATTTCCAGGCCTACCGGCGCTTCTGTGCGGCGCTGGCGCTCGATCCGGACTGCCTGATGGCGCACTGGGGCGTGGTCATGGCGCTGATTTCCCCGGAGCCGGACCTGCTGGACGAGCGAACCGCGGCCTTGAGGCGGATGGTGGATCTGGTCGGCAAGGACGCGGGCACCGAGTTGGAGCGGTCCTATGCCTACGCGGTGGCGGTTTTCTTCGACCAGGGCCCGTCGGCGGCGGCGGATGCCTTCCGCAAGGTGTCGGAGAGATTCCCCAACGACCCGCAGCTCAAGCTGCTGGCGGCGGCGTTCGGTCGCACCGGCTACGGGGACGATGGCAAGGCCACGCCCGACCAGGAGAAGGCGGAAGCCCTGATCGACGAGTTGTTGATCCGCGATCCGGACCATCCGCTTTACCTGCATGCCTATCTGACCATCCGGGCCGAGGCGCCGGATCTGCGCGGCGATCTGGACCGCGCCCGCCGTCTCTGCGAGCTGGCGCCGTCCTACGCGCCGTTCCTGCACCTGTTAGGTCATTATGAATTGCGGACCGGCAGGCCGGGGCGTGCGGTGGAAGCCTTTGCACGGTCCGGCGAGATCTACGCGAAGTGGATGAAGGAGACCGGGCTGGGCCACGAGGATTGCCCCGGTTGGGTCAAGTCCGAGTGCTACCGAGCGGCGGCGCTGGCGGCAAAAGGGGACTACCGCAACGCCTTGGCGGTGGCGAAGTCGGTGGCGGCCATCCCCTTGCCGGCGGACCGGACTTCAAGCGAAGGGGGGCAGCTTCTGCTCTGGGAGGGCCGCACGCTGTCCGCCCGCCTGCTGATGCGGCGTTCCTTGCCCGGCGACACCGCACTCGCGCTGGCGGCGCTGCCGAAGCCCGAGGATCAGAAGGTGTTCGGCAAATCGACCCATGCGATCTGGCTCTACCAAGGGCTCGCGATGGTCCTCGAGGCGAGAAAGGCCCTCGAAGAGGGCAGGCCGGAGGACGCCCGGAAGATTTCGGAGGCATTGTCGCTCCATGGCGAGCAGATGCTCAAGACCCGTGAGGCGGCCGCAGCGGGCGGCGAGCGCTCCGCCTGGATGCGGGCGTTCGCGGCGCTCGAGGTGATGGCCGCGGAGTTGCGCGGGTCGATGGCGATGGCCGGGCCGAAGAGCGGCATGGGCTCCGCCTTCAACTGGTATCGCGCGGCGCTGGACCGGCAGGCCCCGGCCTCGATGCTGATGCCGCCCTCGGTGCTGCTGCCGATGCACGCCCGGCTTGCCGAATACCACCTCGCGAAGGGGGATCCCAAGGCCGCGGTGGACATCCTGATCCAGGCCCAGGCGAGCTACACCAACGACATCGAGGTGCTGACCCGGCTCAAGACGGCCCTCGCCATGGCAGGCCACGAAGCCCAGTCGCAAGAAGTCGCCGAGGAGATCGAGCGGGTGAAGACCGAGTGAGGCCGCTCACGCCGACTTCACCTCGTCGCGGCGGATGCCGCGCAACTCGAAAATCCGGAAGATGGTGTCCTCGATCAGGTTGTTCGGGCAGGACGCCCCGGCGGTGATGCCGACGGTCACCGGTCCTTCCCCTAACAGGGTCGCCGGGTAGCCGCTGGAAACCTCGGATTTCTCGTGCAGGTCGAAGTGGACGATCTGCTCCAGCGAGGCGAGGCACTCGGCGTTGCGGATGAAGAAGGTGGGCAGCGCCTGCTCGCCGATCTCCACGAGGTGTGTCGTATTGGAGCTGTTGTAGCCGCCGACGACGAAGAGGAGGTCCATCGGGCGGCGGAGCATTTCAAAGAGGGCGTCCTGCCGTTCCTGGGTGGCCCCGCAGATGGTGTCGAAGACGAGGAAGTTCGCCGCGGAGCCGTCGCGTGCGACGACGGCATCGCGGACCCGGCGTTGGATTTCCTCGGTCTCGCTCTTGAGCATGGTGGTCTGGTTGGCCACGCCGACCTTGGTCAGGTGGACATCGGGATCGAAGCCCGGCGAGGCGGCGCGGGCGAAGCGCTCGAGGAACGCCTTCTTGTCGCCGCCCTCGCGGATGTAGCGGCAGACGGCGTCGGTCTCGTCGAGGGTTAGAACGATCAGGTAGTTGCCCTTGCCGTCCTCGCCGAGCGCGCGCGACGCGGTGGCCTGGGTTTCCTCGTGGCCGGCCTTGCCGTGGATGATCGAGGTGATGCCGTCCTTGGCGTAGCCCCGGACCCGCTTCCAGACCTTCATCACATCGCCGCAGGTGGTGTCGACGACGTAGCAGCCGCGCTGCTCGATCTTTTCCATGAAATTGGTCGGAGCGCCGAAGGCCGGCACGATCACGACGTCGTCCTCCGTGAGCTGGTCGTAGTCGGCGGTGAGCTTTTCCCAGGGGAGCGACACGATGCCCATGTCGACGAGCTGGCGGTTGACCTCCCCGTTGTGGATGATCTCGCCGATCAGGAAGATGCGGCTGTCGGGGAAGACCCGTCGGGCGGCGTAGGCGAGGTCGATCGCGCGCTCGACGCCGTAGCAAAAGCCGAACTGCTGGGCGAGGCGGACGGTGGTGGTGCCGAGGGTGAGCTCGCCGCCTTGGGAACGGATCTTTTCGACGATCGAAGAGCGGTAGTGGCGTTCCACCTCGGCGTTGACCTGGGTCATCACGTCGGGGCGGCGGACGTTCACGCGGGGACGCTTCTGCTTGTCGGCGGTGTCGCTCATGCGCGGGCGGTATAGCGCCGGGATGGCGGGTGACCAAATCATTTCCCGGCATGGGAGCTAACGAACCGCGGAGGCGCGGAGGTCGTGGAGGTGAACACAGAGGGTAAATCTGGTTGAGCCGGAGGCAGAGCTTTGAGCAGAGATCCCATGGTTCTCCATCATTCCCGGCGCTCTCTCCGCGACCTCCGCGCCTCCGCGGTTCGTTCCTACTTGTCCGGGTCACGCCGCAGCACCGGCAGGGCCAGCAGGGAGAACAGCAGGGCGGCGAGGGCCTGCATCCACAGCAGGTAAACCGGCCAGGGGCCGAGGTGGTCGAGCAGGCTCGGGTTGACCGGCTTGCGGGCGGTGAAGCCGAAATTGGTGCCGAGCGAGGCGTTCACGGCCATCGACATGAGGAGGTAGAGATTTCCCCACAGCAGGGCGGTCAGCGGGCCTTTCCACCACGGTCGTTCCGAGCGCCAGCCGAGGACCACCGGCAGGTAGATCGCCGCGCCGACGATGGCGAAGTGGTGGACGAAGAAGGTGACGAAGGCCGGGTGGGGGAAGCCGATGGTGATGGCCGGCGTGAGCAGGGCCTGGACCGTGGCGGCGAGGCCCCAGAAATAGGTCAGCGTGGCCAGCAGGCGCTTGCCGGTGAGCAGGGCGAAGCCGGCGATGAAAGCGGCGATGTCGCAAAGGTGGAGCGGCAGGGAGCTGTCGAGGTCGGGGTCGCCCTCGACCGTTTGCCAGGCAGCCTGGGAATAGCCGAAGGCCGCGAGGCAGAGGAAGGCGAGGAGGAAGCGGGCGATGCGTTCGTTCTTCTCCCCGGACCGGCCGAGCAGGACCAGCGCGGTGACCGCGGCCAGGCCCGCGGCGACCGCCGCGCCGTGCATGGCGGTGAAGGGGACGAAGGTCGGCGGCATTCGCCAAGCGAATCGTTCGCTGGGGCGTCCGTCAACCGCCGGGGAAGCACCGGGTGCGCGGAGGCTCCGCCCCGCAGCAGCACGGGAGGTTTACCCTTTGGTGATGCGGACTCGAACGGGTGGCAGGCTTGCGGGGACCGCTCTGCCGGTCGCAGACCGGCGCTCCCGGACTGGGAAGCCGTTCCCCGGCGTTGACGGCAGGTTCTTTCCCCCCTGAAATGCGCGGCCCGGCTGGGTCCGGGATCGTATATGGACTATTCGCAGAAAATCGCCCGTCAGATCGCGTCGATTCCCCGCTCGGGAATCCGCGATTTCTTCGAGCTCGTCCAAGGCCGGGAGGGCGTGATCTCCCTCGGCGTCGGCGAGCCCGACTTCACGACCCCCTGGCACATTCGCGAAGCCGCCATCTACGCCTTGGAGAAAGGCCACACCAGCTACACTTCCAACCTCGGCTTGCCCGCGCTGCGGAAGTCGATTGCCCGCTACGTTTCGGAATTCTTCCACGTCGAATACGAGGCGCTGACCGAGGTGCTGGTCACCGTCGGCGTGTCGGAGGCCATCGACATCGCCCTGCGCGCCCTGGTCAATCCGGGCGACGAGGTGATCTACCACGAGCCCTGCTACGTGTCGTATTCGCCGAGCATCGCCATGGCCTACGCGGTGCCGGTGGGGGTCCACACCCGGAAGCGCGACGGTTTTTCGCTGAAGCCCGAGGAACTCGCCAAGGTGATCACGCCGAAGAGCCGGGTGCTGATGCTGAACTTCCCGACCAACCCGACCGGCGCGACGGCGAATCGGGAGGATCTGGAAGGCATTGCCAAGCTGTGCATCGAGCACGACCTGATGGTGCTGACCGACGAGATCTACAGCGAGCTGCGCTACGACGCGACCGAGGAGCACGTCTCGATCGCCTCGCTGCCGGGCATGAAGGAGCGCTGCGTGCTGCTGCACGGCTTCTCGAAGGCCTTCGCGATGACCGGCTTCCGTCTGGGCTATGCCTGCGCGCCGCAGCCGATCACCGAGGCGATGATGAAGATCCACCAGTACTCGATGCTCTGCGCGCCGATCATGAGCCAGATGGCGGCGATCGAGGCGCTGGAGAACGGCGCGCCGGAAGTCGCCAAGATGCGCGACGCCTACCACCAGCGCCGGGATTTCCTCGTCAAGCGGCTCAACCAGATGAGCCTCGAGTGCCACTCGCCGGGCGGGGCCTTCTACACCTTCCCGGACATCCGCGGCACCGGACTCACGTCGAAGGATTTCGCGATGCGCCTGCTCGAAGAAGAAGGCGTCGCCGCCGTGCCGGGGAGCGCCTTCGGGGTTTCCGGCGAAGGTTTCCTGCGCTGCTGCTACGCCACCGGCTTCGATGACCTGAAGCTGGCGATGGACAAGATGGAGCGCTTCGTCGGGCGGCTGTAGCAGCATGTAGCGGCGCGTCGATGACCGCCGCACTTTGTAATGCAGCACGGGAGAGTCCGTTTCAACCTGACGATCTTGATGAGCTTGTTCCGTGCTTCGATGACACCCACCGGCGGTTGCAGACGCGCCGCTACACTCCCATGAACCCGGAGCGACTTCGTCTTCAAGACCCTGACGCCTGGATCCGAGCCCATGTCGTGCCGTTCGGCGTCTTCATGGGATTCCTGCTGCTTTTGCAAATCTTCGGCACCTTCCTCACCTGGGAGCATCCGGCGGCACCGTGGTGGCGGCATTGGCCGGAGCAGTGGGTTTATCCGCTGCAGACGCTGGTCACGCTCGGGCTGCTGGTGAAGTGGTGGAAATACTACGAGTTCCGTTGGTCGCTGAAATGGTCGGCGGTGGGGGTGGTGTTCGGGGCGGTGGGGATCGGCTTCTGGCTGCTGCCGACGGTGCTGCACGACCGGCTGGGTCTGACGGACGACGGCTGGTGGCGCTGGTTCGGGGTGGAGGCCCGGACGAAGGGCTTCAATCCGGCCGAGGCTTTCGGCGAGGGCACGCCGGCGTTCTGGGCGGCGCTGGTGATGCGCTTCGTCCGTGCGGTGGTGGTGGTGGCGCTGGTCGAGGAGATCCTTTGGCGCTCGTTCATGACGCGAATGGTGGACGACTGGGAAGGCCAGTATTGGAAGCGACCCTTCGGCGAGGCGTCGTGGAAATCGTTCGGCATCGTGACCGTGCTTTTCATGCTCGCCCACGCGCCGGTCGACTACGCCGGGGCCTTTGTTTACGGATCGCTGACTTACCTGCTCTGCATCTGGAGCAAGAACCTCGGGGCCTGCGTGGTGATGCACGCGGTGGCGAACCTGCTGATGGGGATCTTTGCGATGGCGTATGGGAAATACGGGCTGTGGTAGGTTCCGTAGCGGGACGACTGTGTCGTTCCGATGAGAGCGGCCTGAGGGATGCTCGCAGCCGATAAGCCCGGGAGGCACTCGCACCGCCGGAAGGGCGCAGTCCTTCCGCTACGGGTGGAGGGACGACACCGTCGTTCCGTTGGGACCGGCCAGCGTTGACGGGCGGCTTCGAGCCCTCTGGAACGTAGCGCCGCCCGAAGCGCACCACTTGAAAAGTCGTGCTACTTCACCGCCACCTTCACCCGCTCCAGGACTTCGGCGTAGGCCTCCATCACACCGCCGAGGTCGCGGCGGAAGCGGTCCTTGTCCATTTTCTCGCCGGTCTTGAGATCCCAGAGACGGCAGCCGTCGGGGCTGATCTCGTCGGCGAGGACGACGGTCGAGGGATCGGTCGCGAGGCGGCCGAACTCGAGTTTGAAGTCGACCAGCTTGAGCCCGCACTCGGCGAAGAACTTGCCCAGGATGGCGTTCACCTTGAGCGCGGATTCGCGGAGGAAGGCGAGTTCCTCCGGCGTGGCCAGCTTCAGCTCGCGGATGTAATCGTCGTTGATCAGCGGGTCGCCGAGCTCGTCGCTCTTGATGCAGAACTCGATGATCGGCTGGGAGAAAACGTGGCCTTCCGCCACGCCGGTGCGCTTGCAGAAGCTGCCGGCGGCGAGGTTGCGGATGATCACCTCGACCATCAGGATCTCAACCTTTCGGACTTCCACGTTGGTGTCGTCGAGTTGGCGGACGAAGTGGGTCGGCACGCCTTCCTTTTCGAGGAAACCGTAGATCAGGGTGCTGATCGCGTTGTTGAGGCGGCCCTTGTCCTCGAACTGCGCCTTCTTCTCGCCGTTGAAGGCGGTGGCGTCGTTCTTGAACTCCATGCGGAGCACGTTCGGGTCCGCGGTGGCCCACAGTCGCTTCGCCTTTCCCTCGTAGAGCGGTTCCATGGGCGAGAGGTAGGGAGCCGCCGCCCGGGGGTCAAGCGGAGGTCTCACTCGCCGCTCGAAAAGTCGGCGTTGAGGACGGTGTTCTTGCCGCCCTCATTGCCGGTGGCCTGGTTGCTGGCAAACGCGGCGCTGTCGAGCCCCTGTTCCAACGCGAGGCCGGGGCCGAAGTTCTTCTCCAGCACGTTGTTGTCGAAGGTCAGCCGGGTGGCGGCGAAGCGGACCGCCATGCCGCCGAGGAGGTTCTCGTGGCAACGGTTGCCGTGGATGCGGCCGGAGGCGGCGGAGGAGGCGACGATCCCGTATTCGCGGTTCCCGCGCAGCTCGTTCTCGCCCAGCACGACGTCTTCGGCGGTGGTGTCGATCAGGATGCCGTTGCCGCTGTTGTCGCGGGCGATGCTGCCGTGGATGGCCGCGGAACCGCCGTCCCAGATGTCGTAGCCGTGGCCGAAATTGCCGGTCGACTCGCAGTCGGTGAACTCGATGCGGCTGCCGGCACCGCGCACGGCCACGCCGTCCCAGCCGTTGTTCTCGAACAGGCAGCGGGTGGCGACCACGCGGCCGGCTTCGACCGCGGCGAGCCCGTGGCCGGCCGAGTCGGCAACACGGCAGTCGCTCAAGGTCACTTCGGCCCCGCGGACCAGCAGGACGGAAAAGCGGTTCGGGCCGCTGTCGAAACCGCGGTGGCGGAAGGTGATCCCGCTGACCCGGGCTCCGCCGGCATGGCGGCCGAAGGTGGCGGCGGTGCTGGTCTCGGCAGCGACCTCGATGATCGTTTTGTCGCGACCGGCCCCTTCAAGGGTGATCGCCTTGTCGATGATGACCGGGCCCTCCCAGGTGCCCTCGGCCACGACGATGCGGTCGCGGTCGCGGGAGGCCGCCACCGCTTCCGACACGGTCGCGTAGTCGGCGGGGACCTGGAGCGTCCGGGTGTAGGACGCCATTTTCTGGTAGAGCGCCGCGATCTCCGGGTCCTCGGGCGCAAGGGCGGCGGCCTCGCGCAGCCATTCGAGGGCATCGCGGTCGAACTGCCCGAGATCTCGGACCTTCGCGGCGAGGAAAAGCTCGTGGGCCCGGTTGCGGTCGCGCTGCTCCTTGTCCCGGCCGGCCTTGATCTCGGCGAGGAGGACATTGCCCTCGGGGTCTCCGGGGAAGGCCTTGGCCAACTCCTTGGCGCGGTTCTCCGCCTCGTCCCAGCGGCGCTTCTGGATGGCAGCGGTGATGGTCACCACCATGGCCTCGCGGGCCTGGGTGCTGCGGGCCTGCTCGATCTTCTTCAGGAGCTCGGAGATCTCGGTCTCGTTGGGGTATTTCTCGAGCACCTTGCGGGCGGCATTCGCGGCGTCGTCGGTGCGGCCGAGGTCGAAGGCGGCGATCGCCTCGCCGGACCAGTAACCGACAAACTGCCGGCGTTCTTCTTCCATGCCCGCCTCGATGCTGCGGCGGCCGATCTGGGCACTCCGGGCGCCGGGCTTGAGCTGTTCGATTTCCGCGTAGGCGAGATCGGCCTCGGGCCATTGGCGGGCATCGATCATCTTGGCGCCCAGGGTTTCCAGGAAGGTGAGGCGTTCCTGGATGCGGAGCTGCTCGTGCTCCTTCATCTTCTGCCAGAGGAAGCCGCCGCCGCCGAGTGCCACGGCGAGGACGAGGAACCATGCAAAGACCCGGGCCCCGCTGCCGGACCGCACGGGTTCTTCCTCATCGAGGTCTTCCGCGGGCGGAGCGGCCGGCGCAAGCGGGGCTGTCGTCACCACCGGCAGCTTGGAAGCGACATCCGCGGTGGTCTCCGAAGGCAGTCCGAGGGCGGCCGCCATCCACGACTTCCGCCGGGTTTCCTCGGGGTCTTCCCGGGACATTTCCTCGCGCAGGGCGGCCAGCGCGCGGTCGAACTCGACCAGACCGTCCTGATAACGCAGCGCGATGGTTTCGTTCGGTGCGGTGCGGACGAGATCCGCGATGCGGTCGCGGGCGGCCTTGAACTCGGCAAGGTGCTCCAGCGGATTCTCATCCGCGGACAGTCCTAGTATTCGCCGAGCCTCTTCCAGCGTCATGCCGGCAGCGCTGTAGCAGTCCCGCGACGCCGGGGAAAGGGGACTTTGCGGAAATCGACTAACAGTCGGGGATCAGCCCGCAAACCCTTGAACAATAGGCATCCGGCGCCCCACGCCGAAGGCCTTGGAGGTCACCCGGATGCCCGGTGCGGCCTGCTGGCGCTTCCATTCGTTGAGGTCGACCCGGCGCTGGATCCAGCGGACCAGGTGCTCCTCGTGACCGCGGGCGACGATCTCCTCGGGGGAAAGGTGCTGCTCGACGTAGAGTTCCAGGATGGCGTCGAGGATTTCGTAGGGCGGCAGGGTGTCCTGATCCTTCTGGTCGGGCCGCAATTCGGCGCTCGGCGGCTTGTCGATGGTGTTCCAGGGAATGATCTCGCGCTCCCGGTTGATCCAGCGGGAGAGCTCGTAAACCCTCATTTTCGGGAGGTCCGAGATGACGGCGAGTCCGCCGCACATGTCGCCGTAGATCGTGCAGTAGCCGACCGCCAGCTCGCTTTTGTTGCCGGTGGTCAGAAGCAGGTGCCCGAACTTGTTGGAGAGCGACATCAGGTAGAGCCCGCGGATCCGGGCCTGCATGTTCTCCTCGGTGACGTCCTCCCGGGTGCCGGCAAAGAGCGGGGCCATCGCTTCCTTCACGGAGGAAAAGGTGGCCGCGATCGGCACCGTGTCGCAGCGGATGCCGAGGTTCTTCGCCAGCTGGATCGAATCATCGACACTGCCGCCGGACGAAAAGGGGCTGGGCATGGTGAGTCCGTGGACGTTTTCCGGTCCCAGCGCCTCGGCGGCGAGCACGGCGGTCAGTGCGGAATCGATGCCGCCGCTGAGGCCGAGGCAGACGCTGCGGAAGCCGCATTTCCTCACGTAGTCGCGCAGGCCGAGGACCAGCGCCCGATAGAGCTGGGCCGGAGCCGGGTGATCCTCCACGGGACAGACATCGCTTTCCGAAAAGGGATCGACCACCCGCACGGCTTCCTCGAAGCCCGGCATCTGCACCGCGACGCGGCCGTCCCCGTGGACGACGAGCGAATGGCCGTCGAAGACGAGCTGGTCCTGACCGCCGACGGCATTCGCGTAGATCACCGGCACGCCGGCCTCTTTCGCGATGCCGGCCATCATTTCGCGGCGGGTTTCCGGCTTGCCGAGCTGGAAGGGCGAGGCGGAAAGGTTGAGAAGGAGATCGATGCCCTTGCCGCAGAGTTCGCGGACCGGGTCGCGGTCGTAGAGCGGGCGCTCCAGGTATTCCTCGGGCCAGATGTCCTCGCAGATCGTCACGCCGAGGCGGAGGCCATTCCAGAGGATCGGCTCGCAGGATTCGCCGGGCTCGAAATAGCGGCGCTCGTCGAAGACGTCGTAGGTCGGCAGCAGGGTCTTCCACACTCTGGCGGCGATCTCGCCGCGATGGAGGAAGGCCGCGGCGTTGCGGAAGGGCTTGCCGGGGCGCTCGCGCTCGTGGTGGTCGACATAGCCCACCAGCAGCGGCACCTCCTTGATCTCGCCGGCGAGGTAGTCGAGGGCTTGCAGGCACTTCGGCACGAAGCGGGACTTGAAGACGAGGTCGCGAGGCGGGTAGCCGGCCAGGGAAAGCTCCGGCGAGATCACCAGTTCGGCACCCTGGTCCAGGCACTCGCGGTAGGCTTGCAGCAAGCGCTTCGCATTGCCGGGGAAATCCCCGATCACCCCGTTGATCTGTGCGATCCCGATCTTCATGCGCGGCGAAGGAAGCACGGGCGGTCGCGGCGGGAAAGCGCGGGCTTGGACGGGCGGACGAATTCACCGGAGCGGGTGAGCGAACGCCGAGGTATCCCTGATATCCGTACAAGAAGAAGGGCGCGAATCGCAAATCCCCCCGGAGTCACAATTCGCACCCTTTCTGAGCCAGCGGATCGTTCTTGAAAGAAAGCGCGACCGAAATCCCCCCGGATTCAGAATCGAGCCATTGACCTTTCGGAATGATTCGCTGGGTGTGACAGGAGCCGAAGCCCCGTGCCACTGGTCAGAGATTGCCAGATAATCCGGGTTTGGGAAGAATTAATTTAGCCGAATTAAAACTTTTTTTCCGGGGCCGGATTCAGGGGGGCGCGGGAAACTCCAGCGACAGGCCCTTGGGCTGCCAGTAGCGGACGAGTGATTTCTGGGTGGCAGGCCCTTCCGCGAGTGGGACCAGGCTTTGGGGAAGCCCGCGGTTCCGGGGCTCCTCAAGCGCGGCGCGCAGGGCGTCGAAGCGCGCCTTGCCGCCGTGGAGTTGCTGGTGCGCCAGCAGCAGGGCGGTCGCATAGGCCCGGTAGCGCTCGTCCACGGGCAGGCTTTCGAGGTAGCGCAACCAGCCGCGGCCATCGAGCGGCAGCAAGCCGGCGACCGGGATCAGAGGGATGCCCGGATCGTCCGGGCTGAGCCGGGTGCGAAGGTGTTCCCGGATCCTTTGGTCGGCGTTGCCGAAGGAGAATCGTCCGCCGCCGGCATGGGCGCTGGCGAAGTATTCCGCGAGACCTTCGATCATCCACTGCGGGAGCCGGGCATTGGTCCGGTGCATGCAGAGGTGGACCAGTTCGTGCACCACCAGGTCCTCGTTGTTCTGCGGGGCCAGGCGGGAGCGGGCCGGGTCCGGGGCGCGGAGGAAATGCTCGCCGTGGATCAGGACCAGCGCCTTGCGGGCGACATACATGCCGGCGGTGCCGGGCACCCCGCCTTCCTCCTTGTAGGCCGAATCCCGGGCGTGGATGGCGATGCGCGCCCGCTGGCCTTCCGGCGGGGCGAACAAGGGCAGCGGGTGGGCCTTGACCGCGGCCGCGGTGGTGTCGGCGACCTGTGCCAGCCGCAGCAGGTCGTTGGGGCGCAGCTCGATGTCGGAATCGATCCGGAAGAACCGGGTGTGCCAGACCTTGCGTCCGTTTTCGTCGGGCCGGGCGACCAGCACCGCCTTGGCGGGCACGATCTCCCGCGGCAGGGGATCGGCCGCGGCAGCCGTGATCAGGAGCAGCGCCATCCATCGCACGGGACTCCGATAGCATGGCATGGTGCCAAGGTCGACCTGCTATGCGGGAGAATGTCGCACGGGCATCGACCGCCGCGGAATCCGCTGCTACGGATCGCTGCGTGGAGCCCGACTGGATGAAGATACTGCGCGACCCGGCCTGTGCGGCACCGTGGGTGATCCTCGAAGGACGCCCGGCGGTGGAAGCCGCTCTTGCCGGTTGGTGGGAGGTGTCCGGCGTGGTGATCGAGCAGGATCATCCCTGGGAGGTGCCGGCCTGGAGTGGATTGGAAGTCCGGCGGATGTCGCGGATCGAGTTGGCAGCGATGGGGTGTGCGGAACGCCACCGCGGGGTGATCGGGCTGGCGAGGATGCCGGCGGAGACCGGCGAGGTGGCCGGCTTTCTGAAATCGCTGCCTGACGATGCCCTGCTGCTGGTGCTGCCCCGGCCGGGCGACCCGCGGCTGGCGGGCGTGATGGCCGCGCGGGCCATGGAGCTCGGTGCGGCGGGTGTCCTTTTCGGGGCCGAGGGGATTTCGCCCTTTCATCCCGAGCTGGTGAACGCTTCGGGCGGCGCGGTGTTCCGTTTGCCGGTGCGGAGGGCGGACGGCGGGCAACTCTTGCGTAGCCTGAAGGCGGCCGGGGTGGACTTGAGCGGGTGGGAAGCCGCGGCGGCACCGATCGCCGCACCGCCCGCGGCCGGCCGGCGGGCGCTGGTGGTGGGCGATGGCGAGGCGGGGCTCGGCCCGTTCTGGCAGGCCTTGTGCGACCGGCACGGCGGCGGGGGTTTGGAGGAGATCTTCCGGTCGATGGCTTCCTGAGCGCTTGCGGGTGGCTCCGCGCGCCTGTCCTGAAAATTCACTTGCAGGCGGATCGGAATTGGGAAAGAAAGCGCCCCCGCGTTCCCGGCGCGGGCTTGGTTTTTGCCAGGATATCGGGGTGTGGCGCAGTCTGGTAGCGCGCTTCGTTCGGGACGAAGAGGCCGTGGGTTCGAATCCCGCCACCCCGACCACTTATATTTGCTTGGAATCAGCCCCGCTCTAAGGGCTTTTTTCGTCTCGGGGTGGAAACGCCGACTCCGGGGGCGAACGTGGAAATCCGACGAAATCCGGAAAAATGGTGCATTTTTGGCAACTGCTCTGGCAACTATTTAAGAAATCTTAAGTATCTCCCCACAGCCGGTTCTGCGGTGGTTTGAGGAGCGAGTGAGGGTGGGACGAGAGACCGAGGGCGGCACAATCTCCGTGCCAGCGGGCGTGACCGCGATCATACTGCCGCCATGGCCTCGCCCTCTTCCAAGTCCCCGCCAACCAGTTTCCCGGAGTATGCCGTTCGTCGCGAAACGATCAGCCGTTACTTCGAGCCGCCGCTGCCACGGAGCACTTTCCATGATTTTGTGAACAAGGGAGTGATCATCCCGATGAAAGGGATCCGCGGGTTCTACCTGCTCAACGCCTCGCTGCGCCGGCTGGGACTGCGGGAGGTGCCCAAGCTGCCGGAAGAACCGGCTGCGCGCTCGTTGGAGGATATTGTCCGCCTGGCGTTCAGCCTCATAGACCCGGAGCTGTTCCCGGCGCCCTCCTGGCTGTTGACTGTGGAGGAGCTGGACATAAAGGAAGCCGACCATGCGCGGCTGCTCGCAGACCAGCACCGGGAAGCAGTCACTGCGCTCGACGGCGCAGAATTGAAGATCGCCTACCTTGGTGGAGTGCTCGATGCCCTGGTGATGATCGAAGAGGGCATGAAAGCTGGTCGGGAGTAAGGGGAGGGGCAGGTTCCAAGGTTACCGTGGCTCGGGCTCAAAGCCTCCGGATGTCCGGTTGAGCCGTGTGAAATCGAATCTGACCCAGCGTAGAAATCTGATGGTGAGTGACCTATGTCTGTCAGAGCATCCTCGGCATGATCCGCCTAGTATTTGCCACTCGCCCAGCGCTTGTCTAAAATCCTAGCGTGTCTAACAGGTAAGCCGATCCCGCCTTACGTGACCAGGTTCTCACCCGCGCTGCCGGCACCCACGGTTCCTGGTCCTCAAGTCCAGGCAGGCACTACCCTAGGTTAGCGCCATGAGTTTCACCGATCTATTTGCGACCGCCCGGCGCAGGTGCCATCAATTCAATTTCCCCCAAAGTCTATGAGCATTACCCTTCCATTCCGACATCTGTCCGTTCGCGTGCCCTGGCATGATGGGGGGTGGGAAGGTGCCGTCTGCAAGAAGCCGCTGAACAATAATGCGTGCCTTTGCTTGCGTGGCATCAGTGAAAACCGGGATGACTCGTGGGAAGCAGCAAACGCCGGCAAGGACTTCGCGGACCTTGGTGAGAAGCTTCCTCCGTGTGTCCGGGAGAGATCGGGTTTCATGTCCGGCACCGAATTGACCCTCAGCATCAGCCACAAGCTGGGGCACGATGAGGACTACAAGCACCTCATGCCTACGCCGCTGGAGATGCCCCCATACTCGTTCCCGGGGTTGCCGTTCAGTTGGGTTAGTCGGGAGGGCGCGGCGGAGCGTGAGGAAAGACTGGGAATCGGCTACGTGGAGGATCGTGAGCCGATGGCGGGCTGGAAGGCAACCGGAAGCTGGGTTCTTGATGAGGAGAATCAGAAGGCATGCTTGAAGGCTTTCTGGAGCGCTATCCGGCCGGGTAGGTCGCTGGTGTTCTTCTACGCGAAAGCGATCCCGGGGATTGAAGACAACCGGCGGGTGCTTATCGGTGCGGCGCGGGTGAGCGAGCTAAAGGGACTAAGGAAATACATCCCGGGTGACCCGAACGGCACCGGTGCGTGGGTCTGGGAGATGCCGGTAACACACACGCTGCGCCCGGATTTTCACGATGGCTTCCTCATGCCGTATCATGAACTTCTGAAGAAATCCGGTGCGGACGGAGGGCTCGACTTGTCCGACTATGTCGCATTCGCGCCTGAAGAGCACCGGGCAGAGTTCAGCTACGTCACGGAGCACGTTACTGGCGATGCCGCCTTGGGTGCGCTTGAGGAAATGCGGCGCTGCATTGAGCGGTGCAAGAGCGTGACGACGGGTCCTTGGGGACGGGTCCTTTCCTGGATCAATGACCGGATCATCGATGTTCGCAAACAGCGGGGAGCTTGTCCCGGGCTTGGCGCTGCCCTTACTGCCTTCGGCATCAAGCAGGGTGAGATTTTGGCGGCCGAGCTGACGAGGGAAATTCCGGATGCGACGGACCCTTGGTTACGGGTTGAGGAGAGCTTCACTGACAGCAAGAACCTACCTCCTGAAATGCGAGCCCACATCACGGTCTCGCTTCGTAACAAGTGGGCTGTGATCAGACCCCGGAAGGCATATTTGCGCCTGCTGTCGCGTCTCGCGCTTTCTTCGGATCAGGCGTCGGTGTTGTGGCAGAAAGCTGACCGCATGGAAGCCGGAATCGTGGAAGATGAGGATGCACTTCTGAGGAACCCATACTTGATCTGCGAACGGTGGACCCAGCCCTACGCCAAGGTGACTACTTCCACGGACGAACGGGGCAAGGAGGCGGAAACGGTGAAAGTGATCCCTCCTCCGACATTCTGGACAGTGGATCGTGCGGTCTACCTGGGGCAGGCCTTGGCCAAGCATCATCCACTGCCGGGGCCCGAGCCTGCCTGGGAGTCGGATGACTCCAGGCGGATCCGTGCACTACTAGGCCACATACTGCGAGCGGCGGAACGCGAAGGCCATGCTGCGCTTCCGCTCCAGCTCCTCGTCGATCGGGCCAACGCTCTCGCCATTGAGCCGCCGGTTCAAGTTGACGAGGATTTTATCGCCGCAATGCAGCTGATTTGGGAAGCCGAACAAGAAGCTGCTGTGGAGGAGAACGAGGCCGAGGACGAGCCGGGGGAGCCGGAACTGGTTTTCCATTCATTGGCAGATGGATCCTCTCTCGTGCAGACCCTCCAACGGGAAGTGGTTACGAGGGAGATTCGGAATTTGACTCGTCGCGTGCGCAGGCTGCCGCGTCTGAGAGTAAATGCGGATTGGGCGGCCCTGCTAAACGAACACCTTCCCAAGCACGACGGCTCGGAGAGGGAGCGGAAAGCGCGAGAAGAGAAGGCTTCTGCCCTTGCCGAGATTTGCGCATCGCGGTTCTCGGTACTGGTCGGACCGGCAGGTACGGGTAAAACCAGCATCCTCCGCACGCTGCTCGGAGAGCCGGGGATTCGCAGCCAAGGAGTGCTTCTGCTGGCACCTACCGGTAAGGCCCGCGTGCGCATGCAGACGGAAGCGCGTCATCCCGCGAAGACGATCGCGCAGTTCCTCCTGCCGTTGCAGCGCTACAACGGCCATACGGGTGACTACTCGATCAACAGGGATGCAGAAGGCGTTAGCCGGTTCAAGACGGTGGTCGTGGATGAAGCTTCCATGCTAACCGAAGATCAGCTTGCAGCGCTGCTGGATGCAGTCAAAGCAGCCGAACGCGTCATCCTGGTGGGTGACCCGGGACAACTGCCGCCTATTGGAGTGGGCCGGCCGTTCGCAGACTTGGTCGCGGCGTTGAAGCCTGAGGTGGACTGCTGGCCGTGTGTTTCAAAGGGATATGCGGAACTTACTCAACGGATGCGGCAGGACCAGAAGGAGGGCATCCAGCCCCTGGATCTTCGGCTTGCGGAGTTTTTCAGTGGACGTGTTGCCGACGATGGGATCCTTCACCAGCTTGAATTGGAACCCGATGATGACCGGGTGCGCTGTGTGCGGTGGGACGACACTGGGGATTTTAGGGCGAAGCTCCAAAAGGTGTTGCAGGAGGAATTTGCACTTCCATCCGGTGACCTATCCGCACTCTGCGGTACCCTTGGCGGTGTTGCTAGCCACGGGAAATGGTACTTCAATCGCGGTGCCGAGAAAAGTCTTGATGACTGGCAAATCCTTGCGCCCATGAACCTTGCTCCGGCTGGCACGGAAGAGCTAAACCGGTTCCTGCATTCGGCGATGCGGGGTAGTATGGTGAAGTACGCCAGCGGGATGCAGGACTTGAAGTTCCGGACCCTAAAGCCTCTTGGGGCCCAGCAGATCGTCTATGGCAGCAAGGTGATCAACACGGTCAATCGCCCCCACGACAGGGGCTATGTCTGGCCACATCAGGCTGAAGACGGCAGCACGCCGCTCCTTTATTTGGCTAATGGTGAGATCGGCATGGTGACTGGCCGGACATACCTGGCCAAAGACGGTAGCACCCCATGGTTCCCTAAGCAGATTGAAGTCTGTTTTTCGTCCCAACCTGGCTTCGCGTATTCATTTTTGGCAAAGGGGTTTGGGGATGAGGGTGACGCGCCTCTTCAGCTGGCGTACGCGATCACGGTCCACAAATCCCAAGGGAGCGAGTTCAAAAAGACCTTCATCGTCTTGCCCAAGTCCGCAGCGACACTGTCCCGGGAGCTGCTCTACACGGCTCTGACGCGACATAAGAACAAGGTGATCCTACTCCATGAGGGCGACATTCGTGAGCTGGCGCGATGGGCGTCCGGTTCCGCGTCCGCGACGGCAAAGCGATTCACAACCGTGAACTTGGAGGAGGACAAGACCCGGCGTCCCCAGCCTGTAAAGGTCAAGCACCCGTCAACTGGCCGGGAGGGATGGTACGAAAGCTATCTCATACACCGCACCCGCAGCGGCATTCTTGTCGCATCAAAGGCGGAGGTCGCCGTTGCTAATGAATTGGACTACGCCCGCGAGAAGCGTTGGCTGGATTTTACTTACGAGGAGCGACTGGTGGCGGCCGATGGATCCAGCAGGCTTCCGGACTTCACGATCCGGGACAGCCTCGGGCGAACCTTTTACTGGGAGCATTGCGGAATGCCGGACGATCCTGGCTATGCCGAGAATTGGCAAAAGAAGCTCGCTTGGTATTCGAGCCAGGGGATCCAAGAGTGGCATGAGACGGATCATCCTGATGGCCAGTTGATTGTGACCCGAGATTCTGGAGGTCGGCTCGACTCCGAATCTGTGAAGAAGCTAGTGCGGCAGCTGTTCGGCCCTACTACCTACAGGGGTTGAGTCAGAGTGACTGGAAGCTGATGATCTTCGCAGTTTATTGAAAAATAAAGGGTTGCGAAAATCCGAGGTATTCGGCGGCCCGGGTGCCTAATCATCTTGCCGCTGACCGGGGGGGGCGAGGTAGCCTTGGGCGACTTGCGAGGGGCATATCGGGAACTCTGGCCGAGCCCCGCGTTTGTCCTACCCCGACCCTCACATTCCCTGTTCTTTAGCCATCGTTTGCCTCCCCCAGCCTTGTCCACCCAACCGATTTACACAGCCACCCTGACCACCGGCTCTTTGAAGCCGCGGGAGAGCCGTGTCGTCGCCGGACTGCTGCTGGAGGGCGTGTCGGAGGCGGAGTGGAAGAGTGCCATCCAGGAGAAGAACATTCTCCAGACCCGCGCACCCGCATCCTCCCTGACCCTTGCAAGGCTCCTCCGGGCTCGTTTGGAGTGCTTCGACGGGCCGCTGTGGCTCATGGTGAGGGATGGCGACAAGCTGCTCGCCACCCAAGCGCTTCTGGCTTGTTCGGTGAAGCAAAGCGCCCTGTTGAGGGACTTCATGAACCTCGCCCTCCGCGACGAATACCGCATGTTCCGGCCGTCGCTGGCCCCCGCGGTCTGGTCGTCTTTCCTCGACGGCTGCCGCAGCAGGGATCCTGCCATGCCGGAGTGGTCGGAGAGCACCCGGGACCGCCTCCGCTCAACCGTCTATCAGATCCTGGCCCAAGCGGGCTACCTCGCCGACACCTCTTCGCGGACGCTCAAGCCCGTGACCATCATTCCCCAGCTCACCGCCTACCTTCAGGAGAAAGGAGAGCACCAACTCCTGCGTTGCCTGCAACTGCCATGACCGAGAAGCTCCAAGAGCGCCTGAACCAGATCGTGCCGAGGATCACCTCGGACGGCTTCCTGCGTACCACCGGCATCGGGAACGAGGTCGCCTTCTACATCTTCGACTACCCCGCCGAGGAAGAGCTGAAGGTCCGCGATTACCTCACCTTTCTCACCGGGCACCTGGCCAAGAAGCACCCGGACATCCGAGTGAAGCACGTGAACTTGTTCGAGGTGGTCATCCAGTCGCTGGAGGCCCGGGGCTTCCTTGAGAAATCCTTCGAGAAGCAGAAGAAGGACGGAGATAAGGCTTTGCGCGGCACGCTGGAGCGCCAGTTCGAGGGCCCGAAGCTTGCCGCGGCCTTTGCCGAGCGGGTGAACCCCGACGAGACCGACCTCATCCTCGTGTCCGGGATCGGCAGCGCCTACCCAATCGTCCGCACCCACAATCTGCTCTCCGCTCTCCAACCCAAGTTGGGCACAACCCCTTTGGTGGTGTTCTACCCCGGAGTCTACGACGGCAAGTATGTCCGCCTCTTCGGGAAGCTCCAAGGACCCTACTACCGCGCTTTCAAGCTCGTTCCCTGACCATGATGACCATCCGCGAATTCTTTGAACGTGACATCACCCGCCCGATCAACGGCGTCGTCAAAGCCGACCAGCAGGACGACGGGTCGATCTGGCACGAGCTGGACGAGTTCGTCGTCACCCACGAATTGGACAAGCATCTCCACAAGTTCATCAGCAACTACCTGGCGGTCGCCGACAACCTGAACAACCCCGAATACGCCGGGAAGATCGGGGTCTGGATCTCGGGATTCTTTGGCTCCGGTAAATCCCACTTCCTCAAGGTCCTCTCCTACGTGATGGGAAACCGGTCCCTTCAGGTGGACGGGCAGGTGAAGCGCACGGCGGAATTCTTCGAGTCGAAGATCAAGGATCCGATGTTCTACGCCGACATCAAGCGGGCGGTCGCGTTCCCCACCGATGTCATCCTCTTCAACATCGAGACGAAATCCGATCACGCCAACAGCCGCGACGCCATCCTCTCGGTCTTGCTACGGATGCTCAACGAGCTGCAAGGCTACTCGGGGCACCCGCCTCACATCGCCCACATGGAGCGTCACCTTGACGAGCGCGGAAAGCTCACGGCGTTCCATGAGGCCTTCCTGGAGGCCACCGGGAAGACCTGGCACTCGGAGAGGGACGCCTTCGACTTCTACGGCGACGAGATGATCGCGGCGCTGTCCAAGGCCCTTGGCCAGTCCATCGAGGCCTCGACCAAGTGGTACAATACCGCGGAGTCGAACTTCTCCCTCACCGTCGAGAATTTCTGCCTCTGGGTGAAGGAATACCTCGACCGGAAGGGACCGGATCACCGCCTGCTGTTCTTCGCGGACGAGGTCGGGGCGTTCATCGGCAAGGACTCCCAGCTGATGCTGAACCTCCAGACCATCACCGAGACCCTCGGTACCACCTGCGGCGGCCGGGCCTGGATCATCATCACCTCCCAAGAGGACATCGACACCGTCATCGGCGAGATGAGCCGGACCCGGGTGAACGACTTCTCCCGGATCACCGCCCGCTTCACCACCCGCATGTCGCTCTCCAGCGCGAACGTCGACGAGGTCCTCCGCGTCCGGCTGCTGGCGAAGCGCGAGGTCGGCACGAAGTTCCTGGAGAATCTCTACGGGGAGAAGGGCGACATCATCCGCAACCAGCTCACCTTCGGCGCGACCAAGATGAGCATGAAGTCCTACGCGGACGCCGCCGACTTCGCCGCCACCTACCCGTTCATCCCTTACCAGTTCCAGCTGCTCCAGAAGATCTTCGAGGCCATCCGCAAGGCCGGCGCCACCGGCATGCACCTGGCACGCGGGGAGCGCTCCCTGCTCGATGCCTTCCAGTCCGCTGCCACCCAGATCAACGACTGCGAGCCCGGCGTCCTCGTCCCGCTCTACCGCTTCTACCCGTCGATCGAGAATTTCCTCGATACCGCCGTCAAGCTGACCATCGAGCAGGCGGCCACCAACCACGCGCTGGAGGATTACGACGTCCGCATCCTCGAAGTCCTCTTCCTGATCCGCTACGTGGACGAGGTGAAGGGTAACATCGACAACCTGATCGCCCTTTGCATGGAGGAGATCGATGGTAACCGCGCAAATCTCCGCCGGAAGATCGAAGCCAGCCTTTTGCGCTTGGAGAACCAGAATCTTGTCAACCGCAACGGCGACGACTTCTCCTTCTTCACCAACGAGGAGCAGGACGTGAAGCGCGAGATCAAGGCCCAGGAAATCGATTCCGGGGCCGAGGCCAAGCTACTCGGCGACCTGATCTTCGACGAGGTCCTCAAAGAGCAGCGCAAGCACCGCTACTCGCCCAACGGCAAGGATTTCGTGTTCAACCGCATCTGCGACGGTCACCCCTACGGGAACCGGGCCGAGAATGCCATCGTCGTCCATGCCATCACCCCGCTCAACGACGACTACCACCTCTACGATGCCCCCCGCTGCACCCTCGATAGTACGACCGATGGCGGTCAGCTCATCCTGAAGATCGCCGACCATGAGTCGCTTGCCCGCGAGGCCCGGCTCTACCTCCAGACCGAGCGCTACATCGGCCGGAAGAGCGACGGGACCCAGCAGTCCTCCACCCAGAGGATCTTGCGCGAGTTCGCGGAGGACAACCGCACACGCCGGGAGCGCCTTGTCACCACCATGACGGAGCTGGTGGGGCAGGCCGAGTTCTTTGCAGGGGGGCAACAGTTCAGGCCCAAGTCCTCCTCGCCGGTGACCGCGATCGGAGAGGCGCTGGAGTATCTGATTCAGAACACCTTCTCCAAGATGGGCTACCTCAAGCACCTCGTCTCGGACCCCCTGAAAGAGATCCAGGCCGTCTTACGGACCAATGACATCGGCCAGCAAACGCTCACCCTCCAGACCGAGGAAGGAAATCCCAAGGCCATCCAGGAGCTGCGGACCTACCTTCAGCTCTGCGCCCAGACCAGCAAGCAAGTTGTGCTTCACGAGCTGGTGGAGGAGCGCTTCTCCAACCGTCCCTATGGCTGGCCTTCCTACGAGACCATCCTGCTGGTCGCCCGCCTGCTCGTGATCGGGGAGGTCCACTTGATCCGCGCCGGCACACGCGTCCCGCTGGACCGGGCCTACGACGAGCTGACCTCCACCGCGAAGTGGCGGCAGATCACAGTGCTCCAGCGCAAGATCACCGACCCGGGCGAACTACAGAAAGCCAGGAAGCTCGGGCAGGACCTGTTCGGCCCCATGGGACCGGACAACGAGGAGCAGCTCCACGCCCACCTCCATTCCCAGCTCAAGACCTGGAGCGACGCCCTGCTGCAGTTCAAGCCGCTCGCCGAGACCGGCAACTACCCCGGCGGGCCGGTGATCGAGTCCGGGCTGCCGATGCTCGCCAGGCTGCTGGCCGAGACCGACCCCTTCAAGTTCCTGCAAAGCTTCCTCGCCCGGAAGGACGACCTCCTCGACCTGTCGGACGGCTACCAGGACGTCAGCAACTTCTTCACGAAGCAGCGGCCCCTGTGGGAGGAGCTGCGCGCCGGCGCGGAGCGCTTCCGCCTGAACGAAATGGAGCTGAAGCGGGATCCGGAGGCCGCTCCGGCTCTTCAGCGAGTCGACCAGATTCTCCAGTCGGCCAGCCCCTACAAGATCCTCAGCGAGGCCCGGGGGCTGCTGGACAAGCTGACTGAGGTGAACTCGGCTCTCGTGTCCGCCCGGCGAGCTCAGGCCCTGGAGGCCGTGGAGAAGCAGCGTGGGCTCGCGCTCGCCGAGATCGAGTCCGCCGGCAGCCCCGATCAGCTCGCCCAGGATTTCGAGACCCGCTATCAGGGGCTGGCGGAGTCCTGCGCCAAGCAGGTGAGCGTCGCCCACCTGGATCAGGCCGCCTACGAGGCGACCCGGCTCTTCGAGACCGCCCTCACCAGCGTGGAGCGGGCGTCCGCCCCGCCGCCGTCGCCGTCTGCGACACCCGTTAAGTATCCCAAGCCCAAGCTCCCGGGGCCCAAGCCACGCCACGTGGTCGAGGTATCGTCTCTCCTGAGGAAGCCCTTCCTTGAGAATGCCGAGGAGGTGGAGGACTTCCTGACCCGGCTCCGCACGGAGCTGACCAACGCCATCGCCCGGCAAGAGCGCATCCAGATCAAGTAACCCTGCCACCGCCTGGCTCCCCACCCCACACCCCGCACGCCACCCCATGAGCAAGGACCTGACCACCTCGGAGATCGACCGCCAGAACATCCTGAATAACCGCTACGCCCTCGCCGAAATCGAGAAAGCCACTGGTATTCAAGGAATCCCGTTCGAGGGGAAGACCGTGGTGCTCAAGGAGCAGGTCGCCGCGTTTTTCGAGGTGACCCCCCGGACAGTGGACAATTACCTCGAGAAATTCAGCGAAGAATTGGGCCGGAACGGCTATGCGGTTTTGAAGGGCAAGCGACTGAAAGCCATGAAGTTGGCGATTGCGGCTCTTGATGTTCACGAAACAGAATTCGTTAACATCTCCAAAATACCTCAGCTCGGCGTCTTCGACTTCCGGGCCTTCCTGAACCTGGCGATGCTCATGACCGAGAGTCACCGGGCCGCCTTGGTGCGCCAGATGATCCTCGATGTCGTGATCGACACGATCAACGCCCGGACCGGCGGGGGCACCAAGTACATCAACCAGCGGGACGAGGACTTCATCCACTCCGCCTTCATCGAGGACAACTACCGTCGGCAGTTCACCGACGCGCTCCGGGACTGCGTGGCCATGGGCAATTTCAAATACGCGGTCTACACCGACAAGATCTACGTCAGCATCTTCCGCGAGAAGGCGAAGGAATACCGGAAGATCCTTCGACTGGAGGACCAGGAGGAGGTCCGCGACACCTTCTACTCGGAGATTCTCGACCTCATCGCCTCCTACGAATGCGGCTTTGCCGAGATGCTCCAGGCCCGGTCCAAGGAACGGGGCCGGATGCTCACCGCGTTCGAGTCCGACGCCCTGTTCAAGCAGTTCGAGGCCCAGCCGCTCTTGAGGCCGCTGATTGAAAAGGCCCGCAACAAGATGGCTAGCCGCGACCTCGCGTTCAGGGATGCCCTCCACCTCCAGCTCAAGGACTACGTCACCCCGCTGGCCCCGAGCGAGTTCGAGCGCTTCATCGGGGAGAAGAGCAAGGAGCTAGCCGAGCGCCTGGAGGAGGCCAAGGACGTGATGAAACGCCTCAAGGAGCGCGAGTGATGACCTACCGCTACATCACCATCCAGAACGCCATCGATACCCACCAGCTCACGGTGGAGAAGAGCGGCGGCGGCACGCTAGGGGTTCTGGAGATCGACAAGCTGGAGAGCGTCCTGGAGCACATCCAGAACGACGATTACTACCCCACCTTCGAGGACAAGCTGACCCATCTCTTCCACAGCGCCTGCAAGTTTCACTGCTTCCAGGACGGCAACAAGCGCATCGCCATCAACCTGTGCGCCCAGATGCTCCTCATCAACGGCTACCTCCGTGCCGGCCACTTTATCCGGGAGGCGGAGAATATCAGCTACCACGTGGCGGCGGGGAACATCTCCAAGGACCTGCTCGGGCGCTGGATGGTCGCAGTCCTCAACGAGGACGAAGACGACGAATCCCTGAAGCTGGAAATCTACCACGCCATCTCCAACGGCATCCCAGCGGGTGAGAACGGCTTCGCTGAATCCTGACCCATGGCACCATCTCTGCATTCTCGCCCATGACCCTCCCCACACCGCAGAACCAGGAAATCGTTGATGTCGATGTCCGGAGTTTCGAGGAGCTGTTCGACCCATCCCTCATGCCATTGGGGGTGGATACCTACCAGCGTGGCTTTGTCTGGAGTGACGAAAAAATCCAGCAGTTGATTGGCGATCTTGCGGATTATCAGGAGGAATCGGGTCCGAAGCCCCCGTATTACATGGGCACGCTGTTGTTCCATCAGAACTCCGTGAAGCAGCGCCGGTTTGTCATCGACGGCCAGCAGCGTCTCACCGCCCTGTCCATTCTCCATCAGATTTTGAGTGGCAATCTGCCGGACCAATTCGCCCTGACCTATTCTCCCAAATCCGCCCGACGGATCCTCGCAGCGTCGAAGATCTTCAAGGAAACCCTGCGGAGACCGACTGCTTCTGTTTTTGGTGAGATCGTGTTCACCACCATCCAGGTAGAAAGGGTCGATCTGGCGTTCACGTTCTTCGACACGCAGAACAACCGTGGAGTGCCGCTTCATGCCACGGACCTGCTCAAGGCCTATCACCTCCGTGCGGTGGATGGCCATGGCAAGAACCACCGGGAGGCATTGCAATCCCTCTGCGCCCGCCGCTGGGAGGGCATTCAGCAGGGGAAGCCGGTCATGTCCCACGATCAGGAGTTCGCCCCGAGCCTTTTCTCCAAGTTCCTCTGGCGCTCGCGATTCTGGACCGGCACAAGAGTGGTTTATGGCGGGCATGATGCCCTGATGGATGAGTTCCAGAAGCGGGCGTGGTCCCGGCAGGGTGACAGTGACACCATCCCGCTCTACCGCTCGCGTCACAACCGGCTCGGCACCGCGCTCACGCTCAATCCTGCGGGACACGGTGAGATCCACACCAACCGAATTTCCCTCAGCCCCAAGGCCGAGGATCTGCCCTTCGCCATCCGGCAGCCCATCCACGAGGGAATCGGCTTCTTCCTCTATGCCGACAAGTATGCAGCTCTACTGCGCCGCCTCGTTTCCGATGCCACCGACTCCTCCGAGACACTTGCGTTCCGTGAGGTTTACTCGAAATTGATGATGGCGAACTCGCACTTCCTCCGGGAGATTTTCCTCCTCGCCTCCCTGATGTATGCGGACCAGTTCGATGATGAGAAGCTTTCGGAATTCTCACACTGGATGGAGCATGCGCTGGGTGCCATCCGCCTGGAAAAACAACAGGTCCGCTACGAGGCCGCACAGAACTTTTTTAAGCATGACGCGCTGAACCTCTTGGATGTTATCGCCCACGGTTACCGGCCCGAAGAAGCAATCCTCCACCTTCAGACCCATCATCTCAGCAGGGACACTTATGCGAAGGAGTCGGTCGAGTCCGGCAAAGGGGTCCAAGGCACCTACAAGAAGGCCGTGCTCGATTACTTCGGTCGTGACCCGGACGAGTCGCTGGCAGGCAAGCCGGGCTGGATTGCCGGGAAAATGAAAGGAGCGAAGCCATGAAAATTTCCTCAAAACTCACAAGCCTTGCGGAGATCGTAGAGAAATGTCCCGTCTGGAATTTCAACATTCCGATCTATCAGCGGCTTTATGTCTGGGGAGAGGATCAGGTGCTCACGCTCCTGAACGACCTGACAAATGCCTACGAGCGGGACGCGGACCTTTTCTTCCTCGGTGGCACCTTGCTGGTGGAGCAGGAAGGTCGATCAGGGCGGCACTTCGATCTGATCGACGGACAGCAGCGGTTCACGACCCTTTGGCTTCTTTGTCAGGTTTGGAGGAATTCCCTCAAGCCCTTCCTCACCGCTAAATCCGGAGATCGCAATGAGCCGCGTCTCCGCTTTGCTATCCGGCCTGAAGTGAACCGCTTTTTGGAGGATCTCGCATTTGGCCCCGGCGGAAGGTCGGATGCCGGGGAGGAGGCCACGCTGCGCATGCGCACAGCGATGGATCTGATGGACTCGTTGTTTGAAAGACGTCCGCTACCCCGGGGTATCGCCAGCAAGGAAAAGCATCTTGCCGGCTTGGCGGACTACGTGTTCACCAAGGTCAAGTTCGTCATCACCTCCGTACCACTTGAAACCGACCTCAACAAGTTGTTCGAGGTCATCAACAACCGGGGCGTGCAGTTGCAGCACCACGAGATCCTAAAGGCCCGCATGCTCGACGCCCTGCCGGAGCGCGAGCGAGGTCCCTACGCGATACTCTGGGAGGCGTGCGCGGACATGGAGAACTTCGTCGAGCGGAGCCTCAGCGGTATTTCTGGAATCCCCGCCCATGAGATCACCGGATTCTACGAGGCCTGCCTGCTGGCGAACGCTGGAACCATACGCGCCGCGGTGGATGCTCGTCTTCAGGATGGTGAGAATGTCGATGAGTTGGGCCTCGATAGAATTCTAAGCCCCGATTATGAGGCCACGGACTCCGGGGACGAGAACACAGCGGAGGAAGAGCCTCCCATGTGGGTGCGGAGCATTTTCGGCTTTCCCTTGTTTCTCCAACACACGCTTCGGATCTGGCTGTTCAAGGAAGGCCGCGCCGACCTGCCCCGCCTCCTTGACCGGGATTTACTGTCGTTGTTCGAGACCCATTTCCTTCACGGTGAATCCAACCGTCCGGAGAAGGTCAGGTCGTTCATCGACTTGCTCTGGAACCTGCGGGTTCTCTTCGACCAGCACATCATCAAATGGGTGGATCAGGGTGAGGAGGAAATCCACCTGATTAGCCGCATCAGCGTCAGCGAAAACAAGAGGACCGGAAGGCGCAACATGAGCCGCTCCACCGAGACGGATTCCCATCGCGGCCTTTCGCTGTTGCAGAGCATGCTCTACCACTCGCAGGAGATCACCACCCAGTATTGGCTCACCCCGTTGTTGCTTTTCATCCACGATTACCCGGGCAAGGAGGCGGAGGGGGTTACCGCCGCGTTTTTCGATTACCTGAGACATCTCGATGACCACCTGCTGGGATCCAACGAAGAAGCCTCTCTTGCGGTGCGCACACGGCACTTCATGGAGGATCCCTGGCGGCGCTGTGAATTGATCTATCGCGAGGAACTGGAAAAGCCGAGCGGCGTGAAGTTCGCCCACTATTGGTTCTACAAATTGGAGTTCGTATTGTGGCACTCGGAGGTGAAGAAGTCGGACCTGTGGACGAGATTCCGCCTGACGGCGAAAAGCTCGGTCGAACACATTTCCCCGCAAACAGCCACCGAGCGGGACGACAATCGGGTGAAGGACACGCTTCATCACTTTGGCAACCTCGCCCTCGTCTCACGCAGTCTGAATTCGGAGTATGGTAACCTGCCCTTCAACGAGAAGCGGCAGCGCTTCCAGAACAACAACAAGGTCCGGGTGGACTCCCTGAAGATGGATCTCATCTATGAGAATGAGCGATGGAGCGACGACCTGGCTACGGCGCACCAGGCGAAGATGATTGAATGCCTCACGGAATACTACGAACGACCGGCGCGCTCTTCCACTCTCCAGACGAAGGCCAAACCCTAGGCGAAGCTCTCGAATTCCAGATCGACTCCGCCACCTCATCTCCACTTTCGATAGCTCACTGATCACTGCTCACTCGGCACCTCTTTCTCCTCTTCATGAACCTCACAAAGCTCGAGACCTTCGCCCCCGCCGCCGTCGCCGTCTGCGACACCCGTCAAGAATCCCAAGCCCAATCTCCCGGGGCCCAAGCCGCGCCATGTGGTCGAGGTCTCCTCTCTCCTGAGGAAGCCCTTCCTTGAGAAGGCCGAGGAAGTGAAAGAATTCCTGACCCGGCTTCGCAAGGAGCTGTCCAACGCCATCGCCAGACAAGAACGCATTCAGATCAAGTAAACACGGAGCGCGCCCACCATGAAATTCTTCACCATCATCACCCCGCTGCTGTTAGTCGGGGTGTTGGCCATGTTGCTTGTCCAAGGGCAGCAAATCAGGACCTTGCGAACGGATGTCGTGACCTTGAGGGACGAGGTCGCTTGGTCACAAGCCGGCCCCGAAGCTCCTTCCGCAGCCCCTGATGACGACCTGCATGAGGAGAGTTACAACAGCCCAAAGGACATCGCGAAAAGAATAGCAAGTGTCGCAGGTGGGGATGTTCAGGGCTTTGCTATGGCCGTGGCCGAGGTGGATGGCTGGATCTTCCATCCCGATCAGGAGGAGGCGGCGAAGGACATTATCGGGAAACTTGTTTCTGACCTGCGCGGCATAATCAGATTGGCGATCAGCGCTGAGACCGACAAGGCGATCAAAGCTGCGAGTGGGACCGAAGGGGCGAAGCACCTGACACGCGCGGGGGAGCTGTTTGGACTTTATCCCCAGCCTTCATCGGAAGCCGAGAGGACCGAGGCCGAAGCCCTGTCGGCGACGATACTGGGGACTGCCAGACGAGTGGAGGATTTGCGCCGGCTTCGCTACAACGATTGGGCGGCCCACCAGATCGAGCAGGGCTTGAGCGGCTTCCATCAGAACAAGAAGACGTTTGGCGATGACTCGGAAGCGTTGATCCGGTCCTGTGTGTCGACCCTCGGACCAGTGGAAACCTCCAGTCTGGAACCGGCGGTCCTCGCTCTCTATCAGGAGGCGCTTTCGATGACCACGGAAGCTCTCTCGGAACCAGGCCGGGTGAAGCTAGCCAAGGAACTTAGCTCCACGTCGATTGATCGAAAATCCCCAGCCGATTTCTAATGAGTGCATCACTTTGGCCCACCGTTTTGGTGGCGGTTGTCATGGCCTCCCCTTGGGCATTGGGTAGGACTTACATTCCACTTTCGGAGGCCGCCTCGGCGGGCGCGACCACCCGGTCGACCTTTCTTCCCGTGAAGTCCGAAGCCCGTCCTCTGCTGCCAGGCTTACGGCCTTCCGGCGTCGAGTTGCTGGAAGATGGACTGCGGCGAAAACAACCCCGCACGATCGGAACATCGACCAAGGAGGCCCACGCTTCAATCGTCCGGAACTGGCTGCGCAGTCCCGCCAAGCGTGCCCACATCAAGGGCTTGTACGCCGAAGCCCTCTACCTGCGGAGTAACCCGGACTGGGGCTACGTCCGCTCGCCGATCGCGAAGCAGCACGATCTCTACACTTGGGTCAGGGGCCGTCCGACGCCCTTCACGGCGCAGGTCAAGACGCACGGCAAAGCGGACCCCGGCGTCTATGCCAGGGACATGGTCAAGGATGACCTGTCGAATCTATTCCTTGTTCCTGATGACCACGTGGCGGGGCTCAAGGATTACTGGCGCAAGAAGATCCACGACCTCGATCAACGTGGCCTGGACGAAGAGAAGCGAGAGGCCACCCGGCAGATGGCCCGGGTCCGCGGACTTGGTTTCACCAGTGGGGCACTGGACAGCGATTTCAGCAAGAGCGCCCGGTATGTGCTTCGGGAGCGACAGGCGGCCTACGTCTCCATGGGTGCCACCCTGGCAATGGCGTTGGGCCCGGATCTGTGGAGCCTGGCCAGTACGGGTGCGCTCCCTCCTCACACTCTCTCACGCTGGGCACGATCGGGAGCGGTTGCAGGGGTAGGTAGCGCCGCGACCTATTCGCTTAAGCATGTGGCAAAGGGCTCGTGGCAGGGTGTTTGGAAAGGCAACATGCTGATTGGCTCGGCCCTGGTGCTGGCGGATACCTACTTCGTCGTTCGGGATTCCGGGGGAACGAGACAGGCGTTCTCCAATCCGGAATTTTACTACCAGCTGTCGGGAAGAATCAGCGGCACCGCTCTTGCCATTGGCGTTGGCGCGCCGGTGGCGGTTTGGACCACGGCGGTGGCGGTTGAGACGGGGCCCTTCGCCCCCGCGATTGGCGGAGCTGCGGGACTGCTGGCCGGCGGCGTCGCCTACATGGCGGGCTCGGTCGGAGGGGAGTCCGCGACCCGCTGGATCTGTCAGTCGATCAAACCCGAACTTCTGGTGGAGGCGGCCCAGCAAATGGCGGCGGGCGTCCGGCAAGAGCTTGCCGCTCGGATCGCTGATATTCAGAAGCCCCTCTAGAACCCTTCTCTTTTCGCCCCCAACGCAATCTTCATGAACCTCACCAAGCTCAAGACCTTCGCCCCCGCCGCCCGGAATGCCTTCATCGACGCGGTCGCGCGCCGGGCCGGTGCCCTCGGGATCCAGGCCGGGCGGGTGGAGGCGGTCACCGAGTCGGGGGACGTCGCCCTCATTGGCGGCCAGCCCTTCCCGCGGTCCATCGTACCACTGCGGAAGCAGCTCCTCGACCTCGTCCAGCGGGACGGCTTCGGCCCGACGATGGAGTCCATGGCCTACACCTGGTTCAACCGCCTCGTCGCCCTGCGCTTCATGGAGCTGCACGATGGCTACCTCGACCACGGCTACCGGGTCCTCAGCCACCCGGAGGGCTCCAGCCTGCCGGAGATCCTCCAGCACGCGGAGCACGTCAGCCTGGCCGGCCTCGACCGCGACGAGGTCATCCGGCTCAAGCTGGACGGCAACCGCGACGAGGAACTGTACCGGATGCTCCTGCTGGCCCAGTGCCACGAGCTGGGCCGCATCCTCCCGTCCATCTTCAGCCGGCTGGACGACGCCACCATCCTGCTGCTGCCGGACAATCTGCTGCATTCGGACTCCGTCGTCCGCCAGCTCGTCGGCGGCAGCGAGGAGGGGGACTGGCAGGAGGTCGAGGTTCTCGGCTGGCTCTACCAGTTCTACATCTCGGAGAAGAAGGACAAGGTCATGGCCCGCAAGAGCGCCGTGCCCACCGAGGACATCCCCGCCGTCACCCAGCTCTTCACCCCGCACTGGATCGTCCGCTACCTGGTCGAAAACTCCCTCGGCCGGCTCTGGCTGCTGAATCGCCCGGGCTCCCGGCTGCGCGAGAACAATCAGATGCCCTATTACATTGAGGGCGAGCCGGAAACCGACTTCCTCAAGATCAACAAGCCTGAGGACATCAAGCTCGTCGACCCCGCGGTGGGGTCCGCGCACTTGCTCACCTACGCCTTCGACTTGCTCGTCCTGATCTACGAGGAGGAAGGCTACGCGCCCGCCGAGATCCCCGGCCTGATTCTGCGGCACAACCTGCACGGGCTGGATCTCTGCCCCCGCGCCGCCCAACTCGCCGAGCTGGCCCTCGTCTTCAAGGCCCGGGAAAAATCCCGTCGCTTCTTCCAGGAGGGACAATTTGTCCGCCCGAACATCATCGAACTGCGCAACGTGAGCTTCGCTGCAGGCGAGCTGCACGACTACATCCAAGCCCTCGGGCTGGACGACCTTTTCAATCGTCCCGTGCTCCAGCTGCTCCACCAGTTCGAGGAGGCGAAGAACTTCGGCTCACTGATCCAACCGTGCCTCGACGAACGCGCCATCACCGATCTTCGCCGTGCCATCGAGGTGAAGGACCTCGGTGGCCAGCTCTTCCTGCGTGAGACGCACCTCAAAGTCCTGCGTGTGCTCAACCAAGCCGAGGCGCTCACCCAGCGGTATCACGTCGTCGTTGCCAATCCGCCGTATATGGGGGATGGGCAGCAAAATTCTACGGTAAAGGTATTTCTTCGTGAGCATTACCTAGACTCCAAAGCAGACCTTTTTGCCTGTTTCATCGAACGCAGCATCGGGCTTTCATTATCGAATGGATATGCTGGCCTCGTGACGAGACACGGTTGGATGTTTATCGCTTCCTTCGAGAAGCTACGAACACGGTTGCTGAGGGAAAAGCAGCTAGTATCCCTTGCTCATTTAGGGGCAAGAGGGTTCGACAGCATCTCGGGGGAGGTGGTACAGGTCGCGGCGTTTGTCTTTCAGAACAAGACAAGTCCAGATGCTGTCGCTCAATTCAGAGACCTGAGGAAAGGTCGAGATGAAGCCGAGAAAGGGGTGCTATTTCTAAACCCCAATGTCCGACATATCGCCTGTGCGTCTCAGTTCCTTAGAATCCCTGGAGCTCCCCTATGCTATTGGATTTCGATAGCTGCGGTTGAAGCATTCGCTCGACATCCCCGCCTTGGAGACCTAGCTACAATTCGTGCAGGACTGCAAACTGGGGACAACAATAGATTTCTGCGTCTGTGGCATGAGGTTGGTCAAAGCTCTCTCGGTTTTGGCTATCAGAGTCGCGCTGACGCGAAACTGACCACAGCGAAGTGGTTTCCGATCAATAAAGGGGGCTCGTTTCGGAAGTGGTGTGGAAACTCTGAATACGTGATCAACTGGTTCAATGACGGTGAGGAGTTAAAGCAGCAAAAGGCCGAAGATTTGGCTAGTGGCAAGATCACGGCCAACAACTCGAAGTGCTGGAATCAGGACCATTACTTTAAGCGCGGACTTTCGTGGTCAGCCGTCAGCTCAGAGGCCGTTTCAGTTCGGCTCAATGGCTACGGATACCTTTTCGACACCACAGGCCAGACCGCATTTCCTGAAGGAAACGCTAGGCATGAGACTTTGTTGGCTCTGCTGAACTCCGGAGTTGCCGAGTATTTTCTCAATGCACTTTCACCCACCATGCACTTCAACTCGGGCAATTTCGCTGACTTGCCAGTCCCGATTTCTGTGCAAACAGATGCTCTGGTAACTGAACGGGCAAATAAATGCGTCGGCCTCGCCCGGGCCGACTGGGACAACTTCGAGACTTCGTGGGACTTTCGCGACCAGCCGTTGCTGCGTCCGGGGCTGAAGGGCGCGACGCTGGAGGCGTGCTGGCGAAACTGGGAGGCACAGAGCACCGCCACCATCCGCCGGATGCAGGAGCTGGAGACGGAGAACAACCGGCTCTTCATCGCCGCCTACGGCCTCGACGGAGCGTTGCAGTCCGAAGTGCCCGAGGAGCAGATCTCCCTCTTCTGCAATCCCGCCAGCCGCTACAAGAAGAAGGCGAAAAAGAAGAAGAAAACAGCCGAAGACGATGACTCTGACGACTCCGAAGCAGAAGTCGAGGCAGTGTCCGCCTATTCGCCGGAGGAGCGTTCCAAGTTCTTCAGGGCCGACACGATTCGGGAGTTCCTCTCCTACGCCATCGGCTGCATGATGGGCCGCTACAGCCCCGACCACCCCGGCCTGATCCTCGCCAACGCCGGCGACAGCGCCGCGGACTTTCGCCTGAAGCTGACCGCAGCCGGGCTGCGGATGAACGAGGTGACCTTCTTGCCGGACGAGGACGGCATCCTCCCGTTGCTGGATGGCGAATGGTTCGAGGACGACATCGTCCTCCGCACGCGGGAGTTCCTCCGCGCGACCTTCGGTGCGGCCTCCGTGGACGAAAACGTCCGCTTCATCGAGGCGGCACTGGGGAGCGACCTTCGGGGCTATTACCTGAGCGACTTCTACAAGGACCACCTCCAAACCTACAAGAACCGGCCGATCTACTGGCTCTTCTCCAGCGGCAAGCAGAAGGCCTTCCAGTGCCTCGTTTACCTCCACCGCTACACCCCTGGCACCCTGGCCCGGATGCGCACGGAGTATGTCATCCCGCTCCAAGGCAAGCTGGCCGCCCGGATTCCCCGGCTGGAGGAAGAGATCGGCAAGGCGACCACCAGCGCTAGCCGCAAGAAGCTCCAGACCGATCTGGATAAGACCAAGAAGCAGATCGTGGAGCTGGTGGCCTACGACGAGCAGCTCCGCTCCTACTCCGACCAAGCCATCGCCCTCGACCTGGACGACGGCGTGAAGGTCAATTACGCCAAGTTCGGCACCCTCCTCGCCGAGGCCAAGAAGGTCTGTGGCACCAAGGACGACTGATCATGCACGCACCAAGCACATTCGCGACGATACTCCCCGGCAAGGGCCGCTGGCGAGCCCGGGACGTCAGCTACTGGTCGGGACCGTGGGACCGGCTGTCTGCCCTCGTTCCCTTCTTCAGCCTGGAGCCCTTCCAGATGGCCGTGGATGCTCCCGGGAACCCCTACATGAAGGCCGTGGTCAGGAAGCCGGTCAACGTCACCGAGCACCCGATTCCGGTGGGTACGGTGTCCAACACCTACCAGCTGGTGCAGCACCATGAGGTCGTCAGCCGCTGCTTCGACGGCCTCCGCGCCGCAGGAGTTTGCCCCGATCATCTTGAGTGCGAGGTAGGCCTCACCGCCTTGGGCGAGTGGATCAATTTCCGTGCCTACTTCCCGGACACCTACAACCACGTGCCCAAAGACGGGAACCCGATCCGTCTGCGCCTGGAGTGCTTCAACTCGGTCGACGGTTCAAGCAGGTTGATCCTGTTGCTGGGCTGGTATCGGCTGGTCTGCTCCAACGGCCTGATCATCGGTGAGACGAAGGCCGAGCTGAAGGACATCCACGACCAGAGGCTCAATATCGACGTCATCCCCGGGATGATCGCCGCCGGCCTGAAGAAGGTTCAAGGCGACATCGCGCGGATGGGTGCCTGGTCGTCCCAAGCGGTGGATCGGACTCACCTCGAAGGATGGGTGAATGGTCCTCTTGCGAAGCAGTGGGGGAAGAAGGCGGCTTGCCGGGTGTATCACATCTGCCAGACGGGCCACGACGTCGAGATCCTCGATCCCTTCGCGAAGGGCGAAGCCACCGAGAAGCCGGTGAGCCTGAAGGACGCGGTGCCAGGGTCCGCCACACCCGCCGAGAATCTCTATGACGTCTGCCAAGTACTCTCCTGGGTCGCCACCAAGCGCAGCGATACCGAGCAGCGGCTGGCGTGGCAGGTCGAGATCCCGAGTCTGGTTTTCCTTTTGTCCCAAGCTGCGAAAGCGGCTTGATCCCTTTCCGCAATGACTTCCGACCAAATCACCACCGTGCTCGACCGCCTCTACACCGAGAGCGGCCACCGGATCGTCCTGTGGAATGATCCGGATCAGGAGTTCGCGGACTTCGTGGACAAGCTTGCCCTCGACGGGGTGACGGTCCTCCACACCGACCGGGAGTCCACGCTCCAGGTGAAGAAGCGGCTGGAACTGGACGACCGCACCGGAAAATACCTGCTCTACAGCGCCAAGGAGCCGCCGCCGATGGACGGTGACTGGCTGCTCGACATCCGGCACTACGCCTACTCGTTCCGGGCGGACAAGGCCTCGCTGGTCATCGACGACCTCGGCCTGATCAACCACAGCCTGCGCGGGCACCTCGTGGAGCGGAAGAAATTCTTCGAGAGCAAGGACCGCGTCCGCAAGCTCCAGGCGCTGGTGCTGCCGACCGATGTCGAGGCCGATCTAGATCGCAAGATGTTGGCGGTGCTCCTGAAGGCGGACCAGCCGGAGCTGTTCGTTTTCCTCCGCATCCTGTTCCAGCGCATGGACGAGGAGGCGGATCTGGACCTGGGCATCCCCACCTCCGCGTGGGAGCAGGTGGAAAAGTTCGGCCTGGCGGATTTCTTCTGGGAGCAGGTGCGGGATCACTTCGGCTACACCGAGGAGAACCCGGGGCTGAAGAATCTGCTCATCCGCCTGCTGGCCACGGACTTCGCCCTGACCCTGCTCGCGCTGCCACCGCCGGCGATCCAGTCCCTCAAGCTGCCGGAGTCCGGCTCCGCCAACGCCACGGTCTTCCTCTCCCAGTGGCGGGACAGCAACAGCACTGGGGCGTCCTATGACCGGCTCTCGGCCCGGATCTCGATCCTGCTGAAGATCGCGGACAACCTCGGGAGCTACGACTTGGCCGCGCTGGAGGCCGTGCAGACCTTCCAGGATGTCGAGAAGCGGATCACCAGCCTGCTGCGGGACCGGGTGGTGGAGGGTATGGACACCATCAAGGCGGAGGACGTCCACCGGGTGGCCAACGGCCGCATGGACGGGCACTGGGCCTCCGACAAGCTGCCGGACAATCACGACACCCCGCGCTCCGCATACCGCTCCGTCTACCTGGCACTGGCCGCGGCCGCCGACTTCGTCGACCTCCGCCGCACCCATGCCGACGGCTTCGGGTCCACCGCGGCGGCCGACCTGTGGGATGCCTACGCGAAGGGCCTCTACCGCTTCGACCAGCTCTACCGGCAGTTCAGCGAGCACGCCGACGCGGCGGAGGCGCAGACGTGGAGCGTGCTCAAGCCACTGCGGGAACAGATCGAGCAGCACTACACCAACGGCTTTCTCGGCGCGCTGTCGCTCGCCTGGGGGGACCGGATCGATCAGGGCCTGCTTTCCGACTGGAAGATCCCCGGGGTCACCAACCAGCAGGACTTCTACCGCCAGAGCGTGTTGCCGGTGCTGGACGAGCGCGCGGACCGCAAGGTCTTCGTCATCATCAGCGACGCCTTCCGCTACGAGGCCGCCCGCGAGCTGCTGATGGAGCTGAACGGGAAGTTCCGCTTCAAGGCCTCGCTCGATACCATGCTCGGCGTGCTGCCGTCCTACACCGCTCTGGGGATGGCCAGCCTGCTGCCCCATGAGACCCTGGCCTACAAGGCGAGTGGCGACGTTCTGGTGGACGGCCAGTCGAGCGCCGGCCTGCCTGCGCGGAACGACATCCTCGACAAGCACCAGGGGCTCGCGGTGAAGGCCGACGACCTGATGGCCATGAAGCGGGACGAGGGTCGCGACTTCATCCGGGGCAAGCGGGTGATCTACGTTTACCACAACATCGTCGATGCCGCCGGCGACTCGGCGGCGACCGAAGGCAGCACCTTCAGAGCCGTGCGAGAGGCCATTACTTCGCTGGGCCAGCTCACCCGGCAGATCATCGACAAGCTGAACGGCAGCCATGTCTTGATCACCGCGGATCACGGATTCCTCTACCAGGACACCAGCCCCAGCCTCCCGGACAAGAGCCACCTGGCGGACAAGCCGGACGGCACGGTGATCGCAAAGAAGCGCTACCTGCTCGGGACTGACCTCCCGGGCCACCCCTCCGTATGGCGGGGCACCACGCTGGATACCGCCGGGGCGGAGGGCGGCATGGGCTTCTGGATCCCCAAGGGGACCAACCGCTTCCACTTCGTCGGTGGCGCGCGCTTCGTGCACGGCGGCGCGATGCTCCAGGAAGTGATGATCCCGGTGATCACGGTAAACGAGATCGAGGGGAAATCAAAGGCCCAGACCCAGACCCGCGAGGTCTCCGTGGTCGTCGCCGGCCAGAAGCACAAGGTCACCACCAGCCTCTACCGCTTTCAGCTCATCCAGACGGAAGCCGTCAGCGACCGGGTGAAGCCGGTGACTCTCAAGATTGCGATCTACGACGGCGAGGACCCGGTTACCGGCGTCGCCAAGGAGACCTTCAAGAGCACCTCCGACAGCATGGTGGACCGGACCCGCTACGTGCCGCTGACCTTGCAGGCCAGGGCCTTTGACAGTAGCAAGACCTACCACCTCCGACTCATCGACGAAGAAACCGGCATCGAGAAGAGCCGCTACGACGTCATCATCGACAAAGCCTTCCATGACGACTTCTGACCTCTCCATCACGCCCGACACCGTGAACCTGGACGATCTGCTCAACGATCAGTTCGCCGGCAAGGTGGTTCGCAAGGACCTGACCAAGCTGGTGAAGGAAGGCGCCAACGTGCCGGTGTACGTCCTGGAATACCTCCTCGGCACCTACTGTGCATCCCGCGACGAGACGGTGATCGCCGAGGGCCTGAAGACGGTGAAGACCGTGTTGGCGGAGAACTACGTCCGCCCGGATGAGGCGGAGAAGGTGAAGTCGTTGATCCGGGAGCGCGGCCGGATGAAGATCATCGACAAGGTGACGGTGAAGCTGAATGAGAAGCGCGACGTCTACGAAGCGTTGCTGTCGAACCTGGGCACCAAGGGCGTCGAGGTCGGCACCCACTTCGTGAAGCAATACGAGAAGCTGCTGGCCGGCGGGATCTGGTGCATCATCACGCTCTCCTACTTCTACGAGGAAGGCCAGAAGGGCTCGCCCTTCATCATCGAGGAGCTGAAGCCGATCCAGATGCCGAACGTCGACTTGGGCACCTACTTCACGGGGCGCGAGGCGTTCACCGAGGACGAGTGGCTCGATGCCCTCCTGCGGTCCACCGGGATGGAGCCGGCGAACTTCGACACCCGGGTCAAATGGCACCTGCTGGCCCGGATGATCCCGCTGGTGGAGAACAATTTCAACGTCTGCGAACTCGGTCCGCGCGGCACCGGCAAGAGCCACATCTACAAGGAAATCAGCCCGAACAGCATCCTGATCTCCGGCGGTAAGACCTCGGTCGCCAACCTGTTCTACAACATGAGTTCCCGCCGGGTCGGCCTGGTGGGGCTCTGGGATGTCGTCGCCTTCGACGAGGTGGCCGGGATCAATTTCGACGACAAGGACGGGGTCCAGATCATGAAGGACTACATGGCGTCCGGCTCCTTTGCCCGCGGGCGGGACTCGATCAACGCCTCGGCCTCGATGGTCTTCGTCGGCAACATCAACCAGCCGGTGGACACCCTGGTGAAGACCAGCCACCTGCTCGCCCCGTTCCCGGAGGCGATGATCGACACCGCCTTCTTCGACCGCTTCCACTGCTACATCCCGGGCTGGGAGATCCCGAAGATGCGTCCGGAGTTCTTCACCGACCGCTACGGCTTCATCGTGGACTACCTCGCCGAGGTCATGCGCGAGCTGCGCAAGCGGAGCTTCTCCGACGCGATCAACAAG
Source organism: Verrucomicrobiaceae bacterium (assembly GCA_027491155.1). Taxonomy (GTDB): domain Bacteria; phylum Verrucomicrobiota; class Verrucomicrobiia; order Verrucomicrobiales; family Akkermansiaceae; genus Haloferula. The sequence continues at coordinate 160,023 of JAIXWR010000033.1, forward strand.
TACTTCACCCTGGGCCGCGACCTGAACCAGCGGGACACCATCGCCGTGAAGCGCACGGTGTCCGGCCTGCTGAAGCTCCTGTATCCGAACGAGGCCTACACCAAGGAGGCGGTTGGACGCTGCCTGGACTACGCCCTGGAAGGCCGCCGGCGGGTCAAGGAGCAGCTCAAGAAGATCGGTGGCATGGAGTTCTACGATGTCCACTTCAGCTACACCGACATCGAGACCGGGGACGAGAAATTCATCAGCGTGAAGGAGCAGGGCGGGGGATCCCTGATCCCGGACGGCACCATGAACCCCGGCGTGCTGCACACTGTCGCCACCGGCAACTCCTTGCTGGGGCTCTACCGGCTGGAAACGCAGGTCACCTCCGGCAACGGCGGTCTCAAGCTCTCCGGCCTCGGCTCCAGCGCTTCAGCCAAGGAGGGCATCAAGGTCGGCTTCGACTTCTTCAAGGCCAACGCGAGCCGGGTCAGTGCCTCGCTCAAGCCCAGCGAGCACGACTTCCACCTGCACCTCGTGGAACTTCACAATAGCGGACCGGCCAGCGCGCTCACCTTGGCCTCCTTCGTCGCCTTCTGCTCCGCGCTGCTCCAGAAGCCCGTCCAGTCGCAGCTGGTGGTCCTCGGCAGCATGAGCCTCGGCGGCAGCATCATCCCTGTCGAGAGCCTCGCGGAGACGCTCCAGGTGGCCTTCAACTCGGGTGCCAAGCGCATCCTCCTGCCGATGGCCAGCGTCACCGACATCCCGAGCGTCCCCGGCGAGCTTTTCGCCAAGTTCCAGACCAGCTTCTACTCCGACCCAACGGATGCTGTGTTCAAGGCGCTGGGGGTGGATTGAGCAGCGGGACCCGCGGCCTCCATTGGCAAAATGATTGAGAACCTGAAAATCGACCGGAAGGGCTTCCTCAGCACCTGCAATTCGCTGGAGGCGGCGATGAAGACCCGCCCGGGCACTCACTGGGTGACGCTGAGGTTCGAGCCGGGACTGCTGCGGATGGAATCGGGCTGGGGCGGCGGGATCGTTGTAACCGACGGCAAGGAGGTCGCCGTTGGCAAACTGGCCTACGCCTTCATCAAGAAGTTGATTCGCACCCAAGGCCTCGCAAAGCTGAAGAAGGACTCGCTAAGCTGCATTCTTGCGCCCGGGATCGGCAAGCTGGTTATCGAGGATGGCGCGCTGCTATTGAAGTTCACGCCGAAGTAGATGGAGTATGGCAAGGGTCGGTGCCTACGCCTCAGGAACTCGTCAAATTCGAGGAGGTTGAGTCGGAGGCGTCGACTGGGCCTCCTTCGTCTGCTCGATGAACTCCGGTTCGGGACCAAGGCGGGATGCGAAAAGCTTGCGATGGGTGCCGGGAAGAACTCGCACCAACGTTTTTGAAGAGCGGTGGTCAGCCCTCCTCCAAAGGAGGTTCTGAACGCAATTCAGCTGGTCGATTACATTGTAATTGCATAAGATCAACATTACTTAATTGATTTTCTCTCCAAATCGCTCATTGTGAATAACTTGTTAACAGTTCAATGGATCGTATGGATGAATGCCTGAATCTCGCGGACACCACTACATGTGGTAGTGTCCAGAAAATAAGTACCCACCTGTGTCCTCCAGCCGACATAGGCAGGATTGACGAGGTTCACCAAAAATGCCAAAAAAACAGCGCGCCCAAGGTGCGAACTTGGACGCGCTGCAAGTTGACTGTCGTTGTGACTTGTCTGACCGGTCTGACGGGCGCGATTTAACGCCCTGGGGTACCTGTCGGTCAAGCTGGAAGTCTGGCGGACACCGATGCCAAAGGCCGGCACAAGGCCCGAGGTAACTGACCCCGGTATGTACACTATTATATTGAAAATCAAGGAGGGAGAGCTGGTTGCCCTCCAGCAAAGCCAACCAGCCTCCGATACCAGAGTGTTGCTTGAAGTCCTGCCTACACCGGCGGGACCAAATACGGAGAAGCAGCTGCGAAACACCATCGCAGCTGCCAACTGTCCCGCCGCCATAGGACTCGATTACCAGGCCCAGACTACCGACGCTCTGGATAGTTTTGAGGGGCTTATGGCGCAGATCCCGGCGACGGATCGCCCCAAAGTGGCGCCAGTCCTCCATCTCGGCTCGGGACCCCGCGCGTTCTCAACCGCGGCGGCACATGCCGACAATCACTCGGGGGTCCTATACCTTCGAGCTAAGGTCATCACCCTCTGCGCGAACCCTGCCGAGCAGGCGTTGGACCTTATCGAGTCCAAGCGCTTTGATCCCAAGCGTGTCCGGCTGGTTGTCGACTTTGGCGATATCGATGATCCGAATGCCTACGAGGATTGGGTTGGGGATATCGGCATCAAGGCCGCGGCGAATTCGCCCTTCGCGGATGTCAGCATCGCGGCGACCTCGTATCCCGGAAGCATCAGCAAACTTCAGCCCGGCTGGTCAAAGTTCGTCCGCCACGAGATGGAGATCTGGCAGAATCGTGCACAAGGCCGAGGCATCCACTTTGCCGACTACGGGTGCCGTTCGACCGCATTCCCGCCTCCTCCCCGCAAGTTCGCCTTACCGGTGCTGGCCCAGCTTCGCTACACTCTTCGGGATGAATACCTGGTGTACCGGGGCGAGACCTTGAAATCGGATCGCCAACAGCACTACAAAATCGGTGCCGACATGGTGAGGAAGATTGAGTATTTCGGGCCGGAGTTCAGTTGGGGTGACCTCAACATCGAGAGCCTCGGCAGAGGTCTTGGGGGGCCACGCGGCCGCAGCCAGATCATTTCCTACGAAACAGCGCACCACCTGCTTGCTACCGAAGCTCTAGTTTCGAGGCGATCCGGGCTTTGAGCAGCGTCCGCATATCCTTGCATAGCCGACGCCTGCTCCCCGAGCTGGTGACCGCCTTTGTCAGCGCAAGCTTGTCCAAGGTTGATCGCCCCTTGAGCGAGGGGGCGTGACTTCTTGCCAAGGCGACGAGGTCTTCCTTCCAGAGGAGCTGACACTGGCGTCCGAGATCCCGGTGGGGGTTAAGGCGTGCGCGACGTTGCCAACGCAGTGAGATCCCGGCCTTGGTCGGGCAGGCGGCAATAATTCCCCACCAGGGTGGTATCACCGAAGCCACCTTGTCGAGAAAGCGGCGTGTCGTGATCAACGAGATCCGGTCAAAGTACGGGGCGTAGCCTTCGACCTGCGAAGGGAGTCGGCGAAGGGAATCGTGGTCGCTCTTGATCTCGAAGGCTTCAATGTGCCCGTTCACTAGAGCGAGGTCGACCCTGGTTTTTCCATCGGGCATCGAGAGCTCGTCAACGAGGATGTCACCAGGCTCCACAAGCTTTCCCGATAGGAACAAACGTGCAGCGTTGCGAAGCACGGGTTCTGAAATGGTGGTCTCCATGGTGGGTTGCGACGACGCTTTGTAACCTACGGGTCAAGGCTGACGCGACTCCGGCCCCGCCATGGGACGAGCTGCCCCTCACGTGGCCGCGGTTATTGCTGCCCGGAGTCGGGGGAGATCAACGTGTCTGTATCACCCGCGGACGGATCTCCAAGGCCCGGGATACCTTCCGATCTTGAGGGCGTGGTGTTTGTTGCCAAAGGTGGGTTGGATAGGCCCTCAACGGGATCCTCAGGAACGGCGCTGACTTTAGATTCTGGTTCGGAAGGCCAAATCGGGTAACCCGGCTCCCGAAGTGACTCGGGGAACATGTCCCCCACGGTCAGGATGTGCGGTCGGGTCGCCAAAGCAGTGGTAACGAAGTCCGATTTGGCCTTCCAGAAGTGCCATGAGTCCTTTGCAGTCCACTTGGGGCCATTGGTCAGACCATGGAGAAACCGGGTGAGCATCCAGGACAGGTACTGCTGCAAGTGGTTTGCCAGCTGAGGAAGGCATGCCGGCACCACGCCCTTGTGGACGAGGAGGTTCCGTGCGCGGTAGATTCGCCAGAGGTGCCAGTCGAGCCGCTGGGATGAGGTGCGCAAGTCACGATGGAGGGCAGCAGGATCATGGAGTGCTTCCCAGGCCGCATTGATCCTGTAGACCATGAGGGGATGACCGCTGACGACGTTCAACAAAGCACGGATGGGCAGGGAATTCTTGGGCTGGGTGAGGAGTGTAAGAATGTGCTCCGGGGCAACTGAATCCGTGTGACCAAGAGGGAACGGGAGACTGCGGCGATCGATTTGGGGGTTCTTCTGCAACCAGAAATGGATGCTGATAGCAAGGTAGCGGACCGTCTTGTCCACCTTTCTCCAGGTAAGGATAGGCGTCACCAGTCGGGCGACACGCGAGATGATCGTATCCCCGTCGACCACCGAGGCGAGGCACTCAAGTGCGGACCACAGATTCACCAGGCGCAGGCCATGGTCCTTCATCGAGAGGGCAAGGTTGTGAAGATCAAGCGCGGCACGTATTGCGGGCTCGTCCCTCCCGTTTGCCAATGCGCCGGCCGCTTGGTCCGCGAGTTCGACCGCATTCCGGCGAGGGTGCAGATTTCTAAATGCAGCACCGGGGTCCTTGACAGGGGTAACGCCCTTACTCAGGACCACCCAGCCGTCAGAAAGGATTTCCGGTGCCCTTTGTTGGCCATAGAGCGCCAAAAGATTGAGATTTGCCCTGATCTCAGTCTTCAACGCCTCCAAGGCTTCCCCCGGGCGGATTCCTGACGCGGGGCTGCGTAGATAAATGACATCCTTCAAGTCCGGCAGCCCTGGAGTCTTGGGGCTGGCCTGCCTAACACGGGAGTGGTCGCAGATTTTTCGGATGGCCGTGTGCGTTTTGGCGTCCGGAGCCTCGACGGCCACAATGCAATCGAACTCTCGGGATCCTGATGGCAATGCCTGAAGGATCCAGTCCCTGACCGCGTCCCCTCCGCGAGGAATCACCTCCTCGATTTGTGAGCAGTCAGCTTCCGTGCAGCCCTTGTGAAAGGCATACGTCGCCAAAACCGAGAGGAGAGAATCAGCTTCAGATTTCTTGCTGGCCACCTTCGTCAGGTCGAGAGTGCTGAGCCGCTCACATGCCGACTTTTCGAGAAGGCCGGAAAGATCCTCGAGTTCCAGAACTCGTCCGACGCCTGCAATCTCTGAAGGCTTGGTCGTCTGGGAAGCAAGTTGGTCCAGCATCCCGAGCATGCGAGGACCGCAGAGTGTTCGCTCGAATCCACGCTGTAGTCGCTCACCGATTTCTCCTTGAACCAGCCTCAGGTGCTTCGACCACGCATCGTGATCCTCGTGAAGATGAGCGATTGCAACTGCTTCAGACACTAAGCTGGCGATGCTGAAGAGCCGGGGATGAAAAGTGTCAGGTGTGTAGCTGCTGAACAGCTCGTGCCAGCGGCATGCCATAAACGCGCTGCCGCTGTGGTGCGCGCTGAAAAAGTGGGAGGGGGCTATCCACATAAAAAGCGAATGGCACATCCGGAGAGGATGTGCCATTCTCAAATCAAGGGCGTTGGGAGTGGGGTTGCTGCGGATCTCTCCACATGCTTACCATCCGGCGGCCCGATATGCCGTGGCTTGACCCTTGCGGGTTCATTGAATGCCTAGAGAGACGGTAGCCAGAGCCACCCGCCGTGCAAGTAGAATTCGCTGGAACAGGCAGGTTCTATTGCCTGCCATGCGTGCGAAAGTGGTGTCACCCCTCCGGCGGTTCCGCGTCGAAGGGCAGGTGGAAGTGCTCGAAGACCTCCTTGGTCCGCTGGTAGATCGCCCGCTCCGACATCCCGGCGCGCTCCATCATGGCGTTGAGTGGGTCGAAGTTTTTCTGGATGAAGCGGATCAGGTCCATCGGGTCGTACTCGACCTTAGCCATCGGTTCGCCGAGGCGCTTGTAGGCCTGGAGGTCGGGCATCAGGCACAAGGTCATCATGGTCAGGGTCTCCTCCCGCAGGTCACAGAAGAAGAACCAGTAGGGCCAGACGCGGTGGAAGTGCTGGTAGAATTTCCGGACGTCCGGGATGCCGTAGAGTTCGGCGGGGTCGTCCTCGTAGCCGTGGACCAGGAACTGGAAGCGGCCCATCAGGGCAGCCAGCTCCGGGCCCCTGGGCAGGGCGTCGGGGCCGAAGCGCTTGAGGAAGTGCGCCAGCTTGCGGTGGCGGACCTGCTCCTTGCTGAAGATGACGATGATGGGATCGGTGCCGGCGGTCATGGTCAGTTCAAGGACGGATCGGCCCCACGGTTGACGATGTTCATGCCCATGGCCAGCAGCGTCGCCCTCGCGGCGGCGGCTTCCCGGACGCTGGGCTTGAGGCGCGGCATGAGACCGGCGAAGCGGCCGGCCGACTCGGTGTAGTCGAGCGCAGGGGGGCTGTCGAAGGCGAGGAAGGTCCCGGTGCCATCGCGCAGGATGGGCAGCAGGCTGGAGGCTGCCCGGGAGTGGTCCTCCAACATCAGCGCCACCACTTCCTTGCGGTCGGCCGACTGGGACGGCGGGATGTTCGTGTCCAGCTCGCCGGCGGCGTTGGCATACTTGACCCAAGCCTCCACGACCAGGACGAGCGCCCGGGCGTTCTGGGCCACCGCCAGCAGCCGGGCGATCTCGGCGAAGCGGTTCTTTGCCGCCTCGTCGGCCAGGTCGGCCGGCATGCAGAACACGTAGCCGTCGTCGGTGTCGGCGATCACCGTGGCCGGGACCGATCCCGTGGTGCGCATCATGTGCATGGCGTAGTCGGTCGCCTGCCGGGCGAGTGCCTCCAGGCGGTCGGGGTGCTGGTCCGTGCGGCGACGCTTCACGCGGGAGAGCTACCGGCGGGCGGGAGAGTTTGCGAGCGAATCCGGCGGCTTGGTCGCGGTCGGGGATGTCGGCGGCTCGCAGGTCGCCGGTCAGTCCCGCCGGCCCGCGTGGTAGAGATCCAGCGCGGTGGCGAACTCGTCGTTGAGGTCCATCCCGGTCTCGGATTCGGCGGGCAGGGCGCGGCGGATGCCGGCGTAAAGCAGGCACATCAGGCGGAGGCCGGTGAAGGTCTCGCCGGGGATGGACTTCAGGCGGTGGAGCTTGGAATCGTCGCTGTAGCTGATGCCGGTCTCGGCGAGGGTCCCGATCTCGTGGATGAGGTCGAGGATCCGGGCGTCCTCCATGGCGTCGAAGCGCCGGAGGGCGTCGAGTAGCAGCGGGATGGCGTCGTCGAAGCGCGCCTTGAGGCCGGCCGGGTTGGTCACGCCTCCGTTGGGCGGCGGGCCGCTGGCGGGCTGCGAGGTGAACGCACCGGGGTCCGGCCGCCATTGATACCAGTCTCGGAGGCCGAGCAGGCCGGCGACCTGGTCCACGAGGTCGTATTCGCTGCCGGGCGGGCCATCGTGCTGGTAGGCGAGGGCTTCCACCTGCCGGGCCAGCTTTAGGGTCGGGGTGGCGGCGTAGAGCGCGGTGAAATCCGTTGCCCCGCGGGTCAGTCGGTCGATGAAGATGGCCATGGCCCCGTTCATCACGTCGTTGAGCCGGATCAGGGCGGCGGGGATGACGGCGCGGTTCTCCGGCTTGAGGCCCATCGCGGCGGCGTTGTGTGCCTGAAGGACGAGCGAGCAAAACTGTGCTTCCCGCAGCTCCTCCACCGCGGCGATCCGCTTTTCGATCAGGATGTCCAACGGGCCGTTGAACAACAGCGACAGGCCGTCCTGAGCCACCCGGGCAACCATCTCCGTGAGCTTGGTCTCCTCGTAGCCGCCTTTCCGGGCGATGCGCTGGATCTCCTGGCGCATGTTCCCGACAGCGGTGGCGATCCGCTCGTCGGTGGTGATGAAGAAGCGGTTGCTGCCGGCGGCGCGTGCCTGCCCGGCGAGGATGAGGTGCCACGACTCGTGGGCGATCACGTGGTGCTTGACCATTTCGGCCGGCAGCCGCTCCTGCAGCTCGATGACGTGATGGTCGCGCCCGTGGTTCCAGGCTGCCTTGGTCAGGGCGCAGAGGGTGCCAGCGAGCGGCTTTTCGGTGGTGACGACCGGGAAGCCGGAGACGCTCTCCGCCTGGGCTTTCAGATCCTGCGAAGCCTTGAGCGACTCGCTCGCCCGGTCATTGGCGATGTGGTGGATGACCTTGACCCAATTCTCCCGGGCGGCCTGGAGCATCCGGCGCAGGCGGCTGTCGCCGAAGTTGCCGTGCTCGAACATCGCCTGGAGCGAGTCCCGGGCGGCGGTCCAGCGGGTGGCTCCTATCTCGACCAGCGCGCGGCCGTAGTAGGCGTTCGCCAGTTTGGGATCGAGGCGGCTGGCCTCGTTGAATTCCGCGACTGCCTGGTCGGTGAGCTTTTCCTCGAAGAGCAGGTAGCCGAGGCTGTTGTGCGCGGTGGCGTCGTCAGGGGCCACCTCGCAGGCGCGGCGGATCAGCTTGAGCGCGGTGTCCCGCTGGCCGTCCTGCCGGGCGTAGTGGTTGCCGAGGATGACCAGCGCCCGGGGATCGCGCGGGTCGGTCTTGAGCACGTCGAGCAGGGTGTCGACGGCGTCGTCGGGTTTGCCGGTCTCCAGCAGCACCATGGCCAGCTCGCGCCGAGCGTCCTGGCGGGACGGGTCGAGTTCGAGCACCCGGTGGTAGAGCGAAGTCGCCTTCGGGAACTCACCCTTGCCGGCGCAGGTGGCGGCCTTGAGGTAGAGGCGCTGGGCTTCCATCACGTTGGCGGTCGGGACCTCGCCGAAATCGAGGGTGACCATGCCGTCGGCTAAGGTGATGGCCGCGCCGTCCGCCAGCTTGCCGAGGACCTTGCGGAGGGCGTCGATCAATGGGGCACCCGACAAGCCGTCAAGGCCGGCGGCCTCGGGGACGGATTTGCGGAGATCGTCGATGGGGAAGGACAGCGTCACGCGGGGAGGCTAGAGGAGCAGCTGACCGACTGTCCCGCCAGAAGGAGGCGGGTTCAAATGTTTGCTGCTGCTGCGGGGCGTCCGCAACCGTTCGGAGTGCATGAAATCAGGTCCATTTTTTCGCACGGTTTCTGCACACTTGTTGCACGGATTGCGCCCGGATGTTGCGCACATGGGTAGTTTTCGCTCCGAGATCCTTATGGGATAAAGGATCCTTGAAACCATGCCCGGGCAGACCGAAACTCAAGATTTCTGCCGTGAAAAGGGGCAGAAAAGTCTTGATAACCGGCCTTCTTACAGATACTCGCGCGCGGGCGCGTTTGAAGGGAGATTAGCTTGTGATTTTGCGATAATCTCACTGCGTTCGATCGTTGTTCCAACGCCGGGTCGGCTGCGCCTCTCCGGCGTTGGAACAACGACTCTGTGCCTGCGCACGCCGTCGAACTCGCTTCGCTCGCTTCGACGACGCCGCTTGTCACCGAGTAATTCCTCGTTCGTCACCACGTCGCCCGGAGGCACCGCCATAATCAAGAGCAAGTGCTCGCAGGGCAGCGGTTCGTTCAGTCGGGTTTTCAAACATTACGGCTGACACCCCGGGGCCGACCAAGCCATTCCTCGAAGAATGAAAATCACGGCAGCCACCGATGGCGACGAAAAGCCGATCAGAATGTCGGCCAAGCTGATCAACAAGGGGCACCTCCCGGTAATGGGGCACTCGCTGAATGAGATGGCCGCCGTGGCTCACCTCTACGGTCCATGGAAGTGCAATGACTTCGGCAGGTGGATTGAGCCCCATGGTTCAATCATACGGATTCCCGGGTTGTCCAAAAAAGCGGTCACCCAGGCCATCAATAGTTTGATCGAACGTAAAATAATCGAGAAGTGGACGATCAACAACCAGGACTGCTACGAGCTGGCAGGAGCTTACAGCTTCAAGAAGCTGACCACCGCGGTGGCGAAAAGGAAGATCGAAGAGCTGATGCATCCGTCGATCACAGCGGACGAAACCACACCGGCCGATCGCATCGAGGTGGTTCGGAAAGTGGTCCATCGAAAGAACAGTACGGAAGAGGTGGGAACCGCTCCGAGTTATTTCAACAACATCCCGGGACCGGGCAAAAGAGGCAAAAAGCTACTCATCCAGCCTCCCGCAAAAGTGGAGTCGTCGATGCTGAGGATGGTTAGCCCCCACAACGTGTACTCAGAGCTTTCTCCCCTTGGTTGCTGCATCCGGCTGATGCTGGAGATGGTGGCCGATGATCTCGGCCGCGTGGCCGTCGATCTCGACGACCTGAGCAGCAGGCTCGGCAGGAAGATCATGGGAAGGTCGTCGAAGCAGAATCTCCAGCAGGAGATTGAGCGGATGGCAGAGCAGGGGCATCTGCGTCTGTTCGAGCGGGGCGGCGTCACGTGTGCGTACATTTGCGATGCGGCGCAGCACGGAATGAAGAAGAAGCGGCTGACAGCCGGCCTGCCATACTTTCACCCGGAACATCCGGAGTGGACGCTCGACACCGCTGAAAACCTGTTCTTCTACACGAAGAACTACCAGGCGCATGCGCGGAACCTACTGGCGGCCACATCGAACCACTATGTCGATAAGGGCGGTACTCGCCTCAACGAGGTGTACCGCCCAATGAGCTATTTCGGTGACCAGCTCGATAAAGAAATCGCAGGGGCAACCGAACTAATCAAGAAGGCGGGCCTGGAGATTCCGAAGGCGGACGATTTTATCCGTAATTCCCAGTGGGGCGTGCAGTCCAAGTTTTTCGTGGCGGTTGAGCACAAACTGGAGGAGTTGGCACTTGAAATCTACTACATGGAAGAGCTCGAAGGCCCGGATTATCCATCGCGCCTCACCACGCTCGACACCGAGTCCCGGGTCAGCAGCTTGCTTGCCCCCGCTCTGTTCCAGCTGCGCTACGGCCTAACCATCAACGACTACGTGGCCGCGCTGGAAGCTAAATGGCTTCCCAAGTGGCGCTACGCCGCCGAGCAGCCATTCGGCCTGAAGCTTTTCAATTTGCTTGCTGGGCGGTTGAGCGGGGCGGGTGCTCGGGATGCTTTGAAATGAGGCTGAAGAAGGCACCGCGCTTTGGCCAGCCGGGGGATAGAGATCCGAGGACCGACGAGTGTCGATCCGAAGCGTGTTTTTCCCGCAGCACTGCTAGCGGCGGTAGGCTTCCGGCGCTACAAGCCTTACCATGTGCACGGCCTACGAACTCGGCAAACGCGGCGGCTCGTTTCCTGACCAGGTGAAGGCCCGCGCGATGAAGGAATTGCTGGCGCTGGTCGGCATCTCGATCATCCGCCCTACCCTGCCTGCGCCGGTGCTGATGCCGGATGGAGAGCTGCGGACGATGGTGTGGGGGTTCCGCCGCCCGGTACCAGGCGGCAAGACCAAGCAGCTCTGGCGAACCATCGTGAACAGCCGGGAGGACAAGTTGCAGGGCAGGACGTGGAGCAAGGCCTTCGGGGAGCGAAGATGCCTGATCCCGGCCGCGGCCTTCTACGAGTGGACGGACGGCCCGGCGGGTAAGGTCCCGCTCCGGTTCGAGCGGCCCGGCGACGAGTGGCTTTGGATCGCGGGCATCTGGGAGCAGGACAAGGAGCGTGGCGAGTGCTTCTCGATGATCACCACCGAGCCCAACGAGGTTCTGGCTGCCGTCCACGACCGCATGCCGGCGGTGCTGGCACCCGAGCAAATCGGACCCTACCTCGCGGGGGATCTGAAAGAATTTGGCCCGTCGGCGGTGGGACTCGAGTTCAGGGAGACCGCGAACTTCCTCAAAAAGCCTCCAGATCAAGGGGAGCTTTTCTGAGCGGCACCGCGCTTCAGTCGGCCGGAGCGGCGGATGCCGGAACATCTCCGCTCCGCGAGCAGAGCATAGAGGAACTTGGGGTAGCAGAGGACGAGGTGCATGGGGTGACCCTTAAAGTGTTCATTTGACCACATCAAGAAAAAGCGCACGCTCCCGTGCCGTGCCACCCGCCCCGCCAGCCTTCTCCGAGTTCCATGCCCTCTCCGCGTTCTCCTTCCTCAGGGGGGCCAGTCAGCCGGAGACACTGGTCCGCCGCGCGGCGGAACTGGGATACCGGTCGATCGCGATCACCGACCACGGCGGCTTCTACGGCAGCGCCCGCGCCCACTCCGCGGCTCAGGAAGCCGGGCTCCGCGCCATCGTCGGCACCACCTTGACCCAGCCCGACGGCTCACGGCTGCCGGTGCTTTGCGCCACCAGGGCCGGCTATCAGACCCTGTCCCGCCACCTCACCGACCTCCACACGGGCAACCTGCGTCCCCTCGGGTTGAACAACGGCGACCTCATCACGCTCAGCGGCGACCGGGAGGGGCCTGTCCTCCGCCACCTGCTGCTGGATCGGAAGGACCTCGCCCTGGCCGCCCTGGAGGCGCTGGTGGCCGCCTACGGCCGCGACAACGTGTTCGTGGAGATCCACCGGCATGAGCAGCGCGACGACGCGCGGCTGAACCGCTACCTGATCGACCTGGCCGCCCATCTCCAGCTCCCCTTGCTGGCGTCCAACGCGCCGCTCCACGCGACCCGGGAGAACCGGATGCTTGCCGATGCCTTCACCTGTCTGCGCCACCACGTGCCGCTCGATACCGCGGGGCTGCTGCTGGCCGTCAATGGCGAGCGGCACCTCAAGTCGCCGCGGGAAATGGCCGCTCTGTTCGCGGACCTCCCGCAGGCCCTCGACAACGGCCGCCGGCTGGAGGACCGGATCGGGTTCACGCTGGAGAACCTCGGCTATCGCTTCCCCGACTTCCTCGACGGGCGCGGCAACCCGTTCTCGCTCCCCGAGCAGGCGACCTTGCTGCGGCGCTTCACCTACGCCGGGGCGGCGGGGCGCTACGGGGCGGTCCCGGCCAAGGTCCGCCGGCAACTGGAGCACGAGCTGGCGATGATCCAGCGCCTCGGCTTTCAGGGCTACTTCCTGATCGTCCACGAGCTGGTCGAGTTCGCCCGCGGCCGGGGTATTCTGTGCCAGGGCCGGGGCTCGGCGGCGAACTCCGCGGTCTGCTACTGCCTCGGCATCACCTCCTGCGACCCGGTCGCTGGCGGGCTGCTGTTCGAGCGTTTCCTCTCCGACAACCGCAAGTCGTGGCCGGACATCGACATCGACTTCCCGTCGGGCGAGCGCCGCGAGGAGGTCATCCAGCACGTCTTCCGCAAGTACGGAGAACGCGGCGCGGCGATGACCGCCAACGTGATCACCTACCGCCCCAAGTCGGCGTTCCGTGAAATGTCGAAGGTGCTCGGCTTCCCGGCGGGGATCGCCGATCGCTTCTCCCAGCAGTCCAGCGGGTTCCGCCCCGACGAACCGGAGGAAGGCGGCGAGGAAGCCAAGCCGGTGGACTTCGAGACGCGGATGGCCAATCTGCTGCCGCCTTCCCATCCCCGTCTGCCCGCGTTGTCCCGGCTCTACCACGCGGTGCTCGGGATGCCGCGCCACCTCGGCCAGCACTCCGGCGGCATGATCGTCTGCGACCGCGGCCTCGATGCCGTGGTGCCGCTCCAGCCGGCGACCATGCCGGGGCGCATGGTGGTTCAGTGGGACAAGGACGACTGCGAGGATCTCGGCATCGTGAAGATCGACCTGCTCGGCCTCGGGATGCTGGCGGCGATGGAGGACGCGCTGGTCATCTCCGCCGGCCGCGGCAAGCCGGTGGACCTCGCGACCATCCCGAAGGACGACCCGGCCGTGTACGACCTGCTCTGCCGCGCCGATACCATCGGGACCTTTCAGGTCGAGTCGCGCGCCCAGATGGCGACCCTGCCGATCATGAAGCCGCGCTGCTTCTACGACCTGGCCATCGAGGTGGCGATCATCCGCCCCGGGCCCATCGTCGGCGACCTGGTCCACCCGTACCTCAACCGGCGCTGCGGCAGGGACAAAATCGACTACATCCACCCCGCCTGCGAGCCGATCCTCCGGCGTACCCTCGGCGTCCCGCTGTTCCAGGAGCAGGTGCTTCGGATGGCGATGGAGGTCGCCGGCTTCACCGGGGCCGAAGCCGACGAGTTGCGCCGGGCGATGGCCTTCAAGCGCTCCGAGGACAAAATGGAGCGTGTCACTGCCAAACTGCGCGCCCGGATGACCGAGAGGGGTGTGAAGGCGGACGTCCAGGAGAAGATCGTCCACAGCATCGGCAGCTTCGCGCTCTACGGGTTCCCGGAGAGCCATGCCATCTCCTTCGCGCTGATCGCCTACGCGTCCTGCTGGCTGAAGGTCCACCGCACGGCCGAGTTCTACACCGGGCTGATCAACCACCAGCCGATGGGCTTCTACTCGGTCCACACGCTGATGCAGGACGCCAAGCGCCACGGCCTACGGATCTTGCCGGTCTCCTGCGTCCACAGCGCCGTAGCAAGCACCGTCATCGACGACCACACCCTCCGGCTCGGACTGCATCGGGTCAAAGGCCTCGGCTCGGCCACCGCGGCCCGCCTCGTCGCGGAGCGGTCGGGCAAGACCTTCGTCTCCCTGGCCGACTTCCTCACACGGGTGAACCCGAACGAGAAGGAGCGCCGCCTTCTGGCGAAGGCCGGCGCGCTGAACGACTTGCCGGCCGTCGAGCACCGGCGCGATGCCCTTTGGCAGGTCGAGCTGCCGCTCTACAACGACCTGATCACCCCGGAGACCGGCGCCCCCGTCCTCACCATGATGACGCCGGCGGAACGCCTGGCCGCCGACTTCACGACCCAGGGAGCCTCCACCGGCCCGCATCCAATGAAGTTGTGGCGGGAGCGCAACAGCAAGGAGTGCGTGTCCCGGGCCACCGACCTCCACGGCATGTCGCTCGGTACTCCGGTCCTGGTCGCCGGCATGGCGATCTGCCGCCAGAGGCCCGGGACAGCGAAGGGTCACTGCTTCATCTCGTTGGAGGACGAGACGGGCATCGCGAACCTGTTCGTGCCGAAGAAGACCTTCCAGCGGCTGAAGGGGGTCATCATTACCGAGCCGTTCCTGATCGCCCACGGCCACGTCCAGATTTCGGAGGGCGACCAGCCGACCGTGTATGTCACCGAGGTCGAGCCGCTGCCCGGGATGCAGCCCGGACATGCGGCGGGGTCGCATGATTTCCATTGATTCGGAGTTGGGATGCGTCGAACGCGGTGACCCTTTTTGGGCAGCGGCCATGGCGACCAGCTTGAAGCTTGGGATCCCGAGGCACGGCCCGCGGAGGCGGAGGAGTGGTTCAACATCAGCCTCGTACGACCGCCGCTTCGGGCGGCTGAGGATCTCGCGGCGTCGCCAGCAAATCGAGTCGGCGAAGGCTGGGAACACCGCGATGCTAATCTGGCAGGGCAAGCAACTCCTGGGGCAGGTCGATAAGCGGGAGATCAGCGAGGAGGCGACGGTGACTCAGAAGACGGCGACCCTGGAGCTGACGCCGGAAGACGAGGAGTTTCTGAGGAGGAAGGCGAGTTTGGCGAAGTCGATCCAGATGTGAAATCGTCGATCGTCTTGGTGACCCAATGGTTGCGGCCTGCCGAAAAACCAAGGCTGAAGGCGGCAACCAGGATGCCGGCGAACGCAATCCACAAAGGAACCGGGACGTGTTGAACTAGCCAAGCGATGGTGACTTTCTCAGGTGATGCAAGCGCGGGCCTCCCGATAAGAGTCTCAAGTGCGGGCGCAGTGGGCTTTGGAGCTGCAATCGGGCTGTCGCTGTCTGACAACCGTTTGATTATAGGCCAACGCAGCTCGTTTGCGTCGGCCTCGGATAGAAGTTCGAGGCGAAGGTTGGAAACGAAAGCCTCTTCGATCTGATTTCGCCGAACGATGGTCGGGGCTGAAACAACCATCGTTAGGATCGACTGCGAGCCCCTTATCTCAAGTTGAACGATCTCCATTCGGTCGATGTCAACAAGGTTGACGAACTCGAAGCGGACACTATCCAGTCGGTCATCGACGCCATGGATCGAGTCCAGTTCAGTGGTGGGAATTACCCTGCTTTGGCGCGTTCCGTCTTCAAAGTTCGAGCAAGTCTTGATCTCGCGTCGCCACCCGTTGCCCTTCTGAGCCTTAACGACAAGGTCGTAGGCGCTCTTTAGAGATCCAGCTTTAAAGGGTTTGTTTTTTAACGAGCTAGTGCGGGAAACGCTCACCCCTGAGTTGTGACCTAGTTGGCTCTCGGTGACAATGCTTGGGACCACTGCCTCGACGAGATTTCCCGGCTGGCGCGTACTACCCACGTGGCAAGCCGGAAGAAAGCGAAGCAGGGGATGGGAAGATCAACGGCTCGTTCAAGTCGTTCCTCGTCGTGCTGCTGCTTGTGGCTCTCAGCCGGCCTCCCGGTCGGGATCCAACTTCGGTGACCGCTGGTCCTTCCTCCAGCGGGGCAGCTTCGACGGAACCAACGCGGCGAGGTCGCAGCGCAGTGCTTTCGACAGGATCACCATTTCCAGATCCGAGACCCCACGTACGCCGGTCTCGATGTGCGAGATGGTCGAGCGGCTGACGTCGAAGCCGAGCCGGGCGCAACGTCCTGCCAGGTCATCCTGGCCGATCCCTGCCTGCTTGCGGAGCTTTCGCACCTGGGGGCCGATGATGTTGCGTGTCCGTCCTTCCTGCATTTCTAGCCCGACAGGGAAGCAGGCAAGGGCGGGGAATGTGGTATGCTAGCATACGATTTGACTTGAGCTGCCCGGACTGGATCTTGGATCTTCGCCACAGCCGAAACACCGGTATCGAACTCCGAGACCCTCCCATGGCAGACCAGCCTCCCACCGCACCCCGCTACTACACCTGCATCGACGGAAAGGTCAGCGGCCCGCTTGTGCAAGGCACCCTTCTGGAACTGGTTGCCAAGGGGATGATCGGCAGCGGCGATCTGGTGGTCGAAGAAGGATCCGAGATCTGGAGACCCGTCCGTGAGGTTTTCCCTGACGGCACCTCGACCGTCACATCGACACCTGCGCCGCGCCGCGTCCCTCCCGTCGTCGAACAGGCAGCAGCCGACAAGAAAGGTGCTCGTGGGCAGCGCGTCATCCTGCTACTCGCCGGCATTATTGTCCTGGCGGCAGCGGCCGGGCTCCTGGGTGCCTCGGCAAAAGGGCGGAAGCGTGAGTCTGCCACGATCGCCGAGATCGAGGACTACCGAGTCAGGCATCGCAATGGAGGCACCCCACCACTCTTCCAAGCCGCAAGAGACGGTCGTGCGGATCTTGTTGTCCGGCTGATGGATGAGGGCGAATCCATCCGGGAGAGCATTGAGCCCTACAGCGGGGAACATCCCCTTCATGCCGCAGCAGCAAGTGGTCTGCCGGAAGTCGTGAAGCTCGTGCTTGCGCACGCCTCGGATCCCAACGTGACCGACAAGGACGGGGGGACGCCGCTGCATCTTGCCGCTGCCTCCGGGAACCTCGATGTCGTGCGGCTTCTATTTGCCGCCGGTGCCACCATGGATCACGAAGATCGTAGCGGGCACCGCCCGATCCACTGCGCTGCAAGTGCGGGTCACGTGGAGATGTTGAAGCTACTCCACGAGGCGGGAGCCCCGCTTGATGTGCGCGCGGGACCTCGGGCCCGTCTGGCTGGCCAACGTGATAAAAACGACTCCCAGCTTTCCTCCCTGCTGCTGCGGCAGGGGATCAACGCGGTTGACGGCGATCAGCCAATCCATGCGGCGGCGAGGCGAGGGAAAGTCGAGGTCGTCCGCTACTTGTTGGAGCAGGGGATCAAACCCGATGCCCCGGACAACAACAAGCGCACCCCGCGGGACTACGCCGAGCAGGAAGGACCGCTGGAGGGCGGTCGGCTGGAGGTGGTCGAACTGCTCCAACGTCAATCTTCCCCCTCTCAATGAACTGGTACTACTGCAACGATGGAACAAACGTGGTCGGCCCGCTCCCCGGGGAGGCGATTGATGCCCTGCGCCGCTGTGGCACGATCAACGACGATACCCCAGTGGTGGCCGAGGGCTCCGCGGACTGGAAGACCGTCGGGGAAGCTTTCAAGGTGGAGGCATCAGCCGGGCTCGATATCGATATAGGCATCTCAGAATCCTCAGGATACCGGGATGCCCAGAACATCCCTACGGCGGCAAACGGGATTCAGGAGCGAGATCATCCGGAGAATAACCATCCGCCAGGCCAGGAGCCTTCTGTGGCGGGTAAAAATATGCCGTCTCGAAAATTGGTTGTCTGGGGTGCTGGAGGGGCGGTCCTTGCTGTGGTCGTTCTCGCAGCGGCAATCACAAAATTCGGATCGAGTTCCAATGAGCCACCGATCAGGAGCGAAGCACGCTCGCTCCCTTCGGAAACAGATCCTACGACTGGTCTCCATGTTGGAGCTAAATTGGATCAGTTTTACGAGGTGCTTGGAAAACAGAATATCACAAAGACGTTTTTCTTCGAGGGGCGCAGGAAGAATGCCTTCACCTACCTGATTTTCGATGGGGACCCGAACTACTTGACCGCGGTTGGGTTCGATGACTCCGATATAGTCAGAGTCTTGTTTTTCAAGCTTCAAGGCGGGCGGGAGAAGGAAGGAGAAATGGATGAACAGGATATCATTGAGCTTCTCACACGATTCTCCAAATCTAGTAAATCGTGGGTGAGAATGGAAGGTGGGAGAAGCTCTGGTGCCGATTCTGCTTGGGCGGACATGTCCTCGATCTCGGGCGGCACTGGCGTCATGGCGAAGTACAGTTCAGCGGACCGGTCCCTCACTTTAGGAGTTCCCAAGGACATCGAGTCGGCATACGAAGATCTCGTCGGTGCCCGTGTGGGAGATCTTTCTGATATCGAAGTCCGGCGCAATCCGGGGCCTTGAAGGATGTTTCCATACCTCACATCCAACCTCACGCCATGGGACCCGACAAACGCGATCAATCCGCCACCTGCCAATCACATGCCGACTGGTACGTCCATATCAAGGGCGAGACCAAAGGTCCTTTCGACGAGCGGCTGCTGGGGGAGATGCTCACCAGCGGTCTAATCGAGCCAGGGACGCCAGTGGCACGCTCCGGCGATACCGGGTGGCAACCGGCTTTGTCAGTGGTGCAGACAGTTCCACCGCCAGTTACCGCGTCCCACCCTTCAGAAACCAAGGGCGAAAAGCCGGAGTCCTTGACATCGATGATTCTGTATCTGCTGGGATCGTCCACATCGAAGGGGAGGAAGACGGCTTTGCTGTGCGCCGTCGCGTTGGTCGCAGTCCTTGTATTTTCAATGTTGCTTGGCGACTCGGGCGGCAGTGAAGGCAATCCACGGCGCGCCGGGGACGACCGCTTTTGGGAGGATCAAGCGGAGAAGCTTGCGCAGGAGGCTACCGGAGGGAGCAACCACTGCGCCCGCTGCGGAGGCACGGGACAAATTGCAAATTCAGGACGGGCGACCAACTGGAATGCACACCCCGACCCTTCGGAGAGCCTTCGGGCCGGTGCCGATCCATCGCGCTGCCGCTCTTGTAGTGGTCAAGGAACGATCCAAACCCAGTCCGGGTATGTGGTGGTCTGCCCTGACTGTACCGGGAAAGGGCAAGCTAGTTCGCGAGTCTGCGACGGATGCGGCGGGTCGGGGCGCTGGCGGTGACAAGTTGATCTGAGTTCCAGTGCTCGTGATCAAGTTGCGACCTGAAGAATAGTTGGCCGGCCTAGACGAGTAACCCGCTGTCCAATTAATTGATGCGCGGGAAATTCGGTATGCCAACCGGAGCGGGTCCTCCTTGCGCGAAAAGACGGGGCGCGCCGAGCGTCGCGTCGGAAACGCGTGAGCAACAGCATTCGCGGAGGTACGGGTTCGATTCCTCATGCCCCTGTCGCCAGAAGGTAGGACTTTTGCTGGACGGCTTGCGAGACTTGTCCCTGAAACACTTCCATGCATTCGATGATCTTTTCAGAAAGCACAGTAAAGGTGCCTTCGAGATCATCAACGTCGCCGTGAAGACTTTCGCCGTGGGCAACGCGATTCCGATAATCCATTAGTTGCTCGTCAATGAGCTTCTCCCGGAGTTCGTAGACAGGGAGATACTCAATTCCTAGCTTTAGCACGATAGACTTGAACTCTTCTGAGTTCAAATTTTGATTTTCCCTCGTTGAGATATGGGGAGACGGATCCAAGGAGAACTTCTCGGCGAGGGGGGCAGTGAAAAAAGTCATGGCCTTCGAGTAGGCAAGGTAATTTTTCATATTCACCTGTTGCGACCCGTCCAAAAATTCCCTAACAGCGAAGAACATGAAACAAGGGTTCAGTTGGCTGTATAGCTGGCCCTGTCGCACGATGTATGACAGGTATGCTTTGGCGCACGTCTTTATAAACCCCTCCCAATGCGCATATAAAAGGACCACACCCGACCGAAACCAGATCTCCTTTTCGTGCTCTCGGGACTCCTTCAGCTTGAGTCGCACGGTTGTAAGTTCTCGCCGTCGCCAGCCAAAATTCTGATCAAGATGTGCCTCGACCTCGGCTAAGCTCCTCAGCTTCATCAGACAAAAGCGTCAAATTGCCGCCGGGCGAGTTCAACAAGCTTAGGGAATCTTGCGATCCCGCGTTGTCCGTGGCGGGTTGCAGCGACAAACTCTGCGTCTTCCACCACTGATCGAGAGAGCGAGGTAATCGCTCGATCGATGAGATCGTCAGGCTTCCCTGTGGCAACGAGATGGGCCACGCCGCTTGTAAGGTATTCAAATAATGAGACGGAGAACTGGCCTTCGTATCGGTCCTTTGTTGGGCTAAACCTCTTGAAGGCATCATCGACTAAAACTCGGCTCAGCGCACCAAATGTTTGAATGAACAGTTGGGACTCAGAATGAAAATCTACATCCTCATCTACTAAAATTTTCTTCATCTTGGACGTTAGGAATGGCCCCATGTCCGACTCGTCGATGGCGTCGTTCGGTTGCAGCCTCGTTGCGATGAAGAAGCGTAGCACAAGCTCCATCGGATACTTTTCCTCGGCAAGACGTTCGGACAAAGCGATGCAGGCCAGGAATTCCGGGGACTCACTTAATCCCTTCAGCCAGAGATAAGCTTCGCGCTTAAGCATAATCAAGAGGCAATTCCGCACTTCTTGTTCGGAAAGCGCTGCCCCACCGGTATTCAATCGCTGAAAAAGCTCGAACTTAGCATTCTCATCACTTTCGCGCTTGATTATTTTGAGGTCGATTTTCTCGCGCTTAAACGCTCTTTTCAATTCATCAGGTAGAGCGGATGTCCCGTTCTCCCCCTTCCAACTAACGTTTCGCAAGTGACCGAGGTAGGGCGTAGCTTCTAGTACAAGGGGTGCGGCCTCTTGTTCTCGACCATCGTCGTCCTGTTCTGTCTTCAGTTCGCCGACGAATGAAAGTATTGTGGAAATTCGCTGCAACCCGTCGACGACGTCCCATACGCCGTCCTCTCGTTGAGCAACGAAGATTGAAGGCAAAGGGATTCCTAAAAGAATGGATTCAATAAGCCGACTCTTCTGGAAAGGCTTCCATCTATACTGACGTTGAAACTCGGGGTGAATATCAATATCACCGTCGCGATAAATGTTGATTAGCTCGCCGATCGACATGGGATAGGCGTCGGTGTGAATTACTTGCCTGGCCTTGGAAACTTGTTCTTCGAGGCTCATAAATTATAGGGGAAGGTTTCTAATGGCAGATGTCGTGAGATGACGACACCGAATTGTTTGGTCTAGGGAGGATCGGGTTCTTGGAGAACGAAGCAGATCGTAAATTAAGCGACAGGTGGCTAGCTTGCCGTCATGAGGTCGCAGCGAGATCAAATGGTTTTCAAGAGCCACTGGGCCCTTCCCCGTCACTATTGTGGCGACCGGACGGATCCGGTCTGAGGGGCTCGAAGTTCTTCGGACAGCGACAAATGGTGTGGCCACGGTTTGTGAAGGCACTCTTCTGAATTCTCCACCACAATACTCTCCAGACGATGGGAGCGACGACGTGCAGAGATAGCGTACCAACGGTCCAGCTTGCTTATCCCTATGAGGGACAACCGTTCCCACTCGCACATTACAGATGGACTCCAACTTCGGCGACGCATCAGGGCGTTTCCAGAGATTGGGGCAAACCGGCGCTCCACGTCGGCCCTGTAGGAGGAACACGTCCACATCGACGATCTTGCTGAACTTGCCCAAGGACTCAAACCTCTCAAACACCAGCATTTCGCCAACAATCTGCCGCCATTTTTCGTAGCGGGAGCCTGAGCGGAGCACCTCAGGTAGAATCGCGGCGACGCGCTCGCCCTCTGCAAGCAGCGCCAAAGCTTTCATGAGGAAGACAGCTGCCAACGAGGTTTTCCCAGAGGCCCAGCTCTCGTTGATCCGCACCTGATTGAAAGGTGGATTCATCACCAGCGTTGCACGCTGGGCGATTCCCTTGTTGAGGAAATCTTGCACCTGCAGCTGGGGAAATAAGTCGTCTGCCCTTCCTTTGGGATTAAACCTCCAACGGCTGTTTCTCGATAGCGCACAAAGGAGAAGGCGACGTTTTGCCACCGAAATAAACTCTGGGTTAGTATCGGAGCCGACCAAGAGGTTCCCCCACGACTCAAGAGTCGAGGATAGCGAGGCTCGAAGTGGTAGATTTTCAGCCCACCGAAGCAACAAATCGCCAGCGCCACATGCCGGATCATATACCGCCCCACCTGTTTCCTTCGCCAACGGCTCGATCGCATGGCGGGCAATTTTTTCTGTCGTGAAAAATGCCCCGTGCCGCTTCAGCTCTGACAGCCTGACTTCGGATCGAAGTGCTTCCGACGCGCCACCGTTCAGAGCATGGGCAACTTCTGAGCGGTAATTTTTGAATCCAAATTCCGAAATCCCGGAAATCAATGCGTCAAGGAACCTCGCATAGTCCGCATAGGGCTCCATGCCTTGGGGGTCATCGGATTCGGGGTTTACCATTTTAGGGTGTGCGCGAATGATTGGAGAGAACAGACTCTCTTCAAGCCTAGAGTTCCCGATTCTCCGTTCCGAGCATTGGTGTCTTTCGTTGCCGATTCGTCAGGGTGACGGTAATGCAAGCCCCGCATTGGCTCGGGGTAGCAGGCGCCCGCTGCAGGGCGACCCGGCGAGCCGTCCCACGAAACATGCTGAGCGAGTGTTGCGGTGGTCCCCTATAGGCCTTGCAGCAGGACTGTAGAGGAAACAACGAGATCGCGGTGAACTCCTCTCTGCGGAAGTTCGGCCGACATCGCCCACGACAGAATCGTGGTTATGCATGACGGCGTCGAAGCTTGGCAGATGCGGGCAGGTAGAGGAGGCACCCAAGTATCCTCACGCCGCCGGACCGGGCGGATTTCCCACTGGGCCTTGCCGCGCGCCTCGCTCGGAAGCGGCCTTACGCCGAGGCCGGCAACAAAGGATCTGGCGAATGTGGAAGGAGTCCAGGGCATCCGCTGTGAGCGGCGACGTAAAAAATTCAATCGGCCTTCACCTGCTTCCCGGAGGACTGCCTTTCCAGGCACGTCCTCCGGGTTGATTCACGCGCCACGCGCCGGGGTGGCGCAGCGTCGCGTCCAGTGGGTCAGCCGGAGCAGGTCCTCCTTGCGGGCATCGATCAGGGTTTGAAGCCCGATCATGGCTTCAAACAAGTGGCGTTCCGTCGGTTCGTGGGGTCGGCTCACCCTGGTAGCGCGCGCATAAGCCGCATGGATCTCGGCAGGCGTTAGCTCGTGCGAGGCGCGGGCGAGGATCACATTGTCGAACCCCGGGTTCCCATTGCCGAGTCGTTTCGCGGCGATGTCCCAGATCTCGGCACGCTCCTTCACGTCGGGGAGGTCGAGGTGCCAGACCGCTTCGATCGCGTCCGCCCGCAGAAGGCCCGCGGGGAGTTCCCAGGGCCGTTCCGTCAGGGCGATGACGAAGGGCGTGGTCTCCTCCGGGTTGGCGAGCTGACGGATCAAAGGCAGGTGTTCTCGGCTCAGGTCGTCGACGAGGAGGACGCTCCCGGGGTCGATGGCTTCGAGGCTGGTGAACGACAATATAGGCCGGCCGATGGTTGCGGCAATGGCCCTGGAGACGCTGTGCTTCCCGGTGCCAGCGAGCCCGGCGAGGACGATGGCGCGCGGTGCCAGGCTGCCGCCTTCTCGAAGAAGTGGCAGATGTGCCGCGAGCCACGCCTTGATTGCGCCGAAACCGGCAAGGTTTTGGACGGCTTCGTTCATGTTCGTGCAGGGAATGGGGTTGCGGTTTCAGTCATGGTCCGCACCGTGGCGTGGCCTCGGGGATCGAGGACAAGATCACCGTCGGGGTCTTGGCTGATGTCGATGGTGAGGTGGCCGTCGGCGCCTTCATTCTCTCGCCACTGGGAGAGGTGGACGTCGAGGTAGGCTTCGGCGGCTTTTTCGAGGAGGTCGCCGAGCCGGTGTTCGCCGTCGGGCTTCCACTTCTGGAGCAGGTCGAGGGCGAGGATGAACTCGCCTTTGGTATCGGTGACGGCGATCAGGGTGACGACGGCGTGCGTGCGGTAGCCCTCGAACTCGAAGGTGACTCGGGTGCAGCCGCGGGACACGACGAGGCCGTTGGTAGCGAGGTGCAGGAGCTGGCAGGCGATGAGGAGTAGGTCACCGAGTTTCCGGCTGGATTTGCGTTCGGCCTGCTTGAAGAGCCGGACCAGGCGGGCCGGATCTTCGCGGGCGAGTTGGGCGGGATACATGGGGTGGTGGATTGATGGATGATTGGAGGCGGGTTGCTTCATGACCGGAGGTAGGCCGTGTCCTTGCGTTGGTAGAGGTCGTAGGCGTCCTCCTCGGTGAGCCCGGTGAACTCGGCCGCCTGGAACGAGACCTCGTCGGGGTAGAACGAGAACAGCGTCCGGGTGGAGCCGTCCTCGAAGGTGGCGACGACCTCGGGCATGGGGTCGAGCATGCCCCGCGGCATGGGCCGGGGCATCGGGGTGATGGTTGCGGAGATGATTTTCAAGGTGATAGAGGATGCTGAGGGGTGGATGCGGAAAGGCCCCGCCGCAGGGTGAGTGCGGGCGGGGCCTGTTCCGGCTTTGGTGCTATGGCTGTGCGTTGTTGTGGCTGGAGATCAGGAAACGGGTTCGGGTTTGTATTTGAGCTGGTCCACGCCGCACTCGGTTGCAGGGATGTCGTCTCGCTTGCCGAGGTAGACGGGTTGGTAGACCGCGCCGCTCTGCCTGTGGGCATAGAGATACCGAGCATCGACCACGTCGCCCGGCTCTGGGACCTCGTGGTTCGGCGGGATTGTGACGTTGCCGGCGGGAGCCGGGGTGTCGCCGCCGACCGGGTAGAGGCCGAGGGTGACGCTGCGCTGCGGATTGCGGGCGAGCACGACGAACGAGGCGCTCTCGACGAACTTGAACTTCAACTGGGATCCACCGGAGTTGGGACGGCCCGGGGTGAAGGGCGCGTCGACATCCTTGAAAACCACGCCTTCGACTCCCTCCAGCTTGAGTTCCTCGTAGGTGCCGACCTTGTCGTCGGGGCTGATCGCGGTGCTGACCCAGCGGAGGGCGGGCTGCCCGGGCGGGATGAGGGAGATCAGGCCGGCGAAGCGGTCGAGGTAGCGGCGGGCGCGGAGGTCATTGCCCTTCACTTCGAGCAGGTCGAAGGCGTGGAGGGTGTCGCCCACAGCCTCGCCGTCGATGAGGACGTCGAAGGGCAGTTCGGCGACGGCGTGGCGGATCGGGTCGGGCAAGGTGACGAGGAGGCCCCGGCGGTTGATGCCGGTGAGGTCGTCGCCCTGCTTGCGGACCAGCATCCGGCGGCCGTCGTGCTTCTGCTGGAGGCAGTGGCGGGTGTCGGTGAGCAGGCGGGCCAGCTCGTTTTCCTCGACCGGGTTGAGGAGCTGGCAGCGGATGCCGCTGTCGCGTCCCTCGTCGCCGGACTGTCGATAGGGCGTGCCGTCCTCCGACGGGGTGTAGCCCTTGGCGAGCTTGGCGGAGACCAGCTTGTCGAAGATGCCGGTCGCGGTGGCGAGCGGGACCGGAGAGCTGGTCTTGGTGCCGGTGGTCAGGGTGTTGCCGCGGCGGCCGTAGGCGTAGGTGACGATGAAGCCGTCGTCCTTCGGCTCGATGGCGGCCTGGTAGACTTTGTCGGAGTTGCCCTCGCGGTAGTGGAGCGAGGCGGTGGTGGTGGTCATGGTTGTTTTAGGTGGGGTTGGTGTTCTTTCCTAACTTGTTGGGAGAGAGGTGGAAGAATTCGCGCCAGAAGGTCTGCCGCAGGAGCGCGCGATGCATACGCCGCATGCCGGTTGAGCATGATTGTTAGGATTTCCTAACCATGGATCGGGCGGGAAACCCGGGCTGAAAATGGCAAAGCCGCCCCAATCGGCGTATTCGCAGGGCACTGATTTGAAGGTGCTTGGCGAGATCTCGCGACGTGTAAAACAGCGCCTTTCGGGTTTGTGAGGTTTACATGCGCCATGGCCCCTCCGGATGTTCCGCCCCCAAATTGAAATACCCGTGAGCAACAGAACAAAAATCCAGTGGTGCGACTCCACCGTGAACCCCGTGATGGGCTGCGATGGCTGCCCGCTTTACCCGTCAACAACGGCCGAAGTCGCCGGCCGTGTCAGCAAGCGTCTGAAGGACGAACTTGGCTTGGAGGCGGAGAATGCCCGGCAGCTGCTGAAGCTTGGATTCGCGGACCAGCCGTTCTCAGCCGTCTATCAGTTTCGTGAATCCATCGGAGCGTCGGTGAGCAGTGCTCTCCGCATCCAGGGTCACGATGCACCCAAGGCCGCGGAAATCATCACCGAGGAAATCGCATCGTCCCTCCGTTGCTACGCGGGACTCTTGCATCTCCGGTGGGGAGAGCAGCCGAGCACGCCGGGGAAGGCAGTGAACTCCGGCTATCCACTCCGTTTTGAAAACGTGACCGAGTTTCCAGGAAGGATGGCAGATGCTGCGAAGTGGTGCGATCTGACCGGGCAGGCTCGCGAGGACAGTCCCTGGCGCGATGGTCTTCCTCGGCTGATCTTCGTGTCGGACATGGGGGACGCCCTGTCGGCGGGCGTGTCGTTCGAGTTTCTGAAGCGTGAGATCATCGACGTGGTGAATTCCCAAAAGGGCAAGGCGCACATCTGGCTGTGGCTCACCAAGCGCCCCCGCCGGATGGCAGACTTCTCGGACTGGCTTGCGGAGCAGGGAGTCGAATGGCCGGACAACCTGGTGCCGATGACATCCGTGTTGAACCAGGACATGGCGGTCCACGTGAAGCACCTGAAGCGGATTCCTGCTAAGGTCCGCGGTTTGAGTGTCGAGCCGCTGTGGGAATCGGTGGAACTCGATCTTGACGGGATCGACTGGGTGATCGTCGGCGGAGAGTCGGGTGGACACGCAAAAGTGTTCGACCTCGCGTGGGTACGGGACCTTCGTGATCACTGCGTGGCCGAGGGAAAGGCGTTTTTCATGAAGCAGCTCGGTGCCAATCCTTGGCAGGACGGCGAGCGGGTTGTTCTCAAAGACCCCCATGGAGGGGACTGGGGCGAGTGGCCGGAGGACCTGCGGGTGAGAGAATTTCCTGCTCTGTTCGGCCAAGCCGCCGGGAACGGTGACGCGGGGCCGGCCGCCGGGGAGGTGGTTGTCATTTCACAGGCTGCGGAGAGCGGCGACCTTCCGCTCTTCGTCGAGCTGCACAAAATCGTGGTGCGCGGCTTCGCGGCGTTCTTGGAGGCTGGCGAGGCGCTGGCCGAGATCCGCCGCATGGAGCTGTGGAAGACGGCGAACTATAAAAGCTGGGGTGCCTACTGTGAGTCGCTTGTCGGGCTGTCCAAACAACAGGTGAACCGGCTGATCTGTGCGGCTCACGTATGGCGGTCGATCGTCGATGAAGTGGAACCAATTGGTTCCGGCAGCCACATTGTAACTCCTCGTTCCGAGTCGCAGCTCCGCCCGCTCGGCGGACTGAAGGACCCGGCGCAACAACGAGCAGCTTGGGTAAAAGCTGCTACGGCGGCGGGAGGGCAACCCACTGCCAAACAGGTGACCAATGCTGTTCTGGAAATTGTGGGGCTTCCGCCTGCTGCAAAGAAGGCGGCGAAGCCAACCTGCGAGTCGCTGCGCCTCGTGATCGTCAAAGCGATTGAACTCGCGCGCGGGCATGCGGCCCACGATGAAATTGAATCTCGGCTGCGAGAGGTGTTGGCTCTGACTGAAGAAGTGCCCGATCTGCACCTTGCGAAGGCGGGCTGACACCATCCTGCACCGCGCAACATCCGCTCCCGCCTTCACTGGCGGGAGCGGCGTATCGGCAATGCCTCAGTGGTCTTGGCTGGATCAGTTCACCGACTGCACACGTCGCGGGCCGCGCGGTGCGGCGGGCGTGGATTTCACCGGGGCACCTGCTTCGCGGGCGCGGCCCTTGGCCCAGTGGCGGAGGGCGCTGATCTGGCCGTCCATGAGCTGCGCCAGCGGAACGGTGTTCGCCATCGCGTCGAGGACGTCCTTCGGACCCGGTTCGCGGCCTTCGACGTAGGCTTCGTGCAGGGCGTCGATGAACACTGCCTCGATCTCCGCGCCGGTGAACTGCTCGCAGGCGCGCGACAGCACGTCGGTGTCGAAGTCGGCGGGGCGGCGGCCGTGGCGCTTGATGACGATGTCCCAGATTTGTGCGCGCTCCAGGGCATCCGGCAAGTCGACGAAGAACATCTCGTCGAACCTTCCCTTGCGCAGGAACTCCGGCGGAAGCTTCGAGACATCGTTGGCGGTGGCGACGACGAACACCGGCTGGTCCTTCTCCTGCATCCAGCTCAGGAACGAGCCGAAGACCCGGGAGGAGGTGCCGCCGTCGGTGGAGCCACTGGACTTGCTGCCGGAGAAGCCCTTCTCAATCTCGTCGATCCACAGGACGCACGGGGCGATGGCCTCGGCGGTCTGGATGACGGAGCGGAGGTTGGCTTCCGATTGGCCCACGATGCCGCCGAAGACGCGCCCCATGTCGAGGCGCAGCAGCGGCAGACCGAAGGCACCGGCGGTGGCCTTGGCGGTCAGACTTTTTCCGGTGCCGGGGATACCGACGATCAGCAAGCCTTTGGGCGCGGGCAGACCGTAAGCTTTGGCGGAGGCGGAGAAGGCCCCGGCGCGGCGTTGGAGCCATTCCTTGAGCTGGCCGAGGCCGCCGATGTCGTCGAGCGACGTGGTGGCTTCGACGACTTCGACCAGGCCGTTGCGCTTGAGCGTGCGGGCCTTTTCCCGGGCGATGACCTTGGGGTCGATGCCGCGGGTCTCGACGACCGACAACGCGAACGCGTTCTCGGCCTCGGTGGTGGTGAGGCCGAGCGCGCTTTGCAGGGCGGCTTCCTTGACCACCTCGTGGACGTTCTTCAACTTGGCCGACTTCAGGATGCCATCAAGCACCGCGCCGAGGCGGGTGGGATCGGGCAGGCTGAAGTCCACCTCGGTGAACTCGTGTAATAGCTCGGGCGGCAGCTTCAAGCGGCAGCCGAGCAGGATAATGGCGTGGCCGTTGGACTTGGCGACGCGGAGGACGTCCTTGAGACGGCGGACGAGCATGGGGTCGCTTTGGTCGAGGTGCAGTTGCAGGTCGCGCAGCAGCACGACGTGGCGCGGGTTTTCGGCAGCGAACATGCCGTCCAAGAGCTGGAGGGCATCGAGCGGGTCCGGGCACGGGGTGACCCGGCCGTCGGTGGTATCGACCAGGCCCTCGGTGGAGGACCAGGCGTGGAGGCGGCGTTCGACGGAAGCACAGGCGGCGGCGATGTCGGCCTCGGCGCGGGCTTCTTCGGAAGTGATGACGGCGAGACCGGGGTAGCCGGCGCGCAGGTAGGTCGTGAGGTTCATGGGGATCGGAGTTGTTGTTGGTTTGATGGGCTTGCTGGAAAAACAATGACCCCGGCCTCCGTGGGGAGACCGGGGTCAGGGACATGCGTCGCATCAGTCGAGTTTGCCGACGATCTCCGCGCGCCTCTTGGCGA
Source organism: Verrucomicrobiaceae bacterium (assembly GCA_027491155.1). Lineage (GTDB taxonomy): Bacteria > Verrucomicrobiota > Verrucomicrobiia > Verrucomicrobiales > Akkermansiaceae > Haloferula. Next base: position 189,663 of record JAIXWR010000033.1, read on the forward strand.
GCTGGTCGTGGCGCTGCTTGATCTGGTTCAGCGAGTAGCTGGCGGCATTGGCTTGGCTCGTGGCGTCGATGGCCGTGCCGACACCGTCACCGGCCAAGCCGTAGTCGCCGGACACGGCACCGTAGCCGGCCGCAAACGAGCCGATGAAGGCGTCGAATTCGGCCGCACTGATGCCAGCCCGGTGTTGTTCTGCGGCGACACGGAGGCTCACCAGTTCGGTATCGATGGCACGGAGTTCGGCGCGGAGTTCCGATTTGCTGGGGCCGCATGCGGCGAGGAGGCCGGCAAGCGCCAGCGTGACGAGGACTGCTTTTTTCATGATGGGTCGGACGGTTCGGTTTGGGGGTGGGGTTTCGGGTGTGCCGGGTTGCAGGTGGTCCTGCTCCCACGCGAGGCACGCCGCGCGGGAGGGATCCGAGAAGAGCACCTCGTCATTATCGGCGTGGTGGACTTCCCAGAGCTGGGTCGAGGCGTTGAAGCGGATGTCCGTGGCCCGGACGACCTGGAGTCGTCCGAGCGCACGGAGATCGACCGCTTCGGTGTAGAGGCAGGCCACGCGGCCGGCGTCGTCGAATCGGAGGGTCGTTCTCATGACCCGCCGAGTTGTTGTTGCTGCTGGACGGACACGCCGCCGTGCCGGTGCTCGGGTTTGAGCGTGCGGACGGTGCGTTTGCCGAGGGCTTCCTCGATGGCCCGGGTGGCGGCTTCGCAGCCTTTGCCCTGAAAGCCATCCGCTTCAACGGTGAGCGCCCCGTCGGGAGCGACTCGCACGAGGATGCGGCGGCTCACAGTGCACCTCCTTCAAGGGTGACCAGCACGGACCCATCGGCTTCGAGCCGACGGGTCGCGCGCAGGCCGCGAGCGTGGGCCTCGCGGAAGGTCTTGTGGATGCCGTAAGCCTGTAATAGTCGGCCGTAGCCGACTCCTACTTCTCGGGCCACGTGTCCATCCCACCAGTCGGTGGTCAGGGCGTAGGTGCCGTCCTTCTCCGGAGAGGGATCGACGGCGATGTCGTAAGGGCCGCGCAACTCGATGGTGTAGTCGGCCTTGCGGTGGACGCCGGCGTATCCCCGGCAGGGAAACTGCGGTGTGAGCTTGAGGCCGAGTTCGACGCATGCTTGCAGCAGGGCGTCGAGGTCGCGGACCTCTGTTTTTACGCTGGTGAAGTGGCTCATGACTTTCTGGTAGATGGGGTTGTTAGTTCGGTTTGGTGATCGGGAAGGCGGGTTGCGCAAAGGGCTGCTCCTTGATGGAGCAGCCCTTTGCGCGGGGTCGGGGGGGGATCTGGGGGAAGCTTTGAGGGTGGTAGCAGGCGTTCGAGTGGGAGTGATGATGGTGGTTGGAAATGCAGGCGTGTCAGGGCGGAGGCATTCAGGTCGGGTGATGCATGGCAGGCTTGGTTGGGAAAGCGGCGGGGATGCCCGGGATGCGGGCACGAGAAAGCCCGCGGGACATGCGTCCGGCGGGCTCGGGTGTGGCGGGGTGTGCAGGAAGCAAGCCCGTCAAGTCATGTGGGCGAGGCCGTGGTGCCAACAAGTGTCCCAGAGTTCGGCGAGGTCCGGCGGGGGCGACTCAGCGAAATCCTCGTTCGCATACATCAGTCCCAGCAACTCGCAGAAGCGTTCTTCTCCACCTCCTTTGGCTCCGTACCACGACGGTTCGCCATGGGGACGGTGAATTCCCGGTAGCCAGGACAGCCGGTGCGTGGCAGCGGTCTTCCAAGATTCAGTGCGGTGGAGCGTGTCGTAATCTTCAGGGGCCGGAGCACCGAAGGCCTCCCGGAACTTCTTGCGCCGGAGCGGTTGGTGCTCGTTCCAGAGGACATGGCCAATCTCGTGGGCAGCTAGCCACTGTCTCAAAAACCTGTTGGGGTAGCGGCCAAAATTGAGGCGGGAGACGCGACCGTCGAAGTACACGGTGGATCCGCCAATGGGCGCGCTCCACTCAGTGGTGAGCACGAACCTCGGAACCCGGATGCCACAACGGCGGAGGTAGGCGACCGCCTGGCGCACGGCGTCTTTGGCGAGTTGCTGTTCTTTTTCGAGGCGGGTCATGTTGATGTGAGGATGTGGAAATCACCCGGCGGAAGGCAAGCTCCCGCCGGGTGACTCCGTGGTGTGGGTTCAGCTCGCGACGGCGAGCTTGCGCCCGCCCATCTGGCCGAAGCGTGTGAGCACGTCGCGGCCCTCGGTCCGGACCATCGCCACCGCATTGTCGCGGAGGCGGTTCAGTCCGTCGGTCAGGCTCCGCATGGCGGTGCTGTCGTTGCGGTATTCCTCGGCGCTCCGGGTGAGCAACTGCTCGCGGAAGCGTTCGAGCGTGGTCTCCAACTGCTGGTCACCGGCGAAGTTCAAGGAGCGGAAGCTGTCGATGAACGTCGTGAGGCGGTTGAGGGTGCGCTGGTGGACGCCGCCCTCGCTGCCGTCGATGGTCGCGAGGACGTCGGAGGCGAGCCGGGCGGTTTCTTCCCGGAGGGTGGTGACCGACTCGCGAATGAATCCATCAAGGTCCGCTTGGAGTCTGCGACCAGCATCTTCCGCGACGCGGCGTCGCTGGTCGGCGATCTCCATGCTCTCGATGGACTCGGACACTTCAAGGCGCAGGCTCTCGGGGGCCGCCACCTGGAACATCCGGGTCTCAAAGCCGAAGCGCTTGGCGATGTCGCCGGCGGCCGGGAACGATTGCTCGATGGTGATCAGGAGGGCCTCGGCGCTGCCGTTGAGGTGGCGGGCGGCTTCCCGCCACTCCTCCATCGCCCGGTCACGCAGCGGGCCGTAGCCTGCCACGAAGTCGAGCGTGGCGTCGCGGAACTCGTCGCGCAGCTTGTCGAGGCCATCGACCAGGGCGGCGAGCCGGGGGTTGGGGACGAAGCGTGCGATGCCTCCTAGGAACGGGAAGCTGGAGCTTTCGACCAGGGCATGAGCCCGGGATTCGACGAGAGCAAACTGTGAAAGGCTCTCTCGGGGGACGAGCCGCTTGTGGCCGAGTTGGATCAGCCGGTCGGAGACGTGGGCGGGATCGAGGCCGAGGTCTTCGGCGTTGAGGCGTTTGCACCCGCGCCAGTAGCGGACGCTGGTGGCGCAGAGGACGCCGCGGCGGCAGACGGCTTCGAGAAGAGGCAGGTTGTATTGCTGGGACATGATGATGGCTGGTTTGTTGGTTTGGTTGGGGACTGGGAAACGAAACACCCGCCGGGTCATGGGGACCGGGCGGGTGTTTCGTACGAGGTTGCGGATTAGGTCAGCGCGACATGCGGGCGATCAGGACCGCGACGGCAGCACCCAAGATCATCGGCAACCAGAAGTCGTCGATGATTTGAAGGCAGAGCGCCGTGATCGAGATGCCCGCAAATACCGCAATGTACGGGTGGGGGTTCATGGTGTGTGGGGGCGGTTATCGAAGCACTCTGCCAACTGTGAACACGACAGAGGCTCCGAGGAGCGCGTAGGCCAGTGTCTTAATCCCTTCACCCACCGGGGCGAGGTCCGTCGCCACCGGGACCGGCGTTGGGTTCTCCGGCGGGCGCTCCGAGCACCCGCCGGCCAGTAGTGGAAGCGCCAGGCAGGAGGCGAGGAGGGAAGGCCTCATGCGGCCCTCCGTTCCATCACCGCCGGCCACTTCTGGCACTCGTTGCGGAACTGGCACGACATGCACGTCATGCCGGGCTGCGGGTGGAAGCGCACTTCCGACATGCCGATGACCGCGGTGTCGATCATGCGGATCACCCGGTCCTTCCGCTTGCGGTCGGCAGGCGGCGAGGAAACCCGGATGACCTGCGGCACCTTCGTCTTCACCAGGAACACTAGGTCGAGCGACGGCTGCTTCTCACCCGTGGCCTTCTCCAGCAGGAGTTGGTATGCGACCAACTGGAGTTCGTGATCAAAGGCCGCGTGCTTCGGATCGGGCTTCGCAGCTGCCGACTTGAAGTCGATCGGGGCGAAGGTGTCGGTCACCAGGTCGATTGTTCCGGTGAGCGGCACGCACAACCCGGGGATGTTCTCGGTGAGCGGGACCTCGACGGCACGTGGCTTCGCCGTCGGAGCCTCCGGGCTGTCGAGGTAGGCGGCGACGACGCGGAGACCGGCAAGCCGACATTTTTCGCGCTCGCCGTCCTTCCACTTTACCGGGCCTTCGTCTCGTTCGAGCTTGGTGAACGAGTCCTCGAAGGCCGCGGCGACCACCTCGGGCGAGTCGTCCGTCCCGCGCCAGCGTGCCAGGTGGAATGCCTGGAGCGCGGCGTGGACGGATTTGCCGAGGTGCAGGGCAGCCGTCGTCGGCTTCTTGATCTGCAACACTCGCTCGAAGTAGAAGCGGAGGGAGCAGGCCAGGTAGCTCTTGGCGGCCGAGGGGCTGATGTAGTCCGGGAGGGTCGAGGTCCGGGCCGGCGGTGGGGTTGCCAGCGCGATCATCGGCGACCTCCCGCGTTTCCGTTGACTCCGGCGTAGGCGGAGCGTCGGCTGTTGGTAGCCGGACGTTGCTGGCCACCGTGGGTGTCGAGCAGCTCATCTATTAAGCCACTGGCCTCCAGCTTGTTAAGATTTTTTACGCCTTTTCCAAAGCGCTCGATGGCAAGGTTCTCGACGTCGTTCTTTTCGAGGTGGTGCTCGGCTACTAGACTTTCGATGAGTTCTCTTTGACGAGCAGTGCACTTCCAGGCGGTTGAGGCCGGGGGGCGGCTCGCTCCGTTGGTGTGCCCGTTGGCGGATGGTGCCGGCGGACTCTCCTCCATCCCGTACCCGGTAGGAGGGACAAATCCGGTCGTTTTTATCTGCTCGTCGACACTGTTCTGGAGCAGGTCGTAGATGCGTGCCGACTCGGCGGCCACGTCGTCGGTGGTCACGAGTTCAGTCTCGATTTCGATACTGAACTGATGGCTGGAATAGCCCGGGAGGCCCAGGCGCTTGCTGTAATTGGCGATCAATCGAATCATGGCTGGTTGTTTTCGTTGGGGTTGATGTTCGGTAGGAAAGGATCCCCGAAACGACGAAGCCCCGGACCTCGCGGGGAGGACCGGGGCTTTCGCCGAACGGGGGGTAGGGATGTTTCAGGCGACGTTGAGGTCGCGCACCGGTTCCTCTTCGCAGAGGCGGAGCAGGGGACGTTCGCTGTCGGCGACGGCGAGGGCCTTACGAAGCAGGTCGTCGGCGACCCGGGTCATGGGCTGGCGGCGACGTTGTCCTTCCCGGTAGAGGGCGCGGACTACGTCGCTTGACAATCTGGGGGAGTATAGATCGCGTGGCATAGTAAATGTCGGGGTATTTCAGTATTTAATGACGCTCAGGGGCCCGGAATTGCGCGTGAAGGGGGCATCGGAGCACTTCTCGCAGTGAAGCGCAGTGGTAAGAATCCTTCGCGCAGTAAGCCATGCAGTGCGGATGCAGTGGGCGCAGTGCCGTTTTCGGGCTCCGGGCGCTTGGCGTGCCGTGGGGTGGGCACTTCTCTTGACAGTCGCGGCAATTATCGGGGTCGAAGGGTGTCGTAGTTGGATTGTTTCCCGGGACCGCTGTCGCATCAGTCGCGGCGTGAAGGGCGGGTAGAAAGCCTCGCGGTGGGGTGACTCCCGCGTGCGCGAGCTACGCTCGCCCGCGGGTATCTCCCGGACTCGGGCCATCACGTCATGGCACCTGCCTGCGCTGCGGTAGCCTTCTCCATCCCGGCCTTGTAGGCGGTGGTGGTGGCGAGGGTAGGCTGGGGGAATCGCAGCCTGCCCGGGATCCCCATCAGATAGTCACCGAGCGGCACCGCTTCCACATGCCTGCCCGCGGTTGAAACCAGCGATGCCTCCTCCAGCCGGGCAAGCAGGCGATCCCGTTCCTTCGCGTCCAGCCAGTAGAGCTTGCGCTGGAGGTCGCGCCGGCTGCATGGCCCTGCGGTCCTGAGGTGGGTCAGGATCTGCATGGCGGCGGTCTTGTCGCTGCCGAGGCCGATGCCACGGCCGTGGAACCCGAGCGCCGCCACTCCGTAAGCGATGCCACGGAGGGCGGTGACGTAGAGGTCGCGACTCAGGTGATTCAAGGCTTCCACCTGACTTGCGCTGGGTTTCGGTTCGGCTGACAGCAGCCATACGCACAGGCGCGAGACCACCAGTTGAAGCTCGCGGATAAGAAGCTGGAGGCCGAAGCGGCGGTCGCCGGGGAGCCCAGCCGACGATCTCAGGATCAGGTCGGCGTAGATCTCGGGTTCCCCGTCCATCGGTAGTCCGTGGAGGTCAGTCCTCGCGGGCGGGCAGTGGTTGCGCTGGTGCCGGGTGAAGTAGGTCACCATGGAGGCCAGGAGGCCGGCATCCGGGTGCGGCCCGGCCTCTGGCGGTGTGGACAGGTAGGGGAGGAATACGACGGGCAAGGGGCCGCCGAGCAGGCCGTCCGCCAGGGACGTGTCCCAGCTCTTGCCGGTGATCCTTCCCATCAGCGCGAGCTTCTTGTCCCAGCGGCTAAGGTCGTCGCAGACGCCCTGGGGATGATGGAGCTTCGATTGCTCGTCCTGCAGGTCGCGACGGAGTTCGGCTTCGCTCTTCGGTCCGTGGATCAAAAGGGAGATGTGATCGTCGGCGTGGGTGACCCATCCGAAATCCGGGTCGTGGGCCTTGAAGTAGTGGTTGATCTCCGTCGCCGGGAAGACCTCCGGCTTGCACTGGCACCATTGTTCCCGCCACCTCATCATCTCCGCTTCGATCACGGGAGGATGGAGGCCCCGCTGCTCCAGATTCTTCAGCCTGGCGATGATGGCCTGCATGGTCTCCCTGCTCAGTTCGGGTTTTCCCCGGAACATGTTGTTGGGGTCGGCTGGCGGGGGCTCGGCGGGTGCCGCCTTGATCGGTGCCAGCGGTGACTTGAGCATTCCTGTAAGCGCCTGCCACACGGCGTCCTTCTCCCCGCTGGCTTTGATCAGCAGAAAGGAGGGCGCGGTGGGGGAGAAAGTCCGTCCACCGAGCTGCCACATCGAGAGTAGGAGCGACGCGACCAACTGGCAGCGCGACATGTCGTGCTCCGGGAAGCGGTGGAGCAGCCCGGTGAGCGCGCGCACCGGATCCTTGCCCTTGGCCGCCATGGTCCACGCGATCTGTTCAAACGACATCGATCACCGGGGGGTGAGTGTTGGAAAGAGCTGGGCGGTCGACGAGTTGCCAAAGGTTGCCTTCGAGGGAAGCGGCTCCGGCGGCACGAAGCTCCTCAAGGGCTAGGCGGCACCAAGGCATCGGCAGCTTGTTGTGCCGGCGGGTGAGGTCACGGTCGCTATGGGGGCGCTCTGCCAGCTTCTGGAGGATGAAAGCTAGAATCCGCTCCCTCTCCGCCAGGTAGTCGGCGTGCCGCATCTGCTTGAATGAGTGCACCATGCGGTCGGCCAAGTAGATGGCGAGGGAGGCCGTCGATTGAAGATGCCATTTGAATCCGTCACGAGCAGGCCCGCTGCTGGCGATGTGGTGCAGCCCGAAGACCAGCGTGGGGAAGAGGTTCTTCAGCGCGCCCGCGATGCCCGGAATTTCCCGGTCGAGCTGCATGAGGTGCTTCACGACGCGATTCTGCTCGCGGGAGATGTCTCCCCTAATCGTCGGGGCTGGGCCCTCGCCGAGCCGGTTGGTAAGGATCGACTCCAACGCAGCGGTGTAGCGCCCCTGCACGCCGTCCAGGCGGACCTGATTGGCGATCCGGGGGGCGAGTGGCCCAAGGGGCTCTTCGACCAGCCACAACGTGCGGTAGGGCCAGCGTGCGTCGTCCCGCGACTCGACCAGGCGCTTCAGCACTTCCACCGACGTGCGGGCGACGACGAAGCCCTTGACGTGGATGGGCATTTTGCCCGGCAGGGAGCAGCCGTCCATGATGCCGAGGCAAGTTCCTTCCACCCGGGACAGCTGAGCGAGGTCGGCGATCGGGACGTGAACCAGCGGGTGCTGCATGTGGCAGTGCACGAGCTGGCCGGAGAGCAGCTCCGGGCTGCTGCCCTCGAAGTAGAAGCCGGGGCGATACAGCACCTCCGCACCTCCGCTCAGGGCGTGGGGGCGGAGAAGGCGTGCAGCGCCACCCAGGAAGCTCTCTCCCTCAAATTCAGACGGCCTGAGGGAGTCGAGCAACATCGAGTCCTTGGCCGATGCCAGGTGCTCCGGGGAAATCGGGGACTTCGGCGGTCCCACCGTGGTTTCCAACTTCTTGGCGAGGTGGTGGTTCGACTTCGCCGCCGCCTGCATGGTGTTTTGCGAGAGATTGTTCTGGAACATGCGGAGGGGCTCCAGGACCCGCGACGCGACCTGTTCCGACGCCAGGGAGCCGGCGGTGAGCAAATTGATCCCGACGGGGCAGGATTCGCCCTTGTCGGAGACGATCGCCGCCTGTGGGCCGGCGACCGCGGCGAGGGCCGAGCACATCGAGGAGAGCACGTTCATCCCGGCGACCGCGCTTCCATCGCCGAGGGTGCCGTAGTCGAGGGAGCGGAGGAGGTGGAGGGCTTCGGGTGGGATTGGCGGGGGATTGTCCGAGAAGCTGATGGGTAGATCGGAATTACTCATTTGCGGCTGTGGGTGGTTCTTGGGTGGCTTGGATGCAGGAGCTGGCTGCGGCACGTATCCCGTCGAACTGCGACCAAGGAAGGTCGACGACGTAGGAGAATGATCTCGGGCGCAGTCGGCTCCAAAAGGCGGTGAGGGCGGGTTGTTAGGCTTCGTCGGGCTAATGGAAGGGAGGTAATTCTCGTGGTCGCAGTCATGTTCAGCCCGGCCGCTAGCGCGGCCGCCCTTCGGGCCTCCTTCGTCAAATCGCTACGCCTTCGGCTCCGCGTTTTGACTCAGTCGGGGCTGACCATGTCTGCTTGACCTCAAGGCAGGGCCGCTTCGCGGGCCGCCTGCGGCGGCTCCGCTCAGCGCCGGAGTAATGGAAGTGCCCGAACACCGCCTTACGGAGCCGACGCGCTGGTCAGCGGCGCGGGCCATAGGTCTTCACGATGTCCTTGAGCACGGCCGGGTCGACCCTCTGGAGGTAAGCAGGTTCCTCAAGCATGGGGACCACAAGGCAAGGCTGGTTCTCGTAGTTGGCGGGGGAGAAGAGATCCGGGACCACACCCGGGTGGCGCGAGATCTCGTCCAGGGCGAACCTCCTCATCCGACCGAGCGTCTCCGCCCCCGGCTTGAAGCGGTAATTGTAGCTGTCCAACAGCGCGACGACGGACTCGCCATAGCGGAGAGAAAGAATGCCGATGAAGCGTGCGGTCTTGTTGTCCAAGGGAAGGCTGTCATCGACCGTGACCGGCGAGAGGCCTTTGAGCTGGTCCATGACCGTCTTGTGCGCGTCGAGCAGGTCGGGTCCTCTGAAGCTGACAAGCCGGAGCCGGTCATCGATGCGGCGGGTGTTCTCCGCCTTCCCCAGGTAGTCCAGAAGCTTGCCCTTCTTCAGGGTGATCTCGATCCGAACTACCTCGGGAAAGTCTGCGACAGCAAAGCGGCGCAGCTCGGTCATCTGGAGATCCTTGCGGTAAGTGTTGATCATCAAATCGCCGCGATGGGTGCCGAGGGTGAGCGACTCGCCCTCGAAATTGGAAGACTTCTTCCGGATGGAGGGATGCCGGATGTTCCGCAGCGTCGCGATGATGGCCTCGTCCGGGTCATGGAGGTGCATCACGATCTCGATCTCCGTCCAGAAGGACGGGCTGTCAGGATGGCACCCGGGGATGAGACGGGCTGCGTCGGCAGGGTTTTTAAGGAGGGCTTCCAACACTTCGCACAGGATGCCGAAGGCCTCGATGGCCTCCCGCATTTCGAGGACCCGGCCGTTGTGGTGGTGGAACAGCTTGCCGGGATTGAAACTGACGCGCCTGAGCACGAAGGCACCCGGTGCAACTTCGACGATCTTCACCTTGATGGTCCCCTTGCGGAGCAGATCGAGGTAGAGTGTTACGGGGTGGTGCTTGAAGGCGGGCTTCAAGTCGATGTCATTGAATTCCAAGCCGACTTTCTGAAGGAAGGCGGTCGTGTTCTCAACCAGCGCCGGATCGACGGGAAGGTCGGTCTCGAAGGCGAGGTGGTCGACCGGCATCAGGTCGACGTGAAGGGGATCGAAAGAATCGGAGTACATAAAAATGTGGGTCTAATGTGTGGGTCATCGTGCGCACGTGCGGGCGCGCGCGTACGCGGTTAACAGGGGCTGTCGGACCAAACGCCGCAGGCAAACCCGGTCCACTACGGCAAGGCGGAGCCCTACTGCGTTGGACCTGATCGTCCCGTGGACGAAGGGTTGAATTCGCAGCGCGCGAGCGCGCCACTATGCACCGGAACCGGTGCGGAACTCATGGATCGAAAAAAATTGATGGCAGAAGCGGCGGAGTGTGTGCCTAAGAGCCGGATTCGATCAGAGCTATGTTGGTGGGAGTCACTCGGCAGGCGAGGCTCCGAGCGAGAAATCGCAGAGCACGATTTCTGAATCAAGAAGAAATTCCATCAGGGGCGGCGGATCCAGTAGCCGGCCGGGGGCAGGTCCATCCCGGCCTTGATGCAGTGCTTTTTCAAGGCCACATCGGACACCCCGATTTCCTTTGCTGCATGCACCAGTGGCTTGCTCCAGACGAGCTTCCGGAGCGCGGCCTTCGCTGGCCACTTGATCCGTCGAATCGTGGGCAATTCGATCACGGGCTTGGCGGCTTGAACCTTCGCCGGGGTCAGATTCCAGAACTCCTTCACGGCCTTGTCGTCGTCTACGGTGTGGCGGTAGTGGAGGTTCATCATCTGAATCGACGTCCCGCAGTGGAAGGCGGTGAGGGCCTCGTTTTTGTCGCGCTCCGTCTGGAAGCTGATGGAGGTGTGGCGAAGGATGTCCGGCACCCACTTCGCGGCCTTGGTGGCTTTTTTGAGTTGCTTGAGCTTGTAGATCCAGCCTGCCGGCACGCCGGTGAAGGGCTGCCGCTTGAGCCACTCAGCGAGCACTGGCGGGATCGGTACGGTCCGCTTGAGTTTCCGGCGTAGCTTGCCGCCGGACACCCGGATGACTTTGTCGCCGATGTCGTCCGCCTTGAGGGCGGTGAGTTCGCTTGGGCGAAGCCCGGCAAACAGCGCGATGGCTACCGGCGTTGCCGCCGTGCCGTCCCCGTAGGTCAGGGCGGCGTAGAGCAGGCGCTTGCTCTCGTCGAGGGACAGCATCGCGATCTGGGTCAGCTCCTTCGGCAGCTTGTCGAGTCGCGCGCAGGGGTTCTCCAGCGTGTAGTGGTGGCGGACGGCCCACCGGAAGAAGACCGAGAAGATCAGCCGGAAGCTCCTCTGCGACCGGACGTTCTTGTAACTCTTCAGGGACGACTCGACGTCGCCGACCGTGAAGGTGTGCACCGGTTTGTTGGGATCCTTCTTCTGGAGCAGAAGCAGGCCGGTCTTGTAGTTCGCCCGGGTCGCCTCGGAGAGCCCCTGTCGCGTCCGCAGGTATTCCTCCGTCGCGTTGAGGATCGTGATCGACTGCGTCTCCGGACGGTAGCGGCTCTCGAAGAAAGCGATCGCCTGGTCCAAGGTTTCTCCCTTTGCCCGGACACGCGTTTGCAGATTCAGATAGTGGGCGACCACCGTCGAAAGGCTCATCCCGTTCACCAGTTTGATCGCCGCCTCCGCGTCCGACAACTGGTCGGGTCCGAGCGAGGTGCGGGCGGCCTTGCGATGCTCTTGCCCGCCGGCGAACTCCACTTCAAGGTCGGCTTGCTCCTGGACTGCTTCGGCCCGATCGGCGAAATTCTTCCGGACTCGGGTGCCGTCTTTTTTTGTCCCTGTCACCCGCCATGAACTGGTACCCGAAGCCGCGTTTTTGAACTTCGTGATCTTGAAATGAATGAGCTTCTTCGGTCGGGCCACGTGCAAAATTGGCAACTTTGCTGGCAACTGCCAAGGGCTTCCTCAAGAGTGAGTTGTAACTGATTGAAAAATAAAAACTTGAGATAGGCTCTGTTTTCGTTCGGGACGAAGAGGCCGTGGGTTCGAATCCCGCCACCCCGACCATTCTTCGCTTTCGCCTCCGCGAAAGCTACGAATGGCAGGCCATCGGAAAGGCAGGAAGAGCGTGGTGCTCCCGCCTCATCCTTGGCGAAAGCGAAGAATGCCCTTCGTAGCCGCCCGCATCTCCAAGTCGTCCCC
>JAIXWR010000011.1 GCA_027491155.1 Verrucomicrobiaceae bacterium
GCCGCCCGTCACCTGGCCGTTCACCGTGTAGGTGTTCGTGCTCCACACATACATCGTGCCTTCCTTGCCGCTGTTGAGGATGATGCTGCGGTCGATGCCCAGGTTCAGCGCCCCGCTGGACGCGCCCTGCAGGCTCGCCTTGCCGAGGCCGTTGGCGAGGGTCGCGACGATGTCGCCGTTGAACACGAGGTCGTTCGCCGCGTTGCCGAAGCTGCCGATCCCGCCGTTCAGCACGGTGCGCAGGCGGCCGCGGGTGATCACGACGTTGCCGGTGAAGTCGTTCGCGGTGTTGTACCAGTCCCACAGCGCGGTGTCGGCGGTCGCGTGGTTGTATTCGATGTTCCCGAAGCCGGTGAACCTGCCGTAGAAATTGCCGCCGATGTTGGTGGGAGAGCCCGCGGCCATCGAGTTGTTGGCGATGGTCAGGGTGCCGGTGGAGCCCGCGCCGCCGAGGTTCACCGTGGTGTTGGTGTCCGGCGCGCTGCCGACGAAGACGCCGCGGATGGTGTCGGTGCGGCCGTTCGCATTGAAAACGGAGCCGCCGTAAAGAAGCACGCCGGTGGTGTCGGGCAGGGCGTTGTCGACGTCCAGGCGCAGCGTGGAACTGTTGATGAGGTGGGTGAAACCCGTGAACGTGTTCACGCCGCCCAGCGCGATGATTCTTCCCGGACCGCCTGCGGGAATCAGGTTGCCGGTGAAGGAATTGTTGCCGTTGAGCTGGAGCGTGCCGCCGTCGGTGTGGCGGACGGTGCCGCTGCCGGTGATCGCGCCGTTGATCGTGAAGGTCTGCCCGCCATAAACGCGGAAGATCCGGTCGCCGCCGCCGGAAAGCACGATGTCGCGCGTCGCCGGCAAGGTGCGGGCCGCGGTGGCCACCAGCCCGCCGCCGGCGAGGATGATGTCGTTGGCCGTGTTGCCGAAAGACCCGTCGCCGGCGAAATTCACCACGCCGGACTGGATCGTGACATTGCCGGTGAAGGTGTTGGCATTGCTTCCCAGCGTCAGGTTCCCCGGCACTCCGCCGCCGTTGTCGGAAGTGTTGCCGTTGGCACGCAGGACCAGCGGGCCGCTGCCGGAGACCACCTGGTTGAAATTCGCGTTGAGGTTCTGGGCCATCGACGAGTTGTCGAGGGTGCCGCCGGACGTTCCCAGCGTGATGCCGCGGTTCGCGCTCAGGTTGACGGTCGCCGCGCCGGTGATCCGCAGGGTGCCGTTGTCGAGGCTCAGTTGATCGGCCACCGCTCCCCCCGGGGCCGCGCCGAGGCGGGTATCCGCATCGATCGACACGGTGCCGCCGCTGACGCTCGTCTTTCCGCTGAAGGTGTTGGCGCCGCCGAGGGTCAGCACGTTGGCGCCGGTCTTGAGAATCCCGCCGGTGCCGGAGATCACGCCGCCGAAGGACAGCGGGCCGGCGTCGGCATCGACGGTGAGATCGGTCGTATCCAGCAGCACCGGGAAATTCAGCGAATGCAGGACCGCCGAACTGTTCCGGACCAGCGGCGGGTTCGATGCGGCGGTGGCGAACGCATTCTGGGTGGTGCCGGCAATGGTCCGGCTCACGGTGACGCTGCTGGCGAAAAGGATGCGGTGGCGGGTGGTGGCCGTGAGATCGTTGGTCATCGACGGCTGCACATCGTTGTCGAAGGACAGGATCTCCGATCCGCCGGGGGTGGCGGTCTGGACGCCGTCCCACCAGTTGTCCGCCAGTTGCCAACTGCCGCTGGTCGCTTCAGCCCGCCAGAAATAGGTGGTCTGTCCGGCAGCTTGCGAGATGACCAATGCGGAAAAGAGGCCGGTCCAGCAGCGGGAGGTCGAGGGGAGTTTCATGGGTTGGGGTCAAGTCGATCGGTCGAGCCGGCCGAAGGGGCCGGAATTCACCCGTTACGGCAGACCGATCAATATCTCATCGAAAAACCCTCACCGGAGGTCAACCCAAAGGTTGGACCGGCCGTCCGAATGCTAGCATTTCAGGTTTTTCTGCTTTTTCCCGATCCCGCCCTTGGCCTGCACCTTGCGGATCGAATCCGCCGCCGAAGGCACCTGGCAGCGGTTGTTGCCCAAGTCCGCCGTCAGCGGCCCGATTTCCCCGGCAACCCGAAGCACCCGGCCCGTCAGGCCGGAGATCCCGCAGCCGGTGGCGATGAGGAACCCGTTCATGCCGTAACGCACCAGATCGGAAGCCCCGTGGATCGTGGCCACGACGCGATCCAACAGGACACCCCAGGCATCGAGGTCGAGCTCGCCGTCCGGCTTCATCCGGGCCAGGCAGGCAAGGGTCGACCATCCGGCCAGCGCCACCGTCGGCCGCTCCGAACCGATCCATTCCAGCCCCGCTTCCCATCCGTGCGGGCTGCCCGCCGACACCCACGGCACGGTGAATCCGGGAAGCGCCCCGCCATAGGCACCGTCCACCCAGCGCTGCAGGTCTTCCCGGGTCATCCGGGCGTCGTCGGCAATCAGGCCGGCCAGATACATCGCGTCGTAGTGGCCGGTCTCGTAAAGCTCGAGGGCCAGCGGATGGTTCACCTTCTCGCGCTTCCGGATTCCCTGGAGATCGGCGATTTTCACCCCCGAAAACGGCTCCCTCACCCCGTGGTTCTTCATCATCGTGCGCTTGTAGCTTTCGCTGCCAAGCGATTCGAGTTCGGATAGAATCTGGCTTGCGGTCATGGAATCGGGCGCTTGGGTTCGGCGCGGAATCGCGTCTTCCTGAATCTTCCCGGAATCCGTCTTGAAAGCGACCCTTCCGTAAGGAGAACTCCACCCTGCCCGCACCAACGCCTTCCCGCGGGGCCGCGAGATCGACCAAGTGCGGATCCACCAGAAAAACCCATGAACGGCGAAGACTCCCACCCCGCCCTCGGCATCGACCATGGCGAGGCCCGCATCGGCATCGCCGCCACCGATCCGCTTGGCATCCTCGCCCATCCGGTGGAAACCATCGACGTCCGCAAAACCGACCCGCTCGAGCGGATCGCCGCGCTTGCCGGCCAGAGGCTGGTCCGGACCCTCGTCCTCGGCCTGCCGGTCCGGATCGACGGCACCGAAGGCACTGCCGCCGCCAAGGTCCGCGCTTTCGGCGAAAAGCTGGCCGCCCGGCTGCCCGGCATCCCGCTGGTTTTCGTCGATGAAGCCTACACCACCCTGGACGCCGCCGAAAAGCTGCGCGAAGCCGGACGCAAGGCGAAGCAACAGAAGGCCGTGATCGACCAGGCCGCCGCGGTGGCCATCCTCGAAGCCTGGATGAACGGCGGCTGAATCGCCGATTTCCCCCTTCCCCCGGCCAAGCGGCCATGTAGCGTCGCGGCCCTGCCCCCATGAGACCCGCCCTCCTCCTCTGGCTCGGACTGCTTTCCCCGCTCGCCGCGATCCCCGCGAGCACGACACTGACCCTGGTCAACCAGCCGGGCTACAATCAGATCTCGGTAACGGTGAGCCCGGTGGTGCCGTTGGTGAACCTCTCGTCCACCTCCACCACGACTCTCACCGGCACGGTCGACGCCCTCTTCAATATCAACCCTGCCAACGGACAAACCTCCGAACTCACCCTGTCCAATGGCCGTGCCAACGGGACGAACATGGTTTTCTCCAAGTCTTCGTTCTTCGGCAGCTACAACATCAACGTCACCAACCTCTCCGCGGCGATCAGCACCATCGCCCCTCCCGGCGTGGTGACCCCGGCGACCGGGAATTTCGCCGCCAACCAGCACCGCTTCGACATCGACCAGGGCACCATCAGCGGGACCGCCTTCGGGGATCCGGTCAACCAAAGCTTCACCCCCGAAAACCCCGCCAGCGGCACCGGCACCGGGACAGGCTCGGTCATCTTGGTCCATACCGGCGACAGCGGGATTTACCGCAACTACACCGTTACCGCCACGCTGGACGTGGCCATCAACGACTCCTTCATCAGCGGCACCACCACCGTGAACGTGACCGGCAGCGGCACCGTCCGCGCCACCGGCACCGTCCAGGTTCCGAAAACCGAATACCTCGCTTGGACCCTCGCCCAGGGCATCGCCAACGCGCCCTTCTCCGGCGATCCGGATGGCGACGGCGTTTCGAACGGCCTGCTCTGGGCGCTCGGGCTGGATGCGAATGCCAACCCGCTGTCCTACCTGCCGAAAATCGATCCGGACGTGCCGGGCGGCTTCGTCGTCCCGCTGCCTCCGAACGGCATCGCCACGCCGATCCTCGTCCAAAGTTCGAACAATCTCGGCACCTGGAGCCCCGCCGCCGCGCTCACGCCCTTGGCCAATCCCATCCCCGCCGGCACCAGCGGGCCCGTCTTCATCGCCCCCGACGCCTCGCCGCGCCGCTTCATCCGGCTACAGGTGGCCGAGCCGCAGTAAGGCCGCGCCGGAAAGCCGGAACTACCGCCGCTTGAAAAAGCCCGAGGTCACCGACCACAGCGCCCAGCAGCTCGAGATCAGGTAAAGTCCGCACATCACCAGGATGGCAACCGCGCCCGCGACTTCCTGTCCCTCCGGGCTCTCGGAAACGATCCTCGCCAGCGAGGTGTAGGCCACCGTTCCGGCGATCGCGGCGGTCGGTCCGAAGTAGAGCCAGACACCCCAGAAAACGATCGGCTTGGTCCGCGATTCCACGCGGGTTTGTAGGCCGGGAACCTGGTCGATCCAATCCTAAACCGGGATGACGGCCGGACCTTTCCGCAGACCTTGAAACGCAAAAGACCGGGACGGTGTCGATCCCCCCGGATCTTCCGTCCCGGTCTTTTGAACCGGCAGTGTCTGAGCAACCATGTCGGTGTCCGCGCGCCGGAGCCCCCCGGCTCCGGCAGCGCTGGAATACTACGTCAACCGACTACCTGGAGAGTGTCGGGCCCGACGCTGGTTCCCGCCCCCCGGCGGAATCGCGTCGGTCCCGTGCGACCGGCCCGCTGACAGACGGTGCGGGACTTGCCGCCTGGAAGAAAAGACCCCCCGGTCCTGTTCCTCATCGCGCGGTTCGCCTTCGCAGCCGTTCCCCCCGTCGTGCGGGCCGAAATCTGGAAAAAGGTCGGCACCGGGGGGCTTTCGCCACCGCGC
>JAIXWR010000018.1 GCA_027491155.1 Verrucomicrobiaceae bacterium
GTGCTACATCGGCGACCTCAAGGAGGACTTCGCCGCCAACTACATCTTCCCCATGATCCAGGCCAACGCGATCTACGAAGGCCGCTACCTGCTCGGCACCTCGATCGCCCGCCCCTGCATCGCCAAGGGCATGCTCGACGTCGCCCTGGCCGAAGGTGCAGACGCGATCGCGCACGGTGCCACCGGCAAGGGCAACGACCAGGTCCGCTTCGAGCTCTCCGCCGCCTCGCTCGCGCCGAACGTCAAGTGCATCGCCCCCTGGCGCGACGCCTCGTTCCGCGCCCAGTTCCCCGGCCGCGCCGAAATGATCGCCTTCGCCGAGGCCAAGAACATCCCGATCAAGGCCTCGATGAAGAAGCCCTACTCGATGGACCGCAACCTCCTCCACATCTCCTTCGAAGCCGGCATGCTCGAAGACCCGTGGTACGACGCCACCACCCCGGCGGACCGCGAGATGTATGTCCTCTCCGTCGCTCCCGAGGACGCACCGGACGTTCCCGAATACGTCGAGATCCTCTTCGACAAGGGCAACGCCATCGGCCTCAAGCACGACAACCTGGCCGCGCTCCTCGCCGAACTCGGCGACGTGAAATCCACCGGCCAGCAGGACGGCTACGCCCTCTTCACCCCCTACGGCATCATGCGCGTCCTCAACCTGCTCGGCGGCCGCAACGGCGTCGGCCGGGTCGACATCGTCGAGAACCGCTTCGTCGGCATGAAGTCCCGCGGCGTCTATGAAACCCCCGGCGGCACCATCCTCCTCGCCGCCCACCGCGACCTCGAAGCGCTGACGGTCGACCGCGAGGCGATGTTCATCCGCGACGGCCTGATCCCGAAGTACGCCCAGCTCGTCTACAACGGCTTCTGGTTCGCCCCCGAGCGCGAGGCGATCCAGGCGCTCGTCACGCAGACCCAGCAGACCGTCTCCGGCGAAGTCCGCGTGAAGCTCTACAAGGGCAACGTCATGAACGCCGGCCGCAAGAGCCCGCACAGCCTCTACTCCGAGGCCGTCGCCACCATGGAAGGCGGCCAGGAAGCGGCCTACAACCAGGACGACGCCACCGGCTTCATCGCCCTCAACGCCCTGCGACTCAAGGCCAGCGCCCGCCAGGTCAAGTGACGTCTACGTAGCGGAACCGGCTGCGCCGTTCCGCGAGGGGCGGCGCGCGAAGGAACCCAGCGTCCAGCACTTCTTCAGCCCGTCCCCCGCCGGAGTCGCGCAGCGAATCCGCTACGGAAGACATCGGACATCGAGCCCCGGCTCGATGTCCGTTTCTTTTGCCAGCCACGCCGCCAATCTCCCCGCCACTCCCGGCGCATACAGCGATCCCTTCGATCCCAGCCCGTTGAACACGATCCGCCCGTCTTCCAATGGCCCGATCACCGGCTGACTCTTCCGGACAATCGGCCGCACCCCGGCCTCGTGGCCTACAACCTCGAAATCCGCCCCGCCCAACCGCCGCGCGATCTCCTCCACCCGCGCCCGCCCCTCCGGCGTCGGCTCGCCGTCCAGCCGGTCCCAGACATAGGTCGAGCCCGCCTTGAACATCCCGTCCCCCAGCGGCACCAACCAACCGCCGCCGCCGATCAAAATCCGGTCCTCCCGCCATCCCGCCTTCAAGGTCAGGATCTCCCCCTTCGCACAACGGTGCCGCCCCAAGCGCCCCGCCACCAACCCCGTCGCGCCCTCGCACCACACCGCGGTCGCGGTTGCCGGGCCCCGCTTCCCCTCGAAAAACGCCCTCGTGCCCTCGCAGAATTCCCGCGTCGCCACCCGCCCGCCGCCTTTCAAGACCACCGCCGCCCGCCATCCCGGCACGTCCTCCTCCACCGCAACGATCCACGGCCGCGCCTCCTCCAGCTTGCCCTCCACCTTCGCCCACTCGGCCTCCCCCACCAGCCTCCACACCGGCAGCGGGAACCACAGCGTCTTCCCTAACAGCCCGCCGACCCGCCCGTAGAACGCCTCCGCCTCCGGCAAGAACTCCGCCAGTCGCCAGCTCACGCTGAAGTTCTTCCCCGTCACCGGATTCACCAGCCCCGCCGCCACCCGCGACGCGCTCCCCGGCCGGTCGTCGTCCTCCCACGTGAAGTCCTCCCCGCGGAAATGCCGCTGCCAAGCAAGACAGCAGCCCGCGAGCCCCATGCCGGTGATATGGAGCGATCCGGCCATCTTCGACGCGCCGCGCCAGGAAGTTTCAGTGCCTGAAATGCCGGTGACCGGTGAAGATCATCGCCAACCCCGCGGCATCCGCGGCGGCGATGACCTCCTCGTCGCGCATCGAGCCGCCCGGCTGGATGCACGCGGTGGCACCGGCCTCGATCGCGGCCTGCAGTCCGTCGGCAAAGGGGAACATGGCGTCGGAGGCGATGACCGAACCCTTCAGGTCCAAGCCCGCTTCCTTCGCCTTCCACACCGCGATCCGCGAGCTGTCGACGCGGCTCATCTGGCCGGCCCCGATCCCGAGCGTTCGGTCGGACTTGGCGTAGACGATGGCGTTCGACTTCACGTGCTTCACGATCCGCCAGGCAAAGCGCATCGCGCGCATCTCCTCGCCGGTCGGCGGACGCTTCGTGACGACCTTGCTTTCCAGATCGTCAAGGCCGAGCGCCGTGTGGTCGCGGTCCATCACCATCAGCCCGCCGGGGCAGGAACGGACCACCGCCGCCTTCTTCGCGGAAAGATAAGCGTCGTTCATCTTCATGATCCGCAGGTTCTTCTTCTTCTGAAGGACCGCGCGGGCCTCCGGCTCGTAGTCCGGCGCGATGATGACGTCGGTGAAGATCTCGGAAATGATCCGCGCCACGCCTTCGGTCAGCGGGCGGTTGCAGACGATCACGCCGCCGAACGGTGCCTGGCGGTCGGTCTCGAAGGCCTTCTGCCACGCGATCCGCAGGTCCTCGTCGTCCTGGCCAACGCCGCAGGGATTGGTGTGCTTGAGGATGCCGATGGTCGGCCGCACGAAGTCGAGGATCAGGTCCGCCGCGGCCTCGATGTCGAGGATGTTGGTGTAGCTGAGTTCCTTGCCCTGGAGCTGGCTGAAGCAGCTCTTGAAGTCGCCGTAGAGCGCGGCCTTCTGGTGCGGGTTGTCGCCGTAGCGCAGCTCCATCTCGAGCGGCAGGCTGACGGTGAAATTGCAACGGGTGCCCTGCTTGCACTGGCCGAGGAAGTTCGAGATCGCCGCGTCGTATTGCGAGGTCCGCAAGAACACCTTCACCGCGAGCTGCTCGCGGAAGCCGATGGTGGTGTTGCCGCCGTGCTGCTTCATTTCCTCGATCACCCGCGGATAGTCCGCCGGATCGGTGACCACGGTCACGCTGGCATAGTTCTTGGCCGCACTGCGCAGCATCGAGGGGCCGCCGATGTCGATGTTCTCGATCGCGTCTTCCAGCGTCACGCCGTCCTTCGCGATGGTTTCCTCGAAGGGGTAGAGGTTCACCACCACCAGGTCGATCGGCGGGATGCCGTGTTCCTTCGCCTGGGCGAGGTGTTCCTTGTCGTCGCGCTTGTGGAGCAGGCCGCCGTGGACCTTGGGGTGGAGCGTCTTGACCCGGCCTTCGAAAAGCTCCGGCGCGCCGGTGAATTCGGACACGTCCATCACCGGCAGGCCGGCATCGCGAAGGGCCTTCGCCGTGCCGCCGGTGGAAAGCAGCTCGACGCCCGCCTCATGGAGCTGGCGGGCGAACTCGGCGAGGCCGGTCTTGTCGGAAACGGAAAGCAGGGCGCGGGCGATGGACATCGGATGACGGGTGGTTTCGGGGAATGCGGGCTCCGCGTAGTCGGCGGGCCGCCCGGGGGCAAGCGCGGAGTGCGGGGGCTCAGGGCGCGGCGACGATGCGTTGCCTCATTTCACCGAGTCCCTCGATGCCCAGCTCGACACAATCGCCGGGTGCGAGGTAGCGCGGCGGCTTCATCCCCATGCCGACCCCGGCCGGGGTGCCGGTGGCGATCACGTCGCCGGGCAGCAGCGTCATGAAGCGGCTGATGTAGCTGACCAAATGTTTCACGCCGAAGAGCATGTCCCCGGTCCAGCCGTTCTGGCGGAGCTCGTTGTTGACCTTGCACCAGAGCCGCAGGCCCTGGGGATCGGAGACGGCGGAGGCCGGCACCAGCCACGGTCCCATCGGCCCGAAGGTGTCGCAGCTCTTGCCCTTCATCCACTGGCCGCCCATCTCCTTCTGGTAGGCCCGTTCCGAATAGTCGCAGAACACCGAGTAGCCCGCCACGTGATCCAAAGACTGATCCTCCTTCACGTGGCTGGCGGTCTTGCCGATCACCACCGCCAGCTCCACCTCGTAGTCGAGCTTGGTGGCCCCCGGCGGATTGATCACGTCGTCGAACGGGCCGCTCCAGCAGGTGCTGGCCTTCATGAAAAGAACCGGCTCGGTCGGAATCCCCTCCCCGAACTCCTTGGCATGGTCGAGGTAGTTCTTGCCAACGCAGACGATCTTCGACGGCCGCTCGACCGGCGGTCCGAGCCGGACCCCCGGCGGGATCTCCTCGGCATCCGGACAACCGTCGTCGACCCAGGCCTGCAGGGCATCCAGACCGCCCAGCGCGAAGAACGCCTCGTCGTAATCCTGGAACTGCCCGCCGACATCGAGGCGTCGCCCGTCGTCCAGCACGATGCCCGGCTCTTCGCGGCCCGGTTCGCCATAGCGGATCAATTTCATGACCCGGAGCTAACAGCATCCCCGCAGGATGGCAATCCGGCGTATCCGGATGCTCACTAACACCCGAAAAGCCGTGATTCGCGGAACCCCATGATGCGATGAAGACACTTCATCCAACTTAAAACTTTTCATTTCCTGATGATTCAGCCAATCTAACGGCATGCCCGCTCGCTCCGGCAATCGGGCATGCAGGCCGGATCCGGCACCGCGTTGCCAACCAAGGATTTGAACTCTGGGGGGAGATCGATCCGAAGGAAACGCGGTCAAGCCTTCCGGTTTGTCCGGAAGGGCGCGAACTCAGACTCCGGGGGGAATCTCGTTCGCGCCCTTCCATTTGCCTCCAGGGCCGCAGCGGGGCGGCCATTCCGACGGAACCCTTGCCGGCGCGGGTTTTTCGCCGTAAACCCCGCGCCCCATGTTCCAGGTCCTCTCCCGCGATCCCTCCAGCCTCGCCCGCCGCGGCCGGATGGAACTCGCCCACGGCACGGTGGAAACCCCCATCTTCATGCCGGTCGGGACCCAGGGCTCGGTCAAGACCCTCCACCCGGAGGAAGTCGAATTGCTGGGAGCCCAGATCATCCTCGGCAACACCTACCACCTCTGGCTGCGCCCCGGCCACGAGGTCATCCGCGAACTGGGCGGGCTGCACGAGTTCACCACCTGGCGGAAGCCGATGCTGACCGATTCCGGCGGCTTCCAGGTCTGGTCGCTGGCCAAGCTGCGGAAGATCACCGAGGAAGGCGTCCGCTTCCAGAACCACCTCGACGGCTCCCGGATGCTGCTCACCCCGGAGCTGAGCATGGAAATCCAGGCCGCCCTCGGTTCGGACATTGCGATGCTCTTCGACGAATGCCCGCCCTACCCCTGCGAACGGGCCTACGCCGAGAAATCACTGGGCCTGACCACCCGCTGGGCCAAGCGCTGCAAGGACTGGATCGAAAAGAACCAGCCCGCCAGCGGCACCGGC
Source organism: Verrucomicrobiaceae bacterium (assembly GCA_027491155.1). GTDB lineage: Bacteria > Verrucomicrobiota > Verrucomicrobiia > Verrucomicrobiales > Akkermansiaceae > Haloferula. Next base: position 5,642 of record JAIXWR010000018.1, read on the forward strand.
ACCCAGCGCCATTTCGGCATCGTCCAGGGATCGGTCTGGGCCGACCTCCGCGAGCGCTCCGCCCGGGAACTGGTGGACCTCGGCTTCGACGGCTACGCGATCGGCGGCGTCTCGGTCGGCGAGCCGGAGGAAGAGATGATGCGCGCCGTCGAGCACAGCATCCCCTTCCTCCCCGAAGACAAGCCCCGCTACGCAATGGGCCTGGGCACCCCGCCGCAGATCCTCGAAATGATCGCCCGCGGGGTCGACATGTTCGACTGCGTGATGCCCACCCGGGTCGCCCGCCACGGCCAGGCCTTCACCCTCGACGGGCCGATCCACATCAAGAACCTCGCTTTCGAGAAGGACCCTCGCCCCCTCTGCGAAAGCGCCCATCCCCACGTCGCACGCTTTTCCCGGGCCTACATCCGCCACCTTTTCCGGGCCGGGGAAATCCTCGCTTTGCGGTTGCTTTCCTTTCACAATCTGCATTTCTTCCTCCGCCTCACCGCCCAGGCGCGGCAGGCGATCAGCGAAGGCAACTTCCTCGAATTCAAGGAGTCCTTCATCCGCCGCTATACCCAGTCCAAATCCGAATGATGCCGTCTTTCCTCACGCTGCTCGCCGACGCTGCCGCCGGCCAGTCCACCGCCCAGCCCTCGGGCGGACTCCTCGGCAATCCCATGGTCATGATGGTCCTGATGGTCGTCATGTTCTACTTCCTCCTGATCCGGCCCCAGCAGCGCCAGCGCAAGGAACTGGAAAAGCGGATCGCCGCCCTCCAGAAAGGAGACGAGGTGGTGACCACCGCCGGCATTCACGCCATCGTCCACAACGTCAAGGACCGCACCGTGGTCCTCAAGGTCGCCGAGGGCACCTTGATGGAATTCGACAAGCCGGCCGTGGCCACCATCGTCAAGAAGGACGGCGCCGCGTCGAAGTAATCCCGGCCCGACCGCCTCTTTCCATCCGCTTCCCATTTCCGTCATGTCCCTGTCCCCGACACTCGCGCTCTCGCTGCTGAAGAATCCGGCCGCGGCCCTGCCCATCTTCCTCGCCGGGCTCGCCCTGCTGGTCCTCTTCTTCTGGTACTTCGCCACAGAGCTCGAAAGCCGCAAGCGCAACATCGGCAGCATCCTGATCGTCTCGCTCTGTCTCTTCTGCGGCCTCGCCCTCACACCGATCAAGGAAACCCTCAAGGGCGGTATCGACCTCGTCGGCGGTTCTTCCTTTACCCTGCTGGTCGAGCCGAAGATCGACGAGAACAACGGCCAGCCGCTGCCCCTCACCACCGAAGACGTCAAGCAGGCCCGCAAGACCATCGAGGAGCGCCTCAACAAGATGGGCACGACCGACATGCTCATCGTCGAGCAGGGCACCGACAAGCTCCTCATCCAGATGCCGGGCATGACCCCTGAGGTCGCCGCCGACATCAAGGTGCAGCTCCAGAAGGTCGCCCGCCTCGAGCTCCGCAAGGTCAACATGGACGGCTTCACGCCCGGCCCCGACGGCCGCAGCCTCGCCGAGCGGATCCACACCAAGGACGAGCCGCGGATGCCCGGCTACGAGGTCTTCGAACACAGCTACACCGTCGAAGGCACCAAGCGCGACGAGTTCCTCCTCCTGAGCCGCCGCGTCGCCCTGACCGGCAAGGACGTCCAGCAGGCCTGGCCCGAGTCGATGGGCGGAGCCCACCACGTCTCCGTCCGACTTTCCAACGCCGGCGCCGACAAGATGCTCGACCTGACCGGCGGCATGGACCTCGGCCGCGACCGCCTCGCCGTGGTGCTCGACGGCAAGGTGATCACCGCCCCGACCGTCCAGGCGCAGCTCCACAAGAACTTCATCATCGAGGGCCAGGAGAACGCCAAGGAAGCACGCGACCTCGCCAGCACGATGCTCAACCCGCTGGAGAACCCGCTCAAGATCATCGAGGAACGCACCGTGTCCCCGACGCTCGGCGAGGCCGTGGTGACCCAGGGCCTCTACGCCGGCATCGTCGGCCTCAGCATCACCGCCCTCTTCGTGCTGATCTACTACCGCACGGCCGGCCTCATCGCCCTCGTGGGCCTCGCGGTCAACACGCTGATGATCTTCGGCGGCATGGCGATGTTCGGCTTCACCTTTACCCTGCCCGGCATCGCCGGCATGATCCTGAGCATCGGCATGGCGGTGGACGCGAACGTCCTGATCTACGAGCGCCTCCGCGAAGAGATCGCCGCCGGCAAGTCCCTCTCGACCGCCATCGCGGCCTCCTACGAAAAGGCCTTCACCGCGATCTTCGACTCGAACCTGACCTCGCTGATCACCGCCGTGATCCTCTTCTGGATGGGCAGCGGCACCATCAAGGGCTTCGCGATCACCCTGACCATCGGCATCGTCGCCTCGATGTTCTCCGCCATCCTGGTGACGCGGGTGCTGTTCCGCTGGAGCAACGATCTCCACCTGCTGCGCAAGCTCAGCTTCCTCGACCTGATCAAGGCGACCAAGATCGACTTCCTGTCGATGGGCAAGGTCTCCTACATCGTCTCCGGCGCCCTCATCCTCGCCAGCATCGGCGCCTTCGCGACCCGCGGCGAGCGGAGCCTCGGCATCGACTTCACCGGCGGCACCCTGATCCAGTTCCAGCTCGGCAAGGACAACAAGCTGTCCCAACCGGAAGTGGAAGCGGCTCTCAAGTCGGTCGAAGTCACCAAGCTGCCGACCGTCCAGGAGGAATCTTCCATCACGGGAGAACTCCTCACCGTCCGCTGCGCCACCGAGGACGCCGACAAGGTGGTGGCTCACCTGCGGGAGTCGATCCCGCTCCTCGCGGAACTCGTGCCCGGAACCGACAAGGAAGGCAAGCCGACCGGCACGTCGGTCTTCAAGATCCAGCAAAGCACCGAGGCGGTCTCGCCCACGCTGGGCAAGGACTTCCTCATCCAATCCTTGATCGCCCTCGCCCTCGGCCTGTTCGGCATCCTCGTCTACATCACGCTGCGCTTCGAATTCTCCTTCGCGCTCGGCGGCTTCATCGCGCTGCTGCACGACGTCGTCCTCTCCGCAGGACTCATCGTCCTCTTCGGCGGCGAACTGTCGCTGATCCACGTCGGCGCGCTGCTCACCATCGCGGGTTATTCGATCAACGACACCATCGTCATTTTCGACCGTATCCGCGAATCGCTGAAGCAAGGCGAAGGCGAGATCAAGGACCTGATGAACGAGGCGATCAACGCGACGCTCTCCCGCACGATCCTCACCTCGCTGACCACCATCGCCACCGTGACGATCCTGACGATCTTCGGCGGGGCCGCGCTCAAGGACTTCTCGGCGATGATCCTCATCGGTCTCGTCATCGGCACCTACTCCTCGGTCTTCATCGCCTCCCCGGTGGTGCTCTGGTGGAGCCAGCGCAAGGGTGGCAGCTTGCGCAAGGAAGTCCTCCACACCACGCTGGCCGAAGCCGACATCCAGGCCTGACCCCGCTCGTCAGCCCGCCCGGCCCGACCCATTTGACAGCCGCCGCATCCGGTCCTTGCCGGGCGGCGGCTGCTTCGTCATGGTCGGCCGCATGAAACGGCTGCTTCCCCTGATCGCATCGATTTCCCCCTGCCTCGCCGATCCGGCCGCGGACATTCCCCTCGGGATCGAGGTGGTGACCGGCTACCGCACCGAGTACGTCCACCGGGGCTTCGAACTCGCGCAGGACCTGATCGACGTCCAGGCCGAAGCCGAAATCGCCTTGTCGAACGAATGGGTGCTGAACCTCGGCGGCTCCTACGGCACCTGCTCGGGGCGCGGGGATTTCTCCGAAACGGCGGCTTACTTCGACCTGCGCTACGAGACGGAGCAGTGGACCGCGGGCATCGCCACCACCTGGCGGGACTATCAGGACTCCTTCTTTGCGGACGGCTTCGACCTCGCGCCCCGTTTCATCTGGCACCTGACCGAGGACTGGGATCTCGGTGCCGGACTCGCCTACGACACCGGCGACGGAGGTTGGTATGGCAACGTCGAGGCCGCCTGGTCGAAGCCGCTCGGTGAATCGTCGTTCCTCGGGGCCACCGCGGGGACCTCATGGACCGAGGATTACTATGGCAGCAACGGCTGGCACGATGCCTACGCCCGCTTGACCTGGACCTATGCGTTCAACGAGCACGTCGCGATCACCCCCTTTGCCGGGACTTCGATCTCGACCGGAAGCGGACCCGGCAGCAACCAACTCTATGCCGGGGCCTGGTTTGAAGTGAACTTTTGAAGCGCGGGGCGGGATTCCCTCTCAACGACCGTCCTGCGGCCCCGGGCCCGGGGGCTTTTCCCCGCCGGGTGGCGGGAAATCCGAAGGGTCGATCTTGAGATCGCCATTGCGGTCCATCGCCTCGAAGCGGTCTTCCTGCTCGTCCTCGCTCTTGCCTTCGAGGAACGCCGCCTGACGGAACTCGGCGAAATCGAGAACCCCGTCGCCATTGCGGTCGAGGGCTTTGATCAAATCCGGACCCAGCGGACCGCGGGTGCCGCCCTTGCCGTCCCACTTGCCATCGTGCCGGCCATCCCACTTGCCGTCCCGGGGAGGACCACCCTGGGGCCGGTCCTTCGGAGTGATGGCACCGTCCCGGTCGTGGTCCATGCGCTCGAACAAGGCGCGCTGCCGCTCCTCGGGCAAACGGGTCACGAAGCTCAGGTTGCGGAACTCCTCGAAAACGATCCGACCATCCTTGTCGGCATCGACCTGCGAAAGCGGCGGCATTCCGCCCTGGGGACGCTGCGGCAGCTCGTCCTTGCCGATCTTCCCGTCGCCATTCTTGTCGAAGCGCTTGAAGATTTCCGCCCGCTTCTCTTCGGGAAGTTGTCCGATCCGCTCCATCGCGCCGAACTCCGCCAGGCTGATGAACCCGTCGCCGTCGCTGTCGGCACGCTTCCAGATTTCGATCATCTCGCGCATGCCCTGGCGGTCCATGCCCCCGCCGCGGGGACCCCGTGGCCCGCCTTCGCCCGGGCGCGAATCCGGACCTTCCTCGCGGAAGCGCCTGCGCTCGCCCTCACCCGGCCGACCCTCCCCGCCGGGCGGCGGTCCCGCGGGAGGCTCCTGCGCCATGGCGGAACCGATGACGAGCAATGCAATCCAAGGGTGACGGGCGAGTTTCATGGCCGGGTGGAGGGTATGCCGGACCGCTCGGATCCGCGAAAGGGAAAACTCGCCGGCCCCGGGGAAGTTGCGGCAGCGCCGGTTTTTTACTCCCCTGTCCGCGCCCCCCGCACCATGCTCCCGCCGATTCCGAAGCGCATGCACATCCGCGACATTCTCGCCCGACGGCGTCCCACCTTCTCGTTCGAGTTCTTTCCCCCGAAAACCAGCGCGGGGGTCGAGGATCTTTACCGCACCATCGTGGAGCTCGAGGCCTTCCAGCCTTCCTTCGTTTCCGTGACCTACGGGGCCGGCGGCAGCACCCGGGAAATGACCCACGACCTGGTCGTGAAGCTCCGTCAGACTACCGCGATCCCGCCCATCCCCCACCTGACCTGCGTCGGCCATTCCGAGGCGCAGATCGAGGAGATCCTCCGCCGCTACGCCGCCGCCGGGGTCTGCAACATCCTCGCACTGCGCGGCGACCCGCCGCGGGACTGGCCGGACTACGACTGGTCGGACTGCGATTTCCGCCACGCCGCCGACCTCGTCCGCTTCATCCGGAAATTCAACGAGTCGGGTGCCCATCCCGATCCGCGGGGCTTCGGCATCGGCGTCGCCGGCTTTCCGGAAGGACACCCGGCCACCCCGAACCGGCTGCTGGAACTCGACCACCTCAAGGCGAAGGTGGACGAGGGGGCCGACTACATCTGCACCCAGTTGTTTTTCGACAACCACGACTTCTTCGATTTCCGCGACCGCTGCCGGCTGAATGGGATCGACATCCCGATCATCGCCGGGGTGATGCCGGTCACCTCGCTTTCCGGCATGAGCCGGATGGCCGAACTGGCGGCGGGCGCCCGTTTCCCTGCCAAACTGCTCCGGGCGCTCGACCGGGCGAAGGGAGATGCCGATGCGGTGGAAAAGGTGGGCATCCACTACGCGGCCCAGCAGTGCGCCGAACTGCTCGACCACGACGTCGACGGCATCCACTTCTATACGCTCAACAAGAGCAAGGCCACCCGCGAGATCTACGCCAGCCTCGGCCTCGCCGCGGCCCGCTGAGACCGCAGGCGGATCTTAGCGCCGCTCGCCGAGCTTGAGGAGTTCCTCCGCCTGGCGTCGCGTCAACTCGAACAGGGTGCCTTGCAGGGGCACGTCGATGGCGATCCGCCCGTTGGACGGATCCACGGGGTGCAGTTCACGCAGCGCCTCCTGGCGGTCGAAGGCATCGCCCGGGATGGTGATGCGCAAGCCGCTCCCCGGCTCGCACCGCAGCGCCTGGGCGCGGCGGTTCATCTCCTGTTGCAGCAGCAGCTCGTTGATCCGCCGCTGGGCGCCGCGCTCGAAGATCGCCATGTCCTTGCCGTCCTCCGACTTCTCCTTGCCGGCACGGGCCGCCTCTTCGAGGGAGATTTCCACTTCCTTGCCATTCGCGGAAGGATCGGCAGCCGGATTGAATACCGAGGCGACCCCGCTGCTGCCGTCCGCATTGACCATCTCGTCGTCGCGGGGGAACTGCATCAAAACCTTGCCCTGGGCCGTCATCAGCTCACCCGCCTTGAGGTCGACCCGCGACAACTCCATCGCCCCGCCGCCGGTCTTCATGTGAAAGCTCCCCCGGTCGAAGGGGACCTTGTGGTAGCTGTTGTTGATATCCAGCAGCGAGAGGGCGTTGAGCAGGTGGAACTTCTCGCGAATCGTGATCGCATTCTCGCCGCCGAGCGTGACATCCCCCTCGAGCTGGAGACCTTCGGCCGAGTTGGTCGAACCCGACAAGGCGAACTCTCCGGAAAGCAGGCCTTCGATGTAGGGCTTCGCGGCCTCCGGCAGGAACGCCGTCAGGTCGGCCTTCTCGATCTCCACCGTGCCGCTCACCTGGGGCTTTTCCCCACCGCTCACCACCACGTCCCGGAACTTCACCGTCCCGCCGCCGCTCTTGAATTCCCCCTTGAGCACCTTCAGGCCGGCGGGGTCGATCTCCACGACGAAGTCCACGATCTCCAGCTTCTTGAGCCAGTTCTGCGACAAGGTTCCGCCGCTGAACACCAGCCGCCAGCCCTCGGCCGAGCGGGTCGCCACCAGGCGGCTGTCCTCGATCCTCCCCTGCGTCCGCGGCGAGAATCCCCAGCTTAGCTTCGCCTGATCGATCTCCAGCGAGGAAAACCGGAATTCCGGCCATTCGCGGAACAGGGCGTCGCCGAGCTTGGCAGCTTGTTCGGGACTGTCCGCCCCTGCCTTGAGATCGATCTCCATCCACTTCGCCTGCAGGGTGCCGGCATCCCAAGGACCCGCCAAACCGTCGAGCAGGCCCATCTTCAGTCGGATGTTGCCGGCATCGAGCGTCCGGAAAAAGCTGTTCTCCCCGCCCTCCGCGCCGATCCGGCGGATCTGGACGTTGCCCTGGATCCTCAGGAAATCCAGCACCTTGGCCTCTTCCGCACCCAAACCGGCCGCGAGCCCCGTGTTCAGCGACTGCTGGAAGGGCGCTGTCTTGACCCGCTGGACCAGGTAGATCCCGAATCCGGCGGCCGCCACTAGCAGGGCCACCACCACCTTGAAGCCGAGCCGGACCAGATGGTTCATCGTCATCGCCCATCCGCCGCCGCCCGACATCGAGTGCCGGAGCTGGAACCAGAAGCCCTGGCTGGCTATCCACTGGCTCAGCTTCTGGTTGAACGACTGCGTTTGCTCTGCCTCCATAGAAAACTTCCTCGCGGACGAAAGGATTACACCTGCGGCACCGGGGGCAGGCGAGTGCAAATTTGCCCTCGCCCCGGTGGGGGCGATCCCCTACCTCTCCGCCCGTGGAAGGCAACGATTACAAGGTCAAGCTGGATATCTTCGAGGGGCCGCTGGACCTCCTCCTCTACCTCATCAAGAAGGACGAGGTGGACCTCCACAACATCTCGATCGCCCGGATCACCAGCCAGTACCTCGACTACATCGAGACCTTCCGCCTTCTCAACATCGACCTCGCGGCCGAGTTCATCGTGATGGCCGCGAACCTGATGTATCTCAAGAGCCGCACCCTCCTGCCCCGCGCCGACCAGCCGCCGGAAGAAGACGCCGAGGAGGACGATCCCCGCTGGGAGCTGATCCGCCAGCTCATCGAGTACAAGAAATTCAAGGACGCCGCCGGTTTCCTCAGTCTCAAGGAGGTCGAACAGGAAGGCTCCTTCGCCTTTCAGCCCGAGAAACCCGAGCTGCCGGACGAGCCGGTCGGACTCGCCGAAATCTCGATCTTCGACCTGATCCGCGCCTTCCAGAACGTCCTCAAACGCTTCGAGGAATCGCACGACCTCGGCGACATCGTCGACGACCGCTACACCGTGGCCGACAAGATCGAGATGCTGCTTTTCCGCTTCGCCCCCGGCCAGGCCGCGCCCTTCAATTCGCTTTTCGAAAGCGCGACCACCAAGGCGGAGGTAATCGTCACCTTCCTCGCGGTGCTGGAACTGATGAAAATGAACCAGTTCGTGCTGCGCCAGACCCACCTGCTCGGCGACATCGAAATCGAGCGCCGCCTCCACACCGCCCCGCACGTCGAGGAGGGCGAGGAAGAACTCGAAACGGCTTCGTAGCGGAACGTCTGCGACGTTCCGTCTGGGGACGGCCGGAATGAAAACCCTCGCCCGACTCCCTTGAGCGGAGCGAGAGAAGCCCGAACGACGCAGTCGTCCGGCTACCGGCAAATCAGCCCAACCGATACGTGATCCGCGCCTTGGAAACGTCGTAGGGCGACATTTCCATCTTCACCTTGTCGCCGACCACCAGCCGGATGAAGCGCTTGCGCATCTTGCCGGAAATGTGGGCGAGCACCTCGTGACCGCTCTGGAGCTGGACGCGGAACTGGGTGCCGGCAAGGACCGAGGTGATGGTTCCCTCGACCTCCACGGACTTCTCTTCGCCGTCCGGTCCGAGCTTGCGAGCCCGGGGAGCACCACGGCCACCCCGTCGGCCACCGCCGGCTCCACCGCCACCACCACCTCGTCTGAATCCTTGGCTCATGCAGATAATTTGCCACGCCAACCGGCGCGACGGACCGATTGATCCCCAGTCGGCCCCCGCATTCAACTGCAAAAACTCGCGGCATCGGTTCCCCCCGGCCCGGACGGCGCACCGCTTGCCAGCCGGACTCCCGCCCGCTAGAAGCCCGCCCACCCCATGGCCGGCTTCTTCAAATCCCTCTACCACAAGCTCGCGAACAAGGCGGAAATCGACTGGGACGAGCTCGAAGCCGACCTGATCGCCGCCGACCTCGGCCCGAAACTGGCGATGCAAATCGTCGAGGAACTCCAGGGGCTCGGCCGCCAGGTCTCGGCCGATGACGTCCTGGAATCCGCCCGCCGCCACGTCGCCCAGCGCCTGCCCGCCGATTCCCCGCCTCTCCTCCCCCGACTCGATGGCAAGCCCTTCGTCTTCCTCGTCGTCGGCATCAACGGCGTGGGCAAGACCACCTCCTGCGCCAAGCTCGCCCACTGGCTCCAGCGCCGCGGCCAGCCGACCGTGCTCGCCGCCGCCGATACCTTCCGCGCCGCCGCCGTCGAGCAGCTCGAACGCTGGGGCAAGCGCCTCGACATCCCGGTCGTAAAGGGCCAGCCGAACGCCGACCCGTCGTCGGTCTGCTTCAACGCCCACCAGCAGGCGATCGCCAACGGCGCGAAATACCTGATCTGCGACACCGCCGGCCGCCTCCACACCCGGCACAACCTGATGGAGGAGCTGTCGAAGATCAAACGCACCCTCGCCAAGAACGACCCCTCCGCCCCGCACCTCACTTTGCTGGTGGTCGACGCCACCACCGGCTCGAACGCCCTCCAGCAGGCCAAGGAATTCCACAAGGCCTGCCCGCTCGACGGTATCATCATGACCAAGATGGACGGCTCCGGCAAAGGCGGCGTCGCCGTGGCCATCCACGACCAGCTCGGCATCGCCCCCCGCTACCTCGGCATGGGCGAGGAGCCCGAGCAGTTCGCCCTGTTCAACAAGGCGAAATTCGTGGAAGAGATGCTGTGATGCGCATCCTCCCGACCCTCTTCCTCCTGGCCGTCATCACCACCGGCTGCCGCAAGACGGTGATCCACACCTCGTCTTCCTCGTCGACCGGTCCCGACACCCTGATATCCGGCACCGTCATCAATTCCGCGGGTTCCTGGTCCGCCAGCACCTCGAAGGGCAGCACGGAACTCGATCTCTCGGTCAGCGGAACTTCCATCAACTGGACCATCACGACCCGGACGAAAGTCGGCAGTTTCGGATCGAGCAGCGGATCAAGCGGATCCGGCATGAGCCTCTCCTCGCCCACCGATCCCTGGTTCGTCTTCGTCGAATCCCCTTCCCGGCTCTGGATGTTCGACGGCAAGGACGAGCTCAGCTACCGATTCCAGAACAACGGCGGCGGCAGCGGCGGCGGGCAGATCATCTTCAATGGCAAACTGCTTTCCAACAGCCCGCCGGTCCCGCGCGACCTCGTGCTTCAATTGCCCCCGGACCTCCGGAAGCTGTTCCCCCACGTCGAGCCCGCCGGCAAGCGACCGAGCCTGTAGCATTCCGCGTGTACTGGACCGCAGCCGAAGCGGAGCGGAGACGGACTGCGACACTTCAACTTCTGGATAGGCAGTCAAACTTTAAGTCCGCTCGGGATCCGGAACGAAGAAAGCACGGGATCGACAGTTACCCCACTTCTATTCCAAGCGCCGGATCTCCCGGAAGAACCAAACCCATGCGCAACTTTCTCTTCGTCATCCTTCTGGCAGCTGCGGTCACCGCGTGCCGCAAGACCCCGACCACCGGTTCTTCGACCACCGCGACACCCGACACCCTGATCCCCGGCTTGTTGATCCGCTCGCCAGGTTCATGGACGGCAACCACGCCGCAGGGCAGCACGAAACTCGACATCACGGTCCACAGCTCGACGGTCGACTGGTCAGTGACCTCCGAGGTGAAGATGGGGAACTTGGGTTCAAGCAGCGGCACCAGTTCGTCGGGTATCAGCCTTTCCTCGCCGGCCGATCCTTGGTTCGTCTTTGTCGAGTCGAGTTACCGGCTGTGGTTCTTCGACGGCAAGGACGATCTTACCTACAGCTGGCGCAGTCCGAACGGCAACGGCCAGGGCGGGACCTCCATTTACGACGGCAGGCTCCACCCCGGCACTCCGCCGGTGCCGCATGATCTCGTGCCCCACCTCCCGCCGGAACTCCAGAAACTCTTCCCCGCCTTCAATCCCGCCAACAAACGACCGAGCCTATAGCAGCCGGCGCGCAACGAACCACGGACATCAGTCCGATTGGAAAGTCGTGAGCTTCGGGCTTCTTGATCCTGCATCCTCAACTCTGGCCCTCATGCCAACTTTTGCCGCCCTCTTCCGTCTCGGATTCTGCCTGTCCTTTGCCATGCTCGCCGGGACCGCCTGTCGCAAGACCGCAAGCCGCGGGATATCCACGGTCGCGGCAGCACCCGACACCCTGATCCCCGGCACCTTCATCTCCTCGCCCGGCGACTACCACGGCCGCGAAGGCCGCTTCACCCGCTCCATCAAGCTATCCCTCACCGGTAAACAAGTGGGCTGGACCGTGACCAACGACGCCATCGGTCCCGGCGATGCAGCCGGACGTCATGCTTCCTCTTCCTCCTGGCTGGCCCTCTCCTCACCCACCGATCCCTGGTTCGTTTATGTCGAATCCCCCGGCCGGCTCTGGCTCTGCGACGGACACGCGAATCTCTACGCCAACTTCATCGGAAGCACCGGCGACAACGAATACCGTCAGCTCGTCAACAGCGGCCGTCTCACTCCCGCCAAGCCGCTTCCCGTCCCCAAACCCGTCTTCGACCGCCTGCCGGAATCCATCCGCCGAATCCTCCCCGTCCCGGAGACTCCGGTCGCGAAGCCCAGCATCTGATTCCTCCAATTTCCTTGGCATCCTCCGGCCAGCGATTCTAGTCCGGCGCATCGACACGCCGCTTTCCATCACCGGACTCGGAGCCCTGTCAGGGCTCGGTGAAACCGTCGCGCATCATGTCGCCGCGGTCGAAGCCGGCCGCACCCACTTCCGCCCGCTGTCCGGCCTGTTAGGCCCCGGCAGCCCGCACCGCGAGCTCCCCGCGTCGTGGATCGAGCCCCGGAAACTCCTCGTCAGCCGCAAATGGGCGCCCGCCACCATGGCCGCCCTCCACGTTGCCCGCCAGGCCGTCGCCGACGCCGGCTGGTCCGCCGCCGACCTCGCGGACGCCGTGCTTTTCCTCGGCACCAGCCGCGGTACCGCCGACGGCTGGGTCGATCCCTGGCCGCAGCGCCGCGCCGTCCCGCTGATGGCCGCCAGCAACTCGCTGCACAGCGAACCCGCCGCCGCCATCAGCATCGAACTCGGGATCCACGGCCCCTGGCAGGTCCAGGCGAGCGGATGTGCCGCCGGACTCGATGCCCTCGGCATGGCCGCCCTCTGGCTGTCCGCCGGACTCGCCCGCCGCGCCCTCGTCGTCGCCGTCGATCTGCCGCTCTCGCCCTCCTTGTTAGACAGCTACGCCGCCACCGGCATCCTTTCGAAGAACGGCCTGAACGACCCCTACTCACCCTCCACCACCGGCATCCTCCCCGCCGAAGCCGCCGCCGCGATGACCTTGGAAGCCTCCCCTTCAAACGGCCCACGCCTGCTCGGCTACCTCGCCAATGCCGACGCTGCCGACCCCATCGGCATGCCCGTCGGCGCCCCGGGAGTCACCCGCCTGCTGGAACAGGCACGCCACACCTTCGGCCCGCCCGCCGCGCTCTGCCCCCACTCCAGCGGCACCACCTCCCACGCCACGCTCGAGCCCTCCGCCATTCTGCAAGCCCTCGGCGAAGGCACCGTCCTTTGCCCGCTCAAGCCTTTCACCGGCCACGGCATCGGCGGCGGCGGCCTGCTCGAAACCGCCCTGCTCGCCGCCTTCCTCCGCGAACGACGCCTTCCCCCATCGCTCCCCGGCCTCACCTGCCCCCCCGGCCTGACCATGACGCCCGCCGCGCTTCCCCCGGACGCACCGGTCTTCAAACTCGCCTCCGCCCTCGGCGGAAAGAACTCCCTGATCGCCCTCCAAGCCGCGCCATGAACGACCTCCGCCTCGAAGTCTCCGTCGACGACCAGCAGCTCCGCGTCCTCCGCGGCGGAGAACTGCTCCGGACCTTCACCATCTCGACCGCTGCCAAAGGCGTCGGCACCACGCCCGGCAGCCACCGCACACCCACCGGTCGCTTCGTCGTCGTCCAGAAGATCGGCGAGGGCATGCCGGCGGGCACCATCTTCAAAAGCCGCGAACCCGTCGGGCATTGGCAAGCGGGCGAAGCCTGCGACCGGGACCTCGTGCTGACCCGGATCCTCCGCATCAGCGGCCTCGAAGCGGAGAACGCGAACACCTTCGACCGCTTCATCTATTTCCACGGGACCAACCGCGAGGACCTCCTCGGCACCCCCGCGAGCTGCGGCTGCATCCGGCTTTCGAACTCCGACATCATCGAACTCCACGACCTCGTCGAACCCGGCGCGGAAGTCTTCATCGCCCCGCCCGTCCGCAAGCGCGGGAAGCTGATCTTCTTCGACTGCGACTCCACCCTCTCGTCGATCGAAGGCATCGACGAACTCGCCCGGGCCCGGGGACCGGAGGTCTTCCGGCAAGTGGAGCTGCTGACGAACCGGGCGATGAACGGCGAGGTCCCGATCGCCGAGGTTTTCGGACGGCGCATGGAGATCATCCGGCCCGACCGCGCGACCGCGGACTCGGTGGCCCGGCTCTACGTCGACACCGTCGTGCCGGGGGTCGCGGAAGTCGTCGCGCGGCTCAAGTCGCAAGGCTGGACACCGGTGATCCTGTCGGGCGGCTTCGCCCCGCTGATCCATCCGCTGGCCGAACACCTCGGCATCCACCACGTCGAAGCCGTGCCGCTCCACTTCCACGAGGACGGGTCCTACGCGGGCTATGGCAGCGACTACCCCACCACCTACAACGGGGGAAAGCCCGAGATCATCCGCCAGTGGAAAGCGGCCATCCACCCGCAGTCGGTGGTCATGGTGGGCGACGGTGTCTCGGACCTCGAAAGCAAGCCGGAGGTCGATCTCTTCATCGGCTTCGGCGGGGTGGTGGCCCGCGAGGCGGTCCGCAAGGGTGCGGATCTTTGGCTCGAGAGCATGAATGATTGGCCGGATCTCGACCTGCCCTGAACAAATCGAAAATTCCGGTAAACCGGATGCCCCATCGGGACATATCGCGATTTCCCCGACGCCCCAACCCGGCAGTCCTTGCGAAACAATTAAAGCAAAGGACAACACCTTTGCCTAATCTCCACGAGACATCACATGACTCGAAGAGCAATTTGGCGCACCCCCGCAAGAAGCTTCTCCCGTTTCCAGCCCGGATCGCAATCACGGACCCGATCCCATTGAAATCCAATCAACACCGAAGACCACACCCGACTGCACGACGGGCAAATCAAACCCTTTATCGTAAATCCACGCAGATATGGACATTCACGATTGGACCATGAGTTTGGACTTGCCTCCACCTCATGCGGTCATTAGCTCTCGGGTGTCATGAGCAACTCCAACATCAATGCGGCGAAAGGCCGACGGTACACCAACAAGGAAAAGGCGGACATCATCGCATTTGTCGACAAGGTGAACGCGGACAAAGGACGCGGCGGACAAAGCGCCGCTTCCAAGAAATACAAGATCTCCCCTCTCACGATCTCGAGCTGGATCCGCGCCGGTGTCGGCGGCGGAGCCGCGGTGGCTTCCGGCGGCAAGGTGGCCGGACCGATCGGCAAGAAGCTGTCGCAGCTTCAGATGCTGCACGACCAGATCGCCCGCACGGAGAAGGAACTCGCCAAGATGAAGGCCCAGTTCAACGCCCTCAAGGCGGCCCTCTGAGAGACTCCCGACCCTTCTTGAATCCCGCGCCCGTCTTTCCCCGGGGAAGACGGGCGTCCTTTTGTTCCGGCAGCAGGCGGCCGTCACGGAAACGCCTGGTCCGGGTGGACGTCGAGCTGAACGTCCTTCCAAAGGATATCCTCGCCTTCGAACACGAAGCGACCGTGAAAGGTCCGCCCGTCGAGCAGATGGGGCAGCCAGTCGATATCGTCCTTCCACATCCGGTCATACGGGATGTCGCCGAGGCGGCACCACAAGGGCTTGGCTTCCTCGGTCTCCACCGGCCGGCCCTCGAAAGCGCGGGCGAGGAAGACATGGCAAAGGATGTCCGGGATGTCGGACATGGCGAAACGGAGCTCGCCCATCTTGACCGGCCGCAGCGCGGTGATGCCCAGCTCCTCGCGGGTCTCCCGCACCGCGCATTCCAGCGGCGTCTCGCCGGGATCGATCTTGCCGCCGGGACCGTTGATCTTCCCCGCGCCGATGCCGCGCTTCTTTTCCATCAGCAGGATTTCGCCGTCGCGGACGATGAAAAGCAAAGTGGCGTGAATCCCGGCCCGCCAGCTGGCCCAATCGATCGGCGATGGAGTCATGCCCCGGAAACAATCACCTCGAGGCTCGCAGGAAAAGCACCTTGTCCCGCGGAATCCAGTTCTCGTAGGTGCCGTCCTTGAGGATCACCCAATCGCCTTCCATCGAAACCAGCACGCCCTCGACCGTGCCTTCCGGTGTGTAGCCGGTCTTCCTCATCGCCTCCGTGCCGTGAACGGGTGCCCGGTCGGACGACGGGTCCAGCATCACGAGGCAACGCAAGCCGACCGGTGGAGCCCCCGCAACCGGGGCATCGGGTTGCTTCGCCTTGACCTTGAGCGTAACCGACACGGCGGCGATCAGGATCCCGGCAACCAGTGCAATTTTCGGTTTGGTCATCCTCAAGCCCTATCTGCGGCCGCAGAAAATGGCAATGCGCAAAAGAATCGGGCGCCACGGCCAGGCGGCCCCGTCAGGAAGCCGCCGCCGCGTATGCCTCCACGCTGTCGCAGGTGCAGACCAGGTTGCGGTCGCCGTGGACGTTGTCCACCCGACCGACCGAGGGCCAGAACTTGTGCTGCCGGAGATAGGGCAGTGGGAAGGCCGCCTGCTCCCGGCTGTAGGCGCGGGTCCAGTCGTCGGAGATCACCGTGTCGGCGGTGTGCGGCGCGTTCTTGAGGACGTTGTCGGTCGCATCCGCCTCGCCGTTGGCCACGGCCATGATCTCGCCGTGAATCGAAACCATCGCGTCGCAAAAGCGGTCGAGCTCGGCCTTCGACTCGGACTCGGTCGGCTCGATCATCAGCGTGCCCGCCACCGGCCAGCTCATGGTCGGGGCGTGGAAGCCGTAGTCCATCAGGCGCTTGGCGACGTCTTCCACCGTGATGCCGCTCTTCTCGGAAAGCGGGCGGACGTCGATGATGCATTCGTGCGCCACCAGCCCGTTCGGCGCGGTGTAGAGCACGGGGAAAAAGCCGGCCAGGCGCTTGGCCATGTAGTTCGCGTTGAGGATGGCGAGCTGCGTCGCCTCCTTGAGCCCGGCCGCGCCCATCATGGCGATGTACATCCACGAGATCGTGTTGATCGAAGCGCTGCCCCAGGGCGCGGAGCAGACGGCGCCTTCCCGCGAGGAAAGTTCCGCATGTCCGGGCAGGAAGGGCACGAGCTGGCTCGCCACGCCGATCGGGCCGACGCCGGGGCCGCCGCCGCCGTGCGGGATGCAGAAGGTCTTGTGAAGGTTCAAGTGGCAGACGTCGGCGCCGATCCGCCCGGGGCTGGTCAAGCCGACCTGCGCGTTCATGTTCGCGCCGTCCATATAAACCTGCCCGCCGGCCGCGTGGATGGCATCGCAGATCTCGACGATGGTTTCCTCGAACACGCCGTGGGTCGAGGGATAGGTGACCATCAGGCAGGAAAGCTGGTCGCGGTGTTCCCCGATGCGGGCCTTGAGGTCGGCGACGTCGATGTTCCCCTTCTCGTCGCACTTCACCCCGACCACCTTCATGCCGACCATCACCGCGGACGCCGGATTGGTGCCGTGGGCGGAGACCGGGATCAGGCAGACGTTGCGGTGGGCATCGCCGCGGGAAAGATGGTAGCGGCGGATCGCCAGCAGGCCGGCGTATTCACCCTGCGAACCGGCATTCGGCTGCAGCGACACGGCCGCGAAGCCGGTGACCTCCGCCAGCCAGCCTTCCAACAGACCGAGCATCTCGCGGTAGCCCTGGCTCTGGTCGGCGGGCACGAAGGGATGCAGCGAGGAAACTTCCGGCCAGCTCAGCGGCATCATCTCGGAGGTCGAGTTGAGCTTCATGGTGCAGGAGCCCAGCGGGATCATCGACTCGTTCAACGCGAGATCCTTCGACTCGAGGCGCTTGAGATAGCGCAGCATCTCGGTCTCCGAATGGTAGCTGTTGAAAACCTTCTGGGTGAGGAAATCCGAAGTCCGGGAAAGCGACGCCTCCCACGAAGTCGCGGCGGCGGCGTTGAAATCGATCTCCGCCACCCCGAAAACCCCGCCGATGGAGTAAAGATCCCCGTCGGTCGTCGTCTCATCGAGCGAGATGCCAACGATGTCGTCGCCCACCTGGCGGAGATTCACGCCGTTCATCGTCGCGGCCCGGCAAGTCCCGGCGGCTTCCCCGGGCACTCGGACGAAGATCGTGTCGAAGTACGACTCCGTCAGTACTTCCGCGCCGGCCGACTTCAGTGCCGCGACCAGCACCCGCGTCCGGCGGCTCACCTCGCCTGCGATGTGCTTCAGCCCTTCCGGACCGTGATAAACCGCATACATCGAGGCCATCACGGCCAGCAGCACTTGGGCGGTGCAGATGTTGGAGGTCGCCTTGTCGCGGCGGATGTGCTGCTCGCGGGTTTGCAGCGAAAGACGGAAGCCCGGCTTGCCGCGGGAGTCCACCGACACCCCGATCAGGCGGCCCGGCATCTTGCGCTTAAGCGCGTCGATGCAGGCCATGAACCCGGCATGGGGGCCGCCGAAGCCCATCGGCACGCCGAAGCGCTGGCTGGAGCCGACGCAGATGTCCGCGCCGAATTCGCCGGGCGCTTTCAGCAAGGTCAGCGCCAGCAGGTCCGCGGCGACGATGGTCACCGCCTTGGCCGCGTGGGCCTTTTCAAAGAAGCCGCTGTAGTCGTAAACCGACCCGCAGGTCGCGGGATACTGGACCAGCACCGCGAACAGCCCCTCGCAAGCGGCGGGGTCGAAGGCCTGCCAGTCGCCGACCTGCACCTCGATCCCCAGCGGTTCGGCGCGGGTCTTCACCACCTCGATCGTCTGCGGATGGCAGGCATCGGAAACGAAGATCACCTTGCCCTTCGGCGCGCCGGCCAGTGCCAGGCTCATCGCCTCGGCGGCGGCGGTGCCTTCGTCGAGCAGCGAGGCGTTCGAGACATCGAGCCCGGTCAACTCGGTGATCATCGTCTGGAAATTCAGCAGCGCTTCCAACCGGCCCTGCGCGATCTCGGCCTGGTAGGGCGTGTAGGCGGTGTACCAGCCGGGATTCTCCAGGATGTTCCGCAGGATCACCCCGGGAACGTGGGTTCCGTAATAGCCTTGGCCGATGAAGGACTTCCGCAGGACGTTCTTCGAGAAGATCGACTTCAGCCACGCCAGCGCTTCCGGTTCGCTCTTCGCCTCCGGCAATTCCAGCTCCCGCTCGAGGCGGATCCCGGCGGGCACGGCGGCATCGGCGAGGGCGTCGAGCGAGTCGTAACCGATGGCGCGGAGCATTTCCTCGCGGTCGGAGCCGATGGCTCCCAGATGGCGGCTGCGGAAGTCGGTATGAGCGGACATGGCAATGGGGGCCGTCCGGGAAATCGGGGAACGAAAGACGGCCGCGCGCCTTGAATAGTGGAATTCCCCCGCCGCGCAATCCCGGCGGTCGTTTCCGTCACGGGAATCGGCTTTTTTTGACCGAAAGGGGCGTCCGCTTTGCGGCTCCCGGCCAAGGACGACCGCGCCGCCGCATGCCCCTGCCCGATGCTGCTTCGGGGATGCCATGAGCTTGGCCCGTGAAGGCCGCATCCTCACACCTCGTCCTTGGCCAGCCAGCGGAAGGAAACCACGCGGAACCTCCTCCCGAAGTCCACTCCCGCCGGCCCCGCCACGGGGTTGAGCCCGGCTTGATCCGGATCCACGGGATCGGGGAAGCGCTGCACGACGGCCTCGCACCAGGCCTTGGCGAGGACGGATCCGTCGCTGTCGCGGGACTCGCCGTAGGAGCGGATCACGAAGCTGTCGGAGCGGGCCCTCAGGCTCGACCCCAGCACCTGGAGGATGTCGCCCTGCGTCAGGTGTCCGGGAATTCCCCAGGCGGTCGTGGCCGGCAGCAGCGTCTGGTCCAGCCGGGTCGAGTCGGCGATGTTGTTGAAGCTGACATCCGGAAGATCGGAGCGGTTGTCCAAGGGATACTCCCCCTCGAGCGCGGAGTTGATCCCCGCCGCGTCGATCGCCGCCTGGACGGCCCCCTTGCGGCCGCTGTCGTCGTTGCGCAGGCGGCGGTTCACGAAGTCGGAGAGGCCGAAGAACGGAGCCCGCCGTTTCACCTCCGCCACGAGCTGTTCCGCCAGGCGGTCGATCTCCTCGTCGCTCAGGCTGCGGAACCCGTTCCACACCGCCGGATCGGCCGCGCCGCCGCCTTTCGACTCCCCGCCTTCGGGATCGAGCAGCCGGGGGAAAGCGGTCGCGGACTCCGAGCCGAATCCGGTATCGCGGGTCGAGCCCAGCAGCGCCTTCCATGCCTCCTTGCTGACGGAGTGCACGTTGAATCCCCCCTCTAGGCTCAGGCGGGCCGCGGACCGGTGGAAATCGCCGATGTCCGCCCCGGCCGTGCCATCCCGCGAGAAGCACCCGATCCGCCCGTTGGGGAGCGGCCGGCCGACGGGATCCGCGAAGAACGCCTGCTTGGCCGCGGCCGATCCGGTGGAGAGGAAAAACGGATCCCAGAGCGTGTGGTTGAGCTCGTAGCTGAGGTCGTGGACCACGTTGTTGGCGACCGGCTTCTCGAACAGGATCTGGCGGGTCAGCATCGCCCAATAGCCGCTGTTGCCCTGCCCCTCCGCCCAGCCGTAGGCGGCCGAATTCCAGCCGCCCTGGTCGCTGTTGCGCGCGGTGTTGAGCGGCGGGCTGGTCCCGGTCCGCGGCACCCGCGGATCGGCGAGGGAATTCCCGATCGCATAGCTCGGATGCCACCCGAACTCGGACACCTTCAGATGCCTCAGGTATCCCAGGGACGGGATTCCGGTCTCCTGCCGGGGGACTTCGAACAGCACCAGCGAGTCCGGTCCTTCCTGCGGCGGGCCGAACGGGAACCCCAGCATTTTCCCCTTGGCCGGGCGGGGTGCCAGATCATTCCAGGAGACCGCCTCGTCGAAGGAATCCCGGGTGTAGACTCCATAGAAGTAGGGAGGCTCGTTGCTCAGGTTTTCCCACGGGGTCCGGCAGAAGTAAGCCGCCCGGGGATTCCAGTTCGCGATCGCCGCCGATTGGAGGTGCCGCGGATGCGCGCCGAGCCGGCCGGATGCCAGCACGTTGGAGGGATGCTCCCGCCACCAGCGGAGACGGGAGCCGTCGCGGGTGCGGACATCGGGAACGGCCGTCGCGGGAAGCACCGCCGTGGAGTTCGCCAGCCGGTGCACCGGCACTTCGGTGCTCGAAAGCCATTGCACCGGCAGCTCGTCGCCGCCGCCCGCCTGGGCCGAGGTGTTCGCGTAAACGATCGCCGGCAAGCTGTCGAAAGCCACATCGGTCAACACCCCGCCGCCGGCCCGCTTGAGGGCCATCAGGTAGTTGTCCGAGCCGGACCCGTAGCCCGGCTTGGGATACTCGATGAAGGTCGAGGGAGCCTGCGAATGCTTCCGCTCCATGTCCTGGTAATAGTAGCGCGACGGATCGGGCGCGACGGACGGCGACAGGAGGTTGCCGCCGACCGCATCCAGTTCGTAGCGTCCGCTTCCCGACGGGCTGAAGACGACCGTCTCGCCGGGAGCCAGGGTCACCGCGGGCAGGGACCACACGGTGGTTCCCTGGTACTGCCGCGGGTGCCGGTTGCCGCTCACCGATCCGCGTCCGAAGGGGATCCCCTCGTCGCGGATCGACCCGTCGGCCCGCTTGAGCCGGACCTGCTTGTTGCCGTTGACGAAAATCATGGCCGCGGTCGCAGGCACCTTCAGCCCGATGTTGTAGGGATTCCACAGGGCCACCCGCGGATAGAGGCAAAGCCGGAGGACCCACTGGGTGCCGCTGCCGGATCCCTCGGGATAAGTACCAAGGTTGTAGTAGATCGACCCCTCGATCATGACCGGAGCAAGGTTCGGCTGGTCGGGCGGGAGGAAGGAGGCCGGGCTCATGTTCGCCTTGTCGTAAACGTTCACGCCGTCGTTCAGGGAGGCGAGCAGCGCGCTGTCGCGCAGCGGCGCGGGTGCGACCATTTCGGCATCCCGCTGGCCGAAGGGCGTCCTGTCGGCGAGCTGGCTCCAGCGCCGGACGAGGCCGAAGCTGGGCGCGATCTCGCGGTAGCGCTGGGCATTCCAGACCAGACCCTCGTCCCTTGCCGTCTGGGCATTGGCGGGTCCGGCCATCCGGTCGGTGTCGGCAAGGCCGGGCGATATCGTCCTGCCTCCCGCGGCCAGCGGCGCAATCGTTCCGCTTCCCTGAAGGTAGGCGCTCAGGTCGCGCTGCAAGCCGCCGTCGCGGACATTCGCCAGCACCGAGCGGGAGTAAACGGTGAGGTCGTGGAAATGACGCGCGGTCCCGTCTTCGGCCACATCGTCGAGCAGGTCGAGCGTCGGGTAGCTGACAACGCGCCCCGCTTCATCCGCGTCGATCCTGCCGAAGCGGCCGGCCAATTCCTCCTCCGCATCCTGGGCGTGAACCATGCGCTCCAGGCCGCCGGCACCGGTGCCGAGATCCTTTTCGCGATGGGCATCGGCCAAGGCCACGTTCGCCTTCACGCCCAGGTCGCCGACCCAGTAGGCGTAGGACCCGGCGGCGGCGGACGCGGAAGAAGTTCCCAGGGCGACCCGCTTGACCTCGACCCGGGCCGCGGGATCCGCGACCGATCCTCCGCCGACCATCACGACCGCCTCCTCCCCGAGTTCCGCGCTCCGGGCATCGAGCCAATCCGGCGACCGCCGTCCGCGCCCGCGGCTGCCTTCGTTTCCGCTGACGAGGAAGTTCTCGACCTCATCGCGTGCCTGCCAGTTGCCGCTGCTCCGCCGGTCGCGCAGCCCGCCGGCATTGTCGTCCCGCTGCCAGGGGCTTTTCCCGTCGCTCCACTGCGTCGACCAGACCGCGGTCCAATGGGGATGCCTCACGCCGTCCATCGCGGGAGAGACGGGATCCGCGTCCAGCACTCCCGCCGCCGCCGATACCTTCCGGTCCGGACCCAGCGCCCGCTGCATCTCCCCCATCGCGATCACCAGCCCGAGCCGTGCATTCGCCCGGGCCTCCTGCATCGCCAGGCCCGCCTGCGAGGTCCGCAGGGCGACCGACGAAAGGGAAAGCAGGCCGACGGACAGGACGACCAGCAGGAGCAGCAGCGAGACCGTCACCACGAGGGCAAAGCCTCCCGTCGCCGGAACACGCCTGACGTGACCAATCGGTGAATGCACGGTGGGTTTTAGGATGGAGCCGCCTTCGCCCGCCGCGATTCCCGGCGCCAAGGAACCGGCAAGACGTTGAAGACCAGCTTGATTCCCACGCTAGCCGGACCGCTCTGCCGGCCAAGAGAATTCAGAGGCCCGCGTCCCGCGCCCTCGATCCGCCGCACGAAAAAGCCCCGTTCCTCGCGGGAAACGGGGCTCGAAAAAACCGGAACACCGGAAGCTTCAGCCGATCATCGACTCGTAGCCGGCCGCATCCAGCAGCGTGTCGAGCTGACCCGCGTCCTTGATCTTCAACTTGAAGATCCAGCCCTTGCCGTAGGGATCGGTGTTGACCAGCGAGGGATCGGCTTCGACCGCGGGATTGACCTCCACCACCTCGCCGGAGACCGGCGCGTAGATGTCGCTGGCGGCCTTGACCGACTCGACCACGGCGGTCGGATCGCCCACGTCGACCGTCTTGCCAAGCGCCGGGAGTTCGACGAAGACCACGTCGGTCAGCTCTTCCTGGGCGTGGTCGGAAATACCGACGGTGGCGGTGTCGCCCTCGACGAGGACCCACTCGTGGGAGGCGTTGTAACGGAGGTTTTGCGGTACGTTCATCGGGGATGGGAGTTTATGCTTTCGCGGCGGCGGGCTTGTAAAACGGTTTCTTCACGACCTTCGCGGGGAAGAGGCGGCCGCGGACGTCGACCTGCAGTGCGGTGCCCGGCTTCGCCAGCGCGGCCGGCACGTAGGCCATGGCGATGCCTTTTCCGGTGCTCGGCGAAAGGACACCGGAAGAGAGTTCCGACACCACGTTCCCGGCGGCATCGAGCAGCGGATAGTGGGCCCGCGGCGGCGCCCCTTTGTCGGTGTATTCCAGCGCGGCGAGCTTCAGCGCCGGGCCATCCGCCTTCTGCTTCGCCAGCACCTCGCGGCCGATGAAGTCGCCCTTGTCGAGATCGACGAAAAACCCGAGGCCCGCCTCGATCGGAGTGCGCTCCGGCGAAAGATCGTTGCCATTGAGCGGATAGCACATTTCCAAGCGCAGCGTGTCGCGCGCGCCCAGCCCGCAGGCCTTGGCTCCCGCCGCGATGAACTTCTCAAACCACGCCTCGCCCTCTCCGGCGGCACAGAAAAACTCGAAGCCGTCCTCGCCGGTGTAGCCCGTGCGGCAGACCACCACCTCGCCGCCGCCGGCCGCGATGCGGGCGATCCCGTTGCGCGGCGGCAGCCCGTGGCCCGGAAGCGCCTTCGCGAAGACCGCCGCCGATTCCGGTCCTTGCACCGCCATCCCGGCCCACAGCGCGCTTTCATTGGAGAAAGCCACGTCCTCCGGCTGGTGCTTGGCCATCCACGCGAAGTCCTTGTCGATCATCGACGCGTTCACCACCAGGAAGAACGCGTCTTCCGCGGTCCGGTAGACGATCAGGTCGTCGATCACCCCGCCGCGTTCGTTGAGCAGGAAAGAATACTGGCCCTGTCCGGCTTCCAGCTTGGCGACGTTGTTGGCGAGCATCCGGTTGAGCCAGTCGAGCGCACCGGGACCGCTGACGATGAACTGCCCCATGTGCGAGATGTCGAAGATCCCTGCGGCCGTGCGCACCGCGGCGTGCTCGTCCATGATGGAGGTGTACTGGACCGGCATGTTCCACCCGGCGAAGGGCACCATGCGGGCGCCGAGTCGGAGGTGGAGCGCTTCCAAGGGACTGCTCTGGATGGTGCTCACGGCCGGGGAGCCTGTGAACGGGCCTGCCCCTTGTCAAACCGGAGGCCGGAAGCCGCCGAAAATTGACCGATTCTAACGCTTCGGACGGCTTTCGTAGGCCTCCTGCAAGGTGTCCAGGTAATCGGTGATGCGATCCTTCCGCTGCGGCCGCGGCTTGAGCTCGAGTTCCTTCTTGAGCCGCAGGTAATCGTCGAACTCGCCGCTCAGGCTGCGGGCGCGGGAAATCTCGAAGTAATCCATGTAGTCGCGGGCCCGCAGCGAGCGCTCCACCCGCACCCGGCGCTCCTCTTGCAGTTCCTGAAGTCGCTCCGCAATGCCGTCGCGCCCGCCGCCGGCGATGTCCCTCAGGATCTGCTGGTATTTCTCGATCGAGGACCGGTAGGAAGGAAAGCAGCGGTAGCTCAGCCGCACCAGCCCGTCCTCCGCCGGACGGATCGCTTCCTCGCGCTCGAAGCGGTCGAGGTCGGCGACGGCTTCCCACCCGTCGATCCCGCGGTTGACCGCATTGCCGTCGGCATCGCGGGAGTGGAACTGCAGCGCCTCGTCGAGTGCCATCTCGGTGTCGCGGATCGGCAGCACCTCGGTGAGCTGCGGCTGGACCAGCTTGGCCAAGGTCAGCGCCCACCACTTGGCAAGGCTCCGCTCGGAAAGGTTCAGGTCGGGGAAGTGCTTGCGCAGCAGCACCGGCATCTCGCCGGCAAAGCGCGCCGCTTCCCCGGAGAAGGAACGGAACGCGCCCCTGCCCTCCGGCTGCTCGAGCAAGGCCATCACCAGCGCTCCCGACAAGGCCTGGAAGGCCAGCCGCGAGGCACCGTCCAACTGCCGGTAGCTCTTGTCGCTGAGTTCGAAGAGCTCCTCCAGGGTGAACCCGCCGCCGCGCTTGAACACCCCCTCGTAGATCCGCCGGTCGGCCCGGCCGGCGCGCCACTTCGCCGCTTCCGCCAGTCCCTCGACCAGCCACGGCCGCACCACCAGCGGATCGGAAAACTCGCCCGGAGCGACATCGCGCAAGGCCCGCTCGTAGAGCAGGATCGTCAGCGCGGCCCGGCCCAGCAGCTCGTGGTCGACCCCGCGGTCCATGTGGACGCGGATCCCGAGCACGAACTCCTTCTCCGTGAACTGGAGCGAGTATTCCACCGGCTCCTTGCCCGCACCCGGCACGATCTCGACGTTGACCGGCACCTTGAAGTCGTCGAGCCCGCCGCCTTCCGCGTCGAAAAAGCCCGCCTTCTTGGCCGCCTGTTCCTCGGCACCGGCGTTGCGGTCCCGCAGCAGGGCCTCGAAGTCGTCCTTGCTCTGCTCCAGCAGCAGGGCCACCGACCCGCGCCGCGCCTGGTCGCCGCCGCTGACCCGGAACATCCCGGAGCGGCTCATCGCCCGCCCCTTCTCCTCGGGTGCCGGCACGTTGCCGCCGGCCGGCACCGGCACCGCGGGCTCCTCCACCGGCAGCGCCTGCGGCGGGATCTCCTGCGCGGCAAGCGGGAACACCGCGGCGGCACAAAGCAGGGCCAGCTTGACGGTGCCGCGGCTCATCGGGGTGGCTGCGGCACGGGCAGGATGTCATCCCCTTCCGGCCGCGGGTCGAGCACCAGCTTGCCGTCGGCCATGGTGATGCGGGACATTTCCTCGAAGCCGAGCTCCAGTTCCTTGCGGTAAGCCGCGGCGAGCTTCTCGTAGGCGGGCAGCACCAGCAGCAGGAAGCCTTGCGGGATGACCAGCTGGCCGAAGCGCCCGCCCTTGACCAGCCGCTCGGTGCGCGGCAGCTCGGGCAGGAAAGGACCGCCGTCGCGCAGGACGGTGGTCTGGGTGGTTCCCTTCATGCTCAGCGTTTGCTGGACCCGCACGAACATCGAAACCGTCATCGGGTAACCCATCACCGAGCGCTCCATGATCACCTCCGCGCGTCCCTCTTCCAGCCGCACCCGGACGCCCTCGAAGGCCACCGACTTCTCCAGCAGACCGCCCTGCTTGGCCTGGAGCGTCTGCTTGAGGTAGAGGTTGATCTCCTCCTCGGTGAGGGTCACCTCGTAGCCGCGGTCCACCGCACTCTGCAGGACGGCGCGAAGGTCCCGCGATTTCGCGGTGCCGGCGATGCCCTTGATGTCGGAAAGGTCCTGCGGCTTGGCCATGAAGAAGACCGCGGCCCCCAGTCCCGCCACGCCGCCAAGCGCCACCACCGCCACCAGCTTGCCCAGGCAGCTGCCCTTGGGTTTCAACTTCTCCTCATTGGCCATGCCGCGAGGGGTAACAGAGCCTCCGCGCTTTGGGAAGCGCGCTCAATCGCCGCTTTTTGCGGGCGCAGCCGGAGGAGCCGCTGCAGCCGGAGCTGCCGGTGCGGCGGCCGGAGGTTCGGCCGGCTTGGACGCGGCGCTGTCCTGCTTGACCCCCTCCTGGTACGAGCTCGACCGGTAGTCGGTCTGGTAGAAACCGGCTCCCTTGAAAATCAATCCGGCCCCCGTGCCGAGCAGCCGCTTCACCGGTCCGGGACAGCCCTCGAGGGGACAATCCTGCAGTTTCGCATCGTTCATGCTCTGGAAGATCTCGAAGCGGTGACCGCAGGTCTGGCAAACGTAGTCGTAGTTGGGCATGGAATGGAATCGCGCGGGCGGCGCGGGGGGCCACTCCATAACACGCGGTGCCGCCCGTGCAAGCCGCGGCAAGGACCGCCCCGGCGGACACGATTTCGATTCGCCCCGCTTTCCGCTTCCCCATCCCCCGCATCTGGTGTTTCCTGCGGCCCGCAACCGCATTTTCATGGAGCTCGACCTTATCGACGTCCACTTCGACCTGAAGTCCATCAAACCCCGGGAACTCGAGGAGGCCCTCGAGGATCCCTTCGGTTTGCGGTTCCTGCCCGATCAGGAATCCGGCGAGAGCCGCTACTACGCGATCGGCCGCACCGTCTCCGACCGGCTGCTCTTCGTCTGCTTCTGGACCGATGGCAAAAAGACGCGGGTGATCGCGGCGCGGCCCGCCAGCGAGGGGGAGTCCCGGTTCTACGAAAGGAAATACGCCGAGTTCAAATGAGCCAGCCCATGCAGCCCATCTCCCGCTGGTCGGATATCCCGGCCTTCGAAGACGAAGAAACCGAGGCCCGCTTCTGGGAAACCCACGAGCTGGACTCCCGCCTGATGGCCGGATCGATCCACGAGCCCGACTCGCGCGAATCCACCACCATCACGCTGCGCTTCGACCCCCGGATGCTTTCCCGCATCAAGCGGATCGCCCGCTCGCGCTTCCTCAACTACCAGTCGATGATGAAGCAGTGGCTCGCGGAACGCCTCGAGGACGAGCTCCGCAAGCAGTGATCCGCCGATGCGCCGCCTGGTCCGCAACCCCTTCCTGTGGCTCGCGGCCTTCGCGGTCTGGTTCGGGACGCTCTGGTGGCTTTCCTCGCGGGTGAACGACTTCCCTCCGGGCCTCGACTTCCGCTTCAGCGACAAGCTCCTCCACTTCGGCTGGTTCTTCGGCGGCGCCCTGATGTTCTCCGCCTTCCTCTACCGATTCACCCCCGACTCTCCCCGCTGGGGCCGTTCGCTGGCCCTGACCGTGCTGGTCGTCGGATTGACCGGCGCGCTCGACGAATGGCACCAGTCCCACGTCCCCGGCCGCAGCGGCAACGACCCCGCGGACTTCACCGCCGACCTGCTCGGCGCCTTCGCCGGCGCGATCGCCTTCCGAAAGGCCCACCGGCTGCTCGCCTGATGCCGCCCGCCCCGGGCAAACCAGACTGAGCTCCTTTCGGCCCGGAAATTAGCCCCGACTAATTTTCTACGTTGAATCAAACATGAAACCTGCCATCGATACCGGTGTGCCGATGATTTCCCGAAACCGCCGGAGCGCCCTCCGTCTGATGGCAGGCGCCACCGCCTTGTTCGCCGCCGGATGCCGGAGCCCGCAGCAGCCCGCCTCCGGTAAAAAGCGCGTGGTCACCAGTTTCACCATCATCGCCGACATGGCGCGCGAGGTCGCCGGCGATGCCGCCGAGGTCGAGTCCATCACCAAGCCCGGCTCGGAAATCCACGGCTACGACCCCACGCCGAAGGACATCGTCAAGGCCCAGCAGGCCGACCTCGTGCTGTGGAACGGCATGAATCTGGAACTCTGGTTCGAGAAGTTCTTCGAGAACGTGAAGGAGGTTCCGAGCGCGGTGCTGACCGAAGGCGTGACGCCGATGGGCATCACCGAAGGCCCCTACACCGGCAAGCCCAACCCCCACGCCTGGATGTCGCCGGCCAACGCCGCGATCTACGTCGAAAACATCCGCAAGGCGCTGGTGAAGGTGGATCCGGCCAACGAGTCCACCTACAACGCCAACGCCGCCGCTTACACCGCGAAGATCAAGGCCCTCGATGAACCGGTCCGGCAGAAGATCGCCGCCATTCCCGCGGAACAGCGCTGGCTGGTCACCAGCGAGGGCGCGTTCTCCTACCTCTGCGCGAACTACGACCTGAAACCGCTCTACCTCTGGCCGATCAATGCCGACGCCCAGGGCACCCCGCAGCAGGTCCGCGCGGTGATCGATGCCGTCCGTGCGAACAGGATCCCGGTGGTCTTTTCCGAGAGCACCGTCAGCGACAAGCCCGCCCGCCAGGTGGCGCAGGAAACCGGCGCCCGCTACGGTGGCGTGCTCTACGTCGATTCACTCACCGATGCGGATGGCCCGGCTCCTTCTTACCTGAAACTCTTGGAAGCCAACGCCGACACCATCGTGAAAGGATTCCTCAGCCCGGCATGAGCCCGTCGCCCCGCCTCGAGGTCGAGAACGTTTCGGTGGCCTACGCCAACGGCCACCTCGCCTTGCGCGACGCCTCCTTCCGGCTCGGCGGCGGGACGATCTGCGCGCTGGTCGGCGTCAACGGCAGCGGGAAATCGACGCTCTTCAAAAGCATCATGGGCTTCGTCCACCCGAAGGCGGGCCGCGTGACCATCGACGGCCGGCCGGTCCGCGCCGCGCTCAAGAAGCACCTCGTCGCCTACGTGCCGCAGGCGGAGGAAGTCGACTGGCAGTTCCCGGTCAGCGTGTGGGACGTGGCGATGATGGGCCGTTACGGCGCGATGAATTTCCTCCGCATCCCGCGGGCCGTCGACAAGGCGAAGGTCGAGGAAAGCCTGCGCCGGGTCTCGATGTGGGATTACAAGGACCGCCAGATCGGCGAGTTGAGCGGCGGGCAGAAGAAGCGCGTCTTCCTCGCCCGCGCCCTCGCCCAGGGCGGCCGGGTGATCCTGCTCGACGAACCTTTCACCGGCGTCGACGTAAAGACCGAGGAGGCGATCATCGCGCTGCTCCGCGAGCTGCGGGACCACGGCTGCATCATCCTCGTCTCAACCCACAACCTGGGCAGCGTCCCGGAATTCTGCGACCAGGTGGTGCTGATCAACAAGACCGTGCTGGCCTACGGCCCGACCGCCGAGGTCTTCACCGAACAGAACCTCGGCGCGGCCTTCGGCGGCGTGCTGCGGCAGTTCCATTTCGAGACATCGACCGTCCAGGAGCACGACGGTCGCACCATCCGGGTGCTCACCGACGACGAGCGCCCGCTGGTCTTCGGCAAGGACGGCCACCTCGAATACAAGAACCGCCAGGAACACGAGGAACTCCTCAAAAAGAGATCGGAAGAGCATGAGTGAGGAAGTTGATAGTGGAGGGTTGATGGTTGATGGAAAATCCAAACGCGGCAGCGATTGGACAACGGTCTTCCTTCTTCGCTATCAACCATCGACCATAGACCATCAACCTCTTCCCTAGGCATGAGTGAGTTGGTCGAATCCCTCCTAACCCCCTTCCAATACGACTACATGCTGCGGGCCATGTGGGTCAGCGCTTTGGTCGGCGGCGTATGCGGCTTGCTGTCCTCCTTCGTGACGCTCAAGGGCTGGTCGCTGATGGGCGACGCGCTGTCCCATGCCGTCGTTCCCGGCGTGACCATCGCCTACATCCTCGGCCTGCCCTTCGCGCTCGGCGCCTTCGTCGCCGGACTGCTCGCGGCGGGCACCATGGGCTTCATCAAGGCCAAAAGCCGGATCCGCGAGGACGCAACGATCGGCATCGTCTTCACCTCCTACTTCGCGCTCGGACTGCTGCTCATCTCGCTCTTTCCCGCACGGGTGGACCTCAAGACGATCATCCTCGGCAACATCCTCGGCATCTCCGATCCGGACATCGCCCAGGTCATCGCGATCAGTGCCGTCACTCTGGCGGTGCTCGCCCTGAAATGGAAGGATCTCATGCTCTTCTGCTTCGATCCGAACCTGGCGCGCACCCTCGGGCTGCGCGCGGGCTGGCTCCACGTCACCCTGCTTTCCCTGCTCGCCGCCACCGCGGTCGCGGCCTTGCAGGCGGTCGGAGCCTGCCTCGTCATCGCGATGCTCGTCACGCCCGGAGCCACCGCCTACCTTCTCACCGACCGCTTCGGCACCATGCTCTGGCTTTCCGCGGCGATGGGCGTCGCCACCTCGCTGGCCGGGGCCTACGCCAGCTATTTCCTCAACGGCGCCACCGGCGGCTGCATCGTCACCCTCCAGACACTCGTCTTCCTCGCCGCCTTCGTCTTCGCGCCGAAGCACGGCATCCTCGCCTCGAAACGCCGCGTCCGGGCAAGCCGCGCGACCACCCTGCCCGCGCCATGAGCGAGTTCCTCGAGCCGTTCCAGTTCGCCTTCATGCGCGACGCCCTGCTGGTCGGCGGTGTGGTCGCGGCGATGTGCGCGGTGCTTTCCTGCTTCCTCATCCTGAAAGGCTGGTCGCTGATGGGCGACGCCGTTTCCCACGCCGTCCTGCCGGGCATCGTGCTCGCCTACATCGCCGGCATCCCGCTGGCGATCGGGGCCTTCATCGCCGGTCTCTTCTGCTCGTTCAGCATCGGCTTCATCAAGCAGAACAGCCGGATCAAGGAAGACACCGTCATGGGCGTGGTCTTCACCGGCATGTTCGCATTCGGTCTCGTGCTGTTCAGCCGCACCGAGTCGGACATGCACCTCGATCACATTCTTTTCGGCAATATCCTCGGCATCCGCCATTCCCAGGTCTGGCAAACCCTCGCCCTCGGCGGCGTGGTCCTCGGCATCACCCTCGCCCTGCGCCGCGACCTGCTCCTCATCTGCTTCGATCCCGCCCAGGCCCGGGTCATCGCATTGCCGGACAAGCTCCTCCATTACCTCCTGCTCGCCCTGCTTTCCTTGGCCATCGTCGTTTCCCTTCAAACGGTCGGCATCATCCTGGTCATCGCCATGCTGATTGCCCCCGGCAGCATCGCCCACCTCTGGACCGACCGATTCGACCGCATGCTCGCCATCGCCGTCGCCGCCGCCACCGCCTCCACCGCGGCGGGAATCCTCATCAGCTACCACGTCGACGCCTCCACCAGCGCCTGCATCGTGCTGGTCCAGACCCTCCTCTTCGTCGCTTCGCTGGCCTTCGCACCGAAATACGGGATCCTGCGGCGGAAGCAGACGGCCTGACACCCCGCGAACACTCATTCCGCTTGCCCCCGCCATTCCGCGTGGCGAACCTTGCCTCATGCAAACCGCTGCTTTCTTTAAAGACCTGTTCGGCCTCGAGGGACAAACCGCCGTCGTGATCGGCGGCACCGGGGAACTCTGCGGCTGCATGGCCCAGGGCCTCGCCCACGCAGGGGCCGAGGTCGTGCTGGTCGGCCGCATCCGCGAGAAGGCGGAGCGCAAGCTCGCCGAAATCGCGGAGTTCGGCGGCAAGGGCTACTTCATGTCGGCCGACGTCACCTCCCGCGACTCCTTGCAAGACCTCGTCGACCAGGTCGTCGAGCGCTCCGGCCGCGTCGACATCCTCGTCAACGGTGCCGGCATCAACTCGCCCACTCCCTTCCTCGACATCGCGGAGGAGGAATTCCAGCGGATCATCGACACCAACCTCACCGCCGTCTTCCGCACCTGCCAGGTCTTCGGCAAGTACTTCATCAACGAAGGCATCCCCGCCTCCATCATCAACCTCGGCTCGATGTCCGGACTGATCCCGCTGTCCCGCGTCTTCACCTACTCCGCCTCCAAGGCCGCGGTCCACAACCTGTCGAAGAACCTCGCCCGCGAGTGGGCCGAATACTCGATCCGCGTCAACACGCTGGTCCCCGGCTTCTTCCCCGCGGAGCAGAACCGCAAGGTGCTCGATGAAAGCCGCGTGCTCGACATCCTCCGCCAAACCCCGATGAGCCGCTTCGGTTCGCCCGACGATCTGATCGGTGCGACCCTGCTGCTCGCCTCGAACAAGGCCGGTGCCTTCATCACCGGCACCGAAGTCGTGGTCGACGGCGGTTTCAACGCGATGAAGATCTGACGCTGCTCGGAACGACATCAACGATCCCCAGGCCCGGCACCAACTGCCGGGCCTTTTCGTATCCGTCCGTCAGACCGCCTTATTCCCCCGCCGGCTTCAGCCAGTAAAGCACCGCCATCCGCACCGCGATGCCGTTCTCGACCTGGCGGTTGATCAGGCTGCGGGAGTAATCCATCGCACCGTCGCACAACTCCACCCCGCGGTTCACCGGACCGGGATGCATCAGCCACAAGCCTTCGCCGTCGATCCGTTTCAGTCGCTCCTCGGTGATCCCGTAAACCTTGTGATACTCCCGCAGGCTCGGGAAAAACTGGACGTCCTGGCGTTCCATCTGGACCCGCAGCAGATACACGACGTCGGGCTTCCACTTCATCGCTTCCTCGTAGTCGGTGAAGCGCAGGATGTTCTCCGGGCCCGACTTCGGCACCAGCGAGCCGGGCCCGAGATAGGCCACCTTGGCGTCGAGCCGCTTGAGGATGGTGCTGGTCGAGCGCGCGACGCGGCTGTGCAGGATATCGCCGATGATCAGGACCTTCTTGCCCTCCAACCCCTCGGGATAGACCTCCTTCAGCGTGAAGGCATCCAACAAGGCCTGCGTCGGATGCGCGTGCGCCCCGTCGCCGGCATTGATCACGCTGGCCTTCGTCATCCCGGCGATCATCCCCGGCAGGCTGCTGCGGCCGTGGCGGACCACGATGTAGTCGGTCCGCATCGCCTGAAGGGTCTCGATCGTCTCGCGGACCGACTCGCCTTTCACCACCGAGGAATGCGGCACGTCGAAGTTCGTCACGTCGGCCGACAGGCGCTTGGCAGCGACTTCAAACGAGGAATGGGTGCGGGTGCTCGGCTCGTAGAACAGCATCAGCACCGACTTGCCCTTGAGCGCGGGGACCTTCTTCACGGAGCGGGTGAAGAGTTCCTTGAAGGGAACGGCCTGGTTCAGGAGGAGATCGATCTCTTCCCGGTCGAGCGATGCGATGTCGAGGAGGTCCTTACGGGCCATGCGTGGAGGTGAGTTGGAGGATTCCGAAAACGAGGACGAGCAGGGTGACGATGGCGATGAAGCCGGCGTGATGGCTGGAGCGCGGCTTCTTCCAGACGATCCAACCGGCAAGCAGGAACGCGGTCCCGCAAAACAGGCCCAGCGACCCGAGCCCCGCCTTGGAAAGCCAGGGCTGCCGCGAAAGGTCGGCCATCCACAGCGCGGGAAAGTCCATCGGCGGCACCCCGGGCGACCAGACCGCGAACCAGGCGCACACGGCACCGCACAGCGGCAGCAGGTAGCCGAACCCGATGACCGGCCACGGCAGGGCCAACTGTTGAAGGTGGGAGATCGACTGGTCGGGCGGCGTGATCTGCTGGCGCCGCATTTCCATCAGCTCTTCCTCGCTGCGCCGGCGGAGGGGAATCCCCGACGAGGAAAGCGGGACGGCAGGCCGGACCCGATCCTCGTGTTTTTGTTCCGACTTCCGCAGCGAGCGCACCGGCTTCGGCGGTGCAGGTGCCGGGGCGGGAGCCTCGGCTTTCGCAGCCGCGGCGGCAGGTCTTTCCCCGCTCTCCGCAGGTGCAGGGACCGCCGCGCCGGGAATGCCCATCGACTCGCGGAGCTTCGCGATCTCTTCGGCGGATTTCCGGCGTTGCGGCAGCATGGGTCAGCCAGGGTTTCTCTCGACGATCTCGATCTTGTCCTCCCCGTCGGCGGCTTCCAAGGAAACAAGCACGTGGTCGAAGCGCGAGGTTTCCAGGCAGATCCCGACGTAGTCCGGCTGGATCGGCATCTCGCGGTGGCCGCGGTCGATCAGCACCGCCAGCTCGACCTTGGCCGGGCGGCCGTAGTCGGAAAGCGCGTCGAGCGCCGCACGGATCGTCCGGCCGGTGAAAAGGACGTCGTCGACCAGGATGATGTGCGCGCCATCGACCGTAAACGGGATGTCGCTCTCCTGCAGCTTCGGATTCTCGTGCAGGTGCTCGTAGTCGTCGCGGTAGAGGGAAATGTCGAGCACCCCCAGCTCCAGCTCGCGGTCCTCCTCCGCCAGCCGGTTGCACAGGCGCTCCGCCACCTCGTCGCCGCGGCTGCGGATGCCCACCAGGGCGATGGCTTTGCCCTCCGTCCGTTCGCGGATGGCGGCGGCAAGGGCGACGATGCCCTGCTCGATGTCGTCGGGTCCGAGAATTCGGCTCATGAGTGGAAAAAGGAGTTCTTGGGGAGCGCCGGCTTTAGCCGGCAAGTGCCGGTGGACGAAAAAGGCAGGCCGGCTAAAGCCAGCGCTCCGCCTGCGGCAGCAAAGTCATGGGAGGCACAGTGATTCATCAATCTTCGAAGCTACTAATCCCAATGTCGCGCCTGCGCTGCATGCCATCGAAGGAAACCTTGTCCGTCGCCGCATGCGCCGCGGCGACCGCATCCTGCCGGGTCTCACCACCGGCGACCACTGCCAAAACCCGGCCTCCATTGGTTTCCCATTCGCCCGCGGCATTGCGGCGGGTGCCGGCGTGATAGACCCGGGCATTCCCGACCTCCTCGAGCCCCCGGATCACGTCGCCGCTGCGGGAGCTCTCGGGATAGCCGGCGGAGGCCAGCACCACGCAGACACTCCAGCCTTCGTCGAAGGAGATCAGTTCCGGCTTCAGCTCGCCCTTCGCCCCGGCGAGGCAGAAGGCGGCAAGGTCGCCCTTCACCAGCGGCATCACCGCCTGGCATTCCGGGTCGCCGAAGCGGCAGTTGTACTCGATCACCTTCGGGCCGTCCGGCGTGAGCATCAGGCCGAAGTAAAGGAATCCGCGGTAAGGCAGACCATCCTCGCGCAAGCCCGCGACCGTCGGGGCGACGATGTCCTTCCCGATCTCCGCCAGCAGTTCGGCGGAGATCAACCGCCGGCTCGCCACCGCGCCCATGCCGCCGGTGTTCGGCCCGGCATCGCCCTCGCCCAGCCGCTTGTAGTCGCGGGCCGGGGTGAAGACGAGATAGCGGTCGTCCACGATCGCCGCGAAAATCGAAACCTCCGGGCCGGTGAGAAAGTCCTCCACCAGCACCCGGCCGGGGCCGAAACGCTGCTGTACGAAGACCTCGTCGAGGAAGTCCGTCGCCTCGCGCTCGACCATGCACACCGCCACGCCCTTCCCCGCGGCGAGTCCGTCGAACTTGAGCACCGTCGGGAATTTCCCGCCGATCGCCGCGACCGTCTCCTCCAGCGTCGCGCACGCCGTCGCCTTCGCGGTCGGGATGCCGTGGCGCTCCAGGAACTTCTTCGCGAACTCCTTGCTGGCCTCGAGTTGCGCCGATTGCAGATGCGGCCCCCAGCAGGGAATCCCGGCCTTCTCACAGAGATTCGCCAGCCCCTCGCCCTTGACCAGATAGCTCTCCTCGCCGGCCACGCAGAGGTCGACCTCGTTCGCGCTCATCCACGCCACCAGCGATTCCAGACCGTCCGCCGGCACCGGCTTCGCCAGCCCGGAAATCGCGTCGCTGCCCGGAAAGCAGAACAACTCGTGGCTCCCCGGCGATTCCGCCAGCGCCCGCACCAGCGCGTGCTCGCGCCCCCCTTTTCCCACGACGACAATCTTCATGCTCCGGGGCGGTTTTGGGCCAGCGGAGCGGCGGACTCAACCCCCAAAATCCCCCCACGTCATGGCGTAATGGTTCCGCGGGCCGGATCGTGGGAATCTTTCGCCATGAAGATCGCCAACCGCTTCAGCACCCGCCTCCTCCTCACCCTCGCCCTTGCCGCCGCCGCCACCGCCTGGATTCCCCAGGAGAAGGGCAAGCGCAAGCTCCGCATGGCCGACGCCGCGCCGGTCGCCAGCCAGCTCGCCTGAAACGAAAACCCCACCCTCCGGTTGCTGTCCGGGACAGCGGCAGCCGGATGAGATTCCCCCAACCAAGTCATGACACCCGGATTCCCCCTGAAACTGGCCCTTGTCGCCGTTTCCCTCTACGTCTTCCTGACGATCGTTTTCCTCGACGGAAAGGAGCGCGACGACACCGGCAGCCCGCCGCGGGTCGCCGAAAAAGCCCCGGCTCCAGTATCGCCCGCGCCGGGCATGTAGCGGATCAGCCGCGGATCCAGTCCTCGCACTCCACGCCGGGGATCCGCGACAAGTGACGGCTGTTGCCCGTCACGATCTTGCCCTTCACGGACCGAGCGATCGACGATCGCCTGGACGATGACTTGCGGGCGGACACCAGCCTCACTTGCCAATCCGATCGGCGGGCACGGCAGCCTTGCGCTTCGCGAATTCGGCCTCGTCGATCTTCCTGAGAACGAAGGGAACCTGATTCTCCCCTCCCGCTACGGTAATCTGTTGGTCTTTGATCAAGAGTTCGAGCGCCTGGGCCTTGTTGGCGGGGTCGGGGTTCACGGCGCGGACCTTGAGCGAACCGGCGGCTTTGCCGGCTGCGAGTAGTTCGTAAGGCACGTCCATGATTCCTTGCTCCGTGTAGACGTGAACCGTTCCCGGTTTGACGTGGAAAGTGACATTCGAAGACTCCCCGGCCAGGGCTTGGGCGTCTTCCTTCGGCATGATCTTCTTTTCGACAAGAAGCTTCACCATTGCTTCTGCATCAGGAGCCCAGTAGCCCATCATCTTTTTCTCCAGTTGCTTGGAGACATCGCCGTCGGCAACTTGCGCGGCGGGTTTGGCCTCGGGTTCGGCAGCAGGTGCCGGAATGGCGAGGGCGATCATGGCGATGGTCGGAATGATGATTCTTCTCATGTGTTTCGCTGGTTGGCCTGGAGTGAGCGAGGTTCCTGTAGTGGACCGATTCGGGTGCTTCGAAAGGAATGGGGCGCTTCACGAGATAGCACAGCGGACGGAACATGTTCCGAATTTCTTTCGTTGTGGTGCATGCAGGCCACCCCATCCAGTCGAGAGATTTCTTCCGGTGTCAGGCACGAGGATCGCCGGTTGTGTGCCATGCCGAAGGTCCTCAAAGATTCGGAAGTGCACGCCACAGCGCCACTGCCGCGGTCACCGCAGGCCCGCTACGCAACCCTTCTGCTTGCTCGCTCCCAATCCGCCTTCTCCAAGCAGCACGGGTCCGCCGCCACCCAGTGGCCGGGCTCGATCTCGCGCAGCGAAAGGTCGGCACCGATCGTCTCGTCGTAGCGCGGGTGCTTCAAGCGGTGCCCGAAGGCACTGCCTTTCGGCGGATCGATCGGCGACGGCACGTCGCCCTCCAGCAGGATGCGCTTCTTCTCCAGCGTCGGGTCGGGCTCCGGGATCGCCGACAGCAGCGCCTTGGTGTAGGCGTGCTTCGGGTTCCGGTAGATCGCGTCGGCTCCCGCCATCTCCACGATCTTGCCCAAGTACATCACCGCCACCCGGTCGGAGATGTGCTTCACCACCGCCAGGTCGTGGGCGATGAAAAGATAGGAAAGCCCCAGGTCCTGCTGGAGCTCCAGCAGCAGGTTGAGCACCTGCGATTGGACCGAGACATCCAGCGCCGACACCGGCTCGTCGCAGATGATGAGCTTCGGATTCAGGGCGATCGCCCGGGCGATCCCGATCCGCTGCCGCTGGCCGCCGGAGAACTCGAAGGGATAGCGGTCCGCCGCCGCCCGCTGCAGTCCCACGCGCTCCAGCAGCTCGTCCACCCGCTTCCGCCGTTCCGCCGCGCTGCCCGTGCCGTGGATGATCAGCGGCTCCTCGATGATCTCGCGCACGCTCAGCCGAGCATTCAGCGACTCGACCGGATCCTGGAAGACCATCTGCAGGTCGCTGCGGATCGGCCGCATCGCACCGCGCCCGAGTCGGGTGATGTCGCGCCCGTCGAAGTGGATGCTCCCCGCATTGGCGTCGTGCAGCCGGACGATCGCCTTGCCAAGCGTCGACTTCCCGCAGCCCGATTCGCCGACCAGCCCCAGCGTTTCGCCCGGGGCGATGTCGATCGACACGCCGTCGACCGCCTTCACCGAACCGGTCTGGCGCATGAAGAGACCGCCCGAAACCGGGAAGTGCACCTTGAGATCGCGGACGGAAAGGATCGGGGTCATGCGGCGGACGAATCGTAACAACTCGGGCATGCCTCGACCCAGTGCCCGGGCGAGGCTTCGATGAAGGGCGGGCGCTCCCGCAGCAGCTTGGAAAGCTGGCGGTCCATCCGCTGGCAAAAGCGGCAGCCGGGGACGAAATCCTTGAGCGACGCGACCATCCCCGGAATCACCGGCAGCTTCGACTTCCGCGGCGTGTCCATCCGCGGGATCGAAGCCAGCAGGCCGCGCGTGTAGGCATGAAGGGGCCGGGCGAAAAGCTCTCTCACCGGCGCGCGCTCGACGACCCGGCCGCCGTACATCACGACCACCTCGTCGCAGGTTTCCGCGATCACGCCGAGATCGTGCGTGATCAGCATCACCGACATCCCCATCTCCGCCTGAAGGCGCTTCATCAGGTCGAGGATCTGCGCCTGCACCGTGACATCGAGCGCCGTGGTCGGCTCGTCCGCGATCACCAGGTCGGGCTTGCAGGCCAGCGCCATGGCGATCACCACCCGCTGCCGCATCCCGCCGGAAAGCTGGTGCGGGTAGTCCCCCGCCCTCTGTTCGGGCGCCGGGATTTTCACCAGCCGCAGCATTTCGATCGATGCCTCCCAGGCCTCTTTCTTGTTCATCCCCTTGTGCAGCAGGAAGCACTCGGAAAGCTGCTTGCCGATCCGCTGCACCGGATTGAGCGCCGTCATCGGCTCCTGGAAAATCACGCCGATCTCGTTGCCGCGGACCTTGCGCAGTTCCTCGGGCTTGAGCCGCGTCAGGTCGCGCCCTTTGAACATCACCTCGCCCTGCAGGATCTTCCCCGCGGGCTGGGGCAGCAGCCGCACCAGCGACATCGCCGTCACGCTCTTCCCGCAGCCGGACTCGCCCACGATGCCGAGCGTCTTGCCCCGCTCGACCGAAAACGAAACCTGGTCGACGGCACGGACCAGCCCGCCGTCTGTGTCGAAGGCGGTGATCAGATCGCGGACCTGGAGCAGGGGTTCGGACATGGTCATTCGGTGGGACTCGGCTTGGCGCGGTACTGGTCGAAGACGTTGTTCTGCTCCGGGAAGGTCCGGCCATCCTTCTTCGCCTCCAGCGTCTCCTTCTTGATCTCGGGATCGATCCACAGCACGTGGTTCATCTCCGGGTCGTTGCCGAGCCGGACGTTGAATCCCTCGGGCCAGCGGATCCAGCGCCAGTAGCCGACCCGGTAGAAGGGCCGCTGGAAGGCCGGCACCCAGACCGCGCGCTCGTGGAAGATCTCCTCGAGCTTCCAACTGGTGTCGCGGATCACGTCCAGACTGCGGGCGGCCCGGTTCTCCTCGAGGATCTTGTCCACTTCCGGGTCGGCGAACACCGTGATGTTGTTGGTCATCGGCCGCGGCTTGTTGGTGCCGGGCTCGTAGGCATCCTTCGAATGGAAGCTCTGGTAGTAGTCCGGAATCGGCAGCTGGCTCTGCCAGCCGGTGAAAGCGATCTCGTGCTCCTTGCGGGTCACCCGCTGGAAGGCCGCCACCGGGTCGATCCCTTCCAGCTTGTATTCCACCCCGGCCCGGCGCGCCTCCTCCTTGATCCGCATCAGGATCGGATCCCAGATCGGATGCTTCGGGTAGGTGATGGTGAAGGACAGCCGCTTGCCTTCGGCATTCTTCAGGATGCCGTCCTTGTCCCGCTCGGTGAAGCCCGCCTTGGCGAAGTGCTCGCGCGCCTTCTCGACCGAAAAAGGGCGCGTCCGCAGCGTCGGATGGGAGAACTCGCCGTAGCCCGCGTTGAGCAGGTGCAGGCGCTCGGCGTCGCCGCGCATGTCGAGTTCGATCACCTTCTCCCAATTCGACGCGTGCTGCAGGCCGATCCGGACGTCGAGGTTCTTCAGCGACTGCTGGTGGATGTTGAAATACAGGCCGCGCGAGACCGTCGGGTACTGGTTGTAGAAGGTCGCCTTCTCGATGTAGCCGTTGAAAACCTGCGGGACCTCGGTCTTCTCGTACCATTTCTGCGAGTCGCCGAGCAGGTAGACGTCGATGTCGCCGCGCAGGAAGAGCTGGAAGATCTTCTCCTCGTCCCGCACCTGGATGTATTCGATCCGGTCGGGATTGAAACGATGCTTGTAGTACTTCTTGTCCTTCGCCCACCAGTCCTGGACGCGGGTCAGGGCGATGGAGCGGCCCTTCTGGATGTCCTCCGACCGGATCCGGTAGGCGCCTGTGGTCGGGCGCGGCCGCCAGTTGTAGCGCGATTCGAAGTCGGGGCCGAACTCCTTGTAGAATTCCTCCTGGAACGGGGTGACCCCGGCGAAAGCCTCCGCCATCGGCTTCGGGTTCGCCAGGCGGATGCAAAGGTAGTCGTCGCCGTAGGTCGCGATCCCCCAGTACTGCTCGCCGTAGTAGGCGCGGTAGAAGGCCTCCGTGAGATACGGCGAAAGGTAGATGTAAAAGGCCATCAGCCAGTCGCCGGACTTCACGTCCCGGCCGTCCGACCAGCGCGCATCCTTGTCGATCCGGTAGTACACCGTTTGGCCGTCCGCCGCCACCGCCCACTGGTCCGCCAGCGCGGGGATCGGCTTGCCAGTCCCGGGGTGGTAGGTGGTCAGGCTCATCTCGATGTCGTCCCAATGGAAGCTGCGGAACGAGTTGTTCGCCTCCCGTCCCAGAGGCCGGATCGTCGGCGGGTAGGATCCGCCGGGGATGAAGGTGTGGAAGGTGCCGCCCTTCTTCGCCTCCGGCGACCCGATCTCCGGTTCGTCGAGGTTGGTCGTCCATTCGAGATCCTGCGGCAGGTCGGACTCCTTGAGGATCTCGAAGAATTTCGGCCGCTCCAGCCGCCGCAGCAGCATCTCGAGTTCCCTCCGCTTCTCCTCCATCGCGCTTTCGTCCGCTTCGTTCGCCAGTTCCTTCTCGAGTTCCGACTTGCGGGCATTCAGGCTTTCCAACACCTCGGCATTCTTGCGGTCGTGGAACTTCAGTCGCTCCGGGGTGTTGTCGTAGGCGGGAAAATCGCCCGAATTGTCCTTGCAGGACACCGAGCACCACGCGGCGGCGGCCGCGACCAGGACGGGGAGCGCGCGCATCATTGGTAGGTGGTGAATTTCTTGGGATCGAAGGCCTCGCGGATCGCCTCGCCGATGAAAGTGATGACCAGCAGCACGGTCACCATCACGCCGAACACGGATGCCACGATCCATGGCGAGGAAAGGTTCTGCGTGCCGTCATCGAGCACGCGCCCCCAGCTTGGATAAGAGTCCGGCAGGCCGAAGCCGAGGAAATCGAGCGCGGTCAGCGAACTGGTCAGACCCGCCACGCTGAAGGGCAGCAGGGTGACGATGGTGGCGATGGCGTTCGGCAGGATGTGGCGGAAGATCACCCGCGTGGTGCCCGCCCCCTGGACCCGCGCCGCCGCCACGTAGTCGCGCGCCTTTTCGCGGAAGGTCGAGGTCCGCAGGTAGGTCGCGACGTAGATCCACGAGAACAGGCAGTAGATCAGCAGGATGTTTGCCAGCATGATGTTGTCCCGGCCGATGTTGGCGGTGATGATCATCACCACCAGCAGGAACGGGACGTTGCTGAGCACTTCGATCAGGCGCTGCATCACGAGGTCGAACCAGCCGCCGAAGTATCCCATCACGCAGCCGAGCGCGATGCCGATGCCGTAGGTCAGGACCAGATAGAACGCGGAGGCCTTGAAAATCACCTGCAAGCCGCCGTAGAGCTGCGCGGCGATGTCCCAGCCCTTCGAGTCGGTGCCGAGGAAATGCTTTTCCTTCCAGGACGGCGGCACCGGCGGGAAAAGCTGTTCCACCCAGGCGGTCTCGACCGCGGCCGCAGGTTCGCCGGGAACGTTGGATTCAACG
The DNA here is from genome assembly GCA_027491155.1 of Verrucomicrobiaceae bacterium. Classification (GTDB taxonomy): domain Bacteria; phylum Verrucomicrobiota; class Verrucomicrobiia; order Verrucomicrobiales; family Akkermansiaceae; genus Haloferula. Next base: position 48,114 of record JAIXWR010000018.1, read on the forward strand.
AGTTCGCCGGCTTTCCACGTCTGGCGGCCGATGAACTCGCCCTTTTCGTCATAAACCGAGGTGATGCCGTCGCGCAGCCCCTTGCGGAACCGGGCGGCGTAGGCCTGGACCTCCGGGTTGTCGGGGCGGAACTGCACCGCCTGGCCATCGAAAGGTTCCCGGTCGCCGGAGCGGTGGATCTTTCCCTCGATCACCACCAGCGGCCGCTTCAACACCTGGTCGGAGTCGAAAGTCGGATCCCACGGGATCGGCGGCAGGATCACCTTGTTGCCGGATTTCTCGGCGATGAAGCGCTCGCGCAGGTCCCGGTAGTTGGCCTCCTGCTCGGCGGTCCCGCCGAAGTCCTTCTCGGAATACATCCGCTGCTGGAAGGCAGGGAAATGCCACTCGCCCTCGTAGCTCACCGCGAGCGCCCGCTTGCCGACCAGAACCTGGTCGAGCATCGCCAGCACCAGCAGCAGCAGGAGAATGCGGAAGGCCGCCCAGCCGCGGCCGATCGACCGGAAACGCGCGAACTTGCGCACCGTGATCGGATTCCAATGGAATTTTCCACCGCCGATCAACATCATCATTCCGGCGATCGCCATGATCGAGCAGAACGTGTAGCCCACGATCTCCCCCTGGTGCTCGCGCAGGTTCCGCGGGCTCAGGTCGAGGGACACGAGCGACCACGGCTTGATCTCGGCGGCTTGGATCTGATCCGGAGTCGCGGTGAACGAGAAGAACCAGCGCAGCGAGGGCAACGCCAGCCCGTGGTGATGCGACCACGCCGCGGCGGCCGCCACGATGACCAGGATCAAACCGGCTTTGCGGGGGAAGGTCATTTCACTTGTAGCTCACCCGCGGATCCACCAGGGCCACGCAGAGGTCGGAAAGGATGTTCCCGACCAGCAGCAGCAGGGCCGAGAAGAATAGCACGCCCATGATCAGGGGCTGGTCGCGCTCGTAGATCGCGCTGAACTGAAGCAGGCCGAAGCCGTTGATGTCGAAAACCCGCTCGATCAGCATGCTGCCCGCCACCAGCAGCGAGACGTTGTTGCCGAAGGTCGTTGCGATCGGGATGATCGAGTTGCGGAAGGCATGCTTGAAAACCGCCGTCGGGAACGACACCCCTTTGGCCGCCGCGGTCCGCACGTAGTCGGCGGCCAGGTTGTCCATGAGGTTGTTCTTCATCATCATGGTCATGAAGGCGAAACTCCCGATCAGGTAGCACACCAGCGGCATCGCGGTGTGGTGGAGCACGTCCTTGATCTTGCCGAAGGTCGAAAGCGAGTCGAAGTCGTCCCCGGTGAATCCACGGATCGGGAACCAGCCGAGCTTGGCACCCAGGAACACCACCAGCAGCGATCCGAGCGCGTAGCCCGGGATCGCGTAGCCGGCAAACACCGCCACCGAACTGGCGTTGTCGACGAAAGTCCGGTGCTTGATCGCCTTGACGATCCCCAGCGGCAGGCAAATCCCGTACACCGCGATCATGCTGACCAGCCCGAAATAAAGCGACACCGGCATCCGCGCCAGGATCATCGACCAGACGCTATCTTGATACTTTTTCGAATTGCCCAGGCTCCCCTGGATCAAACCGTCGAAACCCGGTTTGAAAAGGATGGCCCGGTATTCGGGCATCTCCGGCATCTCGACGTCCGGCACCCATTTCTTCCAGCGCTGCGCCTGCTCTTCCGGAGTTCGCAACCGCACGTCCCATTTCGACAGATCCGGCCCGGGTTCCCCCGGCTGCAGCTCCGGAGGGTGAAGCGTCACCTTGCCGTCGTTGCCGCGCTTGACGGTCACCACGTGCACGGTGCCCGGCAGCGGGATCTCCACCTCGTTCTTGCCCTTCGGGAACTCCTTGCCCGTTTTGGCCAGGTCCCGCGGCGCGACACCCAGCCACTCGAAATACGCCCGCCACAGTCCCTTGTCCTCGTCTTCCTTCTCCTCCTCCTCCAGCACCTGGGCCGGAGTCAGCGAAAAGGCCGCCTCGGCCCGCGAACGCTTTTCGCCGCCCACCAGCTGCGCCAACCGCTGCTCGACCGGTCCGCCCGGTGCCAGCCGGATGGTCGCGAACACCAGCGCCGTGATCCCGATCAAGGTGAACGGGATCAGCAGGATGCGGCGGAGGAAATAGGCTTTCAAATCGGGCGAACGGAACGGGTCCCGGTGGTTCTAGCGATCCATCCCACCCTTGCAAGCTCCCGCGGGCCAAAGCCGCCGCTTTGACGGAATCGACCGCCAAAAGCGGCAAATCCGCCAAAGCCCGCCGATTGCTGCAAATTTTCCCTGCAATCCGGGCGCGGGAAACGCTAGTCCTCCCGCCGACCATGACACGCCGCGCCCTTTTCCTGCTCCCCGCCCTGCTCTGCCTCGCCGGCTGCCAGCGCGAAACCCAGGTCGAAAAGGCGAACCGGGAGGGGATCCTGATCTTCGGCAACTCGAACGAACCGAAAGGCCTCGATCCCCAGGTCGTCACCGGGGTGCTCGAAAGCAACATCCTTCGCGCCCTGTTCGAAGGCCTCGTCTCCGACCACCCCAGCGACGACGCCGCCATCGTCCCCGGCGGCGCACAGACCCTCGAACCCGACGCCACCGCCACCGTCTGGACCGCCAGACTCCGTCCCAACGCGAAATGGTCCGACGGCACTCCGGTCACCGCACGCGACTACGCCTTCTCCTACGAGCGCATCCTGACCCCGGAGTTCGGCGCGAAATACGCCGAGATGCTCTACTTCCTCAAGGGAGCCGACCGCTTCAACAAGGGCGAAACGAAGGACTTCTCGACCGTCGGCGTCGAGGTGATCGACGACCTCACCCTGCGCCTCACCCTGCGAGGGCCGACGCCCTATTTCCCCCAGGTTCTCAAACACTACACCTGGAACCCGGTGCCCCGCCACGTTGTCCTCAAGCACGGCACCATGACCCAGAAGGGCAACCCGTGGTCCAAGCTCGGCAAGATCGTCTCCAACGGCCCTTACCAGCTCAAGTCGTGGCGGCGCAACGACCACCTCGAGGTCGAACGCAACCCGCACTACTGGGGCGCGGCCGACGTCACGCTCAACGGCGTCCGCTTCCTGCCGATCACCAATTCCTACACCGAGGCCCGCATGTTCCGCGACGGCCAGCTCCACACCACCTACACCGCCCCGCCGGAAATCGTCGACCTGATGCTCAAGGAGAACCCCAAGGTGCTCCGCCAGGAGCCCTACGTCGGCACCCTTTTCATCCGCTGCAACACCACGCGCAAGCCGCTCGACGACGCCCGCGTCCGGCGCGCCCTCAGCCTCTCGTTCAACCAGCAGGAGATCTGCGACAAGATCCTCCGCGGCTACAAGCCCGCCTACGGCATGACACCGCCGATGGCCGGCTACGACACGCCCCATGCCGTCACCTTCAACCCCGAGGAAGCACGCCGCCTGATGACCGAGGCCGGCTTCCCCGCCGACGCCAAGGGCAAGCGCCCGGACTTCCCCCGCTTGAAGTACCTCCTCGCCAGCCGCGAGACCGCCGCGACCACCGCCCAGGCCATCCAGGCGATGTGGCGCAAGGAACTCGGCATCGAGGTCGAGATCGAGAACAAGGAGTGGACCGCCTACCTCGCCGCCATGCAGGAGCTCGATTACGACCTCGCCGGCTCCGGCTGGATCGGCGATTTCCTCGACCCGCTGACATTCCTCGAGATGTGGTCCGACGGCAACGGCAACAACCTCACCGGTTGGTCGAATCCGAAGTTCGAGGAATTGCTCAAGCAATCCCACCAGGAGGCCGATCCCGCGAAACGCTACGCCATCCTCCGCGAGGCCGAGACCATCATGACCGCCGAGGCCCCCGTGCTGCTCACCGCATGGTATGCACGGAACTACCTCCTCGATCCCTCCGTCGAAGGCTGGTACCCCCTGCTCCTCGACAACCACCCCTTCGACTCGATCCGCCTGCGCACCAAGTAATCCATCGCCATGGCCCGCATCATCATCAACCGGCTCGTCCAGGGACTGCTCACGCTGTTCGTCCTGGTCACCATCACCTTCTTCCTGGTGCGCATGATGCCGGGCAGCCCCTACACCGACGAGAAGGCGCTGCCCGCCCACATCCTCGAGCAGCTCAAGGCCTACGTGGGCCTCGACAAGCCCCTCCCCGTCCAATACCTCACTTATCTCAAGAACCTCGTGTTCGAGCAGGACCTCGGCGTGCTCCTGAAGAAGGACGGCGTGACCGTCTCCGAGATCATCAGCCAGTCCTTCCCCGTTTCCGCCCTGCTCGGCGTGCTGTCGATCGGCATCGCGCTCATGGTCGGCATCCCGGCCGGGATCATCGCCGCGGTGAAGAAGAACGGCCCGCTCGACTACGCCTGCCTCGCCGCCGCGATGACCGGGATCTGCCTGCCGAGCTTCGTCATCGGGCCCCTCCTCGCCGTCTTCGCCGGGCTCGGCCTCAAGTCGCTCAACGTCGCCGGCTGGAACACCGCCGCCGACTGGATCATGCCCGCACTCACCCTTGGCATGGTCAATGCCGCTTACCTCGCCCGGCTCACCCGCGGCGGCATGCTCGACGTCCTCAACCAGGACTACATCCGCACCGCGAAGGCGAAGGGCGTCCCCGGTTGGCGCATCGTCACCCGCCACGCCCTGCGCGGCGGCCTCATCCCCGCCGTCGCCTACGTCGGCCCCGCCTTCGCCGGCATGATCTCCGGCTCCTTCGTCATCGAGACCATCTTCCAGGTCCCCGGCATGGGCCAGCACTTCGTCAACGCCACCACCGACCGCGAATACTTCCTCATCCAGGGCCTCGTCCTCTTCTACGGCTTCCTCATCGTCGGCGCCAACCTGCTGTCCGACCTCGCCCAGATCGCCCTCAACCCGCGCCTCCGGGCCGCCGCCTGACCCTCTTCCCCATGTCCGCTCCCGTCGAGAAAGGTCTCTCTCCCTGGCAAGACGCCTGGCACCGCCTGTCCCGCAACAAGGCCGCCATGCTCGGCCTCTGGTTCCTCGTGGCCATCGTGCTGGTCTGCTTCATCGGGCCGCTGATGCCCTTCGTCAAAAGCCCCACCGTCATCAACCTCGACAACCCCGGGGCTGATCCCTGCGCCGAACACTGGTTCGGCACCGACCAGCTCGGCCGCGATCTCTTCGCCCGCGTCCTCTACGGCGGCCAGGTCTCGCTGCTCGTCGGCATCGTCGCCACCGGCGTCGCCGTCCTCATCGGCCTGATCTACGGCTCGGTCTCCGGTTACCTCGGCGGAAAGCTCGACGACCTCATGATGCGCATCGTCGACATCCTCTTCGCGCTGCCCTTCCTCGTCCTGGTCATCCTGTTTTCGCTGGTCGTCGACAAGCCCGCTTCCGAATTCACCGAATGGGTCATCAAGACCACCGGCTGGAGCCGCGACAAGGTCGCCCCCATCACCACGCTGATGCCGCTCTTCATCGCCATCGGCTCGATCGGCTGGCTGACCATCGCCCGCATCGTCCGTGCCCAGGTGATGACCTTCAAGCACCAGGAATTCGTCGAGGCCGCCCGCTCGCTCGGCCTCGGCCACGGGCGCATCCTGTTTCGCCACATCCTGCCGAACGTCATCGGCCCGGTCATCGTCTACACCACCCTCGCCGTCCCCGGCATCATGCTGCTGGAAAGCGTGCTGTCTTTCCTCGGCCTCGGCGTCCGCCCGCCCAACAGCTCCTGGGGCATCCTGATCAAGGAAGGCGCCGACCGGATGGAAACCAACACCTGGCTCCTCCTCTTCCCCGCCCTGTTCTTCTCCAGCACCCTGCTCGCCCTCAACTTCCTCGGCGACGGCCTGCGCGACGCGCTCGACCCGCGGTCATCGAAGGATTGAGCCCGCCACCCCTGCCGCGCTCCGCACCACCGTGCCCGATCTCCCGGGATTCCAGCTCCAGCGGCGCGCGGCCCCCTTGCCTGCGGCCGGCGACTTCGACCCCTGGGGCGGCGATCTCGACGCCCTCCACGCCTGGCGGAACTTCGGCGGGCTGAACCTCGACCAGGCCTTCCGCCTGTTCCTTGAAAACCCGCTCCATTACCAGGAAGACTTCATGTTCATGGGGCCGGCCGCCTTCGACCACTACTTCCCGGTCCTCGACCGCCACCTGCGGGAATTCCGTCGCGGCGACGAGGAAGACGACGGCTGCGCCTGGATTCTCGGTGCGGTCATGATTTCGCAACTCGAAGCCACGATCCCGCGCCCGCTTGCTCCCGGCACGGTGATGGAGATCGCCGGACTCGCCGGCTTCGTCATCCGGGAAATCGACCGCTACGCCGGCGGGCCTGACGAGCAGCGGCGCATACTGGCGGAATGGCACGAGGCACGACGCCTCGCGGAGGCACGCAGTCCCGGGAACTGAGCCGGGAATGTTCACCTGAACGCAAAAAACGCTCGCCGGATTCCCGGCAGCATGTTCAGGTGAACCATGCTCAACCGCATCTGCGACCTCCCCCTCGACGAGCGCCCCCGCGAAAAGCTCGCCCGCTTCGGTGCCGGGGCCCTCGACAACCCCGAACTCCTCGCCCTTTTCCTCCGCACCGGCGTCAAGGGCCGCAGCGCCATCCAGGTCGGCCGCGACCTGCTCGCGCACTACGGATCCATCGGAGCCCTCGGCAGCGCCGGCGCCGGCGAGCTCGCCAAGCAGCCCGGCCTCGGCCTCGCCAAGGCCTGCCAGCTCGTCGCGGCCTTCGAACTCGGTGCCCGCGCCGCCCGCGAGCAGATCAACCGCGTCCCGCTCGACGCCCCGGAACAGATCTACCAGGCCTTTGCCCCCCAGCTCGCCTGGATCCGCCATGAAAAACTGATCGTCGCCCTGCTCGACACCCGCCTCCACCACGCCGGCACCATCGAGGTCAGCAGCGGCAGCCTCACCGAGACCTCCGCCCACCCGCGCGAGATCCTCCGCCCGGTCATCACCCGCGGGGCCTACGGCTTCGTCCTCGTCCACAACCACCCCTCCGGCGACCCCGCCCCCAGCCGCCAGGACGAACTCTTCACCCGCCGCATGATCGAGGCCTCCGAGCTCCTCCAGCTCCGCTTCCTCGACCACCTGATCGTCGGCCGCCCCGACGCCGGCCGCAGTCCCTACTACTCCTTCCGAGAGGCGGGGATCCTCGTGTAGCCCGCTGTAGCGGCGCGTCTACGACCGCCGCACTTCGTAAATGAAGCCACCCCGGCCGCCCGCTGTTTCCCCGGGAACGAACCAGCCCTCACGTCACTTCGTCCCCAGTCACCGGCGGTCACAGACCGCCGCTACAAACGCCAAAAAGGCGACCCGCAGGCCGCCTTCATTGGAACTTGGAACTTCCAGACTTGGAACTTCGCTTTACTTCACGCCCTGCTTCGAAAGGCGCGTGCCCTTGGTCGCACCCTGGCGGGCCTTGAACTTCGGGTTGGTCTTGCAGATCACGTAGAGCGTTCCCTTGCGCTTGACCACCTGGCAATCGGCATGGCGGCGCTTGGAAGAGGCGAGAGAGGAAAGGACTTTCATGGCAAATGGTTCGCTCGGTGGCGGGCCGCGGAAATTACGGAACCGGCCGGGCATGTAAAGCCGATTCTCGCGCGAAAAATCGTGTTCATCCGACCTCCGCCATGGTCTCCTTCCCCCGGCACCCCGGATGAGCGAGAATTTCTACCAGAAAACCACCTCCGCCCCGACCACGTCCTTCGACGTTTCGCTGCGCCCGCCCGTCTTCTCCGAATTCGTCGGCCAGGAAAAGGTCAAGGACCGCCTGCTCCTCATGGTCGAGGCCGCCCGCCAGCGCGGCGACGTGCTCGACCACGTCCTCCTCTCCGGACCGCCCGGCCTCGGCAAGACCACGCTGGCCAACATCATCGCCCGCGCCACCGGCTCCCAGCTCCACGTGACCTCCGGCCCGCAGATCGAGAAAGCCGGCGACCTCGCCGGCGTCCTCACCAACCTGCAAAAGGGCGACGTCCTCTTCATCGACGAGATCCACCGCCTCCACCCCGCCATCGAGGAATACCTCTACCCCGCCATGGAGGACTTCCGCCTCGACATCATCATCGACTCCGGCCCCTCCGCCCGCTCGATCCAGCTCAATCTCCCGCGCTTCACCCTGGTCGGCGCCACCACCCGCTCCGGCATGCTCACCGCGCCGCTGCGCTCGCGCTTCGGCCTGGTCAACCGCCTCGACTACTACACCCGCGAGGAACTGGCGCAGATCATCGAGCGCTCCGCCGGCCTGCTCGACATCCCGATCCAGCACGACGGCGCCCTCGGCATCGCGGCCCGCTCCCGCGGCACCCCGCGCGTCGCCAACGCCCTGCTCCGCTGGGTCCGCGACTATGCCCAGGTCAAAGGCGACGGCACCATCACCGGCCCGCTCGCCGATGCCGCCCTGGCGATGATCGAGATCGACGCCCAAGGCCTCGATGAAATGGACAAGCGCATCCTCGAAGCCCTGATCTACAAGTTCAACGGCGGCCCGGTCGGCGTCGGTTCCCTTGCCGTCGCCGTGGGCGAGGACGCCGCCACCATCGAGGAAGTCCACGAGCCCTTCCTCATCCTCCAGGGCTTCCTCCAGCGCACCCCGCGCGGCCGCACCGCCCTCCCCGCCGCCTACACCAAGATCGGCGCCTCGATGCCCCCGCCCGCCGACGGCCAGCCGACCTTGCTGTGACCGAAGCCTCCACCCCGCAGCGGAGTGTCGCCTTGCAGGCGACATGGCGTCGGATGGGCGGCATCCTGCCGCCCCGCATTTCCCGTTTCTCATTCCCGCATTTCACGTCTAGCCTTTCCCCGGATGTCCGAACTCGTCGCCCAAACCGTTGACCGCTGCCGTGCCGCCGGCCTGCGCCGCACCAAGGCGCTGGAGGAATTGATCACCACCCTGCTCGAGTCCCCGCGGCCGATGACCCTCGGCGAACTCGCCTCCTCGCCCCGCCTGACCGACCAGTGCGACAAGGCCACCGTCTTCCGGCTTCTCCAGCGCCTCGCCGAGCACGGGCTGGTCCGCCGCCTCGGCCTCCACGAGCGCGCCGCCTACTTCACCCTCCTCGTCCCCGGCCGCCATCAGGACTACCTCATCTGCACCGGCTGCGGCAGCATCGAACCCGTCAAAGCCCCCTGCCCGGTCCACGAACTCGAAGAGGAAATCCGCCGCAAGACCGGCTTCAAGAACCTCTACCACGAGCTCGAATTCTTCGGCACCTGCCCCGCCTGCGCATGAACCGCCTCGTCCGCATCGCCGTCACCCTCTTCCTCTCGGCCAGCATCCTGGTCTTCCTCGTCCTCCAGCGCCTCGAACGCGCGAAAGGCATGAACGAGATCGCCGCCGCTTCCGAACTCCAGATGGCCTACATCGGCATCGGCCTCATCGGCCTCATGCTCGCCGCCGGCCTCGCCCTCATCATCACCGCACTGGTCCGCTCGCGGAAATCCTCCGGCTCCGATGGCTGACGACCTCGAACACGACTTCCTCCGCTTCATAGAAGTCGAGCGCAGCGCCTCGCCGCGCACCCTCGTCAATTACCGCCTCGCCCTCGAAAGCTGCCGCACCTGGTTCGGCGAGTCCTTTCCCGGCTGGCGCGACACCACCGCCGACGACTTCCGCCGCTGGCTCTTCGACATGATGAAGCAGGGCCTGTCCAAGGCCACCATCCGCCTCCGCTTCGCCGCCGTCCGCTCCTTCTACAAGTTCCTCGTCCACCGCCGCGGCCTCGCCAAAAGCCCGGTCGCCGAAGTCCAGCTCCCCAAGCCGGAAAAGAAGCTCCCCGTCGTCCTCAACCTCGCCCAGATCGACGAGCTCCTCGCGCTGCCGCTCCAGATCCCGCTCCACAAGCAGACCAGGCCCTGGATGCCGCTGCGCGACGCCGCCATCCTCGAGCTTTTCTACTCCTGCGGCCTCCGCATCTCGGAACTCCGCGGGCTCGACGTGAAGGACATCGACTTCCTCGGCGAAAGCGTCCGCGTGTTCGGCAAGGGCGCCAAGGAACGCATCGTCCCCATCGGCGGACCCGCCCTCGCCGCCCTCCAGCGCTACCAGCGCGAGGCCGCCGTCACCAACGGCCCGCTCTTCCTCGGCAAGCTGCGCACCCGCATCACCCAGCAGGCCATCGACCAGTTGCTGAAGAAATACCTCAAACTCAGCTCCATCCCCTTCAACATCTCCCCCCACAAGCTCCGCCACAGCTTCGCCACCCACCTGCTCGATGCCGGCGCCGACCTCCGCTCCGTCCAGAGCCTCCTCGGCCACGCCTCGCTGTCCACCACCCAGATCTACACCCACGTCACCAAGGAACGCCTCCGCCAGGCTTACGACAACGCGCATCCGCGGGCGAAGTGAACGCGCTCCTTGTGCTCCGGCCTCTCCACCCGACTCCTCCGAACCATGAAATCCGACCGCGACCTCGAAAAGACCTATCCCCTCGACGAATTCATCGCCAAGATCCGCCGCCTGGCCGACTGCCTCGAAACCGGCGAACCCTTCGAAATCCAGATCGCCGGCGAACGACTCTACGTCCCCGTCCGCGCCACCTACAGCATCGAGCACGAACGCGGCGACGGTTCCCAGGAAATCGAGTTCCAGATCAAGTGGGACCTCTAACAAGCGCGTGCCGGCCGGCCGGCATGGGGAAGCCAAGCTACCCCAGCTCTTCCTCGATGAAATCCATCACGAGGTCGATCAGTTCGTCCATGCCGGCGAAGAGTTCCTCCTCAATCGTAACCAGATAGTCCTCCTCGGTCTCGCTGTAGTCGTTGCGGTCCTCGCTACGGGTCTCGCACCAACGGCTGGCATTGAGGCCGTCCACCAGCGCGGACGCGCCGACGAGGTCGAAGGAAGTGATCACCCGCTGGTGGTTCACCTCGCTGTGCCAGAAACCGTGCAGGCCGTCCTCGCCCTCCAGAACCGGGATGGTCTGGTAGATATCCATCAGCGCCCGCTCCTCGCGGCTGAGCTTGCGCTCCGACGATTCATTCTCGAGACGCTCAATCAGCGTCTCCACTTCCTCGGGCCATTCGATCGGTTCGTGGTCAAACATTCCGCGCCGAGCTAGAAGACGGAAGCGGCGGGGGAAAGGGTTTTTCGCGGCCGGATCGCAGTTTCCCGGCCCGCCGATACTTTCACCTGGCCAGCCACGCCTTCCAGCCGCCGAAGGCCGTGATCTCCTCCGCGCCGTCCGCCGCCCGCGGCTCCGCGATGAAGCCCGGCAGTTCCTCGCCGTTCTCCAACAAGACCTTGCCGATTCCCAGCGGCCCCGGGATCTTCGACACGAAATCCCCGAAGGCCGCCGGCGAAAGCTCCCACACCTCGACCTCGATCGCCGCGCCACCGGCTTCATCGCGGATCAGCGCCGGTCGTGGCGGAAGGCTCCCCGCCGCCGGGATCGCGAACATCCGGTAAACCGGCGCCGTCCTCATCCGGCTCCTCAAGACCGCTCCGCGGTCCGCAAGCTGCCAGTGCAGCGGCAGGCCTTCCAAATGCGCCCCGCAAACGACAACCGGGATCCCCACCTGTAGCGGCGGTCTGCGACCGCCGGAAGCCAGCGGCACGGGCCGCATTGTGCGATCCGCCTCCTCGCCGCCGAAGCGCCCCGCCAGCTCCAACAAAACCCCGTCCCACCCCGCTGGTGCCGCAAGGGTCACGCCCCACCTCGCCCGCCCGCCGCGCGCCTCACCCACCGGCACCGCCACTGCGGCGAGGTCGAGCAGGTTCATGAAATTCGTGTAGCGACCCAGCGTCGCGTTCGTGACGTACGGTTCCTCCAGTACTTCCGCCACCGTGTAGAGCCGCGGCGTGGTCGGCAGCAGCATCACCCCGATTTCCCCCCAAACCTTTCCCGCCTCCCGCGCCAGTTCCTGCAAGCGGTACTGCGCCCGGAAAGTCGCCGCCGCGTCCCAACCCTTCGAAGCTTCCAGGATCTTGCGCGTGACCGGAAACACCTCGCCCGGATGCTCCTCGACAAAGCCGCCGACCGCTGCCCAGCGCTCCGCCACCCACGGCCCTTCGTAGAGCAGCTTCGCCGCCTCGACGAAGGGCTTCAGGTTGATTTCCACCGGCACACCGCCGATCGCCTTCATCCGCTCCACCGCCGCCGCGAACAGTCCCGGCGTGTCCGGGTCTCCGGCGAAATCCAGCTGCCGAGGCACCCCGAAGCGGAAGCTCGATCCCACTTGGCCCGCCGGCCCGATCTCCCGCGAGAACGCATCCGCCTCATCAAAACCCGCAACCACCGCCGCCACCGCCGCGGCATCCTCCGCCGTGTTCGTAAACACCGAGACGCAGTCGAGCGAGCGACAAGCCGGCACCACACCGCGCGTGCTCAAAAGACCCTTCGTCGGCTTCCACCCGACCAGCCCCTGAAACGCAGCAGGCACTCTACCCGATCCCGCCGTGTCGGTGCCCAGCGAAAAGCAACACAGCCCCGCCGCCACCGACGACGCGCTGCCGGAACTGGATCCCCCGGGCAGATACTCCGCGTCGATCGCATTGCGCGGAACACCATACGGCGAGCGCGTCCCGACCAGTCCGGTCGCGAATTGATCCAGGTTCGCCTTCCCCAGCGGAATCGCCCCCGCCGCCCGCAAGCGCCGCACCACCTCCGCATCCGCCGCCGGCACATACGAAAACGCCGGACAAGCCGCCGTCGTCGGCCAGCCCGCGACATCGATGTTGTCCTTCACCACGAAGGGAATCCCCCACAGCGGCAGATCCGCCGGCATCCGCTCCACCTCCGCTGCCAGCGCTACCAGTTCCTCCAGCTCCGGCAAATGAATGAACAGCGCCGGATCGTTCCACGCCGCAATCTTGTCCCACAGTTCCGCCACCAGCTCACCCGGCCGCAAGCCCGCCGCATACCGCGCCTTGATTTCTGAAATTTTCATCTTCTTCAAATCGGCAATCTCTTCGCCACCACCAGCGCCTGCCCAGCCCTCACACTCGCGCCTTCCGCCACCAGCACCTCGACGACCTCGAAGTGCTCGTCCGCATCCACCGCCACTTCCATTTTCATCGCTTCCAGGATCATCGCCGTCGCCGCCACCGGCAGCAGATCCCCGGCCTGCACCTGGATCTTCCACACGCTACCGGTCACCGGGCTGTCCAAGGTCACGCAGCCGTCCGGGATGGTGATTTCGCTTTCTTCCACCACCTCCTCGGCCGGAGCGTCCATCACCAGCCCCGCCTCCTCCCAACGCCGCCGCTCCGCCTCGAAGGCCGCGCGCTGCGTGGTCCGGAACGCCTCGATCTCCACCATGTGCCTCTCCAGATAGGCCTCGTAGTCCGCGAAACGGAACACCGACTCCTCGATCTCCAGCTTGTGCCGGCCGCGCGGCACTTCCTCGCGCAGACGCAGCAACTCCTCCGCGCTTACCGGATAAAAGCGCAGCTGATCGAAGAAGCGCAACAGCCACGGCTTGTCGAAATCGGCCGTCCTGCGCCAGCGGTTCCACACCGGAATCGTCCGCCCGGTGAACTGGTAGCCGCCCGGGCCTTCCATCCCGTAGACGCAAAGATAAGCCCCTCCGATGCCGACCGCGTTCTCCGGCGTCCAGGTCCGCGCCGGATTGTACTTGGTCGTCACCATCCGGTGCCGCGGGTCCAGCGGCGTCGCGACCGGCGCGCCGAGATAGACGTCCCCGAGGCCCATGACGAGGTAGGAGGCGTCGAAGAAAATGCGATACACCTCGTCGATCGATTCCAGCCCGTTGATCCGCCGGATGAATTCGAGGTTGCTCGGGCACCACGGGGCATCCGGCCGCACCGATTGCATGTAGCGCCGGATCGCATCCTGCGTGCTCGGATCGTCCCAGCTCAGCGGCAGGTGCACGATGCGCGTCGGCACTTCGATCTGCTCCAGCGGTGGCAGCGAGAGGATGCCTTCGCGGATCATTTCCCACAGATCGCAGCGCCCGATCACCGACGGATCGAAGTGGACCTGCAAGGAACGGATGCCCGGCGTCAGATCGATGATCCCCGCGAGCTCCTGCTTCTTGAGCCACTCGTAAACCACGTGCGCCTTGAAGCGCAGCTTGAGGTCGAGGTGGTGCGGGCCGAACTCGATCAGGATGTAGCGGTCACCAGCACGGCGGACCACGACGGCGTCGTCTTGATCGCCGAAGCGATCCAGAATTGCCGATTGAAGATCGACGATTGTCGATTGAGGAACGGGAAGATCCCGGGCTTCGCCGTTCAGGAATGCCGCCACCGCGATGCTTTGGTCGCGGGCCCAAGCTTCGTCGACCGGGACGAAGGTGATCCGGTCGCCCGGGCGCAGTTGACCGAGCTTCCAGAGTTCGGCATCGACGACCACCACCGGGCAGACGAAGCCGCCGAGGCTGGGACCGTCAGGGCCGAGGATGACCGGCATGTCGCCGGTGAAGTCGACCGCTCCGATCGCGTAGGCGTTGTCGTGGAGGTTCGACGGGTGAAGCCCCGCCTCGCCGCCATCCGTCCGTGCCCACTTAGGCTTCGGCCCGATCAAGCGGACGCCGGTGCGGGCCGAGTTGTAGTGAACTTCCCAGGCCGTGGCGAAGAAGGTCTCGATGTCCTCATCGAGGAAAAAGTCGGGAGCGCCGTGCGGCCCGTAGAGGACGCCGATCTTCCAGTCGTGGCGAAGCCCTAAGGAGTGTCGACCTGTGGTCGACACGAGCGTCGACCGAAGGTCGACACTCCTTATCCCAAGTACGTCCCCCGGCAACAAAGCTCGACCGAAAGGCCCGCCGAATCTTCCCAGCGTGAAGGTCGACGCGCTGCCGAGGTAATCCGGCGACTCGATGCCGCCCGCGACCGCCAGATAGCAGCGCATGCCAGGTCCCTCGATCCGACCGATCTTGAGCGTATCGCCCGCCGCCACCTCGAAGGCCGTGCCGCAGTCCAACGCCTCGCCGTTCTTCAGCACCAGCACCTCCGCTCCGGCGATCGCCACCGTGGCGGAGGTGTTGAAGCGAAGCGTCGGCCCGCTCATCGTGATCTCCAAGCCGGGAGCACCTTCAGGATTGCCGACGAGACGGTTCGCCAGCCGGAACGACAGCGAATCGAAGGGCCCGCACGGCGGAACGCCGACCTCCCACAAACCGGTGCGCCCCGGCCAGTCCTGCACCGTGGTCATCGTGCCCGCCGACAGCACGTCGAAGGTGTTCGGCCGGTAGTCGAAGCCCGCCATATCACGCATCGCCACCCCGCCCGCCACGAAGAGCGGCCAGCACGCGACCTGGCGCAGGTAACGCAGGTTGGTCTCGATTCCCGAGATCCGGGTCTCGTCAAGCGCCCGCCCTAACAGCCCGACCGCCGCCGCCCGGTCCGCGCCGTGAACCATCACCTTGCAGAGCAGCGGATCGTAATACGGACTCACCTCGGTACCCGCGGCGATCCAGCCGTCGCAGCGCGCCCACTCGGGAAAGCTCGCCTCGGTCAGCAGCCCGCAACTCGGGCGGAAGTTATGGTTCGGATCCTCCGCGTAAACCCGGGCCTGGATCGCATGGCCCCGCGGCTCCGGCGCGGACAGCGGCATCACCCAGCCGGGATCGAGCGCCAGCCGGATCATCCACTCAACCAGATCGATCCCCATCACCAGCTCGGTCACCCCGTGCTCGACCTGCAAGCGCGTGTTCACTTCCAGGAAGAAGAAGTCCTGCCGGTCCGCGTCGTAGATGAACTCGACCGTGCCCGCCGAGCGGTAGCTCACGCTCTCGCCCAGCTTCACCGCGGCCGCGTGCAGGGCCCCGCGGACCTCGGCCGAAAGTCCCGGCGCGGGTGTTTCCTCAAAGACCTTCTGGTTGCGCCGCTGCACCGAGCAATCGCGCTCGCCGAGCGCCAACACCCGGCCCGCCCCGTCGCCGAAAATCTGCACCTCGACGTGCCGCCCACGCTGGATGAAGCGCTCGATGAACACGCCGCCCGAGCCGAAGCTCCGCTCGCTGAGCCGCACCACGCTTTCAAACTCTCTCGCCAGCTCGTCTGCATCGCGGCAGACCTTCATCCCGATCCCGCCGCCGCCCGCCGTGCTTTTCAGCATCACCGGATACCCGATCTCCTCCGCCGCCGTGACCGCCGTTTCCGCGCTCTCTAACAAATCCGTCCCCGGCACCAGCGGCACCCCCGCCTCGCCGGCAAGCCGCCGGGCCTCGTGCTTCAGGCCGAAGGCGATGATCTGCTCCGGCGTCGGCCCCAGCCACTTGACCCCGGCCTCCTCGCACATCCGGGCGAAATCGGTGTTCTCGCTCAGCAGGCCGTAGCCCGGGAACACCGCCGCCGCGCCGCTTTGCTTCGCGATTTCAATCAGCGAGTCCTTCCGCAAATAGCTCTCCGACACCGGCCCCGGCCCGAGCCGATGCGCTTCGTCCGCAAGATCCACGTGCGGTGCCCCGGAGTCCGGATCCGAGTAAACGGCGATCGCCCGATGGCCGAGACGGTGAATGGTGCGGATCGCCCGGGCGGCGATCTCGCCACGATTTGCTATGAGGATGTTCATCGGTGTACTGGACCGCGGACTTTAGTCCGCTCGGAGGGTTAGACGGTTAGAAGATCTCGAGCGGACTAAAGTCCGCGCTCCAGGACATCCCAGATGAGGACCTCAACCGGAGTCGGGTTCCAACCGTTGCAGGGGTTGTTGAGCTGCGGGCAATTCGAAATGAGGCACACGACATCCATCGCCGCCACCATCTCGACGTAGCGACCGGGAGCAGAGATCCCGTCGGCGAAGGTCAACCCTCCTTCCGGGGTGACCGGCACGTTCATGAAGAAGTTGATGTTGCACGCGATGTCCCGCTTCGTCAGCTCGACCTTCCACTCCTGTGCGCCGCGGATGAAGGAATCGCGGCAGGCGTGCATGCACTCCTTGTCGTGGGCGTAGCGCATCGTGTTGCTCTCCCTCGAGCAGGCTCCGCCAAGCGTGTCGTGGCGGCCGCAGGTGTCGGCGGTGATATCCAACAAGACATTCCCCTCCGTGCTCATCAGCTTCGTCCCGGTGGTGAGGTAGAGTGCCTGCTGGGCCTGGATGGTGCCGTCGGCGGAGTAGCGCTCGGTCGGGTCGGCGGCGCTGTAGAACAAGGTGTCGGCGGCCTGGTTGCCTTCCAGATCGAGGATCCGCAGGGTCTGGCCTTTCTTGATTTCGTGGACCCACCAGTCGCCCGCCGGAATGACGTGGCGGTAGCTGGCAATTGCCGGATCGAGGCTGCTTTCGGTCATGGCGGTCAGAAGCGCAGGGCGTGATAGGTTTCGTTGTTCTCCCAGGCGCGGAGATTTTCCGGCCGGACGACGAAGGACGGATCGTCCAAGCCCGGAGCCTCGCCCGCGAGGACTTCCAGTTTCACCAGCCGCGGCCGATAGACGGGATCGGGATCGAGAGGATGCTGGCAGGTGTTGAGAACGACCAGCGTGTCGATTTCAAAACGCAGCTCGACGACATCGCCCGCCTTCGAGTGGCCGGGAACGAAGGACAGCTTGCCGGCTTCATCGGCCACGACCTTGGAGAACCAGTTGAGATTCGGCACCAGGTCCTTTTTGCCAAGGCCCCACTTGGCGAGCTCGATCAGGAAGCAATCGCGGCCGTTGCGGTGCCAGTCGTTGCGGGCTTGCTGGTAGTTGGCTTCGCCATACTTCGCCAGCACCCGCGCGGCGTCGGAATGGCCGCAGACCGTGTCGTGCCAGCCGACCGTATCGGCGGCGATCGAGGCCAGCAGCCGACCCATGTCCGAGTGCAGGCAATACGGCGCGCGGAGGTAGAAGATGTGCTGCCCTTTCAGCGTGTCGGGCATGTTGTAGCGCTCGTAGCGTTCCAGCGCGTTGTAGAGCAGCATCGACACGTTCGCGCCGCCCTCCAGATCGGTCATCCGCAGCCGCTTACCGCGGGAAATCACACCGGACCACATGCCCGCGCCCGTCAAAGTCTTCTCGTAAAGGGTCTTCATCGTCGAAATCTCCAATCATCCATTGCCGCTCCGCTTCGCATGCAGCGGCGGGATCAGGTGCGGCGTGAGCGTCAACTGCGCGGTCCTCACGCCCTTGCAGGTCACCAGCTTGTTGGCAATCTCCCGCAGCGTCCGAGCCGGACCCTGCATCAGGATGACCTCCAGCACGTGCTCGTCCTCCAGCAGCACGTGCTGCGAGGAAATCACTTCCGCAATGTGGTCGCGGAAGATGCGCGAAAGGTCGCGCAGAAGGGTGCTCTTCGACTCGTCGTAAACCAGCGTCAGCGTCCCCGCCATCACCTCGGTGCCGACTTTCCCCAGATGCTGGGCCGCATGCTGATGGACCATTTCCGCCACCGCCTGCGAGCGGCTGTCAAAGCCGCGCTCCCCGACCAGGCGGTCGAGCGCCTGGAAAGTCTCCTCGGGCATCGAAACGGTCACCCGCCTCACCCCGTCGTTGTTGTCGTCCGCTGGCATCGGCAGGAAGACTAAGCAGTCGCGGGGCCAGTATGAAGAACTTTTTCATTCGTCATACCCTCCAGCCGGAGTGCCGACCTCACAAAAGAACGACCCGCCCCCCGACCGAGAGGCCGAAGGGCGGGTCTGAGCAGCAAGCAAACAACCAAACACAATCGGGAACTCCCGCAGGAGCCCCCGGGGAGGATCAGAAGCGCCAGACGAGGTCCAGCGTGAGGCGGCTTTCGATCACGCTGTTCTCCTCGCTGGTCAGCGGGATCTCGTAGGCGACGCCGGTCTGGATGGAATCGGTGATCTGCGAGCGGAACCCGACCGCGGCGGTCACCAGGTTCCGATTCTCTTCAGCATTGCCGGAGCCGATGTTGAAGAAGTCGAATCCTTCGAACTCCGCGATGACCGGGACGGCGCCTCCGGCCTGCGAATTGAAGGCGCGCCGGCCGTCGCCCGCATCCAGCACCGAGAACCAGTTGAGCTCGACCAGAGGGATGAACCAGGGAGTGACCTCGTAGCTGGCGTGCGTGCTGACGAAGCTGCTGGTAGCCTGCTGGTCGGAGAACGGGATCGTCACGCCCGCACCGCCGGCGAACTGCCATTGGTCGATCGTTTTGACCCCGGAAAGGATGAGGTTCACCGCCCCGTCGCCCGCGCCTTGGAAGACATCGGAGTTGCCGGTCGGAAACTCGAAGGTCATCGAGCCGCTCAACGCGTGCCCCGCTGCGGGATCGAGCAGGAAGGCATACTTCAGACCACCGCCGAGGTTGAGGAAGCCGCTCTCGCTGCTGAGCGTGGCGTCGGGGTTGAAGTCGGCGTAGCCGTCCTTGGTTGCCACGATCGAGAGCCTTTCGCTCAATGCGTATTCGAACTGAAGGGCGTAGACCTGGACGTCGCCTCCCACCGGCAGGTTACCGGCGGTGGTGTTCACGAAGTCCGGCAGCGCGTGATAGGCGAAGATCGGCCGGATGTTGGTGCTCGGGACCGCCAGATCGAAGAGCGTCGGGTTGGTCATCGGGCGCCTGAGATCCATCAGCCAGTCGCCCCCGGAGTCAGGGGAGGCGGGAGGCATGTTCACGATTTCACCGGCCATGGACACGGTGCAGCTGCTGGCGACGAGAAGCGGTGCGAGGATGGATTTCATCTTGGTTTCTGGTTTGGTTTGGGTGGGCCACAGGGCCCGCGTTACCAAATCCAGAAATAAGGCGGCACCAATTGGAAAATCCGGCGCGGGTTTCCATTCGCACTAACAGCGCTGTGATCCGGGCGCCGGATCAGGCTCCCGCCCGTCCGATCACCCCGGCCAGATATCTTTGGAGTTGCCAGATCGTCTCTTCCAAGTGGCTCAGGCGACCCGGCGAGTAGCCAGCCGATGCCATGCCGCGCTGGGTGGCGGTGCACATTTCCATGTCCTCCAGATGGAAGTCGATCCCCGCCTGGACCTCGCGGGCGAGCACCGCCTCATAGTCCGGCATCGCCTTCGCCTCCGGCCGGACAAGCATCGTGGTGAGCAGGCTACTGGTCGCCGGGCCGGTCGGCACGATGCGATACCAATAGACGCGGTCGGGGGCGTTGAAGAAGAGGCCGTTCGGGTAGGCGAGGTAGATCGACCATTCGAGGCAGTCGTCGAGCCCGAGGCCCGGAAAGATCGGAAAGGCGGTGCTCGCCGTTCCCGCTTGGCGGATCTCCTCTTGCATCGCTTCCTTGAGCGGCAGGTGCATGGCGGAAAAGGCGGGATCGAAGGGCTCGGTCCAGCAGCCCTTGGCGGGAAGGAAGGGCTCGAGCGTCTTCCGGTGCGCGCCGAGGTGGTGGTAGCACTCCATGAAATTCTCGACGAGGACCTTCCAGTTGAAGGCACATTCCCAGTGCGCCGACCAGACGACCTCGGCCTCGGCCATCCGCCACTTGCCGAGCAAGCGGTCCTTCAGGCCGGCCAGCCTTTCATCCAAGGGCGGGGCCTCGCCGGAGAGGTCGACGAAGACGAAGCCTTCCCACACCGCCGAACGGAAGGCGTGGAGGCAGACCTCGGAGCGATCAAAGCCCTCCGCCTGCTGCATCTCCGGCGCGCCGACGAGCTTGCCGGTGAGATCGTAGCTCCACAGGTGGTAGGGACAGAGGACCACGCGCTTGTTGCCCTCGTCCGGATGACCGAAGCCGCTGGGCATCACGTCCATCCCGCGGTGGCGGCAGGTGCGGGACAGCACGCGGATGACCTCGTCCTTGCCGCGGATCACCAGCAGCGGTTCGTCCGCGAGATCGACGCGGACGAAGTCGCCGGGCTTCGCGAGCTGCGAGACGTGGCAGAGCGAGATCCACTCCTTGCGGAAAATCTCACGCTTCTCGAAGTCGGCAAACGCGGGATCGAGGTAGGCTCCGGCGGGCAGCGATTCGGAGCGCTCGCGCGGCAGCGCGGCGGCGGCGGTGATGGCGTCGAAAAGGCTCATGACAGTGAATGGCGGTCGAGCTGGCGGCGGCCCAACCAGCGGTTGATCTCCCACAGGTCGGCGACCGGCGTCCGGGTGAAGGGCTGGCATTGCAGGTAGCCGTCCGGCCCGGACTCCGGAGTGAAGGTCGCGGTTTCCGTGCCACGTTCCCGCATCGCTGCGAGCAGGAAGTCCCACCAGCGCTCGTGGGCGGCCAGCTCGGCGGCATATTCCGGCGCCCGCGGATCGGGCACCTGCGGTCCCTGGGCGTAACCGACCCGGCCGTGGAGATGATGCGCGTGCCGGGAGATTGTCTCTAACAAAGCCGATTCATGATCGAGCACCAGCCGCTCGCACACGACGCACCAGTGGCTGAAGTCGCAGGTCAGTCGGAGCTCCGGAAAGGCCGCGAGGATCTCCGCGGTTCGCCACGGGTGGAAGGTTGGCCTGCCGCGGTGGGTTTCGACCGAGATCACGAGGCCGTGCCTTTGCTGCAAGAGCAGCACGCCCTCGTGGAAGCGCAGGCAGTCGTCGAGCCCCCAGGCGTCCGAGCCCGCCATCGTCGTGATGAACAGCGGCCCGCCCGGCAAGCTGCGGACGATCCCCTCCTCCAGTGACACGAGGTGCGCGTCCACGCCGAGATGTGGCCGTGGCAGGTATTCTCCGGGCGGCGTGCAGGTCGTCACCTCGGCGATCCACGGCGTGCCATCGAGCTGCCGGAAAAACCCGGCCGCATCCGCCGGCACCGGTCCTTCGATGCCGCGGAAGCCGGCTTCCAGCGCCATTTCGATCGCCGACGGGAGGTCACCGTCGTGGCCCCAGAGAGTCTTGAAAAGGGCGAGCTTCATGGCGAATCAAAGGTCGCGGGCGAGGCGGAAGCCGAGGTTGTCCCAGCGGGCGGACTCCGGCGCCCAGTCGCGACAGGAGGCCCGCAGCAAGCGCGGCAGGTGGTCCCAGGCCCCGCCGCGGATCACCCGGCGGCCGGGCGGCGCGTCGTCGAGCCACGGCGAGCCGTCGCACGGAGCGCCCTCGTAACCCGGATGCCAAAGGTCGGCCGTCCATTCGCAGACATTCCCTAACAGGTCGTGCAGGCCGAAGGCGTTCGGCGGATGACTTCCCACCGGCATCACCGCGCCGCGCCCCACCGCGAGGCCGCTCTCGTCGTAAAGGAAGTTGGCATCGGCCACCCCGAGGTCGGAGGCATGGGAGAACACCGTCGCCGAACCGGCGCGGCAGGCGTATTCCCACTCGGCTTCGCTGGGCAGGCGGCAGCCGTGGCGACGTGCGAAGGCCTCCGCTTCCCCGAAGGAAATCCCGGTCACCGGCAGCTCCGGGTCCGCGACCTCACCGCCGAACCACTCGCCGCGGGTCACCGGAACACGCGCCAGCTCGAAGGCGTGCACCGTCACCTCGTGGCGCGGCAGTTCCACCGCGCTGACGAACTTGTCCTCCGGCACCCCGCCCATCCGGAAGCGGCCGGCGGGGATCACGATGAATCCGGTGGTGGGCGTTGCGGAGGACACGGCCTAACTGTCGGTGGGAAGCGGAGCGGCGACCTCGAAGCGCGGCACTTCCGCGATGCCGGCCGTCCATGGCAGCTCGTCGCAGGTCCAGCACTGGTCGACGGGCGGATGGGCGGCAGGATCGTCGAGCGTGTTGGTGTTCGCTTCGAACAGCTCGGGAATCGCGGGATCGAAGAAGGTCAGCGGGCTCCCGCAGTCGCCGCAGAAGGTCCGCTCGCGGTCGGCGTGGATCAGGAGTTTCGGCGCTCCTTTGACCCACGACAGGCCACCACTGCGGAAAAAGGTCCACGCCACACAGGGTGCCCCGCTGGCGCGGCGGCAGTCTTCGCAGTGGCAGAGCGTCGTTTGCAAGGCGCGCCCGCGGACTTCGTAGCGCACCGCACCGCAGAGGCAGCCGCCGGGATGGATCTCGCGCTCAGACATGGGGAACTTCGGGAAGACCGACCCAGTGCTCTGGTAGCAACGGAGGCTCCTCGTGGATCGCGGTTTCGATGATGGCGGACAGGGCATCGACCATCGATGCGAAGAGCCGGCACCCCTGCTCCGCCGTGGCCCGCGACGGTTGGCCGGTCACGCCGTTGAGGCTGGTCTGCGCGACCGGATGCGAGAACACGGTGCCGGCAGTGCGGTCGGGATCGTCGGAATCCGCCAGCCGATCCATCCGCACGAGTTCCGGATGCAGGTGGAGCATCAGCGCGGTCTCCGCCTGGTTCGCGTGGAGGTCGGCGGCGTCGCTCGTGTATTCCGCCCAGATCGCATCGCTCAGTTTGAAGACATGGACCAGCCCGACCTGCAGACGGCCCAAGTACGACAAGCGCAGTTGATCGACCGCCACCCGCGCCGGAGCGTCGTTGCCAAAGTGGGCGTTGACGAAGATCAAGCGCTGCCATCCGGTCGCCACCGCCCAGGCCGCGATGTCGCGCAGCGTGGCGATCAGCGTGTCGTGGCGCAGCGAAAAGGTTCCGGGCCATTTCGTGGTGTGGCCTTGCGAGGTGGTGTAGCGCAGCGCCGGCAGCACCGGCACGCCGGTCCGGGCCGAGGCCGCGTGGCAGACGGCCTCCGCCAGCAGCGTGTCCATCGCCACCGGCAGGTGCGGCCCGTGCTGCTCGGTCGCGCCGAGCGGCAGCAGCAGCAGTCCGCCGTTCCGATCGCGGAGTTCCGCGATCTCCGGCCAGGCGAGCTGCTCTAACAAGACCGGCTTCATCGGCGTGTTAGAAGAGCCGCGCGTAGGTATCGATCTCCCACTGGCTGACCCGCTGGTGGTACTGCCGCCATTCCTCGGATTTGTAGGTGATGAACTCGTCGCGCAACTCCTTGCCGAGGGTCTTCTCAACGAAGGGATCGGCAGCGAAGGCGGCGACCGCCTCGTCGAGGGTCTTCGGCAGCTCGCCGATTCCCCGGGCGGCAAATTCCTCGGGCGTCAGTTCGTAGAGGTTGTCCTCCTGCGCCGGGCCGGGATCGAGTCCCTCGCGGATGCCTTCCAGTCCGGCAGCCAGCACCAGCGCGGCGGCGAGGTAGGGATTGCAGGCGGCATCAGCGTTGCGGCTCTCGCATCGGCCGCCGGCCATCGGGACGCGAACCGAGTTGGTACGGTTGTTGCGGCCGTAGGAGTTGAAAACGGGTGCCCAGGAGTAATACGACATCAGCCCCTTGCGAACCAGACGCTTGTAAGAGTTCACCGTCGGTGCAAAGGCCGCGCAGAGCGCCGGGCCGTGCTTCAGCACGCCGGCGATGAACTGGTAGCCGAGCTCGCTGATCCCCAGGCCGCGCGGATCGTCGGCGTGGTCGCGCTTGAACAGGTTCGCGTTACTATGGATGTCGTAGAGCGACATGTTGAAGTGCGCGCCGCTGCCGGTGCGATTGGCGAAGGGCTTGGGCATGAAGGTGGCGAGCAGGCCCTCCTCAGCGGCGTAGTGCTTGGCCATCACCCGGAAAAAGACATAGCGGTCGCACATCGTGAGCGCGTCGGCGTATTTGAAATCGAACTCGAACTGCGAGTTGGCGTCCTCGTGATCGAGCGAATAGAGGTCCCAGCCGAGGCCGTTGATCGCGGTGGAGACCTTGTCGAGCCAGGTGTAGCGGTCGAGGAAACGCTTTACGTCGTAGCAGGCCTTCACCAGATCGTCGTCGGGATTCGGAATTTCCAGCGGACCACCCGGGGTGTGCTTGACGACGTAAAGCTCGCACTCGATCCCAAGGTTCATCCCGAAGCCCATCTCCGCCGCGGCGGCGAGCTGCTTCTTCAGCGCGACGCGGGTGCTGACTTCGTATGGCTCGCCCTTGAAAGTGTTGTCCGCCGGGAACCAGGCGACCTCCTTGTTCCATGGCAACACGCAGCCGCGCTCCAGATCGGGCAGCGAGTTGATCTCGTCGTCGTTCGGCTTCTGGCCCAGCCCGTCGAGCGCGTAGCCGGTGTAAAGCTCGGAGCCTGCGGCGAAGTCCTCGAAGTGGTCGATCGGCACGAACTTGCCCTTCGGCACGCCGTGGATGTCGACGTAGGCGCCGACGCAGTATTTGACGCCTTGCTGTTTGAGCGAGTCCCGGAGGGCCCGGATGGAATCTTGATTCATACGTTTGGTTGGGAAAGTGTGAAATACCGGAGCCATGCTTCGCCCTAGCGGGGAGCTTCCGTTAGACAACGTCGGGATCGGAAACCGCCAGCCGCATGACCGGCGTTTCCTTCTGCCCGCTGCCCGGCGGATGCATGATCCCGTCGATGTGCTTGCGGGTGGCCATGAAGGTGGGATCGAAGAGCTGGGCCTCCGAGCGCGGGCGCGGGACCGGCACTTCGACCACCTCGTGGACCCGGCCCGGGTTGGCGTCGAGCACCAGGATGCGGTCGGAGAGGAAGACCGCCTCGTCGAGGTCGTGGGTGATGAAGACAATCGTGATGTCGACGTTCTTCCAGATGTCGAGCAGGTAGGACTGCATCTTGCAGCGGGTCTGCGCGTCGAGGGCGCCGAAGGGCTCGTCCATGAAAAGGACGCGCGGCTGGTTGGCGAGCGCGCGGGCGATTGCGACGCGCTGCTTCATGCCGCCGGAGAGCTGGTGCGGGTAGGCGTTCTCGAACTTCGAAAGTCCGACCAGATCGATCCACTCGCGCGCTTCGCGCTCGGCGCTGAAGGCCGACTTGCCGGCCATCCGCGGGCCGAACATCACGTTCTCCTTCACCGACAACCAGGGAAAGAGCGTGTAGCCTTGGAACACCATGCCGCGGTCGGAACCGGGGCCGGACACCGGTTCGCCGTAGACGCGCACCTCGCCCGAACTCGGCGTTTCGAGGCCGGCGAGGATGCGGACCAGCGTCGATTTCCCGCAGCCCGACGGGCCGATCACGCACATCAGTTCGCGCTTGTGGACTTGGAACGACACGTCGTCGAGCGCGGTGACCACCCCGCGCGGCGTCTCGAAGCGCTTGGTCAAGCCGCGCACCTCGAGCGCGACCGGGCGCTGCCGCAGCCGCTCGAAGCGGGCGGCGACCTCGGGCGATTGGTCGCGATAGCCGGGAAGTTCGAGCGTGCTCATGGCGATTCTTGGCGGGCGGATGCGACCCTTGACGCCTCCGCCGCGGACAGGCGGGCCTGGATCCCGGCAGCGGCGGTGCGGAAGGGCCAGGTGACGCAGCGGGCGATCCCGCGGGAGAATGAACCGGCATTCCCGGCCCACGGGAAAAGGAGGCCGTGCAGCCAGGAAAGGAACTGGTCCATCACGAAGCCGGTGACGCCGATCAGGATGATCACCGGGAAGACCCGGTCGAAATTGCGGAAGCGGCCCTGGGTCTCGATGAATTCGGTCAGGCCGCTTTTCACCCCGATCAGCTCGGCGATGACCAGCCAGGTCCAGGCCCAGCCGAGGAGGATGCGGAGGTCGTTGTAGAGGTTCGGCAGGATGCCGGGGATGACGACCTTGGTGATCATCTGGCGCGGCTTCGCACCCAGCGTCTGCGCCGCTTCCAGAAGGGACGGGTCGAGCAAGCGGGTGGTCTTGGAGACCACGAGGATCATCTGGAAGACGGTGCCGATGAAAACCAGCGCGACCTTCGGAGCGTCGCCCGCCAGCAGCACCGCGACCAGCAGGGTGCTGAAGGTCGGGGCGGGCATGTAACGGAAGAAATCGACGAAGGGCTCGAACAGCTTCGAGAAGAAATCGAAGACGCCGCAGAGGATACCGATCGGAATCCCGATCACGCAGGCCCAGAGGAAGCCGAGGAAGATGACCCGCAGCGATTTCCGGTAGCGGTCACCCATCGTCAGTTCGCCCTCGGGGACTTCAGCACGGAAGTCCCGCATCCCGGCTCGGACGACTTCGTGCGGAGCGGGCAGATAGACCGGGTTGGCCGGCTTGCCCTGCGGAACGATCTTGAGCAGGGGCTCGTCGGGTAGCTTGCGGAAGGAGAAGTCGGAAGAGACGGCCGAGAGCTGTGCCCAGTTCTGCCGGATGATCCCGAGGTTCTCCTCGCTCAAAGCGGGCTTGGTCGCGGTCTTGGTGCCGGTGGCGAGATCGCGCCACAGGTGATAGAGGACGGCGTCGTTCTGGGCATCGTCGTGCCCCAGCCAGCCATGGCCGACCGCCACCGGAGCAAGCTGACGGAGCAGCTTCTGGTTCTTGCGCCGGGCCCCGGACTCCGGCGTGCCCGCCGCCCTCGCCGCGAGCACTGCCTTGTTCTCGGTCCGCACTGCTTCGACGAACTCCGGAAAGAATTCCCGGCTCACGTGATCCCCGGCGGTGAAGACGGTGGTCACACCTTCCCGCTCGGCGGAGAGCTCGATCTTCACATCCGGATGCCAGATCCAGGGGACGTAGGAAACCACGCACCACAGCGCGAGCGGCAGCAGGAAGGAAACCGCCGTCAGCGCGACCCGCCGTCCCTGCGGGAGCTCGCGGCGGATCCGGAACCAGTCCTTGAGGAAGGCGGGACGTGCCATGCTGGGAATCGATGGAGGAGAGAGCGGATCGTGCCGGTGTTGCCGCGGCACGATCCGGTGGAGGCGACGACGCGGACCTTACTTCGACTTGGACGCGGCCAGCGCCTTGGTCAGCGAAGGGTCGAGGTACTTCTCCGGATCCTGGCTCTTCTCGTAGACCTTGAACTTGAGGTTGAAGTCATCGACCACCTTCGAAGAGCCGTAAACGTTGCCCAGGCCGTCGCCCTTTTCCCAACGCTTCAGCGCCTCGTCGAGGGTCAGGATGTAAGTGCCCTTGAGGAAGGGCTCGTACTCTTCCGGCGAGATCTTGACGCGGCCGGAGAGGATCTTGAGGGCGTCGTCCAGATTTTCCTCATCGCGGATGTAATCGGCGATCCGGTACCAAACCTTCACGACCTTGGCCCAGTCCTCCTTGTTCTTCTCGAGGCTCTCGGCCGAGACGTAGAGGAGGTCGTAGATGATCCCGGGCGCGTCGGCGGAGGTGAAGACCGGCTTCGAACCCGGAAGCGCCTTGAGCGCCTGTCCCGAACTCGGCTGCCAGGCCCCGATCGCGTCGACGGCTTTCGACGCCAGCACCTGCGGCGTCTCGTTGGTCGGGGTGTTGACAACGGTCACGTCGTCAGCGCCCATGCCGGCCTTCTCGAGCCCGGTGAGCAGGAGGAGATGGGAGACAAAGCCTTCTTCCAGCCCCACCTTCTTGCCTTTGAGGCCCTTGATCGAATCGATGCCCGGAGCGGCCACGATCATGTCGTTGCCGTTGGAGAAATCGTTGATGATGATGCCGACGGAGGGCTTGCCGGTGGCTCCGGTGACCAGGGCGTCGCCGTTGGTCATGCACACCGCATCGACCTTGCCGGCCACGTAGGCGTCCATCGAGGGGACGTAGTCGAACCACTCGAACTTGACGTCGACGCCTTCCTCCTTGAACCACCCCTTCTGGATGGCGATCTCCCAGGCGACCCAGCCGGGCCAGTCGGAGTAGGCGATTTTGAGGGGTTCGGCCTGAGCAGTGCCGGCGAGGGCTAACAGGCCTGCAAGAAGGCAGCGGAAGCGGGGAAGCGTTTTCATGGCGATGCGGGATTGGAGTGAATGAATGCCTGCGGTATGAACTTTCCGCATTTTATTCACACCCAAACTAGCAGGGGCCATACCAACCGCCTTCGCCGGGGAAACAAAAAAGGGCGGTCACGTTGCCGTGACCGCCCGGAATGGAATCAGGATGGAGTCCGGAAGGATTAGAATCCGACCGAGAGCTTCACGCCGGCAACGAGGTGCTCGCGGCCGCCGAGGGTTCCGGTACCACCGACGATCGGGGTGTCGGAAACCAGGTTGCTGTCGGCGTCGGAGTACTTCACGTAGGGAGCGAGGGTGATCCCGTCGCGGAATTCCCAGGGAAGTTCAGCCTTCACGAACCAGCCTTGAAAACCATCGGCGGTGCCGACGGCGCCCAGCTTGTCAGCGACCTGCCAGCCGTGACCATCGGCAATGCCGACGCCAGCGGACAGGTTCAGGGCAAGGCACTCGTTGAATTCGAAGGACTTGCTGATCTCGGGCTGCAGGTACCAGCCGTTGTTCGAGTCGAAATCGTAAAACACGGTGGCACCGGCGGTGATACCCCAGATCACTTCGGCGGAGGCGCCGAGGTAAACTTCCTGGGTGTCAAGGGTACCCGGGGTGTCCTGGTAGTTGTAGTAGATGTAGCCGAGCTCCAGGGTGACCGGGCCGAGCTCCTGGCTCACAGCGGCATAGAGGTCCAGCTCGTTGAAGCTGTTGCCAAAGGTCTGCGAGTCGTTGACGGAACCGTACCAGGCACCGGCGGAGAAGGCGGTGCCTTCGTTCAGCTGGTAGGACAGGTCGACACCGGCTTCGATCAGATCGCTGCCGAGGTCCACGAAGCGGAACTCGTACTGCGTGCTGTAGCCGACATGGACTTCTCCTTCGATTTCCGCCGAGGCGTAGCCAGCCACGAGGGCGGAGGCAGCGGCCAGGGCGCCGACATATTTGGTGTGTTTGCGCATCTTGGTATTGGTTGTTCGGTTGCTGCAGGCCTTTGAATCTCAAGCATTCACTCGATCTCCATGAAGGCATCGGCGACTAGCAGCCCGCATGCCTTTCGGTCACCGGACGCTGCCTATCGGGGAATTGCTTAAGAAATCCGAAAGGAGTTGTCCAGCGAAAAAGAATGGGGTGGCCAGGGCCGGGCGAATGGTTAGACACCTCCAATCCTGCTGGCAAGGGGTAAAACCTTTGCCTCCCAAGCCTAACAGCATCCGCTGCCCCGCGGCTTGGATTTCCCCGAAGAGATCCCGAATCTTCAAAAAATCCAGCCCTCCCCCTCCCCGGGAATCGGCTGTCACTTTAAAATTTCCCCGGAGACATGCCTCCCCCGGGGGCGCTTGGTGAACCGCCGCCGGGAACATTCCAATGCCCCGCATCGGCGGCGGACCGTCAATTGCAGGAAGACCCGCGTGATGATCGCGATTCTGCTCCACGGCTCAGGGGAGGTGGCCCGAAGCACCTCCGACCAGGGCTCGGGAAACACCGGCAGGCTGCGGGAACCTTGCCCATTCCAAGGGAAATTCAGATTTGGAGATCGATGGCACGGTCGCTGCTTTTGCCTCTTTTGCCGCCCGGATCGGTCATGACCGGCGGCACAATCCATCCGAAACCGAGTCGAAATGAGCCTGAAAACACGATTGGCCCGCGGCGCTTGTGCGTTTGCAGCCGTAGCAATGATGGTCCTGCCACTGGCACCGAGTGCCCATGCGCAGGAGGAAGCCACCCCGCCACCGGCCGCGACGGAAGAAGCCGCGGCGCCTGCTCCCGCCGAGGAAGCGGCAGCGCCGACTCCGACGGTTGATGAGCGTCTGGCCGATCTCGAAGCCTACGTGAACAACGTGGCCCGCCCCGAGAAGGCAAGCGGCGCCGCGTCGCTGGTCGCGGGCCCGGGCCCCGGTCACAACGCATGGCAGATGGTCAGTTCCGCGCTGGTCCTCTTCATGACCCTTCCGGGACTGGCTCTGTTCTACGGCGGCTTGGTCCGGAAGAAGAACGTTCTTTCGGTTCTCGCCCAGTGCCTTGGCATCGCCTGCATGGTGACACCGCTCTGGTGGCTGTGCGGCTACTCCCTTTCGTTCGGCGTCGATGCCAAGAGCGCCTTCTTCGGCGACTTCAGCAACGCGATGTTCAAGGGGGTCGAGCCGGGTGCCGTGGGTGCAGGCTACTACTGGATCTCCGATAGCATGTGGTCGATGTTCCAGCTCACCTTCGCCATCATCACCCCCGCGCTGATCGTCGGCGCCATCGCCGAGCGCATGAAATTCTCGGCCGTGATGGCCTTCGTGCTCCTCTGGATGTTCGCGGTCTACTTCCCCTTCGCCCACATGGTGTGGTCCACCGTCGGCTACATGTGCGGTCCGCTGAACCCGAATGCAGGCATCAAGGCGATCGACTTCGCCGGCGGCACCGTGGTTCACATGACCTCCGGCTGGAGCGCGCTTGTGCTCTGCATGATCCTTGGCAAGCGGCTCGGCTTCGGCAAGGAGCAGATGGCTCCGCACAGCATGGTGCTTTGCATGGTCGGCACCGGCATGCTCTGGGTCGGCTGGTATGGCTTCAACGCCGGTTCCGCCCTCGGTGCCGACGCGATCGCTTCCAACGCCTTCGTCACCACCACCCTCGCCGCCGCCACCGCGGGCATGGCCTGGGCCGCGGTCGAATGGATCGCCAAAGGCAAGCCGAGCGTCCTCGGTTTCTGTTCCGGCATCGTCGCCGGCCTGGTGGTGATCACCCCGGGCGCCGGGTTCGTCTCCGCCACCTCCTCGGTGATCATGGGCGTCATCGCCGGCGTGGTCCCCTTCCTCGCGGTCACCTACCTCAAGAAGATGCTGGGCTTCGACGACGCCCTCGACACCTTCGGCATCCACGGCGTGGGTGGAACCCTCGGCGCGATCCTCACCGGCATCTTTGCCGACGAGAAGGTCAACTCCGTCGTGGGCCCCCTCAAGGAAGGCCTGCTCATGGAACAACTCAAGGCTGTCGGCCTGACCATCGTCTGGAGCGTGGTTGCCACCGCCATCATCGCCTACATCGTCAAGGCGGTCATCGGCCTCCGTCCGACCCCCGAGGACGAATCGACCGGCCTCGACCTTGCCGACCACGGCGAAGCGGGCTACGAGCACTGATCCTCGCGGAGAAATACCGATTCCAACGGGCGGGCCGGCAACGGTCCGCCCGTTTTGCGTTTGCCGGACGGCGGCGAGCGATTATGGCTGCGCCCGTGACGCGCCGCACCACCCTCCTGCTCATCTTGCTGGCGATCTCGCTGGTCTTCGCGGGATGGCAGTGGTTCCGCCCCTATGAATGGTCCAGCGCCCCCGGGGCGCGCTTCCGCATCGTGCATTCCTCGCTGAAGCGGGATCACTCGCACGTCTGGCTCGATCTCTATCTGAAGAAGTCCGGGGAGGCGGATCACGATCTTTCCAAGCCGGTCTTCCTCCGCCTCGCCGACGGCCGCGAACTGGAACCGGCGGACACCACGCTGGAAGGCGACGAGGGCGAACCGGTGCGGGCGCTCGGTTTGCGCTTCTGGCTCGAGGAAAAGGATCTCGCGGGACCGCTCGACCTGACCATCAACGACGGCGTCCTCAGCATCCGCACCGGGAACGGGCTCCCCGAAATCAAGGAAGACGGCGTGCGTTTCTTCACCACCCGCAACTGGTAGCAAACGATGGCCTGGCTTCTCGTCGACAATTCGAACACCCGCACCAAGTTCGCCCTGGCGGACGCCGGCGGACTGCTGTCGCGGCGCGGCTGGCTCCCGACTGCGGAGATCTCGGACGCGGCCCTGGCGGGATCCCTGGAAGGCTTCGAGTTCGATGGCACCCTCCTCTGCTCCGTGGTCCCGGAGAAGGCCCGGATCCTGCACGACCACCTGATCCGGCGAGGTCCGGTCCACTCCCTTTCCCACCGCAGCGACACCGGACTGGTGATCGACTACCCCGAGCCGGGACAAATCGGAGCGGACCGGCTGGCCAATGCCATCGGGGTGGCCTCGCGGCACGGCGCGCCCGCCATTGTCATCGATTTCGGGACCGCCGTGACCTTCGACGTCGTGGCGGCCGGCCCGGCCTATTGCGGCGGGGTGATCGCCCCGGGACTAGGTGCGATGCAGGATTACCTCGGCCGGCGAACCGCCCTGCTGCCGAAGATCGAGCTGGAAGAGCCGCGCGCCGCCATCGGCAAATCGACGGTGGAGGCCATGCAGGCCGGGGCCGTGTTCGGCTATCGCGGGCTGGTCCGTGAAATCATCGCACGCCTCCGGGCCGAGATGACCGGAGATCCCGCGATCGTGGCCACCGGCGGCGATGCCGCCCTGATCGCCCGCGGTTTGCCGGAAATCGTCGCGGTGGATCCCGATCTCACCTTGGAGGGCCTCCGCCTCGCCGCTGTCAGGAATCTTCTCTAAAAGTACGTGCCAAGCCGGGCCGTAGTGGATACAACGTAGTCACCCGTTTATGTCTGAAACCCCTCTCGCCATCGGTGTCGATTTCGGCGGCACCTCCGTGAAATTCGGAGTCCTCTACCGCAGCAACATTATCGACCAGGCGCCGCCCATCTCGACGCCGGATTTCGACGGCCCCGACGCATTGATCGAAGCGATGCTGCGGGTGATCGGCGACCTGCGCGACCGCCATCCGCGGATCGAGGCCATCGGCGTCGGAGTCCCGGGCTTCGTGCATTTCGAAAAAGGCATCGTCCACAACCTCACCAACGTCCCGGGCTGGGTGGCCATCCCGCTGAAGAAGAAGCTCTCCGAGGCCACCGGCCTGCCCGTGGTGGTCGAGAACGACGCGAACTGCATGGCCTACGCCGAATGGAAACGAGGGGCGGGCCGGGGTTTGCAGCATCTGGTCGCGCTGACGCTGGGCACCGGCGTCGGAGGCGGCGTCGTGGCAAACGGCAAGATGGTGCGGGGTGCCCAGTTCGGAGCCGGCGAAATCGGCCAGATGTCGATCGACTGGCAAGGCCGCCGCGGGGCCTACGGCAACCTCGGGGCCCTCGAGGACTATGTGGGCAACAACGAGATCGCCGCGGACGCCCGCGAGACTTACCTCAAGGCGGGGATCGAGCGCCATCTGGGCGACTGCAGCCCCGCGGCGCTCGCGAAAGCCGCGCTGCTCGGCGACGAGATCGCCCTCGGGATCTGGGACCAGGTGGCCGCGAAGCTGGCCACCGCGATCATGAACTGCTGCTGGCTGCTCAATCCCCAGGCGGTGATCATCGGCGGCGGTGTGGCGAAAGCGGGAGACATCCTCTTCAATCCCCTGACCGCCCACCTCTACGCGCAGCTTTCCGCGCCCTTCAAGGAGCACCTGATGATCCTCCCCGCCCGCTTCGGCAACGAGGCCGGCATGGTCGGCGCGGCCGCACTGGCGCTGGAGGAAGCCGGCGTGGTGCTGCAGCCCTGAGCGGCCACCACACCGATCTCCCGGCACCATGATCGAATGCCTCCCCGCCGGGATCTGCTCCTGGGATTACGTCCTGCGCGGCGATGGCCACGAGGCCAGGATCGTCTTCAACTGGATGAGCGAGCAGGGCCGCTTGTGGCTCGATGGCCGGGAATACCGGATCGAAAAGGACGGCCCGTTCAGCGGGAGCTGGCGGATGGAGTCCGATGAAGCGACTCTTTTCACCGCAAGGAAGACCTCCGCCTTCACCCGGACCTTCGAAATCGCCGGCGCCGGCGTCCAGGCCACCCTTCATGCCGCATCCCCGTTCGGGCGGACCATGGTCGTGGAAACCGGCGGCCGGCAATGCGTGATCGCCCCGGCCCACCCTTTCACCCGCCGCGCCACGATGTCCGGCACCTGCGGCGACTTCCGCCTCGCCGCCTTCGCCTTCTGGCTGACCGGCCTGGTCTGGCGGCGAGCGGCGAACAGCGGCAGTTCTTGATCCGTGGCAGCGGCTCAGGAGGACAGGACCTTGCCGTAAACCCCGAGCACCTTCGCCGTCATGGCGTCGAG
Source organism: Verrucomicrobiaceae bacterium (assembly GCA_027491155.1). GTDB lineage: Bacteria > Verrucomicrobiota > Verrucomicrobiia > Verrucomicrobiales > Akkermansiaceae > Haloferula. The sequence goes on from JAIXWR010000018.1 coordinate 82,336, forward strand.
CGTCACTTCGTTCGCCACCAGATCGAAGGACGGCCGGAGCCTTTCCCGCAGCCCTTCCAGGTCGCCGAGCGCGAATTTCAAGCCGCGGACCAGCTCCGGCACCGAGTGCGTCTCCATCAGCGCCTCCGCCGGCAGGAACTCCGGCGCGAAGCCGACCCGGGTGGAAATGCTCGGCACCTTCATGTGCAGCGCCTCGGCCAGGGTGTAGGGCCCGCCTTCGTTGCGCGACGCCACGATGAACAGGTCCGCGCAGCCCATCAGGCCCACCGCATCGTCGCGGTGGCCGGCCATCCAGACGCGTCCGCGGAGTTCCTGGCGATCGAGGATTTCTTCCAACTGCGGCCGCTGCAAGCCCTCGCCGACCAGCCACAGCTTGAAGCCCGGCACCTGCGCCATCGCTTCCAACAGGAGATCCATGCCCTTCGCCGGGACCAGCCGGCCGACCGTGCAGAACACCGGCTCCGGCCCGCCGAGAAAGGGCGGAGCCGTCGCCAGCGCCGCCTCGCGGGTGCCCGGCGGCGGCGGGGCGATCGAGTTCCAGATCACCGTCGCCGGGATCCCCCCCAGCGAATCGCGGACCTGGGCCGATGCCGTGATCACCGCGTCGTAATCCCGGAACGGCCGGGCGCTGCGCTTGATGTTCTGGACGGTGGCGACCCGTTTGATCCCCGGCAGCCAGCGTCGCAGGGAGCGCACCATAGCGCCGGCCTTGTTGGCATGGGCGTGGACGACCTGCGGCCGGGTGGACAGGATACGGTCCCGGAGCGCCCGGAGATTGAAAGGATTGAGCCGTCCGCCGCCCATCGGATGGGCCAGGAATTCCACCGCGGGATCGAAGTGCGGCCGCATCGACTCGTCCGCGACCACGCTCACCGCATGCCCGAGCGAGGCCTGCCGGTTGGCGAGCTCGATGACGTTTTTTTCCAAACCGCCCTTTTCGCCGACGCTGGCGAGGACGTGACAAACACGGATCACCGGGCGATTGGAGAGCCCCGGCCCGGGCATGCCAAGTGTCAAAAGGCCGCCGCCGCAGCAGCGGCCGGATTTTGGTGTTTCCGGCCCGATGCTCTTTCCCTACACAAGCGGCCCCGCGAGGGACCGCACCGACTCATGCGACTTTTGTTCATCATGCTCCGCAAAGAGCTGAAGGGGTATTTTTTCAACCTCTTCGGCTGGGTGGTTTTCGCCTTCGTGATCGTCATGCAGGGGGCCGCCCTCTCGACCGCGATGAAGGGTTTCCGCGATTCGCCCAGCCAGGACAGCCTGGTCTATTCGGTCTACAACACGACCCTCTTCTGGTTCTGGTTCCTCTTCATTTTCCCGCTCATCACCATGCGGCTTTTCGCCGAGGAAGAGCGCAGCGGGACCCTGGAAGGACTGCTCACCGCACCGGTCCGGACCTGGCAGGTCGTCCTGTCGAAATACGGCGCGGCGATGGCCTTCTACACCCTGCTGTGGATCCCAAGCTTCATCCAGTTCCGGATGTATGAATGGGTCACCGACATCCCGCCCGCCTACTCGCCCGGTGCGATGGCCGGTGCCTACGCGATCCTTTTCCTGATGGGGGCGGCCTTCACCGCCGTCGGTTGCCTTGCCTCCGCCCTCACCTCCAGCCAGATCGTCGCCGGCTTGCTGACCATCGGCCTGCTGGTGATCCAGTATTTCCTCGGCTACGTGACGGTGATCTGGGGCGAGAACTTCCGGGCGGCCCCGATGTTCCACTACATCTCCAGCCAGGAGCACCTGCACTATTTCACCCGCGGCCTGCTCGATACCCGGCCGGCGGTGTATTACCTGAGCGTGACGGTGTTCGTGCTCTTCATCACCTATCAGATCGTCGACTACCGCCGCTGGCGCCGCTGAACCCATGACCCAAGAGCCCGAAAGCCCCCCGCAGACCCAGCACCGGCCGGTGCGCCGCTTCGGCACCGGCGCGCTGTCGCTGCTGCAGGTCGCCTGCTTCACGTTCCTGTTCCTCGCCGCGAACTACCTCGGCTCCCAGCATTACGCCACGAAGGACCTCAGCGAGGACGCCGCCTACACCCTGTCCCCCGCCACCCGGCGCTACCTGGAATCGCCGGCCATCCGCGACCGCGCGGAGCCGGTCCGCCTGCTGGTCGCCTTCCGCCGCGTCAACCCGATGTACGAGAAGGTCCGCGTGCTGGCGGAGGAATACATGCGCCTTTCCAACGGCAAGGTGCGCCTCGAGCTGCTCGACCCCGTGCGCTCGCCGGACCGCACCCAGCAGATCGCCGACGAATACGGCAAGATCTTCCGCGGTGCCTTCAACAAGTCGATGTTCACCACCGACCTCGCGATCATCGACGCCCGGACCGCGGAGGAGAAACAGGCGGCCGCCGCCGCGACCGGCAGCGCCCCCGGCAGCCCGCACATCCGCTTCGTCGAGGCGGAAACGATGGCCCGCTTCGAGATCGATGCCGAGGGCAAGCGAAAGGTGGCCGGTTTCCTGGGTGAAGACGCCCTGACCACCGGGCTCGTCGCGGCGATCGAAGGCAAGCCGCGCCAGGTCTACTTCCTCGCCGACAAGAGCGGCTTCCCCGCCGAAGCCGCGGGATCCCCCCTCGCCAATTTCGAAGGCACGCTGCTCACCCAGAACGCCCTCACCCTGCCGGTCCGCATCTCCGCCCTCGAGCGGATTCCCGACGACGCCGCGGCCGTCGCCATCCTCAAGCCGGTCTATGATTTCACCCCGGCGGAGCTCGAAGTGCTCACCGAATACTGGAACCGCCCGCGCTCGGCGCTGCTGGTGACCCTCGGCTCTTCCGAAACCCCGCCCCGCCTTCGCGCCTTTCTGCGCAATCTCGGCATCACCCCCGGCAAGGACCGCGTCATCACCCGGAAAGGCGAACAGGTCGTCACCGCCGTCCGCGGCAAGTTCGAGTCCGGCATGGAATTCACCCGCGACTTCTGGGGGAAAGTCGTCACCTTCGAAGGCTCGACCACCAGCCTGGAGGTCCGGGTCAGCGACAACGAGGACCTGATCGACCGCCGGATCTTCCCCTACACCCTCGTCGCCGCCGAGCCGGATTTCTGGGGCGAAACCCGCTTCTCCGCCGACAAGCAGGAATTCGACCCGCGCGAGGACAAGCACGGCCGCCTTTCCGACGACAAGAAGACCTTCCTCGGCCTCCCGCTTGCCGGCGCGGTGATCCGCGGTGCCGCCACCCGTGACGACATCGGCGAGGAGATTTCCCGCATGGTCGTGATCGCCAACTCCGACTTCCTCGACCCGAAACACTACTCGGACATCAACCGCGACTTCCTTGCCAGCAGCCTCAACTGGCTGATTGGACGCGAGCAGCTCGCCGGTTCCGGTCCCCGCACGCTGGGCACCTACAAGCTGCCGCTGCTCGATTCGCAGCTCTCGTTCATCAACCGCGTGAACCTGTTCTTCCTGCCCGCCTTCGCCATCGCGATCGGCGCGCTCGTCTGGTCCTCGCGCCGCGCCTGAGTCTCCAAGCCATGCGCTCGATCCCCTTCACGCTGCTTCTCCTCATCGCCACGGTCGGCTTCTGCCTCACCGCCGCGATCCGCCTTTCGGAGGGCAGCCTGCAACAGCTCTTCGGACCGCCGGCCACCGGCATCGGCCAGAACCTCTACCGCTTCGAGACCAAGGACATCCACCGCATCCGCCTTTCCGGCAACGGGGTGAAGGCCGAGTGCGTCTTTGAAAAAGGCACCTGGCGCATGGTCAAACCCTGGGATGACCGCATGGACCCCCGCGCGGCCGACCTGATCCTCCAGTTCACCCTCGGCACCCGGGTCGTGGACATCATCCCCGAAGGAAAAATCGATACCGCCAAGGCCGGCCTCACCGAAGGCATCATCGGCGTGAGCATCGAAGACCGGCAGGGCGGCGTGCTCGCCCGCTACTTCCTCGGCCGCCGCACGCAATGGATCCACCGCGACCCGGAGACCGGCGTGGAGGATGCGACCGTCTTCATCCAGCCCCACGACGAGGGACGGAAGGGCTTCACCTACGCCTGCACCGGCGACATCCACCCGCTCTTCAAGGACGGGCTGCGCCACCTCCGGGACCACCACCCCTTCCTCTTCAATCCGCTCCTGCTCCAGTCCGTCCGGATCCAGGGCGGCGAGGGCGAGCTCCTGCTCTCCCGCAACGACGGCAAAAGCCCGTGGCGGATCACCAAGCCGCTCGAGCTGCGGACCGATCCGGCCGCGGTGAAAAAACTGATCGAGGACCTCTTCAAGCTGCGCGCCCTCAAGGTGAGCGACCGCTCCGAGGTCACCCTGCCCGCCGACGAGGCCGCGGGCCGGCAACGCATCGCCGTGAAGCACTTCGGCGAAGCGGAGGAAGTCATCCTCGAAATCTTCCCGCCCGCCACCCCGGAGTCGCCCACCGTCTTCGCGACGATCGGCAACCGGCCGAACACGGTGTTCGAATTGCCGCTCAGACCGATCGCGCCCGCGCCTTCGACCGATGAGGAAGCGGCCGACGCGGAAACCCCGGCTCCCGCCCCCGACGACGGGATGGTCTCGCTCGCGGGCCTGCCGGACACCGTCAACGAACTGCGCAACCCGATGCTGACCAACATCGACGTCGAGTCGCTGCAGGGCATCCTCATCTCCCCTTCGACCAGCCCCGAGATCTTCCTTGCCCGCGAGAAGGGACAAGCATGGCAATACCGCAACGGCAACCGGATGGAGCCGCTCAACGAGCTCACCCTGTTCCGCCTGCTCAAGGCGTTGACCCAGACCAAGGTCGCCGGCTTCGTCACCGACGCCGCCGTGAACCTCGCGCCTTACGGTCTCGACCGGCCTGCCCTCAAGCTCGCGTTCGTGTCCTTCGGCACGGACCGCCTCGAACTCATCTTCGGCCAGTCCCGTGACGGCACCTGGCATGCCATGCGCGTGGGCATCCCCACCGTGGTGAAGCTCGACGACGCGTTCATCCGGGAGATCGCCGTGCATCCCTGGCAGTGGCGGCAGCCGTCCGTCTGGTCGATCCCGACGGTCGATTTCAAAAACTTCAGCCGGACCATGGAAGGACGGCCCGACCTCGAATTGAAATACAACATGGTCGCCGACTCGTGGGAAGCCCGCGAGAACGGCATCGACCGCAGCAGCGAACTCGCCACCGACCGTGCCAGCCGCCTGCTTGAACTGCTGGTCAACCTCGACGGCGAAACGTGGCTGGGGCCGGATGACGAGGCGGCCCGAAAGGCCCTCGCCCGTCCCGCCTTGAGCTTCCGGCTGATCTACGAAAGATTCGACGCCCGCGGCGAATCCGCCGGCCTGGCGACCCGCACGCTTCAACTCGCTCCCGCCAGCGACCGGCCGGACAACCGGATCTTCTACGGCCGCGTCGATCTGGATCCCCACGCCTTCGTCGTCGGTGCCGAAACCGTCCGCCGGCTGGCGGTCGACCTGTTCGGCGACGATTGAGCCACCCGGCTTCAAGCAGCCGGAAAGAAACGGCGCGTGGCAATTCGCAAGATACAAGATGCGGAGCCGGACCGGCACGACGATCGTTGCCCTCATGGATCCGAAACAAATCGAAGACTTCCGCCGCCGGCTTCTCGAACAGCGCGAAGAGATCGTTTCCGGCTGGTCCGGCGGGGAAACTACCGAAGGCGATGTGCTGCGCGACCCGGAGGAACTCGCCACGCTGATCACCCGCAGCGAGGTGGAAGACCAGCTCGAGGAGGACGAGCGGCATCTGGTCGGGAAGATCGACTTCGCGCTCCGCAGGCTCGATGCCGGCACCTACGGCCAGTGCACCGGCTGCGGCGGCGAAATCCCGCTGGCCCGCCTTGAAGCGAAGCCGTCGGTGTCGCTGTGCATCGACTGCCAGGAGAAGAAAGACGCCGAAGCGGACTGACCGGCCCGTAGCGGAACGACTGCCTCGTTCCGTTAGGGGAGATCTGAAGAATGTTCGGAGGCGGCAAGCTCTGCCGGAGCGCACCCTGCCGGAAGGGCGCAGCCCTTCCGCCACGTTGCGGTAGAACTCACTCCACCGTCACGCTCTTCGCCAAGTTCCGCGGCTGGTCGATCTCGCAGCCCCGTGCGTTGGCGATGTGGTAGGCGAGCAATTGCAGCGCAACGACCGTCGGGATGGTGCTGACCAGCGGATGGCAGGCGGGAATCTCGATGACGTCGTCCATCGCTTCCATCGCCTCGTGGTCGCCTTCGGTGACGATGCCCAGAATCCTCGCCCCGCGGGCCCGGCATTCCTCGACGTTGCCGAGGGTCTTGTCCTTGCCGGGTATGTCGTTGGCCAGCGCGATGACCGGCGTGCCTTCCTGCAGCAAGGCGATGGGCCCGTGCTTGAGTTCCGCCGCATGGTAGCCCTCGGCGTGGATGTACGAGATCTCCTTGAGTTTGAGCGCGCCTTCGAGGGCCACCGGATAAAGCGGGCCGCGGCCGATGAAGAAGGCGTGCTCGTCGTTCGCATACTTCGCCGCGATGGCGGCGATGCTATCGCTGCGCTCGATCACCTTCTGCACCAGCTCCGGGATCGACTCGATCGCGCGGGCGAACTTCATCCCCTCGTCCCGGGAGAAACGGCGGCCGCGGCCGAGCTTGAGCGCCATCATCAGCATGACGGCGACCTGGCAGGTGAAGGCCTTCGTGGAGGCGACGGAAATCTCCGGTCCGGCGTGAAGATAGACACCGCGGCCGGTTTCGCGGGCGATGGTCGAGCCGACGACGTTGCACAGGCCCATCACGAAGGCACCCTTCTGGTTCGCTTCCCGAACAGCCGCCAGCGTGTCGGCGGTTTCGCCGGACTGTGAGATCGCGACAACCAGGTCGCGGCTGCCGATGATCGGATTCCGGTAGCGGAACTCCGCCGCCTGCTGGACCTCGGCGTGAAGGTCGGCCATGTCCTCGATGGCGTATTCACCGACCAGCCCGGCATGCAGCGAGGTGCCGCAGCCGACGAACACGACGCGCTGGATTTCCGCCAGATCGCGCTGGGAAGTGCCCATGCCGGACAGCACGGAGGAGCCGAGATTGAAATCGAGCCTGCCGCGGATCGCGTTTCGCAGGGAGTCGGGCTGCTCGTGGATTTCCTTGAGCATGAAGTGGGCGAAGCCACCCTTCTCCGCCGCGGCGGCATCGAAGCCGAGCTCGCTGACCTCGCGGGCCACCGGGATCTGATGGAGGTCGCGGATGTCGACGTGGTCGGCAGTGACCACGGCGATGTCGTTGTCCTCGAGATAGATCACCTGCCGGGTGTGGGCGATAATCGCCGAGGCGTCCGACGCGACGATGGTTTCGCCTTCCCCGACGCCGATGACGATCGGACTGCCGCGGCGGGCGGTGATGATCTTGCCCGGCTCCTTGGCGGAAATGACAGCGATGCCAAAGGTTCCTTCGACCTGGCTCAGCGCGTCGCAGACGGCTTGGAAGAGATCGCCTTGATAGCGGTCGCCGATGAGATGGGCGAGCACCTCGGTGTCGGTCTCGGAGTAGAAATGGTGGCCCTTGGCCTCCATCCGGGTGCGCAGCGAGCGGTAGTTCTCGATGATGCCGTTGTGAACCAGAGCGATGTCGCCGGACTCGTCGAGGTGGGGGTGCGCATTGACCTCGGTCGGCGGCCCGTGGGTGGCCCAGCGGGTGTGGGCAATGCCGGTGGAGGATTTCACGAAGCGCTCCGCCGGCCAATCGGCATGGGCCTTGTCGTTGAGCGCGGAGACTTTCCCGGGGGCCTTGCTGACGACGATGGAGCCGTCTTCAAGAATGGCCATGCCCGCGGAATCGTAGCCGCGGTATTCGAGCCGGCGCAGGCCGCTGATGAGAACGCTGGGAGCGGAGGCTTTACCGATGTATCCGACGATGCCGCACATTGTTTAGAGATTGGGAGATTGGGAGATTGGGAGATTGGGAGATTGGGAGATTGGGAGATTGGGAGGACCAAGGGGCATGGCTTGCCTGGAATGGAGTGTCGCCTTGCAGGCGACATGGCGGTGGACGGGCGGCATCCATGCCGTCCGCGCCGACCCGGAATGTCGCTTGCAAAGCGACAACCCGCGATCATGTCGCGCATGGAGCGCGACACTCCAATCGACTGCTTGGATCGCACGACGAGTCATTCAAGTCACGTCGCGTTGCACGATCTCGCCCGGACGGGTGCTGGTTCCCGGCCACAGCTTTCTTCCCGGGTAGATCGAAGTGTTGATACCGGTGTGGACGCCGTCGCCGACGATGCAGCCGAACTTGCGGCGGCCCGTATCGACGAGCATGCCATCGACCACGCTGAGATGGTTCTTGCCGTCGTGGCGGAGGTTCGAGGTCACGGTGCCGGCACCGAAATTCACTCTCTCGCCGAGCACGGAATCCCCGACGTAGCTGAGGTGGCCGACGTTGGTGCCGGAAAGGAGGATCGAGTTCTTGATCTCGACCGCGTTGCCGACGTGGCATTTGTCGCCGATGGACGTCGAGCCGCGGAGATAGCAGTTCGGCCCGATCTTGCAGTTCGCGCCGATGATCGCGTTGCCCTCGATGTAAACCCCCGGCAAAATCCGCGAGCCGGGTCCAAGGTGGACGATGCCTTCGATCACGGCGTTCGGGTGGATCTCGCCTTCGATCTTCGGTTCGCTGAGCGCGCCGACGTGGAGCTCATTCGCCCGCAGGAAGTCCCACGGGTGGACGATGAGGAAGGACGACGTGGCAAACAGCGCGTTGTCGGGATCCGGCGCATCACCCAGCCACGCCAGCGGCCTGCTGACCGCATCGACGAGGGTGCGGTGGGCAACCGGCGAAAGCCGGGCCAGGTCTTCCGGAGTCACCCAGGCATGAGAATGAATCTGCAGTCCCCCGACCGTGAGTGCGGCGTGGTGGTCGCGGAGGAGGATGTTCCCGATTGGAAAGTCCTCGATGGCGCGGGTGGTGAAGAGAGGCATGGCGGCTTGCTTTAGAAGTGATTCGAACAACGAAAGAATCGAAACGACGCGAAATCTGAAAGGCAGGAGAACAAAACTCCACATGCCATTGGCTCTCCCATTTCGTCTATTTCGCCCATTTCGTTGTTACAAAAACAGCCTTCCTCACGCAGGCACCCCGATATCCTCCTTCACGGCCTGCGTGAACTTCCCGATCCACTCATCCACCATGTCGGCATCCCGGTGTTCGACGAGGATGCGGATCTTGTTCTCGGTCCCGGAGTAGCGGATTAGCTGGCGGCCGGCGTCGCCGAAGGCCGCGTCGGCTTCCTTCATGAGCTTCTGGAGGCCGGCGAGTTCGATCAACGGCGGCTTGGCGGCAACCTTGAGGTTGACCAGTTCCTGCGGGAACTCGCGCATGCAGGCGGCGAGCTCGGCGAGGGTGGCCTTCTTTTCCTTCATCACGCGCAGCACCTGGAGCGCGCTGAGGATGCCGTCGCCGGTGGTGGCGTGGTCGGCGAAGATCAGGTGGCCGGAATTCTCACCACCGAAGGAGCCGCCCTTCTCGCGCAGGGCCTCGATGACGTTGCGGTCGCCGACCGGCGTGGTGAGGACCTCGATCCCCGCCTTCCGCATTGCCTCGTGCAGGCCGAGGTTGCTCATCACGGTGCAGGCCATCCGCTTGCCGCGGAGTTTTCCCTGCTCGTGAAGAGAAAGCGCGGCGAGGGCGAGGATGCGGTCGCCGGAAACCGGGGTGCCGGTGGCGTCGGTGAAGATCACGCGGTCGGCATCGCCGTCGAAGGAGATGCCGAGGTCGGCGCCGTGCTGGCGGACCAGTTCGCCGGCGGTCTCCGGGTAAAGCGCGCCGCATTTGTCGTTGATGTTGATGCCGTCGGGCTCGCAGCCGTGCTTGATGACTTCCGCTCCGAGTTCCTTGAAGATCAGCGGGGCGATGAAGTAGGCCGCGCCGTGGCCGCAATCGACGACGATCTTCAGGCCGTGCAGCGAGATGTTGTCGGCGGTATGCTTGGCGAACTCGATGTAGCGGCCGCGGGCATCGTCGATGCGGTAGGCCTTGCCGATCTTCTCCGGCGACATCGCGCGCGGCTCGGGCTCGTCGCCGAGGATGTGGCGCTCGATGATTTCCTCCAGCGCGTCGGACAACTTGTAGCCGTCGGGCCCGAAGATCTTCAGCCCGTTGTCCTCGTAAGGATTGTGGGAGGCGGTGAGCATGATGCCCGCCGCGGCGCCCATCGACTTGGTGAGGTGGGCGATCGCGGGCGTCGGCAGCGGCCCGGGGAGCAGCACGTCCATGCCCATCGAGACCAGGCCGGCGGTCAGGGCGGTTTCGAGCATGTAGCCGGAAATCCGGGTGTCCTTGCCGATGACCACGCGGTTGCGGTTGTGGCCGGAAGAGCGCAGGACCTGGGCCACCGCCTTGCCGGCGCGGAGGGCCACTTCGGGGGTGATCGGGAATTCGTTCGCTCTGCCGCGAATGCCGTCGGTGCCGAAAAGCTTCATGTCGCGGGGAGGATGCCCTCTTTGGCACGAAATGAAAGCTTCGGGTGCCCCATGCCGCAAATCGATGGACACCACGGCAGCAAAGCGCAGGAAAACCGAGTATCCCCTCTCCACCGTGGCACCGCTTGGCTCATTCCGAAGCCGGCAATGGGTCCGCGTGGACGCCCAGATGGTTCGCCACGCTCCGCTGCACCCCGCCGGGGATCGAGTTCACGATCCGCGGCTTACCATCCGGCCTCTTCACCACGAGCGTCGAGGACCCGCCTCCGTCGAGATTGATCGCGTCCCAGCAACCGAGCCGCTTCATCCACGCGGCGAGTTCGACCAGCGTGATGCCTTCGCTGAAGCCCTTCTGCCGGCCATCGACGACCACCAGATGGACCTGCCGCCCGTCCTTCGAAACCCCGACCGCCGTCCGGGGATGGACATCGCGGGTGGTGGTCACGATCTCCCCGTCATCGACCAGCATCCCGTTCGCCCCGTACCAGCCTTGAAGCGCGTCGTCCGCGTCGGCCCAATCCTCTTTCCGGAAGGGCGCCCTGAGGATCCGCGCCTGATGGTTCGCGGTCACGAGGAACACCGGATTGCCGCTCTTCAGATCGGCCTCGCTCACCACCGTCCCGTCGGAAACCGAGAGCCCCAACACGTCGACCGGCTTGCCCTCAGATGTGATCGGCTTGAAGCCGGTGCCATTGACCGCCACTTCGAGCCCGAACTCCTTGAGAAAAGTCGCCGTCCGCCGGCCGGTCACTTCTCCCGGCGCGTCGCCATTGGCCGGAGTGGTGAAGAACGAGATCCCCTCCGCCCGGGTGTCGATCCGCACCTGATGGACCCTCATGGGACGCGGCTCCGCAGTCACATTCAAGCGGTGCTCCACTCCGCGGAACATGGGCTGCCATTTCCCGGTCTCCGGGGCCGGATCGGCGAAGGCGGGGACGAGCGTGAAGGCGAGAATGGAAAAGGCGCGCATGGCAAAACGATCTAACGACCGCGTCGTCCGGCATCCTTCACCGATCATCCCCGGGATTGCCAGCCGCCGCCTCCGCTGGAAAGCTCTGCCCATGCAACGCGTGGCGGTCATCAACGTGGTCGGGCTTTCCCCTTCCCTGCTCGGTCCTTCGACCCCGCGGCTGACGGCGTTCGCCCAGAAACACGGCATGCAGTCCTTTCCGCCGGCCTTTCCCGCGGTGACCTGCACAGCGCAGTCGTCGATGCTGACCGGCAAGCCGCCGCGCGAGCACGGGATCGTCGCCAACGGCTGGTACGACCGCGAAAGCGCGGAAGTCCGCTTCTGGAAGCAGAGCAACCACCTCGTGCGCGGCGAAAAGATCTGGGACCACCTGCGCCGCCTCCATCCCGGCTTCACCTGCGCCCAGCTCTTCTGGTGGTACAACATGTATTCCACCGCCGACCTCACGATGACCCCCCGGCCGCTCTACCCGGCCGACGGGCGCAAGGTCTTCGACATCCACACCCAGCCGATGGACTTGCGTGAAAAGGTGAAGGCCTTCCTCGGCCCCTTCCCTTTCCCGTCCTTCTGGGGCCCCGGCGCGGGCATCGCCTGCTCGGACTGGATCGCGAACGCCGCGAAGTGGACCGAAGAGCGCGAAACGCCGACCCTCAGCTTCGTTTACCTGCCGCACCTCGACTACTGCCTGCAAAAGTTCGGCCCCGGCGCGCTGGAAATCGCACCGGAACTGGAAGCCATCGACAAGGTCGCCGGCGAGTTGATGGCCTTCCTCGAATCCCGCGGCATCAAGGTGATGGTCGTTTCCGAATACGGCATCTCCAAGGTCACCCGGCCGATCCATCTCAACCGCCTGTTCCGCAAGAAAGGCTGGCTGCAGGTCAAAGACGAGCTCGGCCGCGAGACGCTCGACGCCGGTGGCTGCGAGGTCTTCGCGGTGGCCGATCACCAGATCGCCCACGTTTACGCGAAGCACGGCCCGACCGCGGAACTCCGCGAGTTCCTCGAAGCCATCGACGGCGTGGCCGAAGTCCGCGAATCGATCGACGGCGACCGCAGCGGCGATTTCGTGGTCGTCTCCGAACCCGACGCGTGGTTCACGTACTACTACTGGGACGACGACGCGAAAGCGCCGGACTTCGCGCGCTGCGTCGATATCCACCGCAAGCCGGGCTACGACCCCGCCGAGTTGTTCCTCGACCCGGAGATCTCCAATCCCAAGTGGGAGATCGGCAAGTTCCTGCTCAAGAAGAAGCTCGGCCTGCGCGGCCTGTTAGAGGTGATCCCGCTCGATGCCACCCTCGTCCAAGGCTCGCACGGACGCGACATCGTGGACGACGGGGAGAAGCCGCTGATCCTCGGCTCGCCGGTGCCGGTGAATTGCGCCGAGGAAGTCTTCGGTGCGATCGTCGCCGCGGTGGGCGGCGCCTGACGGGCAGACCCGCTCACTTGTCCGTCGGCTTCGGCGGCTTCGGCCGCTTGACCGCCGCCTTCTCGATGAAGTCGATCACCATGTCGGCCACCGGCTTGCCCGAGGACTTCTCGATTCCTTCCAAGCCCGGCGACGAGTTCACCTCCATCACCACGGGCCCGTGGTTGGAGCGGAGCAGATCGACCCCCGCGAAATTGAGTCCCATGATCTTCGCCGCACGGATCGCCACCGAGCGCTCTTCCGGCGTGATCTTCACCTTCTCCGCGGTGCCGCCGCGATGCAGGTTGGAGCGGAACTCGCCCTCCGCCGCCTGCCGCTTCATCGAAGCGACCACCTTGCCGTCCACCACCACGCAGCGGATATCCGCGCCCTCGGCTTCCTTGATGAATTCCTGGACCAGGATGTCCGCACGCAGCCCCTTGAAGGCCTCGATCACCGACTCGGCCGCCTTCGAGGTCTCCGCCAGCACCACGCCGACTCCCTGGGTGCCTTCCAACAACTTGATCACCAGCGGCGCTCCACCGCACATCTTGATCAGCTCGCTCGTCGCATCGATGGAGTGGGCGAAGCCGGTGATCGGCAGCCCCACGCCCTTGCGCGCCAGCAACTGCATGCTGCGGAGCTTGTCACGGGACCGGGCGATGGCCACCGAGTCGTTCACCGTGAAGACGCCCATCATCTCGAACTGCCGCACCACGGCGTTGCCATAGAACGTGTGGCTGGCCCCGATCCGCGGGATCACGGCGTCGGCCTTGAGCTCCTCGCCTTCGATGAAGATCTTGGGGTTGTGCGCGGTGATGTTCATGTAGCACCGCAGGTAGTCGATGACCCGGACTTCATGGCCGCGGGCTTCGGCGGCGTTCACGAGCGCCGAGGTGCTGTAGAGGCTCGCATTGCGCGAGAGGACGAGAATTTTCATAAACGGCGGATGCCGGGAAGCTGCGACTCAAGATCGCGCAGCGGACCCATCAGATGGTCGCCCTGCGGGTCAATGAGAAAAAATCCGGCGAGCGCCCGCCGCCCGAGGAGCATCGGGCAGCGCATGTCGGAGCGGTTCGCCAGCGTCAGCCGCATCCGGCAGGTGAAGCCGCCGGCGAAGACCGCATCGGTCTCGATGTAGTAGCGCTTCTTCGCCACCCCGGTGGAGCTCCTGACTTTCCCGGTTCCGGCCAGCGGGGCCGTGCACTCGGTCTTCCTGCCGTAATGGTCGCAGGTGACGAAAAGGACACTCTGCCCGTCCGGCGAGACGCGGATTTCCTCCGCGTGCAGCGAGGAAGTCCGCGCGCCGCTGTCCGTCTTCGCATGCAATGGTCCGACCCCGAACTCCGGCAGCGCGATCCACTCGCGCCGGCCCACCAGCAAACGCGGCATTCCGACCTGCTTCCACGGCAAGCCCAGCTCCCGCGCCAATTGCGCCGAGGGAACATCCACCGGCTGCGGCACTGCCTTGAAGCTGCGGGGCTTTCGTTTCATGGATCGGCTTAGTCCGCGAGCAAGCTCGCCGCCATCGCCCGCGCCGACTCGCCGCCGCCACCGAGCATCCGGACCAGCTCGGAGATCCGGCCTTCGCCGCTCACCGGGAACAAGCGCGAACGCGTCCGGCCGCCGGCGACTTCCTTCTCCACGACGTAGTGCCGCGCCGCCAGCGCCGCGACCTGCGGGAAGTGGGTGATCGCCACCACCTGGTGCCGTGAGCCGAGGCCCGCCATCTTCTTGCCGACCGCCCGGGCGATCTCGCCCCCGACGTTGGCGTCGATCTCGTCGAAGACCATCAGCGGCGTCGCGTCCTGCTCGGCGAGAGCGCTCTTCACCGCCAGCATCACCCGGCTGATTTCGCCGCTCGAGGCGATCTGCCGCAGCGGCTGCAGCGGCTCCCCCGGGTTCGGACCGAAAAGGAACTCGATCGCCTCCATGCCCGCGGAGCCCGGCTCCTTGGCCGGCAGCACCTGGACTTCGAACGACGATTGCTTGAAGCCGAGGTCCTTCAACTGTCCCGCGATCTCCTTCGCCAGCTTCGGCGCGGCCTTCTTGCGCTTGGCACTGAGGGCAAGCCCCGCCTTGTCGGTCGCCTCGCGCAGCGCCGCGGCCTCGGCGCCGAGCTGTTCCAGCCGCTCGCCGCGGTTCTCCACGGCATCCAGCCGCGCCGCCGCTCGATCCCGGTGGGCCAGCACCGCCGCGAGGTCGCCGCCATACTTGCGCTTCAAGGTTTCGAAAAGATTCACCCGCTCTTCCAGCCGCTGCGCTTCGGCGGGATCGATGTCCAGGTCCTCCGCGTAGTCGGCCAGCGATCGCTCGAGCTCCTGCAATTCCATCACGGCGTTCTCCAGCCCCTGCGTCCGCTCGCGGATGCCCGGGTCCAGCTTCTCCAGGTCCCGCACCAGCCGCTGGACTTCCACCAGATGGGAAAGCACCCCGCCTTCATCCGCACCCAGCGCGGCCGCGGCGGCACCGGAAAGCTCGACCAGGCGCGTCGCGTTGCTGGCACGGCGGTAGCGGTCGGCGATGTCATCTTCTTCGTCGGGCTTGAGCTGGGCGGCATCGATCTCGCCCACCTGATGTCGCAGCAGGTCGAGTTCCTGGCTGCTCGCCGACTCGGCCATCCTCAGGTCCTCCAGTTCGTTCACCTTGTCGCGCCACGACCGCCACGCGGCACGGTAGGCATCGAGCGCGGCGTCGCTACCGGCGTAGGCGTCCAGCATCGCGAGCTGTCGATCCGTGGAAAGCAGCGACTGGTGGTCGTGCGGGCCGTGGAGATCGACCAGATGCTCGCCGAGCCGCTTGAGCAAATTCAGCGTGACCGGCGAATCGTTGACGAACTGGCGGTTCGCGCTTTGGCCGATGACCCGGCGGACGATCAGCGAGCCGTCGTCGCACGCATCCAGCCCTCCTTCCGCCAGCACCGCGTTGATTTCGCCGGCATCGGAAAGATCGAAGACGGCCTCGACCGTGCAGGAATCCTCGCCGGTGCGGATCAGCGATTTGTCGGCGCGCTCGCCCAGCACCAGCTTGAGGGCCCCGACGATGACCGACTTGCCGGCACCGGTCTCGCCGGTCACGCCGACCAGTCCGGGTCCAAGTTCCCAGACAAGTTCATCGACCAGGGCGAGATTGCGGATCTTGAGAAGGGTAAGCATGGCGACGTCGGGAAAACGGCATGATGCAAGGCCGCGCCAGCGAGTCAACCCGCGCCCCCGGGAGCGCCCGTCCGCGACCGGCCGAAGGGTCCCCGGAGGCACTCGCAACCGCTCCTCCCTCCAAGCCGGCTTCAAGCCGGCGCTCCCGGGGGCTTGCGGCGGACCCGAAGCGCTGCCAGCCTCCGCCCGTCCCCATGGCCGCCGACTTCGAAATCACCCTGCTGGGCACCGGCACCTCGGTCGGCGTGCCCGTGATCGGCTGCCCTTGCCGCGTCTGCCGCTCGGAGGACCCTCGAAACAAACGCACCCGCTCTTCCCTCCACATCCGGGCCGGCGAGACCTCGGTGCTGGTCGATTCCGGACCCGACCTCCGCGAGCAAGCCCTCCGCGAGAACCTGACCAAGGTCGACGCCGTGCTCTACACCCACGACCACGTCGACCACGTCGTCGGCTTCGACGAACTGCGCGCCTTCTGCTGGCACCGCGACACGCCGCTCCCGCTGCACGCCCGCCCTTCCTGCATGGCCACCCTGCAGACCATGTTCGGCTGGGCCTTCTCGTCCGGAAACCACTACAGCGGCTACGTCAAACCCGACCCGCGGCTGATCGACGGGCCCTTCACGGTCGGCGATCTCGCCATCACCCCGCTGCCGGTGGAGCACGCGCAAACCGAGACCAACGGCTTCCTCTTCGAGGCCGCGGGAGCTCCCGCCGTCGCCTACATCCCGGATGTGAAAAGTGTCCCCCCCGCGACCTTCGGGCTGCTGCGGAATGCCGACATCCTGATCATCGACGCCCTGCGCGCCAAGCCCCACCCCACCCACCTTTCGACCGATGAAGCCCTGGCCGTGATCGCCGAATCCGGTGTGGCCCGTGCCTGGCTGACCCACCTGTCCCACGACTGCGAGCACCACGAGCTCGAAGCCACCTTGCCCGCCGGCGTTCGCGTCGCCTGGGACGGCCTGAAAATCCGCGCGTGAAGAACCACCCCCGGCTTGCCTCCCCGGGCCGAGCCGTCATGGTTCAGCGGTGATCCGCCCGCTCTGTCTTCTGATATCTTCCGCCCTGCCGCTGATTGCGGTTCCCGCGGCACCCGACCCGGCTTCGGTCGCGATTCTCTACAACTCGTCGTCCCCGGATTCCAAGGCCCTCGCCGAGTTCTACGCGCAGGCCCGGAAGATCCCGGCCGATCATCTGGTGGGACTCGAACTTTCCCAGGAAGAAGAGATCGACCGCAGGACCTACAACACGACCCTGCGCGACCGCCTGATCCGCGAATACGACCGCCGCGAGTGGTGGCTGCGCGGCCGCGACAACGCCGGGAACCTGGCCCCCAAGGAATCGAAGATCCGCGTCCTGGTCTGCATGCGCGGCGTGCCCAGCCGGATCGCCAAGCAACCCGGCGCGCCCGCCCTCAAACCCGGCGAACCTCCCTTTCTCCACTCCGACGAGGCCTCGGTGGACTCCGAGCTGTCGCTGCTCGGCGTGGAAGGCCTGCCGCTCGCCGGTCCGCTCAACAATCCCTACTTCAAATCGGAGAAGCCTTTCGCCGAAGTCACGCTTCCGATGACGCTGGTCGGCCGCATCGACGCCCCGACGCGCGAGATCTGCGAACGCATGATCCGCGACGCGATCGAAACCGAGGCGACCGGCCTGTGGGGCATGTCCCTCATCGATGTCGCGCAGAAATTCTCCGAAATGCCCGAAGGCGATCCCGCCCTCGAGAACATCGTCAAGGCCCACCGCGTGCTCGGCATCCCGGTGGTCGCCGACCGCTTTCCCGACACCTTCCCGACGAACTACCCGCTGCGCGACGTGGCGGTCTATTTCGGCTGGTACGACTTCAACGTCAGCGGCCCCTTCCTCAATTCGGCGTTCCGTTTCAAGAAGGGCGCGGTGGCCGTTCACCTCCACTCCTTCAGCGCCGCGCAGCTGCGTGATCCGGCCAAGAACTGGTCCGCCCCGCTGCTCGCCCGCGGTGCCGCGGCGACGCTCGGCAACGTTTACGAGCCCTACCTGCAGATGACCCATCACTTCGACCTCTTCCAGACCCGGCTGCTCGCCGGCCACTCGCTGGTGGAGGCCGCCTACATGGCGCTGCCGGTGCTCTCGTGGCAGAACCTCGTCCTCGGCGACCCGCTCTACCGGCCCTTCCTGCACCTCGACGGCACCGGCGAGAAAGCCGCGGCCGACCGCGACTACCGCGCGCTGCGGCTGGCCCATCTCCGCTGGAAGGAGGACCCCGCCGAGCTCGACCAGCAACTGCGCGATGCCGCCGACCGGCTCAAGAGCGGCACCCTGATGGAAGCGCTCGGCCTGATGAAGCGCGAAGCCGCGGATGCCGCCGGAGCCGCCGCCGATTTCCGCAAGGCGAAGCTGTATTTCACCGACAAGCCCGACCGCCTGCGGATGGACCTCCACATCGCGGCGATCGAGCGCGCCGCGGATCGCAAGCAGGAGGCGATTCAGCTCCTCCGCGGCGCCCGCACCCTTTACGCCGACATCCCCGAGTCCGCCGCCGCCAACGCCTGGCTGACCATCCTCGATCCGCCGCCACCGCCGCCCGCCACCCCGCCCCCCCCGAAATGACCACCTACCGCGGACTGCTCGCCGCCGTCTGGGACGCTCCGGCCCTTCGTGAAACGCCGCCGCAGGCCCTGCCCTCCGAGCTGGAACTCCAGGCGCTCTGGTTCGCCGGCGCCTTCGGCCGCGAGTTCCGCGACAGCGCGGGAAATACGGTGCGCATCGTACAATTCGGCGAGTGGAACCGCGGTGCCGGCCCGGATTTCCTCCACGCCGCCGTCGAGATCGCCGGGCAGCTCCGCGAGGGACCCGTCGAGCTCGATCTCCGCCCTTCCGACTGGGAAGCCCACGGCCACGGCGCGGACCCGGCCTTCGAGAACACCGTGCTCCACGTCGTCTTCACCTCGGACGGACCGGAAAGCTTCACCCGGACCCGCGAGCACCGCCAGGTCCCGCGGGTCGTCATGCCGCGCGATTTGTTAGAGGAAGCCCTGCTCCGCCCGCGCCGCGAGACCGCCATCGCCCGCCCCGGCCGCTGCGTCCAGCCGCTGGCGGCCGTCGCGCCCGCCGCCATCGCCGCGCTGATGGCCGAAGCCGCCAACTACCGCGCCGCGCAGAAAGCCGCGCGCTTTCTCCGCACCGCCGACGCCCACAACCGCGACGCCGCCCTCTATCACGCCGTCGCCGAGACCCTCGGCTACCGCTCGAACGCGCTGGCGATGCGGCTGCTAGCCCAGCGCCTGCCCTTGTCCGCCCTGCGCGAGCATCCGGAGCAGACCGAGGCCCTGCTTTTCGGCGCCGCCGGCTTCCTCGCGCCCGACCTTCACGAAAAGGCCCCGCCCGACACCCGCGACCACCTGCGCGGCCTCTGGGACACCTGGTGGAAGGCCCGCGGCCGATGGGAATCCGCCCATGCCATCCCGTGGAAAGCAGGCGGCCAGCGCCCGGCGAACCACCCCCACCGCCGCGTCGCCGCCCTCGGCGCATTGGCCCGCGACTGGCCGCGCTTCCGCAAGCTCGCCTTCGCCCGACCGCTCGATGCCCCGGCGCTGGTTTACTACCTTTCGAAGCTCGACGACCCCTTCTGGACCCAGCGCCACACCCTCTCCTCCGCCGCCACCGCCCGCCCCGTCGCTCTCTTCGGCAAGGCCCGCGCCATCGAACTCCTCGCCAACCACCTCTTCCCCCTCGCCCTCCACGAAGGCGAACCCTTCGACCGCTACCTCAAGCTCGCCGCCGGTGCCCGCAACGAAAAGGTCCGCCGCTGCGCCATCCGCCTCTTCGGCAGCGAAGACGCCGCCTCGCCCTGGCTGAAAAAAGCCGCCCACCACCAGGCCCTCCTCCAGATCTACCGCGACTTCTGCCTCGAAGACGCCAGCGACTGCTCCGACTGCCCCTTCCCCGAACAGCTCCAGCAGTGGCGGATCTAACAACCCAGATTCCCGATCCCCCAATTCCCTTTTCTTCCATGACCTCCCTCGAAGCCCTCGTCGCCCTCAACCTCCTCCCGAAAATCGGCCCCGTCCGGATCCGCCGCCTGCTCGACCGTTTCGATTCTCCCGAAGCCGCGCTTTCCGCCTCCCACAACGACCTGATGCGCATCGACGGCATCGGCGAGGAAACCGCCGCCATTCTCACCAAATGGCAGGACCACGCCGATCCCGCCGCCGAACTCCGCGAGGTCCGCGAACGCGGCATCACCCTCCTCACCTCCGACGACTCAGCCTTCCCGCCCGCCCTGCGCGAGGCCTACGACGCCCCGCTCTTCCTCTACGTCTGGGGCAGGATCGAAGAACGCGACCGCCATGCCATCGGCGTCGTCGGCACCCGCCGCATCACCACCTACGGCCGCAACGTCACCAAGAAGCTCTCCTTCGAACTCGCCCACGCCGGCTTCACCATCGTCTCCGGCCTCGCCCGCGGCGTCGACACCGTCGCCCACGAAGCCGCCGTCGCCGCCGGTGGCCGCACCGTCGCGGTGATCGGCTCCGGCCTCGCGAAGCTCTTCCCCGCGGAGAACATGGCACTCGCCGAAAAGATCGCCGATGGCCACGGCGCGGTCGTCAGCGAGTTCCCACTCCACACTTCGCCCGACAAGCAGACCTTTCCCCAGCGCAACCGAATCGTCGCCGCCTGGTCGCGCGCCCTGCTGGTCACCGAGTGCCCCGCCTGGTCCGGCTCGCTGATCACCGCCAACCTCGCCTCCGAATACGGCCGCCCGGTCTTCGCCGTCCCCGGCCCGATCAACGCGCCGACCTCCACCGGCTGCAACCGCCTGATCCGCGAAGGTGCCACCCTGGTCACCGACGGCTCCGACATCCTCGACGACCTCGGCGAACTCCCCTTCGCCCGCCAGCCCTCGCTGCCCTTCGCCGAAAACAACGCCGTCCCCGAACTCCCGCCCGAGGAAGCCAGCGTCTTCGCCGCCCTCGGCGACCAGGAATCCGGCGTCGACCGCCTCATTGACGCCACCGGCCTGCCCTCGCAAGTCGTCACCGCGACGCTGATGAAACTGGAGATGCGCCGGCTGGTCCGGGCCTTGCCGGGTTTCAGGTATGTGAAGCGATGAGATTCCCGTAAGGAGTGTCGACAAGCCGCCGGGAATGGAGTGTCGCCTATCGAGGCGACATGACGACGGGCAGGCGGCATCCTGCCGCCCGTAGCCGACTCATTGAAAGGAGTCGTTCCATCGCCATGTCGCTTTGAAAGCGACACTCCCATCGGGTTCCGACTCCTTTCTCCTCATCTCCCCTTCCCCCCATCCCCAACCTCACCGAAATTTCCATCCCCTAAAGGGGATCCCCCGCCGCGATCCGGAATCCCCTTGCCAAGCCGCCTCCGGTCCGTCTAGTCCCTCGGCCCGGAGCCTGCCACCATCCCATGGGAAAAATCCTCATCATCGCCGAAAAACCCAGCGTCATGACCGACCTCAGCAAGGCCCTCGCCAAGGCCTTGGGGAGGTTCGAGAAGGAGGGCTCGGGACGCGACACGTGGTTTGAAAACGAGCAGGCGATCATCACTTCCGCCGTCGGCCACCTGGTCGAGCTCCGCATGCCGACCGGCCCGAACGGCAAGAAGCTGCCGTGGAATTTCGAGGTCCTGCCCGCCATCCCGGAGCGCTTCGAGCTGGATCCCATCCCCGACTCCGAGACCCGCCTCAAGCAGGTCCTCAAGCTCGCCAAGCGCAAGGACGTCGACACCATCGTCAACGCCTGCGACGCCGGCCGCGAGGGCGAGCTGATCTTCCGCTACATCATGGACATCGGCGGCATCAAGAAGCCGGTGAAGCGGCTCTGGATGCAGTCGATGACCAACCAGGCGATCATTGAGGCTTGGGAAAAGCTCCGATCCGACGAGGAGATGCGCCCGCTGGCCGATGCCGCGAAGTGCCGCTCCGAGTCCGACTGGCTGGTCGGCCTCAATGCCACCCGCGCCCTGACCTGCTTCCGCTCCCGCCACGGCGGCTTCAACATCACCGCCGCCGGCCGGGTCCAGACCCCGACCCTCGCCATCCTCGCCGCCCGCGAGGCCGAGATCCAGTCGTTCCAATCCAGCCCCTACTTCGAAGTCCACGCGAACTTCGGCGTCAGCGCCGGCAGCTACGACGGCAAGTGGATCGACGAGGCCTTCCGCAAGAACGAGACCAACCCCCATGCCCGCGCCGAGCGGATCTGGGACCAGGCCGCGGCCGAAACCATCAAGGCGCGCTGCGAAGGCAAGACCGGCACCATTTCCCAGGAGACCAAGGCCCAGACCCAGATCGCCCCGCAGCTCTACGACCTGACCACGCTCCAGCGCGAGGCTCCCTTCACCGCGAAGGGCACCCTGGCGATCGCCCAGGCGCTGTATGAGAAGCACAAGATGATCACCTACCCCCGTACCGATTCCCGCTACCTGCCGGAAGACTACGGGGACACGGTGCGCGAGACCTTGCGCGAGCTCGCTTCCTCCGACCTCGGCGTCGCGAAGTATGCCCGCATGGTGCTCGAGGGGAAAGCCGAGAACGGCCCGTGCTTCAGCAAGTCGAAGCGCGTCTTCGACTCGAAGAAGGTCTCCGACCACTTCGCGATCATCCCCACCGGCAAGATCGCCAAGCTCAGCGACACCGAGGAAAAGCTCTACGACATGATCGTGAAGCGCTTCATCGCCGTCTTCTTCCCGAACGCCGAATACGAGCAGACCACCCGCCTGACCCGCATCATCACCGGCGATGTCACCGACACCTTCCGCACCGACGGCCGCGTGATGGTCAAGGCCGGCTGGCAGGAAGTCTATGGCAAGCGCCCCGGCGTCGCCTCCGGCAAGGACGAGTTGACCGCCGTCGCCGCCGGCGAGAAGGCGAAGGTGAACGACATCGAAGTCCGCCACGAGCACACCAAGCCGCCCGCCCGCTTCACCGAGTCCACCCTGCTTTCCGCGATGGAAGGCGCCGGCAAGCTGATCGACGACGAGGACCTGCGCGAGGCGATGTCCGAACGCGGCCTCGGCACCCCGGCCACCCGCGCCGCGACGATCGAAGGCCTGATCGCGCAAAAATACGTCGTCCGCGACGGCCGCGACCTCCACGTCACGCCCAACGGCATGCGCCTGATCCACATCCTCAAGGAGATGGAGATCGTCGGACTGACCTCGCCCAGCCTGACCGGCGAGTGGGAATTCAAGCTCCGCCGGATGGAGCATGGCCAGCTCCAGCGCGAGGCCTTCATGGCCGAGATCGAGGCCTACACCCGCGATATCGTCGCCCGCGCCAAATCCCTGGCCGCCGAGATCAAGAACCGGCCCTTCGACGACCTCGAGGCCACCTGCCCGAAATGCGGTGCCAAGGGACTCAAGCAGACCGACGCCACCTACGAGTGCCGCGCCCCGGAATGCGGCTTCAAGGCGAAGAAGCACATCGCCGGCCGCCTGATCACCGAGGACGAGGCCCGCGAGCTCTTCAGCAAGCGCTTCGTCGGCCCGCTCACCGGCTTCAAATCGAAGTTCAACAAGCTCTTCGACGCCGGACTCGAGCTGGACGACAAGTTCAAGGTCAACTTCGTCTTCGAGGGCAAGGAGGACAAGGCGGTCGAACTGACCGACGAGATGATCCTCGGCACGGTGACGATGGCCGACGGCCGCAAGGTCACCGTCTACGGCACCGAGAAGGCCTACATCGTGCCCGAGCTCAAGACCAAGACCGAGCCCGAGGGCCTGCGCCTCGGCCGCGCGATCCTGCAGAAGGAGATCGAACCCGACCAGGCCTTCAAGCTGCTCGCCGAGGGCAAGACCGACCTGATCAAGGGCTTCGTCTCCAACCGCACCAAGCGCCCCTTCGACGCCCACCTCACGATGGACTTCGCCAAGGGCAAGATCGGCTTCGAATTCCCCGAGCGCGCGCCGAAGGCGAAGAAGTAACGGGGCTTTCGCGGGGATTCCACAAGGAGTGGCGGACTCCGATCCGCCATGCCCATGGGCCGCCGATGATTCGAGGGAACCGCATTTCAATCGCTTGCCGACGGCATGGCGGATCGGAGTCCGCCACTCCTTGATTCTTCGGCCTCCACTTGTGGGCAGCGGGCAACTTCCGTCCCGCCCGGTTCATCGCCGCACGCTTGCGGCCTTCTCTAACCGCCCGCCCCTTGGCCCGCTTTCCGCTACCCCGGCCGTGCCCCGGCCCTCAAGCCGCCCACGGCTGCATTTCCCTCCGCACACAAAGACTACTAAACTTTTGATGAATCCAAGATGACACGGATTTCCCGATTGCCTGAAAGTTTACCTCTCTTTACTTTTGTCCCGCAACCCACTGAAAATCAAAAGGCAATTTCGAACAAAAACCCCGCCTGCCTCGAATTTCACGGTTTGTCCACCTTCCATCTTCCTACGCGTTCGCGTGCCGAGAAACGTCTTGTCAGTTAAACCATCAGGAGGTCTACTGCGCTCGTTCCTCACGGAACTCCCCGCGCCGCCCGAATCCCCCCCCTGAGGACGGCAAAGGAAACCAATCGACCGACCGAAGGATCCCCCCCGTACCGAAGAAGGTCCCCAGCGACACCGGCCCGCCACGATTCCCCCCGATCCGAAACAGCCGCCTTCCCCCCGAGGTAAGTGTCCACGTGTCAGCCGCCCGGCGGGTCAACTCCCCGATCCGCCGGGCGGACTGCTCCGGAAAGAGGCTCCTTGTCCGCCCTTTCCCCGCCGCCCGCCGCGAGCTTCCCTTGCACCCCCGCCGGTTCTGGCCTACTTCCGGGCCGCATGGTTCGCTTCTCCCTTTTCGGAATCCCCGTCGAAATCCAGCCGTGGTTCTGGCTGACCCTCGCCCTGGTGGGCGGCATCGGGGAAGCCGATAGCCCGCATGGACTGCTCGCCCTGATGCTCTTCGTGCTGGCGGGCTTCATTTCCGTGCTGGTCCACGAACTCGGCCACGCCCTCACCGGCCGCCATTTCGGCGCCCAGACCGCAATCACCCTGCACGCCTTCGGCGGCTACGCGACCTTCCCGGCCGGCCGCTTCACCCGCGTCCAGGATTTCCTGGTCACCGCCGCCGGCCCGGCGATCCAGATCGTGCTCGGCGGGATCTTCCTCGCCGTGTCCCTGTTCGGTCCAGAGTTCACCCCGCTCGGCCAGCGCTTCATCACCGCCCTCGCCTGGATCTCGATCGTCTGGGCGATCCTCAACCTGATCCCGGTGCTGCCGCTCGACGGCGGCCGCCTGATGTCCTCGCTCCTCGGCCCGCGGCGGATCGAGCTCACCCTGCAGATCAGCATGTTCGTCGGCATCGTCGCCGCCGGTCTCCTCCTCATGTTCACCAAGAGCCTGTTGTTCCCGATCTTCCTCGGCTTCATGGTTTACCAAAACTGGCAGGAACTGCAGCACCGCCGCCGCGGCGGGCTATGAGAAAAAGATGAGCCGCCCCGCCGCGAGGATCGAGAAGCCCACGATCATCCACTCGAAGACCCGCTGCGACACCCGCTGGATCAACCATTTCCCGGCAAAAACGCCGCAGAACAAGGCCGGCAGGCACTTCGCGTTCTCGACCAGGCTGTCCGCGGTGATCAACTCGAGCTGCCGCGTCAGCGGGACTTTCAAGAGGTTCACGAGCAGGAAGAAGCGCGCGCCGATCCCGATCAGCTCCATCTTCGGTAGCCGGCGGGAGAGCAGGTAAAGCTGGATCACCGGTCCCGCGGCATTGGCCAGCATGGTCGTCACCCCGCCGGTCACTCCCGCCGCCGTGCCGAAGGCCCGCGAGGCCGCCAGCCGGTCCACCGCCGCCGGCTTCCAGGAACGGAAGGCCTGCAAGGCGACCATCGCGAGGATGCACAGGCCGATCGTCTTGCGCGCGACGCCGTCCGAGATCGCGTCGAGCAACCACCAGCCCGCCGCAAGCCCGATCACGGTGGCCGGCAGCAGCTTCCACACCGGCTTCCAGCTCCCGTGCTTCATGAAGGCGGGATACACCGTGAGGTCCGCCACGATCAGCAGCGGCACCGTGATCCCGACGGAGGCCTTCGCGCCGTAGAGATCGGCCATCAGGAACACCGAGATCAGCGAGATCCCGCTGAAGCCCGCCTTCGACATCCCGATGCAAAACGCCGCCAGCAGGGCGAGCGAGTAAGCGGCGGGTCCGTCGGGCACGGACGGAGCCGTAGCGGGCACCGGCGCGCGAGGCAAGGCCGGCACGCGGCCACGCCGGTCAAGGCGGCGTCACTTCCACGATCCCGAAGCCCCGCGGATGGATCGCCGGATTCCGCGGCTGGTCCAGGCGCACCCGTTCCCACTGGCTGCCCAGATCGGTGACGGTGACCGTGCCGCTCATCGGCACGAAGCTCCCGCCGGCCAGCGACGAGGAGATCTTCGGCGTGTAAACGAGCCCGCTGCCCTTCCGCCGCAGATACTCGACGCGGAACACCGTCTGCGCGCCGCTGCCCGCGACGCTGAACACCGGCAGCCCGGCCAGGCCGCCGCCCTGGTTCAGGGTCCGGAGGTCCGGGCCGCTTCCGCCCAGATTGAAGGCATACTTGAGGAGATTCGCCACCCCGTCGTGGAACGGGACCGCTTCCTGCGCCGCCGCAGGCCCGGCGAGTCCTGCCGCCGCGGCCCACGACGGGTAGAGCGTTTCCCCGCCGACCGCGCTGGCGGCGAGCGCGATGTCGAAGGGCGACTCGTCCGCATCGTTGCTCATCAACTGCAGCGTCGCGCCGTGGTTGCCGGCCGACATTCCCTGGAAGTGGACATCGAGGGTGGCCGCGGCTCCGGGGAGGATGCCCAGCGGCAGGACTCCCGCATCGAGCCAGAAACTGCCCGGGTTCGCCCCCGCCATCGCATGCCCCGTGACCACCAGCGGCCCGCTGCCGGTGTTCCGGATCGTCAAGGTCCGGCGGGTCGCCACGCCGGTCGCCGCAGGCGCGTAGGACACCTGTCCCGCGCCATCGGTCAGCGCGGAGGCGGCGGAAGGTTCGACCGCGATCTCCGGGGCATCGGGCGGCGGGATCACGAATCCGTAGGCGGCACCCGAATTCAACGCGCCGTTGCCGGTCTGGCTGGCGTTCACCCCGCGGCCTGCGCTCGACTCCCGCGCGGCTCCCGCGGCCACGGTGTCACCGGAAACCGCCACCGCCCCGCCGAACTCGTCGCCGGCTTCGGTGTTCGAGGCCTTCAGGTAGCCGGCCTGATACCACTGCGCGACACTTCGGGAAAAGACATAGGCCGCCCCTGATCCCGAAGCGGAATTGCTCGCCTGATTCCCGTCCACCCCGGTCGCCGCGCTGTCTTCCCCGGGCGCACCGACGACCAGCGCGTCCCCATCCAGCGACAGCGACTTGCCGAAAGCGTCGCCCGCCCCGGGATTGGATGCCTTCAGATACGCCTGTTCCGCCCAAACTCCCGCCCCGAACTGGAACACGTAAGCCGCCCCGGCATCGGGCGCCGAGGTATTGGCGGGATTGCCAAGGACCCCGCTGGCCTCGCCCCGGGCACCCACCGCGATCGTCCCGCCGGAAACGGCCACCGCGCCGCCGAAGCGGGCGTCCGGGGCTGAGTTCGATGCCGTCAATCGCGCCTGATGGGACCAGTTCGCACCGCTCCGGCTGAACACGTGGACCGCACCGCGATGACCGTCCGCCAGCGGCGCGCCGGCCACCACCCGGTCGCCGTGGACCGACACCGCACTGCCGAACTCCGACCACGCCGCGGTGTCGGAGGCCTTGAGGTAAGCTTGCTGCGTCCAGGCCGATCCCGTGCGATGGAAGACATAGGCGGCACCGGAGGAATACGACAGGTCGTTCGCGCCGTTGCCGTTCACCCCGCTCGCATTGCTGCTCTCGCGGTTGGCGCCCACCACCACCGTGTCGCCCGACACCGCGACCGCGGCACCGAAAAGATCCCCCGCCCCGGCGTTCGAAGCCTTGAGAAACGCCTGCTGCGTCCATACCGTCCCGCTGCGCTGGAAAACATAGGCCGCCCCCGAATTCGCGGCGTCGTTGTTCGATCCGCTGCCGTTGACGCCCATGCTGTCGCTGTCTTCCAGATGCGCTCCCACCACGATCGTGTCTCCCGAAATCGCCACCGACCACCCGAAGGAATCGTAGGCCCCGGTATTCGAGGCCTTCAGATACGCCTGCTGGGTCCAAGTGCCGCCGTTCCGGACAAAGACGTAGGCGGCCCCGGATTGCAGCGCCGACTCGCTGTTGGAGTTGCCGTTCACCCCGGTCGAACCGCTGCCCTCGTTCGGTGCGCCGATCACCAGGGTGTCGCCCGAGATGGCCATCGCGCTGCCAAAGGCATCCGAGGTCCCGGAGTTGGAGGACTTCAGATAGACCTGCTGCGTCACCGGTGTCGCCGACACCATGGCGAGGCCGCTGCCGGCAAGCCGGGATAGGAGGCTCAAGAGGGCTTTCATCAAGGGGGGAGCGGTCCCCGGGCACGATCCGTCGCGATGGGCGCACGACAGGATCGCCCGATTCGGCGAACCGGGAGGGAGCTAACAGAAAGCACCCGGATCCGGCAAGAGCGCCGCCTGAAGGCGGGACCGCTCATCCGCAGGAGCCCGGCCAGACCACCGCAATAACACCACAAGCCACTCCCCACCAGAAACTTGCAATCCCATCCCGCTACCCGAAGCAGCACGAAGGGAGAAGCTTCCCGGATTCGCTGATTGTCATCGGATTCAAAGGGGATCGCAGATTTCCCATCTCAGCCGCTGCGGGAGTGGGAGGGCTGATCGGGTTGTCCCGGAGGCGGCACCCCTCGCTGGAGTTCGATCTCGCCATCCTTCCGCCTGAAGTTTTGGCTATCCACTCCTTCACGTCGTTTCTGAGTCTTCATCCAGCCCCACTTGACCATGTGCCGGAAGACTTTCGCCCTTCTCCTCCTGATCGGCCTTGCCAGCGGATGCCGCGAATCGCCAGCGCCGCCGAAGAACGCATCGCTGACCAACGAGCAGTTGTTGAAGCTGATGGGCGGCGAGTTGTTCGAATTACGGATCCCCATGGACATCCGGCCGGAGCAGCATGCCGGACTGGCGCTCCGCCATGCCGATGGCAAGCGGGTGACCATGGCAAGCAGCAGCGGCTGGGTTCCGGGGGAGATCGTCAAAGTGGCGTGCTTCGCAGTCGAAGGATCGGAGTTCCGATATGCATGCCTCACCGAAAAGGGAGTCCTCCGGGGCACGAACACCCGCTTTCCCGTCGTGGCCGGGAATCCCTCCGCCACCAATCCGAAGCGGACGGACCTTCAGCCCGGGGAATTCCTCGTCCGCTACAGCCTGGACAACAGCCTCACCTGACGGGAGATCCCGCGGGCGATGATTTCGACATCGTCTTTCATGTGCAGGAGGTGGTGAAAGAGGCTGGCAGCCCGACCGTTGCGGAACCATGAAGGACGTGATCCGCTTGCTTGCCACCGGGATTGCCGCGGCGCTCACAGGCTGCGGGAAGCCGTCGACTTCCAAGACGGGCATGCCGCGTCACGAGGTGGAAGCGAAACTGTTCTCGATCACCGGTTTGAAGATCCCGGCCTCGGCGACCGGGGTTCACGCGAGCGAGGCTTCAGCCTTCACGCACCTGTTCGATTGCAACTTCGAGTGCCCCCTCCTTGACCTGAAGGAGGCCTGGAGGGATGCGCCCCCTGCCATGGAAGGCCATCCGATCGACCGGCTGATCCTGCCACCGCGAGGAACCGCAGCAGTCTTCGACGGCCCGTGGCCCGCCCGGGAGGGAATGCTATCCGTTGAAATCAACCTCCACGATGTGGAAGCCGGCCGCGTCAGGGTCGAGATTCGGACGACTCACGAAGTGGACTGAGTCCGCTCTTTTCCGGTGCCGGCAGGCCTTCATCCGCCCCTTCAGCCCGCAGCCGCCGCCTTCGCCTCGCGGATCCGCTTCAGCCGGATCTGCAGGTCGGCCAGGGCGTTCATGAAGTAGATGTAGGCGTCGTAGGCGCTGCCGTAGGGCGAGAAGTACTGGTGCACGCTGCCATCGGTGCCGCCCTTGGTGGACATCCAGTAGAAGTGGTCGGAAGTCTGCATCTTCGCCCAGGCGTGGGTCAGGTCCGGATCCTTCGCGGCGAGCACTTCCTCCTCCAGCTTGTGGATCTTGGCGATGGCTTCCTGCTGCATCACGTTGCCCATCCACGCGCTCAGGTCGCGTTCGGCATCGGCCCACGAGGTCGGCCAGTGGCAGTCGTATTCCTTCGAGGCGCGGAACAGGTCGACCACCTCGCTCGGCGTCACCCACTTGATGTCCTCGTCGAGCACCGCGTCCGGCAGCTTCTCCCAGAACTCGAAGATGCCGGTGTCCTTCCACTGGTGCTCCCCGATGGTCTCGTAGTCCATGAAGAGGTTCACCACGTCGCCCGGCGCGTTCTTGATCCAGCCGGCGAGCTTCTCCGGTGTCAGCGGCCACTCGCTCCAGGTCTTGTCGGAAAAGCGGAAGCCGAGGTCGTCGGAAAGGTCGACGTTCCGCAGCAAGGTCTTGAGCTGCGAGACCTGCGGCGCGCGGTAGAGGTAGTTCGGCGATTGGCCGTTGAGCACCCACGGCACGCCTTCGGCGAGGATCCCGTCGAAGCCCATCGTCTCGGCCTGGGCGGCGATCGCGTTGTTGTAGATCAGCTCGGTGTTGCGGAAGACCCGCGGCCGGATGTGGAAGACCTCCTCCAGCTTGTCGAGGTGGCGCTCCACCTGTCGCTCGAACTCCTTCTTCGAATGGAGGATCGCCAGCGAGTGGTAGTAGGTCTCCGCGAGCAACTCGACGTTGCCGGTGGCGACGAGGTCCTGGAACGACTTCAGCACGTCGGGCCTGTGGTGCTCCATCTGCTCGATCACCGTGCCGCTGATCGACAACGCCATCCGGAAGCGGCCGCGGCTTTCCCGGATCGCCTTCTGGAACAGGGCGTTGGCCGGCAGGTAGCACTTCTCGGCGACCTTCGAGAGGATCTCGCCGTTCACCCCGTCGTCCTCGTAGAAGGCGTGCTCGCCGATGCGGAAGAAATCGTAAGGGATCAGCCGGTTCGGCTGATGAACCTGGAAATAGAGACAGACGTCGGGCATGGGGCGAAATGGGGTCAGGGCACGAGTTCGCGGTAAATCTCGACCACCGTTTCAGCCGCCGCATCCCAAGTCGAGGCTGCCATGTCCTGCTCGGCCTGCTTGATCACCCGTTCGCGCAACTCGTCGTCGGTGAGCAGGTCGATGATGTGCTTTGCCATCAGCTCGACGTCCCAGAAATCCGCCTTCAGCGCGCCCTTCAGCACCTCGGCCACGCCCGACTGCTTGGAAATCACGGCCGGGATGCCGAACTGCGCCGCTTCCAGCGCCGAAAGGCCGAACGGCTCGGAAACCGAGGGCATGCAGTAGATGTCGGTCATCGACAGCAGCTCGTTGACCTTCTCCTTGTTCAGGAATCCGGTGAAGTGGAAGTAGCCGCCGAGACCGCGGAACGCGCCGCTTTCGATCAGCGGTTTGAGCCGTTCGCCGGTGCCGGCCATCACGAAGCGGACGTTCTTGTTCTGCTCGAGCACCTTCGAGGCGATCTCGAGGAAGAACTCCGGCCCCTTCTGCGCGGTCAGGCGGCCGAGGAAGAGAACCAGCTTCTCCGGGAACTTCTTCTTCGTGGAAAAGACTTTCACCGGCTCCGCGCCGTTGTGAACCGGGCGGATCTTGGCGGGATCGATGCCGTAGTGTCCCGAACAGATCTGCCCGGTGTAGCGGCTGACCGGGATGACGATGTCCGCCTGCTCCATCCCGTACTTTTCGAGATCGTAGATCCAGCCGCGGGCGTCCACCCCGGCGCGGTCGTACTGCGAGGCATGGACATGCAGCACCAGCGGCTTGCCGGTGGCCTTCTTCACCTCCACTCCGGCGAGGAAGGTCATCCAATCGTGGGCGTGGACGATGTCGAAATCGGTCTGCAGGGCCAGCTTCGCCGCGATCTTCGAAAACTCGATCACCTTGGTCGAGAGGTCGGCACCGTAGAGCTCGCCCATCTTGAACTGCTCGAGCTGGTTGCGCGTCGTCTGCGAGAAGCGGATCTCGCCGCCGGGCTCCATCCGCACGCGCTCGACGGTCGTTTCGTCGGAATCGTAGGGATCGAGATGAATCGGCACCCGGTCGATCTGCGCGAAGCTTTCGTAGCGGTAGCGGCCCTCGACGGTCTGCAAGTCCTCGACGCGGAGGTTGTTCAGGCCGGTGAGCTGGAATCCCTCGAATCCGGAATCCGGCGCCGCGCGGGGCACGATCACCCGGAGGTCGACGTGTTTCGCGAGCGCTTGGGAAAGGCCGAGGCAGGCGATGCCGAGACCACCGTTGATCAAGGGAGGAAATTCCCAACCGAGTTTGAGCACGCGAAGACGATTCATGACCTGGGGAATCCTTTTGAGGCCTGATTTTCAGGCACTCCGGGACCGCGGAAAGTGCGAGAGCAAGGGTCGGGCCAACGTGGAGGGATTTTGCGGCGACCGCGGTTCCTGGAGGGAGGGGAACCATGGGACGTTTTGGTCACAACACAAGATAAAGCTCAACCCTGCGTGCCGCCGGGCTTGGCATGGCTCCGGCTTGGGTGTTTCCTGAAGCGGCTTCACCCGCAGGCCGGCCGGTCATGGCATCCGAGGATTTTTCAGGGAACTACATGGAGAAGCACCGCCCGGCGGAGGCGGCGACGGAGTTTTTCCCCGGTCACGTCCGCGAGTTGCGGCGGCCTGCGCCGGGCGTGTTCGAATTCTTCACCGACAACGGCGTGCTGCTCCAGGTAAGCCTCGTCGCGGAAGGCATCGTGCGTTTCCGCTTCTCACCGGACGGCCGCTTCGAAGACGACTTTTCCTATGCGATCGATCCCGCCTTCGAAGCCCCCGTGCCCGGGCACGAGCTGATCGAGTTCGCCGATGGATTCGCGCTCCGCACCGGAGGGATCTCCGTGCGGATCGGCCGCCACGGGCTCAAGACCACGATCACCGACGCCGCTTCCGGCAAGATCCTCTGCCAGGACGAGAAGGGCTACCACTGGGAAGACAACAAGCGCCACGGCGGCGAGATCGTGAAGATGGGCAAGGTCTGCCAGCCGGCCGAATACTTCTACGGACTGGGAGACAAGTCCTGCGACCTCAACCTCCGCGGCCGGAATTTCCAGCTCTGGGGCAGCGACACCTACGCCTACGGGCCCGAGTCGGACCCGCTCTACAAGAACGTCCCCTTCTACCTGAGCCTCTGCCGCGGGGAAAGCTACGGCATCTTCTTCGACAACACCTTCCGCAGCGCCTTCGACTTCGGCAGCGAGAACCCGCATGTCACGACCTTCCAAGCCCGGGGCGGGGAAATGAACTACTACTTCATCCGCGGGAACGAACCGCTCGATGTCGTCCGGCTCTACACCCGCCTGACCGGCCTGCCGGAAATGCCGCCGCTGTGGGCGCTCGGCTACCACCAGTGCAAGTGGAGCTACTACCCCGAGGCGCTGTTCCGCGGGATCGCCCGCGGCTTCCGCGAACGCCGCATCCCCTGCGACGCGCTCTATCTGGATATCGACTACATGGACGGCTACCGCTGCTTCACCTGGGATGCCGAGCGCTTCCCGGATCCGAAGCGGATGGTCGCCGAACTGGAGCGGGACGGCTTCAAGACCGTCGCCATCATCGATCCCGGCCTCAAGATCGACCCGGCCTACCCCGTCTGGGCCGAAGGCGTGGCGAAGGGCTACTTCTGCCGCCGCCAGGATGGCAACCTGATGAAGGGCTCGGTCTGGCCCGGGCTCTGCCATTTCCCGGACTTCACCCGTCCCGAGGTGCGCGACTGGTGGGCCGGGCTGTTCCATGGACTGGTCGGTGAAACCGGCATCCACGGGATCTGGAACGACATGAACGAGCCCGCGGTCTTCGAGGAGGGCACCTTTCCCGACGACGTGCGCCATGACTACGACGGGCATCCCTGCTCCCACCGCAAGGCCCACAACATCTACGGCATGCAGATGATCCGCGCGACGCGGGAAGGACTGCGCCGCTTCGGCAAGGGCCGGCGCGCGTTTTCCATCACCCGCTCCGCCTATGCCGGCACCCAGCGCTTCGCCTGCGCCTGGACCGGCGACAACCTGGCCTCCTGGGAACACCTCAACATGGCCAACACCCAGTGCCAGCGACTCGCCACCTCCGGCATGTCGTTCATCGGGTCGGACATCGGCGGCTTCATCGAAACCCCGACGCCCGAACTCTACCTGCGCTGGGTCCAGCTCGCGGTGTTCCACCCCTTGTTCCGCACCCATTCCTCGGGCGACCACGGCGACCAGGAGCCGTGGTCCTTCGGCGAGGAAACCACGGACCGGGTCCGCCGGGCGATCGAGATGCGCTACCGCCTGCTGCCCGCGGTTTGCACGGCCTTCCGGCAATACGTGAAGGACGGCACCCCGATGCTCCGCTCGCTGCCTCTGGTCGACCACCGGAACCCCGACGCCTACTGGCGCAGCGCCGAGTTCTTCTTCGGCGATCACCTCTATGTCGTGCCCATCATGGCCGAAGGCGAGGAAGGCCGCTTCCTCTATCTGCCGGAGAGCGACTGGTTCTCCTATCACGACGACTCGCGCCCGAAGGCGGTGGCCACCGACATCTGGATCGAGTGCCCGATCGACCGCATCCCGGTCTTCGTCCGCGCCGGCGCCGCGGTGCCCCACTGGCCTCTCCAGCAATACGTCGGCGAAATCCCCCACCCCGAACCCGAACTCCGCATCTGGTGGAAGGACGGCCGCGAGAGCAGCCTCTGGTACGAGGACGAGGGCGACGGCGAGGCATGGAAAGACGGCGTTTACCGGGAGTCCGCCCTGGAGGTGGAGGGCTCCCGCGGCCGCCTCGCCGTGCACCGGGAATGGCAGGGCACCTGGCTTCCCGGCTACGCGACCGTCCACCTGACTTTCTGCGGGATCGGCAGTGCCGATGCGGAGCTGAAGGTGACGATCGATGGCAGCGAGCACATCGCCCTGCGCGGCGACGACGGCCGCTACCGCGCTGCCGCACCCCGCGACTTCCGCCGCGCCGAACTCCAGTGGGTGCCGGTGGCAACCCGGGCCGGAATCGCGAACGGCACCCGGGACTGAGGCCGGATCAACCGCGCGAACGGATCGCCTCGATCGCCCGGTCGATCAAGACCCGCACCTCGGGCGACGAACCTTCCCGCGAGGCTTCGAGCACCGGCAGGCTTTTCGCGCTCCCGACCTTGCCCAGAAGGCGGCAAGCCGACATCCGCAAGGTCACCGTGCCCTTCTCGTAGCGCGCCAGGACAGGGTCCTCGATGGCCGGCCCCAGATCGACGTAGAGCGCTTCCCAGGTGGTGCAATCCAGCGCCCACAGGCTGTCGAGCACCGGGATGACGCCTTCGTCTTTCCGGGCGACCAGGAATTTCACCAGGGACTCGGGCATGTCGTGACCGGTCGCGGCGATCTTCCGCACGGCTTCGAGCACCACCTTCTCCGACCCGTCCCCGGGCTTGCCCCAGTTGAGCAGCGCCTTGCCCACCTCGCCCTGGAGCTCCAGATCCCCCTCGCGGATCAACTCCTGCATGCGGCGGATGATATCTTCGCGGTAAAGCTTCGGCTCGGCCGTGGCCAAACGGACCACCGCCTTGCGGGCCCGCTCGAGATCGATGCTCTCGAGCTCGCGCCGGTTGAGTTCGTAGAAGGCGGGATTCGCGGGGTCGGTCAGCTTGTCATGGTCCCCTTCCAGGAAGGCCGCGTTGTCCACGCGGACCTCGATCACCCTAAGCTCCTCGACGATCCGAGCCTCGCCGAAGCGCTGGCAAAGGCGCGCCATCTGGGCGAAGTCGTCCGCCACGCCGGAAACCACCATCAGGTAGCCGCCCTGCCTCTGGTAAAGGTGCGAGCTGGGATCGGCACCGGTGTTGCGAATGACGTAATCGCGAACCTGGAACTTGTGGAGTTCCTGAAGCCCGATCAACCAGAGCCCGATCACGCCGCGCCCGGTGTTGCCGGGCTGGCTGCCGTAACGGAGGATCTCGCGTTCCAGCGGCGCGTATTCCATTTCCCTCTTCAAGCGGGCGAGTTCGCCATCGGGCTCCACCGGCGCGGCATCCCCATCCTCGGGGTCCGGCAACTTCCGCTCGGGGTATTCGAGGCCGGCCGTCACCGATCCCACGGGCTGGTTTCCTTCCGTGAACAGGAATGGCAATCCGAGCAGGACCGACGCCGAAGCCAGAGCCCCGAGAACCGCTTTGCCCCGCGACCGGGGATTCGCATAGATCAGGAAAGCCCCGGTCACGATGGCCGTGAATCCGGCAAGCATCAGGCGCTTCGACTGGGACGTCCCGTAGAGCACCCCGCCCGCCGATCCGCCGAAGATCAGCATCAGCGCGATCATCACCGCCACCGTCACGGCGATGAACCCGAAAATGAGGCGGACCGGCGAACTCGGCTCGAGCGCCACGCGGGCCGGCTCTTCGGCATATTGCACCGTCTGGAAATTCGTCTGCCCCGTGACGATCGTTTTCGGCACCCGCCCGAAGGCGTCGAGCGAACGGTTGCGCCGCTCCCCGGGATAGAACTTCTTGGTGCGCACGATCACCTCTTCGTTGACCCGGAAGCGGTGCTCGCAGGTGCCGCACTCCACCATCCGGTCGCGCAGGTCGAGGCCCACCTTGAAACGCTGCCCGCAACCGGGGCAACGGATGGCGAGCTTTTCGGCGTCGGAGTGCGGTTCGTCCATGCGCCGCCATGATTGGCGCTCCAACGCGCCAATGCAACCCGGGAGAACGGGTCCGTTAGATCGTCCGGCGCCCGCGGCTCATCCGGACGGCGACACAGTCGGTCTCCGGAAGGATGAATTTCTCCACGGTGACCTCCACCCGCTCCACCAGCGGAAAGCCGAGTACGTGGCCGGCGATGTCGGACGCCAGGGTCTCGATCAACTGCCGCGGACGGGAGGCGGCCAGATGCTGGATCCCGGTGGCCAGCGCCGCATAGTCGAGGGTTTCCCCGATCCGGTCCTCCATGCCGGCGAAGTCCCGGCCCAGGACGATCGCGAGGCTCACCCGCAGTTCCTGCGGCACGGCGCGTTCTTCTTCCGGCACTCCGATGCAGGTGACCACCCGCAGTCGCCGGATCTCGATCTGGTGGAAATCGTCCATCGCTCCAGGCTCCATCAGCGGGAGTAGATGCCGCAAGGCGCGGACACCGCACAGGGCCCGCCGGTGATGCCGGTGGCGGGGATCGAAATCTCCACCGGACGGCCGTCGACCTTCAGCGAGGCGCGGGAAGCGGGAGCCTCGATCCCCTGCTGCACGAAAGGCGCGGTGGCCATGGGCGCCCGCTGGATCACCTCCGCCGGAGCCAGCCCGCCCAGCTCCGTCTCGAACACGTGCCCCGCGGCCTCCACCCGCGCCGTGCAGCCGTCCGGCCCGCTGGTGACGGAAATCACCGCTTCCAGCACCGGTGCCTGCTCGAAGGGCGTGCCCGCGAAAATGTTGGGCCCGAAGTATTTCCCCACCTCGGGATCGCTGCTCACGAACCCGCAGACGAGCGGCGCCGCCGCGGGGTCGGGCTGCCAGAAAAGGATGCCCGCCGGGGCGGAGCCGACCGGCGTGTGGACCATGCGGGCCACATGCACGATCACGTTCGGTGTTTCGAGGTCGGGCGCGGTGGCGGCGATCAGGTCCACGCCGCCCTCCCAGCTCATCCATTTCGTCGTCGGCATGGCGCGAGACTCCATGACCTGAGCGCGGAATCAAGTCCCGGCACGGAGCCCCTCCGCACTTCAGCCCGCGAGCAGCCCTTGCCTCGCGGCTTCCTCGAGCAGCGTCCTCGTCGGCCCGTTGAGATCCAGCGCCATCGCCGTGGAAGGAGTGACCCAGCGGTATTCCTGGGCCTCGTCGTTGAGCACCACCGGTCCCGGCAGGGCGCGGGCCACGTAGTTGAGCAGCAGGAAATGCTCGGGCCGCTGGAACTCGGCGGAGTCGATGCAATCCTGCACCAGCACGAAAAGCGGATCGTCGATCGCCAGCCCGGTCTCCTCGAGGATCTCGCGGCGCAGCGCGTCCAGCGAACTCTCGCCGCGCCGGATCTTGCCACCCGGGATGCCCCAGCGATGTCCCCACTTGTGGGTCTTCACCATCAACACCCGGCCCGCACCGTCGTGGATCAAGGCCCCCACGGTCGCCACCGGCCGCGGTTTCCAGCCCGGCCGGGCCATCAACCGGCGCAGCACGTCGAGATCCGGCACCGTCAAATCCGGACGCGCCTCCGACAGCGGACCGGCATGGGTGTAGCCGGTCAGCACCGCGATCGAGGTCATGTTGCCGTGCCGAGCCGTGTCGATGTCGTGCGTCATGTCCCCCACGAACGCGCTTTCCGCCGGATTCAAGCGGTGGCTTTCCAGGATCCCGTGGATCCGCTCCCGCTTGTCCAGCACGCCGGAATAGGTCGCCTCGAAGAATTCGGCGAGCTCCAGATCGTGCAACTGCCGCCGGAAGGCATCGCTGTCCATGCTGGTCAGCACGAAGGTCCGCACGCCGTGGTCGCGGCACCACTCGAGCTTCTCCCTCGCATGGGGCAACACGGTCACCGGTGCCTGCGAACCGGCGAAGGCCTTGCGGAAATGCACCTCCAGCTCCTCCAGCGGCACGCCCGGCAACAGCTCCTCGTAGAACTCTCGGTAGGGCAGCCGGAAGCGCCGGCGGAACTCCTCCCGGTCGAACGACCCGACGCCGTAAAGGCCGAGCACGTGGTTGGTCGCCTCCAGCACCGGCGGAAGGTCGTCCACCAGGGTCCCGGACCAGTCGAAGATGAGATTGTGAAACATGGGAATCAGGTTCTAACCGACGCTGAAGCGGAGCATCTTCACCACGCCCGGTCCGGCCGCCTGCTGGATCTTCTGGAGCAGCACGCCCTTGGTCTGCTCGAGGTGAAAGCGCATCGATGGCTGCAACACGTGCAAGGTGAGGCACCCGCCCTTCAAGGACACCGGCGTCGCGTGGCGCGCCACGAAATCCCCGGCGACCTCTTTCCACATGCCGCGCAGGCGCTCCTCGTCGATCCCCTCCGTCGCCCCGGCCTGGCGCAGGATGGCGGCCAGGAACTCCGTCGGCAGATGAAGCCGCTCGTCGGGATGCGTCGGATCATCGCCTCCCCGCCAATCCCGGAGCACGGCGCGTCGGATCGCCTCGAGCCGGGATTCCTTGGCCATGGGAATGTCAGCCTTCGCCGTCCTCGCCGATCGCCTCGACCGGGCAGCCCTCCATCGCCTCGCGGCACTGGGCTTCCTCCTCGGCGTTCGCGGGTTGCTTGTAAACGAACGAGTAGCCCTCGTCGTCCGAGCGGGTGAAATTGTTCGGTGCGGTTTCGCGGCAAAGGTCGCAGTCGATGCACTGGCTATCGACGTAGAACTTGCCTGTGACGTTCTCCCGGTTCTTGTCTTCGCGGTCGGCCATGGGAAGGTGAAGCTGCTGGCGTTTGCATCGCCCTCCCGGGCCGGGCTTGCAACCCCTTTTTCCCGAATCCTCGCGGGCATCGATTGGACTGGCCAAGCACAGGGCCTGTTTCTAAACCGGTGGCGGCATCCGCTCATGTCATTGGAACCACCCAGCTCTTCCGGATTGCCGGGCCGCAGCCGCCCGGCCCTGTCGGACCTTTCACGGGAAACGACCGAGGGAGACCTGTGGAACCTCGACGACGAACCGGCCGACACCACGCTCTCGTCGGTGGATTTCCCGCCGCAGCCGCGGAAAGCCCTCGATCCCGCCGCGAAGCGCGAGGACGGCGGGGAACCCCCGGTGGCGAAAACCCGGGGCCGCACTCCCGATCCGATTCGCCACGAATCCGGCGAGGTTCCCAAGCTGACCCGGCCGGCACCGGTCGACGAGATCGGCGACCTCGATGAACCGGAGCACGAAAGCCCTTCCGCGAAAGCCGCTTCCTCCGACCGGCAGCTGTCCCCCCTGCCCACGCCGCCGGCCGCCGCAGCCCCGGTCGAAGCCCGGCGGGAAGCCCCGGCGGAGCTTCCCCTTCCTGTCCGGGTGCCGGACCACCCTTCGGACGATCTTTCGCCGGAACCGGCTCCATCCAAGGAGCGGAGCGGCGGGAATCCACCGACCCGCCCCAACCTGAGCCGCACGCGCCTCAACCGGCGGGAAGTCATCGGGCTGGCGGCCTTCTCCTTCGCCCTCCTGCTCGTCGCCATCTGGGTGGTCTCCCGCTTCTTCGCGGCCTTCGAATTCAAGAGCGGGTTCGTCGAAAGCCCCGATTTCCCCGTGAAGGGCGAACGCGTCCAGATCGGCGGGGCCGAAACCTTCTGGCGCGAACCCGTCCGCACCGGCGAGACCCGCGACTTCGCCCGCCGCGAGGTGACCATGATCCCCGTGGTCGAGATCACGCTCGATCCCGAAAAGACCAGCGGCGGCACCCTGCTGGTGATCTACCGCAACAGCGAGGGCGAACCCGTCGGCGACCCGATCCGCCGCTCCTTCACCGGCGCCCGCTTCGACGCCAGCGGCCAGCCGACCATCGCTTTCCCGTCCACCGACGGCTTCGTCGCAGAAGCCGATTTCAACGCCTACCGGGCCGGCAAGGGCGATGCGTGGATGGCCGAGGTGTTCGAGGGCCCGTCGGTCGACGCCCCCGCGAACCAGTTCAAACTCATCGCCCGGATCCCCGTTCTGCCCAAGCTCCGCTGATCATGTCCGAATCCAAAGTCCCGCCCCTGGTGCCGCGTGAAGGCTGGCACGTCATGCACCTGTTCTATCAGATCGACCACGCCCAGTGGGCGATCCTCGGCGACGATGAGAAGCGCGCCGCCAAGACCCGCCTGACCGAACTCGTCCAGGAGATCCGCGCGACCAAGGACACCCATCTGCTCACCTTCGCGATCGCCACGCCGAAAGCCGACCTCGGCTTCATGCTGCTCACCCCTGACCTGCAGGTGGCGAACGCCTACGAGAAACAGCTCACGCTCTCCCTCGGACCGGAAATCCTCAGCCCGGTGTATTCCTACCTCTCCCAGACCGAAGGCTCCGAATACACCACCACCTCCGAGCAGTATGCCAAGGAAACCCTCGTCGGCGAAAAGGGCCTCGCGCCCGGCAGCCCGGAGTTCGAGCAGGCGATGAAGGAGTTCGACGAGAGGATGGCCCACTACCTCAAGCACCGGCTCTATCCCGTGCTGCCGGACTGGCCGGTCGTCTGCTTCTACCCGATGTCCAAGCGCCGCAGCGGCAACGACAACTGGTATTCCCTCTCCTTCGAAGCCCGCCGCGAACTGATGTCCGGCCACGCCCGCGTCGGCCGCCAGTATTCCGGCCGCATCCTCCAGCTCATCACCGGATCCACCGGCCTCGACGAATACGAGTGGGGCGTGACCCTGCTCGCCAAGGACACCATCGACATCAAGGCCATCGTTTACGAGATGCGCTTCGACGAGGTCTCCGCCCGCTACGCCGAGTTCGGGGACTTCTACATCGGCATGCAGCTCCCGCTCGACGAGCTGTTCCGCCGCGTCTGCCTCTGAACCGGGGCCGGCAAAAGCTCGCGGCCCGGCCAGGGAGGCAACGGATCACTCGCCGATGCCTTCCATCTCCCGCCGCATCCGCTCCATCAGCCGCTCCATGTCCTCCAGATGGCGGCGGAGCGCCTCGGCCTGGCCCGGCTGCACCGGCACGCTGCGCTG
Organism: Verrucomicrobiaceae bacterium; assembly: GCA_027491155.1. Taxonomy (GTDB): domain Bacteria; phylum Verrucomicrobiota; class Verrucomicrobiia; order Verrucomicrobiales; family Akkermansiaceae; genus Haloferula. The sequence goes on from JAIXWR010000018.1 coordinate 123,895, forward strand.
GCGGGGCATCGCTCCCGGCGGGGCACCGCCCGGCGGCGGCAACACAACGCGCTGGCGGACGGCAAGCTCGGGTGCCACCGGCTCGGTTTCGAGCAGTTTGACGATTGCCGCGGTCGGAATGATGAAACTCCGCGTGCGGTCCGCCCGGGCAATGCTTACCCCGACGAACCTGCCGTCGAGATCCACCACGGGGCCGCCGCAGTGGTCCCGCTCGAGCTGCATGTCGGTCTGGATCACCGAGGGGAAACCGTCGCGCACCAGGCTGAGGCTGGTTCCCATCCGCTCCATCTGGCGCAAGCGCGCGTTCGGGAACTGCGGGAAGCTCTCGGTCTTTTCCTTGAGCTCCGCCTCGGCCTCGGCCTGCGCGCCGTCCCGCTGGTAGCGGATCGCCACCCGCTGGCCCGGACCGAAGCCGGACAGGGCGGTGCGCATTTCAATCAGGCTGTTCACCTCGCGGCCGCCGACCGAAAGGATCACGTCGCCTTCCGCCAGTCCCGCTTCCTCCGCGCCGCTCGCTTCCTCGACGCCCAGGATCCTCACCCCGGTCCCCTGATGGTCGGGATCGAGCCGCACTCCCAGGAACGCCTGGTCCTTTTCCCGCAGCGACCGCGCTTCCACCGCCACCACCCCGACGCTGGCCGGGGTATCGTCGGGCGAAGCCGCGATCACGAAGCTGCCGAGCTTCGGCGCCTCGACGTGGGCAAGATCGACCGGCCGGTAGCGCGCTCCCTTCAAACTCAGCAAGGCGAGATCCTCATCCTGATAGACCCCTTTCACCGTGGCCGTGGCCGTCTTCCCGTCGCCGCCGACCACCAGGATCGGCCCGCGGGCCATCGCGATCTCGCTCCATTTCGTAATCACCTCGGTGCCATCGCCGATCACCGTGCCGTAGATCACCGGCTTCTTGCCGCGGCCGGTGGTGTCGGTCCAAATCCACACGGTCGAGGCCACCGCCCGCTGGCTGGCCGGACGGATGGCGTCGAAAAACTCGATGGTCTGCCGCTGCACCGCCTCGGCCTCCTCGGGCCGCATCAAGGGCACTTCCGGGCCGCGCTGGGCATGGGCACCCGCCAGCAGCGATGCCTGGAGCAAAAGGACGAATGATCCCGTTTTCATGGTCGATCCGATGTTTCTCACCGCAGTTCGTTCATTTGTTTGAGCTCCACTTCGGCCTCGAAGGCCTTGCCCGACCTCAGTCCGCCCACCTTGACCTTGTCGCCCGCCTGCCGCTTGGCCAGCAGCACCTGCATGTTCGCGCCGTTGCGCACCACGGTCCCGTCGAGCGTCAAGATCACGTCGCCGGGACGGATCCCCGCCTTGGCCGCCGGACCACGCACCGCGGAGACGACGACCCCGCCGCCCCGCACCGAGGGTCCGAAATTGATCCCCATCACCGGCCGCTCCTGGTTGCGCAGCGGGTTCATCTGGAGCTCGCCCCAGACCTCGCCCGCGATCAGCCGGTCCCAGTCGTCCTTGAAACCGTCGACGCCGGCGTGGTTGTTGTTCTTCAAGGCCTCGCCGATCGACGAGTTGATGCCCACGATCTTGCCTTCGAGGTCGAACAGCGGCCCGCCCGAGTCTCCGCCGATCAGCGTGCAATCGGTGGTCATGAAATTCCCCGGGCCGTCCGAAACCACCCGGCCGAAACGCACCGGCGGCGTCCGCGCGGGGTCGAAACCGGTCGAGTGACCCATCGCGATCACCCAGTCGCCCGCTTTCAGCGGCTTCGACTCGCCCCGCTCCATGAAAGGCCAGGGACCCTTCTCCTTCTCGTCGTCGATCTGCACCAGGCCGATGTCCTTCGAAAGGTTCGCCCCGAGGACCTTGCCCTTCACCTGCTTGCCGTCGGGAAAGACCACCTCGACCTCTTCCACGCCCTCGATCACGTGGGCGGCGGTCAGGATCAGGCCGTCGGCGGACGCCACCACGCCCGAGCCGGAAGCCCCGGTGGCCTCGGAAATCAGCGCCACCGTGGCCTTCATCGCCTTCTCGGCCACGCCCGCGATCTGCTTTTCAAGCTTGCGAACGTCCTCGATCGAGCCCACGGGCTCCCTCGCCGGCGCGGCAGCGGCCAGGACGAAAAGCACGGCGCAAGCCGCCACTCCATGGAAAAATCTCCGTTGCTTCATCGCTTTGTCACACGTCATAGCGACACCATGCGCCGTCCTCGTCTCCGGCATGAGATCGCCATCGCCTCCGCCGCGGATCCCCGTTAATCTCGCCTCGTCCATGCCGAAACCATCACCCAAGGACCCCGGCAGCCCAACCGGAAAAATCACCGGAAAGCGCCCGTCCAACCGGAGAAAGCCCGAACCGTCGAAACCGATCGGCCTCGGCTCGGTGATCCTGTTCTGGCCCTTCCACCTCTTCCACGCCTTCACCAAGCCGCTGCCCAAGGCCCTCCGCCTGCCGCTGCGGGTCGGCGGCGACCTCGCCATCGCCGGCCTCTACGCCGGCCTCGCCCTGGCCGCCTTCTACTTCGTCCGCGCCCGGCCTTTCGACATGGCCAAGGTCGCCGAAATGCCCCAGCGCACCATCATCTACGACCGCCGCGGCGAGGAACTCGGCCGCATCCACGGCGAGAAACGCGACGTGATCGACATCTCAAAGGTCTCCCAGGACTTCATCTACGCCATCCTGGCCCGCGAGGACAAACGCTTCTACACCCACCACGGCGTCGACTGGATCGGCGTGGGCCGCGCGATGAAGGAGAACTTCAAACGCGGCGAGGTCGACCAGGGCGCCTCCACCCTGACCATGCAGCTCGCCCGCAACAGCTTCCTGCTGAAGTCCAAGTGGCTTGATTTCTCGCCGAAACTCCAGGAACTCGACCGCAAGTTCCTCGAAACCGCCGTCTCCTACCGCATCGAGGCGAACTACGAGAAACAGGAAATCCTCCAGCACTACGTGAACCGCATCTTCTGGGGCCACTCGATCCGCGGCATCGAGGAAGCGTCGCGGACCTACTTCGAAAAGCACGCGAAAGACCTGACGCTCTCCGAGTCCGCCCTGCTCGCCGGCATCGTCCGCGGCCCGAACGCCTTTTCCCCCTTCAACGACATGGAGAAGGCCCGCCGCGAGCGCGACTCGGTGCTCGACCGCATGGCGTCCGAGGAACTGAAATTCATCACCCCCGAGCAGGCCGCAACCGCCAAGCAGGACCCCATCACCGTCCGCCCCGAGTGGCGGCGGATCTTCCACGACAGCTACGCGATGGACGCCATCCGCCGCGAGCTGGAGCGCATCCTCGAGGAGGAAAACATCGAGCTCGGCGGTCTGGAGATCACCACCACCATCGACAGCCTGATCCAGAAAAAGGCCGAGGAGGCCCTCGATGCCAAACTCCGCCAGGTCGAACGAACCGCCGGCTACCCGCACCAGACCCGCGCCGCTTGGAAAGAGCTGCCCGCCGATGCCAAGAGCCGCCCGCAGTATCTCCAGGGCAGCGTGGTCGCCATCGAGAACCTCACCGGCGCCGTCCTCGCCATCGTCGGCGGACGCGATGCCGACGAATCGAAATTCAACCGCGCCCTCCAGGGCCGCCGCCAGATCGGCTCGGTCTTCAAGCCCTTCGTCTACCTCGCCGCCTTCGACCAGGGCGTCCGGCCCGATTCGCTCGTCAGCGATGGCCCGATCGCCCGCGGCGAGATCAAGGGCGCCGGCAACTGGCGGCCGCAGAATTCCGACGGCACCTTCGGCGGCATGCAGCCCGCCTCCTACGGGCTGATCCGCTCCCGCAACACGATGTCCGTCCGCCTCGGCAACCGCGCCGGCATCGACAAGGTCGCCGAAGTCGCGGAATCGGTCGGCTTCGAAACCCCGATGCCGAAGATGCCGACCTCCTACCTCGGTGCCTGGGAAGCCACCACCTACGAGGTCGCTTCCGCCTACACCACATTCCCCAACGGCGGCACCCGCCACCCGCCGCGGATCATCGATGAAATCCGCGACCGCAAGGGCAACGTGATCTACAAGAACGCCCCCGTCCCCTACGAGGCCACCAGCGCCGGCTCCGCCTGGACCGTTTCGAAAATCCTCCGCGAGGTCACCGAGCGCGGCACCGCGGCCTCCGTAAAATCCCTCGGCTTCAACAAACCCTGCGGCGGCAAGACCGGCACCACCAACGATTACAAGGACGCCTGGTTCGCCGGCTACACCTCCAGCGTGACCTGCGCCGTCTGGGTCGGCCTCGACACCCCGAAAAAGATCATCGACCGCGGCTACGGCTCCACCCTCGCCCTGCCGGTCTGGGTCGAAGTCATGAAGACCGCCGACAAGCTCGGCTACAAGGCGGAGGGCCTCAAATCTCAGCTCTCCTTCGTCGAGTGCCGCCTTTGCCGCTCCTCCGGCAAACGCGCCACCACCGGCTGCGAACTTGCCCGCGAGGCCTACACCGACAGCGTCCCCGCCGACCTCGTCCCCGCCGATAACGACCTCTGCCCCACCCACCCTGCCCGAGCCCTCCCGGTCGATGGCGAGGAACTCGCCGACACCCGCCCCCTCCGCGCCCAACCCGTCGACGAGTCCGCCCTCGACCAAGGCCCCATCCCCGAAGAAGAGGAAATCCCCCTCAAGGCCCTCCCCGTAGAAGAGGAGTAGCCCCCTCTTCCGATCTGCCATCCACCATCTGCCATCTGCCATCCACCATCTCCCATCTCCGCGAATGTCCACCTGGCGTCCAATCCGCAGAACCCCCGCCTGGCTCGCCTGGATGCCGGAGTGGCTGCGGACCCTGCTCCGCTGGTCGCTGTGGGCCGGACTCATCCTCGGCGGCATCGGCCTGATGATCGCCGCCTTCTACTTCTCCCAGGCCGGCCGCTTCGACCTCGCCCAGGTCGGCAACATGCCGGCCCGCACCACCATCCTCGACCGCCACGGCAAGGAACTCGGCGGCAGCGGACCGAACAACCGCCGCCTGGTGACCCGCAAGGACATCCCCGACTTCCTCGTCAACGCGCTCCGGGCACGCGAGGACGCCCGCTTCTTCGACCACAACGGCGTGGACTTCCGCGGTCTCGCCCGCGCCACGGTCCGCAACGTGAAGGACGGCGACTTCACCCAGGGCGCCTCCACCCTGAGCATGCAGCTCGCCCGCAACACCTTCGAGATCCGCGAGAAATCGATCCACCGCAAGCTGCTCGAAATCGCCCTCACCCTCCGCCTCGAATCCCGCTACTCCAAGGACGAGATCCTCGCCCACTACCTCAACCGCATCTACTTCGGCGCCGGTTGCCACGGCATCGAACAAGCCGCCCGCTCCTACTTCGGCAAGCCGACCTCCCAGCTCAACGAAGCCGAAAGCGCGATGCTCGTCGGCATCATCCGCGGCCCCCACATCTTCTCGCCCTTCCGCAACCTCGACGCCGCCCGCGCCCAGCAATCCGAGGTGCTGGCCCGGATGAAGACGATGGGCCTGCTCGATGCCGCCGACGTGGAACGCATCAAGGCGATCCCGATCGTCCTCGTCCCGCGTGAGCAGCGCAATGCCGAGCGCTCCTTCGCCCTGGAAGCCATCCAGAAGGAACTCCAGACGATCCTCGACGAAGCCGACATCCGCGACGGCGGCCTCACCGTTCGCACCACCCTCGACGGTGCCTGGCAGGAACGCTTGGAAAGCGACCTCGCCGCCTCGCTGAAGAAAATCGAGCAATCCAAAAGCTGGCAGTATCCCGTCCACGCCGAGCACGCAGCCGGCACCGAGCCCGCCTACCTCCAGTGCTCCGCCGTCACCTTGGAAACCAAGACCGGCGGCATCCTCGCCCTGATCGGCGGGCGCGATTACTCGCACTCCCGCTTCGACCGCAGCACCGGCGCCCGCCGCGACCTCGGCGCCGCCTTCGAACCCTGGATCGCCGCCGCCGCCGCCGAACGCGGCCGCCTCGTTCTCCGTGGCAAGCCGGTCCAAACCGGCCGCCAGATCGGCCCCAAGGAAACCATCCGCATCGCGAAGCGCTGCGGCATCACCGGCCCTTTCGTCGAGACCGAGGACCTCTTCCGCGGCAGCGCCGCCGCCACCCCGCTCGAACTCGCCACCGGCCTCGCCACCCTCGGCAACGACGGCAAACGCCCGCGACCCTTTCTCATCCAGTCGATCACCGCCGCCGATGGCAAGGTGCTCTACACCGCCGCCGTCGATACCACCCCCGCCCTCGGCCGCCAGGCCGCGCGCGAGGCCGCCGCGCTGCTCGAAAGCACTTCCGGCACCCGCGTCCACGGCGGGGCCACCGGCTCCGGCCGCGATGCCTGGCTGGCCCGGCTCGGCCCGAAAGGTTCCACCGCCATCTGGGTCGGCTTCGACCAACCGCAGCGCATCAGCTCCGCCGCCCAGCTCGATGCCGTGCTCGACGACCTCGCCACGCGGCTCGGGAACTAACAGCTTTGACTCCGCCGGAAAGCCGGGGCATTTTTTCCAGCGAATGAAGGCGCTGCAGTTCGAACAAGCGGTCGAGTCCATCCTCAAGCGCGAGAAGCGCTACGACCCTCTCGCCTACCTGTTCCTCAAGGACGCGCTCGATTTCACCCTCAAGCGCGCAGCCGATTCCAACGGCGGCGAACCCCGCCACGTCTCCGGCGGCGAACTCTGCCACGGCTTCCGCGACCTCGCTCTCCAGGAGTTCGGCCCGATGGCCGGCACCCTCATGATCGAGTGGGGCCTGCGCGAAAGCAGCGACATCGGCGAAATGGTCTTTCACCTCATCGACGAGCAGATGTTCGGCAAGCAGGACAGCGACACCAAGGACGACTTCGCCAGCGCCTACGACTTCGACGAGGCCTTCGTGAAGCCCTTCCAGCCGAAAAGGCAGGCTGCTCAGCATGTGGCGGCGCGTCCGTGAAAGCTGCAGGCCGCGATCACTTCACCACCACATGGGATAGGTCGTATAGGACCCGTAAGACCTGTTTCTAGCGCCTTCCACCCGCGCGTTTCCCTCCCATCAAAGCCCGCACCACGCCTCCAGCAAATCCATCATCGCCTCCGCCGCCGCCGCGCCGGTCTCGATGACCTCCGCATGGTCCAGCGTCTGCGGCGACATCCCCGCGGCCCAGTTGGTCAGGCAGGAGAAGCCCGTCACCTTCATCCCCAGAGCCCGGGCCTGGATCGCCTCCAGCACGGTGCTCATGCCCACCGCATCCGCCCCCATCGCCCGCAGCATCCGGATCTCCGCCGGGGTTTCATACTGCGGCCCCCGCAATCCGGCATAGACGCCCTCGTGCAGCGTCATCTCCCGCTCCACCGCCAGCGCATGGAAATCGCGCCGCTCCGAGGCATCGTACACCTCGCTCATGTCGATGAAGGCCGGCCCGCCTTCCAAAGGCGAGGTCCCGGTAAGGTTAAGGTGGTCCGTCAGCATCATCCAGCTCCCCGGCGCGTGACCGGCGTTCAGCGTGCCCGCCGCATTGGTCAGGATCACGTGACGCACGCCGTGATCGTGCAACCACCTCACACCCGCCGTCGCCGCGGCCGCGCCGTGGCCCTCGTAGAGATGGACCCGTCCCTGCATCACGATCACCTCCCGCCCGGCCAACGATCCGAACAAGAAGCGCCCGGCATGCCCCTTCACCGTCGAAACCGGTAGCCCCGCCTCCGCGAAGCCCACCTCACGCTCCACCGCCACCCGCCCCGCCAACGGCCCCAGGCCCGATCCCAACACGATCCCCACCGGATGTTTCATCCACCTATCCTGCCCCCGCACCCGCCGGGCATCAAACTCCAATTGTACAGGTGATTACCTTCAAAAGCCCTCGTTCTCCCATGGCCGCATTCCACCAAAACTTAAAACTGCCCTAAAACTACCCCTCTCCTCCTCTAAAACTGCCTGTCCCTCTGCGTCTAAAACTGCCTGTCCCGAATGGCACGGGATTAAGCGGGTTTCCGGTAGTTTTCGCGGTGGTGGATTTCCTCGAACTCGTGCCTGGGTTTGGTGAGCAACTGGTAACTGTTGCGTCTTCGTTTCA
>JAIXWR010000034.1 GCA_027491155.1 Verrucomicrobiaceae bacterium
TCGGCGGTCATGTCGGTGATCAGGTGTGGATTTTGGTGGTACAAAACCCTTACCAGAACGGCATGGCCGCCGTCTGCTTCGGCGGCTTCCAACTGTCAGGTGAATACCGTCACTGCACACGGAGGATCGTGAAGATGCTCTTCGGCATTCCGATCGCATTTGTCCTGTTGATCGCGATCATGGTTCCGCTGATCCAGAACAACATGCGGTCTGCTTCCCGTGTTCATGCCCTTTCAAACCTCAGAGTGATCGGGCACGTACTACTGGAGTTCGAATCCCAATACGGACGGTTCCCGGACGCCTCGACCCTCCCCCTCATCAAAGCTCAAGACCGCACGGGACTCATCTTCGGAACAAAGACCTCAAACGACTACTTCCGGCAACTTTTGGCGACGGTAACCAAGGCCGAGAAAATCTTCTTTGCCGACATTCTAACCCGCACCTTCTACCCCGATGATATAACTGAGGGCTCCAAAGCTTTGGAAAAGGACGAGTGCAGCTTCTCTTATATCCCGGGATTGTCGTCAACCTCACCCCTTGGAACTCCCGTGGTCGTGACACCCCTAGTGCCAGGCACCCAGAAATTCGATCCGAAGCCCTTCGGAAAAATGGCGACTGTCCTTTTCACCGATGGCTCGGTGCAAGCCCTCCCCATCGACAAAAACGGCGACGTCATCCTCAACGGCATGAACCTCTTCGACCCGCGCCAGCCCTTCTGGCGCGGGAAGGCTCCGGACATCAAATACCCGGAGTAGCCGAGCTTAAGCCACCCATCCCATCCTTGCCGCCCCGTCCCCGATCCTCCATCCTGCCCGACATGGATCTCCCTCCCCAGCCGCCACCCGACGTCCCCGCCCCGCCGCCGGGACCCGAGGCGATCCGGTCGCGGCGGATCATGAGGAATATCCTATGGCTCGGAGCCGTCTCGATTGCACTTCTTCTCTTCTCCCTGCTTGTCCTTCCAACGATTTTCAAGACGAAAGGTCCTCATTATGTGTCCGAACCATTGAGCAACATCAGGCAGATCGGTCTCTTGCTCTTTGAATTCGAAGAAGAATACGGCCGCTTTCCCGACGCGACCACCATCCCCTCCGTCCAAGCAGTCACCGGGACCTCCCTTGCCTTGGGAAACAGCAGTTCGAACGACCTGTTCCGCCAGCTCGTTGCTCTCTTCGATCTCAAGCGCGAAAGAGACTTCTGGGCCAATACCTCCACCACACCCAATCGGCCTAACGATATCCTCGGCACTGACGCACTTGCCCCCGGAGAATGCGCATTCACTTACATCTCGGGGCTCACCTCAGCGAGTGACCCGCAAACACCCATCGTCATGGCCCCGGTCATCCCCGGCACCTGGAAATTCGACCCAAAGCCCTTCAAGGGCAAAGCCGTCGTCTACTTCCTCGACAACTCCGCCACCGCCCTCCCCATCGACAAGAACGGCGACGTCATCCTCAACGGCATGAACCTCTTCGACCCGCGCCAGCCCTTCTGGCGCGGGAAGGCTCCGGACATCAAATACCCGGAGTAGCGCGGAGCTTCCGCACCAGAATCACTCCCGCGAGCAGTGCCAGGATCCCGCCGAAAAACCACCCCTTCGGAAACTCCGGCTCGATCTCCAGTTCCAGGCGCATCGGCTTGCCGCCGTCGACCTGCACGCTGCGCTTGAAATCCAGCACGGTGCCGCGCTCGGCCAGCGTCACGTCGAGCGCCGCCGGGGCGGGGTCCGCGGCGAGCTGCTGGCTGACGATCCGGTTGGCGATCGCTTTCATCGCCGCGGTCTCGTCGACGCTGTTGCCTTCCAACAGCCGGTCGAACTGCTGCGGGTCGAAGTTCAGGTTCCCCTGCAGCAGCGGGTTCTCCTGCGCCGCCTGCTCGAGCTGGGCGTTGCCGGTCGTCACGTCGGCCTTGTTGTCGAGATACATCCGCTGCCGACGCGTGTTGAGCGCCAGTGTCGCCTGCTGGGTCTTGAGGTTTCGCAGTTGCACCCGCGCGTCCTCGTTCGATGCCTCGTCGAGCAAACCGTTGCGCGCCGCCTTGCTCAGCGCCTGGCCCGCCTTGTCCTGCTGGCCGGCCACCATCCACGCGTTCGCCTGGTCGAGCAATGCCACCGCCTCCTGCTTGCCCGCCGCCCGCTTGCTGGTAACGAAGCTGCTGTAATCCTGGAACGCCTTGCCGGCCGCCTTCTTCTGCAAGTCGAAGTCGCCGTGATGGTCCGCCAGCCGCCAGCCTTCCGGCAGGATCACCCGCCAGCCCAGGTTTTCCAGCGGCACGTCGAGCATCGGCCCGTCGAGCACCGTCCCCTTGCCCGCCGGCATCGCATAAACGAAGCGCACGCTCGCCGGCCGGTCGCCTTCGGGTGCCGGATAGACGTAGAACAACCAGTCGTTGCCCTCGCGCACCAGCGCCACGCCGTCCTCGTTGACCAGCACGTTGTAAAGCGAGGCCTCCTTCGGCAGCGTCAGCCGCAGCGTCCCCTTCTCGGTCACCCGCACCTTGAGATCGACCGCCGTCAAAGCCGCGCCGTCCGGCGAGACCAGCGTGGTCAGCGATCCCTGCTCGACCCGCAGCCGCTGCGAATCCGCCAGATTGTGCCGCTTCAAGGTCACCGCCAGCGGCCCCCCCGCCTCGGCCACACGGAACACCCCGGCCGGAGCCTGGGCGGAGAAGGCGGCACGCAGGGTTTCGGGCACCACGCCCCAGTCGCTCTTCTGCCAACCCGGCGGCATCTCGGTCGCGCTGATCTCAAGACGGCCCGCCGTCCGCAGCGACACGAAATACGAGGCCTGCCGTACTTCCGACGGCACCAAGGGATTCACCTTTACTTGTTCGTTCGCGGCCTGCTGGAACTCGATGTCCACCGTCGTCTCGCCCGCCACCCCGCGCTGGAAGCGAATCTCCCACAGCCCGGTCTCGCCCGCCACCGGTACGAAATCCGCCACCGCCGGGCCGCTCGCCCGCAAGGTCGCCGCCGCGCTTTCATCGAGCCCCGGAATGCTCACCCGCAGCGTCTTCATCGCGGCGTTCTCGATCCGGTAGGCGAGCCGCACCCGGCTCAGCGTCTGGCCTTCGCGCAGAGTCACCTCGTGCAGCACCTGGGCGGTCACCCAAGGATCTAGCTTGGCGATCGCCAGCGCCAGCGACCAGTCGGCTTGCAGCAGCTTGAAAGCGAGCGCCCCCGGCCGCGGCACTCCGGCCTCGCGGGGATCGAGCTGCGAGACATTGCCGCGCGACACCGCCCGCACCTGTAAGCCGCGCTCCGGCACCACCGTCAGCGTGCCGGTTTGCCGCGCCGCTCCACGCAGCACCACCCGCGGGGCCGCCCACGATGCCTGCGCGCCGGGAGCCGGCGCGGTCAGCGTGACGGCGAAGGCCTGCTCGCCGAGCGTGCGGCCGTTGAGATGAAGGTTCAGCAAACGGGTCTCTCCATCCGCCGACTCCGCCCAATGCGCGAGCGCAGGACCGGTCACCGATTCGATCTCGAAGCCCTTGGGAATCTCCAGCTCCAGCTTGAACAGGCCCGCCCGGGTGATCGAGGCCGCGAGATCCACCGCCAGCACCATCCGGTCCTCGCCGAGCGACAGCGTCTGCTTCGTCTCCGCCCGGATCTCCGCCGCCACCGGTGCGACTTTCAAGGTCAGCGAAGCCTCCGCGCCGCCGTGGCGGAACGCACGGTGCAGCACCGCCAGCGCCCGGCCCTCGCGGTCCACGGGGAGCAGCTTGCCACCGAAGTCATCGAGGTTCACCGCGCTCATCCCCTTCGCCACCACCGCTTCCGCCTGCGCCTCGTCGCCGAAGCCCAGACCTAACAACCCGACCGATCCCGCCGCGCCCTTGACCACCAGCGGTTGTAATTCCAGGTCCACCGGGAGCGTCGCCGTGCCGCGCTGGGTTCCGATCATGAAGGCGAAGGGCTGGTCCTGCGCGGGCTCGATCCCCACCTTCAGCTCCCGCGTTTCCGGATTGAAGCGCCAGCTGCCGACCGGCCCGTCCGCCACCTCGCCGACCGTAAAGCCTTCCGGGACCGTGATCACCAGCTCACGCACCAGGCCGCGCGACGGCCGGATCGACACGAGATGCCGCCCGCCGACCACGCCGGGGCCGGGCAGATAGAGATCGGACGTCTCGACAAAGAACTGCGTCGCCTCGCTCGCCACGTCGCGCCGCAGCGGACGGGCCATCATCAGGATTTCGTCCGCCGGCCCGAGCACCAACTCGGCACCGCTGCCGCCGTCGACCTTCAACGCGGTCACCTTCGCCGCGCGCTGCGAAACAAACTCCCAGCCCTCCTGATTCCAGGTCACATTGACCCGCTGCGCCGCCGCCGGTCCGGACGGCAGTTTCCAACCGTTCTGCGGAGCCGCCAGCGGCATCTCGAAGGTCGCTTTGCCGCTCTTGAATCCTTCCACCGTCGCCACCAGGAAATACGCTTCTTCTTCGCCATGCGGCGCCTTCAGCACCCGCAGGCCTTCGCCGGTGAATCCTGTGAGAACGGCGGGCGACTTCAGCAGCAGCACCCGCTGATCCACCGCCCCGCGGACATCGACCGCGATCTCGCCGTTCAAGCGTCCGTCGACGATCCGCCACGTGTGGTTCATCGACTCCGCCGGCACAATCGTCTCCGCCCCGCGCGCCATGCCGGCCGCAAAGAAGAACACCAGCGCCGTCGCCGCCGCCGTTGTCACGGGTGCCGCCTTCTTCCTGATCAGCCCGGCCAGTCCCGGCAAGCCGTGGACCAGCAGCAGCAGCAATCCAAAGCCCCCGAAGAACGGCACCGCACCCATCCGCTGCGCCAGCAAGCCGAGCCCGATCAACCCGAGCGCCGCCGGCGCCAGGTAGGGGCGGAAGCCCTCCCCCTTCGCTGAAGCTCCGGAGGACCCGTCGACCGGCCGGCCCTGCATCCCCGCCCAAACCCGCATCCCTAACAAGACCACGCCCGCCACGATCAGCAGCACGCCGGAAACGCTCAGCATCGCCTGCCACGGCGCGACGTTGCCGACCTCCAGCGTCACCACTTCACCCGGTGCCACCACCGGCGTCACGTATTCCAGATTCGCAAGATTCACCCTACGATCCTCCGCCGCGCGAAAGGCCATGAAGCAGGCCACAACACCCGCCGTGATGATCACGAGATGCCCTAACACCCGCGTCGCCTTGATCCGCTTCAGCAGCAAACCAAACGCCGCGACCAGCAGCAACAAGGGAGCCGCCATCCGGGCCTTCGCGAGGATCCACTCCGTCCCGGTCTCCGTCTGCACCGGACGCACCGGCATCATCGATCCGCGCGGCACCAACCGGCGTCCTTCGTCGCCAGTCACGATCCATTCGCCGATCACCGTCGGCGTGAACAAGACGGGAGCCACCAGCAGCGGCGATTTCGCCGTCTTGCTGACGATCCCGTAGCGCAAAACCACCTCCACCGGTTCATTCGGATCCGCCTTCGCCGGCAGGGGCACCAGGATCTCGCCGCCGTCCTGGCGCGCGTTCACCGTCTCGCCATCGACCTTGGTTTCCCACAGGCCGGAGTCCGCCGGCAGGGTCAGCTTCAGCACCGAGCGGCCGCGCGTCTTCACGAAGAAGCGGGCGTCGGTCACCACCTGGCCGTCGCGCGAGACGCGGCTGGCCAGCTTGGCAAAGTCGACCACCTGTCCGACCGTCTCGCCGGGTTCGAACCACTCGATCTTCATCCCGATCGACACGTCGGCCGCGGTATATTGCCACGCGGCCAGCGTCGGCGCGCTGCTCAGCAAGCGGTATTCGGCCGGCAGTTCCGAAGCCTCGAGCTTCAGCACCGCGCCTTCGCTACGGGGAATCTCGTACTTCACCTGCAGCGGGCTGACCACCTGGATGTGGCCGCGCTCGGATTGCACGTTGAGCGGCCGGACCTCGCCCGGCGAAAGCTCGCCGCCGCGCGCGCTCATCGGCTGCTCGAAGGTCACCAGCACGGTCCCCGCGCCGAGGACCGGCCGGGCCAGCGGGATGACCAGCGTGTCGCCCTCGCGCCGCCAGTCGCGGCCGACGTTCTGGCCGGTGACCTCCACGTTGCCGAGCGCCTCCGGCACCCGCAGCCGCCACTCGGTCGCCGGCGCACCGATCACGAAATAGTTCACCAGCACGCTGCCCGAGGCCGCGCCTTCCTTCAGCGAGTAGAGGTGGAAGACATCCGCCTGCACGCTCTGGCCGAGCGCCTCCACCTTCATCGTCGCGCTCCACTTCCCGTCGCGGATGCGGAAGGCCTGCTGGAGGCCGGGCAGCTTCTTCGGAAAGTAATCCGGCGGCGTCTCCGCCAGCCCGGTGGTCGCGCCCGGCACCGCGCGGAAACCGGCGGCCACCACCACGCCGACATAGCCGCGCGCCGACTTCGCGCCGGGATGACCGAGCACCGGCAGCACCCAATCGCCCGCCGCCGCGGCGAGGTTCTTCTCGAGCTGGATCGAGATCAACTGCCGCCCGATCAGCGCCTGGCCGAACAAGATCTTGAGCACCCGTTTTCCCGCGACCGCATCGCTCGCCAGGCTGTAATCCGCCACGCCCTGGCCTTCCACCGCCGCCACCGCGAAGTCGGCCGGCACCTCGACGCTCCACTCGCGCAAGGGCGCCTCGCGGATGTCGAGTTCCAGGTCCGCGAAGATCCGGCGGTCGGTTTCGGCAAGCTCGTGGATCGTCACTTCGTTGACCGACACCTCCGGCAGCACCTGATCCGCGGAGATCTCGTATTCATGCTCCGCCGAAGGGAAGCGATAGACAAAGGCCTGCCGCAGGTTGTCGTCCTGCTTCGCCCACGGGAACTGGCCGGGCGAAAGCTGCATCAGGCCCTTGGTCGCGCCGACCTCGATCCGCACCGCGCCGTCGTTCGCCACCCGCAGGAAGCCGCTGTGGCGCAGCGTGCCGATTGGGGAGAAGCGCGGCGGGCTGAGCTTCGCCGGGAAAGTCCCGAGCGCCGCCTGGGCCTCGATCTCGATCTCGCCGTCGCCTTCGATCGGCCGGCTGAGCCGCACGTCTAACATCCGCGCGCCGCCTTCCTCCACGATGCTCCAGCTCAGCACCTGCGGCCCCTTCACCGCGAGGATCTCGCCGTTGCCATCGACGCGGATCTTGAGCGCCTCCAGCTTCCCTTGCAGCACGCGGAAGCCGATCTTCGAATAGCGCCGCGCCAGCCCCGCGCCGACGCGAGTCTCCGCGATCTCGCTGCTGGAGAAGAACAGCGCGCCCTCGCCTTCCTTGCGCCCGCTCTTCCAGGCAAGCCCGGCCCGGCCGGTCGCGGGCAGGTAGCCGGTCGAAATGGTCTTCAAAACTCCCAGCCACATTGCCACGCCCCGTTCGGGGACCACGGGTTCGTCCGGCTTGAAGGACACGTCGTCGCCGAGCCCGTCGATCCGCACCGGCACCACCGCGCCGCCGTTCATCTTGAAATCCACGCCGCGCCAGTCGCCCTGGCGGCCGAGCGGAGCTTCGAAAGCCAGCTCGATCGGATAGCTGCCGACCGCCTCGCCGACCAGTTCGTGCACATAGCTCTCGCCCTTCTTCTTCAAACGGGTGAACCAGCCCTGACCCGACGCCGCGCCGCTGAGTGCAACGCCCTCTAACAACTCGATCGCCTCGCCGGCTTTGAGCACGTTCACTGTGCCGCGCAGGACGAAAGACACGCTGGTTCCTTCGGCGATCACCTGCCCGTCGAGCGTCGCGTCCGCCAGCTCCACCGGCCGCGGCGCGGTGCCCTTGAGATCGATCTTCACGTTCAAACGTCCCGCCACGCTGCCGCTGAAGCGGTCCGCGCCGTTCTCGCTCTTCAGGGTTTGCAGTCCTTCGATCGCAAGGATCGTGGCCGCCGCCGCGCCGTCGCCGGAGAGCGAGATCGTGGAAGAGAAACCGACCGCGCCGCCTGGTGCCGGCAGCAACAGGTCGAAGGCTTGCTTGGTATCATCATGCAGCGTGTTGATGGTCACCGTGAATTCCTTCGCCGTCTCCGCCTTCGGGTCGTCGGGCAGCAGCGGCTTGAGATCGAGGAAGCGCGTGCCATCCGACTCGCGGCGGACGGTCCAGGTCTTCAGGCCTTCGCCGGCGACGCCGGTGACTTCGCCGGTTCCGGTGAGGCCGAGGCTCATGACTTCCGGACGTCCCTGGTGGACCCGAAGTTTTGCCGTAATCGTTCCCTGCACCCGGTCGATGCCCGCGATGAGGTCGGTGTTCGTTTCCGCCGAGAAGAAAAGCGGGACCGGCTTCTCCTTGTCGACCTCGACGAGGACGATTTCCTTATCCTGGGCGCAAGCGATGCCTGCGAAGAGCGCGCAAGCAAAGTAGCGCAACTTTGCAAGTTGCGTGCTTCTGGCGGCCCGCTTCCCGGAAAGAATCCGTCCCACCCCATCCGCGCCGCCCCCATGCGCAACTTGCAAAGTCGCGCTACTTCCAAAGGCCTTGGCCAGCTTCGATACAATCAGGGTGATCATGACTTGATAAGAATGTGGGGAGAGAACGCCGCGCTTGTGTCGGCAGTGAGTAAATCGTCGGTAAAATCAAAAGCGGTCGGGAGAGCTTCGGTGCCTTGTTCAGCGGAGGGCCGCCCCAAGCACGCAACTTGCAAAGTTGCGCTACTTCATCTTCCCGATCATCGACCCGAGGTCAGCGACCGGCTGGCTGTTCGGATAGCGGGCGCGGACTCCGGCATAGACCTGCCCGAGCTGTTGGAAATCCACCGCGTCGGCCATCGGCGCGGCACGCAGCTTCTCGGCGGTGAAGGCAGCCAGGCCGGCGAGCTGGATCGACGGCGTCGCCTTGTCGAAAGCCGGGGCCTGCGCGTCGTAGGGGATCGTCCAGGTCCGCTCGACCATTTGCCCGCTGGCGACATCGCGGAAGCGCACGCTGACCTCGCCGACCTCGCCTTCGCCCTGCGGCAGGGTCTCGATCTGATAGAGCGCGTTGCCCGCTTCCTCGGCAGCCATTTCCGCGGCGTCCACCGCGTCGTTGCGGAAGTCTTCCTTTTGCAAGCGATGCTCCTCGAAGCCGATCAGCTTGTACTTCGCGACCCGCGCCGGATTGAAGCGCACCTGCACCTTCACGTTCTCCGCAGCCGGACGAAAGGCCCCGGCGAGTTGCTTCGCGAATCCGGCGTCGGCGTCTTCCGGGCCGTCCACGATGTAATAGCGGCCGTTGCCGTTGCGGGTCAGCCGTTCGAGCAGCTTGTCGTTCAAGCCGTCCGCGCCGAAGCCCGCGGCATCGAAGGCGATCCCCTGCTGGCGGAGTCCTTCAATGCGGGCCTGCAAGGCTTCCGGGCGGGCGTCGCCGAGGTTCGCCGCGCCGTCGGTGAAGAGCACCACGCGGTTCTGCGCCGCCGGATTGAACTGCCGCTTCGCCAGCTCTTCGCCAAGCTTGAGGCCTTCCTCCAGGTTCGTCCCGCCTTCCGACGGCGTCCTTGCGATCAGCTCGTTCAGCTCCTGCGCCCGCGCCCCGGGCAAGCGGTCGGCCAGCAGGCGCGGCTGCCGCGAGAAGCCGGCCACCGTGATCGTGTCGCCTTCCTTCAGCAGCGACGAAAGCTGCCGCACCGCCATCGCCAGGCCGGCATTGCGGTCCTCGCGCTCCATCGAGCCGGAGTGGTCGAGCAGGAGTGTTAGATTCAGCGGCGTCGAAGCCCCGCGGCCCTGCGAACCGGTCCGAACGCCGATCCGCAGCAGGTTGCGCTGCGCGAAGCCCGGGTGCGCCGACTGCTCGGTCACGCAGACCACCGGCTCGCCGTTCGCGGGAGCGGGATCGCCGTAGTCGAAGGCATTGTAGAATTCCTCCGGCCGGATCCCCTCCGCCGCCGGCACCTCGCCCCGCTCCATCGCCGCGTGGGCCAGCTTGAAAGAGGCGTCGCTGACGTGGAGCGAGAAGGTGGAGAAGGGTTCGTCGGCCGAAGCCACTTCAGACATGAGATCGAGGGCGATCTGCTTCTTCGTCTCCGGTGAAACATCAGTCGCTTCCATCAACGGCTCGGACCGGGTGTGATCCTTAGCCGCACGAAAGTAGTCGCTCTTCGCCGCCGCCACCTGCTCCATCCCGCGGCGCGCTTCCTGATTGGAGGGATCGACCTGCAGGATTTCCTCATACGCCTTTTGGGCGTCCTCGAGCTTGCCGAGATTCTGGTTCCCCTCGGCAACGGAGAGCTTGCGGCGGACCTCATCGACCGCCGCAGCCCCTTCTTCCGCAAGCGCCGTGCGACCCAGTGCATCGTCCGGCACCGCCGCTCCCGGCTTGCCCTCGACCTGGAGGTTCTGCCCCTCTCGTGCGGAGGTGCCATCCAGCGGACCCGTCAAGTCCCAGGCCCGATCGACCTCCTTGAGCATCCGCTCCCGGACCTCGTCCTCGGCAAGCGGTGACGCGGGATCGAGGTGGTTCTTCGCCCCTTTGTCCGCACCTTCCCTCGTCAGGCCGTACCATTGGCCGGACGCGGGCTCCTGCGGCACCCCTCCACCGAATCCCAACCGATTCGCGGCCACCGGCTCTTCACCGGCACTGCCGGGCTTCAATTGAAGCGCCAGATCTTCCAACTCCGCGGTTGCGGCGACCTGTCCCGGTTCCTCGGCCATCTTCTTGCCGTCAACGGCCGCTCCGCCGCCCACAACGCCCGAGAGCACCGTTGCCGACTCGCTTTTCGCCTCCCGCTCCGCCGGCCGGGCCGGAGAATTGAGGATGGCATCGATTCTTTCCCCGGTGATCACCGCATCGCCGCTGCGATTGCCGGCGGTCAAGGAGCTGTCCGCCACCGCGCCTCCCGCGGGAGCAATGAAGTCCGTGTCAGTGCGGCTCGCCATTTCCGGGGCGGATTCGGCCGGCAGATCCACCGTGCCCCGGGAAGCTTCGATCTGCTTCGCCTTCATCTCCGGCTGAGGCTCGTTCACGGCGAGGGCAAGCGGCTTTGCCGCGGGGGCCGGCGGAGCAGCGGGCGGGCCGGCGATGCCTTTTGCTCCGGGGTTGGCGACGATCCCCGGTCGCGGCGAGCCGGCCACCCCGTTGTCCGGGGCTTTCTCCCTCAAGAGCGCCAGCGAGTCCGCCGCGACCTCCGCTTGCGCCCCGCCGGAACCGGCATCGCGGTCCCGGTCATCTCCCTTGGCCAGGAATTCGGGCTGGCCCTCCGCGGGAGCCGCTTGCAGTTCCGCCGCCGCGCGGGCCCCAGGAGCCGCAATCGACGCCGGCGGAGGCACCGAGGTGAAAGGGGAATCGGTTGCAAGGTGAGCATAGGACGCATCCGGCGTGCTCGCCGGAGCTCCGCCTTCCCCCTCCTGGCGGTAGAACCGGCTTTCCGCCGCCCCGGGCATCGGAGCCGAGTAGTTCACGACCCGCGCGCTCTCTTTCATCACCGCATGTTTCGCGCCCGAGCCCACTCCTCCGAGCATCGTGTAGGAAGCGAACCCGATCACCACGCAGGCCGCCAGCGCGAGGATCCATCCCCGCACCGAGGCCCCGCGGACGTCCTTCCGCCGCGGCAGGACCGCCTCAACTTCCGGCTCCACTCCTAACAAATCCGTGATCTTCGCCCGGCGCGCCGCCGAAAGTTTCCACTCCGCGTCCGGCCCCGCCTTGAAATCCTCCGCCACCAACCCGTGCAGCACCCGCAGGCGCCGCTCGAACAGCCGCAGCGCGGGATCCGCCGCGCAGAGCTTCTCCAGCTCCCCCGCCTCGAAGGACGAGGCCTCGCCCAGCACCCAGGCGGCGATCCGCGCTTCGAGCGCGTCATCACCGACGGTGTTCAGCGGCTTGTCCGTGTCGTCATTCATAAGGTTCCGGTCTTGAATCTTGTGTCTTGAAGTCTTCCGTCTTCACCCCTCCGCGCTCTCGATCCCCATCCGTCTCAAGCTCTCGCCGAGGCCTTTCAAAAGGTGGTGCAGCTTGTAGCCGACGTTTCCGACGCTGAGGCCGGTGCGCTGGCTGATCTGGTCGTATTTGAGGTCCTCTTGGTATTTCAGCTGCAGCAGCGCACGGTCCTCGTCGCGCAGCTCGGCGAGCAGGAGTCGGACGGCGCCGGCGGCCTCGAGGCGCCCCATCGGGTCGCCATGGCCGGCGGCGGCATCCCACTCGGGGGCCTCGTCGACGAGAGTTTCGCGCTTGTGGTCGCGCAGGTGGTTCAGGGCGAGATTGCGGACGGAGCGGTAGAGCCAGGCTTTCGGGTTCGCCACCTCGTCCCAGTGGGTGTGGAGCCGCAGGAAGGCCTCCTGCACCAGGTCCTCCGCCACCTCGCGCCGCCCCACCATGCCGTGGGCAAAGCGCAGGAGCGGACTTTCTTCCGCTTCGAAGACTTGCCGGAGCGTCGGTTTCTCCTGGGTCATCGTGGCGAAAGGAAGCAGCGCCGGGGCTTCAACCCTGGACTGTGGGGCGATTTCCATGCGGGGCGGGACGGAATGTCATGGTTCTCATCGGAAACGACACGGCGGGCGGGAAATCCTTGGAACTTTTTTTCGCGAGACCGGCGGACCGGGAGGCTGGAACACGGAAAACGAGACCGGAATGCAGGGAATGGACAGGATAAGAATGCCGGACCGGCGGCATTTGGTGCCTTTCTTTCAAGAATCCCCTCCATCCCGGCCCCGTGGATTCCAGCCCGGTTCCTCCTCCCAATCATCCCTTGCCACCCGGCCGGACCAGCCCTTGAATCCGCCGCGACCGGAAATGTTTTTGCTCAAGAAGGTTTTCCAACTGCGGGACAAGGCGAACCCGGAACACGAGAAGCCTTTCCTCGACCACCTCGAGGACCTCCGGGTGATGGTCACCCGGATCGTGATCACGCTGCTGATCTCGATGATCGTCTGCTTCGCTTTCCGCGACAAGCTGATGGAGATCATCCGCAAGCCGGTGGACGAGGTGATGATGGTCCACCAGGCCAGCCTGCTGCCGAAGGAAATCGTCTCGGAGAAATGGGAGGCGGCCAAAAAGATCGAGCGCGCCGCCGCAGCCCTGGACCCCGCGCTGGCGGAGAAGATGCTGGCCCGCTTCGACGCCGAGACCCTGCGGCTGGTGAACATCGTCCGCCTGCTGCGCGCCGTGGCCGTTCTGCCGGAGGACCAGCGCACCGGCTTCCTCGCCGATGCCGGGGCCGACGACCCCACGGTCAAGGACGTGACCCACATGCTCGCGAAAGGTGCCAATCCGGACATCGACTCGCGCGGGAACCTCCAGATCATGTCGGTGCTCAACCCGACCGAGCCCTTCATGCTTTCGATGAAGCTGGCCTTCTTCGCCGGCATCGTCGTCTCCTTCCCGCTGCTGCTGATGTTCATCCTGCAGTTCGTGCTGCCGGGACTCCACCAGCACGAGCGCAAGGTCCTGTGGCCGGCACTGGCGGTCGGCTTCGGGCTGTTCCTGCTCGGCGTCTGCTTCGCCTACTTCATGGTGCTGCCGCGGGCGCTGGTGTTCTTCTTCGAATGGGGCCTCCAGATGGGCGTCTCCAACGACTGGCGGATCGGCAACTACGTGACCTTCGCCACCCAGTTCACCCTGCTCTTCGGCCTGTCCTTCGAGCTGCCGGTGGTGGTGATGGTCTTCGTGAAGCTCGGCCTGCTGTCCTTCGAATCGATGAGCCGCACCCGGCCCCACGCCGTGCTGGCGATCGTGGTCATCGCCGCGATCATCACCCCCACGCCCGACGCCTTCACGCTGCTGCTGATGGCCGGACCGATGGTGATCCTCTACGAAGTCTGCATCTGGCTGGCCTACTTCGACCACCGCAAGGCCCGCCGCGAGGAGGAAGCCGAAGAGCGCCAGCGCATGGAACGGCTGCTGATGGCCGCCGACGAACCGGAAAGCGGCGAGGAGGAAGACCGGAGCGATCACCACGATCCGCACCACCACGATCACGATCACCACGATCCTCACCACCACGATCACGATCATCCCCACGAGCCCTGGGACCCGTCCGGCGACGAGGCCGCTTGGAAAGAGGGCCAAGCCGACGACGACGGCCCGCCCGAAAGCATCCCGGACGAAGAGAAACGCCGGATGGCCGACCTTTCGCCCAAAGCGGAAACCGGTCCCGACGAGCCCGCGCCGGCCGGCGACGAGCCCGCCGACCCGAAGCAGCCGCCCGCCGGCGGCGCATCCTGAAGCCGGACACCCAACCATCCCACGATCCACCATGCATTCGATGACAGGATTCGGCCGCGGCTCCGCGACCGCCGACGAAGGAACCGCCACGGTGGAAATCTCCTGCGTCAACCGCAAGCAGGCCGAAGTGGTGGTCCAGAGCGCCCGCGAGTTCACGGAGCTGGAGCCGAAGATCCGCAAGGCCGTCCTCAACACGATCTCGCGCGGCCGCATCCAGGTCAGCATCCAGTTCGAGCGTCCGCTCGGCGCCGCCGCGCCGGTCCGGGTCGATCTGAACCTGGTCGATGCCCTCGAAAGCGCCTTCGGCCGCATCTCCGCTCACACCGGCCGCCCGGTCGCGCCCGATGCCTCGGATTTCCTGCGCACCCCGGGGATCATCCGCATCGAGGACGGCGGCGTGTCCGCCGAAACCGCCTGGGGGCCCATCGAGCGCGCCCTCGAGGTCGCGATCGGCCAGGTGCTCGACATGCGCCAGGCCGAAGGGGCGGACCTCGCCCGCGACCTGTCCGCCCGGCTCGACTTGCTGGAGAAAACCGCCGCCGCCATCGCCCGCCTCGCCCCCGGCCGCCCGGAGCGCTACCGCGAGCAGCTTTTCAAACGCCTGCGAGACACCGGCCTGGAACTCGACCTCCAGGACGAGCGCGTCTTGCGGGAACTGGCCGTTTTCGCCGACCGCTGCGACGTTTCGGAGGAAATCACCCGCCTCGACTCCCATTTCCGCAAGTTCCGCGACTACATGGCCGGCGAGGAACCCGCCGGCCGCCCGCTCGATTTCCTCTGCCAGGAAATCCACCGCGAGTTCAACACCATCGGCTCCAAGGCCAGCGACGCCGCCATCGCCCAGCACGTGGTCGAAGCCAAGACCGAGCTCGAGAAGATCCGCGAGCAGGTGCAGAACGTGGAGTGAGCCGGTGAATCGGTGGCCTGCGGCCCGGTGAATCGGTGAACCGACCTACCGAAACACCGATCTACCGAAACACCGGTCCCCACCGGTTGACTTTTCCGTCACCTGCCTGCATACCCCGCCCATGTCCACGGCGCTGCCGCCCAAACCCCGAATCATCGGACCCCGCGTCCGGGTCTGCATCGTTGCCTCGAAGTACAACGAGCAGTTCGCCGACGCCCTGGTCGACAACACCGTCGAGGAACTCGGCGAGCTGATGCCGCAGACCCGCGTCGACATCATCCGGGTGCCTGGCGCTTTCGAAATCCCGGTGACCATCGCCAACGTGCTCGACCGCAGCGAGCACCTCCCCGCCTGCGTGATCGCCCTCGGCGTGATCGTCAAGGGAGCCACCGCCCACGCCGACCTGGTCGCCCGCTCGGTGACCGAGTCGCTGATGGGCCTCGCCCTGCAGCACAAGGTCCCGGTGGTCCACGAGGTGCTGCTGGTCGAGGACGAAAAGCAGGCCTACGCCCGCTGCATCGGCTCGAACCTGAACCGCGGCCGCGAAGCCGCCCGCATCGCCGCCTCGATGGTCGATATCTTCGGCGAGATCGACCGCTCCATGCCCCGCGTCATTTCCCGCAATGCCTAGCCGCCGCCAGATCCGCGAGGCGGTGGTCCAGTTCCTCTACTGCGCCGACCTCGAAGGCGGGGCCAATCCCGCCTCCCTGCGCGATGCCTTCTGGCAGTTCGTGACGGAATCCGACCGCCGCGCCCTGCTGCAGGCGACCTGGAAGACGCTCCATCACCTCGGCATCGGCCGCGAGGCACGCCTCGCCGAGTTCCAGCAGCGGCTTGCTCCCGCGCTCGCCACCCTGCGCGCCCGGCCCGACCTCGAGGAAAGCGCCGCGACGCTCCAACAGGTCGCCGATCTCGAGAACCGCTGGACCGCCGCCATGATCGAGCTGTCGCGGGTGCCGAAGGACGCCGACGACGATGCTTTCAGCGAGCAGATCGAACCGCTCCTCGAGAAGCTCTTCCGCACCGACCGCGATCTCTCCGCCTCCCGCCGCCGCTTCCTTGAATCGCTCGAGGACATCCCCGCCCTGCGCGCCCAGCTCGACCCGGTGGCCGGCACCATCCGCCGCCTCGACCGCATCTCGGAGCGCGTCCGGATGATCGAGGAACCCGAGAAGTTCCCCGACCAGGTCGACCTCGCCAAGCTGCGCGAATGCAAGGAATCCATCGCCACCCTGCTGCGCGAGACCGACGCGATGGCCGACGCCGTCCTGCGCGAAAAGGACCGCATCGACGAGCGCCTCGCCGCCGTCGTGGAGAACTTCGCGCCGGAGCGGATCGATCCCGTCGACCGCGCCATCCTGCGCCTCGGCACCTGGGAAATCCTCCACGCCGACATGGTTCCCGCCGCCGTCGCCATCGACGAGGCCATCGAACTCGCCAAGCGCTTCGGCACCACCGATTCCGGCCGCTTCGTGAACGGCGTGCTCGACAAGATCGCCAAGCAGGCCGAAGCCGCGAGCTAGCCCCCACCGGGAGCGCCGGTCCTTCCTGGCCTTCGTAGCTTTAGCGAAGTAGGCCGACCGGCTGAACGGTCCTTGAAGGCTCGCTTGTTCTTGCGCTCTCGCGGCTTGTTCGTGCGCTCTCTCGTCGCCCAAGCATGCGCCGCATCGGGGTTGGGCCGATGGTGTCAGGTCGGATGCCGGGTACCATTCGGCCGGTCGCAGACCGGCGCTCCCGGGAGGACGCTCCGTCGATACGGGGCGGAATGGGCGGCGGAGCCTCCGCGCACCCGGTCCTCGCCCCTTCCGATCCCCCCGCAATTTTCCCATCCCTTCCCGGCCCTCCTTCTGCTAGGCCTTTGCCCCGATGGCCCGTTACCCCACCCGCTTCCAACTCCGCACCCTGTGGAATGCCGCCACCGGCGTCTCGATCCTGGTGCTCGGCGCCCTGCTCGTCGGCCTGGTCTGGTTGATGGGCGAGATCTTCGGCTTTCTCCAGCCGGTGCTCGTCCCGCTGGCCGTCGCCGCCATCATCGCCTACCTGCTGGACCCCGTCGTCCGCATCTTCCAGAAACGCGGCTTCTCCCGCCGCTGGTCGGTCGTTTCCACCTTCGCCGGGTTCACCCTGCTGGCCGCCGGGCTCGTCGCCATCATGATCCCGCTGGTCGGCGGCCAGATCCACACCTTCCAGCAGCAGCGCGATGCGATCGCCGCGGTCAGCGAAACCTCCCCCTCCACCACCCCGGACGACGCCGCGGTGAAGAAGCCCTTCGACGAGATCATCGTCGACATCCTCATCGGCACCCGGAACAAGAACGAGTGGGCGAAACCCTTCATCGACCCGCTGCTCGGCCCGCCGGACGACCCCAAGTCCGACGCCCCGAAGGCCACCCTCACCGCGGCCCTCGATGAAGCCGCGGCGGAAGGCGGCGCCCAGCTCGAGCCGCCGATCGTCCTCCAGAACACCGAACTCTGGGCGCAGGGCAAAAGCTACATCGACGAGATCCTCGGTTGGATCAAGGGCGGTGCCGGCAAGATCCTCGGCTTCCTCGGCCTGGCCATCGGCTTCGTCATGGTGCCGATCTATCTCTACTACTTCCTCAACGAGAGCGCCGCGATCAAGGAACACTGGCACGACTACGTCCCGCTGAAGGCCTCGCGCTTCAAGACCGAGCTCATCGAGACCCTCACCGAGATCAACAGCTACCTGATTTCGTTCTTCCGCGGCCAAGTGCTCGTCGCCTTCATCGACGGGATGCTGGTCGGCCTTGCCCTCACCGCCTTCACCCTCCCGCTCGGCCTCCTTATCGGCATCCTGATGGCCGTCCTCGGGATCATCCCCTACATCGGCAACATCATCACGCTGATCCCCGCCTGTGTCCTGGCCTACTTCCACTTCAGCGTGCCCGGCAACCAGCACTACCTCGGCGACAACCCCTGGGCCTACGTCGGCGGCGTGGTCGCCATCTTCGTCATCGTCCAGCAGATCAACTCGCTGCTCACCGCGCCGAAGATCGTGGGCGACTCGGTCGGCCTCCACCCGATGACCGTCATTTTCTCGATGCTCTTCTGGACCCTCATCCTCGGCGGCTTCGTCGGCGCCCTGCTCGCCGTCCCCCTCACCGCCGCGGTCAAGGTGCTGTTCCGCCGCTACATCTGGGACCGCCGGATGAAGGAAGGCTACGGCGACGACAAGGACGAGGAGGACGGGGTGGAGGAATGGCAGCCGTCGGAAGCGGAAGGCGTCTGAGCGGGTCGCCCGCGCGCTGACCGCGTTTCTTCTGGATTCTTGTCTCTTGCCTCTGGTCTCTTCCCCGCATGTCTCGCACCCACCGCATCGCAGTCCTCGCCGGCGACGGCATCGGCCCCGAAGTCATGACCGAATCCCTCCGCGTGCTCGACGCCGTGGAGGCGAAGTCCGGCTTCACCACCGTCCGCGAAACCCGCCTCGTCGGCGGTGCCGCCATCGATGCCACCGGCCACCCGCTGCCGCCGGAAACCATCGCCGCCTGCGAGCAGTCCGACGCCATCCTCTTCGGCTCCGTCGGCGGCCCGAAGTGGGAAAGCCTGCCGCCCGACATCCAACCGGAACGCGGCGCCCTGCTCCCGCTCCGCAAGCACTTCGGCCTCTTCGCCAACCTCCGCCCCGGCGTCTGCCTGCCCTCGCTGACCCACGCCTCGCCGGTCAAAAACGAGCTCATCCCGAACGGCTTCGACGTCCTCTGCGTCCGCGAACTCACCGGCGGCGTCTATTTCGGCCAGCCGAAAGGCCGCGAGGAACGCGACGGCGAACCGGTCGCCTTCGACACGATGATCTACCGCAAGAGCGAGATCGACCGCATCCTCCGCGTCGCCTTCACCGCCGCCATGGGCCGCGGGAAGAAGCTCGTCTCGGTCGACAAGGCCAACGTGCTCGCCACCTCCGTCCTCTGGCGCGAGACCGCCAACGAGGTCGCCAAGGACTTCCCGGAAGTCGCGATGAGCCACCTCTACGTCGACAACGCCGCGATGCAGCTCGTCAAGCGCCCGGACTCCTTCGACGTGCTGGTCACCGAGAACCTCTTCGGCGACATCCTCTCGGATGAGATGGCGATGATCTCCGGCTCCCTCGGCATGCTTCCCTCCGCCTCGCTGGGCAAACAAAAGGACGGCGGCCTCTACTTCGGCATGTACGAGCCCTCCGGCGGCTCCGCCCCCGACATCGCCGGCCAGGGCATCGCCAACCCGATCGCCCAGATCCTCTCCGTCGCGATGATGCTCCGCCACTCGCTCGGCGAAAGCGAAGCCGCCGCGATGATCGAAGCCGCGGTCGCCAAGGCCATCGACGACGGCTACCGCACCGGCGACATCGCCACCGGCGCCGCCACCGAGATCAAGGTCGGCACCGCCGGCATGGCCGATGCCATCCTGGCGCGGCTCTGAGCCACGGCAACCCCGTGCCCCCCGGACAAGCGGGGGGCCGGGCCACCCTTCAGCGGTTCCCCATCCGATCCCACGCCTCCCAGAACGCCTTCGTTTCCTCCGCTTCCGGGATGACCTCCACCAGCAGCGGCACCTCGCCGGGCTCGAGGTCGTCGAAGCCGGCGTCGTTCTCGATCCGGAGGTATTTCATCCCCCACATCGCGGCCCAGCCGTCGAGGCGGACTTCGTGCGGATTGAGCATCAGGTCTTTCGCCCGATCGCTCATCGCGTCGAGCCGCGGCAGCCGGGAGAAAATCTGGCCGCCGCCGTTGTTGATCACGACGAAGACCCGCCCCTTGCGCTCGATCTGCCCGAGCCAGGCCGGCGCTGCGAGGTCGTAGAGCGCGGTGAGGTCGCCTACTAGGCACCACGAGTCCTCCAGGTCGGCCGTCCAGCCGAGCCAGGTCGAAAGCTGGCCGTCGATCCCGTTCGCGCCGCGGTTCGCCCGGACGTCGGTCACCGGCTTGTCGCGCTGGGCGAAGAGGTTCCACTCGCGGATCGGCAGGCTGTTGCCGAGGTAGAGCGAGGAGCCGAGCGAGGCGTAGGCGGAAAGCACCCGCAGCAGGCCGGGCTCGCTGTCCGGATGGGCTTCCAGCAGGTCGTCGATCTGCCCCGCGCGGCGCGAAGTACGACGGAAGTAGTCGAGCGCGTCGCCGGCCTTCTCGACATCGCCGAGCCCGCGGATCACGCGGCCGACCGGCGACACGATGGTCTCGCATTTCCGCGCCAGCCCGGGAAAGCCGGTGCGCGTGATGTTGTAAACTTCCGTCTCCGGCAGCTCCTCGAGGTCGCGCCAGAAGCGGCCGCTGGGAACGCCGCCGAGCCGCAGGACCTTCCCCGGCGGGCACTCGCGCAGCATCCGGTCGGGATCCGGCAAGGCCAGTTCGCCCAACGCTTCCCGCAGCCCGCTGGTCGCCTCCGCCGCGACCGGCACGCCGAGATCGAGGCAAAAGTGGAACACCGCCTCGTGGTCCTCCGGCTCCAAGTCGCCGATCATCACCACCAGCCCGCGGAAGATGTCCTCGCGCAGCCAGCGGGCCAGCATCGCGACGGAGAAGTTCGGATGGGTGGGCGCCTTGAAATCCGTCGATGCCGGGGGCGTCCATTCCCCCGGCGTGAAGTCTTCCTCCAGCTCGACGTTCCAGTGCCACGGCGCGCGCAGCGACCAGTCCGCCAACGGGCCGCTGCCCGCGTGTTCGCCGAAGATTCCCGGCTGGGAAATCGCCTGGGGCGCGCCGGTCCCGCGGAAGCGCTCCGGCCGGTCCGCCGTCAACGCCAGCAGCGGGCGGCCCTGGTAGTGGGCCTCGATCATCGCCGGCAGCAATTCCGCGACCGCCGTGCCGCTGGTGGTCACCACCGCGCAGGCCTCGCCGGTGGCCATCGTGCGGCCCAGCGCGAAGAACCCGGCGCTGCGCTCCTCGAAGTGCCGCCAGACCCGCGCCAGGCCCGCGGCCTCGGCCCGTGCCAGCACTTCCACCAGCGAGGCATTCCTTGCCCCGGCGCAAACAACGAACTCGCGCACGCCGCGGGAAAGGCATGCTTCGACAATGGAACAAGCGGTCTGCCAAGTGGTCACGGCCGGAGCTTGGAGCCGGAAAGCGGAAAGCGGAAGCCGGTGTTTCGGTGTTTCGGTGTTTCCGGCCCACCTCTCCATCATTCCCGCCAAATTGTAATTCGGCTCCGGGCCGTCGCGTGTTAGGAAACGACGCGAATCCCTCCCGACCTCATGCCGATCAGTCCCCAGAACCTCTGGCTCCTCGCGGGCGTCCTGCTCATCTTCACCGAGTTCTTCGCGCCCGGCGTGATCATCGTGTTCTTCGGCGTCGGGGCGATCCTGACCTCGATCACCACCTGGGCCGGCCTGACTCCGGGCATCGGCTCGCAGGCCGCGGTGTTCGCAATCAGCTCGGTCACCCTGCTGTTCGGCCTCCGCCGCTACGTGAAACAATGGTTCGTCGGCGATTCCGCAAACCTGAACGGCGAATCCGACGACGACTTCACCGGCCGCGAGGCCCGCGTGGTCGGCGACCTGCCGGGCAACGGCGGCGACGGGGTGGTCGAAATCAAGGGCACCAACTGGAAGGCCCGCAGCGAAGCCCCGATCCCCGCCGGCGAAACCGTGATCATCGAACGCCGCGAAGGCCTCACCTTCTACGTCCGCACCCGACTCTAACACCACGCTCCTCCTCTCCCATGAACGCACTCCTCGCAGAAGCCCTCACCGTTGCCGGCAAAGACGACTCGATGTTCGGCATCTTCCTGACCCTCGGCATCGTCGTCCTGATCGTCGTCGCCCTGATCAAGACCGCCCGCATCGTGCCCCAGCGGCAGGCCCACGTGGTCGAGCGCCTCGGCAAGTACCACAAGACCCTCGAGGCCGGCTTCCACATCCTCATCCCCTTCATCGACCGCGTCGCCTACAAGCACTCGCTGAAGGAAGTCGCGATGGATGTCCCGCCGCAGTTCTGCATCACCAAGGACAACATCGCGATCGAGATCGACGGCCTGCTCTACATGCAGGTGCTCGACCCGAAGCTCGCGTCCTACGGCATCGAGAACTACTACTACGCCGCCTCCCAGCTCGCGCAGACCACCTTGCGTTCGGAGATCGGCAAGCTGGAGCTCGACAAGACCTTCGAGGAGCGGGACAGCATCAACGCCTCGGTGATCCAGGCGCTCGACAAGGCTTCGGAGCCGTGGGGACTGAAGATCACCCGCTACGAGATCGCCAACATCAAGCCGCCGCAGTCGGTGCAGGACGCCCTCGAGAAGCAGATGCGCGCCGAGCGCGAGCGCCGCGCCCAGATCGCGCTTTCGGAAGGCCAGCGCGAGGCGCAGATCAACGTCGCCGAAGGCCAGAAGCAGGAGGTCATCAAGCAGTCCGAGGCCAAGAAGCTCAGCCAGATCAACGAGGCCGAGGGCAAGGCCCGCGAGATCGAGCTGCTGGCCAACGCCACCGCCCAGGGGATCATCCAGATCGCCAGCGCCATGCAGGCGCCCGGCGGCAAGGATGCGGTGAACCTGCGGATCGCCGAGCAGTACATCATTCAGTTCGGCAACCTCGCGAAGGAGACCAACACGCTCATCCTGCCGCAGAACCTCAGCGACATCGGCGGCGTCGTCGCCGGCCTCGCGAAGATCCTGGACGGCGCCAAAACCCCCGCCCAAGCCGGCACCGCCTCCGTCCCGCCGCCGCTGCGGTGAACATGGGTGCGATGGCATGACATCGCTTTCCCTCGGGGCGAGGCGGGAGAATCGAGGAGAGGCGGATTGCCTCCGGCCATCTCCGCTGCGCTACGGTTCCGATCCGCCATGCGCTTGGCCAGCGATGGAAGAGCGGTTCCCTCGGATCCTTGGCGGCTCATCCTTGGCGGCGCACGGTCATGGCGGATCGGAGTCCGCCACTCCTTGGGGACCGATGCGAAAGCGTGGGAACGCCGGACCGGTTTCCGCTTGGCACTTGGAACTTCAACACTTGGAACTTCAGAAAAAAGCGGCCGCTCTCCTGTAAGCCGGATTCTGTCCCTCCCGCCTTCGCGGGATTGGGCGATCATTTCTCTCCCCGCTTGCGCGGGAGCCCGCTTGCGCGGAACTGCGACTAATACCCGGGGATCAAACGGGCGGGCAACCCTTCCCCTGTTCTGTCTTGCACCACGCGAGGTTTGCCGTGCCGCGCCGGTTGCCCGGACACGCGGTGGGCTCTTACCCCACCCTTTCACCCTTACCCGCCTCCGCCAAGGCTTCGGAGGGGCAGGCCTGATTCCCCGAGAGGAAGGGCCTGCCCTCCGTAGCTCGAAGAGCGTAGGAGGGCGGTTTGCTTTCTGCTGCACTGTCTGTCCGGCGGCCTTGACGCCGCCGTCCCCCTCTTTCGAGAGGCGCGTTGCCCTGTGGTGTCCGGACTTTCCTCGACCTTGCAAGCAAGGCCGCGATCGCCCGGAGAGCGGCGGCGCGATCCTGCCGGCGAATCCCGCGCCGGGAAAGACCAATCCTTCCCGTCCGCCGACTCCCCGCCGCGGAAAGCACGGAATCACCGGCAATCAGGAACTCCGGAAAGTCCCGGCTTTTTGATTATCCATTGAAAACCCGGCGCTTCCCGGTATAGCCGTTCCCGTGCAACTCGCCGCACTCCAGCCTTTCCACCAGTTGCTGCCCGGATGGTGGCTGGCGGCGTATCTCGGCACGATCGCGGCCCTGCCCCTCCTCCTGCTCGCGTTCCTTGCCCTGCGGCGGCGCGGAAGAAAGCGGCGGTTCTACGGCTGGCTGCCCGCCGAGCCGACCCAGATCCCGCGGGAATTCGCACGCCTGGGCCAGCCCTGGATCGGCCGGCTTGCTTTCCTCGGCTTCCCGGTCGTCCGCATCATGCGCTCGCCCGACGATGCCGATCCGGAGTCCATCCACTGGCTGGTGGCCGGCGCGAAGGACCGGACCACCGGGGTTTTCACCGGCTCGATGCCGTCCGGCGGCGGCAAGACGACCTTCTCGCTGCGGCTGGTCACTTTCCTCAGCGACGGCCGCGTGCTGGTCACCGCCGACCGCTTGCTCACGCGTCGGCCACCGGCCCACTGGAGCCTCGTCCAGCGGCGCTTCGAAACCCTGGAAAGCCAGGTGCAGGAACACCGGAACCGGATCGCCGCCGAATCGAACGGGGCCCAGGCGATCCTGCCGCAAGCGCACGAAATGCCCTCGCGCCTGGCCATGGAGGCACGCGCGGCCTTCGATGCCCTGAAGACCTCCGGCGACTACGTGGAATGCGGCCTGGACACGCTCCGCCCGGCCTTTTCCCGGCTGCCCCGCCTCGCGCTCCACGACTTCGCGGCGCTCTTCACCGGCAGCGCCGTCCCCAGCGGCCGACGCAAGGACGTGGCCAGCGCCGCCCGCGACACCACTCCGGGCGAGGAAGACATCGCGCCGGTCGGTGAATCGATGACCCTCTCTCCCGAGCAGCTCGTGGAGCGCGACCTCATCCGCTACCGCAAGCACGCCGACCAGCCGCCGGGATTGAAGCACCGCTGGCTCCGCCTGCTGGTGCTGGTGGGGACCGTCGCGCTCTTCACCCTGGCCTTCGGCCACGACAACCGGGCCGCCACCGTTTTGATGCTGCTGGCGATCATCGCGGTGCACGAGTTCGGGCACTGGCTGGCGATGAAGGCCTTCGGCTACCGCGGCATGGGGCGCTTTTTCATCCCCTTCCTCGGGCCGGTCGACCGCGGCCGCAAACTGCACGCCACCCCCTGGCAGCAGATGCTGGTGATCCTCGCCGGCCCCGTGCCGGGCCTGATGGCGGGACTGGGCCTGCTGGTCGCCGGCTATTTCCTGCCGGGCCTGCCGCCGTGGCTGCTCGATCTGGCCGGGCTGTCGGTGGTCCTGAACGCCTTCCACCTGCTGCCCTTCCTGCCGCTCGACGGCGGAAAGATCGTCGACCTGCTGGTGTTCCGCGACCTGCCGCTGCTGCGCCCCCTTTTCACGCTCTGCTCCGCCGTCGCCACCCTGCTCGCGGCTCTAGCCGCCGGTTCCCGGGCCGTGATCGCCATCGCCCTCGCGATGTTCGCGGGGCTGGTGTGGGACATCAAGATGATCAAGGTCGTCCGCGGCGGCCGGAGGCTCGGCTGGGCGGGATCGATCAACGACGAGGACGAGGCGCTGCGCCGGATCTTCCGCGGTGTCCGCGGCGAGGAGAACGAGGCCTTCCTCCGCAGCAGCGACTGGCAGCGGCAGATCGACGTGCTGCTGGCCGAGGTGCTGCGCAAGCGGCCGGGCTTCCTGACGCGGATCTTCGGAGGCTGGCTCTACGGGTCGCTCTGCCTGCTGCCGATCGCCGCGGTGACGGGAGTCGTCGCCCTGGTGCTGTTCAACAGTCTGGCCATCTTCGGCCGCCAGTCGCTGGACACCGCCGAGTTCCAGGAAGCCTTTCCGCGGGAAACCCGGTCGATCACCGAAGTGCAGCACGCGGCGGTGGAGTCGCTGGCGCTTTCCACCCGGGCGATCACCGCGGCCGGACCGGTCGATGCGGCGAATCGCGCCGATCTCGCGGCCAAGGCGCTTCCGGTGATCGGACCCCAGCTCGACAAGCTCGACTGGACGGCCGCCGGAATCGTTCACCGGGCGGACCTGATCGAGCCGGAGGTGCTTTCCCTCTGGCTGGAAATCCAGTGCGGCAAGCTGGAAGCGGCCACCCGTGAAGGTCGCCTGCCCGAAGCGGTCCGCCGCGCGGAGTCGCTGCTCCACGGGATCGGAGCGATGGAGCCCGCGCTGACCCTGGAGCACCGGAAATGGCTGCGGGATGCCGAACTCCGCACGCTGGCGGAAGTCGAGAAACTCGCGGCCAGCGGCACCCTGGATCCGGTGGTGCTCCAACGGATCGAGTCCCGCGTGAACTCGCTCAACAAGGCACCGCTGCCCGAAGTCGAGAACATGCTCCTCGTCGGCGGCTGGGGTGCGGCGCAGATGGAACGGGTGCTGCAGCTCTCCGGCGAAGCGGAAGACCGCGCGGACGGCGAAGGCTCGCTTCCCGACCTCCGCTTCTGGCGTCACGCTTATCCGCACCTCAGGCGCCTCGCGGATTCCCGTCCCTGGAGCGGCGGCGGCACTTCCGCCACGGTCGCGCTGGCACGGCACTGGAAAGCATCGCGCAAGGTCGGCGAGCTTCCCGCCACGCCGGGCGAGGACGTCATCGTGTCCAAGGAGGAAGCGGAATTCATCCTCTCCTTCTGCGAGGACCAGCGGCGCGTCCAGTGGCGGCGCATCACCACCTTGTCCGCGCTGCGGCTCGAGATCTACCGGCGGAAATCCGGCAAGCTCCCGGAACAATGGAAGCACACGCTTCCCGGCGGTGCGGAGCTCCAGTTGACCCACCAAAGCGGCCCGGCGCTGGAACTCACCGACCGTCGTTCGGCAGCCGGGCTCCAGGCACCGGCATGGCTCGCGGCCGCCGCTGCGCCGCAGGCACCGGTCGACCACCGCTGCCCGCTCTTCGGGGCAAGATAAGCCCCGGCGCAATGTCGCCCCGGCGGGTGATCCGGTCCGCGGAAAGGGCGGGCCGCGGAGGCAATCGCGAAGTGATCCCGCCGGGTGCTCAGTAACTCCTTCCCCAGATCGCCCGCGCCTTCGTCCCCTGCCCGGTCAGGAAGCACTTCGCCTCCGGGCCGTCCTGCTGGTCGAGCGGCAGGCAGCGGATGGTGATCTTGTGCTGCTTCGAAAGCTCGTCCTCCTGCTCCGGCGTGCCGGCCCAGGGGGTGAGCAGCCAGCCGGGATTGTCCTGCGTCCAGTGGGCGTGGAAGGCATCGAGCGAGTCGCAGGGCGCGATGTTCGCGTCGCGGAACTCCGTGGCACGCTGCAAGAGCGAGTCATGGATTTCCTGCAGGATATCGGTGGCATTCCGGAGGAAGTCCTCCTTGTCGGGGAACTCCTTCGCGTTGCTCGGCTGGTCGCGGCGCTGGATGCAGACCTTGCGGGTCTCGATGTCGCGCGGCCCGATTTCAATGCGGATCGGCACGCCCTTCTTCACCCACTCCCACTTCTTCACGCCGCCCTGGAGGTCGCGGGTGTCGACGTGGACGCGCAGCGGATCGCCGTGGAAATTCTTCTCGCGGCGCAGCGTCTCGGCGAGCGCCTGGCAGGCATCGAGCACGGCTTGCTTGGTGTCTTCCTTCGGCGTGACCGGGATGATCACGATCTGCTGGGTAGCGACGCGCGGCGGCAGCACCAGGCCGTCGTCGTCGGCGTGCGCCATGATCAGCGTGCCGATCATCCGCGTCGAAACACCCCACGAGGTGGTGTGGGCGTGCTGGATGGTGCCGTCGCGGCCGGTGAAGGAAATGTCCTGCGCCTTGGAGAAGTTCTGGCCGAGGTAGTGCGAGGTGCCGGCCTGGATCGCCTTGCGGTCCTGAACCATCGCTTCGACCGTGAGCGTCACGTCGGCGCCGGGGAAGCGTTCGTTCTCGGTCTTCTCGCCGGGGATCACCGGAATCGCGAGGTGGTTGCGCAGGAACTCCTCGTAAAGCCGGTGGATCATCCGCGTCTCGACCAGCGCTTCCTCCTTCGTTTCATGCGCGGTGTGGCCTTCCTGCCACAGGAACTCGGCGGTGCGCAGGAACAGCCGCGGGCGCATTTCCCAGCGCATCACGTTGGCCCACTGGTTGATCAAAAGCGGCAGGTCGCGGTAGCTCTGGACCCAGCGCGAGAAGGCCGCGCCGATGATCGTCTCGGAGGTCGGGCGGATGACGTAGGGCTCGGACAGCTCGCCGCTCGGGATCATCTTCGTCTTGCCGGTCACCGGGTCCTTCACCGCTTCGAGGCGATGGTGGGTCACCACCGCGCACTCGGTGGCGAAGCCCTCGGCGTGCTCGGCTTCCTTCTCCAGATAGGCGATCGGAATGAGCAGCGGAAAGTAGGCGTTCTGGTGACCGGTGGCTTTGAATCTCCGGTCGAGCTGCTGCTGGATCAGCTCCCAGATCCCGTAGCCCCAGGGCTTGATGACCATGCAGCCGCGGGTCTCGGAATTCTCCGCCATGTCGGCGGCCTTGATGACCTGCTGGTACCATTCGGGGAAATCCTGGGCGCGGGTCGGGGTGATGGCGGTCTTCTCGGCGGACATGGCGGGCGGATTTGGAACCGGGGACGCGGGGATTTGCACGCGAATTCTGTGACCGGATCCCGGGACGCTTCCGGTCAACCCGGACATTGCCAAATCCCCCGACAGAGTTCAGAGTGCGGCATGGTCTCACAGGCAGATGCAGTTTTTCAGGAAGCTTTGCTGCTTCCGGAGGAGGTCCGGATGGATCTGATCGAGCGACTGATCATCAGCATGCCGGGCTATCGCGACGTTGAGGAAGAGCAGATCGAAGTCGCGCGGAAACGGCTTTCCGAAATGCGTTCAGGCACAATCTCTGGCGTCCCGGGAGATCTGGTTCTCGCCCGGGTGCAGGCATCACTGGACGCTCGACGGAACTCATGACCTGGGAGTTCCACCCTGCTGCGGAACAGGAATACGCCAACGCGGCCCACTGGTACGAGGACCAGGTCGAGGGCTTGGGCAGCCGCTTCGCCGCAGCAATAGGCCAGGCAGTCATGTCGATCCTCAAGGAGCCCGGAAGATTCCAGTGTTTGGGGGACGGGCTCCGGGTCTTCCGGCTGAACCGCTGGCCTTACAAGCTCTATTACGAGTATGATCAGTGCGGTTCTCACGTTCGAATCGTTTGCGTGATGCACCAGAAGCGTCAGCCGGAATACTGGATGGAGCGCCTTCGCCGATAGAGGAGCTGTCCCGGGAGAATTGCAACCTGGCACCTGGTTTCGACCAGCAAGTCAAAATCAATGTGAAGCCCGAGGAAGCCGGGGCTTTGCACGACGATCGAACGAACCGCCGTCACAGCATCCCCGCCGCTTCCCGCAGCAACTCCTCCGTCGTTTCCCAGTCGATGCACGAGTCGGTGATCGATTGCCCGCGCACGAGCTGGTCGAGGGGCTTGGGGAAAGACTGGTTGCCGGCGACAAGGTTGCTTTCGAGCATCGCCCCGGTGATCGAACGGTCGCCGGCGGCGCGCTGGCGGACGATCTCGCGGAAGACGCCGGGCATCTTCGCGCAGTCCTTGGCGCAGTTGGCGTGGGAGGCGTCGATCACCAGCGATGCGGGCAGCCGCGCCGCCTCCAGCGCCGCCCGGGCGGCGGAAATACTGGCTTCATCGTAGTTCGGCCCGTGGTCGCCGCCGCGCAGGATGACGTGGCAGTCGGGGTTGCCGGTGGTGGTCACCGAGGAGGCGATTCCTTCCTCCGACACGCCGAGGAAAGTCTGCGGCATGGCCGCGGCGCGCACGGCATTGATCGCCGCCGTGAGGTCGCCGGAAGTCGTGTTCTTGAAACCGAGCGGCATCGAAAGCCCCGACGCCATCTGCCGGTGGGTCTGGCTTTCCGCGGTGCGCGCGCCGATGGCCGACCACGAGATCAGGTCGGCAATGTACTGCGGGGTGATCGGGTCGAGCAGCTCGGTGGCGGTGGGCAGGCCGAGGTCGATCACGTCGCGCAGGAAATGCCGCGCCCGGCGCAGGCCTTCCGGGATGTCGTCGGTGCCGTCGAGGTGCGGGTCCATGATCAGGCCTTTCCAGCCGACGGTGGTGCGCGGCTTCTCGAAATAGACCCGCATCACGAGGTAGAGCTTGTCGCGCAGCCGCTCGGCCAGCGCGGCGAGGCGGCGGGCGTATTCGATCCCGGCGTCCGTGTCATGGATCGAGCAGGGCCCCACGATCACGAGGAAGCGCGGGTCGTTCCCGGCGAGCAGCGCGCGCAGGTCGGCGCGGGAGCGGGCGACGAAATCCGCCCGCTGGTCGCCGCGAGGGATCTCCGCCTGCAAGCGGGCCGGCGACGGCAGCGGGACGTTGCGGGCGATGTGGAGGTCGGTGACGCGCGAAGGCATGACCGAAGTTCCAAGCGGGAAGTGCCAAGTGCCAAGGAAGAAGCTGCGGACTCAGGCTTTTTCCCACGGCCCCGTCACGGCCAGCGTCAGGCCGCGGGTCTGGAGGTTGATGAAGAACCACTTGCCGTCCGGCGAGAAACAGCCGCCGGCGAACTCGCCCTGGCCGGTCGAATTCCGGGCGAGGGTGAAGATCTTGCCCTCCGGCGTGACGCAGCGGACGTGGGCGGCGGGCGAAAAGCTGGGGTCGATCAGGTCCTCGCAGATCACGATCCCGCCCCACGGCGCCGGGCAAAGGTTGTCGCCGTTGGTGAGCAGGTCGCTTTCCTCGGGCTGGAGGAAGAGCTCGAGGCTGTCCTCTTTCGCCGGATCCCCGGAGGGATCGAGCTTGAAGATCTGGCCGCGCCGCGACGGGCCGCCGTCGGTGCAGCAGATGAAGAAGGACTTGCCGACCAGATGAATCCCCTCGCCCCGTGCGAAGCGTGCCGCGCCGGCCTTGTGGCCGCGGACCCGGAGGTCGTCTTTCGGCGAGTCGGTGTTCTCGAGATCGATCCAGGTCGCTTTCATCGGCGAGCCGGCCGCAGGCCACTTCGAGTCGGGGTCGTAGTTCTGCAGGCTGGCCGACGGCTTGTCGACGATCGCCAGCGCCTGCAGCTTCCCCTTCGTGAAATCGTTCTTTTTCTCAGGCAGGAAGCGGTAGAGCAAACCGTCGCCCCGGTCCTCGGTGAGGTAGAGGATGCCGGTGTCTGGATCGAGCGCCACGGCCTCGTGGCGGAAGCGGCCGAGCGCTTTCAGCGGGACCGGCTTTTGCAGACCGGGTTCGGCCGTCGCTTTCACCTCGAAGCACCAGCCGTGGCGCCGCCCGCGGCCCTGGGTGAGATCCGCCGGCTCCTCGCAGGTGATCCAGCTACCCCAAGGCATCGGCCCGCCGGCGCAGTTGCGGTCGGTGCCGGTCAGCGAGAGGAAATGCGCCGTCTTCGCGCCGGTCGCCGGATCGAAGACCAGGTTCGTGGTGCCGCCCAAGGACGGGTTCTTGCGCTCTTCGCCGGGGTCGAAGGAAAGCGCCGCATCGAAGCCGTCGGGCAGGCGGGTGTTGTTGGCAAAGGGGCCCATGCCGGTCATTTCGAGGCCCAGTTCGTGGTTGCAGACGATCACCACCTTGCCGTCCGGCCCCGGGAAAGCCGCCATCCCGTCGGGCATGCCGGGCACCTTGAAGCCGTCGGACATCACCTCGCCGCGGGTCGCCAGCACCTGGTAGCGGAAGCCCGCGGGCAGATCGAGGATCCGCTTGGGATCCTTCACCAGCGGGCCGAAGGGTTCGATCACCCGGCTGGAATCCGCCGCCCGGACAAACTGCTGGAGACCGAGGAAAGCCAAGCCGGAGGTGCCGAGAAACGAGCGACGGGTGGTCATGCCTGCCAGTCAAAGCCCGATCGACGCCGGGTCAAGCACCCGGAGGAAATGGGGCGATTTCGACCCGGAAACTGGAAAAATTCCCGACTTTCGACCCGCCGCGAGAAGGAAGTTTGACAGGCCGGGGGCGGGCTGGTTGCCTTTTCCAACCTCGCAATCCAAAAAACGCCGCCCCATGAGCGAAAACGAAATCCCACCGCCACGGCCGTCCTCGCCGATCCCCGCACCCCGGGCCACCTCGTCGATCCCGGCCTCCAAGCAAACCTCGAGCATCCCGCTGAAGAAGGAAACCGTGCGGGTGACCCTCAAGGCGGCGGACGCCCCGCCCGCGGCTCCCGGAGCCCCGGTCGCGCCCAAGCCCCCGACCCCGAGCATTTCCGCCCCGCCGGCCCCGAGCATCGCCGCTCCCACCGTCGGTGGCGCGCCGCCGCGCCCGTCCGCGCCGGCTCCGACCATCGCGCTGCGCCCCGCCGGTGCCCCCAGCGCCCCGGCCCCCGCGCCGACCATCAAGCTCAACACGCCCGTCGGTGCCGGTGCCCCGACCGTCGCGCTCAAGACCGCCCCGCTCGGCGCTCCCGGCGGCCAGACGGTTTCGCTGCCGAAGGCCACCGTCCAGCTCCAGCCGCCGACCCAACCCCTCGGCACCGCCGGCCCCTCGCTGACCCAGGCCGCCACCATCCGCACCGCGGACGATGAAGAAGAAAGCGCCGGCGCCTCGACCATTTCGAACATCCTCTCGATCCTCGGCTTCCTCGGCGCCGCCGCGGTCGTGGTCGTGCAGTGCATGACCGTCAATCTCTGGGATGGCTGGGACAAGCTGTTCTGAAATCCTGATCCAACGATCCACGAACCATGATCTATCCCATCATCACCTTCCTGCTGGCCGCAGCCGTCCTCGCCCTCGCTTGGTTCACCGGCCAGACGCCGACCTGAGGTTTTCCTCCGGCCCCGTTTCTCCAAGGACCGCTCCGCCCCCGTGGCAGGGCGGTCCTTGACATTTCCGGGGTCCCCTCCAAGTTCCCGCCATGGCTGAGCAATTCAACGAAAGCAATTTCCAATCCGAAGTCATCGATTCCTCCGTGCCCGTCCTCGTCGACTTCTGGGCCGAGTGGTGCGGACCTTGCAAGATGATCGGACCGGTGATCGACCAGCTTTCCGCCGATGTCGCCGGCCAGGCCAAGGTCGGCAAGGTCAACGTCGACGAAGCCCGCAACCTGGCGGTCAAATACGGCGTCCGCAGCATCCCCTTCCTCCTCTTCTTCAAGGACGGCGAAGTGAAGGACCAGATCGTCGGTGCCAACGTCACCAAGGACATGCTCAAGCAGAAGCTGCTGGCCCTCGCCTGAGCCTGAGCTGCCGGTTTTCCCAAGCCGTCCGGGATTTCCCTCCCGGGCGGCTTTTTCGTGGAAAGGCCAACACGACGCTCACTCGCCGAAATAGTGCCGACCGATCCGCGATGCGGGCGTGTCGTGGTCGGTCTCCCAATAGACATCATCCATGATATCCCCGATTCCGGGTGGCGCGCCCGCTTCGGCGAACTTCACCGCGGCTTCGGCTTCGGCCTTCGCGGCCAGATCGATCTCTTCGGCCGCCGCAGCGTCGAGGATGCCCTCCTCATGCAAGTACTTCCGCCAACCGGCCAGCGGATCGCGCTTCTTCCGCTCCTCGATCTCTTCCGGCGTGCGGTATCTCTTGGCGTTGGCGTCGGCGACCGTGAAACCGTAATAGCGGTAGGTCTCGATCTCCAGCACCGTCGGCCGCCTCTCGTGCCGCGCCCGTTCCAGCGCGGTCCAAACCCTCGCCCGGAGTTCGTAAAGATCGCCGTCGCCGCAGCGGTCCCAGTCGATGTCGTAGCCCTCCGCCCGCCGGGCGAGGCACTCCTTGAAGCGGGAGGATCGTGCGACCGACGTGCCCATCGAGTAGCCGTTGTTCTCGATCAGATAGACCACCGGCAGCCCGAAGAGCCCGTCAAGGTTCAGCGACTCGTGGTAGACGCCCTGGTTCACGGCACCGTCGCCGAGGAAACAGACCACGGCACCGGGGATCTCCCGCTGCTTCAAGGCAAACGCCAACCCCGCCGCCAGCGGTGTCTGCGCCGCCGCCAGGCCGTGGCAGCCCCAGTGGTTCCTACCAGGATCATAGTAGGAGAACATCCCGCCCTTCCCTTTCGAGCAACCGTTGGCCTTGCCAAAGAGTTCCGCCATGCACGGACCGAACTCCATCCCCGCCGCCAGTGCGTGACCCATGCCACGCGGTCCGCTGATGGAGTGATCCAGCGGACCCATCACAGACCTCACGCCCGTGGATACCGATTCCTGACCGATATCGAGAATTAGAAAGCCCCCCATCATCCCCGCGTTGTAATACTTCAGCGCCGCCTGCTCGAAGCGCCGAATCCGGATCATCTGCCGCAGCAGATCGATCTTCCCCTCCGCCGACCAGTCGCGGTTGATGGCATGCTCGCGGAAATCCACGGCAAAATCCCTATCGACCGCCGCCGCCCGGAGCAATCCTCCATCCCCCGGGCTTGCATCGCCGCGGCGGGAGGTCTTGAAAGGTCCGCCCGATGGATGCCTTCCACCTTTCCCTGCTCGCCGCCGGCATCGCGGTGGTCGCTTTCCTCTACTCCTCGGTCGGGCATGCCGGGGCCTCCGGCTACATCGCGGTGCTGACCCTGGCCGGTTTCGCCGCGACCACGGTCAAGCCGGTGGCGCTGGTGCTGAATGTCGTGGTCGCCGTCATCGGGACCATCCAGTTCGCCCGCGCCGGGCACTTCTCGTGGCCCCTGTTCTGGCCCTTCGCCCTGCTTTCGGTGCCCGCGGCGGCGCTGGGCGGCTACCTTCATCTGCCCGCCCACTACTTGAAGCTCCTGCTCGGCGCGGTGCTCCTCTTCTCCGCCGCCCGGCTGTTTCTTCGCAAAGGCGACCCGGACGAAACCCGGCCGCCCGCCCACGGCATCGCGCTTGCCGCCGGTGCCGGCATCGGCCTGCTGTCCGGCCTCACCGGCACCGGCGGAGGGATCTTCCTCACCCCGCTGATGCTCCTTTGCGGCTGGGCAAAGGCGAAGCAGGCCGCGGCGGTCTCGGCGCTCTTCATCCTCGTCAATTCGCTCGCCGGTCTCGCGGGTTACCTGGGCAGCGGCCGGCCGGTACCGGATTTCGCCTGGTGGCTGGCCATCGTCGCGGCCCTCGCCGGCCTGGCCGGCTCGCATCTCGGAAGCCGCCGGATCCCCGTGAGGGGCATCCAGGTGCTGCTCGCCACGGTGCTGGTGATCGCCGGAGCAAAGCTCATCGCGATGTAGCGGCGCGTCTGCGACCGCCGCACTTTGTAAAGAAGCCACCCCGAGGCACGCGTCAGCTTTAAGGCGAATGGGGCCCACCCGTGCTTCGTTTACAACCAGCGGCGGTCGCAGACGCGCCGCTACAGTCGATCAGCCTCACCGCTTCGCCATCTGCTTGCGGAACAGCGGGATGAACTCGGCATCGATCCACGCGAACGCGGCGTCCAACCCCTGCTCCCGGTAAATCCGGCCGATCCTCGCCTCGACCGAGGTCGGCGCGCCGAAAGCACTCAGGAAATCGTTCGACGTCAGCCGGGTGAACCACTCGCCGTCCATCGATCCCCGCTCCTTCAGCACCCACGAACGGGCGAACAAGGCCAGCACGGCATCCCCGATCCACGCGAACTCGCGCTCCACCTTGACTTCATCCGTCTTCTTCATCGCCGGCCGAGACTGCCGTCAGGGAATCGGCCGGGCCAGCTTTTCCATCCGCTGGCGGTCCAGCTTTTCGCGCAGGGCCGACTCGGAGTCCGCGCTCCAATAACCGGGCTGCAGCTCCATGAAAACGCTGGTGTAAGGCAGGGCCGTGGTGGTCCGGATGACCAGCACGTCGAAGGTCTTCGTCGCGTCCTCGATCAGGGTGACCAGCGACTGGTGCTCCAGCTCGGTCGTCTCGTGGGCGTGCAAGGCCGGCCGGAGCTGCTCGCGGAACTCGTCGATCCCCGGCGCGTAGTCGTTCTCCACCGCCCGGGCCTCCCGTGCGACGTAGATCCGCGGGGTCACGTGCTCGGTCTTCTCCAGGGTCCGCAGCACCTCGTCGACCACCGCGGGGATCTCCTCGTTCGCCGTGATTTGCCGCACGCCGGTCCGGCTGTGCGCGGGGAACGAGGCCTCCGCGATGACGATCCAGTTCCGGTAGCCGAGCTGCGCCGACTGCATGGCCACGGCCTCGCGCCAGCCTTCCTCCCGCGGCAGGAAACCGCAGCCCGCCAGAATCGACGGGGAAACCATCAGGCAAACGCGGAGCCAGGAAAACATTGCCGGGAGTAAACGTCGGCCGGGCCGGGCTGTCAACGGAGGCGCGGTAACACGCCCCCGTTCCCGCCCTGCTCACATCAACTGCGCCCCGGCATCCGCAAGCTCCGATCGCTCGCCGCGGCTGAGCGAGACGTGGGCGACGAAAGGCAGGCCCTTGAGGCGGTTGCGGGTGTAAACGAGGCCGTTGCTGCGGCTGTCGACGTAGGGATTGTCGATCTGCGCCGGATCGCCGACCAGCACCAGCTTGGAACCGCGGGACATCCGGGTCACCACCGTCTTGGCCTCCTGCGGCGTGAGCTGCTGGGCTTCGTCGAGCACGAAGAAGCGGTTCGGGATCGAGCGGCCGCGGATGTAGCAGAGCGCCTCGACCTCGATGATCCCCTGCTCCATCAGGATTTCCCAAGGCTTCTTGACCGGGCCGCCGCCGCCGCCGTTCTCGGACTTC
The DNA here is from genome assembly GCA_027491155.1 of Verrucomicrobiaceae bacterium. GTDB lineage: Bacteria > Verrucomicrobiota > Verrucomicrobiia > Verrucomicrobiales > Akkermansiaceae > Haloferula. The sequence continues at coordinate 36,019 of JAIXWR010000034.1, forward strand.
GGCTGCTTGCGGCGCGGGCCGAGCGGGGTGGCCGGGCGCATCAGCAGGTCCAGCGCGTCGTGGATGGGCTGCAGCCAGGGCCGCATCTTCTCGTCGAGCGTGCCCGGCAGGAACCCGAGCTGGTCGCCCATCGCCACCACCGGCCGGCTGACGGTGAGGCCGTTGTAGCGGCGGTTGAACATCTCATGCAGGCCCGCGGCGACCGCCACCAGGGTCTTGCCCGTGCCGGCCTGGCCGTAGCAGGTGACCAGCGAGATGTCGGGATTCAGCAAGGCGTCGATCAGGCAGCGCTGCCCGAGGTTCATCGGCTTCAAGGCGCTGCCGTCCTGGATCTTGAGCGCTTCCGGGATCTGCAAGCGCACCAGCTTGCCGCCCGCCGCCATCCGCGCCGGCATGGTCTGCTTTTCCCCGGCCTCCAGCAGGACATACTGGTTGAGCACGATGTCGGACACGCGGCTGTTCTCGATCTCCAGCTCGCCCGTGCTGGCGAAGCGCTGGAGCTCGGACGGCCCGACTTCAATACGACGGACATCGTAGCTCGATACATCGCGCGGCTCGACCTTGTCGTTGAGGTAGTCCTGGCAGTCGATCCCGACCGAGCGGGCCTTGAGCTGCATGTTGAGATCCTTGGTCACCAGCACCACCGGCGCCTTGTTGTGCTCCATCAGCAGCAGGGTGCAGGCGAGGATGCGGTGGTCGACGCGTTCCTTGTCGGGGAAGATCCGGTGGAAGCGGGAAAGCATCTCCGAGTTCTTCGGGCAGAGCGCGGGATCGTAAATGACCAGCCGCAAGGTGCCGCCGCCATCGGTCGGCACGCCGTTGGTCACGTTCTTCGAGCAGGAGAAGGTTTCCGTCAGCATCCGGTGGATCTTGCGGGCGTTCGCGCCGCGCTCGGATTGCTCGGTCTTGAAACGGTCGAGTTCGGAAAGCACGTCGACCGGGATGCAGATGTGGTTGTCGGTGAAGCGGCCGAGGCAAGCCGGGTCGTGGAGCAGGACGTTGGTATCCAGCACGAAGTTCTTCGCCACCTGCGACGGCGACTTCAGCCCGAACTCGGAAGGATGGCTCCGCTTGGAAGCACCGGCCGCCTTTCGCCCCTGTCCGCCTCCGTGTTGAATTTCCTCGAAAAGTCGGGCTTGGACGTCCTCGGCACGGTGGATCATGGTGGGGTGGTAGGTGGGGTAGCGGTGGTTCAGGGGGGACCGAAAACCGGACCGCCTCCGGCCTCCGACCAGCCGCCCGAAGGCGGAACTTGACTGAAACTTCTAATCAAGACTCCTGAACTATTGCCCCCGGCGAGAGAATGGCAATCCTCAATTCACGGCTTCGCCGGCGATTCGTGACAGCTCGCTTGCGAGCGGCTTGCCGAGCGGGCTCCGCGGGATCCGCTCAACCGCCACCGTCGCGGCGATCCGCCGGAAGCCGGGACAGCGCGCATGATAGGAATGCAGGGCCGCTTCGACCGCGGCTGCCGTCGCGGAGCGTTCGTGGACCAGCACCAGCCGCTTGCCCGCGCGGGCATCGTCCACCGCCACCACCGCCAGCTCCCGTTCGCCGATTTCCCCGGCGGCCGCAGCCAGGATTCCCACACGCACTTCTTCCGGATCCACCAGCTCGCCGAGGATCTTCACCAGCGCATCCGCCCGCCCGGCGATGCGGAGGGCGCGGCCTTCCACCGTGCCGCGGTCCGCGGTGACGAACCAGTCGCCCGCGCGCTCCTCGAAATGCCAGCCGGCATCCGATTCCCTCAGCCAGCCGCGGAACAAGGCCTCGCCGCAAATCTCGAGCCGGCCTCCTTCACCGCTCCGCGCATCCCAGCACGGCAGCAATTCCAGCGGTTCCGTCGAGTACGATGCCTCCAGTAGTTCCAGCCCCTGCGTCGCGATCTGGGAGCCGGCTTCGGTCATCCCGTAGCTCGCCAGCACCGGCCAGCCGAGTTCTCGCGCGGCCTTGCCGCCGGTGAGCGGCAGACAACCTCCGCCGACCACCACGGCGCGCAGGCTTGCCGGCGCGCGCAAGCCGGCGGCGACCAGATCGTGCACCTGTGTCGGGACCAGCGACAGGTGGGTTGCCCGCGACGTGTCGAGCCAGGCCGCAAAGCCGGGCGCGTTCCACTTCCGATCGTATCGCAACAGACCGCAGCCGGCTTCCATCGCCCGCACCACCACGCCGGACCCGCCGACATGCTCCAGCGGCAAGGCCAGCGCCCACACGGACGACGGATCGACGCCAAGGTGCCGGTTCACCGCCGCCGCCGAAACGCGCAGGGCATGGCGCTCCAGGCCGATCCACTTCGGCGCCCCGGTGCTGCCGGAGGTCTTGAAATACACCAGCGCCGGGATGCCGCGCGGTGCCTCGCCGCCGCGCCCCATCAGCACGGCCGCCTTTTCATCCCGGAATCCGGGCGGCATCAGGGCACCCGCTTCCATGGCAGCTTTTCTAACAGGTCATCGAAGCCCAGCCCGGTGCCCGGCGGCGCGTTGAAGCCCGGCGTCCACGGCCCCAGCGCTTCGGTGAAGGCGTCGGGCTCGAACAGGTGATGCGTCTGCAAGCCGCAGACCCCGACCAGCCCGGGGAATTGCAAGGCCAGCCGCCCCGCCTCCCACGCCGCGAAAGTCTGTCCGAGCGGGTGGTCCATGTAACTGGTGACCACCACCTGCCGGCCGCGCGCAGCCGCCGCTTCCGCCAGCAGCCACGGCTCGTCCACCGCCGGCTTGATCACCATCACCTGCGCCGCTCCCACGTTCGGCGCGGACTCGCGGTCCACCGCCAGCGGGATCCGCGTGCGGCGGTGCAGCGCGCTCCAGGTGGTCTCCGAAAACGGTGCCGGGTCTTCCAGAAAGTCGATCCGCGAGATCACTTCGGCCGGCATGGCCGCGAGTCGATCGCCAAGCTCCGCCGCGTCGCCGCTTTCGTTGAAATCGAGCCGCCAGCGCAGCCCGGGGTGCAAGGCATTCATCCGCTCCAGGAAGGCCAGCTCGACCGACCCCGAACCGCCGGTCTTCAGCTTGACCCGGGTGAAACCGGCCTCGACCGCGCGGCGCACCTGTTCCTCGTCGCAGCCGGCGAGGGTCGCGTGGCTCTCCGGGACCTCCAGTTCCTCGAACAGCGGGTCCTTCATCGACCGCGCCGCGCCATCCATTTCCACGCAGCGCAGGGCGCGGCGGACGATCGGCCAGCGGCGCGCCCCGCCGAGGTCTTCAAGGCATTTCTGCAAGGCGGGATCCCCCAGCTCCGGCCACGGATGGATGCAGCCGTGGCCGCCTTCGCCGTCGCGCAGCAGGATGCCCTCGAACTCCCGCCGCTTCGACCGCGCGTTGAGATCCCGCCGGCTTTTCAGGCGGTAGTGCCAGTACCAGAGGAGTTGGCTCATCGGGATTTCAAAGTTTCACGGCCAGCAGGTGAAAGAGCGCCGCGAAGGCGACCAGTTGCAAGGCCGACATCGCGAGCAGGCGGTTCATCCCGCTCCCTTCCGGCATCGTGAAAGCGCCCCACAGGATGCGCAGGCCGAGCGTCCACAGCGGCAGCGTCGCCAGCACCAGCCAGGGCAGGCCGAACGCGAACCACGCCAGCCCGAGGAAGACCGCGAGCTTGATCTCCAGCCAGACGATCAGCCGCGCCGGCTTCGGGCCCCAGCGCACCGCCAGGGTCCGCTTGCCGGTGGTCGCGTCCTCCGCCCGGTCGCGCAGGTTGTTGATGGAAATCAGCACGGCCGAAAGCAGGCCGATCTGCGCGCCTAACAGCAGCGCCTCCGGCCGCCATTGCAGGGTCTGGACGAAGACCGTGCCGGACACCGCGACCAACCCGAAGAAGAGCACCACGAACAACTCCCCCATGCCGCGGTAGGCCAAGGGGAACGGCCCGCCGGTGTAGCCGTAGGCGAGATAGAGCGAGGGCACGCCGATCGCGAGGATGGGCCAGCCCGCCGCTTGAAAGAGCACCACCCCGCAGGCGATCGCCGCGGCAAGGAACACGCCCGCCCAGCCCATCACCGCCTGGCGCGACAGCAGGCCGCTGGCGGTCACCCGCTGCGGGCCGGTCCGCCGCTCGGTATCGGCGCCTTTCGCGGCATCGATCGCGTCGTTGAATAGGTTGGTGGCGATCTGGATGCACACCGCCCCGGCCACGGTGCAGAAAGCGAGCAGGCCGTCGAAGTTCCCCGTCAGCTTCCACGCCAGCACGCAGCCGGCCCAGACCGGGACGATGGCGGCCGGCAGGGTCTTCGGCCGTGTGGCGAGCAGCAACGGGACGATCACGCCCGGAACAAGCCTTTCCCGACGCTTCCTGCCAAGCAAAGAAGCCCCGGGAGCGCCGGTCTTCCGACCGGCCCGAATGGTCCCGGACTGCAGGTCGGAAGACCGGCGCTCCCGGGAGAAACAAAAAGCCCGCCCCGGCGAGCGGGACGGGCCTGAGAAACGGAGGTCCGGAATCGACCTCAGAACTCGTAGCCGGCCTTGAGACCGACGTAGTGGGACTGGTTCTCGCTGCCGAGGCGGGCCTCGTAGTCGAGCACCACGTTCCAACCACTGTTCATGTAGTAGCCGAGGCCGGTGCCAAGGATCGCGAGATCATCATCCAACTGGCCGCCGGGAAGCCCGAAGGCACCGGTGGCATCGTTTTCAAACTCGTGCTCCCAAGCCGCGCGGCCCTGGGGCACCAGCACGCCGCCGGCAAGCTGGATCGGATAGGAGACCTGGTAGCCGAGGTCGGTGGCCAGGGACTCGTAATCCGCCGAGGGGTAAATGACGGCACCTGGACCGGCTTCGGCGTAGCCGTCGATGGAACCGTCCAGCCAGCGAACCGAGGCGTAGGGCCCGTGAATCAGCGAGCCCGAGGCGTAGTTGAGGCCGGTGGTGACTTCAAGCTGGGTGAAATCGCCATCCGGGGAGCCGGAAGCGATGCTGCCACCGCTGAGGCGGCGGGTGTCATACTCGTTCATGCCGTAGGCGAAGAGCGCATCGGCGTAGAAGTCGGCGGCACCCAGCAGGTCTTCCTGATAGTAGGAGACGTAGGGCATCAGCGCGAGGGTATCGATGTCCGAGCTGCCGACGGTGGTCATGTCCACGTCGGTCGTCGAAGCACCCACGGCGAAGCCGGCGCTGAGCCGCTCGTTGAAGCGGTACTCGAAGCCGGCGTTGCCGCCGAAGATGTCCACCGAGGTCTCCGGGTGGACGGTGCGGGTGACCAGCGCGCCGGTGGCGGTGCGGGCCGAGAGGGTTTGCTGGTCCTGATCTTCGGTGAAGTAGAACACCGTGCCGTAGACTTCCCAGTTGCGGGTTTCCGCCGGCATCATGATCGGCGACCTGGAGCTCTGCACCATGCCACCCTTGGCATCCGTGGCCGCCGCCGGAGCGGCCGCCGCCTGCTGGCCGCCGGCCTGCGGACGTCCGGCACGCATGCGGAACAAACGGTCGCCCACGTCGCGGGTCACCGTGCGAGCCACGCTGATCGAGGTCATCCGTAGCGTCGAGGAAAGCAGCGCGGCGGAATCACCGCCGCCGGTGAAGTCGAATTCGAACTCGGCGAGATCGCCATCGAGGGTCCACTCGGTCAGCGCGATGTCGGAGGAACCGATGGTGTGGGTGCCGCCTGACACGTTGGGAACGGTCACGGTCAGCCAGTTGGTCTGGAGACCGCCGCCGGTGTCCACGGCATTGATGGTGCCGGTCGCCGGGGTCCAGGTCGCATACTGGGAATTGATCAGCCCGCCATCGAAGCCGGTGATGGTCGGGGTGTCCCAGATGTAGCTGGTGAAAGGATACTGCACACCGTCGAACAGCAGGTAGCCGTCCGGAGTCTCGTTGCCGTGCCAGTGGAGGGCCTTGAACTCGACGGAGCCGCCGGGAAGGGCGTTCCAGCCGAGGGCCACGATGTGGGCGTCCGCGATGCCACAGCTGGCAAGGATGGCCGCCAGCCTGACATAAGTTTCCTTTTTCATTTTCATGGTTTGTGTCGGTTGACCCCGCGCAGGGGGGGGTGGGCTGTGCCGTCCGATCGGACCGGGTCCACCCGCCTGAACCACGCAGCCACGGACTGACAAAGTTCGTGGGAATCAATCCAGCTCGCGCAATCGAGCTGCGGCGCCATGAGGGGGTTTTTCGGTCGTCAACGGACGAAACAAGTGAGGTTCTTCTTAGAGAGATCCTCGCATGAGGTCAATTCATTTGACGGCCGGCCTGTGCCCCCCGGTGTCCGCTCACGGAACCCGCGGGAATTTCGAGAAGTCCGGCTTCCGCTTCTCGACGAAGGCCTGCTTCCCCTCCTTCGCTTCCTCGCTCATGTAATAGAGCAGGGTCGCGTTGCCCGCGAGGTCGAGCAGCCCCATCTGCCCGTCGCAGTCGGCGTTGAGCGCCGACTTCAGGCAGCGCAGGGCGAGCGGCGAGTGGGCCAGCATCTCGCGGCACCATTTCAAGGTCTCGGTTTCCAGTTCGGCGAGCGGCACCACGGTGTTGACCAGCCCCATCTCGAGCGCCTGCTGCGCGTCGTACTGCCGGCACAGATACCAGATCTCGCGGGCCTTTTTCTGGCCGACGATCCGGGCGAGGTAGCTCGATCCCAGGCCGCCGTCGAAGGAACCGACCTTCGGGCCGGTCTGGCCGAAGCGGGCGTTGTCGGCGGCGATGGTCAGGTCGCAGACGACATGCAGCACGTGGCCGCCGCCGATCGCGTAGCCGGCGACCATGGCGACCACCGGCTTCGGCAAGCCGCGGATCTTTTTCTGCAAATCGAGCACGTTGAGCCGCGGCACGCCGTCGCCGCCGATGTAGCCGGCGTGGCCGCGCACCTTCTGGTCGCCGCCGGAGCAGAAGGCATCCGGCCCTTCGCCCGTTAGAATGACCACCCCGACCCGCGGGTCCTCGTGGGCCATCTCGAAGGCGGCGAGCATGTCCTTCACCGTCTGCGGGCGGAACGCGTTGCGCACTTCCGGGCGGTTGATGGTGATCTTGGCGATCTGCCCCTCATCCGTCGTCTCGAAACGGATGTCCTCGAATTCACAAACGGTGGTCCACATGGCGGCGGCAGTGTCGGCTCAGGAAAGCACCCGCTCAAGGAATTCCCCGGTCTTTGCCGCGAATGCTTGCGGCGCGTCCCAGGGCACCCGGTGGCCGGAGTCCGGCGCGACCCACAGCTCGCCCCGCGGCAAAAGCGGCAGCGCCCGTTCGGCGAGGGCGCGGAACTTCGCGTCCCGCTCGCCGACGCACCACAGGACCGGGCAGCGGATCTCGCCCAATCTTTCCCACAGCGGCTCCTGCGCGCCCAGCGACCAGTCGATGAAACTCCGCGCGACCTCGCGGCGGCGGAGCTCGCTCACCGGCGGCAAGCGCGTCGAGTCCGCCAACACCGCCTGGGCATTCCAGAGCGCGAGGAATTCCTGCCAATCCCCGCCCAAAGCACGCCCCGCCCACTCCGCATCGCTTTCCCGCCGCGCTGCCCGTTCCACCTCCGGTTCCAGCCCCGGATGCGGCGCGACCAGCACCGCGGCGTCCCACGGACCGCCGTCTAACAAGGCATGCAGGGCCAGCCGGGCGCCCATCGAGTAGCCGACGAGGACCCGGCGGGAAGAAGTGGAGAGTTGAGAGTGGATGGTTGATGGAAAGGCCGCGGCTTCGGCATTCAGCGCCCGGCCGAACTCCGGCATCGTCATCGGGCAGCAGTCGAGGAAGCGCCAGAGATCGACCCGCTTCACGCTCCACCCCGGCACGCCGAAGCCCTGCCAATCGCCGGCCTGGCCGACGGCTCCGTGCAGGCACCAGAGCGTTCCTTTCACGGCAGCTTGATGCAGGAGATCGCCATGAAGACCGGGAACTCCTGGACGGCGCGATTCTCGCCCTTGGCCCGCGGGCCGGGCTGCGAACGGCGGTGGCTGAAGAGCTCCTCGCATTCGGTCACGGCCAGTCCCGCCTTGCCGAAGGCGCTCAGCACCTCGCCGACCGGGCGGTGATAGAAGGTGGTGGTCAATCCCCCGCCCTGTCCCGGGTGGGTGACGATCGGGATTTCCTGCGGCACGCCGTAGCGGTCGACGCGGCGGAACTGCAGCTTGCGGCCCTCGTCCCAGCCCCAGTGCGCCTGCTGCGGGATGCGGAAACAGGGGTGCATGAAGATCGCGACGAAGCGACCGCCCGGCTTCAGCGCGGCGGCGGTCTGGCGGGCCATCGCAGGAAGATCGGGCACGTCGTGGACCGCCATGATGCACGCGGCGGCATCGTGCGAGCCATCGGCCCAGGGACCCGGCGCGCAGGCATCGGCCACGATCAGGCGGACCCGCTTGTCCTTTTCAAAGCGCTTGCCGGCGGAGGCGATCAACTGCGGACTGGCGTCGACCGCCGTCACCACACCGGCCTTCGCCTCTAACAAAAGCGGGATCAGCACGCCCTGGCCGCAGCAGAGGTCGAGCACCTTCTCGCCGGGCTTCACCGCCAGCAATCGCATCGCCGCGGGCAGGATGACATTGCGGTGGTAATCGGAGCCCTTGTCGCCGACGAGCTTGTCGTACCAGCCCGCGACCTGGTCCCAACCCTGCTCGCCGACGCGCTTCTTCGGCGGCGGCGGACCGGGGCGTTGCCATGGCTTGCTGCCGTGAAAGTTGGGGCGTTTGCGGGGTGGTGGGGGCATGGGGAGAAAGTGCCAAGTGAGAAGTTCCAAGTGCCAATTCAGAGATCTCGGCGGCCTTCGAGAGCCCGGGCCAGAGTGAGCGCGTCGGCGTGCTCCAGCCCGCCGCCGGCCGGCAGGCCCTGGGCGATTCGGGTGATGTGGCACTTCCCGCGCAGCAGGCTGGCGAGGTAGTTCGCGGTGGCCTCGCCTTCGACATCGGAGCCGGGAGCGAGGATGACTTCGGGCACGTTCTCCGCTTCGATCCGCTTCAGCAGTTGCCCGATCCGCAGGTCTTCCGGCGTCACGTTGTCGAGCGGCGAGAGCTTGCCGCCGAGGCAGTGGTAGCGGCCCTTGAACACGCCGGAGCGCTCGATCGGCAGGACGTCGGTCGCCTGCTCGACCACGCAGATGACCGGCTCCCGCGAATGGTCGGCGCAGATCGCGCAGCGCTCGGCGGTCGCGAAGAAGCCGCAGGTCGGGCAGGACACCACCTCGGCCTTGGCTTTCTGCAACACTGCGGAAAGGGCCAGCGGGTCGGCCTTGGCGCTTTGCAGCAGCCAGATCGCCATCCGTTCCGCACTGCGCGGACCCACGCCCGGCAGGCGGCGGAGTTCCTCGACCAGTGCGCCGACGGCTTCGGGGTATTCGATGCGTGCCATGGGAAAATTCAGTCCGTCCGCTCGCCCGGCTCCTGGTGGCGCGTCGCGTAGATCATCGACCACAGCCCGCACCAGACCAGCGCGAGCAACGGCGTGGTGACCGCCGCCTTGTAGCCGGCCAGCGCCAGCACGGGAACCCAGGCGACGGTGAGCACCAGGGTGGTCACCCAGAGCACGCCACGGCGCCAGTTCATGCGGGATCCGAGCATCCCCGCGGCCAGCCCGAAGGCCAGCGGCGCCGTCCACAGCCAGCCCGCATAGGCCGGCAAGCCGCGGAACTCGCCGGCCAGGCCGCTTTTCGAAATCCAGATCGATACGAGGCCGTCGAGCTTCCCGGAAAAACCCAGCAGTTCGAGCGCGACCGCCAGCACCAGGGACATCCCGCCGATCGCCAGCACGGCGGCACCGGGGTGGGCGGGAGGTTTGGGTTGGGACGACGGCATTGCGAAGTGCGTGGAGACTAGCGGCGGAGCCAGGGAAAGCTCAACAGCTTTCCCCCCCGGGAGCGCCGGTCTCACCCCAGCGCCTCCAGCAGCAGCTTCAGGTGCTCGTCCGGCGAGACCTTCTCCAGCACCGCCGCGATCTTGCCGTCAGTCCCGATGACGAAGGTGCCGCGCTCCGTTCCCATGTATTTCTTCCCGTACATCGACTTCTCGACCCACACCCCGTAGGCCTCGACGATCTTGTGGTCCTCGTCGGCGACCAGCGGATACGGCAGGCCGTGCTTGGCGATGAAACGGCGGTGGCTCTTCACCGGATCGATGCTCACCCCGAACACCCGGGCCTTGGATTTCACCTCGTCCCACGAGTCACGCAGCGCGCAGGCCTGCTTGGTGCAGCCGGGGGTGTCGTCCTTCGGGTAGAAGACCAGCACCACCCGCTCGCCCCGCAGGTCGGCGAGGTGAAGGGTGGCATCGTCGGGATACCCGTCCCCGGCGACCGGGGCGGTGAACTTCGGGGCGGCTTGTCCGGGTTGCGGCTTCATGGGGCCGTCAAACTGCACCGGGCCGCCCGGCGCGCAAGCCCCCGCACCGGAGCCGCGCGGGCATTTCGAAACCCCCGAAAATCAAGCTCCGGCAGGCTCCGGCCGGCCGATCCGGCCCGAGAAAATCGCGAACTCCCGGGTTGACAAGGTCCTGCGCCGGTTTCAGCCTCCGCGCCCCGACTTTTAGGAAAACCAGATCTGAACCGAATGAGCGACCGTAGCATGCGTGGAGTGACCGTGAAAAAGGGCGAGCCCGTGGACCGCGCCCTGAAGCGTCTCAAGACCAAACTGGACACCGAGGGCATCCTCGAGGAAATGCGCCGCCGCCGCGCATTCGAGTCCACCGCCGCCCGCAAGATCCGCAAGGCCCGCACCGCCCCGAAGCGCCACAAGGTGCGCTGGCGCTACAGCAGCCCCTCGCAGACCGCCCGCGCCGAAGAGGCCGCCGCTGCCGCCGCCGCCAACAACGCTTGATAAGCTTTCCCATTTCCTGAAGTCGGATTTCAAAACGGACGCCCCGCAACGGGCGTCCGTTTTGCTTTGGAAGGAAGAGGCGGTGAAACCGTGGCTGGCACCCCGACACGGATCTTGAATTCAACGAGGGCACACCGGGAGCGCCGGTCTGCGACCGGCAGAACGGTCCCAAAGGTCCCGCCACCCGCTCCAGCCCGCATCACCCCTCAGCCGTCCCCGTGGCTTCTGCGGGCCGGAGGCTCCGCACCCGGTGGCAGACGCCTCACTCAAAACCGCTTCACCAGCAGCGAGGCATTGTGCCCGCCGAATCCGAAGCTGTTGCTCAGCGCCACGTCCACCTTCGCCTCGCGGGCGACGTTCGGGACGACGTCGAGATCGCACTCGGGATCCTGCTCCTCGATGTTGATGGTCGGCGGCACCACGCCGTCGACCACCGCCATCACGGAAGCGATCAGCTCGATCCCGCCCGCCGCACCGAGCATGTGGCCGGTCATCGACTTGGTGGAGCTGACCATCAGGCCGCTCTTCGCGTGCTCGCCGAAGGCCAGCTTGATCGCCTTGGTCTCGGCGATGTCGCCGAGGCCGGTCGAAGTGGCGTGGGCGTTCAAATACTGGACGTCTTCCGGGTTCAGCCTGGCGTGCTTGAGCGCCATGCCGATCGCATACGCCGGGCCGCTGCCGTCCGGCGACGGGGCGCTGAGGTGGTAGGCATCGGCACTCACGCCGTAGCCGACCAGCTCGGCGTAAATCTTCGCGCCGCGTGCCTTGGCATGCTCCAGCTCCTCGATCATCACCACGCCGGCCCCCTCACCCATGACGAAGCCGTCGCGGTGCTTGTCGAAGGGACGGGACGCCTTCTCGGGCTCGTCGTTGCGGGTGCTCAGCGCCTTCATGTTGGCGAAGCCCGCGAGACCCATCGGCAGGATGGTCGATTCCGCGCCGCCGGCCAGGAAGGCGTCGGCGTCGCCGAATTTGATCATCCGCCATGCTTCCCCGATGTTGTGGTTCGAGGTCGCGCAGGCGGTGACGATCACCATGTTCGGACCGTGGAGACCGTGCTCCATGGAAATGATGCCGCTGGCGATGTTGGAAATCATCATCGGGATCGTGAACGGCGAGACGCGCTTCGGACCCTTGGTCAGGCAGACCTCGTGCTCGCGCTCCAGCGTGCCCAGGCCGCCGATGCCGCTGCCGACCATCACGCCGACGCGGCGGGAATCGGTCTTCGAAACGTCCAGCCCGCTGTCCTCCATCGCCATCTTCGCGGCGGCCACGGCGAACTGCACGTAGCGGTCGGAGCGGCGGGAATCCTTCGGCACGCGGAAATAGGAGTCCGGCGCGAAGTCCTTCACCTCGCCGGCGATCTTGCACTCGTAGGGCTCGGGATCGAGCTGGGTGATCCTCGCAATCCCGCTGCGGCCGGCTTTCATGCCGTCCCAGGTGGATTGCAGATCGTTGCCAAGGGGGCTGACGCAGCCGATGCCGGTGATGACGACTCTTCTTTCGCTCATGAGTGGTGACCTCGCGTGACGGGGAATTCAGGCGTGCTTAGAGGCTGGCGGGATGGGTGGCAAGCCTCATCCCCGACGGTGGCCGGGGCTTCCCACCGGAGGTTTCAGGAAATCATCCGAGGCTCCGGTTCCGCCCCTTTTCATTCTCCGCCCCGCAGTGGGGGCAGCGGAAGATCCGCTCGCGGCCCTCCTCCTCGTGCACCTGCAGGCAAAGCCGGCACTGGACCCGTCGGCGCAGCGAACGGCGCTCGGCATTGCCGTTCGACCAGCGCGAGATCCACTCGAAAAAAACCACCAGCACCATCGCCACCGAGATGCTCCATGCCGCCAGTTCGGTGAGGGTGAGTTCGATCATGACCCGCTGGAAATCTCGACCGCGGTCCAGCCGCCGTCCTTTTCGCCGCCTTCGATGATCACCTGCCGCAGCCAGGTTTCCGCCCCGTCGTCCGCGGCGGGATCGGCGGGCGACAGCGCCACGACCTTGCCCACCCGGCCCGCGGCATCGTAGTTCAGGAGGTAGCGCCCTCCGCGGGCCAGCCCGGGCGGGCCCGGCACCGCCGGCGGCAGGGCGCGGACCTTTCCTTGCGAAAGCACCAGCGGCCGCAGGGGATCCGGCAAGGGCGGCTCCGGCTCCGGGTCGGCCGCCGGGGGCAGCGGCGGCAGGACACCGGGCGAAGCCTTGGTCTCGGCCGGGGCCTTGGCTTCGGGAAACTTCACCGCCACCGGGCGAAGCTGCGGTTGGTAGGGATAGCCCGGCGGAGTGGCATCGGATAAGCCGCGTTCGACGACGGCGCGCACCGCCGGTTCGAGCGACAGATCCCCGCCCCGCGGCATCGGTCCGGCCTCGAGGGCAAGCATCTCCAGGGCCCGCCACTCCTTGCCCTGCGGCACCAGGATCAGCGATCCGCGCCGCTCCGGCAGCCGCGGCGGACCCGTCACCCTCACCCGCACCACCGCGGCGAGGCCCACGCTGAGCAAGGCCACCAGCCCGACCGCCGAGAAAAACCCGACATGGCTCGCCACCGGCAATCGCCACTGGAAGACCAGCCCGGATTGGCGGTCCCGCGCGGTGCGCTTGTGGCGGAGGTTGAACATGATCGGATGAGGAATGCCGCGGACTGACGGCCAGGGCCGCTACTCTTGTGGATCCGCCGCCGCGGCGCTCTCCGGCTGGCCCAGCAGATAAACCCGGAAGCCCTTCTGCAGCGCGATCTCCGCGACCTTGCGCTGGGTATCCACCGACACGCCCCGGTCGGCCCGCAGCAACACGGTGGTCGCCGGCGAGGCGTCGCTGCCGAGGCGGTCATCGAGCCGCTCCGAAAGCTGGCCCAGCGACACCGGCTCGCGTTCGACCCAATACTCCGGCGGATCGCCCCCGGTGATCGTCACCACCGTCGCATCCGCCTGCCGTTCCATCTGGAAGCGCGAGACCGGCAGCTCCACCGCCACGCCCGACTGGCTGACAAAGGACGGGCCGAGCAGGAAGAACACCAGCAGCAGCGCGAACAAATTGAAGGCCGGCACCACGAACAGGAAGCCCGGGTGCTCCGGCAGCGTGGACTCCAGCTTCATTGCTTCCGTTCCTCGCGGCGGCGGGCTTCCAGTTCATCGCGCATCGACACGATCCCGGTGTCGATCCGCGCGTCGCAGATCATGTTCACCATCTCGATGCCGGTCCGCTCGATCCGGTGGAACAGCCGCTTCGCGCGGCCGAGGAAATAGAGGTAGAAGAGATAGGCGGGGATCGCGATGCTCAGGCCGACGACGGTGGTGACCAGCGCGGCCAGAACCCCCGAGGTCAGTTCGGCGGGGCCGGCGTAGCCGCCGCGTTCGCTCATCCTCTCGAAAGTCTCCCAAAGTCCCAGCACCGTGCCCAGCATCCCGGTCATCGGCGCCAGAACGGCCACCGCCAGGATCGCGCGGAGGTTTTTCTCGATCCGCGGGACCTCCAGTTGCCCGGCCTCCTGGGCGATGTCGCGCAGATCCGGCCGCTCCATCGAGTGGCGCAGCAGCACCGTATGGGCGACCCGGGCGACCGGCCCCGGCGCGCGGGCGGCCTCGTGCATCGCCTCGGCGTAGGCCTTGCGGCGGACGTGGTTGGACAGGCCGACCAGCAGGTCGCCGACGTTGATCCGGGCGCGATGGAAGAAAAACAGCCGCTCCACCACGAACACCGCCCCGAAAAACGCAAGTGCCCCCTGCAGCCAGAGGATCGGTCCTCCATTCTCAAGGAGGCCCGAGGGGTCGAGGAAATCGGTCGGCATGGCGAAGGCTATAAACCACCCCGAAGCATCTGGCCAGCCCGATGAAAGGGTCGGGCGGGAGGCTGCGGAGCCATGTGGAGTGCGATGGCACGACATCGCTTTGGCTGCGGGTGCGGCGAGCCCTTCACGAAAGGACACGAACCCGGCAAAACGGCGATCCGCGGCCAGCAGATGTGCCGGGTCGCACCCCAAGCCAAAGCTGCGTCGTGCCGCAGCACTCCATGTTTTTCACTTCTTCCCCCACGAATCCCGCAGCGCCACCGTCCGGTTGAACACCGGCTTGCCCGCCTGATGCTCGACCCGGTCGGCGACGAAATACCCCAGACGCTCGAACTGGCAGCTCCACTCGGGCTCGACGCTCGCCAGGGAGGGCTCGACCCACGCGGTGATCGTCTTGAGCGAATCCGGATTGATCACGCTAACAAATCCGCCCTCCGCCGCATCCGGGTCTTCCACCGTGAACAAGCGGTCGTAGAGCCGGACTTCCGCCGCCACGCCATGCTCCGCGCTGACCCAGTGGATCGCCGCCTTGCACTGCACGCCTTCCGGGGTGTCCGCACCCTTGGTGCCCGGCAGGTATTCGCAGCGGACTTCCACGACCTTGCCCGTGGCGTCTTTTTCAAAGCCCGTGCACTTCACGATGTAGCCGCCGCGCAGCCGGACATGACGGCCGGGGCCCAGGCGGTAGAACTTTTTCTCCGGCTCTTCCTGGAAGTCGTCGGCCTCGATCCACAGCTCGCGCGACATCGCAATCTGCCGGCTGCCCATCGCGGGGTCCTTCGGATGGTTGTCGAGCTCGATGTCCTCGCTCGTCCCCGCCGGCCAGTTTTCGATCACCAGCTTCACCGGATCCAGCACCGCCATGCGCCGCGGGGCGACATTGTTGAGATGATCGCGGACCTCGAACTCCAGCAGCGCGACATCGGTGATGCCGTCGAACTTGGTGATGCCGACCCGGTGACAAAAATTCCTCACCGCCGCCGCCGGATAGCCGCGCCGCCGGATGCCGGAAAGCGAAGGCATGCGGGGATCGTCCCAACCGCTCACGAGGCCGTCCTTCACCAACTGGAGCAGCTTGCGCTTGCTCATCACCGTGTAGTTCAGGTTCAGCCGCGAGAACTCGATCTGGCGCGGCTTGGCCTGCACCGGGCAGTTCTCGATCGTCCAGTCGTAGAAGGGCCGGTGGATCTCGAACTCCAGCGTGCACAGCGAGTGGGTGATGTGCTCCTTCGCATCCTCCAGCGGGTGGGCGAAATCATACATCGGGTAAATGCACCACGCGTCGCCGGTGTTGTGGTGATGGGCGTGCATGATCCGGTAAATCACCGGATCGCGCATCACGATGTTCGGCGAGGCCATGTCGATCTTCGCCCGCAACACCGCTTCGCCTTCCTTGAACTCCCCGGCCCGCATCCGGGCGAAGAGATCGAGGCTTTCCTCAACCGGACGGTCGCGCCACGGCGAGGGCGTGCCGGGGACGTTCAGGTTGCCGCGCGTCTCCTTGATCTGTTCCGGCGTCTGCTGGTCGACGTAGGCGAGGCCGTTCTTGATGAGGTGCACGGCGCACTCGTAGTAGAACTCGAAGTAATCGCTGGCAAAATACAGGTGCTCGCCCCAGTCGAAGCCGAGCCACTTCACGTCGGCCTTGATGCTTTCGACATACTCGGTCTCCTCCTTCGAGGGATTCGTGTCGTCGAAGCGCAAGTGGCAGCGCGCGCCGCTCGCCGCGTTCTCCTGCGCGATGCCGAAGTTCAGGCAAATCGACTTGGCGTGGCCGATGTGCAGGTAGCCGTTCGGCTCCGGCGGAAAGCGCGTGATGGTCGTGGCGTGCTTACCGGAAGCAAGGTCCGCGGCGATGATCTCGCGGATGAAGTCGAGTTTGGGAGAGTCGGACATGGAAGAGAGTGGAAAGGGATCAGTGAGCAGTGATCAGTGAAAAGTCATCGTGAGGATCGAGCTTCTCATTTCTTCAAATCTGCCACTGATCACTGATCACTGATCACTTGGCACTTTTCCCGGCTACTTCGCCAGTTCTTCCAGCAGCGCCTGGTTCAGCCGGATCCCCGCTTCGAAGTTCTCGACGGGGAAGCTTTCATCCGGCGAGTGGATCTGCGCGTCGGCGAGAGCGAGGCCCAACAGGAGTGTGTCGGCTCCGAGGATTTCGCGGAAGGCCTGGACGATCGGAATGCTGCCGCCTTCGCGGATCAACACCGGTTCGGCATCGAAGGCAACCCGCAGCGCGCGCTGGGCGGCGAGGCCGAAAGGGCCGTTCGGATCGGCGTGGTAGGGCTTGCCATCGTGGCCGCCGATGTAGAGCAGCGAGACGCCGGGCGGGCAGTGCTTGTCGAAGTGAGCCTTCACCTTTTCAAGGATGTCGGCGGGATCCTGGTTCGGGACCAGTCGGAACGAGAACTTCGCCATCGCCTCGGCGGGGATCACCGTCTTCGAGCCCTCGCCCTGGTAGCCGCCGCCGATGCCGTTGATCTCGGCGGTCGGCCGCGCCCAGGCGCGCTCGGCGGCGCTGTAGCCTTCCTCGCCGAAGAGGCTGCCGCTGCCGGTGACTTTCAAATAGTCCTCGTCGGAAACGCCGGGGACCTTCGCCCACATCTCGCGCTCCCAGGCTTCGAGCGGTTTCACGTCGTCGTAGAAGCCTTCGATCATCACCTTGCCGTGCTCGTCGTGCAGGCTGGCGACCAACCGGGCGATCGCCGTCGCGGGGTTCGCCACCGCGCCGCCGAAGAGCCCCGAGTGCAGGTCGCGCGCCGGGCCGCGGAGGATGACCTCGCAGCAGGCGATCCCGCGCAGGCCGTAGCCGAGCGTCGGCACGCCGGGCGCCACCATGCCGGTGTCGGAGATCGCGATCACGTCGCACTTCAGCAGGTCGAGATTCGCGCGGAGGAAAGGCGCGAGGTTCGGGCTGCCGATCTCCTCCTCGCCTTCAAAGAGGAAGGTCAGGTTCACCGGCAGCTCGCCTTTCTCCTTGAGCGTCTTCTCGACGCCGAGGATGTGGGACAGCATCTGGCCCTTGTTGTCGGTGGCACCGCGCGCCCAGATTTTCCCGCCGCGGATCTCCGGCTCAAAAGGCGGCGTGGTCCACAGGTGGAGCGGATCGACCGGCTGCACGTCGTAGTGGCCGTAAATCAGGACCGTCCGGCGGCCGGGCTGGTGCTCGTTCTTGGCGACCACGATCGGGTGGCCTCCCGTGGGATGGAGCGTCGTGGTGAGCCCCATGCCCGTCAGTTTCGCCACCAGCCAGTCCGCGCAGGCCCGAACGTCGCCGGCGTGCCGCGAATCGGTCGAAACGCTGGGAAAGCGCAGAAAGGCAAAGAGGTCCTCAAGCTCCGGTGTCATGCGGGCGAATCAAGCGCCCCCCTTCCCCGCCCGGCAAGGCGAAACGCCCGCCAGCGGCGCACCGGGTGCGCGGAGGCTCTGCCCCGCAGTGCGGTCCCTGGCGATCCGCAGTTCGATTGGGTCCGTGTGGCGACGACGGCCGCTCTCGTAGCTTCTGCGGGCCGGAGGCTCCGCGCACCCAGTGCGCCCTCCGCTCCTCACAGCCGCTCCCGCTCCTCGCGAATCACCCGCATCACGTCGTAGAGCCCGAAAAGCATCACGAAAATCGCCAGGAACCCGCAGGCGCCCCACCACAGCACGAAGCGCATCAGCTCCGCCTTCAGCCAACCGTCGATCCCCCACAGCCCGATCGCGAACATCCCGAGCAACAAGGCCACACTGCGCCCCATCGCCCGCCGCCGCGCCGGGCGGTCGTGCAGGATGCTCTTGGCCAGGCCTTTGCTGGACTGCCAGTTGGAATGCTTCCCTTCGCTCACGCATGCGAGATTCGGCTGCGAAGAACGGTCCAGCAAGGCTGCGCTCGGAAACAACCCGAACGAACCGGGAAATATTTATTGACTCACGGTCAAAACTGACCTAATTCTCGCCGCGTCGATGAGCAACCCGCCCACCCTCCGCAAAGAACGCGAGCGCGCCGTCCGCGAGGAACTGATCCTCACGCACGCCCGCCGGCTCCTCCTGAGCAACGGCTTCCAGGGTCTCAGCCTCGACGAACTCGCCCGGTCCATCGAATACTCGAAGGGCACGATCTACCTGCACTTTGACTCGAAGGAGGACATCGCCCTCGCCGTGACCACGGAGGCGCTGCGCGAGCGCTCCAATCTCTTCGAGCGCGCCACCCGCTTCCAAGGCCTCAGCCGCGAGCGGGCACGCGCCATCGGGTTCGCTTGCTGCCACTTCATGGTGACGAACCCGGACTACTTCAACATCGACATGATGATGAAGTCCCAATCCTTCTGGGACAGGGCTTCCGACAAACAGCGGGAGGCTTACCTGACGCAATCCGGCCGCTGCTTCCGCTCACTCCAGCAGGTCGTCCTCGCCGCGTTCGAGGCCGGGGACCTGCCCGCCGGCAGCCTTCCACCCGAGCAGATCTCGATGGCAATGGCGTCTGTCACGGTCGGCAGCCACATCATGGCGGAAATCCCGGGCCTGAAGATGCTCGCGGGAATCGAGGACCCGATAAAGATGGTGCGCAACAACCAGGACCTCCTTCTCGACGGCCTGCAATGGAAGCCGCTTCTGCGCGACCACGACTACAACGCCACCGACCAGCGGATCCGGGCGGAGATCTTCCCGGAAGCCACTTGGTTGAAGCCCGGCTGATTTTTTTGGCCAGAATATGAATCATGGTCACTTTTTGAATCCAAGTTCCACCCTCCCATGAATTTCGTCGCCTTCCGCATGCTTGTTGGAGACCGCGCGAAGTACCTCGGCCTGATCTTCGCCGTGGCCTTCTCAACGTTCCTCCTCCAGAACCAAACCTCGATCTTCGCCAACCTGATGATGCGGACGGGCAACCAGATCGGCGACGTGACCGATGCCGATATCTGGGTGATGGATCCGGGCACGCGCTACTTCGACGAAACGAAAGCGCTCAAGGACACCGACCTCGCCCGCGTGCGCGGCATCGAAGGCATCGCCTACGCGGTGCGGCTCTTCAAGAGCAACCCGGTGGCCCGCACGAGTTCCGGCACTTTCGCGGCGTGCTCCGTGCTTGGCATCGACGAGTCGACCCTGGCGGGCGCGCCGCGCCGGATGATCCTCGGCGACTGGCGCGACCTCGCGAAGCCGAACAGCGTGATCATCGACAAGGCCGGCTACCTGATGCTCTATCCGGACGAGGAACTCCGGCTCGGGCGCGAAGTGGAACTCAACGACCGCCGTGTCACCATCGTCGGCATTTCGGACGCCATGCCGGCCTTCGTGTCCTTCCCGATCGTTCACGCGCGCTATGCCGAAGCGCTCGCCTTCCAGGGCCGCCAGCGCCAGCAGCTTTCGTTCGTGCTGGTCCGCGGCAAGCCGGGCGTCGATCCGGAAGAACTCGCCGCCCGCATCTCCGACCGCACCGGACTGAAGGCGCTGACCACCCGACAGTTCCAGGCCGCGTCGATGAACTACTACCTCGCGAACACCGGCATCCCGGTAAACTTCGGAATCACCATCGCGGTCGCCACCATCGTCGGGCTCGTGGTGTCCGGCCAGACCTTCTACCTCTTCACGGTCGAAAACCTCCGCCAGTTCGGCGCCTTGAAAGCCATCGGCGTGACCAACCTCCGCATGCTCGGGATGATCCTGCTCCAGGCCACTCTCGTCTGGTTCGTCGGCTTCTCGGCCGGCTCCGCGCTCACGGCCACCTTCTTCAACATCACGCTCCAACAACTTGCGACCCGCCACATGGTCTTCCTGCCGGAGTCGCTCGCCGGCGTGGCCGTCTTCATGCTGCTCGTCGTCCTCGCCTCCAGCGCCGCCGGGCTGCGGCGCGTCTGGCAGCTCGAACCCGCCGAAGTGTTCCGCGGATGAATCAAAGAGAACGAACGTTCGCACTTTCAATTTGACGAACAGGAAACAATAGCGAACGTTCGTTCTCGTTTCCAACACCCCTTTACGGACATGCCCCGCCAGACACCTGAACGACACGAAGCGCGCCGCGCCGAGATCCTCACCGCATGCCTCGGCTGCTTCGCGCGGAAAGGCTTCCACCGCACCTCGATGCGCGATCTTTGCGAAGCGCTGACCATGAGCCCCGGCGCGCTCTACCGCTACTTCGACTCGAAGGAGTCCATCATCCTCGCGATGATCGACCGCGACCGCGCGCAGTGGGAGGAGGCCTTCGCCTCGATCCCCGCGGACACGGCGTTCCAGAAAGTCCTGGAGAGCCTGATGGGCATCGCCGAGCAGGGCTGCGGAAGGATCGAGGACATCGCGATCTTCTGGCAGGTCACCGCCGAGGCGACCACGAACCCGGAAATCGCCGCGGTCCTGAAGCGCCACTACACCGCCTTCTCCGACCGGCTGGAACTCGTCATCCGCCGCTCGCAGGAGCGCGGCGAGATCGATGCCACGCTCAAGCCGCGGGACGCCGCCGTGTTCGTCATCTCCTGCTTCGACGGGCTGCTGGCGCGCTACTCTTTCGATCCCGACACCGACTGGAAGAAGCTGGCCCGGCAGTTCCAGAAGTGGATCGCCCGCGCCTTCCACACCGCCGAACCGGCACCGACCCGGAGGAAAAAGTCATGATCGCCATCGCCCTCCGCATGCTGCGTCACGACGGCCCGAAGTTCGTCGCGCTGGTGCTTGCCGTCGCGCTGGCCGCGTTCCTCACGCAGAACCAGGCGTCGATCCTCTCCGCCTTCCTGGGCATGACCGGCTCGCAGATCCGGGACGTGCGGGAGGCGGACCTGTGGGTGATGGAGCCGGACACCGAGTGCTTCGACCAGGCCAAGCCGCTGAAGGAAACCGCTGTCGCCACGGTGCGCGGATTCACCGGCGTCGAGTGGGCGGTCCCGGTTCTGAAAGTCGACACCGACGCACGGACCGAGAACGGCAAGCTTTCGACCGTCACCATGCTCGGAGTGCCGGAGGACAGCCGCATCGGCCAACCGCGGATGCGGGAGGGCGACGCCGCCGCGATCTACCTGCGCGACGGCGCGGTGATCGATCCCGGTGGCTTCGCGCTGCTCTTTCCCGGCGAATCCTTCCGGCCGGGCATGAAGGTCCGCGTCCACGACGAGTGGCTGACCTTGCATGGGATGAGCGACGCCGGGCCACCTTTCACGGGCTTCCCCATCATGCACGTCGCCCACACCACCGCGATGCGGCTGAACCGCGTGGAAAGCCGTCCGACCACCTTCGTCGTCGGCCGCCTGTCGCCCGACGCGGACGCGGAAAAGGTGACCGCGGAGATCTCAAGGGCCACCGGTTGGAAAGCAATGACCGGCCGGCAGTTCGAGCGCGCCAGCTACGAGTTCTACGAGGCGCAGGGCGTGCCGAATCTCTTCTACATCACCATCGGCATCGGCTTCGTGGTCGGCATCGCCTTTACCGGACAGACCTTCCTGATGTTCGTGAAGGAGAACGCACGCGCCTTCACCACGCTGAAGGTGCTGGGCGTCACCCATGGCCAGCTCGCCCTCATGATGGCGTCGCAGGCCGGGCTGGTGGTCTTCTTCGGCCTCGCCATCGGCACCGCGCTGGCGGCCGGCGTGACGGAAGCGGCGCAGACCATGCCCTTCCTCCGCGGTCTCTACATCCCGTGGGATGTCGCGCTCGCCTGCGCCGGGATTATCGCCGCCGTCACCTTTCTTGCCGCCGGATTCGCCTTCCGGAACGTCATGAAACTCCAGCCCGCCGACGTCTTCCGCTCATGAACTCCCCATCAACTACCATGGACGCCGTACGTTGCGGCGGGATCCGCAAGTCCTTCGGCACCGGCGAAGCCCGGGTCGAGGTGCTGCGCGGCGTCGACTTCCAAGCCGCGCGCGGCGAGATGACCTTCCTCGTCGGACCGTCCGGCTGCGGGAAAACCACCCTCATCTCCATCATCGCCGGGCTGCTAGCCGCGGACGAGGGCAAGGTATCGCTTTTCGGCGAGGACCTGGCCGCCCTCCCGCCGCGCGAGCAGATCCTCTTCCGCCGGCGGAACCTCGGCTTCGTCTTCCAGCAATACAACCTGCTGCCTTCCCTGACCGCCGCGGAGAACGCCGCGGTGCCCCTGCTGGCCGCAGGAATGAAACGCAAGACCGCGGTCGACCGCGCCACGGAAATGCTCGGCCGCCTCGGCCTCGGCCATCGGGCGGAGGCCCTGCCCCGCGTGCTGTCCGGCGGACAGCAACAGCGCGTCGCACTCGCCCGCGCCCTGGTCCACGAGCCGCGGCTGATCGTCTGCGACGAACCGACCGCCGCGCTCGACCACAAGAGCGGCGAGTCGGTGATGGAGCTTCTCTCGACTTCCGCCGTCCACCCCGAACGCGCGGTCGTGGTGGTCACCCACGACAACCGCGTCTTCCACCACGCCCACCGGATCGCCCACATGGACGACGGCATCATCACGCACGTCGATGCAGCCGCCGTCGCCACCGCTTGAACCACCATGAAAACGAAAGGCTTCATCCTGCCCCTTGTCGCCGTCGCCTGCCTCGGCTACGCGGTCGTCTCGATCGCGCAAACCCAGCCGAAGCGCGAACTCACCGAGCCGCCGTCCATGCCACCGCGCTCGACCTTCGAGAACACCGTCGCCGCCGTCGGACTCGTCGAGCCGAGCAGTGAAGGGATCACCATCGGCAGCCACCTGTCCGGCGTCGTCGATGCGGTCCACGTCAAGGCCGGCGACCCCGTGAAGAAAGGAGCGCCGCTCTTCACCCTCGACACCCGCGCGCTCGAAGCCCGCAAGCGCGTCGCCGCCGCGCAGCTCGTCCGGGCCGAGGCGGAGATCGGGCTCGCCCGTGCCAGCTTGGACCAGGCGATCCGCAAACTCGAACTGGCGAACGGCCTTTCCGACCCTCGCGCGATCTCCGCGGAAGAACGCGACGACCGCGCCTCGGAGGTGGCCAAGCTCGAAGCCTCGCTGGCTTCCTCCAACGCCGGCGTGGCCCTTGCCAAGGCGGAACTCACCTCGGCGGAGACCGACCTTGAACTGGCCACCGTGCAATCGCCGATCGACGCGACCGTGCTCCAGGTCCGGCTCCGTCCCGGCGAATCCATCCAGGCCGGCGGCAGCGCGGAAGGCGGCATCCAGTTGGGCCAAACCACGCCCCTTCACATTCGCGCCGACATCGACGAGTTCGAAATCCCCCGCCTCAAGCCCGGAACCCGCGCCACCGCCAGCCCCCGCGGCAACGCCTCGGAACGGATCGAACTCGAGTTCGTCCGCTTCGAGCCGCTGGTCGTCCCCAAGCAGTCCTTGACCGGGGACTCGACCGAACGGGTCGACACCCGCGTCCTCCAGGCGATCTACCGGATTGTTCCCGCCGATGCCGCCGTCTTCACCGGCCAGCAAATGGACATCTTCATCGAAGCCGATCCCCGCAGCTCAGAGTCATGAAAACCACCCTCTTTCCCGTCTTCACCGTGGCCTTTCTAGCCTCCTGCACCATGGGGCCGGACTTCATGCCGCCCGACGCCTCCGCCGGCATGCGCTGGAAAAACCAGGTCTCCAGCCGGGGGACCAGCCTGCCGGACGCCTGGTGGACTCTTTTCGGCGATGCCGAGCTCACGAACCTGGTCAACCGCTCGATCGCCGCGAATCACGACATCGCCGCCGCGAAGGCGAGGCTCGACACCGCCCGCGCGCTGGTCGGAGTCGACCGCTCGCGGCTCTTCCCGACACTCGACGTCGGCGCGGGTGCGACCGAGGCCCGCTCCTCAAGAGCGACCAGCGGACCCGGTGCGAACCTGGAAGGCCAGCGCTACCGGTCGAGCTTCGACCTCGCCTACGAACTGGACTTGTGGGGAGGAAATCGACGCAACCTCGAAGCCGCGGAAGCCGAGGCCTCGTCCGCCGAAGCCCTGCTCGACGCCCAACGTCTCGGCATCGCCACGGAAGTCGCGCGGCAGTACTTCGTGCTGCGTGGACTGGACGCCCAGGAAGAAGTGCTCAACGAGACGCTCGCCAGCCGCCAGCAGTCGCTCGATCTGGAGCAGACCCGGACCGAAGCGGGCCTGAGCGACGGGCTGTCGACCTCGCGGGCCCGCACCGAGCTCGAACTCGCCCGCAATGATCTGGCCGGTGTCCGCAGGCAGCGCGGCTCGGCCGAGAACGCGCTCGCGGTGCTCTGCGGCACCCGGCCGTCGGACTTCAAGGTCGCGAGCAAAAGCCCGGTCGACAAGCTGCCGGACATCCGCCCGGGACTTCCCGCGGAGGTGATGGTCCGCCGCCCGGACGTCCGTGCTTCCCTCGAGCGGCTCCGTGCCGCCAACGCGCGCATCGGTGTGGCGGAAGCCGAGTTCTATCCGAAAATCAGCCTCACCGGCAGCGCGGGACTCGAAGGAATCGGCACGTCCGATTTCCTCGACTGGGAGAACCGGGTGCTCTCGCTGGGAACGAACCTCGCCGCCCCGCTGCTCGACGGCGGCCGGCGGCGCTCGAACTACGAGGCTTCCCGTAGCACGTTCGACGAAGCGATGGCCGGCCACCGCCAGACCCTGCTGGTCGCGCTGCAGGAAGTCGAAGACGCGTTGGTCGACATCAAGGGACTTTCGGCTTCGCGGAACGCCTTGGAAGCCGCGCTTGATAGTGCCGGGCAAACCCGGGCCCTCAGCGGAGAGCGCTACGAGAAGGGACTTTCGAGCTACCTTGAAGTGGTGGACGCGGATCGAAGCGTGCTGTCCACACGGCTGGCTCTCGCCCAAGTGAAGGCCCAGCAGCGACTCTCGCTCGCCGCCCTCGCCAAGGCGCTCGGCGGAGGATGGAGGTCGGGCAAATGAGCGGCGGCGGCTTCAGCTTGGGACTCGGGTTCCGAGCAGGGTCGCGTCGACAGCAGGGAGCCGCGATGGAATATGCTGACCCGATCCGCCGGGTGGTGGAGCAACCGAGCAGCGGACGATGAGCTCCTCCCCTCCCGAACTCCCCAGCCCGCCGCCCGGGATTCCGAAGAGCCAGCTCTGGGCGTCGCTGGCAGCTCCGCCGGTGGTGACCGTCATCGGAACTCTCGTGGCGGGTAGCTTGATGAATTCGGGCAGCATTGGAGAAGAGTTCCTGCTCGTCCTGACCGTGGCTTTGCTGACCATCCTTTTCTGCCTCGTTTCCTTCTTCTCCGCCTGCCTCGCCAGCGACGTCCGCTTCTACTGGCTGGCCCAGGGCGACCCGTCGAACGCATGAAAGCGCATTCGCTGGAATCGCTGCAAAGCCGGATCCGCGGCGTCGTCGAGCGCAAGGGGAACATCGAGATCCTCCAGTTCTCGGGCGGCGAGCCGACGCTTCATCCGCAGTTCTTCGAGCTGCTCGACTGGATTCACACGGAACCCGGCATCGACTACTGCCTGGTGAACACCAACGTGGTGCGGATTGCGAAGGAGGACGGTTTCCTAACAGCACTCGGCGACCGGGCGCGGCGCGGGCATTTCCAGCTCTACCTCATCGGCTACGGCCTTTTCCGCTTCGGCCACGAGTTCCTGCGGGACACCCCGAAGCCCTTCGCCGGCCTCTCAGGCTACCAGATCCTCGCGCTTGCCACCGCCGGAGCAGCCCTCATCGCCTTCCGCGCCCGGGCACGAGCAATTCCACCGGCCGCCGCCTGATCGAGCCGCGGTGATGGAACGCAAGAAATGCCCGGCACCCGCGGTAACCGATCCCCTTCCTTCCTCACCATGCGACGACTCCACGGCTTGTTCATTGCTCTGCTGGCCGCGCTGACCGCACCGGCGGCGGTCGCGACCCATCCGCATGTCATCGTCATCCTCGTCGACGACATGGGCTACGGCGACCCCGGCTGCTACAATCCGGAGTCGAAGATCCCGACGCCCCACATCGACCGCCTCGCCGCCCAAGGCATGCGCTTCACCGACGCCCATGCTCCCGGCCCGTTTTGCCACGCCTCGCGCTATGGACTGATGACCGGCCGCTATCCGTTCCGGACCGACCTCTCGAAATGGCCGACCCGGCCGCTGATCGACGAGGACCAGGTCACCCTGCCGTCCCTGTTAGAGAAAGCCGGCTACGCCACCGCGATGGTCGGCAAGTGGCATCTCGGCTTCGCGGAAAACGGCTACGGGAATCCCCTCCCCGGCGGCCCCGTCGACCGGGGCTTCGGCAGCTTTTTCGGGATCCGCGCCTCCACCGATATCCCGCCGTATTTCTACATCCGTGGCGACCGTGCCGTCACTCCGCCGAGCGTTCCCATCGCCGCCGACCGCAGCGACGGCTGGTCGCCCATCCAGGGAGCCTTCCGGCGCGAAGGCACGATCGCCCCCGACCTCAACCTGAGCGACGTGCTGCCGCGCTTCACCAACGAAGCGATCTCAGTGATCCGTTCGCGCGACGCGGCCAAGCCGCTGATGCTCTATCTGGCCTATCCCGCGCCCCACACGCCCTGGCTGCCCGCGCCGGAGTTCCGCGGCAAGAGCGGCGCCGGCATGTATGGCGACTTTCTGATGATGGTCGACGATCAGATCGGCAAGGTGCTCGCCGCGCTGGAGTCCGCGAAGATGCTGGATGACTCGCTGCTCGTCTTGACCTCCGACAACGGGCCCGTCTGGTATCCCGAAGACGTCCAGCGCCTCGGCCACGACTCGGCCGGAGGCCTGCGCGGGATGAAAGCCGACGCCTGGGAGGCCGGCCACCGCATGCCCTTCATCGTGCGTTGGCCTGCCGTCGCCAAGGCAGGCACGGTGAGCGATCACACGCTGAGCTTCACCGATCTGCTGGCGACCTGCTCGGAAGTCGTGAAGCAGGAACTCCCTGCCGGAGCCGGTCCCGACAGCTTCAGTTTCCTGCCCGTGCTCAAGGGGGGAACGATTCAACGGCCGCCCATCGTCATGGAATCCAGCAACGGCCTCAGAAGCATCCGCTCGGGACCGTGGAAGTGGATCGAGGGCCTCGGCTCCGGCGGATTCTCCAAGCCATCGAAGATCAAGGCGGGTCCGGGCGATCCCGCCGGCCAGCTTTATCATCTCGGCAACGACCGGGCGGAAACCACCAACCTCTTCTCCCGGCACCCCGGAATCGTCGCCCGCCTCCGTGCCGAAATGCGGAAAATCGTCGACTCGGGCAGCAGCAAGGGCCCGTGATCACCCGAAAGGAGAGAGGGTCGGGGCGGCCAGATTGCCGATGGCCATGCCGGTTTGCACTTCGTGATCCGATGATGGTCGTGACCACTCCCGCCGCGTTCGAACTGAGGGCCTGCGGCAAGGCTCTCATCTGGCCGCCCCTCGCTTGGGGTCAGGCGCAGTCCGCCGTGTGGCGATGCGGGAAGGGTCGGGACCACTCGAAAGGTGAGATGGTCGGGGCGGCCAGATTGCCGGTGGCCATGCCAGTTTGCGCTTCGCGATCGGTTGAAGGTCGTGACCACTCCCGCTGCGTTCGAACTGAGGGCCTGCGGCAAGGTTCTCATCTGGCCGCCCCTCGCTTGGGGTCGGGCGGGATCCGGGATCCGCTTCGTCGCAACACGGGAAAATTCGGACCACTCGAAAGGTGAGATGGTCGGGGCGGCCAGATTCGAACTGACGACATCCTGCTCCCAAAGCAGGCGCTCTACCAGGCTGAGCTACGCCCCGTGACGGGCGGGACCATTGGCCCGGGCGACCGGACTGGCAAGACGAAAGCCAGCCGCCGCCCGGCTTTCGGCCGACTTCAACAACGCAAGGTCCACCGCTCGTCCGCATAGCGCGACTCCATCATCCTGCGGATCGAGGCCGGATCGGGACTGAAATCCCTGGCGACCACCTTCTCGGCAAGCATCACCGCAAGCGACTCCGCCACCGGCGCCTGCGTCGCCACCGAGCCCTGGTGAAGCAGGCCGCTCAGGGACCGCCGCTGGCCCGCCCCGGCGATCTTCCGGCCGTCCGAGGCCAGGACGTCGAACTCCACCGGCTGCCGGAAACACTCGCCGCCCGCCGCCGCCGGCATGACGCCGGAAAGCACCGCAGCAGTCCCCGCATCGCGGAGCGCCGCCGCCAGCGCCGAGTGGATGATCCGGTAGCTCAGCCCTCCCCGGGCCTCGGCCAGCCCGAAACCGTTCGGGACGAAAAGCGTGTAGGTCCAGTCCGACCGGTGATCGACGATCCCGCCACCGGTCCAGCGCCTGACCCAGCGCACCCCCCACTGCGGAAGCTCCGCCGACTTCACGAAATACCCGAAACTCCCCCAACCCGGCTGCCAGCGGTAGCTCCGCAGCACCGGCGCGTCGCAAGTCTCCGCCAGCCACTCGTCAACCGCCATGTTCTCCGGGCCGTCGCGGGCGACGGGATCGATCCACAGGTCAAGGAGCGGCAGCACGGGCAGACGATGAAGTTCCAAGGGAGAAGTTCCAAGTGCCAACAAAAGGGAGGCTTGCGCGATCCGCGTTGCCGCGCACCTTCGGCGCATGCCTTTCCCGCCCAAACCGCACGCCGCCCTGCTGATCGTCGGCCACGGTTCGACCGAAAACCCCGATTCCTCGACTCCCTACTTCGACCACGCCGACGAGATCCGGAAGCGCGGCCTGTTCGGCGAGGTGCACTGCTGCTTCTGGAAAGAGGAGCCCTCGATGCGCGAGGCGGCCTACATGATCGACGCGGAGGAAGTCTACGTGGTGCCGGACTTCATCAGCGAGGGCTACTTCACCCAGGACGTCATCCCGCGCGAACTCCACCTCGAAGGCCCGACCACCCGGCACGCGGGAAAGACCTGGCACTACACGCTGCCGGTCGGCGTCCATCCCTCGATGACCGGCCTGCTGCTGCGCCGCGCGAAGGAAGTCGCGCCCGATGCCGACCCGGCGCAGACCACCCTCTTCATCGTCGGCCACGGCACTGGCCTGAACCAGAACTCGACCAAGGCGATCAAGGACCAGGCGGAACAGATCAAGGCATCCGGCGCCGGCTACGCCGAGGTGCTCGACGCCTACATGGAGGAGCAGCCTTTCATCGCCGAGTGGGACAAGCTGTCGAGCACCCCGAACGTGGTGGTCGTTCCCTTCTTCATCGCGGACGGCCTCCACAGCTACCAGGACATCCCGGTGCTGTTGGGAATCGAGACCGAACCCGGCGAGGCCGCCAGCCAGCGCGAGGTGTTCCGCCACAATCCCCACCACCTCCGGGAAAAGACCCTCTACTACTCCTCCGCCATCGGGACCGAAAGGCACATCGCCGACGTGATTCTCGACCAGGTGGCCGACTTCGACGCGAAATACCATGATCCTCGCTGAACGACTCTCCCAAGCCGTCGCCAACGGCATCCGCCGCATCGGCCAGGTCGCCATCCTTCCCGACACCGCGGGCGCCGCCTTCGCGCTCTGCCACATCGAGGATGAAGCGGGTGATCTCTCCTTGTTAGAGTCCCACGACGAGCCCGCCGCGGCTCGCGCCATTTCCACCTGGGCGGACGACGGGCACTACCGTTTCACCAAGGGCGAGCTCACGCTCAAGCGCGGCTGGCTGCTGAGGCTGGCTTCCGCGGAAGATCTGCGCCAGGCGCTCGACCTGTTCTACCCCGCGAATGTCGGTCTTCATTTCGCCGCCATCGATGGCCGGCTCGAAGTGGAGCACTTGCGCGACAAGCTGAACCGCCAGACCGGCATGTACCGCTTTGCCCGCAACCTGAGCGACGCCGGTGCCCAGGCGCTGGTCAAGGAAGTCTGCGGCCCGGGGAATTGCTGCGTGAAGAAGATCCTGTGGGGCCTCGACGAGACCACCCCGCTCGAAGACAGCGAGGCCAGCCGCTTCGACGGCGTCGTCGGCGACATCGACCGCTCGAAAGCCATCCCCCTCCGCTGCCGCGAAGCCTGCAACCACTTCGTCGCCGAAGCGCGCAAGGCGTCGAAGGCGGAGTTCGAGCGGAAAAGCGCAGGCTGATCGACTGCACGACCAGCCGGACGTCGTCAGGGCAAATCCGCAATGTTCGCGGTCAAACGGAACATCAACGATTTCGGGATCTGCCCGGTGAATTTCACCAGCAGCGTGATTTTCTCATGGTCGTTTCCGTTGGGAGTCGCGCTCTCCTCCAGAACCTCCAGCGTGACCTCGCCGGAAGTGCCATCGAACCAGGGACTGCCTCCCCCGAGATTCGCCTGCAGGATGTAATTGATGTCGGCGGCGTTGACCGGCCGGATGTAGGTCAGCCGCAGGTTGCCGTCGCGCTTCGGGTTTCCGCCGGGGAGGATCTTGATTCCCTTCCCGCTATCGGCCACCCGCGGATCGCTGCCGAAGGCGTATTCCCCGGCGTTCGTGATCTGGTCGCCATCCGGATCCGCGTCGAGACCGCTGATCTGCGGATCGGCAAGTTCTCCGGCGCTGAAATAGCGCTGCCGCCAACCGCTGAAGAAATCGGGACGGTCGCTGAAGCGGGCGGTGACCGGTGCCGAGCTGCCGATCGTCAACAACAGCGGGTTGGCAGTGCTTGAAACCCTCCCACTCCAGCGGATGAAGTGGTTCCCCGGAGCCGGGATCGCGGTCAAGGTGACGGCGGTTCCGCGGGGATAAAATTCCATCAGCGGGTCCACCGTCACGGTCCCCGGGCCTTCGATGCTCACGGGGAGTTCGAATCCTTCCGAAAAAGGTCCGATACCCCGGCTCAAGGTCGGCGAAGGGATTTGCCGCGAAACCACAGGGCCGGAGATCCCGCCGGCGGGAGCGGGCAGGTCGCCGAGGATCGTGGTCGCCGGGCCGTGGAGAAACAGCGGCGGGGTGGAAGTGGAAAAGGACACACCGCGGAGATCCAGGGTGGAGCCGTCCTCGGCAAAGATCACGCAGGCGGAGGATGATGCCGGGACCTGCCGGAGCATGGCTCCGGACTCGACATGCACCACCCGGGTGCCGGGCGGGATGCCGTTCAACACCGATCCGGCCTTGACCACGATCTGGGTTGGCGATGGGAACTGAGGCAGGCTGCCCATCCCCGTGAATTCGGTGACCGTTCCGGCCATCGTGACCGTGGAGCCGGACGCCGCCTCGACCAGCATGAAGTGCTCACGCACCGGTTGGGGAACTTCGGGAAACGTCACATCGAGCTCCGTGTCGGAATTCGCGGCGAAGCTCGCGGCCGTGATGAAGGGTCGCCAGAAGAACAACACGGCGCTGGTGCCGGTGAATCCGGAACCGGTGAATCGCAGGGTTTCACCGACTGGCACGGCCGTTGGATTGACCGACGTGATCCTGACAGCCGTCGGCGGGACAACCGGCTCGAATACCGCGGTGACCAGCTTGCTGGCGTTCATGGTGACCTGCACCGGGTTGCCGGTCATTCCCGAGAGATCACCACCCCATTTGACGAATTGGTATCCGGGCAGAGGCACGGCGGTTAGTTCGACCTGTTGTCCGGGCGCATACGTTTCGGCTGCCGGAACCGGGGTGATGCCGCCCCGGGAACCCGCGTAAGTGGACAGCATGTGCTCATTGGCGAAGGTGGCCACGAAGTTCAGGTCCGAAATCCCCGTTGAGGTGGTGAAGACCGCATCGGGACTGCTTGCGGATCCCGACCAGCCTCCGAACACCGAGCCGGGGCCGGGGGTTGCGGTCAGCGTGAGGTTGCTGGAATGCCGCACGAATGGACCCGGAGGATCGACCGTGGCGCTCCCGCTCCCGACCACCGAAAGGTTCACGCGCACAGCCAGGGTGAAGGGACCGATGCCGCGGCTCAGAGCCAGCGACGGGACCAGACGCGGCACGTTGCCCGGCCCGCCGATGCCTCCCGAAGGGGCCGGCAGGCTGCCGAGAATGGTGGTTCCCGGGCCGTAGATGACGAGGGGCGGCGACGAGGTGGAAAACACCGTGCCCCTGAAGTCCAGGGTGGCCCCGTCTTCCGCAAGAATCGCGCAACCCGACATCGCGGGAGGGACCTGCTGCAGGACGGCACCGGATTCGACGTAGACCACGCGGGTCGAGACCGGGAACCCGCGGAGCACGGACCCCGCCTTGACCAGGAACTGGTTGCCGGCCGGTGCCGAAGCCACGCCGGTGACCTCGACGACTGCCCCGGCCAGGGTGACCGTCGATCCCGTCGTGGTTTCGATCAGCAGGAAGCGGTCCCGGATGTTCTGGGTGACGTTGGGAAAGGTCACCTTGAGCTCCGAGTCGGACACCGCGTTGAACTCCGCGCCATCAACGTAGGGCGGCCACAGGTAGCGGACGCCTGTGGTAGTGGTGAAGCCGGATCCTGCGAGGGTTGAAACTTCGCCGACCGGCACGGCGGGATGATCGACAGCGGCGACCAGCGGCCGGACCGGCGGCACCAGCGGCTCGAACACGGCGGTCACGGTCTTGTTGGAGTGCATCGCGACCGGCAACGGATTGGCCGTGGATCCCGCAAGGTCTCCGCCCCAGGCCACGAAGCGGAAACCCGGTTCGGGAGTCGCGGTGAGCTGAACCGATTGTCCGGGAACGTAGGCGTCCAGGTCCGGATCCGCCGAAATGGTGCCCCGTGACCCCGCGAACGTCTCCAGCGTGTATCCTTGGGCAAAGGTGGCGACGATGTTCCGGTCGCTGGTCCCGCTGGATCCGGTCATCACGGGATTGGTTCCCGTGAGCGATCCGGACCAGCCTTGGAACAAGGCGCCGGGACCCGGCGTGGCGGTGACGGTGAAATTGGTGCTGTGCCGGATGAACGGCCCCTCGGGCACCACCGAGGCGCTTCCATTTCCGACCACGGATAGATTGAGGCGCACTCCGAGGGTGAACGGACCCACGCCGCGGCGAAGGGCCAGCGACGGAACCTGGCGGGATGCCTGGACCACGGCAGGAAGGCTGCCCAGAATGGTGGTTCCCGGGCTGTAGAGGATCATGGGGGGATTCAAGGTGCTGAAAACGGTGCCCCGGAGATCGAGCGTCGCACCGTTTTCCGCAAAGATCACGAGGTTGGGTCCCGAACCCGGAGGATTCTGGAGCACGGCTCCTGACTCCACGTAGAGAAAGGTCATGCTCGTGGGGTATCCTTGCAGAACGCATCCCGCCTTGGCGATGACCTGCGTCACCGGCGGGAAGCTTGTGGGAATCGTTCCAGTCCCCGTGAACTCGAGCGCCGTGCCCGCGAATGTCAGCGCCGAACCCGATGGCGCCTCCACGAGCACATGGTGATCGCGGATGTTCTGAACGAAACTCGGGAAGGTCACCTCGAGTTGGGTATCGGAAACCACGCCGAAGGCAGCCGCCGTCTGGGTGCGGTTCCAAATGAAGGTCACTCCGGACGTCCCCGTGAATCCGGTCCCGGTGAAGGTGAGCTTCTCACCCACCGGGACGGCGGTGCGGTTGACGCTGGATATCGTCGCGGCGAGGCCGGAAAAAGTGACGACGGCAGCAGAGAAAACGGCGAGCAAGGGAAGCCGGCACATGAGCGGAGAAAATCGGGGGTGACGAAGACGAAACGGGTCAATCTCAACCCTCAAGGCCTTCCCATGGAGGGATTGGTATCCCAGCCGGGATGGGAAGTTAAGCGATTTCCTTGCTTTCCCGACAATCGCCGGCGCCTCTGGCGCGAGGGACCGCCCGCCCCCTCGAAGCAGGAATCAGCCGGAGGCCCCGGCATTGCCGGGGATAGCGATGACACACGGAAATCCCCGGGAGACTTGCAACAATCTCTCCCGCCCCCTCGTTTGAATCCCGCTCCATGGCACGGGTCTTTCTTCCAATCACCGGCATGCTGGCAGGCATGGCGGTCGCCGGTTCCGGTGGCGAGCTGCGCTTCAACCGGGAAATCCGGCCGATCCTTGCCGACCGTTGTTTCGCCTGCCACGGACCCGACGAGAAAACCCGCGAGGGCGACCTCCGGCTCGATGTCCGCGAGGAAGCGGTCGACCCCAAGCTCGGCGCGATCGTTCCCGGCAAGCCGGAGGAAAGCGAACTGATCGCCCGGATTTTCGAAACCGATCCGGACGAGATGATGCCTCCACCGAACCATCCGGTGCCCTTGAAGGATTCCGAAAAGGAGACCCTCAGGCAATGGATCGCCGAGGGCGCGAAGTACGAAGGCCACTGGGCGTTCACCCGCGCCGAACGTTCGGACGACCGGGGTCCGGCGGCCATCGACCGCTTCATCGACCGGCAGCTCCGCGCCGAAGGCATGGAGCGCGAACCGGAGGCCTCGCGGGAAACCCTGATCCGCCGGCTCAGCCTGGACCTCAACGGCATCCCGCCGACGGTCGGGGAAGTCGACGCCTTCCTCGCCGATGGCTCGCCCGATGCCTACGAGCGGCTGGTCGACCGCCTGCTCGCGTCGCCCCGCTACGGCGAGCGCATGGCGATGTGGTGGCTCGACGGCGCGCGCTACGCCGACTCGCACGGATTCCAAGCCGACTGGGAGCGCTACCAGTGGCCGTGGCGCGACTGGGTGATCAACGCCTTCAACCGCAACCAGCCCTTCGACCGGTTCACCATCGAGCAACTGGCCGGCGACCTGTTGCCGGGCGCCACGCAGGACCAGATCGTCGCCACCGGATTCGGCCGCAACCACCGGATCAATACCGAAGGCGGCGCGCTCGACGAGGAATGGCTGATCGAGAACGTGATGGACCGCGTGGAAACCACCGGTTCCGTCTGGCTCGGCCTGACGCTCGGCTGCGCCCGCTGCCACGATCACAAATACGACCCGCTCTCGCAGCGCGAGTTCTACCAGCTCTTCTCGTTCTTCAACAACATCCCCGAACAGGGCAAAGGTCCCGGCCGGCAAGGGAACTTCGAACCGGTGCTCAAGCTCTCCTCGCCCGAACAGGAAGAGCAGCTCGCCAGTCTCGGCCGCCGCATCCAGGAAACCGAGAAGTTGCTCCTTCCCTGGCTCCCCAAAAACCAGCAAGGCCTCGTCAACACGGCCTTCGGGGACCGCGGCGGCAACGCCGACGCCAACCTCGTCAAAGCCATCAAGGCGATCAAGGAGCCCGCCGCCGCACCGCACAAGAAGACGGTGCTGGCCCTCCGCGACCAGCGAGCCCGTTTGGAGACGACCCTCCCGTCGGTGATGGTGATGAAGGAAATGCCGAAGCCGAGGAAGACCCACATCCTCGAGCGCGGCGACTATTTGAATCCCCGCGAGGAGGTCCATGCCGCATTGCCCGCCTTCCTTCCGCCCTTGCCTGCCGGGGAACCGATGAACCGCCTCGGCTTCGCCCGCTGGCTCGTCCACCGCGACCACCCGCTCACCGCCCGCGTCCAGGCCAACCGCCTTTGGGAACTGCTGTTCGGTGCCGGCCTCGTGGAGTCCAGCGAGAACCTCGGCGTGCAAGCCGACTGGCCCAGCCACCCGGAACTGCTCGACTGGCTCGCGGTGGAATTCATGGAGAACGGCTGGGACGTGAAGGCGCTCGTGAAGACCATCGTCATGAGCTCGACCTACCGGCAGTCGAGCCGGGTGGACCCGCAAAAGCTGGCGAAGGATCCCAAGAACCGCCTGCTCGCCCGCGGCCCGCGTTTCCGCGTCCAGGCGGAGACCGTCCGCGACCAGGCCCTGGCGATCGCCGGCTTGCTCAAGGAAAAGACCGGCGGCCCTTCCGTCCGCCCCTATCAGCCGGACGGCATCTGGAGCGAGGTCAACTTCTACGGGAACCTTCGTAATTACGCCCACGCCACCGACGGCAACCAATACCGCCGCAGCCTCTACACCATCTGGAAACGCACCGCGGCACCGCCGGGCATGACCTTGTTCGACATGCCGAGCCGCGAGATCTGCACCGTCCGACGCCCGCGCACCAACACCCCGCTGCAAGCGCTCGCCCTGATGAACGACGTGACCTACGTCGAGGCCTCGCGGAAGTTCGCCGAGCGGATGATGGCCCATGGCAGCACCCCCGCCGAATGGCTGGCCTGGGGCTGGCGCCAGGCGACCGCCCGGAAAGCACAGCCAGCCGAACTCGATGTCCTGACCCGTGGCTACGAGCGCCGCCTCGCCCACTACCGCAGCGCTCCCGAAGCCGCGGCCAAGCTGCTCAAGACCGGCGAGTCCCCCGTTTCGAAAGACGCCGATCCCGCCTCGCTCGCGGCCCTCGCCGTGACCGCCAGCGTGATCCTCAACCTTGACGAAGTCATCACCCGCGAATGAACCCGACCGCACTCCAGGACGCGCTGAACCGCCGCACCTTCCTCAAGGGATCCGCCCACGGCTTCGGTCTCGCCGCCCTCGGTTCGCTGCTCGCCGGGGAGGCGCACGGCGGCACGCCCTTCCTCGAAAAACCGCACCACACGCCCAAGGCCAAGCGGGTCATCTACCTCTTCCAGTCCGGCGCGCCCTCGCAGATGGATCTCTTCGATCCGAAGCCGGGTCTAACAGCACGCCGCGGCGAGGAACTCCCCGCCTCGATCCGCATGGGCCAGCGGATCACCGGCATGACCTCCGGCCAGAAAACCCTGCCGGTCGCACCTTCCATCTTCCAGTTCGCCCAACATGGAAAAAGCGGCGCGTGGCTCAGCGAGCTCCTGCCCCACACCCGCAAGATCGTCGACGACCTCTGCATCGTGAAGTCGATGTTCACCGAGGCGATCAACCACGACCCCGCCGTCACCTTCCTCCAGACCGGTTCCCAGCTCGCCGGCCGGCCGAGCATCGGCTCCTGGCTTTCCTACGGCCTCGGCGCCATCAACAAGGACCTCCCGACCTACGTCGCCCTGACCTCGCGCGGCACCGGCCGCCCCGACGACCAGCCGCTCTACGACCGCCTCTGGGGCTCCGGCTTCCTGCCGACCCAGCACTCCGGCGTGAAATTCCGCAACACCGGCGATCCCGTGCTTTTCCTCTCCGATCCCGCCGGCATCGACCGCGCCGGCCGCCGCGACATGCTCGACGACCTCGCCGCGCTCAACTCCCGCCGCCACGCGGTCGTCGGCGATCCCGAGAGCGAGGCCCGCATCGCCCAGTATGAGATGGCCTTCCGCATGCAAGCCAGCGTGCCCGAACTCACCGACATCTCCGGCGAACCGGAGTCGGTGCTGAAGCTCTACGGCCCCGAAGTGAAGCGCCCCGGCACCTACGCCGCCAACTGCCTGCTCGCCCGCCGGCTGGTCGAGCGCGACGTGCGCTTCATCCAGCTCTTCCACCAGGGCTGGGACCACCACGGCGGACTGCCGAAGGCGCTCAAAGGCCAGTGCCGCGACACCGACGAACCCACCGCCGGCCTCTTGATCGATCTCAAGCAACGCGGGCTGCTCGACGACACGCTCGTCGTCTGGGGCGGCGAATTCGGACGCACGATCTATTCGCAGGGCCGCCTCACCGAGACCGACTACGGCCGCGACCACCACCCGCGCTGCTTCACCATGTGGATGGCCGGCGCCGGGATCAAGAAGGGCATCTCGATCGGCACGACCGACGACTACTGCTACAACATCCTCGAGGATCCGGTCCACGTCCACGACCTCAACGCGACCATCCTCCACCTGCTGGGCATCGACCACGAGAAGCTGGTCTACAAGTTCCAGGGCCGCCAGTACCGCCTCACCGACGTCCACGGCCGCCTGATCAAGAAGGCGCTCGCCTGAGCGGGAGACCGCCTTCCCGCTTGCCACCCCGCCGCGCGCTTCACAAAGTCGCGCCGCCCATGAGCGACGTCCATTCTTCCCCGCACCAGGTCTGCATCGCCGGCACCGGCAGCTACCTCCCGGAGAAAGTCCTCACCAATGCCGACCTCGAGAAGATCGTCGAGACCTCGGACGAATGGATCTTCACCCGCACCGGCATCCGCGAGCGCCGCATCGCCGCCGAGGGCGAGTTCACCTCCCACATGGCCGCCAAGGCCGGCGCGAAGGCCCTCGAACAGGCCGGCATCACCGCGGCCGACGTCGAGCTGATCATCGTCGCCACCATCACCCCGGACACCCTCACCCCCGCCACCGCCTGCTACGTCCAGCAGCAGCTCGGCACCTTCGGGGCGGTCGCCTTCGACATCTCCGCCGCCTGCTCCGGCTTCCTCTACGCGATGAAGATCGCGAAACGCCTGATTTCCGACGGAGCGTTCAACAACGCCCTGATCATCGGCGCCGAGAAGCTCTCCTCCTTCATCAACTGGGAAGACCGCAACACCTGCGTGCTCTTCGGCGACGGTGCCGGTGCCGCCGTCCTGCGCCGCGCCGCGCCGGAAGAGGGCTCCATCCTCGCCACCGAAATGGGCACCGACGGCGGCCTCTGCCACCTCATCCAGATCCCCGGCGGCGGATCGGCCCTGCCCATCACCGCGGAAAACGTCGGCCAGCACCTCGCCAGCCTAACGATGATGGGCAAGGAGGTCTTCAAGCATGCCGTGAACCGCATGAAGGAGTCCGCCGAAAAGGTCATCGAGCGCGCCGGACTCCAACCGGAGGACATCGCCCTCGTCGTCCCCCACCAGGCGAACCTCCGCATCATCGACGCCATCGCCGACCGCCTTTCCGTCCCCACCGAGCGCGTCTTCGTCAACTTGCAGAAATACGGCAACACCTCCGCCGCCGCCGTGGCCATCGCGCTCGACGAGGCGAACCGCAGCGGCGCGATCAAACGCGGCGAGCACGTGGTGATGGTCGTCTTCGGCGCCGGCCTCACCTGGGCCGCCGCCGCGGTGCGATGGTGACGGCGGAATCCAGAAGCAAGAACCGAAAGACAAGAGGAGCCGCCGTCGAAACTGCGGCCTCCTGATCTTCCTGCTCGCGTCTCCCAGCTCATCCCATGTCCTACCGCACCTCTCCCGCCGACCTCGAAGGACAACCTCCCGGCGTCCCGCACATCATCGCCAACGAGGCCGCCGAACGGTTCTCGTTCTACGGAATGAAGGCCGTGCTCGCGGTGTTCATGGTGGAATACCTGCACCTGATGGACGCCCAGCAGGGCATCCCCATGAGCGAGGCCGCCGCCGCGGAGAAGGTGCACCTCTTCAATACCGCGGTTTACGCGACACCCCTGATCGGGGCGCTCCTTGCCGACGTCTTCCTCGGGAAATACCGGACCATCATCGCCCTCTCGATCGTCTACTGCGCCGGCCACGCCGCCCTGGCCCTGATGGGAACGAACGGCCCTTCCGCGCTGTGGCTGTTCACCGGCCTCGCCTTGATCGCCCTCGGCTCCGGAGGGATCAAGCCCTGCGTCTCCGCCCACGTCGGCGACCAGTTCGGCGCGCGGAATTCCCACCTGCTGCCCAAGGTCTTCAACTGGTTCTATTTCTCGATCAACATCGGCGCCTTCGTTTCGATGCTGCTCACCCCCTGGCTGCTCCAATGGTACGGCCCCCACTGGGCCTTCGGCGTTCCCGGGGTGCTGATGCTGCTGGCCACGCTCCTCTTCTGGATGGGCCGGCACCGCTTCATCCACGTGCCCGCGGGCGGCAAGCGCTTCGTGCGGGAATGCTTCAGCCGCCAGGGCATGAACGTGCTGCTGAAGCTCCTGCCGCTTTACCTGTTCGTCGCGATGTTCTGGGCGCTGTTCGACCAGACCAGCTCCACCTGGATCTTCCAGTCCCGCGACATGGACCTCCGCTTCCTCGGCATGGAGTGGCTGCCCTCGCAGATCCAGTCGCTGAACTCGGTCTTCGTCCTCACCTTCATCCCGCTCTTCTCCTACCTCGTCTATCCGATGATCGACCGCGTCTGGAACCTGACGCCGCTCCGCAAGGTCGGGCTCGGGCTTTTCATCATGGTCAGTTCGTTCGCGCTGGTGGCCTTGATCCAGTCGTGGATCGATGCCGGCGAGAAACCGTCGATCTCCTGGCAGATCCTCGCCTTCGCGCTGCTGACCGTCGCGGAAGTGATGGTTTCCATCGTCGCGCTGGAGTTCGCCTACACCCAGGCGCCCAAGACGATGAAATCGCTCCTGATGTGCTACTACCTCGGCGCGGTCGCCCTGGGAAATCTCCTCGTGGCGCAGGTCAACCACTTCATCCAGATCCCGAGCGCCGCGGCCGAACAGTTCGAGGCCCAGGTGAAAACCCTCGAGCCCGACTGGCGGGAATCCCCCCGCACCGTGGTCCTGGCCGGATACGACGGGGTGACCGGCCGTGGGGACGACGACTTCATCCAGAAAGTCGAGGAGGGCCGCCCTACCACGCTGACCATCCCGGGACAGGCCGCCTACGAAAGCGCCGTGGCAACAATCGTGGAAGCCGCCCGCAAGAACAACGACCGGCTTCCTCCCGTATCGTCGGTGACCGGCCTCGGCAACGATCCCTGGGGCTCTCCCATCCGCTACGAGATCCTCAATTCCTCCGGCTTCCGGGTGATTAGCGACGGGCCCGACCGCAAGCCGCTCACGCGCTGGGACCAGGGGATCACGGTGGAGGTCGAGAAACCGCAAGCCGCGGCCGGGAAATCCTGGTTCGACCGTTTTCGCCCGGATGAACCCTGGCTCGATTCGCACAAGAAAGCCCTCGGCATCCAGCAAGACGCCGCACCCACCGCCGAGGACGGCACCCGCTACGAAAGCACCGCGTTTTCCGGCGGCCAGACCAAACTCCGGGGCGCGGCGTACTTCAACTTCTTCACCTGGCTGATGCTCGGCACCGCGGTGCTCTTCATCCCCTTCGCCCTGGTTTACCGGCCGAAGACCTACCTGCAAGACTAGTGCTCACCGATTCCCACTGCCACCTCGCCAGCCACCGCTTCGACCCGGCCGAAGTCCCCGCGCTGGTGGACCGCGCGAAACAAGCCGGCGTGAACCGCATGGTCAGCCTGGTCACCGGGCTCGACGACCTCGATGCCAACCTCGCCATCGCCGCCGCGCACCCCGAGGTCTCCGTCTGCATCGGCATCCATCCCTGCCACGTACACGAGGCGCCGGACGATGCGATCGAGCACCTCCGCCCCCACGCTGCCGACCCGCGCGTCTGCGGCATCGGCGAGACCGGACTCGATTACTACCACCCGGCGCCGGAAGGCTGGAGCGAATCCTCCTTCCGCCAGCGCCAGCGCGATTTTCTCGAAGCCCACTTCCGCCTCGCCGCGGAGTCAGGCTTGAACGTCGTCATCCACACCCGCGACAGCACGGGCGATGCGTCGTTCCAGGACGCGCTGGCCATCTACCGCAAGCACGCCGCCGAAGTTCGCGCGGTCTTCCACTGCTTCATCGGGCCGCTGGCAAACGCCCGCGAGGTGATCGCACTCGGCGGACTTGTTTCGTTCGGCGGCGTCGCCACCTTCAAGAACGCCACCGACGTGCTCTCCACCGCCGCCGCGATGAGCGCCGGCACCTTCATGCTGGAGACCGACTCGCCCTACCTCGCGCCTGTTCCTTTCCGCGGCAAACGCAACGAACCCTCCTACGTCCGCCACGTCGCCGAGCACCTCGCCGCCGCGCGCGGCGAGTCCTTGCAAGACCTCGCGCAATCGACCGGCGAGACCGCTTCGCGCTTCTTCCGGTTTGCATCATGCCGCGGGTGATGGTCAGGATTTGAACAAACGACCGGAGCCGCCCCGTTACTCCGGCAACACGTCGGCGCTTTCCAAGCCGGTCACCGCTTGTTAATCCCATCCATACCGAATCCATGAGCCATTCCCATTATCTCGTCCTGGCCGCGGCCTGCCTCCTTCCCTCCTGCTCGCTCTTCAACAAGAACGAGGAGAACTACGACACCATCGACGGCGCCGGCGACGCCGCCTACGACACCTCCAATCCCTACGGCGTCCCCGGCGACGCGGCGGCGGAATCCGTCCCCTACCAGCCGATCAACCCGCCGGCCGACAACCCGACCTATTCGCAGGCCGCCTACGAAGACACCGGCACCACCCCGGCACCCGCCGAACCGGCAGCCGCACCGCCCGTCTCCGCCAGCACCTCGCACACCGTCGTCCGCGGCGACACGCTCGGCGGCATCGCACGCCGCTACGGCGTGAGCACCTCGGCCATCAAGCAGGCCAACGGCATGACCAGCGACACGGTCGTGCTCGGCAGGAAGCTCGTGATCCCCGGAGCCTCCGGCCGCGCCGCCGCTCCCGCCGCTTCCTCCGGCGGCAAGACCCACGTCGTGGTGAAAGGCGACACGCTCGACCGCATCAGCCGCAAATACGGCGTGAGCATCGATGCGATCAAGCAAGCCAACGGCATGAGCTCGGACACCGTGATCCTCGGCTCCAAGCTGCGCATCCCCTGAACCTTCCCGGACCATGCCTTCCCTCCTCCGTTTCACGACATTCGCTTCCCTCCTGTGCGCGGCCTGCTGCGTCGCCCAGGAATTGAAACCGGAGGAGGACCCCTACGCCGGTCTCCCGCCCAAGCGCGCCGCGCTCGAGAGGATGCTCTCCGAACGCGGTGCGATCGCCGACTTCGAGGCCGCGGTCGATGCCGCACGCAAGCTGGGCGTCGGCGAGCAGGCCATCCTCGAAGCCACCTTCCTCTACCACGTCGACCGCCGCGAGGACGACAAGCTCGCGGCGATGATGCCGGAGTTCCTCAAGCGGAAGGACAGCTTCAAGCTCGACGAATCCGAGATCTTCGCCGTCCGCGAGGACTGGCTCGCGGTGGTCGAGTACGTGCAGGCCATCGCCGCCTTGAAGAAGGACGACCGCGATGGATTCAAGAAGCACATCACCGAGGCCTTCTGGCTCAGCCCGCGCCAGGGCAGCGCGTTCGCGCCGCACATCGACCGCCTCCGCCTCGACGAGTCGATGAGCAAGATCAAGGTCGACACCGCGGCCAAGCTTGCCCCGCTGTTCGGCGGCGATGCGGTGGAACTCGCCACGCTGCTCAAGGATCGCAAGGCGCTGCTGTTCCACTTCTGGTCGCCGTGGTCGCGCGAGTGCGAGGACAGCATGCCCGACTTCAAGGTGACCGCACTCGAACTGGAGAAGAACGGCATCGCCGTGGCATCGCTGGTCTTCGAGTCCACGCCCGATGCGCTGGCGGATTCCAAGCGCATTGCCGGCACTCTCGGCACTCCGCCGCCGGGCGCATGGCTGGTGGACCGCGAGAAGGATTCCTTCCACCGCCTGCTGCGCATCCAGAGTGTTCCATCGATGGTGCTCGTCTCTCCCGAGGGCCGCGTGATCTTCAACGGGCACCCGTCCGAAGACCACTTGTGGGAAGCGCTCGCGGGCATCGCGCCCGCCATCAAGCGGCCCGCCGTCGCGGAAGAGTGAGACGCTCCAATTACGACGTTCATCGTAGTTGAAATCGGGTTTCCGGACAGCTCCGGAAATTTCGTTAATCGTACTCAAAAATCGCCTAGTTTGAACTTGACGGATTTCTGAACTACTAGCTTTATGGTGCCACGAACCCGGCGATCACAAGATCATGGCACGAGTGACACACCCCTCCAATCTCGAACTGCAAGCACTGTCGGTATTGTGGCACGAGGGACCATCTACGGTGACCACCGTACTTGAAAGCCTGCCGGACGGCAAGGACCGGGCCTACACCACGGTGTTGTCCGTCCTCCAGAGCCTCGAGCGCAAGAAGCTCGTGAAGCGGACGCGCGACGGACGCGCCCACGTTTACGAAGCGGCATTTTCCCAGGACGCCATCGTCCGTCGTGCCTCGCACGACTTTCTCACGAACGCTTTCGGGGGTCGTCTCGGTGAGGCGATCCTCGCACTCCTCTCCGCCGGCACGTTAACGCCGGATGAGAAAACCAACATCGAACGCGAACTCAAACGACACAAAGCCATGGCTGCAAAGAAAACAGCAAAGAAGGCCGCGGCCAAGCCCGCGAAGAAAGCCGCCAAGAAAGCCCCGGCCAAGAAGGCCGCGGTGAAGAAGGCTGCTCCTGCCAAGAAAGCCCCCGCCAAGAAGGCCGCTGCAAAGCCGGCCAAGAAGGCGGCGAAGAAAGCCCCTGCCAAGAAGGCCGCCAAGAAAGCCGCCAAGTCGGCCAAGAAGGCTGCCAAGAAGGTAGCGAAGAAGACCGTCGCCAAGAAGGCTGCCAAGAAGGCCGCCCCGGCGAAGAAGGCCGCCCCTGCCAAGAAGGCTGCTCCTGCCAAGAAGGCCGCCAAGTCCGCCAAGAAGGCCGCTCCGGCCAAGAAGGCTGCCAAGAAGGCCGCCAAGAAGGCTGCGAAGAAGGCCTGATGTCGCATCCGCGCCGGCTTCCACAGGGAGTCCGGCGCGTTGAGTCGATTGCCTCAAACGGCGGGGAGCTCCGGCTCCCCGCCCTTTTTTTCGGACCTCCGAAAAAGTGCCCGGCGCCCGCAAAAAAGGCTTTGCAAGCCGCGGGCCGGAGCATCATTCTCCCGCCCCCGTCCGGGGGCAAATGCGCGGTTAGCTCAG
Source organism: Verrucomicrobiaceae bacterium (assembly GCA_027491155.1). GTDB lineage: Bacteria > Verrucomicrobiota > Verrucomicrobiia > Verrucomicrobiales > Akkermansiaceae > Haloferula. The sequence continues at coordinate 80,616 of JAIXWR010000034.1, forward strand.
CGGTAGAGCACCACCTTGACACGGTGGGGGTCACTGGTTCGATCCCAGTATCGCGCACCATCCTTTTCTTCTCCCGTGACTTCCGCGACCGACACTTCACCGGAGCGGCTTTCTTTCCTCCTGAGGCTGCTCGACGACGATTCGCCCCAGGTCCGCGCTTCGGTCGAATCCGCGCTCGATGCCTTCGGCGGCGACGTGAGCGAAGTGCTTCCGGAGATCGATGTGAGGCTCGACGAATCCGGCAAGGAACTTCTCTCGCTGCTGCTCCTGCCGGCGCGTCGCGAACGGCTACGGCGCGAGTGGATCGTGCCGGCCGGCGGTGCCGCCGCGGTGCATGACGATTGGGACCAGTTCGAGGCACTGCTGCGCAGCTTGTCCGACTACTTGCACGACGGCATCACGATCCGCCAGCCGCTTGGCGACGCGCTCGACCTGCTCGCGGAGGAACTCGAAGGCGTCGCCGCCGAGCAAGGTCCCGCCGCCTTGAACCGCGAGCTATTCGAAAGCGGACGCTTCACCGCGGACCTCCAGGAGGAAGATGCACCGGAGAATTACGATCTTGCCCGCGTGCTCGCCGGGAATCCTTCGAACGCCATAGGCCTGGGTCTCATCTTTCTTCTCGTCGCGAGACGGCTGGAGATCGATGCCGACGGGATGAACCTGCCGCGGATGTTCCTCTGCCGTTACCATGACGACGGCGAAGTGGTGATGACCGAGCCGCTCGCGCGCGGCCGCCGCGTCACGCCCGAGGACCTGGCACACCGGATCCGCCGCTATCCCCGCGAGGTGCGCGCCAACGCGGCAAGACCCGCATCGCCCGGCGAACTGCTGGTGCGCGTTGTCGAGGAACTCGCCACCGCCTGGTCGGTGCGGGGAGAGACCGAGGATGCCGAGCTGATGGAAGAGCTGCTTGCGACGCTGGTGAAGGCGCCGTTCTGAAGCGCGACGCCGTTCAGCGTCCGCGCTGGCGGGATTGCTCCTGCCTTTCCTGCTGCTCGCGGGCCCGCTCTTCCTGTCGGCGCTGCTGCTCCTGTTCCCTTTGTTGGCGTTCCTGTTCCTGCTGGCGTGCACGCTCCTCCTGTTGCTGGCGTGCCTGTTCCTGCTGCCGCGCGCGCTCTTCCTGCTGTTGCCGTTCACGCTCTTCCGCCTGTCGGCGGGCCTCTTCCTGCTGCTGGCGCATCTGCTCCTGCCGCTGGGCCTGCTCTTCCTGCCGGCGCCGCGCAATCTCCTCCTGTTGCTGCCGTGCCTGCTCCTGCTGCTGTCGCTTCATTTCTTCCTGCTGCTGCCGGCGTTGGTTCTCCTCGGCTTCCCGGCGCGCGAGTTCCTGCCTTTGCCGGGCTTCATCGGCCTGACGGGCTCGCGCCGCTTCGAGTTCGCGCTGGCGTTGCGCCATCTCCTCGCGAGCCTGCTCGGCCTTCGCCCGCGCCGCTTCCTGCTGCTGGCGGAGCGCTTCCTGCATGCGGTTGTTCCGCTGGTTCTCCTCCGACGCCTGTCGCTCTTCTTCCTGACGCTGCCGGAGTTGTTCCTGCTGCTGTCGCCTCTCTTCCATCGCCTGCCTCAGGCGACCTTGATCGGACTCCTGCCGTGCGGGTTCATCCTGGCCGGAGGGTGGCACCGGCTGCTGCCGAACGCCGCCCGGCCGCTGGTCTTCCACAACCGGCCCGCCTTGCACCGGCGGATCGTTACGGGTCACGCCGGAGGAAGGACGGGGGCCGCGGCCATCCGGCTTATCAAGAACTCGCGGCTTCGTTTCCGGCTTTCCCGAAGTAGGATCAACCGGGTCGCCGCTCCCGCTCTGCCGTTCTTTTCTGGCAAGCTCCCGCTGGCGGAGTTCCTCGCGCATCGCCGCGATCCTTCCGGCATTGCCGTCTTTCCCCTGCTCTCCGGTCCCGGTCCCGGAGGGCGGAAGTCCGCCGGTCCGGCGCTCCCTCGCTTCGCGCAGTCGCTCCGCGGCCAGACGCTGCCGCTCGGCCAAGGACGGTTCGCGAGCGTGATCCGGTGCCGGCTGGTCCACCGTCTTGGATTGCACGGGCTGTCCTGCGGTCCCGCGGCGCGCCTCGTTCATCTGCCGCTGCTTCTCGAGAAGACTCCGCTGAGCTTCCGCCACTTTGCCGCGATTCCCTTCGAGCAGCGCTTTCCTTTCGACAGGATCGACGGGCTTTTTCGACTCTTCGATGCGCTTCGATCGCATCTCGCGGAAGCGCTCGCTCCACTCCGGCTTGATGCCGCTCTCCGCGCGCACGACTTTCACATCATCCCATCGCCCCGCGACATTGGACGGCTTGAGCCGGTCGTTCCAACGCGTGTTGAGGTTGGGCGCGAAGACCTCGATCTGATGACCGCGGACCGTAGCATTGCGCCGGTTCAAGTCGCGGATCGCTTGGAAGCGGTCGGTCTCGATCCGGTAAACCGGCCACGCCTTCCCCACGTCCCTGCGCAGCCGTTGATAGGACGGACCGCCGGCAATCACACGGTTTCCATCGTAGCGGATGTTGGTGATGTTGTTCGTCTGGCCGAGGCAGAGCGGGTTTTCCTCGACCGGCAGGCAGTGGCGCCAGAGCGGTTCCGCCATGTGGCGGCGGTGAACGAAATTGAAGCACAAGCTGCCGATGCCGAACTCGGCCTCGACGCTGCCGTCCCAGCCGCGGCCGCGGTGGCACAGGGTTTCAGGCGGCAGAGGTGCCCAGCCCACGTGGTCGCCGCCCTCGCGCCAGCAAACCCAGGAAGGCGCCCATTCATCGCCGGGAACCCAGACCCAGCCGCGACCGTGGAGCAGCGCCCAGCGACCGTAGTGGAAACAGGCCCAGCCGAAGGGCTCGTCCGAAACCCAGTTCCATCCCAGGTTCGTGCAAACCCAGCGACCGCGGGTGTAGGGCCGCCAGGTCCGGTCCTGCACGACCACGGTCGGCTGGTAGACATAGCCGTAATCGGGAGTTTCGTACCAGGATCCGTAGGGCTGGAGGTCGTCGTAGAAGGTTCCGTAATCCGCCACCGGTTCCTGCAACTCGGGCAAGGGCTCCGGCTCCCAGTCGTCGAGGACATCGCGCCCCGCCAGTTCCAGCTCCTGCTCGCTCAGGCTCATTTCCCGGGAGGCGAGCTCGTCTTCCCGTCCGGCGAGGTCACGCTCCCGCTCCTCAAGTTGCTGCCGCCGCTCTTCCAGCGAAAGACCGTCCGATTCGACTTCCCGCTCGCGCGCGGCGAGCCGGGCTTCGCGCTCGGCTTCCAGGGCCGCCTTTTCCTCTTCAAGCGCCAGCCGTTCCTCGCGCAGCCGCTGGCGTTCCAGTTCCATCCGCTCTTCCTCGATCAAGGCCCGCTCCGCCGCGATCTCCTCCGCACCTCCGCCAGAACCCGCGCCCGGCGGCACGGACCGCGACTTGTTGCATGAAGCGAAGACCAGGAATGCGGCGGAGGAAACCAGGAGGTATCGGGCGTTTTTCATCGGAAGACCGGATTGTCGGCGGCTTCGACCGGAGGATGCTGCGATCTATTCAATACCGCTGACGCTCCAACCGGAAAATCACCCGCCCTCGCGCACGCCCAGCGTCGCCACCTCGTAATCCACCCGCGCCGGACCGCCCCGGCCGCCGGGAATCTCTTTCCTGACGATCCGGGTTCCCAGCAGCTCCTCCATCATCCGCAACTCCAGATGCACCGCACCGGGATAGGCGGCAAACACCGGATGCAAGGGATGATGGTACTCCTCGATCCGGAACCCGCGGTTCGGGTCGTATTTGCAGCGGCCGAAGCAACCCTCCTTCTCCCGCAGGGCGGACAGCATGGTCGCCCGCTCCACCAGCGACTTCGTCTTGGAAAGCTTCGGCCACCAGCGCTCGCGGAGCTGGCCGAAATACTGCATCAACAGCCGCTCCGGCGCGGTGTCGCCAAACAGGCTGCGCGCGGCTTCCAACAACTCCAGCGACAACGACACCCCCGCTTGCGGGAAAAGCGCGTCGGCCTTCGGGGTGAGCCGGTACATGATCTCTGGCCGGCCGACTTCCTGCCGCGGCAAACGCCAGCGCTCGACGTAGCCGAGCTTCACCAGACGGTCGCAGTGGTCCTTCATTCCCATGTAGCTCCCCCCGAGCCGGCGGCACAGCTCGGGCACCGGCAGGCCACCCGACACCTTCAATTCGTCGAGGATCTTCACCCAGGCCTCTTTCACCAACTCGCGGAATCCCGGAAGGAACATGCCCGAAGCTCCGCGTTGGAAGGCCCGGGGATCAATGGAAAAACCCGCTGCGGAGCAAGCGGCGAAAAACCCGTCCCCTTCCCTCCGCTTCGCAATATCCAAGGAGCTTCTCGCATTTCCTCATGCTCCCGCGTCAATTTTTTCTGGAATACCAGCGCTTAGGTGCCTATCCAGCGGCATGCACGATGTCAGACAGATTTCCGCCCTCTTCGACATGAGGGCCGATTTCGTGGATGCCCAACCCTATGGTTCCGGGCACATCAACGACACCTACTGCGCGTGGTACGACCAGGCGGGCATCCGGATCCGCTACATCCACCAGCGGATCAACCATCAGGTTTTCAAGAATCCCGCCGCCTTGATGGAGAACATCCAGCGGGTCACCGCGCACTCGCTCGCAAGGCTGCTCGACCGCAACCATCCGGAAGCCCGCCGCCGCACCCTGACCGTGATCCCGGGGATCGATGGCAAGCCCTACGTGGTCGACCGCGACGGGAACTTCTGGCGGACCTATCCGTTCATCGAGCGGGCCCGCGGCTACGACGAAATCCGCACCAACCTCCAGGCCGAACAGGCGGCCAAAGCCTTCGGCGAGTTCCAGAAACTCGCGGCCAATCTCGGCGGCGAGCGGCTGCACGAGACCATCCCCGACTTCCACCACACGCCGCGGCGGCTGCAAGCCCTGCAGGAAGCGATCGCCGCGGACATCGCCGGGCGGGCCCGCTCCTGCCAGCCGGAGATCGACTTCGCGCTGGCACGTGCCAGCGACTGCCGCCGGGTCACCGACCTCATCTCCGCCGGCGTCATTCCGGAGCGGGTCACCCACAACGACACCAAGCTCAACAACGTGCTGCTCGACGACGTGACCTCCGAGGGGGTCTGCGTGATCGATCTCGACACGACAATGCCCGGCTCCGTGCTCTACGACTTCGGCGACATGGTCCGCACCGCCACCCCGACCACCCGCGAGGACGAGGTCGACCTTTCGCTGATCGGCATCCGGCTCGACCGCTTCGACGCGCTGGTCCGCGGCTACATGGAAAGCGCCGCATCCTTCCTCAACCGCGCCGAAATCGACCTGCTCGCCTTCTCCGGCAAGCTGCTCACGCTGGAGTGCGGCATCCGCTTCCTCACCGACTACCTGCAGGGCGACGTCTATTTCAAAACGAAGCGGCCGGGCCACAACATCGACCGCTGCCGCTCGCAGTTCGCCATGGTGAAAGCCATCGAGGAAAACCTCGATCGGATGGAAGAAATGGTGCAAGTCGCCGCCGGCAGCGGCCGGATCGTGGTCGCCGCCTGACCTCAATCCTCTTCTTCATCCCCGTGAAAATCCTCGTCACCGGAGGCTCCGGCTTCATCGGCTCCCACATCGTCGAGCACTACCAGGGCCGCGCGGAAGAGATCCGCGTGCTGGACAACCTCCGCACCGGCTACCGGCGCAACCTCGACGGCCTGGACCATGTTTTCATCGAAGCCTCCGTCACCGACCGCGAAGCCGTCGCGCAGGCGGTGGAGGGCGTCGATCTCGTCTTCCATCTCGCCGCGCTGGTCAGCGTGCCCGAATCGATGGCGAAGCCGGGCGAATGCGTGGACATCAACGTGCACGGCTTGCTGAACGTCCTCGAAGCCTCCGCCGCCGCCGGCGTGAAGAAGCTGGTGTTCGCTTCCTCCGCCGCGATCTACGGCGACAATCCCGCGGTGCCGAAGCTGGAATCGATGCTGCCCGAGCCGAAGAGCCCCTACGCGATCACCAAGCTGGACGGGGAATACTACCTCGATCTCTTCCTCCGCGAGCGCGGGCTGGAAACCGCCGCCATCCGCTTCTTCAACGTCTTCGGCCCGCGGCAGGATCCCAAGGGGGCCTACGCCGCCGCCGTGCCGATCTTCATCGAAAAGGCGCTGAAGGGCGAGGACATCACGGTCCACGGCGACGGCGGGCAAACGCGCGATTTCATCTACGTGAAGGACATCGTCGGCGCGCTGGCCTTTGCCGCGGAAACCCCGGGAGTGACCGGGGTGTTCAACGCGGGCTACGGCGGGCAGATGACCATCAACGACCTGGCGGGCAGGATCATCGCCTCTGCCGGCTCTTCCTCGAAGGTCGTGCACGGGCCCGAACGGGCCGGGGACGTGAAGCACTCCCGCTCGAGCGCCGACAAGCTCCTTGCGGCCGGTTGGCGGCCACGGCATTCCCTCGACGAGGCGCTGGCGACGACGCTGGAACATTTCCGGCGCTAGTGCAGGGCGGTGACGGCGCGGAGCCTCCCATTCGCGGCTTGCTTCAGGACCGGATCCCCGCAAGCTTCGGAGGCCGTCTCTCAAGGCGGTATCATCCACAACCCCCACGCCATGAAACACCCCCTGATCGCCGCGATCGGCCTCTGCAGCGCCGCCCTTCCGCTCCACGCGGAAATCCTGAAGTTCGACCTGTCCCCCGCCGGCAGCAGCCCGGCCACGGGCCTGAGTCCCGCGAACGAAGTGCCGCCCGCCGGCGGGACCGGCAGCGGCGGCGAAGCGCTCGCAGGCATCACCTTCGACACCGATAGCAATGTCCTGTCGCTTTCGGCCGCCTACGGCTCCTTTACGGGCTTCGCCAACCTGACCGGAGCCGCCACCGCGGCCCATCTTCACGGTCCCGCACTGGCGACCGAGAATGGTCCGGTCATCCACGATTTCTTCGCCACCGGGCAGCATCTGTTCGCACCGTCGCCGCTGGCGGGCGGCGTGATTCTGGGTTCGGTGACTCTCAGCTCCGCTCAGGAGACCGACCTGATCGCCGGCAAGCTCTACCTCAACATCCACACCGCCGCCCATCCGGGAGGCGAACTCCGCGGCCAACTGGTCCAGGTGCTGAACTCTCCGCCCACCCTGGCATGCCCCGAAGCCACCGAAGTCGAATGCACTTCCCACGATGGCACTCCGGTCCAACTCGTGGTGGATGTGGCGGATGCCGATGGCGACGCGCTCAGCGTGGTCTGGACCGTCGATGGCGTGGCGTCGCCGGCCGTCACGGTTCCTTCCGGAGGGAATTCCACCGAAGCGTCGGTTCCCTTCAACGCGGTACTCGGGATGGGCGAGCACAGCGTGTCGGTGTCCGTGTCCGATGGCGAAGCGGCTCCCGTGACCTGCGAGTTCACCGTGACCGTGGTCGACACCACCGCTCCCGAGATCACCGGCGTGGTGCCCAATCCCGCTTCGCTGTGGCCGCCGAACCACAAGATGAAGACCGTGAAAGTCGCCGTGAACGCCGAGGACGCGTGTGGAGAAGTGACCACGCGGATCGTCAGCGTCACCTCCAACGAGCCGGTCAACGGCACCGGCGACGGCGACACCGGGCCCGATTGGAACATCATCGACGATCACAAGGTGCAACTGCGCGCCGAACGCTCCGGGGGCGGCAACGGCCGCGTCTACACCATCACGGTGGAGGCGAAGGACGAAGCCGGCAACACCTCGACCTCCACCACCGAGGTCAAGGTGCCCCACTCCAAGGGCAGGAAGTAAGCCTGGCAGGATTCGACGGAACACCGGGCCCGCGAGGGTCCGGTGTTTTGCTTTGCAGGGAAGACGGCCGGTCGGGCTCGGCATCTCGGCCAAACCGCTTGCGGCCGGGGTGATCCGCAGCGTGGAGACCCACTGAAAACAACCCTCCCCTCCCAGAAAGAGCCGTTTCCACGATCTCTACACGCTGCGAACCACCCCGGCCGCCCGCGTTGCGGAGACAACGAAATCCACGCGGGACCGATGTCAATCGTCAACATCCGGCGGGACATACGGGTCTTTGCGGAGGCACCCCGCCACCGGATTCCCTACTCCCACTCGATGCTCGCCGGCGGCTTGGTCGAGATGTCGTAGAGCACGCGGTTGATGCCCTTCACCTCGTTGAGGATCTTGTGGCTGGTCTCGCGCAGGATGTGGTAGGGCAGCTCGACCCAGTCGGCGGTCATCGCGTCTTCGGAAATCACCGCGCGCAGGCTGGTCGCCCACTCGTAGGAGCGCTCGTCGCCCTTGACCCCGACGGTTTTGACCGGAACGAGGGCGGCATACGACTGCCAGACCTTCTCGTACCAGCCGTGCTCCTTGAGCTTGCCGATGAAGATCGCGTCGCACTCGCGGATGATGTGCAGCTTTTCCTCGGTGATGTCGCCGGGGCAGCGCACCGCCAGACCGGGGCCCGGGAAAGGATGGCGCCACAGGATGTCGTGGGCGATCCCGAGCGACGCGCCGAGCGCGCGGACCTCGTCCTTGAACAGCTCGGCCAGCGGCTCGAGCACCTTGCCCTCGGCCTGGAGTTCGAGGATGCGGTCGACGCGGTTGTGGTGCGTCTTGATCTTGGAAGCCTTCGACTTCGCGTTCGACGCGCTTTCGATGACGTCCGGGTAGAGCGTCCCCTGGGCGAGCATTTCGGCATCGCCGACCGCGTCCCAAAAGGTGTCGATGAACAGCTCGCCGATGATCTTGCGCTTGGCTTCCGGATCGGCCACGCCCTTGAGCGCGTCGAGGAAGCGGGCGGAGGCGTCGATCGTCTCGATCGGCACGCCCATCCGGTGGAAATTGTTCTGCACTTCCTGCGTCTCGTTCTTCCGCATCAGGCCGTGGTCGACGTAGATCGCGCGGACCTTCACGCCGGCCTCGTTCAAAAGTACGGCGAGCACCGTACTATCGACCCCTCCGGAGACGCCGCAGACAACCTGGCGGTTGCCGACGGTCGTGCGGATCCCCTCGATGATCTCGCGCTTGAAGTCGTCGATCCGGAACGGGGCCAGTTCCCCCGCGGTGAGCAGGAAGTTGTGGAGGATGCGGTTGCCTTCGTGGCTGTGGGTGACTTCCGGATGGAACTGGATGCCGTAGAAGTTCTCGCCCCATTGCAGCGAGACCGGAGTCCCGTGCTGGTTGGCGGCGAGGACCTTCGCGCATTCCGGCAGCACTTCCACGGTGTCCGAGTGGCTCATCCACACCTGGGAAGCCGGGGAGACGCCTTCGTAGATCCCGGTGCACGAGGCGGGGTTCAGCGTGGCCGGCCCGTACTCGCGGCGGTTGCTCGCCTTGACGGTGCCGCCGAACTTGATGTTGAGGAGCTGCATCCCGTAGCAGACGCCGAGCACCGGCACGCCGAAGGCCTTCAGCGCCGCGAAGTCGAGGTCGGGCGCATCGGCTTCCGACGTGCTCTTCGGCCCGCCGGACAGGATGATGGCACCGGGCTTGCCGATGTCCGGAAAATCCTCGATCGCGTAGAGCTTGGCGAAATAGCCGAGCTCGCGAACGCGGCGGACAATGAGCTGGGTGTACTGCGAGCCGAAATCGAGGACGGCGACGTGTTGGATCTCCTGCATGGCCAAAGGGAATTCGGAAAGGAACGGGGGAGCGGCTCAGTGGAGCGGCTGGTAGTTGGTCGGTTCTTCGGTGATGACCACGTCGTGGACGTGGCTTTCACGCAAGCCCCCGGCGGTGATCCGGGTGAAGCGGGCGCGCTTGCGGAGTTCCTCCAGGCTGTTGGCGCCGACATAGCCCATGCCCGAGCGGAGGCCGCCCATCAGCTGGAAGATCACGTCGGCCAGCGGGCCCTTGTAGGGGACCCGGCCCTCGACGCCTTCCGCCACCAGCTTGCCGGAGCTGTTCTGGCCGTAGCGGTCGCCGGAGCCCTTGCGCATCGCGCCGAGCGAGCCCATGCCGCGGTAGGTTTTGAAGCGGCGGCCCTGGTAATAGACGCTTTGGCCGGGACTCTCGCGGGTGCCGGCAAGCAGCGAGCCGAGCATCACCAGGTCGGCTCCGGCTGCGAGGGCCTTCACCACGTCACCGGAGTAACGGATCCCGCCGTCGGCGATGACTTTCACCCCGCGCTCGCGGCAGTAGCCGGCGACATTCTGGATCGCGGTGAACTGCGGCATCCCGACGCCGGCGATCACCCGCGTGGTGCAAATCGAACCCGGACCGACGCCGACTTTCAGCGCGCTGGCACCGGCAGCCACCAGATCCTTCGCGCCCTGTTCGGTGACCACGTTGCCGGCCACGACGGGGACGCTGGAAAGCGAGCGCAGCTTGGAAATCACCTCCATCACCCGCGAGGTGTGGCCGGTCGCGGCATCGATGAAGAGCGCGTCGGCTCCCGCATCGATCATCGCCTGTCCGCGCTCGACGCAGTCGGGGCCGACGCCCACCGCGGCACCGCAGCGCAGCCGCCCGGAAGGATCCTTGGCGGCGTTGGTGAAGGTGATCCGCTTTTCGATGTCGGAGCCGGTGATCAGCCCGACCAGCTTGCCGTCCGCATCCACCAGCGGCAGCTTTTCGATCCGGTTCTGGTAAAGGATGCGTCGCGCCTCCTCGAGCTCGGTGTTCGCGGGAGCGGTGACCAGCTTGTCGCGACGGGTCATCACGTCCTCGACCTTCGCGTCGCTGCGGTCGAGGTAGCGCACGTCGCGCCCGGTGACCATGCCTTCCAGGCGGCCTTCGGCATCGATGACCGGGAAGCCCGAGAAGCCGTGCTCGTCCATGATCGCGCGGATCTCGTCGATGCTCTGCTCCTTGCGCACGGTGAGGGGTTTCTGGATCACCGCGTTCTCGGACCGCTTGACCCGCGACACCATCGAGGCCTGCTCGGGGATCGGGCAGGCGCGGTGGATCACGCCCATCCCCCCTTCGCGGGCCAGCGCCACCGCCAGTTCGGGTTCGGAAACCGTGTCCATGGCCGCCGAAACGACCGGAATGTTCAGCCGGATGTCGGCCGTCACGTACGTCGAAATGTCCGATTCCGTAGGGAGAATCTCGCTCAGCGCGGGAACGAGAAGCACGTCGTCGAACGACAATCCGAGGGAAATATCCGCCATGGGGGAGTCAAAAGAGGGCCACCCCCGGAATCAAGAGCGAATCCCCAAAACCTCGGGAATCCCTTTATTTGCGGGCGTAATTCAGTGGTACCGGGATCGAGACCACGGTCATCCCCGCGAGCTGTCCCGCCATCACCCCGGCCGGCGCGTCCTCGAGCACCAGGCAGCGCTCCGGCCTGACGCCGAGCAACTGGGCCGCCTTGAGGAAAATGTCCGGAGCCGGCTTGCCGTTCACCACGTCGTCGGCGGTCACGACCTCCTCGAAAAGGTCCGACACCCCGACCGCCTGCAGGGTTTTCTCGATGACCAGACGGGTGCCACCGGTCGCGATCGCCATCGGCAGCTTGCCCCGCAGGCTCTCGGCGAAGGCCGCCACCTCGTCGATCAACTCGAGCTGGCCGAGCTTCCTCAGGAAAGCCTCGCGCTTCGAGAACGCCACCTTCGCGGGATCGAGCTTCAGGCCGTACTCGTCGTTGATCTCGACCACGATGTCCTTGGTCGGACGGCCGCCCATGGCATAGAAGACATCCTCCTTGAAGATATTAGCTGCACCATGCAGCGACAGGGCCTCGCACCAGGCCTCGAAATGCAGCGGCATCGAGTGAACCAGGGTGCCGTCGCAGTCGAAAATCACCGCTTCGAAGCCGTCTGCCGTTAGATTGATGTCGCCGATAGTTGCCATTTGCGCCGTCCGGGTAACAGCCCCCCTCCGAATGGCAAGGCCGCAAATCAAAAATGTCCGTCAAAGGGAGAAGTCCCCGTCGACATATGTCCCCGGAGCCACGGTCCTGATCTCCCCGGGAGCCGCGGAGAACGACACCTTGCCCTGCAGGACGACGCCGTCCGCAAAGCGCAGCGGTCCGCGGATGCCGACCTCGTCGCAAGCGGCGAGCGAGGGCGTGCCGAGCGACTCGATGGCGTCCACCAGCTTGTAGGAGTCGTCGAGCTTGACCACCGGCGGCTGCCCGTGACGGATGTCGGCGAGTTCGACCCGTCCGTCCTCGCCGATGTGGTAGGCGTCGGAGCGCAGGGCGAACAGGTCGGCGGTGGACTTGACCGGCGCGAAGCGCGAGCGCGGCACCTCGATCGCCTGGGAACCTTCGAAGCACTCGATCGCCGCGCCCATCGCCACTTCGAGCTGGATCACCGCGGTGGAGTTCTTGTCGCGCGGATCCACCGTCTTGCGGTTGCGGATCATCGGCAGCGGCAGCACCCCGCCGCATCCGGCGAGCTTTTCCTTGAGCAGGTCGAGCCTCAGCCAGATCGAGTTGGTGTTGAAATAGCGGTGGCGGTCGATGTCCTGGAAGGCATCGAGGTCGGCGTCCGGGCACTGCGCCACCTCCCGCAGAAGGAGACGGCCGTCGCCGGAACGGACCGCCAGATGGCCGCCCTTCCGGTCGGCCGGGGTGCGGCGGGTCACCTCCATCAGGAAAGGCGCGCCGGAATCGGCGAAATGCTTCAACAGACCGGGCTCGAGGACCGCCCCGAGGTTGTCCGAATTCGAAACGAACGCGTATTTCACGCCGGCTTCCAGCAGGCGGTCGAGCCACCCGCTGCCGACCAGCGCCGGATAGAGGTCGCCGTGACCGGGCGGGCACCATTCCAGCGAAGGATTCGCCGGCCATTCGACCGGGGCCAGCGTCGCTTCGTCGATCTTGGGCACCTGGTTCTGCATCAACTCCACCTCGGAGGCATCGGCAAAGCCGCCGTCGGCGTGCTTCTTGAGATAGTCGAGGGTATCGGCGCTGGTGCTGAAGCTGTTCATCAGCAGCAACCGCACGGGCGAAGCGCTCGTCTCGCGGAGGCTCTTCACCTGGCGGACGATCAGATCGAGGAAGTTCACCCCCGGCCGAACCTCGAGCACGCTCTTGACCTTCTGCAGGCCCATGCTGGTGCCGAGACCGCCGTTGAGCTTGATCACCACGGTCCGGGCGAGCAGGGCGGGATCGAAGTCCGCGGCTCCCGGCTCGAAAACCGCCAGGCCCTCCGCCGGGCGGATCGCTTCCTCGGGGATCAGACCGGTCTCCTCGCGGCACAGCGCCTCGTAGTTGTGACGGAAGGCACCGATGGCCGCTTCCATCACGCCGGCTTCACGCATCTTCCGCTCGAATGGCACGAAATCTCCTCGCTTCATGTCTGGGTAGGGGGCGGGCTTCGCCAGCGGCCTCGCGCCGCCGGCCACCCGGGCGGACATCGCCTCCCACAGTTGGCGAGAGGCCGCAAGGAAAATAAAAAATCCCTGTGGCACGAAAAGTGCTGTAATTTCTGGTAGGCTCGGCTTAATTCCCGGCGTCCCCGCTACCCGAGGGATCCAACTCATGGCCGATGCCTCGCTCCATCAATCCCTGGGCCAGCAACAATCGCTGGCCCCGCAGATGCGGCGCAGTTTGGAGATCCTGCAAGCCAACTCCATGGAGCTGCAGCAGCTGGTGCAGCAGGCTCTGGACATCAATCCGGTGCTGGAAGACATCACGGAATCGATCTCCCTCGACGAGAACTCGCCGGATCCGGAGGAGGCCGATTCGCTGGAGCACCTCAACGAGACCGACGACGATTGGCGCGATCTCGAAATCATGGAGCGCCGCTCCAACCCGTGGAGCGCCGACGACGAGGAACGGCGGGAGCATCTCTACAACTCGATCGTCGCCCCGGAGACCCTGCAGCAGCATCTCTCCCACCAGCTCGACTTTTCACTCGTCGATCCCGCCGTGCGCGACGCCGCCCGGCAGTTGCTCGGCAACCTCGATTCGCGCGGATTCCTCGACCTTCCCGCCCGCGAACTCGCCGCCCGGCTCGGGATTCCGAAGAAGACCATGGATGAAGCGGTGAAGCTCATCCAATCGTTCGATCCCCCGGGCATCGGTGCCGCCGGCATCCAGGAGTCCTTGCTCCTGCAGCTCGAACGGAATGGCGAAGGCAACAGCCTCGAATACCGGATTGTCCGGGATCATCTGGAGGAGCTCGCGAGGAAGCGCTACCCGCAGATCGCCCGGACGCTCGGCACCAGCGTCGAGCGGATCTCCGAAGCCGCCTCGCGGATCGGCCGGCTGACTCCGAATCCCGGCGGGGATTTCGATCCGACCGGAAACCCCTACATCCAGCCCGACGTCGTGATCGAGCGGAGCGACGAGGGCTGGAAGGCGCGGCTGACCCACGAGTATCTGCCCAAGCTGAAGATCAGCGATTTCTACAAGGACCTGCTCGGCAAGACCAACAACGACCGCAAGGCGCGCCATTTCCTGCGCGAACAGATCCGGGAAGGACGCACCCTGATCCGGTCGTTGTCGCTCCGCCAGGAGACCATCCTTTCGATCGCGGAGAAGCTGATCGAGCACCAGCCCGCCTTCCTTGAGAAAGGTCCGCGCCACCTGCGGCCGCTGACGATGAACGAAATCGCCGACCAGATCGGCCTGCACGCGACCACCATCTCGCGGGCGGTCGCCGGCAAATACGTCCTCACCCCGCACGGCCTGATGGAGATGCGCGCCTTCTTCGCCGCCGGCTACCAGACGGCCGACGGCACGGAGGTCTCGAACGCCGGGGTGCGCGAGGCCATCCAGGACCTGGTGGCCAAGGAGGATCCCTCCAAGCCGCTCTCCGACGACGCGCTGGCCAAGCAGCTCAAGGTGCAGGGCATCCCGGTGGCCCGACGCACCGTCGCGAAGTACCGCGAACAGCTCGGCATCCTGCCCTCGCACCTCCGCAAGTCCTTCACGAGCTGACCCGGCACCGAAGGGTTTCACATGGGCCGCTCGTCCTCCGGGAACATGACCTCCCGCGGTCGCTTCGGATGGAAACTCACCCGGCCGCCCAAGGCCTCGCGCAAGGGATCGAAGACCGTGTCCATGCCGACTTCCTTGATCTCGCAGACGACGGCCATCAGCTCGCCCAGGCGGCCCTTGGGAAAGCCGCGCTCCTTGAACCAGAGAAGATACTCCACCGGCAGGTCGTGAAGCGGCATCCCGGACGGCGGCACCGCGGCCGGGCCATACTTGCCGAAAGGCATGCGCATCCGGCCGATCTCGGCGAGGAGGTTGCGGAAGTTCTCGCGCTCGATGTCGTTCACGGGCGGCAGGATAGGCCGGAAGCAATTGAATGGCTCCCTGAAAGCGTCCCGCGCGGGCACAAAAAAGCGGGAAGCCCGACGGACTTCCCGCATGGAAAGGAGTTGCCGTTCAGCGGCTGGCGGTCACGGCCTTCGGCTGGCGCGACTTGAGGGCGCTGTCGGACTCGCCGTCGGCCCACGCGCGGTAGGCCTCGTCGGTCACGACTTCCATCTGGCCGAGCATGTTGCCGTGGCCTTCCCCGCAGAGCTGGCCGCAGACGACGGAAGTTTCGAGCGTCTTGTTCGGCGTGAACCACATCGGGAATTCCTTGCCCGGGATGGCGTCCTGCTGGATGCGCATCGGAACGATGGAGTAGTTGTGGATCACGTCGTTGGAACCAATGTTCAAGATGGCCGGACGGCCCTTTGCGATCTTGAGGATCGAGGTGGTGAAATCGTCCTGGGCATTGGGATCGTTGAAGCCGCTCGCCGCGTCACTGTTGCTGGTGCGGACCAGCGGATCGATGCGGCCGAACTTCCCGTCCTTGCCGGGGTAGTGGTAGGTCCAGCCGAACTGCCAGCCAATGACCCGAACGCGGACGGGATCGAGCTTCTGAACCTTCTCCCAAGTGTCGGTGCGCTCCTTCCAGAGCGGGATCGCGAAGCCAAGCAAAAGCACGGCCTCGATGATCACCACGGCAATCTCGAGGTGACTGGAAAGGTGATTGCGGACCCCATGATAGGAGGCCTTCGGGTTTGCCGAGGCGCGGAAGCGAATCAGGCAGTAGAGGAAGAACAGGGTCCACCCCACGAAGAGCGCGATCATGAACCAGTGGACCACGTCGATGAGGTGGTCGACCCGGCCGCCGTGGGCGGAGAAGTTTTCGGGGATGCCGAGGAGTTTCGAGGGACTCATGGAAGAAAGGTGGAGGCGTTATCGGACGGGAGCGTTGGCGACCGGTTCATCGCGGAACTCGGGTTCAAGCGCGGCGTTGCTGCGGCGGACCAGACGGATCATGAAGAACGCCACGCCGCCGAGCATCGGGAGAATCATCGCGAGCAGCGCGAAGATCGACCAGCCGATGGCGTTGGTGTGATCGGCGAAATTGCGGGCGCAGGTGAGGCAGGCAAGGAAGGAGTCGTTCATGGCAGGAAGTTGTCAGAGGACGATGTTGCGGACCTTCTTGTAGAAATAGACGCCGTAGACGGGCATTCCCAGCAACCCCGCCACGCTGACCACGCCGAGTGCCGTGACCGTCGCCGTGCGGTCCGCCGCGAGCACGAAGGCCCACAGGGAGAGGAACGCGAACAGCAGGGTGCTCACGGTCACGAAAACGATGTGGAAAGCGCGGAGCGACATGGTGGTGGGAAGTTCCAAGTGAGAAGTTCCAAGTAGCAATGAAGGCAGGATCAGCCGGCAGACAAGGCGAGGTTCAGGATTCTTCGGTTCTTTTTGGCACTTGGCACTTTTTTCCTGCTGGAACTTCAGGCCATCACCAGCGGGCATCCTTTTCGGACCCGGGGACGCCGTCGCCGAAGCCGTTGTAGTGGATCGGATCCCATTTCGCGAGGGCGATCAGGGCGACCAGGAAAAACGCGGCGAGGATGCCGAAGCCGAAGAGCCAGTAGATCATCCGCTTCTCGTGGTTGAGATGCATGAAGATCGCCGCGACCAGGGTCGCCTTGACCGAGGCGATGAGGAGACCCAGGACCATGTCGGCCGTGTCAAAGCCGTGCTCGCCGAAGTCCAGCCATGGAATGGTGGCGACCATCACGGTGATGACGGTGCCGGCGAACAAGACCGCCCCGATCAACTTGTAGAGGCGGAGCGATTTCTGGATTGCTTCGGGAGAATCGGCCATGACTTGAAGTGCAGGAAAGAGAAGAACGGGAAGAGATCCTTACATCAGGTAGAGGATCGGGAAGAGGAAGATCCAGACGAGGTCGACGAAGTGCCAGAAAAGGCCACCGACTTCCACCCGGTTGGCGAGCCACTCGGGGTTGCTGAGATACATCCGCTTGCCGCAGAAAAGGTAATAGGCCAGCACCAGCGCGCCGCCGACCACGTGGAGACCGTGGAGACCGGTCATCGTGAAGTAGATCGCGTAGTAGGTGTTCCAGGCGGGCGCGAACTTCGAGGCGAACTGGACCTGCTCGCGGGGCACGGTGAGGTGCGGGAAAGCACCGAAATGCTTGCCGTCCGGGTGAGGGACCTTTTCACGCACCTTGTAATCGGGGCCGAAGAACTCTTCCTTGAAGTTCTCCTTGGCCTTGGGCATCGCATACTTGCCAGGGGTGATCTTGACGTCCTCGATCTTGGTCACCGAGTAATAGGCCAGCTCCTGCCAACCGATGCGGTACTTGTCTTTCGCCGTCGGCTCCTTGCCCTTGGCCGCAAGCTCCTTGGTGAGCTGGGCCAGAGCGACCTGCTGCTTTTCCCAGATCTTCTTCAGCTCCGGGCTCTCCTTGAGCAACCAGGAGTTCTCGATCGCGACCTTGGGGTCGATTCCCTTTCTCTCCGCCTCCATCACGAGATGGCGGAAGTCGATGGCATCGACGTAGTGGAAGACCATCGGGCTATCCACCAGCTTGCCCTTGAGGTTGGTGCCATCGCGCAGGTCGGCGGAGGCGGCGGCTTCCTTCACGTCGCGCGGCTTGAAGGAAAAGACCGTCGGAGGCTCGACCTTGAAGATGACCGAGGGTTGTTCCGGCATCAGCTGGCCGGCGATCGCCGCGGTGTCCACGGCCACCTGGTCGGCGATTTCCCAGTCGCGCTTGCCGGGGTTGGCCGCGTGGGCCTTCTCCCATTGCTCGCGCAGGTTGTCGGTGCGGACGGCCCCGTTGTTCTCGCGGGCGGCGAGATGGGCTTCCTTGACCGAATCGAGCAGCTCGACCGTCAGCGGGCTGCCGGCCTTGAAGCTGACCGTCTTTTCCGGGGAAGTCTTCAGTTCGAGATCGGCTGCCAGCGTGATCGAGGCCTTCTGATCCGCCGCCCGGGCCATGATCGATTCGACCCAGGGCTTGTGGTGGCGGAGGGTGCTGAAGGAGAATTCGGCGGCCTCGAAATTGACCAGGTTCTCCTCGATCTTCCGGCCCTTGGCGTCCTTGGCGAGCTGGTCCTCGGTCGGCTGCTTGCCGTGCTCGACCTTCACGCCGTCCTTCACCTTGTAGCCGAGGTGGCCTTCGACGACCGTGTAGTCCTTCAGGCGGACGGCCTGGTGGTGGAACTTCACGTTGTACTCGATGCCCTTGAGCACCATGAAAACCAAGGAGCAGAACACGGTGATCGCCATGTAGATCTGGAACTTGCCCCACTGGCGCATCTTCAGCGACGCCCAGGCGAACACCACCGTGACCGAGGAGAAGATCAGCACGAAGGTGTTGATCAGGCCGGGCAGCACCGGGAGCGTCCGCTCCGGCCACGGGTAGTCGGCACCCAGGCGGAGGAAGATGTAGGCGGAGAAGAAACCTCCGAAGAGCATGACTTCCGACGCAAGGAACAACCAGATGGCGATCTTCGAGTTGAAGAGGCCCGTGTCCTTGCGCGGGGTGACGATGTAAGGAATTTCCATGGGGAAAAGATCGGGGATCCGGCTTCAGGCGGGCTGGAGCTCAGTGGGCGGAAGGGGTGGCGGGCTTTTCGGCGGGCGCATCGGCACCGCGCTTCGGTTCCTCCCACTGCGGCAGGTAGTCCTCCTCGCAATCGGGGCGGCTGTATTCGTAGGGACCGCGGTAAACGGCGGGTTCCGTGAGGAAGTTGCCGTGGCCGGGAGGCGTCGGGGTGGCCCACTCGAGCGTGGTGGCGTGGTAGGGGTTGTCGCTCTCCACCTTGCGTCCGGTCTTCCAGGAAATGAAGAGGTTGATCACGAAGGGGATCTGCGCGAGCGCCATGGCCCAGGCGGCCCAGGACATGATGATGTTGAGGTCGATGTGCTCGGCCACCGAGTTGCCGAAGACGTTGACGCTGTCCTTCGCCTTGGCGAGGTAGGCGTCGCCGCCGTTGTACCAGCGGCGGTGGAAGCCGGCCATGCCCTGGGTGAGCATCGGGAAGAAGATCAGGTTCATGCACACCAGGCTGGGCCAGAAGTGCAGGTGGGACAGGAAGCCGCTCATGTGGCGGCCGGTGATCTTCGGATACCAGTGGTAGACGCCGGCGAAGAGGCCGAAGAGGATGCCGGGAGCCACCACGTAGTGGAAGTGGCCGATCACGTAGTAGGTGTCATGGAGGTGGAGGTCCACCAGGTTGAAGGCGAGCGGCAGGCCGGTGAGGCCGCCGATGCCGAACATCGGCAGGAAGGCGCAGGCCCAGACCATCGCCGGGGTGAAGCGGATCGAACCGCCCCACAACGAGATGATCATCGAGGTGATCAGGATCACCGACGGGATCGAGATCAGCACCGTGGTGGTCTGGAAGAAGGTCGAGACGACCGGACCCATGCCGGTGAGATACATGTGGTGGGCCCACACGATGAAGGACAGGAAGCCGAGGACGAGCACGCCGTAAACCATCGACTTGTAGCCCCAGAGCGGGCGGCGGGTGTTGACCGGGATGATCTCGGCGACGCAGGCGATGGCGGGGAGCAGGAGCACGTAAACCTCCGGGTGGCCGAGGAACCAGAACAGGTGCTGGAACAGCAGCGGCGAGCCGCCGCCGGACAGGTCGGCCAGGCCTTCCTTCGCGGTGTAGAGGCCGGAAGGCATGAAGAAGGACGAGTGGCTGACGCGGTCCATCAGCTGCATGATGCCGGCGGCTTCCAGCGGCGGGAAGGCGAGCAGGAGGAGGAAGCCGGTGACGAGCATCGCCCAGACGAAGAAGGGCATGCGCATCCAGGTCATGCCGCGGGCTCGAAGGTTGATGATGGTGGTGATGAAGTTCACCGAGCCGAGCAGCGAGGAGGAGATCAGCAGCACGAGGCCGATCAGCCACTGGGTCTGGCCGGCGAGCCACTGGTTGACGATCTGGCCGTCGGCGAAGCCCGCGAGCGGCGAGTAGTTCGTCCAGCCTGACTTGGCGGCGCCGGACTCCATGAAGAACGAGGCGCACATCACCAGGCCGCCGGCGAGATACATCCAGTAGCTGGCCATGTTGAGGCGCGGGAAGGCCATGTCGACCGCGCCGATCTGGAGCGGGGTGATGTAGTTGCCGAAGGCCCCGAAGCCGAGAGGCACGATGCCGAGGAAGACCATGATGGTGCCGTGCATGGCTCCGAACATGTTGTAGGTCTCCCCGGTGACCTTGCCGTCGGCCAGCCAGCGGGCCTTCCAGTTGTCGCTGAAGAGCCAGGCCATCCATTCGG
The DNA here is from genome assembly GCA_027491155.1 of Verrucomicrobiaceae bacterium. Lineage (GTDB taxonomy): Bacteria > Verrucomicrobiota > Verrucomicrobiia > Verrucomicrobiales > Akkermansiaceae > Haloferula. The sequence continues at coordinate 100,974 of JAIXWR010000034.1, forward strand.
GCAGCGGCTGGTGCGGGTAGGCGATGCTCCAGCGCATCACCATCATCAGGTAGAAGCCGAAGGCGAGGAAGACCATCGCCGTCAGGCCGTACTGGATGCCGATCATCTTGTGATCGGTCGAGAACACGTACTTCCGGAGGAAGCCGGGGTCGTGGTGATGGTCGTCGTGACCGTGATGGTCCGCAGTGGCAGCGTGTGAGCTCATGCTAGAAAATGGTTGGTGCCGAACTTACTTGGCTTCCGCCGGTTCAAGGGTGATGGGGTCGAGCATCGTCTTGGGATCGAGGGCGTCGCCCGGAAGGTTCTTCGTGTGATCGGCCGCCAGCTCCTCGCCGGTGACCGCCGTGCCGACTTTTGGCCGGGCATTGGAGATTTCAAGGCCTGCGGCACCCATCTGTTTGGTGACCACGTCGCCGGTCTTGTTGCCGAAGGAATTGCGGATGTAGGTCATCAGGGCCCCGAGGTCCTCGCCCTTCATGCCGGCGCCCTGGGCGGGCATCACGCCGTAGGTCTTGCCGGTGGAAGCCGGGCCGCTGAGGCCGTTGAGGATGACCATCGCAAGCCGCTCCGTCTCGCCGGTGACCCAGGCGGACCCGGCGAGCGAGGGGTAGGCGTTGCCGTCTCCCTTGCCGTCGGGACCGTGGCAGCCGCTGCACTTGCTGTAGAGCTTGGCACCCTTGGCCATGTAGGCGGCGAGGGCGTCCTTCGGCGGCGGGCCGCCGGCCTCGTCATCGGCCGGGATCACCCGGACGTAGCCGTCCTTCACGGTGTCCTTGTAGGAGAAAAGCGTGCCGGCGTTGCCGAGCGCCCAGCCGGCGGAGAGCAGCGGGATGGCGCAGAGCACCATCACGGTGAGGGAGACCGGTTCGGCACCGTTCTCCTTGATCTTGTTCTCGCGGGCGGCGGCGGCGGCCCCGCGGACGACGCGGTCGTGGGCTTCGGTGACATTCACCGATTCCTCGAGGTCGGGCTTGGAAGGATCGATCATCGGAAAGGTGGGATTCGGTTCAGCCCTGGGGTGCGGCGGCGGCGGCGGCGGCAGGTGCTGGCTCGGCCGGCTTGGCCGGGGCGGGGTTCATCGAGGCGGGAAGAGCGTCGTCGCGCTTCATGGCCAGCAGGTAGTCGACGAGCGCTTCGGCTTCGGCGCTCGGCACGACGCAAGTTCCTTCGGGAGCCTCGACGGGCAAGGCCTCGGTCGGGCATTGGCCGGTGATTTTTTTCTCCTCGAAGAGGAAGCGGTAGGAGGGGCAAGTCGAGGTCGGGCGCTCGGGATTGCCGCGGGGATTGTAGAGGTGGAGATAGAGCCAGGTCTCGGGGCTGGCACCGCTTTCCTTGGTGTAGAGGGCTTCGACGCGGCGCCCGATGTTCGAAAGGTCCGGGCCCAGGCGGTTCACGCCGATCTGCGCGAACTTCTCGGCCTGATAGTCGAAGACGTTCGACTCGCGGCGGGTGTCGCCGCGGGCCTCGTCGGCCTTCAAGCCGGCCCAGTCGGGGCGGCCGAGGTCGTTGCCGGCGTAGGTCGGGCGGATGAGCTGGGTGTGGCAGAGGTAGCAGCCGTTGGCGGCATACACCTGCGCGCCGTTGGCCACGCGGCCGGTGGTCTTCGGGTGGTAGATGCCCGTCTTGCCGTCGGCGATTTCATCGAAAGCCACCGGGGCCACCGAGCGCATCGAGAAGAACGGGTAGATCACCAGGGCCGTCCACGGGAGGAGGAAGGCGAAGGTGAGTCCGAAGGCGAATTGGCGGAAGGACATGGGAGAAGGGAAATTGGGAGATTCGAAATCGGGAAATCAGGAACCCCTTAGTGCGAGTGGGCGGGCGCGGAACCGGGGCCGGCATTGTCGATGTCGCCCTCGGGACCGTGGGTGGCATCGTGGAGGTCGTCGTGGTGCGCGTGGCCCAGAAGGGTCGGATGCGAGCTGCGGCGGCCGAGGCGGAGCCACATCAGGGCGAGGTGGAGGAAGAAGAAGACGTTCGAAAGCAGCAGGAAGCACCACGAAAGCGTGGAAGCCACGGCGTAGGGATAGGCGTATTCCATCGCATTCTCCCAGGGCTGCTTGTAGTCCTCCTGGGCCTGGCCTTGCATGATCCCGCCGAAAACGGCGACCAGCGCCACGGTGAGGAGGCCGTAGACCGAGAGGAAGAAGTGGATCTTGATCAGGCGGCTGGAGAGCCACTCGCGGCGGGTGATCCGAGGCACCACGAAGTAGATCATGCCGAAGGCGATGAAGCTGAACACGCCGTAGAGGGCGAGGATGTCGAAGCCGTAGCCGGAGAGGCTGAACTGGCTGAGGGGCAGGATGGCCGGGACGTTCAGGAAGGTGGCGGCGAAGCCGAGGACGAGCAGGCCGATCACGCCGGCGACGGTGAAGCGCAGCGAGGGGCTGTTGACCACGGTGTCCCAGGCGCTGGCGGCGGTCTTGAGCAGGTTGACGCTGACCGCGATGGCCGGGATGGCGATCAGGATGGTGGCGGCGGCCCCGAGGTAGGGCAGGAAGGCGGGGATCGGCGCACCGGCGAGCTTTTGCATGCCGGCCCAGGGGGCGATGACGGCGAGGGACCAGAAGCCGAGAAGCGACAGGGTGTAGCTGTAGACCGGGCGGCCGGTGACCTTCGGGATCAGGTAGTAGGCGGCGGCGAGGGCGGTCGGGATGAAGAACAGGAAGACAAGCGCGGAGCGATACCAGGCATTGACCGCGGCGGCCATCAGCGGGCTGCCGGAGAAGCCGTGGATGAGGAAATGCGCGGTGACGAAGACCCAGGGGAACCAGATCAGGGCGGCCAGGTTGTACCACTGGGAAATGAACACGTGGCCTTCCGGGCGGACCTTGAACTGGATCATCGACCAGATGGCGATGGCGGCGTAGGAAACCAGCATGGGCACCCAGGCGAAGCTCGGGAACTCCATCCACGGGATGCCGGTGCCCTTGCCGGCGAGGATGCCGAACAGGCCGATGGAAACGGCGAGGTTCCAGACGTGGCCGGCGGTCAGGATCAGGCCGGCGGCGCGGCATTCCTGGCGCGACAGGCGGGCCATCAGCCAGACCAGCATGCCGAAAGCGGCCTGGCAGCCCCAGCCGTAGATCAGCGCGCTCATGTGGGCCGGCTGGACGCGGCCGTAGGTCAGCCACGACACGCCGTCGAGGAAGCCCGGGCTATGGACCTTGGCGGAGGAGATGATGCCGAGCAGGATGGCCACGGCGAGCCAGGCGGCGCCGCTGGTGAAGAAGAACATCACCGGATGGCGCAGCGAGCGGTCGATCTCCGCGCGGCGTGCCGCATCGGCCGCCGGGTTGGTGGTGGAAGCTTGGGACATGGGAAAGCGGGTGCCTTGGGACGTGGAGGTTCAGGGCTTGATCAGGTCGGCCTCTTTGAGCATCGGCTTGCCGACTTCGGAGCGCAGCATCTTGACCTGTTCCGGCAGCACGGCGGAGGCCTTGTTGCCGAAGCTGTTGCGGATGTAGGTGAGGACCGCCGCGATCTGCTCGTCGGTCTGGTGGGCCAGCGCGGCCATCGGCGCAGGCGGCGTGTAGGTCGCGCCCTTGAGCTGGATCGGACCTTCGAGGCCGCGGAGCTGGATGCGGATGAGATTGGAAACCGGGCCGGTGACCCATTCGGAGCCGGCGAGGGTCGGGCCGATCGGGCCGCCTTCGCCGGTCGGGCCGTGGCAGACGAAGCAGGTGCCGCCGCCCATGAACTGGGCCTTGCCGGCTTCGAGTAGGGCGGGATCGATCGGGGCGTCGGCGGCGGGCGTGAGGGCGTCGACCGCGGCGACATCGACCTTCGGCTCGTTGGCGGCGGCAAGCTGGCGATCGGAACCCGGCACGATCTGCTCGGGCTTGGCCACGGCAACCGGCTTCTCGGCAAGCAGGCCTTGCCCGACCAGCGGGAACACGTCGTGCGGCGGAACCTGGACGACCTTGCCCTTCTCCACTTCCTTGTAGGCGAAGGCGGCCTTCTGCGCGGCTTCCACCGCGGCGCGCGTCTCGTAGCGCTTGGCCGCCGCGGCCTCCTCAAGCGGGTTCGGCCGGTCGCCGGAACCGCTGAAAAGCTTGATCGCGAGCAGGATCACGCCGAACAGCATGAACACGCCGAGCGCCCACCAGAAGGCGGTGAAGCGGACGAAGGGATTGTCGCTGGATGAGGACATCAGAGGGAAAGTTCCAAGTGTGAAGTTCCAAGTGCCAACCGGATCAGTTCGAGACGTTGGCGGATTCGAGGATGCGGGGGTCGCGGTGCGGATAGACGGCGGTCTGGGTCAGCGCGCGGAGGTAGAAGAAGACGAAACCGGAGCCGATGGCGATGAAGGCGAAGATGTCGAACCAGAAGGCGCCCGGGACCGAGGTGGTCACGTCCTTGAAGACAGAGAGTTCCTTCATCCAGTCGGCGGTCGGGAAGTTCGCCATGCGGTAGAGCGAGACGGAGCGCTCCGGGATGGTGATGATGTAGTGGTCGAGCACGTGCATCGCCAGGGTGTAGCCGGCCATGATGCTGAGCAGCTTCGGGTTCTTCTTGAGCCAGGCCTGGAGCAGGATGACGAAGGGGATGACGAAGTGGCCGAAGACCAGGGCGATGCTGCCGGTGTTCCAGCCGCCGGTGTTGCGGATGAGGTACCACGAGGTTTCCTCGGTGATGTTCGCATACCAGATCAGGAAGAACTGGGAGAAGGCGATGTAGGCCCAGAAGATGGTGAAGGCGAGCAGCAGCTTGCCCATGATGTGGAAGTGCTCGGGACCGGTCACCTTCTTCAAGTAGCCGCCCTTCTGGAGCAGCGTGCAGGTGATGATGATCACCGCCATCGAGTTGAGCGCGGCACCGGCGAAGAGGTAGACGCCCCACATGGTGGAGAACCAATCGTACTTCATCCCTTGCAGCAGGTCGATGCCGGCGAAGGTGATGGTGATCGCGAAGATGATCAGCGTGTAGGTCGAGTGGAAGCGGGCCTTGAAAAGGTTCTTCGTGCCGGGGTTCGGATCGGTGTCCTGGTCCACGGAGAACTTGCGCAGGGCGCGGATCACGAGACCGAGGCCGATGAAGTAGAAGGCGAAGCGGACATACCAGGCGAACAGGTTCATGTACCAGAGCTTGTTCACCAGCAGCGCCTCGTGCTTGGACTCGAGCGCCGCCTTCATCGAATCGCTGCCGTAGAAGCCGGCCATGAAGCCGTCGAAGTAGCCGCCGCCCGCGGCGCGGTGAATGTTCATCCACTCGAACAGGTATTTCTGCACCGCCGGGCAAGCGAAGGGGATCGCGAAGAGGGCCATCCAAGGGAAGACCGATCCGAGGTTTTCCATCACGCGGCGGACCGAGGTCCCCCACCCCGAGTTGGAGACGTTGTGGAGGAGGGTCCAGAAGCAGCCGCCGACCGCGAGGGTGAAGAAGAAGAAGAACGCGAAGAGCCAGGAGTAGGCGAACTGCGCGGTGATCTTGCCCGGGGCGAGGAACAGGAAGTAGGCGCTGACCAGGCCGGTCAATGCGGCCGTGCCGCCGGCGATGCGCTTGGCGGACTCGACCTTGGAATTGACGAGGCGCTCGCCGTCGACCGGGATGTCGGCTGAGGTTACGAAGTGGTGTGCCATTTCGGTGGGGAAAGCGGGAGATTACTGGGCCGGGTTGGCGATGCCCTTGTCGAAAGCTTCCTTGACGGCGTCGTAAGGAGCCTTGCGGGCGGTTTGGAGGGCGCGGACGTAGGCGACGACGGCCCAGCGGTCGCGCAGGGCGATGTTGTGCTTGTAGCCGCCCATGTTCCCCTTGCCGTAGGAGATGGTGTGGAAGAGGCGGCCGTCGGGATAGGCGGCGGGGAACCAGTTCTCCTGGGTCAGGTTGGCGATGCCGGGCACACCGTAGTTGCTGGTGACGCCGAGGCCGTCGCCGGAGATGCCGTGGCAGATGGCGCAGTGGATGCCGTAGACTTCCTCGCCGCGCTTGAGGAAGGCGGTCACGTTGCCCGCCTCAAGCTTGAGTTCCTCGGGCATGCCGTTGCCGAAGTAACCGTCGATGCCGCCGGTGGCGTAATAGCCGGTGCCGCCGCCGAACTCCGGATCGTGGATGCCGCCGAGGTCGGGATTGCCGGTCGAGCTGAAGCCGAGCGGCTGGGTGCCGGCGACCGGAAGCCGCGAGCCCTGGCCGTCGGCGAAGAAGCCGGAGGGCTTCTGGGCCTTCAGCACGTCCTGCTCGTCCATGTCGGGGAACAGTCGGATCGGGGTGTTCGGGGATTTCGCGCCCCGCGTCGGCATGAGGCCGATGAAGAGGACCGCGATGACCGCGTAGGCGAGGAAGAAGTATTTCACGGATCTGAAACTTGGAACTTGGACCTTTTCACTTGGAACTTCGGGTTGCCCGTCAGTCCTCTTCTTCGACGAGTTCGATGCTCTTGCCGCCGATGTCCTCGAGGAACTTGCGGGTGCCTTCGGCGCTGAATTTCGGGTCGCGGGCCTCGACGGCGATGAAGAAGGCGTCGTCGGTGGCGCGGTGGAACTGGCGGCTCGCGAACAGCGGGTGGTTGAGGCGCGGCAGCTTCATCAGGGCAAGCAGGCCGAACAAGGTCGCGAAACCGGAAAACAGGATCGTCAGCTCGAACATGATCGGGAAGAAGGCCGGCACGGTGAAGATGTTCACCGGCTTGGCCTGGACTACGGTCGGGTAGATCTCGACCTGCGTCACGTAGGCGAGCCCGAAGCCGGTGGCGGTGCCGAGCATGCCGCCGAAGAAGACGAACCAGGGGAGGATCGAGCGCTTCATGCCCATCGCGGCGTCCAGCCCGTGGACGGGATAGGGCGAGTGGCAGTCCCACTTGCGGAAGCCGGCATCGCGCACCTTTTCGGCCGCCTTGTAGAGGGCGGAGGCGCTGGAGAATTCGGCGAGGTAGCCGTAGACGCGTTTGCGGGTAGTACTCACTGTTGAAGTTCCAAGTGAAGAAGTTCCAAGTGCCAAGGAAGACGAATCAGGCTTTGGCTTCGACGGCGCCCTTGCCGTGGAGCTCGTGCTGGTAGGCGGCCACGACCTCGGTGCCGTGGTCCGGGTGATCGTGATGGTCGTCGTGGTGCGGGTCGGACTCCTTGAGGGTCCACTTCACCTCGGCGATGTTGATGCAGGGCAGGAAGCGGAGGAAGAGGAGGAACAGCGCCAGGAACATCCCGATGGTGCCGATGAAGAGGCAGATTTCCACCCAGCTCGGGCTGTAGGTCTTCCAGTCGCCGGGCAGGAACATGCGGGCGAGGGTGCCGACGATGATGACGAAGCGCTCGAACCACATGCCGACGTTCACGCACATCGCCACGGCCATGACGACCCACAGGTTCTCGCGGCAGGCCTTGAACCAGAAGAACTGCGGGGAGAGCACGTTGCAGGACATCATCGCCACGTAGGCCCACCAGTACGGACCGGTGATGCGGAACTTGAAGGCGTCCATTTCATACTTCGCGCCGGAGTAGTAGGCGACGAAGAGCTCCATCAGGTAGGCGTAGCCGACGATGGTGCCGGTCAGCAGGATGATCTTCGCCATGTTGTCGATGTGCTTCATGGTGATCAGGTCCTGCAGGCCGTAGAGCTGGCGGGCGGGAACCATGATGGTGAGCACCATCGCGAAGCCGCCGAAGATGGCGCCGGCGACGAAGTAGGGCGGGAAGATCGTGGTGTGCCAGCCGGGGACGACCGAGGTGGCGAAGTCGAAGGACACGACCGAGTGCACCGAGAGCACCAGCGGGGTGGAAAGGGCGGCCAGGAGGAGGTAGGCCATTTCGTAGTGGCTCCACTGGCGGTTGCCGCCGCGCCAGCCGAGGGAGAAGATGCCGTAGAGCATCTTGCGCAGGCCCGGCTTGCAGCGGTCGCGGATGGTGGCGAGGTCGGGGACCATGCCGAGGTACCAGAAGATCAGCGAGATCGTGAAGTAGGTCGAAACGGCGAACACGTCCCACAGCAGCGGCGACTTGAAGTTCTGCCAGATCGCGTTGGCGTTCGGGATGGGCGCGAGGAACCAAGCCATCCAGACGCGGCCGACGTGGAAGGCCGGGAAGATGCCGGCGCACATCACGGCGAAGATGGTCATCGCTTCCGCGGCGCGGTTGATCGACGTTCGCCAGTTCTGCCGGGTGAGGAAGAGCACCGCGGAGATCAGGGTGCCGGCGTGGCCGATACCGATCCAGAACACGAAGTTGGTGATGTCCCAGCCCCAGAACACGCGGTTGGACATGCCCCAGACGCCGACACCGGTGGACACGAGATAGGTCAGGCCGAGGCCGACGCCGACCATCGCGATCAGGGCGGAGGGGATGAAGAGCAGCCACCAGAGCAGCGGCTGGCGGTTTTCCAGCACCCCGCAGATGCGCTCGGTGATCCAGTGGTAGGAACGGCCGTTCAGGATGAGCTTTTCGCGCTCGAGGACCGGGAGTTTCGGTCCCTGGCGGCTCGGGCCCGGGGTGTGTTCGGTGGCGGTGGCCATGGAATTGGGAAAGGAAGGAGAGGCTGGTCGCTAGGGGCGGGGCACCGGGAGCATCAGTGCATGTGGATGGTCGCTTTGCCGATCCACTGGTGATCGGGCATTTTCTCGTTCGGGTTCTTCACCCGGGCGAGGTAGCTGGTGCGCGGCGCGGTCCCGATGTAGTTGAGGAGGTCGTAGTTCCGCTCGATGCCCTTGGCGCGCATCATGGCGGACTTGTCGCCGTCGAGCTTGTTGCCGAAGGAGATCGCACCGGCCGGGCAGGCTTCCTGGCAGGCGACCTTCACCGAATCGACCGGGATGCGGAGCGTGGCGGTGGTCACCGCGGAATCCGGCGAGGCCTTGCCGGCGAGCAGGGCTTCCTGCTTCTGGCCGCGCTTCTGGCGGATCTTGGCGTCCTTGAGGCGCTGCACGCAGTAGGTGCACTTTTCCATCACGCCGCGCATGCGGACGGTGACGTTCGGGTTGCGCTGGAGGTGCGGCGCCTCGCCGACCTGCTTCTCGCCGAAGGGACCCTTGTAAAGGTTGTGGGCGACCAGCGGGTTGCGCTTGTTGTAGTCGAAGAAGTTGAAGCGGCGGGCCTTGTAGGGGCAGTTGTTCGCGCAGTAGCGGGTGCCGATGCAGCGGTTGTAGGCCATCGCGTTGAGGCCGTCCTCGGTGTGGACGGTCGCGTTGACCGGGCAGACCGTCTCGCAGGGCGCGCTCTCGCACTGGACGCAGGCGACCGGCTGGGGAACCAGCGCGGGGTTGCCGGGGTCGAAATCGTTGCCCTTGTCGACCGCGTAGTAGCGGTCCATGCGGATCCAGTGCATCTCGCGGCCCTTGGCGAGCTGCTGCTTGCCGACGATCGGGATGTTGTTTTCCGACTGGCAGGCGACGAGGCAGGCGTTGCAGCCCATGCAGGACGACAGGTCGATGGTCATCGCCCACTGGTGCAGCGGGTCGCTGAGCAGCGGCTTGCCGGCGCGGTCCTGCTGCTTGTAGAGCGAGATGTTCGGCGGGGCGTGGCCGTCGTTGCCCTGCAGCTTCACGTTGTGGAGCTGCTCGGCGAAGTCGCCCTTGTGGTCGCCGGAGTCGATGGTGGAGATCTCGCGGGCCAGCGCGCGGCCGTACATCGCGTGGTGTTCCTGGACCACGGCGATCGGGTAGCGCTTGCTCGTCTTCTCAACCGTCGCGCCGGTGGCGAAATAAGCGGTGGCGGCGGTGCGGACGGGGTAGGCGTTGAAGCCCGAGTTCACGCCGACCTGGCCGACGTGGCTGGCGGGCGCGCTGCCGGCGGCATTGCGGTTGAACTTGTCCTCGCCGTCGAAGCCCTGGCCGTAGCCGAGCGGGATGACGATGGTGTTTTCGGCCTGGCCGAAGGAGATCATCACGGGAATCTCGATCTCGGTGCCGTTCACCTTGACCTTGATCATCGGGGCGGTGCGGTGCTCGCCTTCACCGTCGGGGCCGGTCGCGCCGTTCCAGGTTTCGAGGGCCACGATCTCGTCGTAGATGCCCATGTCCTTCGCGGTCTGCGGCGCGATGAGCGCGGCATTGTCCCAGGACTGCTTGGTGATCGGATCGGGAGCTTCCTGGAGCCAGCCGTTGTCGATCCAGCGGCCGTCGTAGACCGAGGCGTCGGTGGCGAAGACCACGTCGAAGGTCTTGTCCGGGGAAGCGGGCAAGGCGGCGACGGCGGTGTCGGGCACCTTGACCTCGGCAACCTCGTAGGTGGAGCCGGCGTGGAAGCCTTCGCGGAGCAGCTTGCGCCAAGGCTCGCTGCCCTTGCCGCCGATCGCTTCGAAGGTTTTCTTCACCGCGTCGTGGGCGGGCGAGGGCGTGCCGCCCTCCCCTTCCCCGGTGACCAGCTTGCCGTCATCGGTGAGCAGGGCGGAAAGGAGTTCCAGCTCGCTGACGCACTCGCCGTAGAGCGGCAGGATCATCGGCTGGACGACGGTGTAAACGCCGTTGGCCGAGCGGGCGTCGGACCAGCTTTCGAGGTAGTGGCTGGCGGGAACGTGCCAGGTGGAAGCGTGGGCGGTGGCATCGCTGCGGCCGCCGAGGTGGATCACGGTCTTGGCCTTGGCGAGCGCCTCGCCGAACTTCAGGTCGGCGGGGGCGTCGAGGACCGGGTTGGCCGGCGTGAGCAGGACGAGGGTTTCGACCGTGCCGTTCTCGAGGTCGGTCTTGAGGGAAACCAGATCGCCGAGGCCCTGGGCATCGGTGCGGACGTAGTGGAGCGGCTTGTCCTTGCCGACATTGCCGAGCTTTTCGTTGATAGCGGCGACGAGCACGTGGAAGGGCTGCGGCAGGCGGCTTCCGGCAAGCACCAAGGACTTGCCCTTGGAAGCAACCAGATCGTCGACCATGGCGGTCACCCACTTCAACGTCTTGTCGGCGGGGTTGATGGGAACGGTCGGAACCGCAATCTGCAACCGCTGGGCGATCAGGGCGGTGATTTCAAGCAACTGGCCCGGCCGCACCCGCAGGCGGTGGTCGGCCATGCCGCCGGTCATCGAGAAGGCGCTCTCGATCGAGTAGAGGCGGTTCATCCCCGCGGCGTCCGGCTTGGCGGAGTAGGTCTTCCCTTCCGGCTTGCGGCGGTCGAAGAAGGGGGTCACCGGGCCTTGCGGGTCGAGCGAGGCGAAGTCGCAGTCGATCGACAGGATGCGGTCGGCCTTCGAGAAATCGGCCACGGCGCGGACGCCGTCGCCGAGAACCTTGGAGGCGCTGCCTTCGAGGGCCTCGTAGGCGTAGAACTTCGCGGCGGAGAACTTGGCGGTCAGTTCCTTGACCAGGCGGGCGCGGGTCGGGGAGACGTCGTGGCCGAACACGAAGCCGATCTTGGCGGACTTGTCGGCGGCGAGGCCGGCGATGACGGCTTCGAAGTCGGCGCGGGGCGCTGGCTGGCCCTGCTTGAGGACCTTGCGCGAGCGGGACGGGGAGTAAAGGTCGAGGACCGAAGCCTGCGCGAAGGCATCGGTGCCGGCGGCGTCCGGATGCAGGGAGTTGGCGGTGACCTTGGTCGGCCGGCCTTCGAAAGTGGTGACGACCAGCGGGGTGGCGCCGGCGGCGCGGGGCATGCTGGAGGCGTAGTAGGTCGCCTTGCCCGGGATGACCCACTCGGGGGCCTTGTTGTAGGGGACGATGTAGCTTTCCGGGCGGCGGCAGGCGGCCATGCCGAAGCCGGCGAGGGCGGTCGAGGCGCCCATCAGCTTGAGGAACGAACGGCGCGAGGTCTCGGCGTCTCCCTCGTTGGCCATTTCAGCGACTCCCTGCGGGAACTCGCGCTCCATCCAGGTGCGGAAAGCGGGGGTGTCCTCGAGTTGGCCGAGGCCGCGCCAGGACACGGTGGTCTCGTCGGCGGGGACTTCGGGGTGTTGCCAGATGCGTTTGCTCATGGGCGATGGGGCGGGCGGGAAATCAGGAAAAGCGGGCGGAAATCAGTGGTGGCAGGTGGCGCAGCTGGCCTTCGGGGCGATCTGCCAGTGCTCCTTGAGCTTGAGGCCGAGGTCCTCGGTCGTCTTGATGCCGGCGTCCTTGGTGTATTTGGTCACGTCGGCGTCGCTGTAGTTCAGGTTGTAGACTTCCTCGAGCGGGCGGAGGTGCTTCTCCGGCGCGTTGTGGCACTCGAGGCACCAGCCCATCGAGAGGCTGTGCTGCTGGTAAACTACTTCCATCTGGTCGACGCGGCCGTGGCAGCTCTGGCAGGAAATCCCGCGGTTCAAGTGGGCCGAGTGGTCGAACTTCACGTAGTCCGGGGTCTTGTGGATGCGGACCCACTCGATCGGCTTGCCGAAGTCCGGGTGCTTGAGCAGCGGGTCCATCCGGTCGCGCAGCGGCTGGAGCTTCGGGCTGTCCTTCTGGACGTGCTGGTGGCAGTTCCAGCAGGTGTTGTTGCTCGGGACGTTCGAGTGGCCGGCGACATCCACGAAGGAGTGGCAGTAGCGGCAGTCGAGGCCGAGCTGGTCGACGTGGATCTTGTGCGAAAACGGGATCGGCTGGGACGGCATGTAGCCGGCCGCGAGGGTCTTCGGCGTCGCGTAATAACTGAAGGCGAGCACGGCGCCACCGGCCACCGCGCCTGCACAAATGGCGATCTTCAGAGGGAGGAAATTGGTCCAGCGCGGGAAGAAATTGGCCATGACGGTAATGCGTCGGGATGCTCGGCGGCGAGAATTTGGGCGCTTGTGAAATTTTTCACAAGCTCTTTTGCAGCACCGGGAGAAGGTTGTTCCGGCGCGGCCGCCGAGTTTGCAAACCACCCCTCCGCTGGCAACCGGAAAAACCGGAGCTTTCCCGAATTTTCCCAACTTTCCCTTGCTCCGCCGGATTCCTCGATGAGCTTGTCCGGTTTTTGGCGGCAAGGGCGCTCACTCGGGCCCTGCGGGGCTTTTCCAGTTCAGCCCTTGCTCGTCGCGCCAGCGCCGGAACGCGGCGAACTGCTCCTTCTTCGGCAGATCCTTGCGCGCGGGATCTTCCTCGAGAAAGCGCTCGAACCACTTGCCGCTTTCGCCCGCCGCTTCCTTCGGTGACGCCACACCCCGGCCATCGGGGCTCGACGGCGCGGGGTTGGAGCGGGCCAGCCGCGAAACCCGGCCGGACAGGCGGGACAGCGCGACGAGGACCAGCAGTTGCAGGACCACGAGAACGCCCAGAAGACCGGGAATCAGCTGCGGATTCTCAAGCATGGCGGACGAGGGTCAGGGAGCCAGGCTCGCGCTCAGGACATAGGCGCCCTTCTCGTTCGGATCGTAGGTGGTGGCGCGGACCAGATAACGCCGGCCGGGGCTCGCCACGAAGCTCGCGCGGGCATTGTCGCGACCGCCCGGCGGACCGCCGACGTCGCCTTCGGTGACGACGCTCAGGTCCGAGGCATCCAGCACGATCAGATAGGCGTCGAATTTCGACGAGGAAAGGGTGAGCACCACTTCTTCGCCCGCGGCCACCGGCGCCAGCAGATGGTCGCGCTTGAAGGTGAGGTAGCGGTCGTCGACCTCGCTGGAAACCGACAGTTTCCCGATCGCGTTGCCGCCGACCGCGAGCGGGGCCAGGCCGGTCTTTGCCGATGGAACCGCGATCCTCGAACTCAAGACGTAGCTGCCGAGGTCCCGCGGCTCGCTGGAGCTGGCGCGCAGCAGGTAGGACTTGCCCGGCACGGGGATGAAGCGCAGCCCCGCGTCGTTGGACTTGCCGGAGAAGTTGTCGTTGCCGGTGATCAGGCGGCCGTTCTCGGCATCGATCAGCGAGATGAAGTCGTCGATTCCCTTGGTCGCGCTGCCCTTGGACCTCATCTGGATTTCAAGCACCGAGCCCGCGGGAACGGTGCCGGGAGCGATCAGATAGTCGTCCTTGTGGAAAGACCCGCCCGGCTCGAAGAAGGGATCGAAGGGATCGGCCGAGGCCAGGGTCCCGGCGACCGGTTGCACCGTGGAAAGCGCGGGCAAGCCGGAGAGCGCGCCGGGGCTCCAGACGTTCAGCTCGTAGGTGCCCGTGTCACCGGCATCCGTGGTGGTCACCCACAGGTGGTAAAGCCCGCCGGCCTCGGGGGTGAATTCAAAGCGCTCGTCGGTGCCCAGCACGCCGCCGCCCTGGTCCGCATCGACCTCGGTCACGCTGCCGCCGCCGTCCACCCGCTGGAAGCGGAGCCTGCTCCCGAACTCGGAGGAACGCAGCGAAACGACCAGCGGCCCCGAACCCTCGGGGATGGAAAGCTCGTAGGCCTTGGTCCGGCGGCCCGAAACCAGCAGGTCCGCGCTGTCCAGCCGGCCGGTCGCCCCGCCCGGCACCGTCAGCGGGCGCGGCCCCAAGGCCAACGCGCCCGAATAAGTCGCCCGGACCCGGAAGACCCCGGTGTTCTCGCTGGCCGGAAGGCGTTGTCCCGCCCGGACCAGCCCGTTGCCGAGACTTTCATCGGCCAGCAAGGTGCCGCCGACCGCGGTCCAGGGGCCCGCCTCGCTGGACGCCCGTTCCAGCACGTAGGTCGCCTCCCCCGCGTCGGCCGGACGCACGTAGCGGAGGTCGAGGTGAAACGCATCCACTTCCTTCTCCACCACCCCGTCCGGCAGCGCCCACTCCTCGAAGTTTGTCCGGCCGTTCCCGTCCGGGTCGCGGGCTTCCCCCACCCGGTCGTTGGCCAGCTCCCAGCGCGCGTAGTTCGGCCGGATGTGGCCGGTGATGAAATCCCGGTAGTTCCCCGCCCGGGTGTAGATCCCGTAAACGCCCGGCAGGGCGCAGCCGGCCCCGAAGCTGACCACGCCCGCCTGCATCCAGCCCGGTGCCAGCGGCGAGGGCACCAGCAGGGGCCCGCCGCTGTCCCCGCTGCACGAATCCTTGCCGCCCGCTTCCAGGCCGGCCGGCAGCATGTTCTCGGTGAGCGTGCCCGCATAGGCCTCGCTTGCGTTCGCCAGCGCCAGATCGACGATCGGCACCTCGACTTCCTGCAAGCGGTTCGGGAAATCCCGGTTGCCGTTGGTCATGTCGCCCCAGCCGGTGACCGTCGCGATCACCCCGGGCAGCGCCAGCGCGGGATCGTCCAGCACCGGCAGCACGGTGCCCGGAGCCTCCTCGGCCAACCGCAGCAGGGCGTAGTCCGCGTCGCTGGTGAAGTCGTTGTAATCCGGTGCGATGATGATTTCCGCCACCGCGATCCGCCGGCCGGCGCCGGGGTTGGCGAGGTCGGTCGCGCCGACCAGCACCTCGATGTCTTCCGCCCGGCTGCCGAGGACGCAGTGCGCGGCGGTCAGCACCCAGCGCGGATGGATCAGCGAGGCCCCGCAGAAAAAGCCGTCGTAGTTGTCGGGCTCCGCCGCATCGATCAGGCCGACCATCCAGGGATACTCGCCGTTGCCCGCCGGCCGGCCGCCGATGATGCGGGGCATCGGCCGGAAATCGTCGTTCGCCGGTGCTTCCACCGCCTTCGCCCGGTAGCGCCGGGTCTCCATCGCCGACGGATGCCGGCTTTCGGTGATGCCCTGCTTGTCGCCAAAGGAAGGCGCGGCGGAGAGGACGAGGACAGCAAAGGCGGAAAAAACGCGGCGGATCATCGCGGGCAGGATCGCCGATCTCCCCGAAAGGTCGAGCGCCCTTTACTTTTCCGGCCTGCCATCCCGCAAGGCCGCCACGGCGACGATGAGGATCCCCCCGAGTTCCAGCACCCAGTTCATCCGGACTCCCGCGACCCCGCTCTTCAGAAAAACGTCCACGTGATGGAACGAGATCGCACGGACCACGATGAAGGTCAGCAGCAGGAACATGCCTGTTGCCAGCAGCTTGTGGCCGGCCAGGAAAGCCCGGAAGCGCCAGAGAAACCAGGCACCGGACAAGCCGGCACCCGCCAGCACGGCGATCACGAAAACCTTCTGCACCTTCCGCCGGTCCTCGTACCAGCCGCCGTAACGCGCGAACTCGCGGCCGATGTCGGTGAAGAGCGACTGCAGGTCGAACTGCTTGTTGAGGCACAGCAGCACCATCCCGACCGCCACCGCCAGCCAGACCCGCTGCCGGCCCGCCGACCACGCGCGCCACGCCAGCAGCGCCGCCACGGCATAGGCCACCACCGTGAACCAGCCCATGAAAGTCGGGTCGCCGATCTCGGGCCGCCATTTGATCTTGAGAAGCAGGTCCATGGGAGGGGGGATTGACTTTTGCCGTCGCGAGAAGGTCGGGCGCAGGCTGCATAGCGGATCCGCGGGGACGACGCCATCCCGAAAGCCCGGCCGCTTCCGTTAGAGGAAGACCCCTCCCCTTGGATTGACGGCCCGGAACTGCTGCGGTAGGCCTTCTGCCCTCATGAACCGCCTGATCCAGCTTCTGCCGCTCGTCATCCTCGGGCTCCTGACCGCCCGCGCCTCCGCGCAGATCGACGTGAAGCTGCAGATGGCGCGCAAGACCTACGTCGCGGGGGAATCGGTGCCGGTCACCATCAGCATCACCAACAATTCCGGCCAGGACCTCGTGTTCCAGGGGAACAACCGCCTCGGCTGGATCGACTTCACGGTGACGTCGAACCGCGGCGTGCCGATGACCCCGCTCGGCAAACCGACCTTCGGCGCGGTGAAGATCCCGCTCGGCCAGACCATGTCGCGCAGCATCGACCTCGCCCAGATGTTCCCGCTCCAGAGCATGGGGAACTACTCCGTTTACGGCGTCGTCCGCCTGCCCGGCCAGACCACCGACGGCTTCATCTCCAACCGCCTGCTCTTCAACATCAACACCGCCCGGCCCTACTGGTCGCAGAAAGTCGGGGTGCCGGGCAAGTCGGGCCAGTCCCGCGAATACCGCGTGCTGAACTTCACCGGCGGCCAGAAAACCACCCTCTACGCGCAAGTGGTCGACAGCCGCACCGGCAACCCGCTCCAGACCCATTCGCTGGGCGAGGTGCTGATGTTCCGCAAGCCGTCGGTCGCCCTGGACAACCGCCAGGTGATGCACGTCCTCTACCTGATCGGCCCCACCGTCTGGGCACACGCCCGGATCGGTCCGGACGGCGCTCTTCTCGGGCGCGAACTCCACAAGCGCGGGGCCGGCCCGGACCCGATCCTCGTCACCCTCTCCAGCGGCATCGTCCAGGTTGGCAACAGCATCCCTTACGATCCCAAGGCCGAAGCCGAAGCCCGCAGCCGCGTCCGCAAGGCATCCGACCGCCCCGCTTTCATTTTCCAATGAAACCCGGGCAATTTCCCCTTTACATCGCAGATAGCGATACCTAAAAAATCTATATTGTTTTGTTTCCTTAACAATTTCTTCTCCATGAGAAAGTTCTTCCGCTCCCTGCTTCCCGCGCTCGCCCTGCTGCTGGCCGGCACTCCGGTGCAGGCCAAATACTTCCGCACGGTGATCATCGATCCCGGCCACGGCGGCCACGACAAGGGCGGCCAGTGGGGCCTCGTCTACGAAAAGCACCTCGCGCTCGACACCTCCGTCCGCCTGGAAAACGAGCTCAAGAAGCGCGGCTTCCGCACGGTGATGACCCGCCGCAGCGATTACTTCATTTCCCTGCCCGAGCGCGTCCGGATCGCCAGCCGCTACTCCGACGCGATCTTCGTCAGCGTCCACTACAACTACACCTGGAAGCAGCACGTCTCCGGCTTGGAGACCTTCTACCATTCCCGCCAGAGCCACGCGCTGGCGTCCTACGTGCACTCCGGCATGCTTTCGAAAGTCCGCGTCGTGAACCGCGGGGTGAAATTCGCGCGCTTCTACGTGATCCGCAACACCACATGCCCGTCGATCCTGGTCGAGGGCGGTTTCGTCAGCAATGCCAACGAACGCAGCCGGATGAAGTCCGCGTGGTTCCGACAGGCTCTGGCCGAGGGCATCGCGGACGGCATCGTGCGCTACCGCCGCGGCGGCTGAGCCAAGCCGCGGCTTGCCGAATCTCACCCGGCGACCCTAGGCTGCCGGCATGTCCTTCATCACCGCCGAGGCCATGCGGTCGCTGGAAGCTTCGGCTTTTCGCCGGGGAGTCGCCGCGGAGTCGCTGATGGACCGTGCCGGCGAAGGCATCGCGCGCCGCCTGCTGGCCGAGTTCCCCAAGCCGGGCCTCGCCGTCGGCTACATCGGCAAGGGCAACAATGGCGGCGACGCCCTGGCCGCGCTCCGTCACCTCCGGGCCGCCGGCTGGAGCATCGTCCTGCGCGGCGCCTACCCGGAAATCGACTGGGGCGTGCTGCCCCGCCGCAAGCTGCGCGAACTGGGGATCGCCCCCTCGGACCAGCGGCCCGACCCTGCCGGCCACCCCGGTCCCTGCCTGCTGCTCGACGGGCTGCTCGGGATCGGTGCCTCGGGCCCGCTTCGCCCTCCCCTCGCCGCGCTCGCCGCCGAGATGGCGGAGCTCCGGAACACGCGGGGCGCGGTGGTGGCGGCCATGGACCTGCCCTCCGGCATGGACGCCGACCGCGGCGACGGCGATGCGGTGACGGCCGACCTCACCTTCACCGTCGGCGCGCCGAAAGCCGGCCTGGCCACCGCGGCGGGCATCTCCCGGGCAGGGCGGCTTTTTCTGGTCCCGCTCGACGAACTGCCCTTGCCCGGGGAAGGCCCGCTGCAGCTCTTCTCCCCCGAAGCTTTTCCCGGCCTGCTGGCACCCCGGCCGCACGACTTTCACAAGGGCCAGGCGGGGCGGCTGGGCCTGCTCGCCGGCTCGCCCGGCATGGGCGGGGCCGCGGTCCTCGCCGCCACCGCGGCCCTGCACGCCGGGGCCGGGCTCGTGACGCTTCACGTCGAGCGCGATTTCCTGCCCTCGCTCGCCGCCGCCGTGCCGCCGGAAATCATGGTGCGCGCTTCGGACGATCCGGTCGCGGATGCCTTCGACGCCGGGCACCAAGCCCTCGTGATCGGCCCCGGCACCGGCCATGCCTCGGTGGCGTGGCAACAGCGGCTCCTCGAGCGGCTGGCCGGCGCACCGACGCCCGCACTGATCGACGCCGATGCCCTCAACCTGCTCGCCGCCGCCGGCCGGCTCGACCTCCTGCGGCCGCATCATGTCGCCACCCCGCACCCCGGCGAATTCCGCCGGCTCGCCCCGGACCTCGCCGACCTCGACCGGCTCCCGGCCGCGACCGCCTTTGTCGCCCGCCACCCCTGCACCCTCCTGCTGAAAGGAGCGCGGACCCTGGTGGCCGCCGCGGGCGAAAGCACCCGCTTCAATCCGACCGGCCACGCCGGGATGGCCTCGGGCGGCCAGGGCGATGTCCTCGCCGGAGTCGGCGGCGCGCTGCTGGCGGCGGGACTGCGGCCCCTCGATGCCGCCTCGCTGGCGGCCTGGCTTTGCGGCCGGGCGGCCGAACTCGCGCTCGCCGAAGGGCCATTCACGCCGGCCGGCGCAACCCTCCGGCATCTCGGCGCGGCCGTCCGCGATTGGCAGGAATGCCGCCGTTGAGGACCCCGCTCCGCTTCAAGCCAGCTCCGCAAAGACCATGGTCCCGCCGCTGGTCTGCAAGGTGCTGATCACCACCACGTCCTGGGTCGTGCCGATCTTTGCCGCCGCATGGTTCACCACGATCATCGTGCCGTCCGGCAGGTAACCCACGCCCTGGTGATCGTCCTTGCCGCCGCGCACCAGCGCCAGGCGGACCTTTTCGCCGACCGCCACCGTCGGCCTCAGCGCGTCGAGCAGTTCGTCGAGGTTCAGCACGTCGATCCCGCGGAGCTTGGCCACGTTGCAAAGGTTCTCGTCGTTGGTCAGCAGGCGCGCCCCGAGCAACTGCGCCACTTGCAGCAGCCGGCCGTTCAAGGTCTCGTCGCCCGAAATCCCGGCGGTGTCCTCGATGCTCATCTGCAAGTCCTTGGCCGACCGCATGGCTTCCAGCGAGGCCAGCCCGCGCTCCGCCCGCTGGCGCTTGGCGGGGGTCGGGGAGCCGGCCAGCACCTGGATTTCATCGAGCACGAAGCGCGGCACCACCAGCCGCCCGCTGAGGAAGCCGGAGCGGACGACGCCCGCCACCCGGCCGTCCATCACCGCCTCGGCGTCGAGCACCACCGGCTGACCGGTGCTGCTGTCCTGGCGGAAACGGACGTAGGGCAGGATGAAGGCGAAATCATCCCGGCTGCTGCGCAGCGCCAGCACCGCGCCGAGGAAGCCGAAACTCGCGTAGAGGATGATCTGCACCGTGAAGGTGAAGGTGGTGACCAGCGCTTCCGCCCCGACCACCTCGCGGCCGTCGGTCGAGGTCAGGCGGTCGCGCACCGCCAGAGAAACCAGGGTCGAAATGTCCACCCGGCTCAGCAGCCAGGCACAGAACACGCCGACCAGCAGCCCGAAGGTGGCGGTCGAAAACCCGCGCAGGCTGAAGCCCTTGATCAGCGACTCGATCCAAATGAAGAAGCCGCCGACCACCAGGCCGCCGACCAGACCCGCGGTCAGCGAGATCTCCACCGGCGTTCCTTTCGTGCTCATCGCGATCGCCACCCCGGCAGCCTCGCAGACCAGCAGATAGATCAGGCGGACGACGTTGACGGATGCGGGGGCCATGAGTGAAGCAGAGCATCCGGCATTCCCGCCGCCGCGGCAAGCCCAAGGGCGGGGCCGGCCGGGCCCGCTTCACCGGCCCGAAAAAAGCCCCGCCTCCGGGACGCGGAGGCAGGGCTGGTAAATTCTCGCCGGGAAGCGGACGACGGGATCAATCCCAATCGCCACCGCCGCCCTTGCCGCCGTAGCCGCCTTTGCCGCCACGGCGATCCCCGCCGTAGCCGCCGCCGCCACCACCACGGCGATCCCCGCCGTAGCCGCCGCCACCACGGCGATCCCCGCCGTAGCCGCCGCCACCGCCGCCACGACGCTCACCGCCGTAGCCGCCGCCACCACCTCCGCGGCGTTCACCGCCGAAGCCGCCGCCGCCGAAACCGCCCGGCTTCTTCTCGCGGGGCTCGGCCGGATTCACCCGCAAGGGGCGACCGCCCAGCTCCTGCCCGTCCACGGCTTCGGCCGCTTCCTTGACACGGGAGGAGTCCGCCAGGGTCACAAAGCAGAACCCGCGCGGACGACCGGTCTCGCGGTCCGTGACGATTTTCACTTTCTCCACCGGTCCGAAGGCGGCGAAGAGCTCGGCCACCTCTTCTTCGGTGGCACTGAAGGGCAGGTTGCCCACGTAGATGTCCATTGTCTGTAGTCGCTACGCCAATTTTCAAATCCACTTCGTCAGCCGATGGCGCAGAGACCGAAAGAAGCGTGCCCGGGAAATTGCGCCGGACGTTTTCCCCGCTATACGGTCCGCCGATCTACGGCAAGTCCATAAATCACCGTGATTTGGGACGGCTCCGGGCTGCCGGCAACTGACTCAGAGACCCGCCGGATGGCGCATCACGTGACCATGCCCGGGACGGGTCCGGGTGTGCCAGCGCGGACCGCCGCGGTCGGCACCCCAGCCGGTGTCGAGACGCAGTCCGGCCACGGTCATGAAGACGTGCCCGCTGCGGACATAAACGGTGATCCAGTCCCCCTCGCCCTTGTTGCCGTAGCTGAAATAGCCGCTGCTCGGCATCGAGCCCTTGAGCAAGCCCGCTTCGCGCAGGACGTAGGAAACCGTGCCGGAACAATCGTAGCCGCTGTCATTGTGCCGGGCGTGGCCGCCGCCCCACTTGTAGGGCTTGCTCTGCAAACGGTTGCCCGCGGCAATCGCCCGCTTGACCGCCAGCGGGGCGCGCTTCGGTGCATAGGCAAGGCCGTCTTTCAGCATCGCCGTGCGGCCGCTCTCGAAGCGGTAAGCCACCGGATGCTTGGCCTTCACTTGGTTCGAGCAGGAGCTCAGCACCACCGCCAGAACCGCCGGGATCAGGAGCAAAATCGATTTCACGGCGCGGACCTTATGGATTTCCTAAATTTTTTCAAAAGATTTCTTCCCCGCCGCCACCTCGTCGTAACAGCCGAGCCACAGCTCGCGGAGATTCCCGCCGCACCGGTCCCAGCGGAGCGCGATCCCCGGCAGGAAATGCTCCGTCCACTCCGGTGCGGCTCGTTCCAGCAGGATGGCGGCCTGCCGGGGATCGCTGCGCAGGCGCCCCAGCTCCGGCCAGCCGCCCGCCCGATGCCGGGCCACCAGCACCGCCCTCGCAGCGCGGGCCCCGCGGCGGAGTTCGCGGCGACCCGCCCAACCGAGCCGGTCCTCGCCATCGACGAACAGCACCTTCCCCGCGCATCCCGCCAGCAGCGCCCGATCCGCCGCATCCAGTTGGCGGTGCCGGTCGTTGAAAAACAGGCGCAGCGGCGGCTCGTCCAGCCGCGCCGCCCAGGCATCGAGCAGGCTGGTCTTGCCGCTCCCGCAATGCCCCGTCACCGCGGCCCGCAGCCCGATCTCTCGCCATCGGGCGTCGAGCGCCTCCCAGGTCGTGCCCGCCAGCGCCGGATCGAAACCCAGCAGCTTCCGCAAGCGGCCCGGCGCGAAGGGATTCCCGCGCGCCGTCATTTCGATTTCGGGGCGAAGCGTTTCAGCCACGTCGGCACGACCCCGCCGCTGCGCGGGTCCGCGACCTCGCCCAGACTGCGCGGCACGCCGTCCGGGGCCACGACCAGCTCCTCCAGGGCCAGGCCACCCACCCGCTTCGCCACCACTTCCAAGCCCCACGACAGGCTGATCAGCTTGCCATCGAAGCTCCACGGCTCGCCCGGCAGTTCGAAGGAAAACTCCCGCTCCCCGCCGGCCGCGTCGCCCAGCGGCAGCACCGCCACGGTCCTCGCCTCCTCGGTCCCGCGCCCCCGCGTGAACCAGCACAGCCGCAGCTCCAGCCCCTCCGGCGGCGCGTCCAGCCGCCACTCGACCCGGCCTTCCACCGTGCCGAAAGGGCGCAGGTTCTTTTCGCGGACTTGCAGCGTGATCATGTCGATTCCTCGCGGTTCGGGGTGGCGACGGCGATCTCCCGCTCGTCCTTCAAGTCCGGCAACCCGGGCACCGTGGCGCGGAGGCACAGCAGCCAGCGGATCCGGTTGTGCTCGCCGTGGAAACTCGGCACCGCGTCCGCCGGGATCGCCAGCTCGGCCCGGCCTTGATCCATCGCCTGCGGGACCGTGGTTTCGAACAACACCTTCTCGTGGAATACCGACTTCGCCGTGCTGCTGCTGCTTCCTTGGGAAAAGGTCGCCTCCTCGCGGCCGACCAGCAGCAGCGTGAAATCCCGCGGCTGCCCCCGACCGCCGGCCCGCCGCCAATGCACCGGCACCGAACGCCCGGGCACAAGGCGCCCTTCACCGAGTTTCATTTCGTAACGCGGCGAGAACAGGGCCACGAAGCAGTAGAGCGCGCCACAGGCGAGCCCGATGCCGATCACCACGAACGGGATCATGAACAGCCCCAGCCCGCCGCCGAAAATCCGGCCCATCCCCGAGCCGTCGGACAGCCCCGACCAGGCATCCCGCACGCCGAACGAGATGATGCCGTTCCAGAACAGGGCGAAGATCGTGAGGAAAATGAACGCCGCCCAGCGCGAGCCGCCGACCTTGATCCATTCGCCGCCCACCGCCGGCGCAGGTTGGCCGGGCACCCGCGCCGCCGCCGCACGCCTGGCCAGCGGGCGCGACACGGAATTCCCCTCGCGGCGCTTCTTGAAATACCACCACAGCCCGCCGAAACCGATCGACATGAACGGCAGCGGGAACAGGAAGAACAGCCCCCACCAGCCCGGATTCCGCTGCACCACCGCGCGCCACGGTTCCTCCGGATCGACGAACACCGTCAAGGCCGACCCGGGCGGATAGCCGCGGACCACCTCCCGCTTGCCCGCGGAGCCGGACGAACTGCCGCCGATCAGATCGTAGCGGTTCGAGCGATACTCGCGGCCGTCGAAGTTGTAGCGGTAGAAAAGATCCACCGCATACGTGGAGCCATCGTCGCCGTCCTTCTCGACCACGCGCGACCAGATCACCGTGGCCGGCGTTTCCTGCCAGCCGCGCATCGACACCCACTCGATCGCCTTCGGCAGCATCAGCCCGCCGAACATCCCGAGCCCGGCCAGGCCGAACATCACGAAAAGCACCACGACCACGCAGCCCGAGGCTCCGTCTCCGCCCTTCTCCGATCGCGGCGTCCGCGTCTGCTTGCCGGAAAACCCGCCGAAAACCATCGCCAGCCCGATCAGCACGAAAAACCCGCCGAACAGGGCGAAGATCCCGCCGAACACGACCTGGCCCATGCCGCTTCCCAACAGCGAGGCATCGGCCGGATCCGCGGGATTCACCCGGCATTCCGCCGCCACGCCCTGGATCCGCTCCAGCGGACCCTCGGGCCCCTGCCCCAACTCCTCGCGGATCTCCGCGAGATCTTCGTAATCGTCCACTCCCTTCTTCTCCGGCCACAAGCGGGTGCCCGTGTATTCCCGGCCGTCGACCACGTAGCGGAAGACCAGATCCGGCTGGAACGGCGGCTTGCTCCCTTGGTCGGCTCGGATCTCGAAGCGGTCGATCAGGCAAGGCACGCGGTCCCGCTTCCACGTCGAGAATTCCTTCCCGACCGAACTCAACCCGACCCCGACGAAGATCGAGCTGAAGGCGGTCCACACGATCCCGAACAGCACCAGGCTCCACGAGCGCCGGCCGCTTGCATCGGTAATCTTCAGGGACACGCGCGGTCTCTAGCAGATCCGGCCGCGCCGATCCCCTCCAAAATCAGCCCGCGCTTTCCAGCCACGCCACCACCTTCGCCAGCGCCCGGCCGCGGTGGCTCAGCGCGTTCTTCACCTCCGCCCCCAGCTCCGCGAAACTCTTCTCATGCCCCTCCGGCGCGAACAGCGGATCGTAGCCGAAGCCGCCCGCCCCGTAAGGCGCCTCCAGGATCCGGCCCTCCACCGTCCCGCTGAAATCCGCCAGCACCTCGCCACCCTCCGCCAGCACCATCGTGCAGCGGAAACGCGCCGCGCGATCCTGCTTCCCCGCCATTTCCGCCAGCAGCCGCGAGTTGTTCTTCGGGTGGTTCCCCTCCTCGCCGCCATAGCTGCTCGACCACACGCCCGGCGCGCCGCCCAGCGCATCGACCTCCAGCCCGGAGTCGTCCGAAAGCACCTTCCCCGCCACCTCGCGGCTGATCGCCACCGCCTTCAAGGTCGCGTTCTCCAGGAAGGTCGTGCCCGTCTCCTCGACCGCCGGCAGGCCCGGGAAATCGTTCGCGTCGCGCACCTCGAAACGGTCCCCGATCATCTCGCGGATCTCCTGCGTCTTGTGGGCGTTGCGGGTGGCGATGACTAGAAGCGGCAGTCCGGAAGGCATGCCGCAGGCTGCCCGCCGCCGCCATGCCCGCCAAGAAATTTGAAATATTCGCCTCCCGTGCGACGCCTATTGGGCAGCAATGAAAGCCATCACCTACCTCGCCGCCTTCACCCTCGGCGCCGCCGCCATGGTCAGCTCCGCCTTCTCCAAGGAGTTGGAAGGCTGGTCCACCGATCTCGAAAAAGCCTTCGCCCAGGCGAAGAAGGATAAAAAGCCCGTACTCGTCGAGTTCACCGGCTCCGACTGGTGCGCGCCCTGCATCGCGATGCGCAAGAACGTCTTCTCGAAAAAGGAGTTCGTGGACGCCGCCAGCAAGAAATTCATCCTCGTCGAACTCGACTTCCCGAACGGCGACAAGGAGCTGAAAAAGAAGAACGAACCCTACGCCGAGAAATACAAGATCGAGGGCTTCCCGACCGTCATCCTGTTCGACGAGAAGGGCAAGGAGTTCACCCGTTTCTCCGCCTCGGACTATCCCAAGGTCGACGCTTTCCTGAAGCACCTCGACGAAGCCCTCGCCAAGAAGGATCTCGATTGACGGTTTTCACCGGAGTGCTGTTCATGGCAGCCCCGCCCCGCCCGGCATCCGTGCCGCGGCGGGGTTTTTCGTTGGAATATCCGCCGCGTTCCGATCGTCCTAGTCCCCGATGAAAACCATCTTCCGCACCTTCGTCGTCCTCGTCGCCAGCGCCTCCTTCGCCTTCGCCGCCGAAGGCTGGGGCACCGACTGGGAAGCCGCCAAAGCCAAGGCGAAAGCCGAGAACAAGCCGATCCTGATCAACCTCACCGGCTCCGACTGGTGCACCTGGTGCATCAAGATCGAGAAGGAGGTCTTTGCGAGCAAGGAGTTCAAGGAGTTCGCCGCCCAGCATCTGATCCTGATGGAAGCCGACTTCCCGAAGAAGAAGAAGCTTCCCGACGACCTGAAAAAGCAGAACGAGGCGCTCAAGAAACAATATCTCAACGGCGGCTACCCGACCGTTTACCTGCTCGATGCCGAAGGCAAGAAGCTCTCCGAGGACCTCGGCGAACTGAAGGGCGGCACGCCGGAATACATCAAGACGCTCACCGCCCTGATCGAGAAGTCGAAGGCGAAGTAAGCCGGGTTCCATGGACTGCGATGGCACGACATCGCTTTGGCTCGGGGTGAGTTCCGGCCCACCCCGCCGCCTGCGGATCGGCCGGCCAGTCGATCCGTGACCGGCAGGGCGAACAGGCCGCCCCCGCAGCGAAAGCTGCGTCATGCCGCAGCAATCCACAGCCCCGCCCCGGCTCCGTCCGCGGCGGGGTTTTCCGACTTCGCATCCCGCTTGCACCCGCGCCTGCCGATGCCACCCGCCTTCCCCTGGCACTTGGCACTTTCCCCCCTTGGCACTTCGCCGCCCGCGGCCGGGGTTTTTCTTTTCAAGGTCAGCCGCTTCCGCCAATTTCCGCGCCCCGCCGGCGGCCCTCCGCCGCTTGGAAATCCGATCTCCGTCCTTCCACGACCATGTCCGACGTCCGCAAGCCCTTCCCCTTCAGCTCCTTCGAGCCCGCCTGGCAGGCCCGCTGGGATGCCGAGAAGACCTTCCGCACCCCGAACCCGGGCGATGCGGACTTCGATGCCTCCAAGCCGAAGTTCTACGTCCTCGACATGTTCCCCTACCCCTCCGGCAGCGGCCTCCACGTCGGCCACCCCGAGGGCTACACCGCCACCGACATCATCGGCCGCGCCAAGCGCCGCCAAGGCTACAACGTCCTCCACCCGATGGGCTGGGACTCCTTCGGCCTGCCCGCCGAGCAATACGCGATAAAGACCGGCCAGCACCCGTCCATCACCACCGTCGCCAACATCGCCACCTTCAAGCGCCAGCTCAAGGCGCTCGGCTTCGGCTACGACTGGGACCGCGAGATCGCCACCACCGATCCCGAATACGTCCGCTGGACCCAGTGGATCTTCCTGCAACTGTATTCGTCGTACTTCGACGAGGAAGCCGGCAAGGCCAGGCCCGTCGCCGAGCTGGAAGCGAAAGGCTGGACCCGCGAGCAGATCGACGCCGTCCGCCTCGCCTTCGTCCACGAAGCCCCCGTCAACTGGTCGCCCGACCTCGGCACCGTCCTCGCCAACGAGGAAGTCGAGGAGTGGCGCAGCAAGGGCCACACCGTCGAACGCCGCCCGCTGCGCCAGTGGATGCTGCGGATCACGAAATACGCCCAGCGCCTGATCGACGAGCTCGACCCGCTCGACTGGCCGGAAGGCATCAAGTTGCTCCAGAAGAACTGGATCGGCCGCAGCGAAGGCGCGGAGGTCGATTTCCAGATCGACGGCCACACCGTCACGGTATTCACCACCCGTCCCGACACCTTGTTCGGCGCCACCTACATGGTGCTCGCGCCGGAGCATCACTACGTCGCCGAGATCACCAGCGCCGACCAAAAGGAAGCCGTCGAAGCCTACATCAAAGCCTGCGCCGCCAAGTCCGACCTCGAACGTGGCGACATGAACAAGGACAAGACCGGCGTCTTCACCGGTGCCTTTGCGACGAATCCCGTCAACGGCGAGCAGATCCCCGTGTGGATCGCCGACTACGTCATGATGGGCTACGGCACCGGCGCGATCATGGCCGTCCCGGCGCACGACGAGCGGGACTTCGAATTCGCGAAGAAATTCGAGCTGCCGATCGTTCAGGTCGTCCAGCCGAACGGCGACTCCGATTGGCAAGGCTACACCGATCCCGGCACCGCGGTGAACTCGGGCTTCCTCGACGGCCTGCCCACCGCCGAAGCCAAAGCCAAAATGATCGACTGGCTCGAGCAGAACTCCAAAGGCAAGCGCCGCATCCAGTATAAGCTCCGCGACTGGCTGTTCTCCCGCCAGCGCTACTGGGGCGAGCCCTTCCCGCTGACTTGGAAAGACGGCCAGCACCACGCCGTGCCGGATTCCGAACTCCCGCTGCTCGCCCCGCCGCTCGACGACTACAAGCCGACCGGCACGCCCGAGCCCTTGCTCAGCAAGGCCCGCGAATGGGTCGAACTGCCCGACGGCTCGATCCGCGAAACCAACACCATGCCCCAGTGGGCCGGCTCCTGCTGGTACTACCTGCGCTACTGCGATCCTCGTAACAGCGACCGCTTCATCTCCAAGGAAGCCGAAAGCTACTGGGGCGGCGGCGACAAGCCCGGCATGGTCGACCTCTACGTCGGCGGCACCGAACACGCCGTCCTTCACCTCCTCTACGCCCGCTTCTGGCACAAGGTCCTCCACGACCTCGGCCACGTCGGCACCAACGAACCGTTCCAGAAACTCGTCAACCAGGGCCTGATCCTCGGCGAGGACGGACAGAAGATGTCCAAGTCCCGCGGCAACGTGGTCAACCCCGACGACGTCGTGAAGGAATATGGCGCCGACGCCCTGCGCCTCTACGAGATGTTCATGGGCCCGCTGGAACAGGTGAAGCCGTGGCAGATGAAAGGCGTCGAAGGCGTCTCGCGCTTCCTCGCCCGCGTCTGGCGCGTCGCCTTCGAGGAAAACCAGGCCGGGGAATGGGCCGTCTCCTCCAAGATCCAGGACGTCCCCTGCACCGACAAGGCCCTGCT
Organism: Verrucomicrobiaceae bacterium; assembly: GCA_027491155.1. GTDB lineage: Bacteria > Verrucomicrobiota > Verrucomicrobiia > Verrucomicrobiales > Akkermansiaceae > Haloferula. Next base: position 129,662 of record JAIXWR010000034.1, read on the forward strand.
CAAGGTCGTCCACGAGACCGTGAAGAAGGTCACCGAGGACATCGCGAAGATGTCCTTCAACACCGGCATCTCGCAGATGATGGTCTGCACCAACGCCTTCACCGCGGCCGAGGTCGTGCCGTTGAACGAGTTCCGCCTGCTGCTCCACGTGCTGAACCCCTACGCGCCGCACCTGACCGAGGAAATCCACGCCCGCCTCGGCGGCACCGTGATGCTCGCGGACATGGAGTGGCCCGCCCACGACGAAGCCGCGCTGGTCACCGACGAGCTCGAACTCGTCGTCCAGGTCAACGGCAAGCTGCGCGACAAGATCACCGTGTCCAAGGACGCCGACGCCGCGACGGTCGAAGCCGCCGCGCTGGCCGCGCCGAAGGTCAAGGAGCAGCTCGACGGCAAGACCGTGCGCAAGGTCATCGTGGTCCCCGGCCGCCTGGTGAACATCGTAGCGAACTGAGCGCCGCCGTGGCAGGCCGGTGAGGCGCTCCCCGGCAAGGCCACCGCGGCCTTGCCGGACGGCCCGTTTCCTTCATCCTCCCCGCCATGCGCTTTCCCCACGGCCACCTCGCCTACTGCACGAACATCCACCCCGCCGAGGACTGGGCCAGCACCTTCCGCGCGCTGGACACCCATGCGATGAAGGTCCGCGACCTGGTCGCGCCCGGCCAGCCCTTCGCCATCGGCCTCCGCCTCTCCGCCAAGGCCGCCGCCGAACTGCTGCGCGGCGAGGAACTGAACGAGTTCAAAACCTGGCTCGGCGAGGAGAACGCCTACGTTTTCACCATCAACGGCTTCCCCTACGGCGACTTCCACGGCACCCGCGTGAAGCGCAATGTCTTCCGCCCCGACTGGAGCGACCCCGCCCGCCTCGAATACACCAAGGAGCTCTTCACCATCGTCTCCGAACTGGTGCCGGAAGGCATCGACGGCTCCGTCTCCACCCTGCCCGGCTCCTTCAAGGAATTCGGCGCGAACGAGTCGATGATCCACGACCACCTGATCGAGCTCGCCGCTTTCCTCGATTCGCTGAGCGAGGTCTCCGGCCGCGACCTCCACCTCGGCATGGAGCCCGAACCGCGCGGCCACTTCGAGAACACCGAGGAGACCCTGCGCTTCTTCGACCGCTTGCTGAACGCCGCTCCGGACCACGAACAGATCAAGCGCCGCATCGGCATCAACTACGACTGCTGCCACTTCGCGCTCCAGTACGAGGAAGCCCGTAGTTCGCTGACCGCCCTCCGCAACGAAGGTTTGCGCCTTTCAAAGATCCACCTCTCCTCCGCCCTCGCCCTCGACCCGCGGGTGCCGCACGCGATCGAGTCCGTCCGCGCCTTCGACGAGCCGACCTACCTCCACCAGGTGCTCGCCCGTCACCCCGACGGTCGGATCGAGCGCTTCACCGACCTCCCCGACGGTCTCGCCTCGCTCGACACCGCCGACGGCCGCGATGCCGAGCAATGGCGCGTCCACTTCCACATCCCGCTCGACGCCGCCCCCGCCGAGCCGCTGCGCAGCACCCGCCAGCACGCCCGCGACGCGCTTCAGCTCGCCGAGGAGATCCCCGGCCTCTGCTCGCACTGGGAAATCGAAACCTACACCTGGGGCGTGCTTCCCACCGAGATGCAGCGCCCGGTGGAAGAACAGATCGCCGCGGAATACCGGTGGGTGTTGGGCGGCTGAAACTCCCTCTTTCAGCATTTCAGTTTTCAGCCTTTCAGCCTTTCAAAGATGTCCCGCGTCCGCGCCCTCCTCGCCACCCTCCGCATCGCCAACGCGCCGAGCGTGGTGAGCAATGTGTTACTGGGCTACCTGATTGGCCCTCTCACTCTGATCGTTGACTGGACGCGTTTCGGAACTGTGACCCTGCCTTGGCTCGTTATCGCGGATCTCATAACCGACTGGCCGCAAGCCGCAACTTTGGCCGGGTCCGGGCTTTGCCTCTATTTTTCTGGTAACCTGGCCAACGACTGGTTCGACCGCGGTTGGGATCAGTCCAAGCGTCCCGAACGGGCATTGCCTTCCGGTCTCTTCAGGCCGAGCAGCTATCTGTTCGCATCCATCGTCACTTCGGCTTTGGGCATTGCGTCGGCGTTTTCAGTCGGGCCGTATTGTGGGTTGTGTGCATTGGCAGTCACCGGACTGATTGCCCTCTATACTTGGCTGCACAAGCGGACTCTTTGGTCCATAATACCCATGGGACTTTGTCGCTCGGGACTCTATTTTCTCGGCTTCATGGCGTTTTTCCCACGGCCAGAGTTTGGCCTCGGAACGAACAAACTTGCCTCGTTCGCATTGATTGGAACGCTGGCTACCGGACTTTTCGCTTACATTGCCGGTCTGACGCTTTCAGCTCGATATGAAGGAAAGGACAATCCTCCACCTGGTCCAATTGCCGTTTCCAAAGCGCTCTTGGGATTGCCAGTTCTCGCAATGTCCTGCTGGTTCTTTGCCCAATTCCCCGTTGCCGGGCTGATCGGGATATTACCATACGTCGTCTGGCTTGTTCTCTGTCTCACTCGTTTCCGGAAACCGATCCCGAAATACGTATCAGCGCTCCTCGCCGGAATCCCATTGGTCGATTTCATCGCTGCCGCACCACTCGCGATCGGATTGCCCAGGATATTATGGGGGGACTATCAGACGATTCTGATGTTTCCCAACTTGATGACCCTCCTCCTCATCCCTCTCATCGCCTTCATCCTCGGCCGCCTGCTCCAGAAAGTCGCCCCGGCGACGTGACTGCTCCGGGAGCGCCGGTCTGCGACCGGCCGAAGCCAGTGGAAGGCAGGCTTAGAAGCTACGGGTCGGAGCGAGTGGCAGGCAGTGGAGGACCGTTCTGCCGGTCGCAGACCGGCGCTCCCGGTAAAATCACCGCCACACCTCGCAGGCATGAGCGGCAAATCCCGCGCCGAAGGCCGTCAGCCACCAGCGGCGATCCCCTTCCGCCGCCGCCACCGCCTGCTCCAGCGCGAACATCACCGAGGGGCTGCTCATGTTCCCGTGGTCGCGCAGCACCCCGCGCGTCTCTTCCAGCGTGAAGGGCAGCACCGCCTCCAGGGCATCGATCACGTCCCGCCCGCCGGAATGCGCCAGCACCCGGTCCGGCTCGCCCTGCCGCTGCGCCCACAGCTCCGCCACCGCTTCCGCCGCCAGCCCCGGCACCGCCTTGTCGAGCTGGTTGCGCAGCTTGCCGCCGGCATTGACGAAGCGGATCTTCTCCCGCTGCTCCGGCCGGTGGACGGTGGTGAAATGCCCGGCCTGCCATTTGCCCTCGCCCGGGACATCCGACCACACCGCCGCCGCGGCGCCGTCGCCGAAGAGGCAGAGGGAAATCAACACGCCCGGATCGTCGTCGGCAAAGAAGGCCGCGGAGCACACCTCCACCGCCACCGTCGCGACCTTCGCCCCGGGATTCAGCGCGAGAAAGCCGGCGGCCGAGCGCAGCATCGGGATCGCCGCGCCGCAGCCGAGGCCCACCAGATCCTGCAAGTACGCCGTTTCCCGTAGTCCGAGCGACTCCGCGACATGGCTGGTCACGCCGGGGCAGAGGTAGCCGGTGCAGGTGCAGATGAAGAGCGCGTCCAGATCCGCCGCCGCGATCCCCGCCTTTTCCAAGGCCGGCACCAGCGCCGCCGCCGCCAGCCGCGGGGCCTCGCGCTCGAAGGTCTCGTTGAGCTGCTGCGCGTCGCGGCCGACCACCGGCGCGATTTCGGGCAGGCAGAAGCTCCGCGTGGCGATGCCCGACGCGCCGTTGCCCAGGATCTTCTCCATCATCGTCCGCGAGCGCGGCTTCAACGCCGCGAAGGCCGGGGTGGAAGCCAGCGCTTCGAGGCACTCCGGCTGGGTGAAACGGTGCGGCGGGACGGCGGAGGCGATCGATTCGAGGAACATCAGCGGACAAGGGAAAGCAAAGGACGGAAAGGCAGCGCGCCGGAACGCGCCAGCACTTCGAGAAAGGTCCGGCCGCCGCGGCGCAGCAGCACCGGATGCATCGCCGAGGCCACCCGCAGGCGGCGGTGGAAGCGCTGCCGCAAGCCGCGGCGGATTTCCGCGACGCAGGCTTCCCACGGATGCGAGCCACGGCTCCAGCGCTCCAAGGGATCCAGCGCGACCTCCGCCGACTGGAAGGCCATGCTCATGCCGTTGCCGGTGAAAGGCGGGATCATGCTCTCGGCATCGCCGATCGCGCAAAAGTCATCCTCGATCTCCTGCCGCCCCAGCTCGAAGCCCGCGACCGCACTGAACGACACCTCGTCCGCCCGCGCCGCCTTCAAGCGCTCGACCAGCTTGTGGTTCCCGCCGGCCGAAAGGTAGTCGAGCAGCAGTTCCGGCCCCGGCGCGCGACGGCTGCGGTCGACCTTGAAGAGCCCGCAGACATTCACCCCGCCGTCCTCGATGCCCGCGAGTCCCGCGTAACCGTTGGCCCCCAGATGCATCTCCAGGTCGGCCACCATTTCCAGATCGTGAAAGTGGCACTTCAGCCCGATCCACGGACCGCGCTGCGGGATCCGCCCCGCCGCCCAGACCAGGCCTTCGCGCGGCTCCCGGAGCTGCCGGGATCGCTCGTGGACGATTCCCCCCGCCGCGATCGCCCGGTCGCGCAGCCGCAGGTCCAGCCGGTGCCGCGAAATCCCCAGTGCCGGCGCGGGCAGGACGTCCTCGTGGATCTTCCGGCCCTCGCGGAACCACGCCACGCCGCTATGCAGCAGGGCGTCGCCGAAGTCCGCGCGAATCCCCAGCGCATCGAGCGTCGACGCTTCCACCCCGGAGATGAACTCCCCGCAGACCCGGTGCCGCGGATAGCTCCCGGCTTCGTGGACCTCCACCGCCACGCCGCGCGAACGCAAGCCGCAGGCCAGGGAAAGCCCCGCCAATCCGCCGCCCGCGATGGTCACCGTCCCGTTCAAGTCCGGGACGCTAGCACGCGCAGCCCGCCGCGCCAGCTGGTTTCCTCGCGAACCCGCCACTCCGGGGACGCAAGACCTAACAACTCCGGCAGTTCGCCCGGCACGAACCCGGCGCGGATGCTGACGACCATGTCGTGCTTGGTCGCCCGGCCGACAAAAGGCAGCATGATCCTCGCATCCATCAGCGTCTGCGCGGTGCGGAAGGGCTCGTTGATGCAGATCACCTCGAAGTTCCGCATCAGCGGGGCGAAGCGCCTCAGCTCCGGCTCTTCGAAATGATGGAGGAACAGGTTCGCCGCGAGGATCCCGCCGGACTCACCCGCCAGGCACTCGAAGACATCGCGCTGGTCCCAAGCGATCCGCTCCTCCAGCCACGGCGGCCGCGGCGCGAGGTCGCAGGCTTTCAGCGGGATCCCGGGATGCGCCTTCGCCAGCTTCTCGAGCAGGGTTCCCTCGCCCGCGCCGATCTCCAACACGCCCTTCGCCCGGGCTTCGGGGAACTCGCGCACCTGCCGGGCGATCCAGCGTTCGTTCCCCATCAGGAAATTGATCACCTTGAGGTCGATACGGCTGCGGGCCACGTCGGGATGATCCGGCGGCAGTTGATCGATGATTTCGGGCTCTACAACTCGCTGCATCGCGGTTAGAGCGTGGCCCCGGCTTCCCCGATGCGCAAGCTTCCCGCCATTTTCTCCCGACTGCTCGCGGCGCTCGCCTGCCTCCTGCTGGGCGCCTGCTTCGACATCCGCGAGGAAGTCTGGATCCATCGCGACGGCTCCGGCCGCGCGGAGCTGAACTACACCATCCCCGAGTCCGCCCTGCTGCTCGGCGGCGGAATCGCGGGTCTGGAGCAAAAGGTGCGCGAGCTGGTCGCCACCGAGCCGAAGGTCCGCCTCGATGACGTGAAGGTGAGCACCGCCGCCGGCGAGGCGAGGATCGCGGTGAAGCTTTCCACCGACTCCATGCTCTCGCTGCTCGAGTTGCAGGAAAGCGAGGCCTTCCAGGAGCTGCCCGACGCCGCCGGGAACATCGCCGGGACCGTGGTCGTGAAGCTGCGCGGACTGGACATCGACTTCACCCGCACCGTGAAGGTCCGCGAGGCGCTCGGACTGGCCAGCCTGGCGATCGGTGCCGAGGACCGGCGGGACCGCAGCTTGGAATACATCATCCACCTGCCGAAAGCGCCGAAGGAATCCAACGCGACCCGCACCGAGAACGGCGGCAAGACCCTTGTGTGGAAGGCGACCCTCGGCGAGGCCCTGAAGCGGCCCTTGGTCACCCGCTTCCGAGCCGCGCTGCCGATCCCGTGGTATGCCCACGCCGCGGCCGGCTTGTTGCTGGCCGGCATCGTCGCGCTGGTCCTGCGCCTCCGCCGCAAACGCCGCCAGCGCCGCGAGGACGCCTGCATGGTGGATCTCTGAGTCCGAGAAGGGCGCAGCCCTCCGGCTTCAATCCAACCCGCCCCACTCCCGCCCCGTCTTCTCCCCGGCAGCGAAATACCCCCGCGCCTTCCCGCGGTGCAGCAAGCCCGGACATTCATGCCCGGTCTCCAGAAACACCAGCCGCTTGCCCGAAGCCTCCGCCTGCTCGCAGCGCCGGCGGTGCAGCTCGCTCGCCGCAACGCCATGGCAGGCCCCGAGGATCGCGCCCGGCGTCCGCCACGGCAGCCCGCCCATCTCCGAGGTGTGGCGAATGCGGTGCACCACGATGGTGTGGACCGTCGGGTCGTCCAGCCATTGATCAAAAGGACTCTCGTTCGCCACGCCGCCGTCCAGGAATTCCTCGCCGCCGATCCGCTGCGGCTGGAACAGCACCGGCATCGAACAGCTCGCGATCATGAACTCGTTCAGCGGCCCGTGGTCGCGGACCTCCGGGCATTGCCGCGTCAGGTTCGACACCGCGATCTCCAAACGCGGGCTCTTCAGGTCCTCGATCCGCCGTTCGCCGATGCAGCGCGAAAGGTAGCGCCGCATCCGCACGCCCGACAGCAACCCGGCCCCCGCGATGCCGGTGACGATGCCCGGCAGCCGGAAAAAGGCCCCGAGGTCGAAGAAGGCGCGCAGGAAGTGGAAGTCGTAGATGATCTTCGCCAACTCCTCGCCACGCAGCCCCGCCGCCCACAAGCCGCCGGCCAAGGCTCCCGCCGAAGCTCCCGCAAGCCGCCCCGGCCGCAAGCCCCGCTTCTCCATCGCGCTGAGCAGGCCGAGATGCGCGTAGTAGCCGAAGAACGACGAGGACAGGCAAAGCGCCAGCCCGGGATCGGACGGTGGAAGTGCGGACTCCTCGCTCATGGCTCCTCGTGGGTGGTTTCCTCGATCGCCTTGATCGAGGTCCGGTCGGACGGGCGTAGGAACAGCAGGCCGCCGACCAGCGACCAGACCAGGTTCCGGCAGGCGAAGCCGATCAGCGAACCGCCGACCGCCACTTCCGCCGGCATGCCCGCGAGGTCCTTCATCAGGACCTCGAAGGTCTTTTCCCGCACCCCGATCCCCGAAACCGAGAGCGGCAGCGCGCTGATCGCCTCGACCACCGGCGTGGTGCAGATCACCGTCCAAAGGTTCTCCGCGTGGCCGATCGCATGGAAGCCGCACCAGAAGATGGAATACTCCACCGGCAGCATGGCCACGCTCGCCAGCAGGGCGAGCAGGGCGTGCCCCCATTTCTTACGATAGACATCGTAGATCTCGGGCACCCGCCGCAGGACGTCCCACTTCATCTCCCGGCCCGGCTTGTGGATCCGCCCGTGGACCCAGGGGCTGGCCATCACGAACATCAGCGCGATCAGCGCCAGGCCGCCGCCGAAGAACACCCAGCCGAAATGGATCGCCCCCTTGCCCATCGCGCTCTGGTTTTCCAGGGCGTCGAAGCGTCCGGCGGTCACCGCGAAGAAGAGCAGCGACATCGCGACCAGCCCGACCAGGTGATCGACCATCAGGGACATCGTCACCGCCAGCTTGCGTTCGGGATGCTGGCGGTTGAGGAGAAAGACCTTGGCCGCGTCCCCGCCGACGCCGCCGACCGTGACCAGGTTGAAGATCTCGCCCATCAGGGTCAGCTCGAAGCCCCGCGCTAGCGAAACCCGGATGCCCTGGGCGCGCAGGAGGATCCACCAGCGCACCGCCGAGATGAAATAGGTGAGCCCGCCGAGCGCGATCCCGGCGGCGATCCATTCCCAGCGGAGTTCCGACGGCCGCAGCAGCGGCGACTTGCTGAAGTCCTGCCCCGAAAAGGCCCACCACAGGCAAGCCGCGGTGAAGAGCAGTTTCGCGGCAAACAGCAGCCACTTCTTCATCCCTTCTCCTCGATCGCCTTGGCGATGGTCTCGACGCTCTGGAGCACGCCCTTCGCCTTCTCGGCATCGGCGATCTTCAGGCCGAAATGCTTCTCGATCGCGACGACCAGCTGCAAGGCATCCACCGAATCCAGCCCGAGGCCGCCAGCCCCGAAGATCGGCGTTTCATCGGCGATCTCCGACGCATCGAAGTCGAGCATCAGCTCCTCGACCATCGTTTCCTTGATCTTCTGCCGGAGTTCCGCGCCTTGTGCCATGATGGTGAGCTTGTTAGAAAATGCCGCCGTCGATTTTCAGGGCGGAACCTGTGACGTAGGCGGCATCGTGGCAAGCCAGAAACCGCACCGCGCAGGCCACTTCGGCCGGGGTGCCGAAGCGCCGCATCGGGATGCCCGCCTTGGCCCGCTTGGCCGCTTCCTCGTCCATGTGGGACAGCGCCTCGGTGGCGATGTAGCCGGGCAGCACGGCGTTCACCGTGATGCCGGCGCGGGCGACCTCCTTGGCCAGCGTCTGCGTCAGCGCGACCACACCGGCCTTGGCGGCGGCGTAGTTCGTCTGGCCGAGCGGCGGCAGGATGGCGCTGAGCGAGGCGATGTTGACGATGCGGCCGAAGCGCTGCGCCATCATCGGGCGGATCACCGCGCGGCAGCCGAGGAAGACGGAGTCGAGGTTGGTGGAAATCACCGACGACCAGGCCTCGTCGGGCATCGAGGCGAGCAAGTGGTCTTGGTGGAGGCCGGCGTTGTTGACCAGCACGTCGAGGCGGCCGTCGGTGTCGAGGATGGTTTTGACCGCGGCTTCCCAGCTCTCGTTGGAAGTGACTTCGAGATCGACGGTCTCGCAGCGACCGGGGAACTCCGCCGCGAGGGCGTCGGCATTCGCCCGGTTCGACCGCACGCCGAGCCAGACCTTCGCGTCCGGCTCGTTTTCCAGAAAATAGCGGCCGATCCCGAGGCCGAGGCCGCCGTTCCCGCCGGTGATGAGGATGCTTCGCACGGGAGGAGCTTCGCCAGCCGCCGCGGGCCGCGCAACCCCCGATCAACCGCCTTCGAGGATCTCCCGGACCTCCGGCTCCGGAATGCCGTCGGCGTAAGGGCTGCTGGTGATCGCGCTTTCCCACTGCACCGGCCCCGCCGGCGCGTAGCCGAGCTTCCGCAGCCGCCGCTCCAGGTCGGCATGATGGCCGGATCCGTAGAACACCGCGATCCGCCGGCGGCCGGGCTCCTTGCGCAGGATCGACGCCAGCTCGCGGATCACGTGCTCGTTGCGGTCCTCGTTGATCAAGCGCCTCAGCCGCGGGGCGATCTCCTCCTCGCCGCTCGCGCTGTTGCCGACGCCCACCATTTCGAGCTTCACCCGCGCCCGGATTGGAGGGCTGACCTTCACCAGCCCGAGGGCGGAATTCATCAGCAGCGATCCGCCGCCGAGCATCTTCTTGATCGACTGCATCTGCCGCTTCGCCGCGGCAGCTTCCTCCCCGGTGCGGCCCCCGCGGGCGATGTCCTCGTCCAGCAGCCGCATCATTTCCTGGACGGTCAGGTCGCAGCGCCGGAAGCGCGGGCGTTCGTAGCGGATGTTCTCACCCTGCGAGGACAGGCCGACGCTTCGGGCAAGCCGGGCGTAGCCGGACTTCGACTGGGCCTTGACCAGCGCGTCCGGACCGAAGTCGAGCGGATCCGGACCTTCGGCATCGGTCACGCCTTCGAACAGCACCAGATCGGCCTGGGCCAGCCGGCGGTTGACCCGCTGGTAATAGTCCGCGCTCCCGATGTGGGCCACGCCGACCAGATCCACCGCCGGAGCGCCCGACTTGCGGAACAGGCGGCTGCCGGTCTGCATCGCGAAGACATCCGGCGCGGTCTGGGCCGTGCGGGTGTAGGGGTCGGGCTTGCCGGTGGAGATCACCCGTGGCAAGGGCCCGCTGACGGGCGGCGGCTCGACCGGCCGGACGGCGCAGGAGGAAAGACCGAGCACGCCGGCCAAAGCCGCGATCTGGAATCCACCGCGGAACCTCCGCGGACTAACGAGGAGACGGAGAAAAAGGCGAACGCGTGCGGTGATCATCGGGGCTACAGGGAATCGCTTCCGCCTCCGGTTCCAACTCGAAAATCCCCGCCACGCGTGAGGCACTTCACCGAAAAAAAGGCGTCACCACGAAAATTTTGGCGCTGCTCACCACGCTCCCTCCGGGGACTCCGGCATGGAGGAATACACTGTAGGTGCCGACCTCGGCCGGCTTGCCCGTGATGACGCCGGTGGTCGGGTGTATCTCCAGTCCTGCAGGGAGACCGACGGCGGAGAAGGCGGTCGCGTTGAAGTTCGTGGTGACCGCGTATTGCACCGACTTGCCCTTCCTGACGCTCAGGCTCGTCAGATCGCTGGTGATGGCATGGGCCGGCGGTTGCTCCGCGGCGATCTCGGCGAGGACGGTCCGGACCGTCTGGGGGGTCATGCCGGCGAGTGCCGTGATGTCGGCCTGCGTGGAAAGCCCGTAGTGGCCGGTCTTCGAAATGATCTCGTTGGCGAGCTTCGTGACAAAGGCCGGGTTGTTGGCCAGATTGTTGGCAATGCCCGTGATCAGCGCGTCGGTGGCGATTTGAGCGTTGTAGTCCAGGCCGAGGTTCGCCAGGGAAGCGAGGAAGCGGTCCGGAATGCTCAAGCTGGTAACGCTCTGGCAACCCCAGAACGCCCCGTCGCCGATCTGGGTCACCGATTCAGGCACCACTAGGGAGGTGAACCCGGTGCAATTCTGGAATGCCGACGCGCCGATCGTTTTCAGGCTGGCCGGGAATGCCAGTTCTGTGAGGCCGCTGCAGTTGAGAAAGGCACCGTCGCGGATGGTGAGCAGGCCCTCCGGAAGGAAATCGATGTTCAGCAAACCCGTGCAGCCGGCGAAGACCTGGATCCCGACTTCAGTGAGACCGGCGGGCAGGGTCACGGATGTGAGGCTGGTGCAGCCGGTAAAGGTCCGGTAGAGGGTCGTCGCACTGTCCGGGATCTCGATGGCCACGAGGCTGGTGCAATCCCGGAACGTTCCCCAGAGCGTGGTGACGCTCTGCGGCAGGACGACCGTGGAGAGACTGGTGCACCCCGAGAACGTGGAATCGAGGGTGGTCACTCCGCCGGGGAGTGCAACGCTGGTCAAAGCCGTGCATCCCGAGAAGGTGGAATTGAGGACGGTGAGCCCGTTGGAAAGCACCGCGGAAGTCAGGGCCGTGCATCCGGAAAGCGCGCCGGATTCCAGACTCGTCACGGAGTGGGGAATGGTGATGCTCGTGAGCAATTTGAAATTCCTCAACGCATTGCCGCTGATGGTCGTGACGCCTTCCGGGATGGTGATGGACGTCACGGTGGATCGCGGCGGACTGAAGGTAGAACCCGAGCCGAGGCCGGAAATGGTTTTCACCGGCAAGCCCTCGATCTGGGCGGGAATGACGAGGGCCGTGGGTGCCCCGGAGAAACTCGTGATCGTCACCGACGTGCCGTCCGTGGTGTAGGAAAAGCCTTGGAAGGTCTGGGCACGGGCCGAGCCAAGAAAGAGGGCCGGGATCAGGAAAAGAACCAGGCGGAGGAATTGGAAGGTTTTCACGGGCAAGTTAGCATATGACTATGTCATTTCCCGGAGGGCTTGCGAGAACTCTCCACCGGCACCGGGTGCGACTTGTCGTTGCCCCCAAGCGAAGGAAGCGGGTTGCTGCATGGAAGGTTTCAAGCCGGATTCCACCGCGGGACCACTGCTAAACCCCTCCCGACAGCAGGTCTGCCACTTCCGCGACGCGACCTGTGTTCGGAACGATCGTCACGTCATCGCCCAGTTCCAACGTGGCAAGTTGCGAGTCGAGCAAGCTGGCGGGCATGAAGTGCTGCCGCGATTTCATTCGCTGCAAAAGCAAGTCCCTATCGAGGGTGAGGACGAAGAACCGCAGCGGCCCGGCCAGTTCGCGCAGGCGGTCGCGGTAGATCTTTTTCAAGGCCGAGCAGGCGAGGACGATGTTTTCGCGGCTCGCGAGATGCTTGCCGAGGGCCTCCAGCCAGCCGGCGCGGTCGGCGTCGTCGAGCGGGATCCCCGCCTTCATCTTCGCGATGTTTTCCGGCGGATGAAAATCGTCGGCGTCGGCGAACTCGCAGCCGAGCCGCTCCGCCAGCAGCTTGCCGACGGTGCTTTTGCCGCTGCCGCTGACGCCGGCGATGATGATCTTCATGACGGTGGAAGGCTTGCGGCAGGGATGCCGCAGCCACTTTTCAAAGATCGATGATCACCTTGATCGCGCCCAGCTTCGGATCGGTAAAGCGGGCGAAGCCGGTCGGCACGTCGGCGAAGGCGAGGCGGTGGGTGATCCACGCGTCGGTATCGATCTTGCCTTCCCCGATCAGCCCGATGATCTCGCCGAAGTCCTTCGGCAAGGCGTTGCGCGACGCCAGCAGCGTCAGCTCGCGGCGGTGGAAAACCGGGGCGTGCGGGAATTTCAGCTCCTGGGTGGTGATGCCGACATAGACCACGCGGCCGGTGAAGGCGGCGAACTGGAAGCAGGTGGACATCGACACCGCGGAGCCGGTGGCGTCGATGATCACGTCGGCAAGCTGGCCGCCGGTGAGCTGCTCCAGCGCCGCGAGTTCGGAACCGTCGCCCTTCACGAGGATCCCGTTGCCGAGACCGAGCCGGTCGCGGCAGAAATCGAGGCGGCCCTGGACCATGTCCATGATGACGACCTTCACGTCCATCAGCTTGAGGAACTCCAGGCAAGCCAGGCCGATCGGACCGGCACCGATCACCAGCACGGTCTCGCCGGGCTTGGGATTGCCGCGTTGCACCGCGTGGTAGCCGATGGCCAGGGTTTCGACGAGCGCGAGCTGGTCGTAGGAAAGATCGTTGCCCGGGTGGAGCTTGCGCGCCGGAACGATCCACGAATCGCGCAAGCCGCCGTCCTGGTGGACGCCGAGGACCTGCACGCCGGGGCAGCAGTTGGAGGAGCCCTTGAGGCTGGTCGGCGACGTGGGGTCGTTGACGTAAGGCTCGAGCGAGCACTTGTCGCCGGCCTTCACGTTCGTCACGCCTTCACCGGTCGCCAGCACCTCCAGCCCGAGCTCGTGGCCGGGGATCCGCGGGTAAGAGAAGAACGGCATCTTGCCGAGATAGCCGGAGAGATCGGTCCCGCAGATGCCCATGCGGTGGGTGCGGACCAGCGCCTCGCCGGGGCCGGGCGCGGGAGGTTCGGGGAGGTCGATGACGTTGATCTCCTCGGGACGGGTGAACTGGATGGCTTTCATGGGGAAGTGGAAAGTGATTTGAGCGTTTGGCTCGCGGCGGTATCCGAGTCGGGCAGCGGGAAAATCTCGGCGGAGAGATAGCCGGAGTACGAGATCTCCCGTAGTGCGGCGAAAATCGGGGCGGGATCGGTATGGCCGAGGCCCATCGCCTGGCGGTTGGAATCGGCCCAGTGGACATGGCCGACGTGGCGGGAGGCCTCGCGCAGTGCGGCGGCGATGTCGCGCTCCTCGATGTTCATGTGGAACAAGTCGGCGAGAAGGACGATGTTCGTGAGGCCGCGTTGATCGAGGTAGTCCGCGGCGGGAGCGAGTCGGTTGAAGAGGTTCGTCTCGTAGCGGTTGAGCGGCTCGTAGATGAAGGGGACGCCGTGATGTGCCGCGGCCTCGCCGGCGGACTTCAGCGCGGCTGTTAGAAAATCCAGCGCCTGGTCGCGGGTCACCGGGCCGCCCCACTTCCCCTGCATCGAGCCGAGGATGGCGGGAGCGCCCAGACGGCCGCCGAAATCGATCATCCGGAGCACGAAATCGAGCGCCGCCGCGCGTTTCTCCGGCGAGGGATCGGTGAGGGACAGCCCGTGCTTCACCATGCCCGCGCCGGTGCCGACGGCGGCGATGGCGAGGCCGTGCTGCTTTTGAAGCGCCTGGATTTCCTCCACCGGCAGCGCGTCCGGGCCTTCGAGGAAAAGTTCGACGGCATCGTAGCCCAGCGCCGCGGCCTTCGCGAAGCCGGCGTCGAGAGGATCATGGAACACGAAAGGCCCGGCGGCCGACTCCGGCACGCGGCAGAGGGTGACGGCGGTTTTCATCGTGGCACTAGAGAATGAACGAGTGTGGCTGCGCAGCGGAAAAATATGGAGTGCTGCGGCACGACGCAGCTTTGGCTCCGGGGGCGGGTCGCCTCAAGTGTTGGCCCCGGACTGCCGTTGAGGCCGATCCGCGGCTGGCGAGAGTGGCGGACCGCACCCCCAGCCAAAGCGATGTCATGCCATCGCACTCCACATGCCGTGTGATCTCCAGCGGCGGTCTTCATCACTCGGATTCCAGGATGAGATTGCCGTAGGCGGTCGGGTCGCCGGTGCGGATCAGGCCGATCGCTTTCGGCACGCGCTTCTTGAACTCGAGGTGCGGCTCGCGGGTCAGCGGGATGCTGCCGAAGGACTTCGCGAACGCGTCCACCGTCTCCTGCGGGTTGGTGGTCAGGAACTCCTCCGCCTGCCAGATGCGGCCGATCTTGAAGTTCGGCTTCAGCAGTTCGAGCACGTCGAGGACGTTCGGAATGCCCTTGGTCAGCGAGATGTCGACCGTTTCGATCTCCGGCCAGTAGGGGAAGGCCCAGTCGGCGATGACCAGGGTGTTGGTATGGCGGATCCGCGCGATCAGGTGGAGAAGCTGGGGATTGAGAATGCCGGTCTGGAGCATGGGGCGGATCATGCACAGCGGGCGGCGGACGTCATCCGGGAATGTCGTCAGGTTTCCACTGGCAGCGAGCGCGGCGACCGGCCTAGGCTTGCCGCGTGCAACGACGAAGCGCCCAGATCGCCGGTGAACTCGAACAGGAAATCCTGGCCGGCAAGCTGCCGCCGGGCGAGCGCCTGCCCTCGGAGGAGAAATACTGCGAGCGTTTCGGCGTCAGCCGCACGGTGATCCGCGAGGCGATCCAGCAGCTCCGCGGCCGGGGACTGCTGCGCACTTTGAAAGGGTCCGGCACCTACATCGCCGACCCCAGCCTCGAGTCGCTCGGCAACGCGGTGGAGAGCTACTCCGCGCTGGTCGAGGACAGCGATTTCCTGGAGCTGATCGATTTCCGCATCCTGATCGAGACCGAGTGCGCCCGCCTCGCCGCGAAGAATGCGGGCGAACAGGTGATCAAGGAGTTGAAGCGTATTCTCGACAGCATGGAGAAGCTCCGCGGCACCAAGGACAAGTTCAGCAAGGCGGACATCGCCTTCCATCTCGCCATCGCCCGTGGTTCGGGCAACGGGATCTACTCGATCCTGCTGGGAGCCTTGGAGAAGCGCTGCATCGCCTACGCCCAGGCCAACCGCGGCGACGGCGACTGGTCGAGCCCCGTGATTTCCGGCCACCGCGAGATCCTCGACGCGATCGAAGCCGGCCTGCCCGACAAGGCGGCCGACGCGATGAGGAAGCACCTGCTCTCCTCGCGCCGCCACTTTGTCGATCTTGCGGGCTAGGCGGAGTCCCTCACTGGGGAACCTCGCCGCCGCCGCCGCCACCACCGTAGGGCACGATGTTGAAGCGGAAGAACTCCCGCGGCTCGCTCATCGGCAGGACAAAGGTCTCCACGCCTCCGTCCCCCTCGAAGAACCAGTAGTCATCCCACAGGTCGAGCCCGGTGGAACGCTGGAGCACGTAACTCACGCCGGGGATGGTATCGATTCCCAGGCTGAGCTCGTCGTTGACTTCATCGACGACGAACGACGCGAGCGTCAGGCAGCCGCCGGCCATGACCGCGGTCATGCTCGGAGCCTCGTTGTTGAAGCCGTTGCCATCGATGCCGCTGGCCGTGAGGAGAGGCTCGACCAGGATCGCGGCCTCGGTGGCCGGTGCGGTGAACTGCACGGTGACCGTGGTGGTGGCCGAAAGGGCGACGGCCGGCACCGGAATGGTGAGCGTCCCGGCATTCACGGTGCCGGCCGGCGTGGAGCCGACGAAGACCGCGTTCCCCGGCAAGGGGATGTTCAGGGTGCTCCCGGTCGAGTTGGCCGGGCCGAGGTTCTCGACCGTGTAGGTCACCGTGAAGTTCGACAGGAAATCCACCGCCAGCGGGGCATCGACGCTCAAGGCCAGGTCGGTGCTGAAGGTGTCCGGCACCACGGTCACCCCGAAATCGTTGCCGACCGCGCCGCCGTCGCCGTTGGCCAGGTAGGTGACTTGCAAGGCCAGGCCGTTGCCGATCGGGATGCCCGCGCCTTCCGGCAAGCCGGCGAAGGTGCCGGTGATGGGGTCGCTGCCGTCGTTGAGGATCAGCACCGCGGAGTCGTTCTCCACCAGCGTGGGGTCCACCGAGATGAAGAGCTCACCCGCGAGATTCACCGTCCCGCCGACCCGCATGCGGTTGAAGCCGGTCTGCGGCACCAGGCTGTCGAGGTAGAAATCCATGAAAGCCGTGGCATCCAGGGTGAAATCGCCGGTGACTTGGAGGAGGCCGTCGAAATCGGGGTAAACATAGGCCCCGGCCTGGGCGTGGACGTTGCCGTCGACCAACCCGTTGCCCTCGAAGTAGCCCGGCGTGGCGACGTCGCCGAGCAGGCTGCCGTAGATGCTGATGAACTCGTCCGCCGCGATGGTGATGGGCGTGGTCATCGCCGAGGCGTCGAGCGTGGCGCCGGTTTCGACATAAACATATTGGGGCGTCCCCCAGCTCGCGTTGCCGGCGATCCGCAGCGTGCCTTCGTAGACCGCGCGGTCACCGAAGAAGGTGTTGGTGCCGCTGAGGATCACGGTGCCGGTGCCGAGCTTGTCGATCCCGATCTCGCCGCTCATCGGCCCGCTGATGTCGAGGGTTCCGGTCACTTCGAAATCCAGCGAGGTGAAGGTCAGGTTCGGATCGGCCGACTGGCTGATGCCGCCGGAAATCCGGGCGTCGATCGCGGCCGGTCCATCGTTCACGACGAGGTCGCGGAAGAACGAGGTCGCGCCGTTGTTGAGCTCGATCGGATTCTGGAAGTCCACCGTGTGGGTGCCGGTCGCGCTGCCCAGCACCAGGTCGCCGGTGCTGGAGCCGACGGCGAGGAAGGGCGGCGACTGCGTTCCCCAGACGACGGCCACGCCGGTGCCGCCGAGATTGACCGAGCGGTCGGCGCCATGGGCCGCCCAGCCGCCGGCGGCGGAAGTCGGAAGCTGCACCTCGCCCGGGCCGGTGCCGAGGGCGCGGGTGAAGTTGCCGCTGCCGAGTTCCAGCACGCCGAAGTTCGTGATGCTCAGGTTGCCGGCCGGCAAGGCGCTGCTGCCGCGCAGCGAGAGCACGTGGCGAAGGCCGACATTGCTCGAGAAAGGCACGGTGGCAAAGGCCGTGGGAGAGCCCAGGAGCAGATCGCCGCCGGTGCCCGCGGTCGTGCCGGAAAGCACGGTGCTGCCGGAGCCGAAGAACGCGGCCGTGCCGCTGTTCCAGGTGACATCGCCGGCCACTTCCAGCAGCGCCGGGCTGTCCACCCGGACGCTGCCGCCGCCCGTTCCGAACAGCAGGTCGCGCGGCGTGCTGAACGAGGCCGCGGTCTGGAGGCAGCCGCCGTTGAGGGTCAGCGCGGCATCGGTGTCGCCCAGCGCGCTGTCTGCCGCGACCGAGAGGATGCCCTTCTGGATCGTGGTCGATCCGCTGAAGGTGTTGCCTGCCGCGAGCTTCAGGGTGCCGTTTCCGATCTTCGTAACCCCGGCGGTCCCGGTGCCGTCGTCGAGCAAGCCGGTGACGTCCAGCACCGCGCTGTCGCCCGGATTGGTGCCGCCGTTGACCACGTCGAAGATCAGGTTTCCGGTCATCGACATCCCGCCGCTCAAGACGAGCGAATTCGGGGCAAGGGCCGAGTAGGTGATGGTCACGTCGCCGGCCCCGTCGAGGTCGAGGGCGTCGGCGACGGTGCCGGTGAGCGTCCCGAAGTCGAGCCCCGCCGCGACGCCCGCGCCGTTGGTGAAGGTCACCGGGCCGAGCCCGAGCGAGCTGCCGCCGCCGGATTTCACCGTGCCGCCGGCGATCTGCAGGCCGCCGGCGAAGGTGTTGTTGGGATTGGTCAGGTTGAGCGTGCGCGGGCCGGTCTTGAGGATGCCGCCGTTGATGATCCGCGTCTCGATGGTCGCGTTCGACCGCGGCTCGTTGGCCCCGACGGTGGTGGTGGCGACGTGGATCGTGCGGGTGACGCCGCCGAGGTCGAGCGTGCCGTCGGTGGCCGGCGTGAACTCGCTGCCGGTGCCGGTGATGAGCACCTCGCGGCCATCGGTGCCGGTGCTGTTGGCGTTGTTGTTGAAGGTCAGGTTGCCGTTCAACACGAGCGTGCCGGTCGCGCCGGTCTTCACGCCGCTGAAGTCGTTGGCATCGCTCTGGGTGATGGTGAGCGGACCGACGGTTTCGGTGAAACTCGCCAGTTCGAGGAAGGACTCGTCGGCGGCACCGATGGAGACTGCCGCGGAGTTGGAGATCTGTTCCGATGCGGCGAGCCGGACGATACCGGTGGAAGAAGTCGCAAGCCCGCCGGCGCCGATGGCGTCGCCGCTGGACTTCGCGAGTTCCAGCACCCCGGCGGTGACGGAGACCAGGCCAGGCTGGGTATTTCCCGCGCCGGCCAGACGCAGGGTTCCGGCACCGGATTTCAGGATCGCGGCACCGGGGCTGCCGCCGATGGGACCATCGATGGTGAAGTCGGCCGCGGCGGTGGCATTGTTCTCGATGTTGAAATTGCGGGACGCGGCACCGAGGTCGAGGTTCCCGCTCAACAGTGCGCCGGCCTGGCCGGTGGTGATGGCGTCGAAGAACACGTCGCCCCCGAGGACCAGCGAGCCGGACGCGCCGGTGACGATGGTCGCGCCGGACACCGAGGCCAATCCGCCGAGGTTCAAATCGCTGACCGGATAGGTCAGGCCGTTGAGATCGAGCGTGCCGTCCTGGATCGTGGCGAAGCGGCCGAACTCCGTGACCGAGCTGCCGAAGCGCAAGGTGCCGGGGCCGTTCTTGCCGATGCCGTAGTTGCCTGTGCCGGCTCCTTCGGTGATAGCCCCGGTGATCTCGATGTCGCCGCTCCCGGCGAAAGTCACAAAGAGGTTGCTGCTGCCGGGATTGCCGGTGAAGGAGGCGATGCGAAGAGCGCCGGGAGCGTTGTTGGTGATGGTGTTGTTCGAGGAAACGGTGGCCGCGCCGAAGCTCAGGCCGTAGCCGTTGGCACCGGTGACGGTGAGAGTTCCCGATACCATGCCGAGCGTGCCCAGCGTGTGGCGGCCGTTGCTTGCCACGCCGCCGATGGCGCGGTCGACATGCAGCGTGCCGGTGCCGTCCGCGGTGACCGGGTGAGGAAAGACGGTGTCGGCATCGAGCAGGAACTCGATGGTGCCGGAGCTGCCATTGAGCGTGAGGATCCCGGTGTCGCTGAGGTTTTTCACGCCCTGGACGCGCAGGGTGCCGCCGGTGACGCCGCTGGTCGCCCCGCTGCGGGCGCTGCTGTCGACGCCGGGGGCAATGGTCAGGATGCCGGTGCCGCTTTTGATGAAACTACCGGCTCCGCCGAGCGGGGAATTCACGGTGAACTCGTTCGCGCCGCTCACGCTGACGCTGTTGGTGGTGCCACCGGAGGTGATCGTGCGGGAAGTGGCGAAAGTGGAGTCGATCTTCAACACGGCATCGCCCGCCAGCGTCACGCCGTTCGCGGGGTCGCCCAGCGCGCCGTCGGAGGCCACGGAAAGCGTGCCGTCGTTAATCGCGAGGGTGCCGGTGAAAGAGTTCGCCGCGTTCCCCAGGACGATCTCGCCGGCGCTGATCTTGGTGATCGTGCCGGTGCCGGAGATCACGCCGTTGAAGGTGGATGGGACGGATGCGCTGCCGTTGTCCACGGTCACGCCTTTCTGAAGCGAAAGGCCACCATTCCAGGTCACGCCGCCGGCCGGGGCGTCGAAAGTCAGCGTGCCCGAGCCGCCGCTGCGGACGACAAGGTTGTTAGGGACGGTCAGGCTGGAATTGAACTGAGCGGTGGCGGTCGCCGTTCCGCTGGTCGCCCCCAGGGTCAACGCGCCGCTGCCCAGTGCGCCGGCGTTCTCGACGAGCAGGATGCCGGCGGTCACTTCCGTGCCGCCGCTGTGGCTGCTGGCGGCCTCCATTTCCAACGTCCCGATGCCCGCCTTGATCAAGGTCCGCGGGAAGGCATCCTCGGTGATCGTCTGGACACGGGCGGTGTTCGTGTTGGAAAGGGTCAGGTTTCCGGCAAGGTCGATGCTCAGGAAATTCGGCACGAAGGACGTGGTCACCGGCGTGACCGTGAGGACCGTGTCGCCCGAGACATCGAGCTGCGGGAAATCGAAAGTCTGGGACGATCCGCTGCCGTTGTTGCCGATGGAAATGCCGCTGGTCCCGCTGACAGTCAGCGTGCCGGTGGTGATGGTCGCGGTGGTGTTGTTGCGGAAGTCCAGGGTGCCCCCGTTCAAGGTGACCGGGTTGGCGGCCAGCGCGTTGGTGTCGTTCACGCGAAGGGTTCCGCCCGTCACGGTGACGGTGCCGTTCAGAGCGCCGTCGGTGTTCACGACCAGCGAGCCGCCGTTGAGCGTGGTGGGACCGGTGCCGAAGGCGCTGGCGGCGTTGAGCGTCACGTTGCCGGCATTCATCACGGTGCCGCCGCCGTAGGTGGAGCTGGCGGCGATGGTGAGATTGATCGGGCTGGTGCCGCCGTTGACGGTGAGATCGTCGCCCACGCCGCCGGCGATCCCGCCGTTCAGGGTGAGCAGGCCGTCTTTCGACGCGGTGTCGACGCCTTTCAGGATGGCATCGCCGGAAAGCGCGAGCGGGCCGGTGAGGCGGACGCCGTGGGTATTGTCGCCGGCCATTTCCAGCGTGGTGCCCGCGGCGAGGGTGATGCCCGGAAGCTCGAAGGTCTTGCTGGTGTTGGAGCCCGAGCGGCGGTCGGGATCGAGGGAAACGGTGCCGCCGAGGGTGATGGCGGCAGGCACCTGATAGGTCTGCACGGCCGTGGTTCCCGAGCCATCGGCGAGCAGGCGGAGCGAACCGCCGGTGACCGAGATCGAGGCCTCGCCGAAGGGATTCTGCGCCGCGGAGACGGCGACCGTGGCGGCCGCGCCGAGATTGGGGAACAGCATTTCGATCGTGCCGCCGCCACTGGAAGTGAAGGTGGAACCGGAGGGCAGGTCGGTGGAGCCGCCGGTGATGGAAAGATCGCCCGCGCCGGTTTTGGTGATCGTCCGTGCCACCGCGCCGCCGACCAGCGAACCGGTGGTCAGCTTGCCGTTGGTCGCGCCGCTGTCGTTGACCGCGAAGGTCGGATTGCCCGTCAGCGTGACATTTCCCAGGACGATCCCGGCGGTGACGCTGGTCGCGTTCGCGCCGGGCGCCACGGTCAGCGCGTTGGAGCCCATCGAAAGCACGCCCAAGGTGTGTGTGACTCCCGCGCCGACCGTACTGCGGTCGCTGATCAGCGCGCTGTCCGCCGTCACGATCAGGTTCCCCGCCGGACCGGTGAACGTCGTCGCGGTGGCAAGCCGGGCCGAAAGGGTGCCGCCGGACAGCGTCACCGACGATCCCGCCTGGTCGCCCAAGGCGGCGGCCGCGCCGAGTTCGAGCCGCCCCGACGGGATGCTCCACGACCCGTCGAAATCGCTGGCAGCACCAAGCCGCACCGCGCCCGGTCCGGCGATGCCGATGACCGTGGTTCCAGCGACCAGCGATCCGCCGGTCAAATCGTTCGCGCCGTTTCCGACCGAGAAAACGTCGCTCGCCTGGTCTGTCGACAGCGTGACCGAAGTCGCCGCGGCATTGATGGTGATCTTGCCGTTGCTGGTCGCCGTGCCGAGGCCCGCGACCGTGCCGCCGTGCATCAGGGTGATCGGGCGGTCGAGGGTGATACCGCTCGCGACTTCCAGAATCGTGCCGCCGTTGACGGTGGTCACGATGCCGGTCGTTCCCAGCGCCCCGGCATTCGCCGCGCGGATCTTTCCGGCGGAAATCACGGTGCCGCCGGGATTGGTATTGGACCCGCCGAGCACCAGCGTGCCGGTGCCGGTTTTCGAAAGCCCGCCGGTGATGTTGAGCGCGTTGTTGATCGTCGCCGTCACCCCGTCCGCGACGCTGATGCTATTGCCGGTGGCCAGGGCGAGCGTTCCCCCGGAGAGGGTGTAAGCATCGTTGAAAGTCAGGCTCAGCGCGTTCTCGGTCGTCGTGGTCGTGATCGTCCCCCCGAGGCCGAGCGGAAAGGTCACATCATCGGCTGCGGTCGGCTCGACATTGGTGTCCCAGTTCGCCCCGGTGGACCAGGCCCCGGTGGCGTTGGAATTGTCCCAGACGACCGGCGCGGAGGAGAGCGGGGAAACGAATGCGACCAAGGTCGGAATACCGACAACGAGGCCGCCCCGGGAGGGGTAGGAGGGCTTCATGGCAACGGTCGCGTCTACCCGTCCCCTCCACGGCGGAAAAGCCGAAATTTTCAGCGGATGTGACAATCGCAAACCAACCGGAAATCCGGGGCGGCCGCGACTCATGCCCCTGCAGGCGGCTTGGAAATCCGCTGCGGGTCGCCACCGAGTCTCAGGCGGAGGATCTCACTCCTTCAGCCGGATCCTCAACTTCCCGGGCTCGACCTTCATCTCCTCGATGCCCGCGACCTGGCCACCCTTGCCGCCGCCGAGGATCTCGCCGAGCAAATCCTTCCCTTTCAACTGCGCCAGCCAGTCGTTCGGCAGCGAGACGCCCCACACGGTCAAATCCTCGAGCACCAGGCTGGGCACGCCGCCTTCGGTCTTCACCGTGAAGCGTGCCCGCGCCTTCAGTTTCTTGCCGCCGACCACCGGCAGGTCGGGATCGAGGTCGCTTTCAAGCCGGGCGTTGATCGCATCGGTGCCGAGTTCGAACTTCAACTTGTCGCCCAAGGTCGTGTGCTCGTTGAGCAGGCCGTTGAGCTCGCGGTCGGTCAGCACGATCTCCCGGCTGCCCTTCTCGTAGCTCGGTTCCGCCGGCGTCGCGGGCGCCTCGACCTGCAAGGCCTCCACCTTCGCCTCCACCGCCGCCTTTTCCTCGGCGCTGAGCTGCACCGGCTTGATCGCGCGGTTGTTCCACCAGATCAGCCCGATGACCACCAGCAGCACGGCGATGATGCCGATGAGCACCGGCACGAGGCAGGACTTGCGGCGCGGAAGATCGGGCGGTGCGGGATTCTCGGACATGGCGATGGGGACCACGTTAGCCGCGAAGTCGCTGTCCGGGCAATGGAAATGGTGATCGGGAAGGGGTGACGGGGAGATTGAGAAAGAGTCGAACGAACCCTTCTTCGCCGCCTTCTTCGCCAAGGCTAGGAAGGCCAGGAAAGCTACGAAGGGCAGGCCGCCGGGGCGCGGGGATCGCGGAGGGAGCGCGAAGGATGAACGGCGACAGCTTGCCGGAGGCGGAGCGCCGGCTTCAGCCGGCTTGGCTTGGTCGGGGATGCTTCCCGGACGCCTCCCGCCCTTTCCACGATGCCGGCTGAAGCCGGCGCTCCCGAATCCAGCCGCAAAAAAATCCCGGACCAAGCACTGGCTCGATCCGGGATGGGAAAGAATGGAGGCGAGGGGAGTTGAACCCCTGTCCGAGACATCTTCCACGCGGGCATCTACACGTTTATCCGACGGTCTGGTGTTTCGGAGAGCTTCGGCCCGTCGGCGGCGTCCGCTTTCCTAGGATCCTGTTGAATCTCGCCAAGGTCTCCGGTTCCCCGATCCCAAGGCCAGCCTGTTAAGTGTTCGCCGTTCCCCTCAACAGGCGTCGGGGTTCAGGCGTGGCTGTCAATTAAGCAGCCAGTGCGAGCTCGTTAGAGTCTGCATTTATTGTTTTGAGCGGCTTTTTAGGAGGCCAGCCGATCAACCTCCACGTGCAGCCAGCACTTCGAACATCCCGTCGAAACCGGTACGCCCCCTGTGACTGACGGCCGGACCATGCCCGCGGAAGACCCGGGGTGCAAATGGAATTTCCACGGGCGAATCCAGCGGCCATGCTCAACCCGTGAAGAAGGTGCAGCATTACCAGGTTCAGGAAGGATTGTTCGCCGGCGAATACCCGGGGAGCTTCGCGGCGGAAATCACCGCGGACCGCCTGGAAGAACTGATCGCGAAAGGCGTGCGGAGCTTCATCGATCTGACCACCCCGGTCGACC
Organism: Verrucomicrobiaceae bacterium; assembly: GCA_027491155.1. Classification (GTDB taxonomy): domain Bacteria; phylum Verrucomicrobiota; class Verrucomicrobiia; order Verrucomicrobiales; family Akkermansiaceae; genus Haloferula. The sequence goes on from JAIXWR010000034.1 coordinate 153,970, forward strand.
GACTCGAACCCTACGAACCCGCGTTCGCCGAATTCGAAACCCACGAACTCCGGCGCTTTGCCCATGAGATCCCGGACATGAGCATTCCTGCCGCACCCGCCGTGATGCGGGGGATCCTCGACCGGATCCGCACCGAGCTTGAGGCCGGACGGGTCTGCTATGTCCACTGCTGGGGCGGCATCGGCCGCACCGGCACGGTGATCGGCTGCTGGCTGAGAGAAAAAGGCCTGAGCGACCGCGAGGCGCTCGACGAGGTGCAGCGGCGCTACTTCCAAAACATGGAAAAGTCCTCGCGGCATCCCAGGTCGCCGCAGACTCCGGCGCAGCACCGCTACGTGCGGGACTGGCCGGACGTCTGAAGCCGGGCCGATCACCGGTTTGCAAGGAAGCCGCCCGGTTCCGCGTTTTTCGTCGTGCGGTTCCCGGCAGGATTGCGCAGATTTCCCGATCAATCCGGATCCCACCCGACTCATGACGCGCCGCTCTTGCGACTCCGCTGCCCTTGTTACCCTCCTGGCAGGTCTGCCCGCCTTGCTCCCGGCGGAAGAACCGTCGATCAACTTCGCCCGCGACATCCGGCCCATCCTTTCGAATGCCTGCTTCAAATGCCACGGCCCGGACGAAGCCGAGCGCAAGGGCGGCCCGCGCGACGGCACCGGCCTGCGCCTCGACACCGAGGAAGGCGCGCTCGAGGACATGGGCGGCCGCTCGGCCGTGGTCCCCGGTCATCCGGATCAAAGCGAACTGATCGCCCGGATCATCGCCACCGAGGAAGACGAGATCATGCCGCCGCCGAAATCCGGCAGCCCGCTCACTCCCGAGGAGGTCAAACTGCTCAAGGACTGGATCAAAAGCGGCGCGAAATACTCCAAACACTGGTCCTACGAGCCGCCGGTCGCCGTCGACCCGCCGAAGCCGGGCGTCCACCCGATCGACGCCTTCGTCCGCGACCGCCTCGAAAAGGAGAAGCTGCAGCCCCAGCCGGAAGCCGACCGCGCCACCCTCGCCCGCCGCTTGTCCTTCGATCTCACCGGCCTGCCGCCGGAGCCGGCGGACGTCGATGCCTTCGTGAATGACAAGGCGCCCGACGCCTACGAGCGCCTCGTCGACCGCCTGCTTGCCTCCCCCGCCTACGGCGAACACTGGGGACGCCAGTGGCTCGACCTCGCCCGATACGCCGACTCCGCGGGCTACGCCGACGACCCGTCGCGCTCGATCTGGGCTTTCCGCGACTACGTCATCCGCTCCTTCAACGCGAACAAGCCCTTCGACCAGTTCACCATCGAACAGATCGCCGGCGACCTGCTGCCGAACCCCACCGAGGAACAGCTCATCGCCACCGCCTTCCACCGGAACACGATGACCAACAGCGAAGGCGGCACCAACGACGAGGAATTCCGCACCGCCGCCGTGGTCGACCGCGTGAACACCACGATGGCCGTCTGGATGGGCACCTCGATGGCCTGCGCGCAGTGCCATACCCACAAGTACGACCCGCTCACGCACACCGAGTATTTCAGGATGTTCGCCTTCCTGAACAACACCGCCGACGCCGACCGCCGCGACGAAGCGCCGGTGCTTAGCTTCTTCAGCGACGAGCAAAAAGCGCAGCGCGCCAAGCTCGAAGCCGGCATCGCCGAAGTGGAGGCCCGCTTCAAGAATCCAGCGCCCGCCCTGCAAGCCGCCGCCGACCAGTGGGCGAACCAGTTCCCGCTGTCGCTCGAATGGGAAACGCTGACGCCCTCGACCCTGAAATCCCAAGCCGGCCTCGCGATGACCCGCGAAGCGGACGGCACCGTCTCCGTCGCCACCTCGGCCGCGAAAGACAGCTACGTCATCGAGATCCCCTCGCCCGCCGCGCAAAGCCTCACCGCGCTCCGCCTCGAAGCACTGCCCCACGATTCGCTCCCGAACAAAGGCCCCGGCCACGCCGCGGGCAACTTCGTGATCAGCGGCATCAAGGCGGAACTCACGCCGCCCGAAAGCGCGAAGGAACCGCAGGTCCGCTTCGTCCGCATCGAACTGCCGGGCAAGGACAAGTTGCTCCAGCTCGCCGAAGTCCAGGTCTTCAGCCAAGGCGTCAACGTGGCGGCCCAAGGCACCGCCTCCCAGAAATCCACCTACGCCGACGCCACCGCATCCCGTGCCAACGACGGCAACACGGCGGGTGCCTACGACAAGGGATCGGTCGCCCACACCGGCATCGGCACCGAGGATCCGTGGTGGGAAGTCGACCTGAAATCCGGGCACCCGGTGAGCCGGATCGTCGTCTGGAACCGCAGCGAAGCCGCCGAGCGCCTCGCCGGTTTCCGCATCGTCGCGCTTGATGCCCAGCGCCGGCCGGTCTGGGAAAAGTCCGGCAATCCCGCCGCCGCGGAGATCCCCTTCGGCCTCGATGGCACCCGCGAGATTCCGTTCGCCGCCGCCTCCGCGGACTTCGTGCAGCCCGACTTCGATGAGAGCCGCGTGCTTTCTAACAGCACCGCCAAACCCCGCGGCTCGCAAGCCGGCTGGGCGATCGGCGGCGGCCACGGCGTCGCCCGTTCGCTGGTCCTCGCCACCGCCGCGCCGGTCGAGATCCCGGCCGGCTCCACGCTGCGGATCACGATCGAACAGCAATCGCCCCACACCAACCACACGCTCGGCCGCTTTCGCCTCAGCGCCACCGGCCATCCCGCCGCCGCACGCCTGACCGAGATCCCGCGCGAACTCGCCGGCATCCTCGCCTTGCCCGCGGAGAAGCGCGATGCCGCCCAAAAGGCCCGCGTCACCGAGCACTACCTCCGCGAACTCGCCCCGGAAAGCGCCGCCGACCGCAAGTCTCTAACAGACCTCCGGCAGCAGCTCGCCGCGATCCAACCGGGCACCGTGCCGATCCTCCGCGAGCTGCCGGAAGGCAAGCGCCGCAAAACCCACGTCCACCTCCGCGGCAACTACCTGACCCATGGCGACGAGGTCACCGAAGGCACGCCCATGGCGATTCTCCCGCTGCCGGAAGAAGGCGCGAAGAACCGACTGACTCTCGCCCGCTGGCTGGTCGATCCCGCCAACCCGCTGACCGCCCGCGTCATCGCCAACCGCTACTGGGAATCGCTGTTCGGCATCGGCATCGTGCGGACCAGCGAGGAATTCGGCGCGCAAGGCGACGCGCCCACCCACCCCGAACTGCTCGATTGGCTCGCGGTCGATCTCGTACGCAGCGGCTGGGACATCAAGCGCTTCATCCGGCTCATCGTAACGTCGGAGACCTACCGCCAGTCGTCGAAGATCGAGTCCGGCATGGCCGAGCGCGATCCCGACAACCGCCTGCTCGCCCGTGGTCCCCGCGTCCGCCTCACCGCCGAAATGGTGCGCGACCAGGCGCTCGCCGCCAGCGGCCTGCTGTCGCCGGTGATGTTCGGCCCCTCGGTCCGCCCGGTCCGCCCCGCGCTCGGTCTTTCCGCGGCCTTCGGCGGCGGGCTCGACTGGCAAACCAGCACGGGCGGCGACCAGTACCGCCGCGCGCTCTACACCGAGTGGCGGCGCACCAGCCCCTACCCGTCGATGACCACCTTCGATGCCCCGAGCCGCGAGGTCTGCACGGTCCGCCGCGACCGCTCGAACACGCCGCTCCAGGCGCTCGTCCTGCTCAACGACCCGGTCTACGTTGAAGCCGCCCAGGCGCTCGCCCGCCGCCTCACCGCCCAGGCTTCGCCGCCGGACCAGGTGATCCGCGAAGGCTTCCGCCGCGTGCTTTCAAGGCCGCCGTCCGACACGGAGCTGAAGCGGCTGTTAGATCTGCGCGAGGAGTTGCTCGCCGACTACCGCAAGGATCCCAAGAAGGCCGCCGAGATGGCGACCGTTCCGATCGGCCCTCTGCCGGCCGGTGCCGATCCCGCCGAACTCGCGGCGTGGACCGCGGTCGCCGGTGTGCTTTTCAACCTCGACGAAACCCTGCTCAAACGGTGACGCCCATGAACCCTCGCTTCGACCATCTCCAGCACCTGACCCGCCGCCATTTCCTGCGCGATGCCGGGCAGTTCAGCCTCGGTGCCATCGCCCTGCAGGCCCTCGCCCAAGGCAAACCGAGCGAAAATCCCCTCGCCGCCCGTCCCGCGCCCGGACCGGCCAAGGTGAAGCGCGTGATCTACCTCCACATGTCGGGCGGACCGCCGCACCTCGATCTCTTCGACTACAAGCCGGAGTTGGTGAAGCGCGACGGCCAGGACTCGCCCGACCAGTTCGTCAAAGGCAAGACCTTCGCCTTCACCGCCGGCACGCCGAAGCTGATGGGCACGCCTCGCACCTTCAAGCAGCACGGCAAAGGCGGCATCTGGATGTCCGACGCGATCCCGAACTTCCACGGCATCGCCGACGAGATGTGCGTGATCAAGTCGATGTATACCGACCAGTTCAACCACGCCCCCGCCGAGCTGCTGCTCTACACCGGTTCGCCGCGCCAGGGCCGGCCGTCGATGGGTTCGTGGGTGACCTACGGCCTCGGTTCGGAAAACGAGAACCTGCCCGGCTTCGTCGTGCTGATCAGCAGCGGCGTGCAACCGAGCGGCGGCCAGAGCTGCTGGGGCACCGGATTCATCCCCTCGGTCTTCCAAGGCGTGCAATGCCGCTCGAAGGGCGACCCGGTCCTTTACGTCGGCGACCCTCCGGGGATGGACCGAGCGCTGCGCCGCAAGACGCTCGACGCCCTGCGCGACCTCAACCAGGAGCAAGCAAGCCAGCTCGGCCACCCCGAGACCGCCACCCGCATCGCCCAGTACGAACTCGCCTTCCGCATGCAAGCCAGCGTGCCGGAAGTCATGGACATCTCGCGTGAATCGAAAGCCACGCTGGAGGAATACGGCGCGGTCCCCGGCGACTCCAGCTTCGCCAACAACTGCCTGCTCGGCCGCCGCCTGCTCGAGCAAGGCGTGCGCTTCGTCCACCTTTTCGACTGGGGCTGGGACTTCCACGGCACCAACGGCAACGAGGACATCCGCGGTGGCCTTACCGAGAAAATGAAGCGCACCGACAAGCCGGTCGCCGCCTTGATCCGCGACCTCAAGCAGCGCGGCTTGCTCGACGACACGCTCATCGTCTGGGGCGGCGAATTCGGCCGCACGCCCTTCCGCGAAGGCCGCACCGCCGGCAGCACCATCCTCGGCCGCGACCACTTCCCGGATGCCTTCTCGATCTTCCTCGCCGGCGGCGGCGTGAAGGGCGGCTTCACCTATGGCGAGACCGACGAACTCGGCTTCAGCGTCACCGCCGACAAGGTCCACGTCCACGATCTCCAGGCCACCATCCTCCACCTGTTAGGCCTCGACCACGAACGCCTCACCTACCGCTTCCAAGGCCGCGACTTCCGCCTGACGGATGTCCATGGCAAGGTGGTGAAGGGGATTTTGGGGTGACTTTGAAAGGGAATTGGGAGATCAGGAGATTAGAAGATTGAGGCTGCGGAGCTTGAGCCGCAGCCGGCCGGTCAATGCCTCCGGCTCGACCGGCCTGCTTTCTCATGATATGGAATCGCTTGCCCTTCCCTGTAGAAACTCCCGCTCGGCCTCGCAGGGCGCGAGGTCGGCGGCGCGCTGGTAAGCGGCGCGGGCTTCGGCGGGCTGGCCGAGCTTTTCGATGAAGCTGGCGCGGATGGCGTGGTAGAGATGCTGCGCCTCCAGCGAGTGCCGGTTGGGAATGCCTTCGAGCGCATCGAGCGCTTCGCGGGGACCTTGGACGCGGGCAAGGGCCACGCAGCGGTTCATGGCGACGACCGGGGTGGGCTTCAGAACCAGGAGCTGGTCGTAAAGCCCGAGGATGCGCGGCCAGTCGGTGCCGGCATCATCCGGGGCGAGGCAATGGCAGGCGGCGATGCCGGCTTCGAGGTGATAGGGACTGACGATGTCGCCCGTCGCCGCCGCACCGAGGGCAAGAATCCCTTCCTCGATCAGGCGGAGGTCCCAGCGGCTCCGGTCCTGATGATGGAGCCGGACGATCTCCCCCGATTCGTTGACCCGCGCGCCGAGACGGGCGGCGTTGAGACACATCAGCGCGAGAAGGGCCTTCGCCGCAGGCTGCGACGTGGCGGGATGGGCGCCCAACAGCCGCGCGAGGCGGATGGCTTCATGGCACAATTCCTCGCGGATGAGGCGGTCGCCGGACGAGGCCTTGTAGCCTTCGTTGAAAAGCAGATAGAGCGCCGCAAGCACGCCGTCGAGCCGCCCTGGAAGCTCGCCGGCGTCGGGCACGGCAAAGGGCAGCCGCAGGTCGCGGATGAGTTGCCGGGCCCGCACGAGACGCTTGGCGATGGCCGCCTCACTGGTGAGGAAGGCCGCGCCGATCTCCGCAGGGCTCATGCCGCAGACGGTACGCAGGGCCAGCGCGAGCTGCGCCTCGATGGAGAGCTGCGGGTGAAAGCAGACGAAGAGCATGCGCAGCGTGTCATCGGGGATGGGTTGCTCTACGGCAGGCTCGTCCTGCGTGAGCCAGCGCTCCTGCTCGGCGGTGATCCGGGCTTCCTTTCGCTGCCATGTCTGTTCGCGGCGCAACGCGTCGAGCGTCAGGTTCTTCGCCGCCTGCGTGAGCCATGCGGCGGGATTGTCCGGGATGCCGCGGTAGGGCCAGCTTTGCAAGGCTCGCACCAGCGCTTCCTGGACGGCGTCCTCGGCGAGCTGCAAGCGGTGCGTGCCGAGATGTCCGGCCAGGGCGGCAACCAGCCGGGCACCTTCGCGGCGGAACAAATCGTCCGCCACCCGACCGGCATTGCGCTCGCCCGACGAACTCATGAGTCTCTCTTTCTTCAACCTCGCACGGCTCTCATGCTTGCTCCGCGGGCGGGCCGCCTTCAACCAGTTGCGCCAGGTATCCCAGCGATTCCTGCCAGCCGAGGTAGCACATCTCCGCAGGGATCACTCCGGGCACGCCGGCCTGCGTGACGCGGAGTTCGGTTCCGCAGGAGACCGCGTTCAATTCCACCGTCACCTCCATCGTGCCGGGAAGGTTCGGATCGTCGAAGACATCGGAGTAGCGGATCCGCTCGTGGGGCACTAGCTCCAGGTATTCCCCGCCGAAGGAATGGCTCTGGCCGTTGCTGAACTGCGTGAACGCCATCTTGAAGGTGCCGCCGACCTCGGGCTCGAGATGGAACACCTTGCACAGGAATCCGTGCGGCGGGAGCCAGCGGCTGAGGGCATCGGGATCAAGGAACGCCTTGTAAATCCGTTCCGGGCCGGCCTTGAGCACGCGATGGAGCGTGATGGTGTGGGTGTTCATGGACGGAATCATTTCATGGAATGCAGCCCGACCATGTTTCCTTCGGTGTCGAGGATCAGGGCCATGAAGCCGTAGGGGGCGATGGAGGTCTTGTCCTTGAAGACCTGCCCGCCCGCGCCCGCGACCCGGGATGCCTCGACGCCGCAGTCTTCGCAGGAAAAGTAGATGAGCGTGCCGCCCGCTCCGGGCGTGAAGCCTTCCATGCGACAAAGGGTGCCACCACAGCCCGGGGCCTGGTTCTCCATGTCGGAGGGGAACATCAGCATCTCGAAGCCGCCCTCCATGCCATCGGGGTTCGGGAGCGGCTGCATCTGGATGCCCAGCACGGTTTCGTAGAAGGCACGGGCACGGGCCATGTCGGATGCATAGATCTCGAACCAGCCGACGGGATTGCGTTTTGCGTTCATGATGAGGTCGGGTTGTTAGTGGGAAACGATGACTTGAAAGCCGCCAAAGGCCATACGTTTGCAGTCGAAGAGCGGATCCGTCTTCACTCCCAGCTCCTGGATGCGCGGATCGGCCATGATCTTCGCGTTAGCGGCATCGCGCGATTCGCGATCCGCAAAGACCGCCCAGGCGAAGACGACCGTCTCCTCGGCGCCGGCACCCGCCGTCTCCTGGAATGAGCGGCAAAAATCGGTGGCGAGATCGTCCGCGGCACATTCGGTGTATTGGAGCGCACCATGCTCCATCCACACGCTGGCAGCCCGTTCGGCGACCTCGTGGTAAGCGGAGAGATTGGCGGGGGAAATCGGAAGCAGGAAGCCGTCAACGTATTGTCCGGGTGTTTTCATGTCGAGGGGTCGGTTGGGTTACGAGAGGTTTCGGCCGATGCCTTCACGTCCGCCATCGGGCGGCAGAGGTCGGCGACGGGGCGCACTTCGATCTGCGCACCGTAGGCGAGAATCGGGCAAGCGCGGGCCAGGTTCACGGCTTCATCGGTGGAAGAAACGGCGAGCAGGAAATAGCCCGCGATGGCCTCCTTCGACTCGGCGAAGACGCCATCGGTGACCAGGCGCTGAGCGCCGGTGACCAGTTGTCCCTCCTCCATGAGAGGCTGCGCGGCGCGCAGGATTCCCCCGGTCTGCAGGCCTTCCACCCAGCCGTAGAAATCGGTCATGACGCGCTGGAGGTCGGCCGGGGAAAGACTGCTGTTCCAGTGCGTTCCGCGGATCAGAAGCAGGTGCTCCCCGGTCGACTGCTGGTGGTTCGGATTCATGCGTCGGGTGTTTCGTTCGTATGACGGTAGGCGGATCCGCGCTCGGACTCCAGCGGCCGGATCTCATAGCGGATGCCATACGCCAGGACCGCACTTTCCGCCGCGAGGGCGGCCGCGGCGGCGAGGCTTTCCGCGACGATGATCCAGTATCCGCCGATGACCTCCTTGCCCTCCGCGAAGGGTCCGTCGGTGCGGATGCCCTCGCGGGTGACGAGCGCGGCATCCATCGTGAGACGCGAACCCGGCTTGAAGCGGCCGGCTTCAAGGTTGGCCTCGTACCAAGCATAGAACTTCCCGATCGCGGTCTCGATCTCGGCCTTGTTGCAATTCTTGTCCCACTGCCCGCGGGAGAGCAGTAGGAAATCGGAGGTGTTGGGTGGGTTCATGGGTTTGCTGCGAGTTTTGCGACATCGGCGAGACCTTTCTCGAACTCCGGACCGCACATCGATTCACAGTCCATGAAGAGGCTCGCCACCTTGGCCATCAGGCCCTCGTTCCTGCCATACATGGCCCAGGTGACCTCTGTCCTGCCTTCGCCTTCCTGCCGGAAGGTGAACTCGACGGTGCTGACGCCGGCCATCGGCTCCAGCCAGTCCATGCGCTCGACGATCCGCTCGTTCGGCTTGCTCTCGATGATGGTGGCGGAACCCTTGCCGACTTTGCTGCCGTCCCAGCTCGCCACGGCACCCGTTCCCGATTCGGGGCCGGTGTAAGTGTTCTTCGCTTCGGGATCCATCTTCGCCCACGGGTTCCACTCGTTGAACTTCCGGTGGTTGTCGAACCAGGGAAAGAGCCTTTCGGCAGGCGCGTCGATGACCAGGCTTCGTTCGACCCGGAATTCGGGCGACTTCAGCAACGCGGCGGCGATGATGCCGGCAACAAGGGCGCAGAGTCCGATGAGAATCTTCTTCAGCATGGCGGCGGGTGGTTCAAGGGTTCGGGTTCCGCGGATTTACTGGCGCGTGAAGACGACCGGCGGGCCACAAGGCGTGCTTTTCCCGTTCTCCCACGACACGCCTTCGAGCTTGAAGTGGTTCTCGTCCAGAAAGGTGTAAGTCGCGCCGTGCATGTGCTTGTCCTTCGCGGCATCCAGGCCGGGCGTCGGCGCCAGGTCGAAGGTCAGCGAGTCCGCGGTGCTTTTCACCAGCTTCATGCGCGGCTGGTTCCGCAGCATGCAGTAGTGGGTCATCGTGAGCTTGCCGTTCACGTCATGATACACGCTCAGCATTTCCATCGGCGTGCCGCCGGCGAAGCGCTCCTCGATCACGGAGTCCCCGGCGATGAGGCGGAATTCGGTGTTCATTTTGCCCATCATCGGCGATTCCCCCTGCCACTTGCCCACCAGGGTCTTCATCCGTTCAAAAGCGGCGGAGCCCCGGTAGGGCGGCATGTCGGCACAGGCGGCGTGCTGGTTGCTGGTGGTCTGGCAGGAAACGAGTGACGCGAAAGCGGCAAGACACAGGAGGAACGTGGGTTGATTCATGGAAGTGCGGTTCGAGTGGCGGTGGAATGGACCCGGTAGAGATGAAGAATCCCTTCCTATCTACGACGAACGGTATCGAGTGACGAGGACACCCGATCCAGAGAATTTCCTCGAGGGCCTGAAATCATGCTCCGTCAGACCACGGGAAATGTCGTCCATGCTTGCGGGACGCTTCGGCGATGCGGACTCGAAGGGCCGGCGGAGGCTTTGCAACCGTTCGGAGGACCGCCCTATTCGCTAAAGCTACGAAGGCCCGGGAAAGACCCGCGGTCCGGGTTCTAGACTCTTCGCAGCACGATCCCTGCGATCATGAACACGATCGCCGCAAGGCCAGCCCAAGGCAGCGCGCTGCTGCGGACCCGCACCACCGGGATGCCTGCCCGCGGCGCGGCTGCGTCGAAGCCCGCGACCTTGGCCAGCGCCGGATCCGGCTCCCCGGAAAGCCGGTATTCCGCCGGATAACCGCGCTCCCAGCGCAGCGTCTTGACCTTGCCCCGCTCGGGATCGTGCAACCGCAGCGTGAGCCGCGGGGCGTCGCCGGGATCGACACGAACGCGATACCTTCCGATCCCGCTTTCCTCGATCTTCACCGGAAACTCCTTGCCGCTGTCATCCAGCGCGTTGCCGGTCCAGGGCACCGCCGCCAGCGGCCGGCCGGCATCGTCGGTGGCGCGGACGTCGATGTCCCAGCGACCGCGCTCGCGCTCCGAGCGGGCCTCGATGCCCACCGACTCCTCCTTGCGCAGGATCCCGCGGAAGACCTGCGCCCAGAATTTCCCGCAACCCTGCCAGGCCAGCCACTCGCTGCCCCAGCGCTCGGTGAGGTCGCCGGTGAACGCGACGCCGGTGCCGAGGCCGAACTTGCCGACCGCCAGCAGCGGGTCGCCGGACTCGACGGCCAGCAGCACCTGCGCGGTCGGCTTCGGCCGCGCCATGACGTAGCCGAGCACCGGCGGGAAGGCGGCGTTCTCGAAGCCCGCCATGATCGGATGCTCGGTTACGCCGGCCGGTTCGTAAAGGTCTTCTTTGATCGCCGAGCGCGAGGCCTGCATCGTCTCGCGGGTGAAGATCTGCGGCACGTTCTCGATCGCGTCCGCCTGATAGAAGCGGCCGCGGCCGGCATCGGCCATCGCGGACAGGAGCTCGCCCGCCGCGCTGCCGCCCATCGCCACGGTGGACACGGTCATGCCGGAGTCCGCCATCTCCCGCGACAGCTCGACCAGATTCGAAGGATCGGTCTGGCCGTCGGTCATGCCGATCACGTGCTTCAGTTTCGCGTTCGCACCCTTCAGGATGTCGCGCGCCTGCACCATTCCCGGCTGCATGTTGGTGCCGCCACCTTCCGCGATGGAGTCGATCGCCGCGGCGACCTGCGCGCGGTTCGCGGCGGAAGTCAGGTCGAGCACGAGCTGCGGCTGGTCGTCGAAAGCGATCACCGCGATCTGGTCCTGATTCCCTAACAGCTCCGCCGCGCTCTTGGCGGCCTGCCGTGCGAGTTCGAGCGGCTGGCCTGACATCGAGCCGGACTTGTCGAGCACCAGCACCATCGCCAGCGAGGGCTTCTCCTTGTCCTTCTCGAAGCGCGAAACGAGCGGCAGCACTTCCTCCACCGGCGTTTTGAAATAGCCGCCGATGCCGAAGGTGTTCTCGGAGCCGGTCATGATCAGCCCGCCGCCGAAGTCGGTGACATAGCGTTTCAAGGCGGCCATCTGCTTCGGCGAGACCGCAGTGGCGGGCACGTCGGCCAGCATGATGGCATCGAAGGCGAGGATCTCCTCGAAGGAATCCGGCAGGCCGCGCGCGCCGCGGGTTTCCAGCGTGACGTCCTGCTCGCGCATCAGCCGCTCGAAGGGCCGCATCTGCGCGGGCTTCTCATGGATCACCAGGATGCGCGGCTTGCCGCGGACCGGCAGGGTCATCGAAAGCTGGTTGTTCGCCGGGAACCAGTCGTCGTCCGGCACCAGCTCGGCCTCCCACACGGTGTCGCCGGAAGTGACCATGCGGACTTCGGTGTGGCAGGCGGTTTCCTCCTTCGCCTTCAGGGTGATCGCCTGCTCGGCGACCGCCACGCCGCGGTGGACCAGCCGCAGCTTCGCGTTCATGTCGCGGTTCGAGGAGACCTTCACCGTGAAGCGCACCATCTCGCCTTCGAAAGCCAGCGGCGTGCCGGCTTCGATCGAGGTGACCGCGGCTTCCGGCTTGTCGAGCGAGCCGAGTTTCACGAAGCGCAGGTCGGTCTTCTCCGCGGCGAGCCGTTCGGCGGCGGCACCGACCGGAGTTTCTAACAGCCCATCGGAAAGCACCACCAGCCGCCGCCCGCGATTCGCCGGAAGATCGAAGCGCGCGCCGGCCAGCGCGCCGTCGAGGTCGGTGGCGGAGCGGAAGGCGGCATCCCCGCGGCCGGCCTCGCATTCGGCGATGAATTTCTCCGCCTGCTCGAAGTCGCTGCGCTTCAACTCGCGGGCGAAAAGGAACAGCGACCAGGTGTCGCCGGACTTCAGGGCCTCGACCGACCTTTTGATCTCCGCGATCCCGCGGCGCATCTCGCCGGGATCGACCGACTCGGAGCCGTCGAGCAGGAAGGCCACGTGGACATCGTCGCTTTTCCGCGTGAAGAAGGGCCGGCACAGCGCGAGCAGCAGGAAGAGCAACGCGAGCAAGCGGCAGACCGCCGCGGCGAGCTTCATCGCCGGCGGGCGATCCACCAGCGAGCGCCGGTAGATCCAATAGAACAGCGGCAAGGCAATCGCCAGGCCGAGAAGGGGCATCCAGGTGAGGAGTTCCATCAGAAATCGTAATGTAGCGGCGGTCTATGACCGTCGCATTTCGTTCGCCGCAGCCAGCGACGGTCATAGACCGCCGCTACACTTGAGGGAGTCTTCATCATCCCGCCTTCCTCCGGTGATATAGGAAAAACTCCGCCGCCAGCAGCGCGATCGCCACGATCAGCAGCCAGAACGCGAACGGATGCCCACGCTCGACCGCCGCGCCCGAATCCACGGGTCCGGAACCATCGAGCACCGTTTCGGAGCGCTCGAACAAAGCCCCACCGAACCAACGCGAACCCGCCGGGGTCTCCGCAAGATAGTGGCCGATCTTCGCCACGGTGAAATCGCCGGCCGCGAGCTTGTTGCCATCCGGCCCGGTCACCGCACCGCCGGCATTCAAGCGCGAACCTGTCGGATGCGCCGAGCGCAAGGCCGGCCCGCGGCCGCTGAGATCCAGCGCCGCGCCGTGGACCAGCGCGGGGAAGGCCGGGGAAAAGAAGAAGTCGCCCTTTGCCGGATCCAGGTTCACCACCAGCGCGTCCCGGCCTTCGGCGCGGGCTTTCCAGATGAGAGGCTTGCCCGACTCCGAAACGGCGAGCACCAGCGCCCCGGCCACCGGCGTGACGTCGCGCGCGCCTTCGAAACGCATCGCCTCGAGCGCGAGGTGTTTGACCGCCGGATGATCCGGAATCCGCGACTCCGCCGCGAGCACCTCAATCTCCCCCGCACCGCCGCTCCAGAACGGCGACTCGCCGGCCGGCGCGAAGACGATCTGCCGGGCATCGGGCGAGGGACTGCCCTGCGCGATGGTCACGTCGGCGTCCTTCTCCGCCAGCGCGAGCAGCCCGCCTGTTAGAGAGAAGGCTTCGACGCAGCGCTGGAAGAAGTAGGCCTCCGGCGCGGAGATCTTCACCGTCACCGGCTTCGATTCCGCCAGGCCGAGCGCGACGCTGTTGTCGGTGGCCAGGGCGTCCGGGAACTTCAACTCCGCGGTCCAGCGGCCGGGCGCGGCGTCGTCGATGTCCAGCGTGTCGCTGGTTTCCTCGCCGGGCTTCAAGGTCACCGGCACCAAGCGTGCGAGCCCCATTTCCTCGTGCCGCAATTCCAGTTCGGCGCTGCTTTCCTGGGTCACCGAGGAAGCGATGCGATAGAAGAACACCGCGCCGCGGGTGGTGCCCGGCTTGCGGTCGAGATCGGCGGCGATGAAACCGGCATTCGGCGGCGCGGGGGTGAGGCGCATCACTTCCACGGAAGGATCGAGCCCGTCCCAGCCGGGATTGCCGTCGGTGATCAGCAGCACCCGCCCGGCGCTGCCGGCCCCGCGGGCGCAGGAGTTGAGGGCGGCGACGGTGGCCGGACCGACGGGAGTGTCGGAAGCGGAAAGCCGCGCGATGGCATCGGTGAGATCCTTCGGCGAGTCGCTGGCGTGGCTGAGGAAATCGAGTTCGCCCGAGGCCGTCGCCAGCGCGGCGCGGCGGGTGCCGTTGAGGGCGCGGACGATGTCGCGGGCGCGGTCCTTCGCGGCTTCGATGCCATCCTTGTTGCCGGACTTCGCCTTCATCGACGGTGAGGTGTCGATCACCACCAGCAGGTCGCGCTTGTCCTGCTTGGCGGGCCGCGGGCCGGCGGCGGCGAGGGCGATCGCCCCGAGCGCGAGGGCCATCATCAGCAGAGAGAACAGGTCGCGCAGGCGTTGGAAAAGGGACGAGGCCTTCTTCTCCTGGAAGATCTTTTCCCACAGGAACAGCGCGTTCACCGGAAAGCGCCGCGGCCGGACCTTCAGGAAATACGCCGCAGCCAGCGGTGCCAGGGCCGCGAGCATCCAGAGGAAGGCTGGGCTGGTGAAGTTCATGGCGCGACGGCGAGTGGAGTGTCGCCTTCAAGGCGACATGACGATGGTCGGGCGGCATCCTGCCGCTCGAAAAATGCCTGCCGTGCATCCGGCCGCGAGGCGCTTGGAAAGCGCCTGTCCGTAGTCATGTCGAGCAAGGAGCTCGACACTCCCCTCCGTGGAGCTCTCACGCCGCCAGCCCTCCCCTCTGCAAGATCGCGCGGATCACCTCATCGAAGGCCTCGGTGTCCAAGGTCCGCGTGAAACCGATCCCCCGCCGCGCGCATTCCACCCGCAGCTTCTCGTTCCACTCCGCGACCGCCGCCGCGTAGGCATCGAGCTCGCGGCTGGTCACCGTCACCTTGCGCCGCTTGCCGGACTCGACGCATTCCAATTCGAGGTCACCCTTGCGCTCGCATTTCAGATCCTCCTCCGACAGCACCTGGATCGCATGCACGTCGTGACCGAGGCCGGAAAGGCGCTTCAGCCCTTCCTCGAAACCGGCGGGATAGAAAAAGTCCGAGATCACGACCACCAGCCCCTTCTTGCGATGCCGGGCTTCCAGAGTGCGGACGCAAGTCGAGAAATCCGTATCCTTGCCGAAACAGGGAGCGCTTTCCAGGGAGCGCAGTAAGGTCAGCACCTTGCCGCGGCCGCGGGTCACTTCCAGCAGCGGCCGCAACTCGTCCGCCATGCCGTAGCAGGCGACGCGGTCCTGGCAATTCAGCCCGATGTAGCCCAGCGCCGCCGCCAGCTTGCGCGCCATCGCGGTCTTGGTCTGCATCGAGCGGCTGAGGTCTAACAGCAGGTAAACCGTCGCATCTTCCTCCAGCTCGAAGAGCTTGATCACGAGCTCGTCGAAGCGCGCATAGACCCGCCAGTCGATTGCCCGGTAGTCGTCGCCCATGCGGTACTCCGCGTAGTCGGCGAAGGTGATGCCAGTGCCCTTGCGGGTGGACTTGCGGTCCGCCTGCATCGACCCGCCGAGCACGCGGCGGACGAGAAGGAACAGCGTCTCCAGGCGACGGATGAAACCGGCACCGGTCAGTTCGCCGGGCGGGAGGGATTCGAGGGGTTCGGGCATAATTGAAATCAATAAGCCCCCCGGATCGCCGACTTCACCAAGTCAACCGGCTTGATCCCCTCCGCCTCGCCTTCGAACGACAAAATCATCCGGTGGCACAAGGCCGGCGGCGCGACGGCATCGACGTCCTCCCGCGCCACATGGAAGCGGCCGTCCAACAAGGCCTTCACCCGTGCGGCGGCGAGCATGGCTTGGGCGGCGCGGGGGCTGGCACCGTGGCGGACGTATTTTTTCACCTTTTCCGGCGACTTCTCGTTCTCGGGATGGGTGTTGCGGACGATGCGGATGAGATGGTCCTGCACGTCCTTCGCCACCGGGATCTCGCGCAGGGTGCGGCCCATGCGAAGGATGTCCTCGCCGTGGGCGACCGGCTTGATCTCGGGGCTGCTGTTGCCGCCGGTGCGGTTGAGGATTTCCGCGAACTCGTCGTGGTCCGGCAGGGCAACCTGGAGCTTGAAGAAGAAACGGTCGAGCTGGGCTTCGGGCAGCGGGTAGGTGCCGTCGTTCTCGATCGGGTTCTGGGTGGCCAGCACGAAGAAGGGCAGCTCCAGCGGGTGGCTGACGCCGGCGACGGTGACGCGCTTTTCCTGCATCGTCTCCAACAAGGCGCTCTGGGTCTTCGGGGTGGCGCGGTTGATTTCGTCGGCGAGCAGGATGTTGCAGAAGACCGGGCCGCGCTGGAAGACCAGCTCGCGGCGGCCGTCGCGGTCGGACAGCACCTGGGTGCCGACGACGTCGCTGGGCAGCAGGTCGGGCGTGAACTGGATGCGGCCGAATTTCAGGTCGAGCGCCTTGGCCAGCGTGTTGACCAGCGCGGTCTTGCCGAGGCCGGGGACGCCTTCGAGCAGGACGTGGCCGCCGCAGCAGATGGCGGTGAGCACGTGCTCGACGATGTCTTTCTGGCCGACGATGAACTTGGCGACTTCATCGCGGATGGTTTGGAACCGCTCGGCGAAAAGCGCGGCGTCGGATTCGAGCGAGGTGGTGGCGGTGGCGGACATGGTGGGGAAAAGTGCCGGGTGAGCAGGGATCGGGGATCTGTGGAAAGGCAGGTGCTTATTTGTCGGGAGTCTCTCCGGTTTCGTGGACTCGTTCGAAGTATTCGCGGACGCCGAGCTTGAGCTCTTCCGGGATGTCGTCGCGGCGGACGAGGGACTCCATCTGGCGCTGGAACTCGCGCTTGTTGTCGACCGCGGCGCGCCCGGCGATGCCGGTGCCGCTTTCGGCGGACTCGACCGAATTGGAAGACGGGCCGTCGGGGTTCGCCTGGCCTTTGAGCTGGGCGAGATTGCCGTTGTCCTTGAGCTCGTCGCGCTCCTTGCGGCGGCTTTCGACGCTGCCCTGGCCGGGCTTGAGACCGCCGGGCTGCTGGCCCTGCGCCATCGACTGCGCCAAGCCTAACATCTGTGCCTGGCCCTGCGAGAACTGGCGGGCCTCACCCATCCCGGCGCGGAGCTTGGCCAGCTTGTCCTTGGCCTTCTGGCGGGCACCCATCTGGCCGAGCCGCTTGCCGAGTTCGTCCATCTTGCCATCCATCCGCCCGGCCATCGCCTCGGCGTCGGGATCAAATTCGCCCTGCTCCATCTTCTGGCCGAGCTGGCGCGCTTCGGCATCCATTTCATCGAGCATCTCCTGCATCGGCTTCTGGTCACCCTCGGCCATCGGCATTTCGGCGGCATCCTGATGGTTGCCGGGCTTCGGTGCCTTGCCGAAGTCGCGCTTGCGGGCGCCGTCGGCCATCCGCTTCGCCATGTCCTTCGCCTTGGCCGCGTTCTTCTTGAGCTTCTCGAGCTCCTCCGGCGTCATCTTCGGCTTCGCGCCGGGCTTCATGTCCTGAAGCTCCTGCTTGGCCATTTCGAAATCCTTCGCGTCGAGCTGCTTGCCGAGCTGGCGGACATCGGCCAGCGACGACTTCGCCAATTCCTCGGCGGCAAGCTTCAGCACCGCCTCGTCCTGCCGCGCCTCCAGCCCCTGCATCGCCTTCGCCAGTTCCTGCTCGAACTTCGCGATCTGCTTTTCCGCCTCGCGCTGGTCCTTGGTCTCCTCCAGCTGCTTCGCCAGTTCGCGCAGCTTCGCGGGATCGATCACCTGCTTCTCTTCCTCGCTGAGCTGGTCGATCAATTCCTCCACCGCCTCCTCGACCTGCTTCTTCACCTCGGCGCTGCGCTCGGCGGTCATCTGCTCGCGGGCCAACCGGTCGCGCACGGCCTGGCTGTGGGGAAGAAATGCCAGACCGCCGGCGATCACCGCCAGCAGCAGCCCGATCCCGTATTGACGACGCGGCCGCGGAACGGGAACCGCCGCCACATCCAAGCCCGCGACCTTTGCTGCCATGCTCCGCTCGTGAAGATCGAACACCTCGCCTTCGCTGCCTTTCGCCTGGAAACCGAGCCACGACAGCAGCCCGTCCTTGAGCCCGAAGACCTCGTCCGCCGCCGCGGCCGCCTGGGTGGCAGTCCGCTTCGACATCAGGGTGGCGATGACGAAAGCCATCAGGCCCGCACCGCCCGCGACGGCATAGCCGGGCCAAGGCGCGGCGTAGCCGAAGATCCGCCATGCCAGCGCCCACAGCACGCAGGCACCCGCCGCGGCGAGCAGACAACGCGCCCCGACGACGGAGGCAACTCCGCGGTCGAGCCGCCGGCGGACGGCATCGAGGAAGGAAGGGATCGGGTTCATTTCTTCGAGGCGGCTTTCTTCACGAGTTCCTCCATCCACTTGCGCTCCTTCTCACCGAGATCATCCGGCTTGAGTTCTTTGGCAATCGCCGCGGCTTCGGCAAGCTTTCCCTGCCGGTCGTCGAGATACTTCGCACGATAGGCCTTGGCGTTGGCGATGGATTTCGGATCGCCCTTCGCCGCCGCGGCGGCATCGGCGGCGTCGTAGGCCTTGATTGCGGCCTCCTTGTCGTCGGTCCGCCAGCCGATGATCCCCGCCTTTTCGGTGAGGAATTCCACCTTCTGCGGATGGTCCGCCGGCAGGGCGTCGATCACCGCGAACAGGTCGTCCCGGGTGAAAGCCTGCGAGTCCATCAGGCCGGAAAGGTCGGTCGGATGCTTGATCTCGCGGGCCACCGTGACCGGATCGGTCAGCAGCGCGGTCAACAGCGCGCGCCGGGGTTTCAAGAAGGCCTCGCCGCCGAGCGACGTCTCGTGGATGGTCGCGTAGGCCAGCTTCAAGGTGGTCTCCTTGCGGATCTTCCCGTAGCGGGCTCTCTTCTCTTCATCGAGCCCCGCCAGCCAGCGGTCGAAGCCCGCGCCGTCCCCGGCCACCGCATGCACGACCGGGCCGAGCGGGATCACGTCGCGGTGCATCTCCGTGTTCTTGAACGCAAGCAGCGCCTCGCAAAGCTTCATCATCCGCTCGCTCGCCTTCTTCCTGGCATCGCCCTCGAGTTCGGCGATCCGCCGCAGGAGCAGCGCGGCATGCCAGTCGAAGAACTCGTTCATCGTTTCCCGCATGTAGTACTCGCTGTTGCCGTCACCCGCTTCGGAAAGCTGCATCAGCTCGACCTGCCGCAGGAACTCCGAGGCGTCGCCTGCCGACTCGATCTCGATCCGGACGGCGGTGCGGATCAGGAAGGTCATCAGCGTGCTTTCATCGGCCGGCCGCGGCGGGTTGGAATGGCTATCGTAGCGATCCATCGCGAGCGCCGCGAGGTCCTCGTTCTGAATCGCCGTCTTGTACTCCGCGGCCAGCACGGCGGCGGGTCCCGGCTCCATGCCGAGCGCCGCCAGGGTTTCCAGTCGCGAGGCTTTCGGCTTCGGCGCCTCGGCGGCGAAGCGCTTCACCAGCGCGGCGATGCGCTCCGCCCGCTTGACCGACGGCGCCCTCTCGCCGTCGAAATCGCGGCCGCAGGAAAGCAGGCACTCGATCCGGAAGCGCTGGCCCGGGTCCTCGATGCCGGCCAGCCAGCCGGGCATCGCGGCTTCGAGTTCCTTGTCGAAGAAGGCCGGCGCGCCGCCGTCGCCTTTGCTGCCGAAGAACAGCTCGCGGGTCCCGAGGTGGAACTCGCCGGGCCTCGCCAGCAGGAGCTTCGCCGGATCCATCCGGCCGCCCTTCCACAGCTTCACCGTCAGGTCGAGCCTGCCGCGGATCGACGCACCGCCGTCGCGCACCGCCTTGGCGATCGCCGCCTCGTCCTTCGCGCGCATCGCCAGGTCCAGCGTCAGCCGGGCGACCTGGCCGCGCGCACCTTCGTCGTTGCCGGAGGCGTAGCGGATCGGAGCGGCCGCGAGTCGGTCGAGCATGAGCTTCGACTGTTCCGGCGACACCGAGTTCCATCCGGCGACCCGCGAGGCGAGGGCCATGGAAGAAGCATTCGCCCACTGGCGCTCCGGCGTCATGAAGGAAGCCAGCAAGGCGGACATCGCCGCCGCGCATTCCGGGGTGTCGAGCACGGGGCCCACCTTGTCCCGGGACAGCAGCGGACGCAGCGCCATGAGCCGCCAGCTCTCCGGGATCGAAGCGTTCGACGCAAAGGACACGAAGCGCTCGCGCAGGTCCTTCTTCGCGGCGTCGTCGAGGTTTTCCACATCGTGGACGAGGATCACCAGCACGGCGCTGTCGGAAAGGGCGGGGTCGATCTTCTTCAACTCCTCCTTCGCCCAGGCCAGTGCGCCGGCGCGGTGCCTCTTGCCGTCGAACGAATCGTGGAAGTAGGAATACATCGTGATCGCCGACAGCAGCGGCCGCGCCTCCTTCGGCGTCTCCTTGCCCACCACGCCGTAGATGCCGGCGAAGTTGCGGACGTTCTCCGGCAGTGCGGCCAGCGTCTTGTCCTTCGCGAACGCGGCGATCCGCGGGGCCATCTCGTTGCTGATGCGGTTGCTCGCATAGTAGAGGAGGTTGCCCTCCTGCAATCCGACGATGCGGGACGAGTCGAGCTTGGCGAACTCGGTGAGGAATCCGCACATCCCGGCCAGCGGAACCTTGCTGTTCAGCAGGGCCTCCAGCATCTCGCCGTGCACGTAGCTGTCCGGCGTCGTCGGGAAGCCGCCGCTGCTCGATCCCCAGCCGCTGTTGTTCTTGCGGCAGGCCTCGAGCGCCTTGTCCCAGAGCTTCGCCGCGAGCGCCGGATCCTCCGCCAGCAGCCGGATTACCAGCGGCTGGATGGTCTGCTCCACGGTCCAGGGCTGGAAGTTCGGCGGGAAGCCGTCCTTGAGGTAGCCCTCGACCAGCTTGCGCGCCTCCTCGTCGCCCTTCTTGAGGCTTTCCGAAAGCATCTTGCGGGTCGCTCCGGAGGACTTCTCCTCCGCATCCGGGAACCAGCCCTGCACCAGCTTGGCAAAGCCGGCGCGCTCCTTCGGCGACCACTTCGCCCAGGCCGCGGAAGCACGGTCGATCTCCTTCAGCGCGGCGGCCGTGTTGCCGGTGATCGCGGCACCGGTGATCCTCGCCCAGAAGGCCCGCGGCCCTTCGACCTTCATCAGGATCTCGGCCTGTTTCTTGGACTCGCCGCCCTGGCTTTTCAGGCGGTTGACCATGTCGCCTAGCATCGACTCGCTTTCCTGGGGATCGATGCTGCCGACGATCTCCGGCCCCGGATCGAAGAACCCGCTCTCGAGCAGATCCCCGGCCGAAGGCTGGTAGCTCATCGACTGGAAGAGATAACTTTCATCCATCCCGATGCTCCCGGCCAGCCCGTGCCGCAGCACGAAGCGGGCACCCGCCACCGCCGCCCCCTGGTCCTGGCTGAGCCCCTGGATGAAGGACTGGAAGGCCTGGCGGCGGTTGCCGATCCCGGAGACGTAAACGTTCTCGTCGATGGCGGCGAAAAGCGGCCATGCCTCCTCCGGGCCGAGCAGCACCTTGGTCACCCTTCCGATCGCCGCGGTCCGCGCCGCGAGGTCGCGGGCACCCGTGACCGCCTGGACGAGCACCTCCGGCATCTCGGATCCCCGATGGTCGTTCTGCAACATGCCCTTGGCCGCATGCTCCTCCGCCATTACCAGCAGATCGGTCCGCCGGCGGGACTCCGCGAGGCGGGCGATCCACGGCAGCTCCCGCGCCATCGCCGCGCCGCGCTCCTCCGACTCCGAGGCCCACTCCTTGAAGGCGGTCGTGCCTTCGCCGTTCACGACCTTCAGGCATCGTTCGACCAGCGCCGCCTCTTCCTTGCCGGACTCCGACAGCTCCTTGAGGAAAGCATCGTCCAGCAGCTGGAACTCGAGCCCTTCCACCGCGCGGCGCCCCAGATAGGCGGCGGGAGACAGGCCGCCCGACGGCGGCCCGCCGCTGGTAGAGCTGCCGTTGCCGCTGATCCAGGCCCACAGGTAGTTCGAGCGGGAGAAATGCCGGAACATGCCGCTGTCGCCATGAATTCTCAGCACCGCCCGGCTCGCGGAAAGCGCCGCGCGGTCGAGTTCCTCCTGCTTGGCCCCGAGCCGGTCGCGGGTGGCATGGAGCAGGACGAATCCCTGCTCCGCGGTCTGCGGATGGCGCAGCATCGCGAGGTAGATCCGCCGGAACGCGGCGTCGCGCTTCTTCGTGGCCTCCTCGTCGTACTTGGTGTCCCGGTCGGCGTCCGGGAGCAGCGGGCGCACCGACACGTCGGAGCTGCCCCCTTCGGTGACGTCCTTCACCAGATAGTTCACCCAGGAAAGGTTGCGGTTCCTGTCATAGACCGGCTTGAGGTTCTCGAGGAACATCGCCATCGCACCCAGCGATTCGAGCTGGCGCTCCAGCTTGTCCTCGTTCAGCCACTCCCGGAACATCTGCCCCAGCGCCTCGGAGTCGAAATCCTCCCCGGCGAGAGCCTCGAGGCTCGCCTTCTGTTCCTCCTTGGGGAGCACCGAGAACAGCGCGGTCCGGACCACCGTATCCTGCGGCTTTTCCTTCGCCAGCTCGCGCAGGATCGGCAGCGCGGCTTCCTTGCGGTCGAGACGCATCAGCATCAGCGCGTGTTCCTTCCGGCGATTGAAGCCGGCACCCGGCTGCGGCGCCCCCAGGCGCAGCATCTCTTCGGCCAGCTTCAAGGCCGTGGCGCTCTTGTAAACCTGGGCCAGCTCGTAGTTGTTGTCGTCGTCCGCCGAAAGCCGGCGCACTTCCTGCAGCAGCAGGCGGGCGGCCGCTTCGCGCTTGCCGTCGCGCACCAGCACCGGGATCTCGGTCAGCTTCTGGCCCCGCGAGGAGCCCCGCATGCCGCGCCACATCGACCCGTAGGGGTTCCTGCCGGAAACGAAGGTCGCCGGTGCCGCCGTGAAGCGCCGGCTTTCCTCCTCCATCCCGAGCTTGGTCATGAGCCCCGCCAGCACGCCCTTCTGGTCCGGATCGTAGCCCATCGACTTGCGCATCCGCAGCGCCGCGCGCTTGGCCGGCTCCAGGTCGACGCCCTCGGTCTTGGCCTCGGCCAGCCTGGCACCCGCCGCCAGCAGCTCCGCGTCGATCCTTTCGCGCAGCACCGCATCCACCGGAAGCTCCCTCGCCTTGACCAGCAGCGCGTAGGCCTCGGCCGGCGCCTTGGCCACCGTCGCGCGGTAGGCCGCCGCCAGCATCAGGTCCTGGGCCGTGGCCTCCGGTGACTTCGCCAGCGCCTCGATCTCCCGCTCGAGTTCCTTCTCCTTGCCCGCCACCTGATAGAAAAAGATCCGCAGCACGGGATCCTTCAGCTCCGGCGTGATCGCGGCCAGCTTCTCCGGGTCCACCGGCGGCTCCCCGCTCTCTTCCTCCACGGCGTCTTCGCCGAGCAGCTTGAGCAGCTTCTTCTCGTTCTCCCCGATCTTGCGGGAGGAGTTGCGGTTGCCCGCCAGCTCCTGGTATCCGTAGGGGACCATCGTCATCAGGACCGGCACGAAGCCCTGGCTCTCGCCGCCCATCGTCTGGCGCAGCATGTAATGCATCGGCATCCCGCTGTTCTGCAGCGGCCGCGGCTTGCCGGCCCTCTCCGCGGTGGTGCGGTTGATCCATTCCACCGCCTCCTTGAAGCGGCCCTGCTTCAACCACTCGACCCCGATGCCATCGATGATCCAGTGGCGCGACGACTTCTCGTCCATCCCGCGGGCCGTTTCGACCAGCAGCTTCTCCGCGCGCTGCCGGACTTCCAGCGGCAGCTCGTCCGTTTCGAAAGCGATTCCCGACAGCAGCCCCATCCACGACTTCCGCTTCTTGCCGTCGAGCTTCTCGTAAAGACCGAGCACTTCGGCGGCGGTGTCGGCCCCCGCCCCTTTCTCGCCGCCGTAACCGATGCGCCCCGCCAC
This sequence comes from Verrucomicrobiaceae bacterium, assembly GCA_027491155.1. GTDB lineage: Bacteria > Verrucomicrobiota > Verrucomicrobiia > Verrucomicrobiales > Akkermansiaceae > Haloferula. The sequence goes on from JAIXWR010000034.1 coordinate 177,798, forward strand.
CGCGAGGGCCAGGTCGGTGTCCTTGGCGAGGGCCACCCGGAAGCAGTGCTTCATCAGCTCCATGTCGCGCCCGTCTTCCTGGTAGTTCAGGTTTTCCAGATGCCAGCGGATCAGACCGGGATCGGCATCCTCCTTCATCAGCTCCGCCTTGAATTCGTCCTGTTTGAGGAACCAGACGAGCTTGAGGGTGTCGAGGTCGTCGAGGTGCGGCGACTGCAGCCGCGCGAGCCGTGCTTCCCGCCGCTCTTCATCGGCCTTGCAGATCGCAAGCGCGTGATGGAGCGCGAGCGTCCGCAACTCGTGCAGCGATCCGGGCATCGCCACTTCGCCGTTGCCGCCCATCGAGTAGGAGGAAAACGGATCATCTTCCCCGCGATAGGAGAAAGCCGCCCCCTGCATCCGACGGAAGCCGGGAATCGCCTGCCGGGTGGGCTCGGGCTTGTAGGCCGCCGGGTTGGACATGTTGCGCGCCATCAAGGGCGTCACCCCCTTGATCTCCCCGTCCGCCGCCAGCAGGGCCGCGAACTTCGCGAAGGCCTCCTCGGTCCGCTCCGACTCCACCAGGGCCACCGCGTGGAAATAGCCGAGCCGCCAGTCCTCCGGCCGCGCCGCGCTTTCCCGCTCCAGCACCTCCGCCGCGCTCTCCCACTCCCCGGCGGCGACCAACGCCATGACCAGCCGCTCGAGCACCCGCGGGTCGCTGTTCTTGCCGCCTTCCAAAAGCTCGCGCAGCCCGCGCTCGGTCTCGCCCTGGCGGACCCAGAACGCCGCCAGGCGACGCCGGGCCTCCGCCGCGTCCGCTCCGGAAAGCATGCCGCGCAGGATGCCCTCGGCCTTCGCCGTGTTGCCCGCGGCCTCTTCCAGATCGGCCAGCCGCAGTTTCAACGCGCCGTCCTCCGGCTTGCGGCGCAGCGCCTCCTCCACGCACTTGCGCTCCTCCTCCGGGTTCATCCACTCCTTGAACATCTCCGCCAGCGCGAGCAGCGGGACCACCGACGACGGGTTGTCGCGCGAACGGCGGCGGAAGTCCTTCACCAGCTCGTCCTCCTTGCCCTCCACCGCCGCCATCCGGGCGAGCGAGGCCGTCCACTTGAGCTTCGACGCCGGCGACTCCGCCTCGTCGTAAAGCGCGGTGTAGCTCCGCCACGCCTCGTCCGCCATCCCGGCCTCGCGCTGCGCGTCCGCCAGCTTCGCCCGCAATTCCTCGTCGCCGCCGAACTTCGCCAGCGCCCGGCGCAGCTCCGCCACCGCTTCCGCCGACCGGCCTTCGCCGAGGAAAAGATCCGCCCGCTTGGTCCACGCCAGCTTGTCGCCGGGCGCCAGCTTCAGCCACGTCGTCGTCTCCTCCAGCGCGCCGTCGAAATCCCCCGCCCGCTCCAGCAGCTCGACCAGCCGCTTCACGTGCGCCGTCTTCGCCCCGCCCGGCAGCGCGATCATCTCGCGCATCGCCGCGACCGCTTCCTCCGAATTCCCGCGCATCTCTAACAGCCGAACCCGCTGCGTCGCGGCGAGCAGCGTGTCGTCGCCGGCCATCGCTTCCTTGAGCACCTTCTCCGCCTCGATGCTGTCGCCCAGCGCCTCGTGCATCTCGGAAAGCAGGCAGCGTTCCTGCAGCGTGAGCTCCTTTTTCGCCGCGAGTTCATCCAGCCATTTGCGCGGATCCTTCGCCCGCGCCATCAGGCCGGTCGCCATCCGCAACGCCGCATCCAGATCGGTCGGCGACTTCGCTTGGCGCACCAGTTCCATCGCCTGCGGCACCGCCGCTTCCGGGTCGTCGCCGAGCTGCGCCGCCTGGCACAGCGCCGCGAGCAGCAGCGGGTCGTCGGGGAAATCCTTCACCCGCGGCTGCAACATCGCGAAAGCCTCCGACGCCTTGCCGTGCGCTGAAAGCGAACGCGCGATCCGCAGCAGCCCCTCGCGGTCGGCCGTCTTCGCCATCTCCTTCCACATCGCAAGCGCCTCGTCGCCCTTGTCCCGCGCGATCAGGAATCCCGCCAGCGCCTCGCCGGCCTCGCCCGCCTTGCCGTGCTTCGCCACCGCGTCGGCCAGCACCTTGCCGGCCTCGTCGAACTTCTCGAACCTCTCGAACAGACGGGCCCGCGCCACGTCGCCGGCCTCGTCCGCCGGCATCAGGGCCAGCGCCCGGTCGAGCGCCTCCTTCAGCCCGGCCTCGTCGCCCAGCAGCTTCTTCAAGCCCGCCAGCCGTTCCCACAGCGCGGCGTCGTTCTGAGCCGTCTCCAACAAAGCCGCGAGCTCATCCGCCGCATCCTTCGGACGCTCGGCACCTTCCAGCAGGCCGATGAATTCCTCCCGCACCTCGCGGTCGCCCGGCAGCACCTTCAGCACCTCGCGGAACATCGCCACCGCCTCGTCGCCCTCGCCCCCCGCCAGCAGGCTCTTCGCCGCTTCCTTCTTCACCGCCACCCGCCGCGGATAGGCCTCGCGCAGCGCCCCCAGGAACTCCTTCAGGCCCGCCGAATCGTCCTCGCGCCCGAACAAGGCCGCCGCCCGCGCCAGCACCTCGCGCTCCAGCCAGGAGCCGTCGGCGGAAACGGCGAAGACCTCGCGGTATTCCGCCAGCGATTCGTCCTTCTTGCCCGCCTGCGCCAGGATCTCGGCCACCTGCAATCGCCGCAGCGCCTTCTTGTAGGGATCCTCGGTCTTCGCCGCCAGATCCCTTGCCGCCGCGACCGCCTCGTCCAGCATGCCCTCGCCGATCTCCAACTCGATCAAATCCTCTTTCAATCCCTCGTCCGCAGGATTCGCCGCGATCAATTCCTGCCACGCCTTCACCGCCTCCGCCGGCCGGCCCGCCCGCGCAAGCAGCTTGCCGCGCAAGGTCGAAGCCTCGACCTCGAGCGCCTTGTCCTTCGCCGCCAGCGCCAGGTCTTCCAACGCTCCGTCGAACCTCAACGCCGCCCCCAGCGCCTTGCCGCGCGCGAGCCTCGTCGCCGCATCCTCCGGTGCCAGCTTCACCGCCTCGTCCAGCGCCTTGAGCGCGGCTTCCTCGTCGCCCGAGTGCTCGTGGAAAACCGCCAGCAATCGCCAGTCCGCCGCGCCGCCTTCCTTCGCCCGCAGCTCGAGCTCCGGCTTCAGGCTCTCGAGTTCCTTCTCCTCCAGCCAGGCATCCATCATCCGGCCGAACAGCACCGCGTTCTCCGGCTTCTTCAGCAGCATCGTCCGATACCGCTCCGCCTTCTCCGGAATCTCACCCGCATGCAGGGGAAACACACAAGCCGCGAGGATGAGAATAACTTTCCGGTTTATCATGGGCGCAGATTGAACGGCCAAAACGTGGAGGCAATTCGAATCCTTGGTGAGTTTTTAGAGAAGCCCCCCGGGAGCGCCGGTCTGCGACCGGCCGTTCGGTCCCACCCACCCCGCCTCATCCACCAAGCCATCGATTGTCCAAAACCCGCCCCGCATTTCACAAGCGCAACCGCCTCAAACCCCGTCCCCACAAGGATTCCAAGCCCATCGTCCCGCCCTGGCAACCCGTGCACCATGCCCATCCCCCGCCATCCGCCCCCGCCTTCAGAGCACCGCACCCCGCGATGCGATGTCCCCACGATGTACCACAATGCCCGGCATGTCGGAACCCTCACCAACTTCTCCCGATCTTCCCAAGTGGCAAACTTGTCAAAATCGCAAGCCGCGGATTCATGGCATCAAGATATCGAAAATCTCCCACGATCCTCGACTTTCCCGCTTTCCGAACCAAATACGATCCGTTTCTCCATCCAAGACCGGACTCTTCCCCGCTCTCTAACAGCCGAGAACTTTCGGCAGGGGCATCGTTTTCACGATCCGGCTAAAACCCTTCCCCCAACCTCTTCTCCGAAACCTTCATCTCCAGCGGCACGTCCGGCGCGAACAGGGAAAGCCGGAACTCCTCCAGCAGCCATCCGTAGTCCCACAGCGCCGGATCCTCCGGCCGGGCGGTCCAGGCGATGAACCAGGGCTGCCAGTATTTCCGCACCCGCTCCATCTTCTCCAGATCCTTGACCAGCGGCAGGCTGGCGATCCGCCCGATCCGCGACTTGATGCCGCGCAGGTAGCGGTCGTGACCCTTCAGCCGCGAAAAGCCCGCCCGCCAGGCGAAGCGCGGCCGCAGCAGCCAGGCGAGCTCCTCCTCGAGGTCGACGGCGACCTGCGACAAATGGCGGTCCCTCGCGTTGTCGTGGATCCACTGCCGCAGCGGGCCGATCGCGTCGAACGAGGCGTCCAGCGACTTCGAGATCGCCGTCGCCGCCTCGAACCAGCGGCCCTTCGCGTCCTTCGCCCTGTCGGCGAAGTCCTCCGGCGTGCCCAGCCGCTTCCCGCCGAGCGCGCCTTCGCCGGCCAGCGCGATCAGGTCGTCCAGCGGCGTGCCCAGCCGCGGCAGCTCGACCTTCGCCATCAGCCCGAGCGGGAACTTCTTCTTCAAGTAGGCCACCTGGTCCGGCTGCGCCAGCATCAGCAACCGCACCTGCCCGGCCCGATGCGATTCCGCCGCCTCCGCCGCCTTGGAAAAGACCCGCACGCCCACCGTCGCGCCCTCGTCGACCAGCGCCGGAAACGCCGGGCCGGCCGGGGTGTCGATCCGCTCCGGCACTTCGCCCTCCGTCCACGCCTTCATCCCGCCGCGCTCCCAGCCGGCGTTCGCCGCGACCTCGAAGCGCTTCGTCACCACCTTGCCGAGTTTCGCGCACAAGTCCCGCACGCTGGTGCCGAAGCCCAGCTCTCGTTCCTCGTCGTCGCAGACCCAGATCTTGGTCACCAGCTCCTCCGGCAGCCGCGCGAGGTCGAAGGCCGACGGCTGGACGTCGTAGCGCGAGAACTTCGTCAAGTACTGCGCCAGCCGTACTTCCATCGGCCCGTCCTTCTCGCGGTCGCGCCACTCGTCGGCGAAGCCGCGGGCGGCGTCGGCCACCGGCTGGCATTCGCGGCGCAGGTCCTTCGGCAGCGAGCGGATCATCCACTCGGCCCGCCATTCGAGATCGCCCGGCACGCCCCATGAGGGCAGCCACTCGGGCATCCGAGGCAACTGGTCGATGTGGACGCCCAGTGTCACGCCGTCGTCCCGCTCGCCCGGCGTCGCCCGGTAATAGACCGCGTATTCCTCGCCGCCGTGCCCGATCCAGTCCGGAAAGCCTTCCAAATCCAGCGCGTCGAGATTCTCCAGAACCACGTCCTGCCGCCCGGCGAGGATCCGCTCCTCGTGCTTGCCGATCCAGTCGTGGAAGGCCTTCGCCGTGCACATCCCGTCCGGCAGCCGGCTTTCGAAAAACTCCAGCACCGCCTCCTCGCTCCACAGCCCGTTCGGCCGGCGCAGCTTGTGCTCGATCTGTTCGATCTCCTCATTCAGCTCCGCCAGCCGCGCCATCGCCCGCGACTTCCCTTTCACGCCGCCTTGCAAGAGGCCCTCTCTCACAAAAATCTTCCGCGCGCCCTCGGGATCGATTCGCCCGTAGTGCACGCGCCGCCCCGCCACGATCGGCAGTCCGCCGCAGATCACCGTCTCCTTGGCATAGACCGCGCCTTGGTGCTCGTCCCAATGCCCGTCGCCGTAACGGCTGCTGCACAGGTGCGGCGCGACCTTCTCGACCCAGGCCGGATCGATCCGCGCGATCCGCCGCGCCCACAGCCGGGAGGTATCGACCAGCTCCATCGCCATCACCCAATCCCAGCGCTTGCCGCCGAACAGGCCGGAGCCGGGGAACACCGCGAAGTGCCCGCCCGACGCGCTGCGGTAGGCCTTCTCCTCGCGATCCCACAGCCCGAACTGCCGCGGCACGCCGGCCAGCAGCGCGCGGTGGAAGGAGTCGTACGACGCCGACTTCTCGGTCGATTCCGCCAGCGGGTTGATCTGCCATTTCAGCTCGCGCGCGACCAGTTCCTTGAGCTCGTCGTGGACGTTCGCCCACTCCGTGACGCGGCGGTAGTTGAGGAAGGCATCACCACAGTACTTGCGCAGTTGATTCCGCTTCCAGCCACGGCCCTCGCGGAAGCGCTGGACGTCGAGCCATAGCCGCAGGATCCCGCGGAAGTCGCTGTCGGCATCCTTCCAGCGGGCATGCGCGGCATCGGCCTCCTTGGTCTTCTCCGCCGGCCGCTCGCGCGGGTCGTTCGATTCCAGCGCCGACACCACCGGCAGGATCTCCGCCAGGCAGCCTTCGTAGCGCGCTTCCAACAGCATCCGTGCCAGCCGGGGATCGACCGGCATCCGCGACATCGTGCGCCCGGCCTCGGTGAGCTGCTTGTGTTTGTCCAGCGCCCCGACCTCTCTCAAAGTACGATATCCCTCGGAGATCGCCTTCGGCGACGGCGGGTCGAGAAACGGAAATTCCTCGATGTCCGGCAGGCCCAGCGACTTCATCCGCAGGATCACCCCGGCCAGCGAACTCCGCCGGATCTCCGGGTCGGTGAATTCAGCCCGCTCCGCCAGATCCTCTTCCGAGTAAAGCCGCACGCAGACGCCCTCGCTGACCCGCCCGCAGCGTCCTTTCCGCTGCCGCGCGCTGGCCTGCGAGACCGCTTCGATTTGAAGCCGCTGCACCCCGCGCCCCGGACTCCAGCGACTGACCCGCGCCAGGCCGCTGTCGACCACGCTGACGATGCCGGGAATCGTGAGCGAGGTCTCCGCAACGTTGGTCGCCAGGATGATCCGCCGCTTGTTGCCGGGATTGAAAATCCGCTGCTGGTCGGCCAGCCCGAGCCGCGCGAAAAGCGGCAAAATCTCGGTGTTCCGGTAGTTCCGCCCGTCCAATGCGTCGGCGCAGTCGCGGATCTCCCGCTCGCCCGGCAGGAAGACCAACACGTCGCCGCGCGGATCGACCTCGGTCAGCCAATCGACCGCCCGCGGGACATGGCGCGAGAGCTCTTCATCGTCATAGGACGGCAGGAAAAACTCCTCCACCGGAAAGGTCCGGCCTTCCGCCTGCAAGACCGGCGCGCCGTCGAAGAAGGCCGCGAACGAACCCGCATCCAGCGTCGCCGAGGAGATCACCAGCTTGAGGTCCTTCCGTCGCTCTAACAGCCGCTTTAGATAGCCGAGCAGGAAGTCGATGTTCAGCGAGCGCTCGTGGGCCTCGTCGAGGATCAGTGCGTCGTACTGCTTGAGATTCGGATCGCCCTGCGTTTCGGCCAGCAGGATCCCGTCGGTCATGAACTTGACCCGCGTCTGCTTGGACGTCTTGTCCTCGAAGCGCACCTGGTAGCCCACGAAAGCACCGAGCGGCCCCTTCAGTTCCTCCGCCACCCGCTTCGCCACGCTGGCCGCCGCGATCCGCCGCGGCTGGGTGCAGCCGATCTTCCGCGTGCTGCCCGCCAGCGCCTCGGCCACCATTTTCGGCAGCTGCGTCGTCTTGCCGGAGCCGGTCTCGCTGACCACGACGATCACCGGATGTTCCCGGATCGCGGCCACGATCTCCCCGCGCATGCCAACAACGGGCAAGCCTTCCGGGTAGTTCAGCGGCGGCAGCGCATCCGTCATCGCGCGCGGGAGATAGCCGGGCAGCGCGACGGCCTCAAGCGTGGTCTTCCGAGGGAGCGCCAGCTTCAGCCGGCCGCCCCCTCCAACCGTCCAAGCCGGCTGAAGCCGGCGCTCCCACCCGTCGCCGCACCCAACAAGCTCCCCACCACCGCCCCTCGATGGCAGTTGTCGCCGCCGACCATCGCGTTGGCGGTGATGCCCGCGGCGAAGTCGTCGTGATACTTCCACGCCAGATAGAGCGACGCCGGCATCGCCTCCGCGATGTAGCAGGCCGGGCTGAAACGACGACCAACCACCAGCTCGTCCGGCTGCTCGCGCCAAGACTCCGCCTTGGTTCCCGACAGCCAGTCGCCCGCTTCCCGCCTCATCGCATCGCGCAAGGTCTCGCCCTCCGCCACCGCCCACAGCACCCGCACCAAGGTATCCGCCGCGCGCAGCACGTTGGCATGGGCATGGGTCAGCCCGACGTGCTCCTTCACGATCCGCCGCAATTCGTCGCGCGGGGTTCCCTCCAGCGCCGCGACCAGTGCCGGCACCTGGGCCAGCCCGCCGATGTGCTCGTCGCTGATCCCGCACTTCCGCGGCGGCTTGCCCTGGGCGTAGCGGGTGAAGAAGGCGCGGTGATACTCCTCGACATAGGTGTCCCGATGCCAGCCCGGCTCCAGCATCCGCGCGATGTAGCGCTCCAGCCACGCATCGGCATCGTAGCCGCCGTTCTCCCGTACCATCGAGAAAAGCTCCGTCGCCAGTCTGAAGTTTAGCGTGTTCTCCCCGGCTGTTAGAAACTGGTGATAGTGAACGTCCCGCCGCCCCCAGTACTGCGCCTGTTCCCGCAGGATGTCGCCCTTCTCGTTCAGCGCCGTGTAGCTCGACCGCCACAGGATGCTCCCCGGATGTGGGTTCCGCGGCGCCATGAAATGATCGACGATCCCGTAGTCCCGCCGCAGCGCCTCGCGGTCGTAGTACCAGTGCAACGGCATCGCCAGCGCGTCGGCCGCCAGCGAGCCTTCGTAGGCATCCATGAAACTGCTCACGGGCTCCCCTTAGTCCCGGATTCCCGCCGCGCAAACCGCGATCGCGTGTGAACGATCACGTGATTCCGGTCCGCACCGTTTTCTGCGAGAGTCATCCCGTCGCAAGGAACTCCCCCCACCCTCCGCGACACCATCCCCCCCGAAGCCGGCAGGCGCCAGGAATCCCCCCACCTGGCGCCTGTGCTTTTTGAATCATCCGTCTTCAGTCGTCCTCCGGCAGCTCCAGCCGCTTCGCCTCCTTGAAAAAGCGCCCGAAGTCCCCGCCGCAGCGTTCCAACAGCCGGCGGAACGTCGGCACGTGTTCCTGATAGGTCGCCAGCGAAACGAGGTCCGCGTTGTTGATGTCGCGCGTCAGCCAGCCCTCCAGCCCGCGGCCTCCCCACTTCCGCCGCAGCTCGCGGAAACGGTCGCGCAGGTCGCCGAACAGGGCCGCCTTCCGCTTCCGCATAACGTCTTCGGGAAGGCCGGAGGCATAGAGTTTCTCCAGCTCCGACCGGGTCCGCTCGATCCGATCGTAAAACTCCGCCCGCCGGACCAGCCTCGCCTCGTAGGTCCGCAGCTCGGCCAGCCGGCCCTCGTGCCGCAGCCAGCGCTTGACCCCCTCTTCCGCCACCGCGTTGGCCAGCGACTCGTTGAACATCGTCTCGCCTCCGCGGAACAACTTCCGGTGGGCCAGCTCGTGGAAAATCAACTCCGCCAGATCGACCTCCGCCGCGTGGACGAAAGTGTTCAGCACCGGATCGTGGAACCAGCCGAGCGTCGAATACGCGTCCACCCCGCCGACCTGCACGTCCAGCCCTTCCGCCCGCAAGTCGGACGCCAGCTCCTCCGCGTCGCGCTCGTCGAAGAAGCCGCGGTAATCGAGCCGGCCCAAGGTCGGATACCACCAGGCCTTCGGCTCCAGCGAGAATTCCGGCGCGGCGTAGAGCACCCAGGTGACATGCTCGCGCCCGAGGTCGGCATAGCGGCCGTAACTTTCTTCGCCGGGCAAGGCCAGGTGATCGCGCGCGAAGGCCCGGATCCGCTCGACCGACTGAAGCTGGCGGCGCAGCCCGGGATCGGTCGCGGGGTCCTCCACGATCGGCCCGATCGGCCGGCTCTTGCGCAGAATCTCCATCTGCCCGCCGACCGCCTGACCGTAGAAGTGCAGGGTCTGGCAGGATGCCAAGGCGCAGCACAAGACCACCGGCACGAGCTGTAGCAGGGAAATCATCGTCGCACGGCACCATGCACCGCCCCGGGACGGCTGCCGATGCGAATCTCCATTCTCCCAAAATCGCAAAGGCCCGGCGACTCCCGGGGTTGCCACGCGAAAGACCTTCCGCTACTGGTCGGTATTCCCACGACACCTAAAAGATGAACTCGAACGATAAAGTGACGATTTCCGCCAGCGGCCGCCGGAATTTCCTGAAAACTCTCGGTGGCGTCGGTGCCGCCCTCGGAGCCACGGCCGGCATCGTGAACGCCCAGGGTGCCCCCGCCCGCGCGGCCGGTGCCAAATACATGGGCGACTTCGCCGCGCCGAAGCTCGACAAGGTGAAGGTCGCCATCATCGGCGTCGGCGCCCGCGGCTCCGGCCACATTTCCCAGCTCGCCGTGATCGAGGGCGTCCAGGTCGTCGGCATCTGCGACCTCAACGAAGGCCGGGCCAAAGGTTCCGAGAAGAACGTCAAGGGCAAGGGTCACAGCCCGAAGGTCTATTTCGGCGACGAGAACGCGTGGCAAAAGATGCTCGCCGAAACCAAGCCCGACGCCGTCTTCATCGCCACTCCCTGGGAACTCCACGGCCCGCAGGCGGTCGCCGCCATGAAGGCCGGCGCGCACGCCTTCGTCGAGATCCCGATCGCCCTCACGATCGAGGAAATGTGGGACATCGTGAACACTTCCGAAGCCACCGGCCGCCACTGCATGCTGATGGAAAACGTCAACTACGGCCGCGAGGAACTGCTCTACCTCAACATGGTCCGCCAGGGCGTCATCGGCGAACTGCTCCACGGCGAGGCCGCCTACATCCACGAGCTCCGCGGCCAGATGGACGGCGGCAATTCCACCGGTTCTTGGCGCACGCTCCACTACGCCAAGCGCAACGGCAACCTCTACCCCTGCCACGGTCTCGGACCCGTCGCCCAATACATGAACCTGGCCCGCGGCGAGGACAACTTCCGCCGCCTCGTCTCCTTCTCGTCGCCCGCCAAGGGCCGCAAGCTGTGGGCCGAAAAATCCACCAACCTCACCAAGCCGGAGTTCAAGACGCTCGATTACCAGTGCGGCGACATGAACACGGCGATCATCAAGACCCACCTCGGCCGCACGGTGATGGTGCAGTGGGACGAAACCTCGCCGCGCCCGTATTCCCGCCACAACCTGATCCAGGGCACCAAAGGCACCCTCAAGGGATTCCCGAACGGCATGGCGATCGAGGGCATGACCAAGAGCTACCACGAGTGGACCAGTTCGGAGGAGTTCAACGCCATCGCCGAGAAATACGAGCACCCGCTCTTCAAGCGCATGGGCGAGCTCTCCAAGAAGATGGGCGGCCACGGCGGCATGGACTTCCTGATGCTGTTCCGCATCATCGAGTGCCTCCGCAAGGGCGAGCCGCTCGACCAGAACGTCTACGAAGGCTGCTACTGGTCGGCCGTCGCCCCGCTCAGCGAGAAGTCGATCAAGGAAGACGGCATGCCGCAGGACTTCCCCGACTTCACCCGCGGAGGCTGGAAGACGACCAAGCCCCTCGGCGTCGTCGCCTGATCTGGCGGCTCTCTACTTCCAAGGACGCGGCCTGCCCGGGCCGCGTCCTTTTTTGCATCCGTAGCCGGAGCTTGCGAAGGGCATCGCCGTGCGGCCGGTTGACAAAGCCCGCCCGATGTGTTCACTTGAACTCGTGAACACCCTCGAACACCCCACCCGCTGCCTCCCCCTTTCCGAATGCCGTGTCGGCGACTGGGAAGACGCCCGCTACGTTTACGAATGGCGGAAGCGCGAAGGCACCCAGCGCTACCAACCGCTCCTCATTGGCGAACGCGGCCGCAGTCCTTTCGACGAATCCCGCTTCGACCTCGCCCGGCCGGTCTGGGAGTTCCAGCGGAGGCATTCCCCGCGCTCCGGCGACCTCGGCTGCCACGCCGTGTGGGTGCGGGTCGCGTGAGAGGGGCATCGAAGCCCGCGCGGAAGGGAAAGTACGAGGACTGGGACTCGAACCCAGGACCAATTGGTTAAAAGCCAACTGCTCTACCGACTGAGCTATCCTCGCTTTCGGATTCCTTGGCCTTGGCAGGTCTGCCGGCGGCCGGGGCGGCGATGGGTAGTGGCGGGGTCCGGGTTTGGCAAGATCATTTTCCCCGGCACCGCAGCGCGTGATCAAGGAAGCCGCGGAGGTCGACGGCGGGGCGCTCGAGTAGGAATCCCCCGATCCCGGCCGCGGCGGCACCCTCGAGGTCCGCGCGGCGGGAATCCCCGGCGTGAAGGACCTGCTCGGGAGACAACTCCAGGCGTTCGAGAGCCTGGCGGAAGATCGAAGGATCGGGCTTGCGGGCGCGGGCGTCGGCCGAGGTCAGGACGAATTCGAATTCCATGCCGAAGCCCCCGATCACCCGGTGCAGGCGGCGGTCGAAGTTCGAAACCACCGCCACCCGGAATCCTTCACTCCGGGCACGGTCGAGCACCTCCGCCACTTCGGGAAAAACCCGCCACGCCGCGGCCGCATCGTAGTGGGCGAAGAGCGCCTCGAAGCATTCGTCCACCAGGCCCCCGGGCAACGCGCGGCCCGCCGCCTGGCCCAGCGTGAGCCCGACCACGCGCCGCCACCAGGCCCGCTCGGCCCCGTCGCCTTCGGGATGCTTTTCCCAATCGGGATCGCCACTCGACCCGAAAGCCGCTCCGAACGCTTCACGGATCTCAGCGGCGTCCAAGCTCAGCCCGAAGGCCGCCGCATGCCGGGCGTAAACCTCGGCCACCGCTTCGGCGGGCTCGATCAGGGTCCCGGCGGCATCGAACAAAAGGGCGCGGATCACGGGCTGAAGATGCACGTCCCGGCCGCCTCGCCAAGGACCGGTCTTGCGGCGGCACGGCCGGAGCGCCAGCCTGATCGCCATGAACCGACGGAACTGGATCCACCTGGCCCTGGCCGCCGGAGCCGCGCCCTCCTGCCGCAAGCCCGCGGCGCCTCCCGCGACTCCTCCCGAAGCGCTTGCCCCGGCGGAGCCGGCCTGGATTCCCCTCGATGACTCCTGGCAGCACGCGATGGGCGGGGAGCTGACCCGGCCCGAACCCGGCATCCTGCGACTCAACTGGGGCGAAGCCCTCAGCGCGATCCGCTGGACCGGCAGCCCGCCGGCACCGCCCTTCGAGATCGAGCTGGAGGCCCGACGCCTCGACGGCTCCGATTTCTTCTGCGGCCTGACTTTCCCGGCCCGCGCCACCGGCGAATGCCTCACCTGGGTCGTCGGCGGCTGGGGGGGCGGGCTGGTCGGGATTTCATCGATCGACGACCTCGATGCCTCCGAGAACGAAACCGGAAGCCATCGCAGCTTCGAAAAGAACCGCTGGTACCTGCTCCGCCTGAAGCGCTCGGCCGAGCGGATCGAAGCCTGGATCGACGATGTGCCCGTGATCGATCTCGACACCACCGGCCGCAAGCTCTCGCTGAGGCCGGGACCGATCGACGCTTGCGCCCCGTTCGGCCTCGCCACCTGGCAAAGCAGCGGCGAATTCAAGGCCCCGCGATGGCGTCCGCTCTAGGGCCGGATCGCTTCCGAGATTCGGCTTGCAACTCAAGGATTTCCACCCTATTCCCCCGCCGATCAATCTTCCGACACGAAAGAGTGGGTCGAAAAACCCGCTCTTTTGCGTCTCTGGACATACGGAGCGCACCGCGCCGCACTGCCAGCCATGACCAACGACATCGTCGCACTCATCGATTACTACGAGAAGGAAAAGGGCATCGACCGTGACAAGGTCGTCGCCGCGCTCGAGTACGCCTTCATTTCCGCCTACCGCAAGATGGTCCCCGGGGCTGACGCCATCGAGGTCCTGCGCGCGGAGGTCAACACCAAGAAGGGCGAGACCCGGATCTTCGCCAGTCTCAAGGTGGTGCCCGACGAGGAATACAAGGACAAGTTCAACCAGGTCCCGCTCAAGCTCGCGCAGCGCCGCAAGGCCGACGCCCAGCCCGAGGACCAGATGGAGTTCGACGTCACACCGAAGGACTTCGGCCGCATCGCCGTGCAGACCGCGAAGCAGACGATGATGCAGCGCCTCCGCCAGGCCGAGAAGGAGATGATCTACGAGGAGTTCAAGGACCGCGCCGGGGACATCGTCTCGGGCACCGTCCGCCGCTTCGACCGCAGCGACGTCCTGATCGACCTCGGCAAGTTCGAAGGCGTGATGCCCTCCCGCGAGCGCGTCCAGACCGAGGAATACAACATCGGCGACCGCATCCGCGCCTACGTCGTGGCCGTCGAGAACGAAGGCCGCGGCCCGGAAATCATCCTTTCCCGCAGCCACCCGAATTTCGTCCGCCGCCTGTTCGAAGCGGAGGTCAACGAGATTTCCGACCGCACCGTGGAAATCCGCGGGATCGCCCGCGAGGCCGGCTACCGCACCAAGGTCGCCGTCTGGAGCACCGACGACAAGGTCGACCCGGTCGGCGCCTGCGTCGGACTCCGCGGCGCCCGCGTGAAGAACATCGTCCGCGAGCTCAACAACGAGAAGGTCGACATCATCCGCTGGAGCGAGGACCCCGAGGAATTCGTCCGCGAGGCCCTCAAGCCGGCCGTCCTCCGCAGCATCAAGGTGGACGCGGAAAACCGCGTTCTCCACGTGACCGTCGAGGAAGAGGACCTCAGCAAGGCCATCGGCCGCCGCGGCCAGAACGCCCGCCTTTCCTCCCGCCTCATGGGCTGGGACGTCCAGGTCCGCAAGGACGAGAGCAAGCTCGAGCAGTTCGAGAAGAAGATCGCCGGCGCCGCCCACTCCATCGCCGAACAGCTCGGTCTGGACGACGACCTCGCCGACAAGCTCTTCCGCGCCGGCGGCATGAGCGTCGACCTTGTGGCCGACATGGATGTCGACTACATTTCCTCCAACCTCGAGGTGTCCGAAGAACGCGCCCAGGACATCCTCGCCCGCGCCAAGGCCCACTCGGCCTCCGCTTGAATGCTTCATTTACCCCGGGGTCCGGCATCCGGCCCCGCAACGACGACACGACCCGCCTGATGGCCAAAGACAGCGACAGCACTCCTCCGAAACGCAAGGTCCTCGATCTGATCGAGCCGGCCAAGGCTCCCTCGCGCCGCGAAAGGCAGCGAAACGCCGCGCAACCCGCACCGGAGGTGCCCGCTCCGCCCAGCGCCCTCGACGCGGCCAAGGCCAACGCGCTCGATATCTTCGACGACAGCGGCAAGAAGAAGCGCCCGTCCGTCAAGAAGACCAGCCAGTCGGGGAAGGCGGTCCTCCCCGTGATTTCCAAGCTTCTCGACGACGAGGAGCCCGCTCCCGTTGTGCCGGCGGCCGTGATTCCACCGCCGGCCCCGCCCGAACCCCCGGCCCCCGCGGCCGAGGAGGACGAGTCCGGCGACAGCGGGAACCTGATCAGCATCAAGCCGCCGATCATCGTCAGCGAGCTCGCCGCGCGAATGGGGCTGAAGCCCTTCGTCCTGCTCGCCGACCTGATCAAGCTGCAAGTCTTCGTCGCGCCCAACCAGGCGATCGAACCCGACATCGCGGCCAAGGTCTGTGAAACCCACGGTTTCGTCTTCGAGCGCGAGAAGCGCGAGAAAGGCGGCGGCGTCCACAAGGTCGAGGAAGTCGTGGTCGAGCCCGAGGCTCCCCAGGACGAGCCCGAGGACGTCCTCCAGCTCCGCCCGCCGATCATCACGATCATGGGCCACGTCGACCACGGGAAGACCTCCCTGCTCGACTACATCCGCAAGTCCGCCATCACCAAGGGCGAGGCCGGCGGCATCACCCAGCACGTCGCCGCCTACAAGGTGGAGCACGAGGGCAAGCCGATCACGTTCATCGACACCCCGGGCCACGCGATTTTCTCCGACATGCGCGCCCGCGGCGCCGACATCACCGACATCGTGGTGCTGGTCGTCGCCGCCAACGACGGCATCATGCCGCAGACGCTGGAAGCGATCGAGCACGCCAAGAAGGCCGACAAGACCATCATCGTCGCGATCAACAAGATCGACCTCCCGACCGCGAACGTCACGCGGGTGAAAACCCAGCTCGCGGAAAAGGGACTGCAGACGGTCGACTTCGGCGGCGACGTTGAGTGCGTCGAAATCTCCGCACTCACCGGTGCCGGCGTTCCGGACCTGCTCGAACTGCTCGCCCTCCAGGCGGAAGTGCTCGAGCTGAAGGCCAACCCGAAAGGCAACGCCCGCGCCGCGATCATCGAGGCCCGCGTCCAGCCCGGCCGCGGTGCCACCGCATCGGTGATCGTCGAGACCGGCACCCTCAAGGTCGGCACGCCGTTCATCTGCGGGCCCTTCGCCGGCAAGGTGAAGTCCCTGATCAACGACCGCGGCGAATCCGTCAAGGAAGCCAAGCCGGGCACGCCCGTCGAAGTCATCGGCTTCGAGGAAATGCCCCACGTCGGCGACGAGCTCGTCGAGATGGAGAACGTCCGCGCCGCCCAGAAGCTGGCCGACGAACGCCAGCTCGAGCGCCGCAACGACCGCCTCAAGATGACCCAGAAGAGCCGGATGGAGGACCTCTTCTCCAACGTCATCGAAGGCACCGGCAAGGCCGTCCTCAAGCTCATCCTCAAGTGCGACGTCCAGGGCTCGGTCGAAGCGATCCGCAAGGCGATCGGCGACATCCAGTCCGACAAGGTCACCACACAGATCATCATCGCGGGTGCCGGACCGATCACCGAAGGCGACATCCAGATGGCCAGCTCCGCCGACGCGGTGGTGCTGGGCTTCAACGTCAAGGTCGAGGCCAACGCGGTCAAGGCGGTCAAGTCCGAGGGCGTGCAGGTGAAGCTCTACTCGATCGTTTACGAACTGATCGACCAGGTCCGCGAGGCGATGCTCGGCCTGCTCGAGCCGCTGACCCGCGAGAACATCATCGGCCACGCCGAGGTGAAGATGATCTTCAAGCTCTCCAAGTCCAAGGGCCGCGCCGCCGGTTCCTACGTCAAGGACGGCAAGATCCACCGCAAGGCCCACGCCCGCGTCCTGCGCGGCAGCGTTCCGGTCTTCGACGGCAAGATGTCCACCCTCCGCCGCTTCCAGGACGAGGTGGAGGAGGTGAAGTCGGGCATGGAATGCGGCATCCGCCTGGGCGAATTCAACGAATACCAGGAAGGCGACGTCATCGAGTGCTACACGCTCGAGAAAATCCCGCAGGCGCTGTAGGAAGAAGTTCCAAGTAAGGAAGTGCCAAGTGCCAATGAAAGGCATTAGGCTCCGGCTCTTCCTTGGCACTTGGAACTTACCCACTTGGAACTTCACTCTTGGCAATTGGAACTTTCCCCATGTCCCACCGCATCGACCGGGTCAATGAGCTGCTGAAGCGCGAGATCGGCACCGTGGTCCAGAAGGACTACGAATGGAACGGCGCGCTGGTCACCGTGAACGCGGTGGAGACCACCCAGGACATCAAGGAAGCCAAGGTCTGGGTCGGGGTGCTCGGCGGAAGGGTCGATGCCGTGCTGGAAAAGCTCAACCACGACCACGGCAGCATCCAGAAGAAGATCTCGAAGCGGGTGGTCCTCAAGTCGACCCCCGTGCTGAGCTTCCGCCACGATGCCTCCGCCGAGCGTGGCGTCGGCATCGTGAACCTCCTCGACGAGGTGGCGAAGCTGCCGACGGCGAAGGACGGCGAGGATTCCTGAAGCGGCGGGTTTGCGCGACCCGCGGGTCCGGTGATTGACGCGGCCGCGACCGCGGGCTTTGCTCCGCACATGGCATTCTCCGGCCTCTTCATGCTGTCGTATCTGGTCACCCTGCCCGTCCTGGTGGCGCAATGGGTTGGCATCATGGGTCTCCGCCACGCGGGCAAGAGCGGGGCGTGGTGGTCGATGGCGGCCGGAGTGGCACTGGGCACCCTCGGCACCGTGCTCTGGGTGGGCGCGATGATTGGATTTTCCACGGGCGGGTTCCGGGGAACCGGCAGCTTCATGATGATCTCCGCCAGCGCCCTGCCCGCTCTCGGCTCCCTGCTTTTCGGCATCGGCTTCGCGATCCACGGCCTGAGGGCGTCCCGCTCCGCCCAACGGGTGCAGGAGCTGGAGCAACTCGCCGCCGCGATGTCGGAGGAAATCAACCAGCTCCGCCAGGGAAGGAATCCGGTGTGATGGAAGAAAGCCTCGCTTTCATCGACCTGCCGGACGACCGGACGCTGGTCGGTTTCGGTCCGTTTCGTACGACGGATGTCGTACCAAGCCGGGGAGCCGCGTTTTACTGCAACGACTTCGGTCTCTCCTCGCCGGCGCCGTGGTGGATTCCGGACCGCTGGGAAACCGTGCCACGGGGCGAAGCCGGCCGCCTGCTCGGTGCGATACCGGCCGGGCTCTCCTGCCATTGGGAGCCGCCGGATGCGTCGGCCTTTGCCGCGGTCTTCCAGGAGATCAGCGCCTCGATCCGCGCCGGTGCCTTCGAAAAGACCGTGCCGGTGGTGGTCGAGCGCGGCCTGCTCGACACCGCGCCCGGACGCGGCTTGCTGGCGGCCGCGGCGGCCTGCCCCTCGCCCCTGTTAGGATACGGCTTCACCGACGGGCAGCGCGGCTTCGCCGGGGCCTCGCCGGAACGATTGCTTTCGGTGAGCGGAGGCGTCTTGCGGACGATGGCGCTGGCCGGCACCGCGCGCACCGAGGAGCGCGACGTGCTGGCGGTCGACGAGAAAGAAATCCGCGAGCACGAATACGTCGCCCAGTCGCTGGTCTCCAAGCTCGGCGACATCGGCCGGGTCCGCCGCGGGCCGCGGGTGATCATGGAACTCGGCTCGATCGTCCATTTCCACACCCCCATCGAGGTGGATCTCGCCGGCGATGAAAGCCCCGACGCTCTGGTCCGGCGGCTTCACCCGACGCCGGCGCTGGGCCCGCTGCCCCGCACGCCGGAGACGCTGGAGCAACTGATCGGCTGGCGCCGCCGACTCGGCACGCCCGATGGCTTCGGCGCGCCGTTCGGGGCGATCCTCGACGGGCAGTTCCACGCCATCGTCGCGATCCGCGGCCTCTGGTGGGAAGGGCGCGAGGTCCTGCTGCCGGCCGGCTGCGGGGTGATCGAAGCCAGCCGGCTGGTGAACGAATGGCGGGAGCTGCGCCTGAAGCGCGAGGCGGTGAAGGCGCGCTTCGGCTTCTGAAAAACCCTGACGCCTACTGGACCGCGGACTTCAGTCCGCCCGGGAGCCCGGCAGACCGGCCCTGCGGACTGAAGTCCGCGGTCCAGTACACCTGCCCTTACTTCGTAGCCGCCGCTCAATCCCCGAACAGGTTCCCCAGTCCGCCAATCGCCGACCCTTGTTCCCTGCCGCTGGCATACATGCCGGTGATCCGCTGCGCCAGCCGCGCGAAGGGCATGCTCTGCAGCCAGACCGTGCCGTGACCTTCCAGCGTGGCCAGGAACAGGCCCTCGCCGCCGAGGAACATCGACTTCAGGTTCCCGGCGCGCTGGATGTCGTAATTGATCCCCTTGGTGAAAGCGACCAGGCAGCCGGTGTCGACGAACAGCTTCTCGCCTCTCAGCTCCTTGCGGATCACCGTGCCGCCGGCGTGGATGAAGGCCATCCCGTCGCCGTTGAGGCGCTGGAGGATGAAGCCCTCGCCGCCGAACAGCCCGGCACCGAGCTTCTTGTTCAAGGCGATCCCGACCTGGGTGCCCATCGCCGCGCAGAGGAAAGAGTCCTTCTGGCAAAGCAGCTCGCCGCCCACCTGCGCGAGGTCAACCGGCAGCACCGTGCCCGGATAGGGAGCCGCGAAGGCCACCCGCTTCTTGCCCACCCCGCGGTTGCTGAAGTGGGTCATGAACAGCGATTCGCCGGTGAGCGCACGCTTGCCGACCGCCATCAGCTTGCCCATGAAGCCTTCGTTCGGGGTCGAGCCGTCGCCCATCTTGGTTTCGAAGGCGATGCCGTTTTCCATGTAGTTCATGGCACCCGCCTCGGCGATCACCGTCTCGCCGGGATCCAGCTCGATTTCGACCATCTGGATCGACTCGCCGATGATCTCGTAGTCCACCTCGTGCGAACGCTTGCCCAGCGGCGGCGGTCCCCCGGTCGGCAGCGCGGGCGGCAGGCCGGGGCCTTTGAACAGCGCGGGCAGGACTTTTGCGGCGGGCTCCCATCCGGCCATGCCCTGGGTCCAGACCAGTGTCTGGGGCGTCACGGTGCCGGCTTCGACAAGTTCGGTGAGGTTCTCTTCGGGAGTGGTCGCGGTGGACCCGGATGCGCTGTGGTAATGCCAGGTGTTCATGGTGGTGGAAACGTATCGGGGAGGTCGGAGGGCGCAAGATCGCGCGGCCGTTCGCATGCCCGAAACGCTCCTCCACCGCAAGCACTCGCCCGTTCCACTTCCGCCGGATCATTCCAGTTGATCCCGCCTGCCGGGCGTCAGAGGAGCTGGGTCTCGGCCAGCAGGTGGTAGGTGCCCTGGCGGGCGATCAATTCCTCGTGGGTGCCGCTTTCGACCAGCTTGCCGTGCTTCAGCACCAGGATGGTGTCGGCATCGCGGACGGTGGACAGGCGGTGCGCGATCACCAGGCTGGTGCGGCCTTCCATCAGCCGCTCGAGCGCCTCGTTAACCAGCCGCTCGCTCTCGGTGTCGAGCGCGCTGGTCGCCTCGTCCAGCAGCAGGATCCGCGGGTCGGCGAGCACCGCCCGGGCGATCGCGATCCGCTGGCGCTGGCCGCCGGAAAGCTTCACCCCGCGCGGCCCGACCAGCGTGCCGTAGCCTTCCGGCAGCGCGCTGATGAAATCGTGCGCGTTGGCCAGTTTCGCCGCCGCCTCGATCTCCGCGGCGGTGGCACCCGGGCGACCGTATTCGATGTTCTCGAGGATCGATCCGCCGAACAGCATGACCTCCTGCGGCACCACCGCGATCTGCTTGCGCAGGGAGGAAAGCTGGAACTCGGCGGCATCGGTGCCGTCGAACAGCAAGCGCCCGCTTTCCGGACGGTGGAAGCCGAGGATGAGCGAAAACACCGTGGACTTGCCCGCTCCGGACGGGCCCACCAACGCGATGCGCTTGCCCGCTTCCACCCGGAACGACAGGGCGTCCAATACAGGCGCATCAGGACGCGAGGGATAGCGGAACGAGACGTTCTCGAAGGCCAGCTCGCCCGCCAGCTTGCCGGCGGCACGGGTTCCATCCGACTCCAGCTTCTCGGCCATCAGCTCGCGCAGGCGCTCCGTAGCGCCGGACATCGCCTGCACCTGGGACACGATCTCCGGCATCGAGCCGAGCGAGGCCCCGACGAACACGCTGAACAGCACGAAGGCCATGAAGTTCGTCTGCGAGATCTCGCCGCTCGCCAGCATGTGCGAGCCGAACCACGCGACGCCGCCGATGGTGCCGAACATCGCGAAGATGATGAACGAAAGGAAGGCCGCCCGCGCCCGGGCTCCTTTCAAGGTCACCTCGAAAAAGCGGTCGAGCGCGCGGTTGTAGCGCGACAGCTCGAAGGACTCGTTGGAGAAGGACTTCACGTCGGCGATGCCCTGCACGCTCTCTTCCATCACCATCCCCGACTCGGCCAGTGCCTCCTGGGCGTCGCGCGAGTGCTGGCGGACTTTCCGACCCGAAATCGCGATCGACAGCACCACCACCGGAATGCTCGCCAGCATCACCAGCGAAAGCTTCCACGAGAAGAAGAACACCGCGATCAGGCTGCCGACCAGCACCACGCTGTGGCGCGCGGCCTGGGGCAGCGTGTTGAGCAAGGTCTCGCGCACCGTGCCGAGGTCGGCCGAGACGCGGTTGCTCACCGAGCCCGAGCGCTGGTCCTGGAAGAAGGGAACCGGCAGCTTCATCAGGTGGCGGAACAGGTCGCGCCGCAGGTCGTTGAGCGCCGCCTCGCCGGAACGGGTGAAGCCTTTCACCCGCCAATAGGCGATGAAGGCCTGCACCGCCAGGATGCCGAGCAACCAGAGGATCTTCTGGTCCGCCTTGGCCTTGGTCGCGGCCGTATCGATCCCGCTGCGCAGCGAGTCCGCCGGATCGCCGATCAGGTCTTTCAAAAACAGCGGGAAGGCCAGCGACAGGCCCGCCGTCACGAAGAGGGCGACCACCGACGGGATGAAGATCTTCCGGTGCGGTTTCAGATACGACAGCACCCAGCCGAGTCCGCCCTTGATGTCGCGCTTCTTGTCCGCCTCGGCATTCCGCATGGCCGGGATGGGAGACGATGCGGCCCGGAGCGTCAACCATCCAAGCCGGCTTCGGGCTTTCCCCGTCAACCGTGGCAAGCCGCCAGTGCCGCCCGGCGCGCCCAGGCGTCGGCGGCGATCACCGCCTCCAGCGAGGACGCCGCGGCCAGCTCGTGCGCCTGCATCGTTTCCCCGACCACCCGCCAGATCTCCGGAAAGCGGATCCGCCCCGCGATGAAAGCGTCCACCGCCACCTCGTTCGCGGCATTGAACACCGCCGGCAGCGTCCCGCCGGCAAGACCCGCCTCGCGGGCCAGCCCCAGGGCCGGGAAGTCCGCGTGGCGCGGTTCCTCGAAGTCCAGCCGCGCGAGTTTGGCGAAATCGAGTGCCTGCAAGCCGCCCGCCAGCCGCTCCGGCCAGGTCAGCGCGTACTGGATCGGGAAGCACATGTCGGTCTTGCTCAGCTGCGCCAGCACCGAACCGTCGATGAACTCGACCATCGAGTGCACGATGCTCTGCGGATGCACCACCACGTCGATCCGCTCCATGCCGATCCCGAACAACCAGCGCGCCTCGATCATCTCCAGCCCCTTGTTGAACAGCGTGGCGGAGTCGATGGTGATCTTGCGCCCCATCTCCCAGGTCGGATGCTTCAGCGCCTGCGCCAGCGTCACTCCCGCCAGCTGGTCGGCGGGCCAGGTCCGGAAAGGGCCGCCGGATGCTGTTAGAATGAGCCGCGAGACCTCCTTCTCGCCGCCGCGGTGGCCGTCGAGGCACTGGAAGATCGCGTTGTGCTCGCTGTCCACCGGCAACAGGGTCACGCCCTTGCGCGCCGCGGCCGCGGTGACGATCTCGCCGGCCATCACCAGGATTTCCTTGGAGGCGACGGCGAGGTTCTTGCCCGCCTCGATCGCCGCCAGCGCCGGCTGCAGCCCGGCCGTGCCGACGATCGCCACCAGCACCGTGTCCGCGCCGTCCAGCGCGGCCAGCTCGCTCAGCCCCTCCGGCCCGGCGTGGATGATCACGTCGTCCGGGACCAGCGCCCTCAGCTCTGCGGTACGAGAGGCATCGTAGAGCGCCGCGTGCTTGACCCCTGTCTCGCGGACCTGCGCCGCCAGCGCTTCCACGCTGCCGTTCGCCGCCAGGCCGACGAGTTCGATCCGTTCCGGCAGCAGCCGCGCGACTTCCAGCGTCGAGCGTCCGATCGATCCGGTGGAACCGAGCAGCACCACCTTCTTCCGCCTCCGCGGATTCATAAGGGCCTCATCCATTCGAGATAAAAGTAAACCACCGGGGCGGTGAAACAGAGGCTGTCGATCAGGTCGAGCGAGCCGCCGATGCCCGGCAGCATGTTGCCCGAATCCTTCGCGCCGAGGCTCCGCTTGATCACGCTTTCGGCGAGGTCGCCCACCACCGCGAGCAGCGAGAGAACCACGCTCAGCACGATCACATGAGGCCAGCCGCCGAGGACATGAAGCCCGGTCGCGAAGCCCGCCATGTCGTCATGGCACAGCGCGTAAAGCCCGCAGCCGGCCAGCAAGGCGAAGAAGATCGCCCCGCCGAAACCTTCCCAGGTTTTCCCGGGGCTCACGTGCGGGATCATCTTGTGCTTCCCGATCATCGAACCGGTGATGTAGGCGCCCATGTCGGTGAACTTCGTCACCGCGATCATCCACAGCAGCACCATCGCGCCGGGCACCTCGCCTTCGCCCGGAACGGCGAAAACGATCCGCGCGGCGAAGTTGAAAAGGAAGGCGATGTAAACGAAGCCGAGCAGGTTCGACGCCACCGCCTGGAAGGGCTCCAGCCCCCGGATCGGATGGCGGAGCTGGAGCGTGAAGGGACCGGCAACGGCAAGGAAGATGGCAAAGCCGTCGAACCAGGCGGGCACTCCGGCGAAGCCTGCACCCGGCGCACCTAACAGCATCCAGTAAAGCGCGAGCGAATACCCGACCGCCAGCAGCATCCCGAAGCGCGGGAAGCACTTCACGCCCGCCGCTTTCAACATCCGGAAATACTCGAGCGTGGCGATGATTGTCAGCACCGCGACCAGTCCGACATAGGCCCACGCCATGCGGCTGGCCAGCGCGGCGGCCACCACGGCCCACAGCCCGAGCGTGCTCGCGCTGCGGCGGAAGAAGGTGGTGCGTTTCGAAGTGTCGGGCGCGGGGCTGGCCATCCGCGCGAATCCAAGACGGCCGGGGAACGCGAGGCAAATTCATTCCGCCGCGCAACCTTCACGGGGGCACCGGGTTTTCCCCGACATCAACGGATGGCCACCCGTCGGAACCTGAAACCAACCAACACAACCGAAATCATGAAGACCAAAATCACCACCATCGCGCTCGCTCTCGCGGGCATCGTCACCGCCTCCGCCCAGGACGGACCCCGCCGCGGCCCCGGAGGTCCCGGCGGCGAACGCCAGGTCCCGCCCGCCGTGCTGAAGGAGTTCGACAAGGACGGCGACGGCAAGCTCAACGAGGAAGAGCGCCAGGCTGCCCGCACCGCGATGGAAGCCAAGCGCGAGGAAGCCCGGAAGAAGATGCTCGCCGAGTTCGACACCGACAAGGACGGCAAACTCAGCGAGGACGAGCGCAAGGCCATGCGCACCGCGATGGAGGCCAAGCGCAAGGCGCTCATCGAAAAATACGACGCCGACAAGGACGGCAAGCTCGGCCCTGAGGAAATCAAGGCCGCCCGCGATGCCGGCGAGGAACTCCCGATGCTCGGCGGCCCCGGTGGACGCCGCGGCCCGGGCGGACCCGGCGGTGAAGGTCGCCCGCCCCGCGGCGAGCGCCCGGCTCCCCCGGCTGGAGAGTGATCCCGCGACGGGCTCATCCCCGGCCCCCGAAAACCCGGAGCGCGCTCACCCGCCTCCGGGTTTTTCGCGTCCGGGCCTCCCGGGCCAGCACCACCCCACGCCATCGCGTAATGGGCGGAAGGGTCGAAACATCGGATAACCCCGACATCCAATCGACCTTGGTTGTTAACTTTTGTTTCAAACCTCCCTCTCCGCCATGAACCACGACCCCGCCGGCCATTCCGAGCTCGACTCGATCGCCGCCCTGTTTCCTGCGTTCGACTTCCAGGGCCTGATCGCCCGCGGAGCCACCGGTGCGGTTTACAAGGCCTGCCAGCGTTCGCTCGAGCGCGAGGTGGCGATCCGCGTCGCCCCGCGCGAACTGGCAGCCGACCCTTCCTTCCGCGCCACCTTCTTCGCCATCGCGAAAACCATGGCCGGCTTCGCCCACCCCGGCCTGATCCGGGTCTATGATTCCGGCGAGGCCGACGGCCTGCTCTTCATGGTCATGGAGTACGTCCCGGGAAAATCGCTCCGCCACTCCGCCCGAGGCAAGGCGGTCGAGGCACGGCAAGCGGCCCGGATCGTCCTCGCGGCCAGCGAAGGCATCGCCCACGCCCATGGCAAGGGCACTGCCCACGGGGCTCTCAACCCCGCAAACCTGCTGCTCACCGCCCGCTGCGAGCCCAAGATCGGCAATTTCGCGATTTCCCCGCCTTCCCGGAATCCCGACGCCTACACCGCTCCCGAACTCGCCGCCGGCAGCGCCCCTGCCACCCCGCAGGCCGATGTCTTCGCGCTCGGTGCGATTCTCCGGGAGCTGCTGACCGGCAGCCCCGCGGATTCCTCCGCCGGAAACCGGCCCGCGATTCCGGATGCAAGGCTGGCCGCGATCTGCCGGCAGGCCATGCACCCGGACCCCGCCGGTCGCTTTCCCGACGCCGCCGCGCTCGCTCAAGCCCTTGAGCATTGGCTCACCGCCCGCGTGCCGCTCAATACCCCGGTCCTGCGGCAAGCATCTCCCCAACGCCCGGTCAGCCCGGCGACCTCCAAAGTGCCGGCCGTCTCCTATCCCGGTGCCAAGCCCGGCCGGGTTCTGCTGGTCCATAGCTTGATCATCGCCGCCCTCCTCTTCGCCATCCACGGCGTCTGGGGCGCCTATCAGGCGAAACAGGAAAGCCTCGCCCGGCTGCGGAGCATGGAGGAATCCAAGCCGCGTGTGATCGTCATCACCGCCCCGGCCGATGGGATCGACCCCTCGCTGGTCCAATTGAAACCCTGATCGCCCCGCCGGCCTCAGAGGTCCAGTTCCACCGACTTCAGCGCGATGTAGAGCGAGTTCGATCGCTCCAGCCGCGGCTGCAAGGCCGCCTTCTCCGAGGCGAGCCGGCGCCGGACTTCGAGCAGGCTGCTGGAATAGTCGCGGAACAGCAGGCGGATCGCCTCGCCATGGTCCGACTTCAGCCCCTCGGCAAAGGTCGCGCCGCCCGCAAGCAATCGGTCGCGGTATCCGACGGCGATTCTTCCGCGGGTGATCCACGCGATCACCGCGGCCAGCAGGAAAACCGCCAGCGCCGCCCCTAACAGCACGACCGCCGGCTGCTGCATCGAAAGCACGCCGCAGGTGCCGGCGGCGATCGCCAGCAGGAGTCCGATCGCCGTGAAACCCTTCAGCGAGGCATTCCGCCGGCGCATCAGCGGATCGAGCACGCCGCGCACGCGGAGCCCGGCGAGCGCCTGCGGCACCGCTTTCTCCAGCCGCGCGACGAAGCGGTCGATCACTTCCTGCCGCGCTTCGCCCGCCACGGTGCAGGCCCCGGCATCGAAGCCCATGCGCTCCTTGACCCGCGGCCGCACGCTTTCCCAGTGGTCCGAACAGGCGTCCACCAGCCGCGCCGCGTCGTCGCGCCCGAAAGCCGTCGCCACCTCCTGCATCCGCGCCGCGAAGGTCGCCTCGATCTCCGCCGCGGAGCCGTCGCCGGTGAACAGACGCCCCAGCGAGCGCCACCAGCCGAGCCGCGAGCGGAGCTGCCGCACCACCGAATCGACTTCCCCCCGGTAGAGCTCCAGCGCCGCGCCCAGCGCCTTGGGAGCCGCTTCCAGCGACCGGTCGCGCAGGCTTTCCATCTCGTGCTCGATGCCGGAAAGGAACCAGGCGTCGTCCTCCATCCCGCGGCGCTGGACGTCGAAGAGCGACTCCAGCCGGCGCAAGGTCCGGGCGGCATGGTGCCAGGCGTCGTGGAGCAACTGCCGGCGCTCCATCGACTCGCAGATCCGCTCGGAAATGAAATGCTCGAAGGCCGAGAACCGGCTGGCGCTCCAGAGTTCGGGGCTCACCGGGTCCGTCTGCTTCGCTTCGAAGGCGAGCTGCGCGGCCAGCGGGAAAATCGGCAGCACGTGGCCGACCCGCTTCACCGAAAGGTCGCGCATGTGGCCGAGGATGATCGGGATGTCCTGCGGCTGCTTGAGATCGATCCGCTGCACCACCAGCGCCGTGCGGGCCAGCGCTTCGGGCGAAAGTCGCGACACCGCGTCCCAGGTGGCGGCCGTCCAGGGGTTCTCCGCGGTGAAGGTCACCAGCACGATGTCGGCGTGCTCGAGGAAAGGCTCGAGGATCGCGGCATGGCCTCCATTCCTCGCATTGGTGCCCGGGCTGTCGAGCAGGTCGAAATTCCGCAGGTAATCCAGCGGCCGGCGGCACTCGATCAGCAGCGGCTCCACCGGCCGGTCGGACTCCTCGCCGTGGCGGTAAAGCCGGACTTCGGCGGTCAGCGGCACCGGTCCGGTGGGGCAAAGCTCCGCGCCGGCCAGCGCGTTGATCAGCGAGGACTTGCCGGCATTCACCTCGCCCAGCACGGCGACCAGCACCGGTTGCCCGAGCACCGGCGCCGGGTGTTCGGCTTCCGGCTCCAGGCCGACTTCCCCGGCCAGCCCGCCGATCCAGTTCAGCAGCTCCGACAAGCGGTCGCGAACCGCGAAATAGCGTTCGCCCGGCATCGTGGGTTCACAGGGCCTGGGCGCGCTTCACTGGCCGGATGCCACCGGACCGGGTGCCGCCTGGTTGCCCATAGCGAGAAGCTGCGACACGGTGACGAACTTGAAGCCCTTGCGCAGCAGCCCGTCGAGCGTCGCCGGCATGGCATCGACGGTGCTCGCGTGGAGGTCGTGGGCCAGCACGATCGCACCCGGCGTGGTGTTCGACAGGATGCGGGACGTCACCACCGAAGCGCCCGGGCGCTTCCAGTCGAGCGGGTCCACCGACCACATGATGGTCGGGTAGTTCAGCTCGCGGTGGATCCACTCGCGCTGTCGTTGCAGCAGGGCGCCGTAGGGCGGGCGCAAGGTCCGAGGCTGCACCCCGGCGGCGCGCGCCACGGCGTCGCGGCACTTGGTCAGCTCCTCGCGCACCGTCGAGTCGCCCAGCTTGCTGAGGATCGGATGGCTGTAGGTGTGGTTGCCGATCTCGTGCCCCTCCGAAACCGTGCGGCGCAGGACGTTCGGATAGAGGTCCACGTTACGGCCGATGACGTAGAAGGTCGCCCGGATGTTCCGCTCGCGCAGCATGTCGAGCAGCCGCGGCGTGTTCTTCGGGTGCGGGCCGTCGTCGAAGGTGATCGCGACGTAGGGCTGCGACACCGCCACGCGGGAAAAGGTGATCCCTGAACTCGCGCCGCCCGCCGGCAGGTTCATGTCGGGGTTGCGCGGCACCGGTCCCTGCACCCGGGGCGTGCGGTAGGTGGTGTTGGCCGCGGTACGGGCCGGCGCCGAGGCGGGATCGACCGGAGCAGGACCGGCCGCCGGACCGTCGGGTTTGGCCGAGGAAATCATCGAGCAACTGCTGCCCAGCGAGGCGCTCAGCGCGATGAAGCCCCGCCGCGACAACTTCGGCAGCGCCGGCTCCCCCGTTTTGGAGGACGTGAGGACTTGGAAGCCGAAGGTCTCGAGCGGGTTTTTCATGGGAGGCTTGGGAATGGAAAAGTTTGCGGAGAGTAACGAGGGCCCGGCGCTTGTCACGCCTGCATTTCCAACAACTTGATCACAAGAAACGCCGAAGCATCGGCTCCAGCTTGCGGCGGGTCTCCTCCGGCCACAGCGCTTGCGGCGTCATGATCGCGCCGTCCAGCGACCGGTGCTCCGGCCAGCCCGCTTCCGCCGGAACCAGCGGCACCGCCCGGCCGATGATCCGCTTGGCCGCCGCCACGTTCGCGCTCAGGTGACCCATCACCGCTTCGGCCGTCACCGCCTCCTCCTCGATCTTCCAGCAGTCGTAGTCGGTGATCATCGCCAGCGTCGCCAGCGCGATCTCCGCCTCCCGCGCCAGCTTGGCTTCGGGCAGGTTGGTCATGCCGATCACGTCAAAACCGAGCTTCCGGTTGGCCTCGCTCTCCGCCCGCGTCGAGAAAGCCGGGCCGTCCATGTTGACGTAGGTGCCGCCGTCGTGAACGCGGACCGCCTCCGGCTCCGCCGCGGCTTTCAGGATCGCCCGCAGCCCGGCGCTCACGGGATCGCCGAAGGACACGTGGCCGACGATCCCCCCGCCGAAGAACGTGTGGTGCTCGCGCCGGCTGGTGCGGTCGAAATATTGGTCCGGCAGCACGATGTCGCGCGGCCGGTATTCCTCCTTCAAGCTGCCCACCGCGGTGACGCAGATCAAATAGCGGACCCCGACGCTGCGCAGCGCCCACAGGTTGGCGCGGTGGTTGATCTCGGTCGGCAGCAAGCGGTGGCCCCGCCCGTGGCGCGGCAGGAACCACACCTCGCGCCCGCCCAGCGTTCCGCCGACCAGTGCGTCCGACGGATCGCCGAACGGCGTCGCGATCACCCGCTCCTCCGACTTCTCGAAGCCGTCGATTTCATAAAGTCCGCTGCCCCCGATGATGCCGATCGCCGCTGCCATGGGCGGGGTCTAACTTCCCCGCCCCACGCCGTCGAGAGAGATGGCTCCGGAAAGCGTCAATCGCCACCCTTTCCTTCACGTTTTGACAGCACCTCCAGCATGTCCTTCCGGGTGCTTTCGTCCTGTTCCCGCGCGGCCGCGTCCTCGAGCAGCTTCCAGTCGGCGTCCGACATCTCGCGTTTCGCGAAAACGCGCGCGCTCCAGTAGCGAACCCTTTTCTCCTGGTCGCGCAGCCCCTGCCGGACGAAGGCAAGCCGCTCTTCCTCGGGAAAGGGGGCGGAACCGAGGAAGAAGTAAGCGGAATCGCGCACGGATCCCGACCGGCTACTTAGACCGTCCCGCAAGAGATCCGGGTAGCGCGGGTCGTCGTCGGGCACGAAGGCCAGCCAGTTGTGCAGATCGGTGAGCGCGCCACCCTCACCGTCGCGATAGGCCGCGCGGATCTTGTCGATGAACAGGGTGACATCCTCCGGCTGGCCAGCCTCGTGCAGCACCCACGCCGCGTAGTGGTCACCGTCCGCCGCGAACCGCTTGCGCACGATCGACAGTGCCTTCGGGTCGCGCACTCCCTGCTCCACCAGGATCGTCATCACCTGGCAGAGACCGTTGAAGTCCTCCTCCGGATCCTCCGCCTTCTGGAGAAACAGCCGCAGCAGTTCGGCTTTCAATGCGTCCGGCATGGCTTTTGCCTCCTCCCCGCGCACCGGCGGATCCTTGTAAAGCTCGGCCTGACTTTTCATCCAAGGCAGCCCGCCGGGAATCGCTTCACGCGAATCCCAGGCCGAGTCGTAGTATTCCCCGTCGAACCGGGCCAGCTTGTCCGCCGCGAAAGGCAAGGTCAGGCGTTCGGTCCAGCGGAATCCGTCCGCTTCCTTCGGATACTCCCAAATCCGCACCCCATCTTCCCGGATCTTTGTCGGAGCTCCGATCAAGGCGAGAACGTCACCCACGTCCGCGCCTTCCCCGAAACAACCCACCGCACCCTCCGGACCGTAGTCTGCCATCACCCGCTTCCGGCACTCGTTCTCCTGCCACTTGCCGGGACGCTTGAGTTCCACCGACCGCGCGATCTTCCGGTAAACTTCCGGGTGGATCGGCGAATGGGTCCACTCGAACATCATCAGCCGCTCGCGGTCCCCGAGCACCTCCATCTTCTTCATCACGCCGTCCTCGAGAAAACCGAAGCGATAGAACCTGCCGTCTCGCACAAGATATCGTTCATAGACGATCTCGCCGCAGAGACAGATACCATCGTCGAACCACTCGGCCCCGTCCTTCAACATCAGCACGGTGAGCGTCTCCCCGCCCGCCGTCAGCCGGTAGGCCCGGGAGAACGATGTGTCCACGTCGGAAACCCGGTCGCCGTCCACCGGCACCGGTTCGTCGGTCTTCACCTCGACCGTGACCGACTCATGGTCGGGATAGAGGAATTTGACGCGCTCGTCCTCGAAAGTCTTCCACTTCGCGAATGAGCCGGTTCTCGCGATCTCCGCCACGACGCCCTTCGCCTGCTCCGCGGCGAAGCTTCCACCCTGATCCGCCTCCGGCGGCACGAAGGCACCGAGATCGGCCTCCGGGATCTCGGCAGCGGCGGTCGCCAGAAGCACCGCGAGATACGGGAGAAAACGGGGGAATCGGGTCGTTGTCATTGCGTCAGGGAGGATGGGGTAGGCAGCGGACCGGACGGTCCCATCAACAATCACCCCTAATCCATCGACCCGAGTCCCGAATGGCAAGTTTTCAGAACACCGGAGCCCTTCCTTCACCAAGAATTCACGAAACGCATGAAGTTTCCCGAAGGCCACCACGTTATAGCCCCCAGCGCTTCCACGCGCTGCCATGACCCACCCATCCGCTCCCGAGCGACACCTCCCCGGCCGGCTGCAAGCGCTGGTCTTCCACCTCAAAACCCGCGTGCTCCAACTGCGCCGCGGGCTCCGCGAGTTCACCACGCGCCCGCAGCGCCATCCCGCCGCCAGCCGGCAGGCCGACACGCCCGTCATCGCCGAAGTCCGCGCGCCGCTGTGGCGCGACCTTTCGCCCGAGGAATTCCCCCTCACCGCCGGCAAGGTCGAGAACCTCCGCCAGGCTGCCCGCGCTTTCCATGGCGTGGAAATCCCCGCCGGCTCCGTGTTCAGCTTCTGGCGCCAGCTCGGCCGCACCACGAAGTCGAAAGGCTTCACCGCCGGCCGCGAACTCCGCGAAGGCTGCCTGGTCCCGGCGGTCGGCGGCGGGCTCTGCCAGCTCAGCGGGCTGCTGTATCAGGCCGCCTTGAAAGCCGGGCTCGAAGTCGTCGAACGCCACGCCCACTCGCGCGTCCTGCCCGGCTCCGCCGCGGAGCAGAACCTCGACGCCACCGTCTTCTGGAACTACGTCGACCTGCGCTTCCGCGGCGACCAGCCGTGGCGGATCGAGGTCGAACTCACCGCCGCCGACCTGGTCGTCCGCATCCGCTCGCCCCGCGCCGGGAAAGCCACTGCTGCACCGGAAACCGCCGCCGCCGCGCTACGTCCCGCCCCGTCCGGCGACTGCCTGACCTGCGGCATGATCGCCTGTTTCCGCCACCCCGCCGCCACCGCCGCCCATGCCCCGGCGATGGGGCATTCGGCCTTCCTGCTCGATGCCCGCTGGCCGGAATTCGACGCCTGGTGCCGCGGCCACTCGCGGGAAGGCGACCGCTGGTTGACCCCGCTCGACGGCCGCCGCTGGAACAAGCCGAACTACATGTGGTCGCCGCCGCCCGGCGTGAGAACCGGACACGCCACCCTTTCCACCCTGCTCCGCTCCTTCCGCCAGCGCCGGCTGCCCGCCCAGGGCGCGCTGCGCCAGCGCACGCTGTTAGAGAGCGAGGCCGCGCTGGCGCGGAGCTTCGCCGCGAAGCTCGATCCGCAGTGCCGCCACCTCGTCGTCTCGCAAAACCTGCTCCCTCACCTTTGGCAATCCGGCGCGCTCGGCGGCCGCAGCTTCGACGTCCTGATCCAGCGCTGGCCGATGGCCGAACTCCAGCGCCGGCTCGACCTCGCCAAGTCCGCCCACCCCGCCTCCACCACCCTCGCCGACTTCCGCGCCGATCCCGACCTGCTCCGCGCCGAAACTGAAGCCCTCGCCGCCGCCGCGCGGCTGATCACCCCGCACCGCGACCTCGCCGCGCATTTCGGCGATCGCGCCTGGAAGATCGACTGGGACATGCCCGCCCCGCTCGAGCGCCAGCCTTCCACGCAGCCCACCGTCTTTTTCCCCGCCTCGCGCCTCGGTCGGAAAGGAGCCTTCGAGCTCGCCGCGGCGCTGAAGGAAGGCATCGGCGCCGAACTGAAATACCTCGGCCGCGCCAGTGAGGGCAGTGCCGATCCCTTCGCCGGCCTGCCCTGCTCGCCCGCCACCGCCGGCGATCTCGCCAGCGCCTGGGCGCTTGTCCTGCCTGCTTGGATCGAGCACCAGCCGCGGCTCGCCCTGCTCGCGCTGGCCAGCGGCATCCCGGTGGTCGCCACCCGCGCCTGCGGCTTGCCGGAGCACCCTCTGCTCCACGTGCTGCCCTCGCCCGATCCCGCCGCGCTGCGCACCGTGTTGCGCGCCGTCCTCCAACCCGCCGCCCCCGCATGCGCCGCCTGCTGATCGCCACCGGCCTTCTCGCCGCGACCGGCTTCCTGCTTTGGACTTGCCCCGGGCAGCAGGATCCGGCGCAGGATCCCTTCGTGGTCGAAACCTGCGACTCCATGCCAGGCCCCGAGCGCGCCAAGGCCGCCGCCGCCCGCGTCCGCCCGGCCCTCGAGCGCGACCTCGCCGCCAAGGGCCTCCATTTCGGCGACCCGGTCTTCCTCCGCGCCTTCAAGGAGGAAAACGTGCTCGAACTCTGGGTCCTCAGGCGCGAAACGAAAAAGTACGAGCTCTTTCGTACTTGGGAGATCGCCGCCCAGTCCGGCAAACCCGGCCCCAAGCTCGCGGAAGGCGACCAACAGGTGCCGGAGGGCTTCTACTTCGTCCCCCGCTCCGGGATGAAGCCCGACAGCGTCTTCCACCTCGCCTTCAACATCGGCTACCCGAACGCCTACGACCGCCACCACGGGCGGACCGGCAGCTTCATCATGATCCACGGCAACTGCATCTCGATCGGCTGCCTCGCCATGACCGACGGGAAGATCGAGGAAATCTACACCCTCTGCGACGCCGCCCTCGCCGGCGGACAGGAGTTCTTCCGCGTGCATTTCTTCCCCTTCCGCATGACGCCCGAACGGCTGGAGCGGGAAAAGGACCACGAGTGGTTCGACTTCTGGACCAACCTCAAGGAAGGCCACGACCACTTCGAACGGGAAAAGGTCCCGCCCGACGTCACCGTCGAGGACGGCCGCTACCGGTTCAAGTAGCCGCCCGGCAGCGGATCGTCGAACAAGGCGCGCACGGTCGGCCGCTGGAGCACCAGGATCGTGAACACCCCGAGCGCCGTGCCGAGCGGGAAGCCGACGCAGGCGATGCAGGCCATCACGAAGCAGAAGGTCCACCGCCGCCTCGCCGCGAGCCAGCGGGCGGTCAGGAACTGCAGCACGGCCATCGTCCACGCGAGCAGGATCACCAGCCCGCCCATGCCGATGAACAGCCAACCGAAAGCCGGCGGCGGTGGCGTTGAGGAAGGGGTTGAAGGGAAGCTCCCGGAAACCATCACGATCCCGAACGCCACGTGCAGGATCGGGAGACACCCCGCCAGCGCCGTCATCCCGGCCATCACGTAGTAGAAAATCGAGAGCAGCTTCAAATGCTCCGCGTCTTCCAAAAGCTGCGGATGCGGCGGCGGACCGGGACTTTGCACCCCGCCATCCAAGCCCCCCGCCCGCCCCTCCGCCAGACCTTTCCCGCCATCCGTTTTGACTTCCCCCGCCCGCCGCGCTAAACCCGTCCCGGCAAAGCACCCGTAGCTCAGCTGGATAGAGCACCCGCCTTCTAAGCGGACGGTCACTGGTTCGAATCCAGTCGGGTGTGCTTCACACCATTGTAAAGACGGTCCGGAGGACGCACACCGGATGGACCGACGGAGGTCAATCCAGTCGGGTGTGCTTTTAACTTCCTGATGAACCACGGCCTTTTCATCGTCCTCGACGGCATCGACGGCACCGGCAAATCCACCCAGACACGCCTGCTGGCCGACTGGTTCCGCGAACAAGGCCGCGAGGTCGTCGCCAGCCGCGAACCCACCGACGGCCCTTGGGGCGCCAAGCTCCGCGCAACCGCCGCCACCGGCCGGCTTCCGGCCGAGGAGGAACTCGAGCTCCTCCTCCGCGACCGCCGCGACCATGTCGAGCAGCTCATCGCCCCGGCCCTCGCCGCGGGCAAGGTGGTCATCCTCGACCGCTACTACTTTTCCACCATGGCCTACCAGGGCTCCCGCGGCATGGACCCCGCGGAGATCCGCCGCATGAACGAGGCCTTCGCGCCGGTGCCGGACCTGCTGTTCATCCTCGACCTCGATGTCGACACGGCGCTCTCCCGCATCGGCGGCCGCGGCGACACGGCGAATGAATTCGAGAAGCACGAGTCGCTCTCGAAATGCCGCGAGGTCTTCATGACCCTCGCCGGCGAACCCTTCGTCCACGTCATCCCCACCGACCAGGGCCCGGAACACGTCCAGGCCCGGATCCGGGAAATCGCGGCGGGCCGGGTCTGACCCGCCACCGCCGGCTCATTCCATCCCGGCGTCCTCGCGCTCCTTCTCGGTCAAGAACCAG
Source organism: Verrucomicrobiaceae bacterium (assembly GCA_027491155.1). GTDB lineage: Bacteria > Verrucomicrobiota > Verrucomicrobiia > Verrucomicrobiales > Akkermansiaceae > Haloferula. Next base: position 213,037 of record JAIXWR010000034.1, read on the forward strand.
AAGGAGTTCTGCTTGAACTCGGATTCGATGATCAGCGTCTTGCCGGATCCGTCGAGCATCAGCGCCGCCACCTTGCCGTCGTAGCGGTCCGGGTCGGGCAGCTTGTTCTCGTCCAGCAAGCCGAAGCCGTTGTTCTTCGGGCCGTCGGCCAGCACCAGGATGCGCGAGGGATCGCGGAAGCTGACCATCCGCTTCGGGCCGTCGTCGCCCTCCGCCGTCTCGTAGCGGCCGCAGACGCGGGCATTCCAGCCGTAGGAAACGGTGGCGTCGATCCGGTCGACATCGAAGTACTTGTCGCCCGGGCTCTTGAAGATCTGCAGCTTGCTCTTGTCGCGCACGTCGTCGATCAGCATGCCCCACCAGTAGAGATCCTGCGACTGGTCCTTCCACACCGGGAGCTGGCCCGCGTTGTCCTGGGTGTAGGCTTGGATCCGCACCCCGAGGTCGCGGACGACGTTGACGCTGCCCGCGAGGCGGGATTTCGCCAGCGCGCCCTTGGTCAGGGCGAAAATCATGCCCGCCAGTGCCGCGATGATCACGATGACAACGAGCAGTTCCACCAGGGTGAAGCCCTTGGTCCGCTTTCCGATCCGTGGTTTTTTCATAAGTGAAGTCGTGGTTTTTTCCCGGCCCTGTCCGCGGACAGCGACCCTGTGCCTTGCGCAAAGGCATCAGTTCCCCGGCGCGATTCAACCCGAAATCCACCCATCGCCGGAATATCCGCGGATTCCCCGGGGCGGCTGGGGGAAATCACCACGCGAAAACCACCGGCGGCACCACGATCTTCACGCCGCCGCCTTCGCGCTGCTCGCTCTCTTCCAGCGCGGTGACCACCCCGTTCTCGAACTCGACCACCGTCTTGCCCCGCTCTTCCTGGGTGACATGGGAAAGCTGGCGGTAAATCTGCCCGGAGATCGGATCGCGCACGGTGGTGTAGTGGGACACCTGCTCGTAGTCGATGTATTCCCAGCGGCCGGTCTGCCCCTTTTCGGTCTGCTTGACCTGGGTCTTGGTCGGCGTGCCGCGCGCCTTGTCGACCTCCTCCGGGGTCATCCCGATCGCCACCTGCTTCTCGTCGATCAAGGCCTGCACCTCGATCTGCCGGGCGTGGAGCTTTTTCAGGTTCTCGACGAAATTCGGATCCTTCGAAGCGAAGGCATGCGGTCCCACCCAGCCGGAAATCCCGTGCTTGGTCCCCTTGCCGCGGACCTTGTAGGCCCGCTCGGTCATCGCCTCCAGCACCACCACCTGGTCGGCGGCCAGGGCGCCCAGCTTGTTCTTGCCGTTCTTGTCGGAAAACACCGTCGCTTCCTTGATCACCCGGAGCTCGATCGGGGTCTTCACATGCTCCGCCAGATGGATCACGTCCGGATCGCGGTCGATCAGCGATTTGCGCTCCGGCCGCCGGGTCTGGGCCGACACCGGCAGGAACAAGGCGAGCAAGAGGGCGGAAACCAGGGCGGTTTTCATAAGGGGCAAGGTAGCGGATCCCGGAGCGAAAGGAAGCTCCGGTTTTGCTCCGACGATCCCCGCCCGCGGCTTATTCGCCGAAATCTGACGGGTTGACGGGAAATTTCCGCGGAGAAGAATTCTGCATGGAGGCCGTAAACCGGCCTGATCCCCGGATGAGCCGCCTATTCCGCAACGCCCGGACCACCCTTCTTGCCCTCGCCGCCGCGTGGGCCCGGGCCGGCGCGGAAAGCCCGCCGGATTTCAACCGCGACATCCGGCCGCTGCTCTCCGACCGCTGCTTCGCCTGCCACGGCTTCGACGCCAAGGCACGCGAGGCCGACCTCCGCCTCGATACCCCGGAAGGCGCCTTCGCGAAACGCGACGAAGGCAAGCCGGCCATCGTGCCGGGCGACCCCGCCGCCTCGCTCGCCTGGCAGCGGATCGTTTCGACCGATCCCGACGAGGTGATGCCGCCGTCCGACTCCCACCTGAAGCTCAACGACGCCGAAAAAGACCTCCTGAAGCGCTGGATCGAAGCCGGCGCGGTCTATCAGCCGCACTGGAGCCTCGTTCGCGTCGAAAAGCCCGCGGTCCCTGCCGGCGAGGCCCATCCGGTCGATGCCTTCATCGCCCGCCGCCTCGAAAAGGACGGCCTCAAGCTCGCCCCCGAAGCTCCGAAGACCAGCCTCATCCGCCGCCTCTCGCTCGACCTCCGCGGTCTCCCGCCCTCGCCGGAGGAAACCGCCGCCTTCCTCGCCGACCCCGCGCCCGACGCTTACGAAAAGCTCGTCGACCGTTTCCTCGCCGATCCCGCCTACGGCGAACGCATGGCCTGGCCCTGGCTCGATGCCGCCCGCTATGCCGACTCGAACGGCTACCAGGGCGACGCCGACCGCACGATGTGGCCGTGGCGCGACTGGGTCGTCTCCGCCTTCAATCGCAACCTCTCCTACGACCAGCTCACCGTCTGGCAGCTCGCCGGCGACCTCCTGCCGGACGCCACGCCCGAGCAGGTCCTCGCCACCGGCTTCCTCCGCAACCACCCGATCAACGGCGAAGGCGGCCGCATCCCCGAGGAGAACCGCGTCGATTACGCCATGGACATGGTCGAGACCACCGGCACCGTCTGGATGGCCCTCACCCTGAACTGCTGCCGCTGCCACGACCACAAATACGACCCGCTCACCCAGCGCGACTACTACAGCCTCTACGCCTTCTTCAACCAGACCCCGGTCGACGGCAGCGGCGGCAATCCGCAGACCCCGCCGGTGCTCGCCGTGCCGACCGATGAACAGCGCGTCCGGGAAAACGAACTCGTCCGCCAGCTCGCCGACACCGACTCGCAGCTCAAGGCCCGGGCCGAAGCCCTCGCCCCGGCCCAGCCGGCCTGGGAAGCCGCGGAACTCGCCCGCCACGGCGCCGATCCCTGGCAAGCGCTCGCCGTCGAATCGGTCGCCGGCGCCGAGGCCGCGGTCCTCGACGACCGCTCCGTCCTGACTTCCGGCCCCAACCCCGCCAACGCCACCTACACCGTCCGAGCCCCCGCCCCCGCCGGAGCGTTCACCGCCCTGAAACTCGAGGCCCTGCGCCACCCCTCGATGACCCAAGGCGGCATCGCCCGCTCGGACAGCGGGAATTTCGTCCTCACCGGCATCGAGGTCACCCTCCACGCCCCCGGTGCCGCACCCCGCCGCCTCGCCATCGCCCGCGCCGAAGCCACCTACGAGCAAGGCGGCGTCTTCCTCGTGGCCGGCGCGCTCGACGAAAACCCGCAGACCGGCTGGGCGGTCTGGAACGGCAAATCCATCGACCGCGACCACGCCGCGATCTTCCACTTCCCCGAAGCCCTCGACGTGCCCGCCGGCGCGTCGCTCGAAATCATCCTCCGGCACGATTCCCCCCACCCGAACCACAACCTCGGCCGCTTCCGTCTTTCCCTCACCGGCGATCCGTCGCCATCCCTGGCCGCTCCCGCCGATGCCCTCCTTCCGCTGCTCCGCATCCCCGCCGCCAGCCGCACGCCCGAGCAGCAGACCGCCGTCCGCGACGCCCACCGCCGCTCGGATCCTGATTTCGTCCGTCTCACCACCGCCCGCGCCGGCTTCGACGGATCCTTGAAATCCCTGCGCCAGAGCTTGCCGAAGGTGATGGTCATGGCCAACCGCAAGGAGCGCCGGAAGACCCACGTCCTCGCCATCGGCGCCTACGACAAGCCGCTCGAAGAGGTCCCGCCGGCCACCCCGCCCATCCTTCCGCCGCTGCCGAAAACCGACAGCCCTCCGAACCGCCTCGACCTCGCCCGCTGGCTCGTCTCCCGCGACCATCCTCTAACAGCCCGCGTCACCGTGAACCGCTTCTGGCAGGAATTCTTCGGCATCGGCCTGATCAAGACGCCCGAGGACTTCGGCGTGCAGAGCGAGGTCCCGGTCCACCCGGAGCTGCTCGATTTCCTCGCGGCCGACTTCATGGACCGCGGCTGGGACGTGAAACAGCTCGTCCGCAGCATCGTCACCAGCCGCGTTTACAAGCAATCGTCGCGGGTCACCCCCGAGCTGTTAGAAAAAGATCCCGCCAACCGCCTGCTCGCCCGCGGCCCGCGCTTCCGGCTGCCCGCATTCATGATCCGCGACCAGTCGCTCGCCGCCAGCGGCCTGCTCGTCACCCGACAAGGCGGCCCGCCCGTGAAGCCCTACTCGCCCGAAAACCTCTGGCCCGACGCCACCTTCGGCAAGGTCAAGTATGTCCGCGACAAGGGAGAATCCCTCCACCGCCGCAGCCTCTACACCTTCTGGCGCCGCATCAGCATGCCGCCGATGTTCTTCGACAATGCCAAGCGCGAGGTCTGCACCGTCAACCCCGCCCGCACCAACACCCCCCTCCACGCCCTCGCCACCCTCAACGACACCACCTACGTCGAAGCCGCCCGCCTGCTCGCCGCCCGGGCTGTTAGAGAAAGCTCCGCCGACCCCGCCGCCGCCCTGGCACGGGCCTTCCAGCTCGTCCTCGCCCGCCCGCCGGACGATGCCGAAAAGACCATCCTCCTCGAGACCCACCGCACCGCCCGCGAGTCCTTCGCCGCCGATCCCGCCTCCGCCAAGGCCTTCCTTTCCAACGGCGAAGCCCCCGCCGACACGGCGCTCGATCCCGTCGACCACGCCGCCCTCGCCTCGGTCTGCCTTTCCCTCCTCAACACCGACGAAGCCCTCACCAAGGAGTAGCCATGGACCCGCTCACCGAACGCCAGCTCCTCGTCAACCGCCGCCACTTCTTCGGCAAGTCCGCCACCGGCATTGGCATGGCCGCGCTGGCCTCGATGCTCGGCGAGGATGCCTTCGGCGCGGAACCCACGCTGCTTACCCAGATCGCCCCCAAGGCCAAGCGGGTGATCTATCTTTTCCAGAACGGCGGTCCCAGCCACGTCGAGCTCTTCGACCACAAGCCGGAGCTCGCCAAGCGCCACGGCAAACCCGTCCCCGAAAGCTTCGTCGCCGGCAAGCGATTCAGCACGATGACCGCCAATGCCAGCGCCCAGAAGCTGCTGGCCCCGCTCGAACCCTTCAAGCAACACGGCCAAAGCGGTGCCACCGTCAGCTCGCTGATGCCCTACACCGCGGGCATCGCCGACGACCTCTGCTTCGTGAAAAGCATGTTCACCGAGCAGGTGAACCACGCTCCCGCCATCAACTTCTTCCTCAGCGGCAACCCGCTCCCCGGCCGCCCGACCATCGGCTCCTGGCTCTCCTACGGCCTCGGCACGCTGAATGAAAACCTGCCGACCTTCGTCGCCATGACCTCGGTCAGCAAGGGCACGAGCTGCGGCCAGATCTTCTACGACTTCTACTGGGGCTCCGGCTTCCTGCCCTCCCGCCACCAGGGCGTGAAGCTCCACCCCGGCAGCGATCCCGTCCTCTACCTCAACAACCCGCAAGGCGTCAGCCCCGCGCTGCGTCGGAACATGCTCGATGGCATCGCCCGCCTCAACCAGCGCAAGCTCGAAGACTTCGGCGACCCCGAGATCGCCACCCGCATCGCCCAGTATGAAATGGCCTACCGCATGCAAACCAGCGTGCCCGAACTCGCCGACATCTCCGGCGAACCGAAGGAGGTGCTCGACATGTACGGCCCGCAGGTCCACGAGCCCGGCACCTACGCCCGCAACTGCCTGCTCGCCCGCCGCCTGATCGAGCGCGGCACCCGCTTCGTCCAGCTCATGCACGCCGGCTGGGACCAGCACAACAGCCTGACCACCGAGCTCTACACCCAGTGCAAGGACACCGACCAGCCGAGCGCCGCACTGGTCCGCGACCTGAAGATGCGCGGGCTGTTGGAAGACACACTCGTCATCTGGGGCGGCGAATTCGGCCGCACGCCCTTCATCCAGGGCAACTTCGACGACCGCCCGCGCTGGGGCCGCGACCATCATCCCTACGCCTTCACCGTCTGGATGGCCGGCGGCGGCGTGAAGCCCGGCATCACCCACGGCGCGACCGACGAACTCGGCTTCAACGTCGCCAGGGACGGCGTCCACGTCCACGACTTCCAGGCCACCCTGCTCCACCTGTTAGGCATCGACCACGAGAAGCTCACCTTCAAGTTCCAGGGCCGCCACTTCCGCCTCACCGACGTCCACGGCCACGTCGTGAAGCCGATCCTCGCCTGACCTTTACCGGGACCGCGGATCTTTAGTCCGCAGAACGGTCCCACGAAACCGTTCTCTCCCTTGCGCTGGAACCAACCAACCCGGCTGCCTGTCACCTGATCTCAAACGCGAAGTTCAGAACAACGAAAGGGACGAAACGAACGAAAGTTGGGGAGTTGGAAGAATCCATCTCGTGGATGGATACCTGGATTTTGAAGATCCCGCTGCTATTGTTCACGGTGAACAGCAGGCTCCTGTCGGCGCGCTCATGAGTTGCCATCCAGAACCACTGGGGCTTCACGAACAGGTGCTAACGTCCGTCGCCCCGAACTGCTTTTTTCATCGGCAGAAAGTCAGGTTGCACCTGAATACCACTGGTCACGTATTCCGTGCTCTCAATAAGATCCGGCGGGACCACCACGTCCTCGTATCCTTCGGCCGAAAGTGTAAACCGATACTCTTCAGCACGCCCTCTGCCCACCCACACGATCCTCGTCACTCCTGCTTCGGTTCCGAGGCTCACCCGAACAAGGCTTTGCTTCTCCGGGTCCCCGGCCGAGGATTCGAAGTCCGGATGGTCCGGGTAGAGAATTCTGGTAACAGGGACCGGGATCCGGGTCTCCTCGTCGATGGTGTTGACCTCGATGATGTGAAGCACCCTCGCATCAACCGGTGAGCGAGCGACCCGCGCACCAATGCTCGCGATCACGCAGCCCGCCGCAAATCCCAGCACGATTCCCTTCCAATTCATCTGCCGCGAATCATGCATTCCAGACACTTCGACGCAAGACGGGAGCCAACGGCAGCAACCCACGTCGGCAACCCACGCCGGGCGGATAATGTTAGATGCAGGTTTTCATGACAGGCATTCTTTTTTCACGACCGGCCGGTCTTACCTCTTCCAAGTAGGCTCCAGCGAGCGGTCCGACCGACCATCGAATGCCTCCAGGAAGTATTCGGATTTGAAGCCTTCAAGCGAATCGGGCTGCCCCCTCATCCCGACGACCATCGCGCCGATGCAGAAATGGAAGTCCGAGTAGTACCAGGACCCGTCCGACGCCCTTGCGACAAAGAGATCGTGAATCCTCTCATCCTCCTTGTAACATCGGTTGCGGAACATCAGCCAGGATCCGTCCGCGCAAACAATCGTGTCCCCGGTCAGCCACTCCTCTTCGCCGGACGTGTCGAAGTATCCCCTTGGTTCAGGCTCCTTCCCCAATCGATCGATGAAGTAATCCGGATCCTTGAGGTCGGCCTCGATTTCCGCCACCGCCCGATCTTTCCACGCGCGGCGGTAGTCCGAGTGATGCCTGTCCTTCGCTCCGCCGCCGCGGATCGCTACAGCGGCGGCGATCAAGGCGATCAGGATGACAACGGCGACTCCTCTCTTCACGGCAATGCCACCCAAACATGATTTCCCTCTTCAGGCCAGAAAACAGCGTCCCCGACTCATCCGTCTCATCCGCGTTGGAACGAAGCATTTCCCCGCCGGCTCCGGTTCGGTAGCTCCCCGGAACAAAAGGCAAGCCCGCCCCTACCCCCAAACCTTGAAAGACCCCGCCAATCCGCGCGTTCCATGGGACGATTCCCGTTCCCCATGAAAACCACTCTCTTCGCCTCGCTCGCCCTCCTTCCGCTTCTCTCCTTCGCGCAGGAGGCCAAGCTCAAGGTCCTGATCCTCGACGGCCAGAACAACCACGACTGGAAATCCACCACGCCGGTGCTCAAGGAAGCGCTGGAGTCGAGCGGCGTGTTCACCGTCGCCGTCAGCACCTCGCCGCCGGCCAAGGCGAAGCCCGAGGATTGGGCGGCGTGGAAGCCGGACTTCGCCGCCTACGACGCGGTGCTCAGCAACTACAACGGCCAGATGTGGCCGGAACCGGTGCAGCAGGCCTTCGTGAAATACATGCAGGACGGCGGCGGCTTCGTCTGCGTCCACGCGGCGAACAATTCCTTCGGCCAGTGGGAGGAATACAACAAGATGATCGGCGTCGGCGGCTGGGGCGGCCGCAAGCTCGGCAAGGACGGCGCCTGGCTCCACGCGGTCGACGGCAAGATCGTCCGCGACACCACCAGCACCGGCGGGGCCGGCAGCCACGGCCCGCGCACGCCCTTCCTGGTCGAACACATCGACACCGAACACCCGATCACCAAGGGCCTGCCCGCCAAATGGCTCCACGCCAAGGACGAGCTCTACTGCAAGCTCTGCGGCCCCGCCGAGCACACGGAAGTCCAGGCCACCGCGCTGTCGCCGCAGACCAACCGGCACGAACCGATGCTCCTCACCATCACCTACGGCAAGGGCCGGGTCTTCCACACCCCGATGGGCCACGATGTCGAGGCGATGCGCTGCCGCGGCTTCTACGAGCTGATCCAACGCGGCACCGAGTGGTCGGTCGACGGCAAGGTCGAGCGCACCGCCGAAGTCCCCGCCGACTTCCCGACCGCCGACAAGGTCGTGACCGTTCCTGCTCCTTGAAGAGCGGAGAGAAGCGAGAGGCGAGCAGGGAGACGCGAGACGCGAGCAAGAGGCGCTTGAGCTGATCTCCGAGCCTCAAAAGCGCTCTCCCTTCTCGCCTCTCCCTGCAGCTCTCTTCCATGCTCCCCGCATGCCCTCCCACTTCCTGAAGGCCGGCGACTTCCGCTTCGACATGGGGCTGCGGCGCGGCACGCCGGACTACTTCCGGAACGTGGAGCCGCCCGGCTTGTTAGAAGAGCGGCGGGCCCTGCTCGCAGCCGATCCGGCGAGCTACGCCGTCGCGTCGGAGGAAGCCGGACCGCTGCTGCGCGAGGCGGCGGCATTCGCTCGCTCGCTGGGAATCCCGGTCGAGGACGGGGCAACGGCCGCGCAACTTGGCAGCGCTTGGGAGCCGGACTTCGTGCTGCTGGACGATGCCCTCCGCGTCCGGGCCGGCTGCGTCTGTTTTCCTTCCTTCTGGAGCCTGCCGGAAAAGCTCGGTCAGGTCATCGATCTCGTCCACGCCCCGGTGCCCGGACTGAACGAGGAGGTCGGAGCGAAGATCCGCATCTTCCTTGAGCGCCTGAAGCCCGGCGACATCTGGGAGCGCTGGAACTGGGGACTCGCCGCGACGCCGGAGCGGAACTGCCATCCGGAAATGCGGCGGCCGCGCCTCGATGCCAATGCAACCCCCGCCAGCACCTGGTTCCGGGTCGAGCACCAGGCCCTCGTCCGCCTGCCGGAGACCGGTGCCATCCTCTTCGGCATCCGCATCCACAGCAGCACGCTGGAAGAAGAAGCGGCCGCCGCGCCCGAGTTTGCCGCTGCCTTGAAGCGCCAGTTGGAGACGATGCCCGACGCCGTCGTCGACTACAAGGGACTGGCAGCCTGCCGCGGACGGCTTGCGATTCTGTTAGAGCGAGCGGGAAATTGAAGGACGGAGATCATCGTCCGCGGGCTTTCGCAAGAGCCACGGACCGATAGAGCCCGATCCACCGACCCCGCCGCCGGCCGCATCCGGACGCAACCTCTTCGAGGTAGCGGGCGATCTCGCGTCTTTCCCGGGGTAGCGCCTCCTACGTCGGCGCAACCCCGGGCTTTGGGACGAAGTCCCGTTGGGACAGGGGTATACCAGGAGCCTGAATCCTGCCATTCATCCTTGCCTGAACCTCCAAGCCGGCTGAAGCCGGCGCTCCCTTCTGAAGCGTCCGTCATCCACCATCCACCATCCACCATCCACCATCCACCATCCACCATCCACCATCCACCATCCACCATCCACCATCCACCATCCA
>JAIXWR010000035.1 GCA_027491155.1 Verrucomicrobiaceae bacterium
AACGAGGCCGCGAAAGGCGACATGGCCGCCGTTCACCGCGACCGCATCCCGCGGGAGAAGGCGCTGGAAGTGCTGGCCCGCGGCGGGAAGCTCTCCCAGGCCGACTACCTCCGCTGCAAAGTCCGCTACTTCAGCGACGGCGCGGTGATCGGCGGCAAGGCCTTTGTGGAAGAGATGTTCGCCGCGTTCCGCGACCGCTTCGGGCCCAAACGCAAGGACGGCGCCCGGCCGATGCGCGGGCTGGCCGGGAATTCCCCGGACGAGCGCTTGTTCAATCTCCGCCAGCTCCGCACCGGGGTGTTCGGATAGCTTCGAAAAGCGCTTCGAAGAGAAAGCGTCCGCGCCCCCCAGCCCCTACCGCGCCCCGGCCTTCTTCAACTCCGCCACCGCCTCGTCGAGACGCTTGCGGGTGGCGACCAGGGTTTCATTGAGTTCCTTGAGCTTGGCATCCCGCTGGACGATCGCCTCGTCGCGCGCCTTGACCGCCTCCTCCCAGGTCTTGATCTGCGCCTGGGCCTGGGTCAGCAGTCCGGCCAAGCCCGCGGCTTCCTCGCTCTTGGCCGCCAGTTCCTTCTCGGTCTCCGCCGCGGCCAGCTGGATGGAGTCGACCGACGCCTTCAGCCCGTCGATGTCATCCTGCAACTGCCGCGAAAGCTTCTCCGCATCCAGGCGCGCGTTCTTCTCGTGGATCTCACGGCTCCGGCTTTCATGGAGCTCGTCCGAAAGGGCCTGCCCGCCCATCCACTGGAGCACGATGAAACCCGCGAGCACCAGGCAGCCGGCGATGTTGATAAAAGGCAGGACGCGGGCGGCGGTCACGGCTCCTGGTGTTTGGTTTCAAAGCCGACCTTGTCGATCTTCGCGGCCCGCACGGCATCGAGCACCGCCAGCACGTGCTGGTGCCGGCAATCCTCGTCCGCGCCGATCAGCACGCGGGTGTTCTCGTCGGGCTTCATCTCGATCAGGCGCCGCGTGATCTCGGTGGGGGTCACGACCACCGAGTCCCAGCTCGCGATCCCGTGCGAATCGATCGCCAGATGGATCGGCGGCATCTTGTTGTCCGGCACCGCGGAGGTGGACACCGGCAGCTTGAGGTTCACCCGGTGGATCTGCGTCATGCTCAGGCTGACCATCATGAAGCTGGCCAGCAGGAAGAACATGATGTCGATCAGCGGCACGATCTCGATCCGCGCATCTTCCTCGTGATCGCTTTCGGCGCTCTGGAGTTTGACCGGCATCGTGGATCAGCGCTTGAGATGGCGTTCGGCCGCGAACGATTCGAGATCGTGGCCGTGAGCCTTGGCCGACTGGACCAGCAGTTCGACGTGGTTGATCCAGCGCTCGAAGTTGCCGCGGAACGTGGACACCCGCTTGCGGAAATAGTTGTAGGGCAGCAGGCAGCCGATCGCGATCGCAAGGCCGGCGGCCGTGGCGATGAGCGCCTCGGCAATCCCGCCGGTCACCTTCGTCACGCCCAGCGCCTCGTCGCCGAGCGACGCGAACGAACCCATCAGGCCGACCACCGTGCCGAGCAGGCCCAGCAGCGGCGCCAGCGTGATGATCGTACCGAGCACCCACATCCGGGCCTCGGAGCGCTCGATCCATTTGGTGGCGTGCAGGTGCATCGCCGCAAGCATCGAGGTGTGTGCGTGGGAAATCCCCTCGTTGAGATTGTGGAGGAAGGGGTCCGGCAGCTCCTGGCCGAACTTCCAGGCACTGCCGAAGTCGCCCGTGCCCAGGGCTTCGCGGGCCTTTTCCTGGGCGTCGGGCCGAAGCGCGCGCTTCAGGGAAATCCACCAGATGCTCCGTTCGAGGAGCACGCACAGCGCGAGGAAAAAGGTCGCGGCCACCGGCCACATGATCCAGCCGCCTTCGTGGAATGTCTTGAGAACGATGTTCGCGCTGAGCATGGATCAGTTCAATCTGAAGATGATGGGCTGGCTGGTGGTCGCGCGCACGCCGGGCTTGGCCCGGAACCGGCGGACGGTCCGCAACGCTTCCTCGTTGAGGGCGGAAAAGGGCGAGCCCTGCAGCACCTTGGCATCGACCACGTAGCCGCGCTCGTCGACGGTGAACTGCACCACCACCGTCCCCTGCTGGCCCTGACGGCGCGCGGACGAAGGGTAGTTCGGCGTGGCCTTGCGGAGCCCGACCCAGCGGTCGGAGCCGGTCGCGCCCGAGCCGGATCCGCGGGCCGTGCCGCTGCCCTGCCCGGTGCCACGGCCGCTTTCCGAGGCCGAACTCCTCCGCCCGCTGGTGGAAGTGGTCTTCGGGAGCGATGACGACGAACTCGCGGTGCTTCTCGCGGAAGGCTTCGGCATCGTCTGCGCCCGGGGCTCGGGAACCGGAAGGTCGGGAAGATCCGGCACGTCGGGCAAGGGCTCGACCTCCGCCAATTCGGGAAGCTCCGGCATTTCGGGCAGCTCGGGGAGCTCTTCCGGAATCTCGACCGGCACCTCGGCAGCCGCTTCCTCCAACGGCGCGTCGGCGGCTTCCGCCGGCGGGGCGGAACCCATCGACTGGGGCGTGATGAAGAGTTCCGACTCGTCCCCGGGCCCTTGGTTCAGCTCCGGCAGACGCTCCGCGACGTGCACCACGCACGCCACGGTGCTGGCACCCGACACCGTCAGCCAGGTGGCCAGGGTGCCGATGTTCAGGGCATGAAGGAGGGAACTCATGAGGCAAGGAATCGTGCGGCCGGACGGCGCTTGATGAGATCGAGTCTCAAAAGGAGCTTTAGACCTTCCGGCCGCCCTGTCAAACGCGAAGGCGATCCTTTCTCTTGCCCTCCCGCTCTTGATCCACCGCGGAAAATCCCGAAGCTCCCCGGCGTGGCGCGCGAATACTCCCTGAACCGCCGGTCCTCCGGTCCCTCCTCCGGCATCGATTACCGCGCGGAACTCAATGACGAGCAGTTCGCCGCAGTGACCGCCCCGCCCGGCCCCGCCCTGGTCATCGCGGGCGCCGGCTCGGGCAAGACCCGCACCCTCACCTACCGCGTCGCCTGGTTGCTCGACCAAGGCATCGACGCCCGCCAGATCCTGCTGCTCACCTTCACCAACAAGGCCGCGCGGGAGATGACCGAGCGCGTCCGCCAGCTCGTGCCCCACGACGTGTCGGCGCTCTGGAGCGGCACCTTCCACTCGATCGGCAACCGCCTCCTGCGCCGCCATGCCGAGGTGCTCGGGCTCACCAAGTCGTTCTCGATCCTCGACCGCGACGACCAGAAGTCGCTGCTCTCCGGCGTGGTCGCCGCGCTCGACATCGACACCAAGCAGCGCCGCTTTCCCAAGGCAGACGTCCTCGCGTCGATCTTCAGCCTGGTCGAAAACACCGGCGAATCGCTGCAGGACGTGATCGACCACCGCTACCCCTACTTTGCCGACTGGTCGGATGAAATCGCCGCCGCGCACGCGAACTACGCGAAGCGCAAGCTCGATACCAACTCGGCCGACTTCGACGACCTGCTGGTCCTCACCCTGAAGCTCCTCCAGCAGGACGAGGAGCTGTTAGGCCTCTACCGCAAGCGCTTCCGGCACATCCTCGTCGACGAATACCAGGACACCAACGCCGTGCAGAGCGACCTCATCGACCTGCTTGCCGGCGGCGGTGCCAGCGTGATGGCGGTCGGCGACGACGCCCAGTCGATCTACTCCTGGCGCGGGGCGGACATGGGCAACATCCTTTCCTTCCCCAAGCGCCACGAGGGCTGCCGGGTTTTCAAGATCGAGACCAACTACCGCAGCGTCCCGGAGATCCTCGACCTCTCGAACGCCGCGATCCGCGCCAACTCGGCCCGCTTCGAGAAGGACCTGCGCTCGTCGCGGCGGGCCACCGGCACCAAGCCCGCGCTGGTCCCGCTGGAAGATCCGTCCACCCAGGCCGCCTTCGTCGCGCAGCGGATGCTGGAGCTGCGCGACGACGAAGGAATCCCGCTCGAGGAAATGGCCGTCCTTTACCGCGCCCACTTCCAGTCGCTGGAGATCCAGATGGAACTCACCAGCCGCGGCATCCCCTTCGCCATCACCAGCGGCCTGCGCTTCTTCGAGCAGGCGCACATCAAGGACGTCTCGGCCTTCATGCGCTTCGTCACCAACTGCAAGGACGAGGTCTCATTCAAGCGGCTGGTCCTCCTGCTGCCGGGGATCGGGGCGGCCGGTGCCGACAAGCTGTGGCGCGACTTCCTGAAGACCGGCGCCGCCGAAAGCGAAACCATCCCGGAGTGGTCGACCGTCCTTTCCTCGCTCAAGCCCCCGAAGAAGGCCGCCAAGCACTGGGAACAACTCGGCTACGTGCTCGACGAACTCAGCCCCGGCGGCGAGTTCGCGAAGCCCGCCGACATGGTTTACAGCATCCTCGAAGGGCTCTACGCCGAGTTCCTCCAGGCCGCCTACGACAACTATGAGAACCGCCGCGGCGACATCGAGCAACTGATGTCCTACGCCGGCAACTTCGACGACGTCCTCGAGTTCCTCTCCCAGCTTTCGCTGCTCGGTTCGGCCGACGGCGAACCGACCGGCGACACCTCGGAAAAGGACGACGAGAAGGTCACCCTGTCGTCGATCCACCAAGCCAAGGGCCTCGAGTGGAAGGTCGTCTTCCTGATCTGGCTGGCCGACGGCCAGTTCCCGAACGGCCGCATCCTCGAGTCCGACGACCCCGCGCAGCTGGAAGAAGAGCGGCGGCTCTTCTACGTCGCCATCACCCGCGCCAAGGACGAGCTCTACCTCAGCTATCCCTTCATCAATCCGAAGTCCTACAGCGGCGACATCATCCAGCGGCCGTCCCGTTTCCTGGACGACTTCCCGCGCGAGCTGGTGGAGGAGTGGAAGGTCGGCCCCTCGTGGGGTTCGGCGGACGATCCGTTCTGAGCGCGGGACGCCCTGCCGCTTTTCTTGGTTGCCGGCGGAGGCGGGTCGCGGTGCATCCTCCGCCGTGCCCCTTCCCTTCCTCCGTCCGAAGGACAGCTTCATCACCTGCCGCGACCGCGACGACGGCGGCGGCGCGCAGATCTCGGCGCGGATCTCGACGATGATCCTGGCCCGCCTGAAAGGGCTGACTTACGCGCACAGCCCGGTCGCCGACGTGGCCCACGTGCCGGCGGGCACTCTCCCGGAAGACTGGGCACGGTCGTGGGAAAACTTCTTCAACCTGGGAGCCGGCGAGATCACCGCGGCGGAGATCGAAGCGAAGGGGTATTCCTTGAGGAGCGTGCCGAAGCCCCACCGCTTCCTTCCCCGCTCGCGCTGCCTTCAGGTGGTCGCCCACTGCCACAAGGTCACGGACCATCATCCCGAAGCCTGGGCCGCCATCGCGCCGGTGCTGCGGGAGAAATACCGGCTATCCCCGAAGCCGGAGCTTTCCGGCTACGACGACGGACGCGTGCAGATCGCCGTCCACCTGCGCCGCGGCGATGTCGGTGCCAGCGGCCGCTTCTCCGAACGCTTCACTGCGGACGAGGTCGTGCTTTCGCGCCTCCGCCGGGTGCTGGATGCGCTCGGTCCGGATCGCGCCACCGTGCGCCTGTTTTCGCAAGGCAGCCCCGATGACTTCCGCGCCTTCGCCGACCTCGGGGTCCGCTTGCACCTCGACGACGACGTCTTCGAGACCTTCCACCACTTCGTCCGCAGCGACATTCTCTTCGTCGCCAAAAGCACCTTCAGCTACCTCGGCGGCGTGATCGGCGGGAACCTGTGCCTTTGCGAACCGTTCTGGCATCCGATGCTTCCGGGCTGGCTCCGGCCGGAAGAGCTGGAAGGCCCGGGGCTGGCCCGAGCCCTCGGCCGGCTGACCGACCGCGGCGCGGCATTGTCCTGAGCGCCGCCTACTTGACCGGCGAGAAATCCACCGGCTTGAGGAAGAGCGACTTCACCCCGTCGGGCGTGGTCAGCGATCCACCGGCGGCCTCCTCGGAAGCCTTCTTGGCCGCCACCCAGACCGGATCCGCCCGGAAGTCCGCAAACGACTTCGCGGCCGCCGCGGCATCCTTGTGGGCCAGGAAGTAGAGCAGGATGTTGTCCGCCCCCTTTTGGCCGGCGGCCAGGCTGAAGTATTCGCCGTTGGTCATGCCGTGCTTGGCGAAGAGGCCGGTCGTGTGTTCGCGGAAGCGCCGGTGCAGGGCCGGCAGATTGCCCGGCGTGGTCGTGTAGGTCCGCATTTCAAACAGGCGGTCCGCGCCGCCGCCGGAGGGCTGGAAGGAAGAGGAGAAATCGGTCGCGGTCAGGAAGAGTTCCTCGACCTTCGCGACCAGCTTGCCCTCGCGCTCGGATTCCGCCGCGGCCTTCTTCCACGCCTCATCGCCCAGAAAGGCCTTCCACGAGGCATCGCGGGCGGCCCGGTCGGGATAGGCCAGCAGGTAGATCAAAAGACGGTCGGGATTCTCCACCGGCACCCAGTAGCCGACGTTCGTCATCCCGTGCTTCTCGAAGAGCTTGCACGTGTGCCCCCGGAAGCGGGCCAGCAAGGCATCGAGCTTGCCCGGCGCCGCGTGATAGGTCCGAAGCTCGAAAAGCCGGCCATCGGCCTTCTTCTCCTCCGCACGAACCGCGCCCGCGCCGAGGCCGGCGGCGAGGACTCCCAGGCAAAACCACTTTGTCATCCCGCAGTTCCGCACCGCGGGCCGGACTTGGCAATCCGAACCTCCGGCACCGGCCGGAAGCGCCTCAGGCGGCGATCTCGTAATGCTCCGCGATTTGGCGGAAGATGCGGTCGCGGCGCTCGCGGGCCTGGTCCACATCACGCGTCTTTAAGGAAAATCGCAGCCGCTCCGCCGTGGCGTCGGGCTTGTGAACCGTGAGGTGACACCACCAGACACCGCGATTGTTCCAAAGGTGATGGTTCGGGTTGTCCTGATTGACTCGAAGCGCCAGCTTGGGTTTCCGTTTCATGCGTTTCTGTGCCTCGTGACCGGTTTGAAGAAGCGTCACTTCCGCGAGGAAGTTGCTTTTTGGGACACGCTCTGAAGCGATTGGAACGGATTATCCGTGGCACGCAAGGACATTTGCTAAGGTAGCACTTTACCGCACTTTAGAGCGATTGTTGTGACTTAATGTCCTTAGCAAATCCGGGATATCGGATTCAGGCCTGCTCGAGCGCCTTGGAAAAGCGGGCCAGCAATCCTGCGGTTTCCTCCACCCCGCAGGACACCCGGATCAGGTCGGACGGCACGCCGCAGGCGTCGGCCCAGTCGAGTTCGTGGAAATGAGCCAGCAGGGTGTAGGGACAGGCCAGCGTGAAGGGCGTGCCGAAGCTCGGGCCCTTGCACACCTCGAGCGCATCGAACACCTTCGGTGCCTTTTTCGGGTTCTTCAGGGTGAACGACAGCAGCGGGCCGTAGCCTCCCTGCGGTGCCCGGATCCGGTCGTAAGCCTCCCGCGTGACCAGGGAAGGATGCCACACCCTCGCCACCGCCGGATGGGTGGCCAGCAAGGCGGCCAGCGCCAGTCCGTTGGCATTGTGGGCGGCCATGCGGCCGGGATAGCCCTTCAAATTGGACAGCAGCACCTCGGCATCCCCGACGTAGAGCGGCGAGCAAGCAGAGCTTTCCTCGGTCAGTCCGCCCAGCAACTGGCCGGCGAAGACCGAGTCGGGCCGCACGACCGCCATGCCCGCCATGACATCGCCCGTTCCCGACGGCCACTTGGTGAGACTGGTTGTCACCACGTCCGCCCAACGGAGCGCCTGGACGTTCGAAGGCCCCACCGACGAATCGTCCACCACCAGCGGCACCCCGCCTTCGGCGCAGGCGGCCGCCACCCGCGGCAGGTCGATGGTCCGCAGCAAGGGATTGCTCGGCGCCTCGGTGAACACCGCCGCGAACTCGCCCCCGCGGATCCGCCGCAGGGCTTCGTCGAAGGATTCCCCTTCGGCCTGGTTGAGGAACACCACCCCGTTGCCGAACAACTCCTGCACTTTCAGGGCATCGACGTAGGGAAACTCGATCTGCAGGGTCTTCCGCCCCTCCTTCACCCCCGGCAAGGACCGCAGGATCGCCAGGATCGCCGCCATGCCGCTGTTGAACACCGTGACCTGCTTCGGATCGACCCCGACGATCTTGCCGAGCCGCCGCTGGAGCAGGTGGGTCTTGTTGGAGCTCCGGTGCTTGCCATTGATGAAATCCTCGGCCAGCCGGCTGCTCGGCAGCTCGCCGGTGAAGCGCTGGTAATCGACCGCCACCTGGAATGCCTTCGCCGGCACTGCCAGCGCCTGCATACCATGGAAGCCGGCCGAGCGCACGGCGGTCTCGCCGCGCCGCTCGATCCAGCGCTGGGCCCGCTGTGCGGAAAGCTTGTTGGGGAACACCAGGACCTCCTCGCCCTCGCGGCCGATCTCCTCCGCCGCCATCGAGTTGAGCCGCTTCACCAGCGGATGCCGGAAGAAGCGGGGATAGCCCATCCTCATGCGCCGCACCACTTTGTCGCGGCCCTCTTCGTAGCCCAGCACCGACTTCCACGTCGGCAAGCACACGGAACAAGCGTGCGGCGAATCCGGAATCGGAATTCCCAGATCTTCTTCCTGCCAGGCGGGATGAGCCGTCAAGTCACGCATGCGCACGCCTTGCTTGCAGGCAGCGGGGGCGGTTGGGCAAGCCGGATTGCGGGATTTCTCAAGTCCGGAAGCTCCGGCCGCACCCCCGTGGGGAACGAACCCCTGGATAAAAACAGGCCGCCCCGGGCTCCCACCGCACCGCCCCGAAGCCATCTCCAACCCGGTCCGGGCACCTCATCGATGAATGACGCACAAGCCCGGCTCCCGGGATTTAATGTATTTACTTTATAGGAGGCCGGGTCTATTTTTCCCAAAAGAACGTTATGATCGTCACTTCCAAACCCAGAAAGAGACATCCAATTCTTCACTCAAAGCTCCGGGCAGCCCGAGGCTTTGCCTTGGTGATCTCGCTGACGCTCATGGTGCTGCTCACGGTGCTGGCCATCGGATTGCTCACTCTTTCCACCATTTCCTTGCGCTCCTCGAGCCAGGGTGAAGCCATGCAGGTCGCCCGCAGCAACGCGCGGATGGCCATGATGCTGGCGATCGGCCAGTTGCAGAAATCCGCAGGCCCGGACCAGCGGATCACGGCTCCCGCCCGCGTCGGCCAGGACACCGCGCCCCCGTGGCTCAGCGGTGTTTGGTCGGGCAAGCTCCCGACCGCCGCTTCGCCGTCCGCTTCCAAGGACCAGGAGTTCCAAGGTTATCTGGTGTCCGGCTCGGAAAACCAGTCGACCCCGCTTCCGTCGAATCTGCCCGACTTGGATTCGGGCGTCGATCTGGTCGCGGGAGGCTCGCTCGGCGAAGGGGCGGATCCGCTGGCCATCGTGCGCGCGCCCAAGGTCGATCTCGCCGCCGCCGGCAAGGGAGTGGACGGGCGCTTCGGCTGGGGCGTGCTGGAGGAAGGCACCAAGGCCAAGGTCGACCTCGTCCGCGAGACGGGAGACTTCGGCAATGCCACGCGCATGGCGGCGATGGGTGCGCCCGCCCGTTTCGGCATCGAGAAGATCGAGGACCTGGCCGGATACGACTGGTTCGGCGGCACCGAGCAAGGCCGGCTGATCACCCTGCCGACCTCCAGCCTCGTGACCGGCATGGCTCCCCTGCCCCCGCTCCAGCAGGATGTGACCACCCTGCACCGCGGACTGATCACCGACAGCGCGCGGGGCGGCCTGAGACAGGACCTCAGCCTGCTCTTCTCCGGAAACACCCTGCCCGCCGACTTCACGACCCGGCGGCTCTTCGACGACCCGGCCGTGTCCAACGAAGCGTCGAATCCCTTCTGGTCGCAGCTCTTCGAGTATTCGACGCTTTACCGCCGGACCGCCAATATCAACGGAACCCCGGGGATCCGGGCGAACGTGCCGACGGGCTACAATCCGGTCCAATGGGATCCGCGCTCGCAGACCAACAAAGCCCGGCCGGAATCCCCGCGCGGTCTGGCACTGATGCCGGTGGTCGCCAAGGTGCAGATGCAGTTCTCTCTCGTTTCGAAGGATGCCCACGGCCACTGGGGTGGCGGCACGATTGTCAGCAGGACGAACGACCCGCAGCGCAACTACATGCTGTACATGATCTATTCGCCGATCGTCACGCTCTACAACCCCTACAACACCCCGATCTCCTTCGATGAGCTTCGCATCGACTTCAAGGACCTCCCGATCGGCTTCCGCTTCTTCCGCAACGGCCAGCCCCAGACGACGCAGCTCGCCCACCTGAACCAACTCTACGTCTACAACGACTCGGACACCCGCACACCCAAAACCTTCGGGATCAACATCCGGAGTTCCTTTACCACCGGCCGCGCGGCCCCGGTCGTCATGGAGCCCGGCGAAAACATGGTCTTCGGCGAATCGGTCAGCGGCAATTCCCTTTGGAACGGCGAAGGCGTCTTCGACTGGCAGAACAACCACACCGCAAGCATTCCCCTCGCTCCTGGATATCCCTCCCAGGGCGTCGGCTTCTGGGTCGACTGGCTGACCCCGGATGGAATGCTCAGCTCCTTCGACGACCAGATGGGCATCTACTCGCTGCGGCTGACCGACACGGTCGACGTCGAGTTCGCCCCGCTTCCGTCCGAAGTTTCCGGCAACCGGCTTTCGATCGAACTCCACCTGATGCAAGGCAGCCGCAAGGTCCGCTCCGGCCAGCTCGACCTCGACTACGGCGATGTCAACCGACTGACTTCCGCCCTGAGCAAGGACACCTCGACCAGCTTTCCCGCGCGCCTTCAGAAGCCTTATCTCGGCAGCGAGATCTATGAGACGCCGGCCACCAAGCTCAAGGACTTCTCCCGCGCCAAGGCCTTCGCCCTGTTCAGCTACTATGGCAAGACCTCGCTCGAGTCCGATTCCGCCGCAAAACCGTGGCAGCAGGGCGGTCACGCGACCAGCCTGGTCGGCATCGATCTGACCAAGGAGTCGATGGGCATCCATCCGGCGGAGGTCGCCCTGAAGCGCGTCGCCCCCGGCTTCCGCTTCCCGATCGACGCCCAGAACCGCGGCAAGTTCTTCACCGGTCACAGTGAAAACACCGGCACCCGCATCGCCCCGCAATACGAGGTGCCGATGCTGCCGCTCCAGAGCATCGCCCAGCTCCGCCATGCCGGCCTTGCCAACCAGGGCTTCCTTCCCGGCGCGACCTACACCGCGGGCGAATCCTTCGCCACGCCGATGCTCGGATCCTCCGCGGTGGTCGCCAACGGGACCAAGACCTACAAGCTCGTCGACCACGCCTGGTTCACCAACACCGCGCTGTGGGACCGCTACTTCTTCTCGACCCTGGCACCGCATGAGGGACCGGTGATGAAAGCGAAGAGCCTGCAGGAAGTCGCGACCGGCTTCCTCGAAGACGGCCAGTCCTTGCTCAATCCGCGGATCATTCCCGCCACCAGCAAGCCCCGCCCCGGCCTGAGCGACGAGCTCGCCTCGCCCGCGGGATACCTGCAAAGCGCCTCCCACCTGATGATCGACGGCGCCTTCAACATCAACTCGACCTCGGTCGAAGCGTGGAAGGCGCTGCTTTCCTCGATGAACAAGGAAGATGTCGAATACTTCCACGTCACCGACGGTGCCGCCGCCGGCGCCAGCGGCACGGTGGCCGGTGCGACCAACCCCTTCAGCCGCATGCGGCGCGCGGGCGGCCCGTCCGTCGAATCCTTCAACATGATCGACGCCCGCCACGGCCGCTGGACCGGCATGCGCACCCTGACCGACGAACAGATCCAGCAGCTCGCGGAAAACATTGTCGAGGAGGTCAAGGAGCGCGGCCCCTTCCTTTCCATCGCCGAGTTCGTCAACCGCCAGCCGGGCAGCGACAAGAAGCTCGCCCTCAAGGGCGCGTTGCAGGCGGCCATCGACCGCACGGACTCGATCAACGCCCGCTTCGCCGCGGACTCGAAGATCAACGCCCTGGCCGACGTCGCCGCGGACGGCCACCCCTTCCCGGAAGCTCTCGAAGGGATGAGCGCTGCCGGAGCTCCCGGCTACCTGACCCAGGGCGACATCCTGTCGGCAGTCGGTTCCGTCATCTCGGCCCGCTCCGACACTTTCCGGATCCGCAGCTACGGCGAAGCCGTGGACCCCTCCAACAAAGTCACCGCACGCGCCTGGTGCGAGGCGGTGGTGCAGCGCGTTCCCGAATTCATCGACCCGGCGAACCCGCCCGAGACCGCCACCGGCTCCTTGAGCGCGGCCAACCAGCGCTTCGGCCGCCGCTTCATCGTCACCGGGTTCCGCTGGCTCTCGCCGGAAGAGATCTGATCCCCGGCACCCTGCGGGCAAGCGTCCGCTTGCCACGACCGACCGATCCGTCATCTTCCCCGCATGTTCCGCACCACTTTGACCCTGCTTGTCGGCCTCACGCTTGCCACCGCCGCGCAAGAGTCCCGCAAGGTTTCGCTGCGCACCCTGTGCTTCACCCACGTGGACAAGGTGACGAAGGTCTTCGTCGCCGGAGCCGAGGCCGGCACCTCCGCCGAAATCCCGCTCTTTACGGACACCTTCTCCAACGCCGTGGAAATTGTCGCCCCCGACGGCAAGCTGACCTTCAGCCTCGCGGCGCCGGGCAAGGACGTCCCTTCCCTGCCCGCGGTCAAACTTCCCGAGGGATCGAAGATCCTCTGCGTCTTCCTGCCGAATCCCGGCAAGAAAGGCCAGCCCTACCGGGTGCTTGCCCTTGCCGACGACCTCGCGTCCTTCCCGCTCGGCAGCGTGAAGCTCATGAACCTCACCCCGGCGGTGCTCCGCTTCGACCTCGGCGAACACGCGGAGGCCAAGGGCATCACCGTGGCGCCGGGCAAGACCGGCCAGCTGGCATCGATCCGCAAGGTCAACCACCTCAACCAATACGACGCCAAAGCGCTCTACCAGATGAAGCCGGGCGAGTTCGTCCAGTTCTACAACTCCCGCTGGCGCTCGGTCGCGGCCAAGCGCGACCTTGCGATCGCCTACCTGGACCCGCAGTCGAACCAGCCGATGGTGAACCTCTACGAGGACGCCCCGGCATACGAGATTCCCAAGACGCCCTGAGGCCGCTCCGGCCGCGGGTCGCCGCTTGGCCGGCAGATCGAAAATTTACGCTACCCCTTCCGCCCGGGCGGGTTTATCCATGCACATGCGGCGGCCTTCGACCTCGACGATCCTGATCCTCACCCTCGCAGGTGGCGGCCTGGCGGGCTGGTGGCTCGCCCGGAACAGCGCCGAAGACCCGGCACCTGCCATCGCTTCTTCCGAAGTGCCGAGGTCGATTCCCGACGACCCGCCGCCCCGCCCGCGCAAACTGGAGGATCGGAAACCGTCGCTGGCCCGGGATCGCGAAGCTTCCGAAGCAGGGGCCCTGCAGAACCAGCGCTCGATCCGCTTCTCCGACCGCGACGCCTACGAGCGCTTCCTCGCCGCGGCCAAGGGCAAGGGAATTGCAATCCTGGGCTCCATCGACCGGCTGAATGCCTTGCACGTCGGCTTCCTCTCGATCGACGACTTGAACGCCCTGCTCGACGGCAGCGAGGAAAGCGGCTTCATCTATCCGGTCGCCCTGCCGACCCCGAAGACCGAAGGCGTCCAGGAAGGCGCCGTTGGCTTCGGTGAAAGCCTGCTTTCCTGGCTCGGCATCACGGGAGACAACTCCGCCTACGGCAGCGGCGTGAAGGTCGCCATCCTCGACACCGGATCCACGCTCGCGGGCGCCCGCAACCAGTTCCTCGTCGATCCGCCGGAGAACCCGGCGGACTGGAACGGCCACGGCACCGCGGTCGCCGACCTGATCCGCCAGATCGCCCCCGCCGCCGACCTCTACTCGTGGCGGGTGGCAAACGACGAGGGCCAGTCGAACAGCTTCCTTCTCGCCCAGGGAATTCTCGCCGCCGTTGATGCAGGGGTCGACGTGATCAACATCTCGATGGGCTCCTACGGAAACTCCGCCATCCTCCGGGACGCGATCGAGACCGCCCGCGAGGCCAAGGTCCTGATCTACGCTTCCGGCGGCAACGAGGGCTACGAACAGCTGGCCTACCCGGCCGCCTACGAAGGCGTGGTCGGCGTCGGCGCGGTGGATGCCACCGGCACCTACCTCAACTTCTCCAACAGCGGCAACGTGACGATGACCGCTCCGGGCCTCGATCTGGTCACGGCGTGGACCGGCGGCCAGAGCGTTTATTTCACCGGCACCTCCGCCAGCGCCCCGATCGGCGTCGGCGTGCTGGCCGCGGCGATGTCGCAGGGCGGGACGCGCATCAGCAGCGCGCAGGCTTATGAAAGGGTGACCGACAACCTGAACGAGGCCGGGGCGCCGGGGCTCGACAACTTCTACGGCATCGGCACCGTCGACCTCGGCCGGGTGCTCCAGAGCGGGCAAGCGGGCATCACCGACGCCGCGATCGCCGCCAACCACGTGACCACCGGCAACGGCGGCCAGATGCAATTGCAGGTCACCGTCCAGAACCGGGGCACGACCACCCTGGTGAACACGCCGCTGGAAGTCACCACGCCCTCGGGCACTTCCACGCTCAACATCACGACCCTCCAGCCCGGAGATTTCACCACCTTCTCCCTGCCTTTCTCGGTCAACGGCGACAGTGCCGTCATCCAGTCCCGCGTCCAGGTGATCGGTGCCAACGACCTCAAGCCCTCCAACAACCGGCGGACCGATGTTTACACTCCGGCTGCCGAGGATTGAGCCGCTGCTGCTGGCCGCGCTGGCCGCCTGCTGCCCGGCCGCCGAAATGCGGCAGGCCCCGAACGCCGCGGCCGCGCCGGTCAACCAGTTGAGCGTTTCCGGCAACGCCTGCGGTCCCGCCGCGCTGCTGGCCTCCTACCGCGCCGGCAACGAGGCCTGGCAGCGGGCCGCGGAAAGCCTTGCCGGCACGAACGACCGGGACCGCTTGCGCCTCTGGATCCGCCGGCACGGCCTGCAACCCTCGTCCACCCTGAAGGGCCGAAAGCGCTGGTCGGCCAGCGGCATCAACGTCGAGGACCTGGTGGCGGCGGCCAACGAGATGAACCGGCCGCTCTTCCTCCCGCCGCTGGCGCACGACGACCTTTTCCGCCGCACCCGCGAATCGCCCGAGGCCCTCCTGCGGCGCACCCGGGACCGCTTCGACCGCTCGCTGGCCAAGGGAATCCCGCCGGTGCTCAGCCTCCGCCGCTTCGTGCTGCGCAAGGGCGTCTGGACCCCGCTGCAAGGTCACTTCGTCACCATCACCGCGGTGCCCCGCAAGCTGGGACGCGGCGAATCCTCCTTCCCGTTCCACTACCTCGATCCCTGGGGCGGGAAGCGCTGCGAAGGCGTGATCGCCCTGCCGCAGCAAGCGCTTCTCGCCCCGCCCGGCCAGACGTCCCCTTGCCTTGAGGCCCGCGTGCCCGCCGCCGTCATCGGAAAGCCGGAAGTCCGCCGCGGTGAAATTTCCACCGTCGTGCCCGCCGCGGTGATCGGCCGCTGGTGAAGCGCCCCGCGGGCCGATACCTGCCTCGAACACTTTGGGATTCAACAGAAAGCCCAATGAAAAGATTGGGCTTCCCCGAGAAACCTCGTCGCCCGATCCGCGAGGCATACTCCCCCTTTCGGGTAGCCGATGGTCTTTTGTATTTACATGAATGGACGGGAAAGCCATTTTCCGGCATTCGACGTCATGAAAGGCAATTCTTTGACCAGAAAAGAGCAGCTTTTGACCTCCCTGCGCAACAAGGAGCGAGGCTTCGCCCTGGTGATCTCGCTGACGCTCATGGTCCTGCTGACGATTCTGGCGGTGGGGCTGCTCACGCTTTCGACCGTATCCCTGCGGGCCTCCAGCCAGAGCGAGGCGATGCAAGTGGCCCGCGGCAACGCCCGCATGGCCATGATCCTCGCGATCGGCCAATTGCAGAAAACCGCCGGTCCCGATCAGCGCATCACGGCACCGGCATCGATCGCCAATGCATCCTACCCGCCCGGCTTGACCGGTGTCTGGAAGGCTTGGAAGCCCGGCGAGGAAGGCACCCGCTACGACGGCAAGGAGGACCGCTTCATGGGCTGGCTGACCTCCGCCTCCTTCGGTGCCGCATCCCCCAGCCCGACAACGGCGCCCAACGTCCCGGCCGACACCCCGGGAGTGAGCCTGCTGTTGGGCGAAGGCACCCTGAAGGACCGCGCGACGACGAAGGGTGACGACGCCCGCATCGCCCTGCAGCCCACCCTTATCGAGGGCAGCAACCTGAACGGTCGCCTCGCCTGGGCCACCATGGACGAAAGCGTCAAAACCCGCGTCAACCTTTCCGCCGATCCCTCCTTCTCCTCCCCGGTCAAGGAAATCGCCCTGGCCGGTGCACCGCCGGCCGACAACCTTCGGGGCCTGGAAGGACTCTCGGATTTCAAGGCCACCGATGAAAGCGTCGCCAGGATGATCACGGCCGGCAGCGCCGACCTGGAACTCGGCGAAGGCACCATGGGCCCGCTGACGCCCGATCTCACCGTCTGGTCGGCCTCCCTGCAGACCGACCCCGTCGCCGGCGGCCTGAAGCGCGATCTGAGCACGCTCTTCCGCAAAGGCCTGACCACCGCCGAAAAGCAGACCCGGATCTACGAGCAAGCGGGCCTCGCCACCGGTTTGTCCGACCCCTACCTGGGACTGCTGGCCAGCTACCACGACCTTTACAAGAAGATCGGCGTCACCGCCGGCGGCATCAATCCCGGCTCCGACGGCATCGCGGCCAGCTTGCCCTCCGGCTACAATCCGACGAGCTATGACCCCCGTTCCGCCACCAACCTGCCCAAGCCGCAGGTCACCCAGGAACCGGTGCTCGTTCCGTCCATTCTCCGCGTCGACATCATCTTTTCGATGATCACCCGCGACGTCCAC
Organism: Verrucomicrobiaceae bacterium; assembly: GCA_027491155.1. Classification (GTDB taxonomy): domain Bacteria; phylum Verrucomicrobiota; class Verrucomicrobiia; order Verrucomicrobiales; family Akkermansiaceae; genus Haloferula. Next base: position 16,820 of record JAIXWR010000035.1, read on the forward strand.
GGCGGCCGCACCCAGCGGCTCCGCGCCGAAGGGAAGCCTTACATGCTCCACCTGATGCACCTGCCGGTGGTGACCCTTCACAACCCCTACAACGTCCCCCTGTCCTTCGACAGCCTGAAGCTCACCTTCAAGGACGTCCCGGTCGGCTTCAACTTCACCGTCAACGGCCAGCCGCTCTCCACCAAGCTGATCCCGCTCAACGGGATGTTCGTGGCGGCGGAAGGCAACGACAACACCACCAAGAACTTCGGGATCACCCTCAAGAGCGCGGTCGGCAGCTCCAGCCAGTCCCTCCGCCTGCTCCCGGGCCAGACCAAGCTCTTCGGCACGCCCAAGGTTCCCCCGACCTGGACCTGGGCGGACGAGCAACCGGGCGTCGGTTCGGACGGCACCATGCTGTTCGACTGGAACATGGGCCGCAACTTCACGAGCGATTTCCAGATGGCTCCCACGCTCATCTCGCCGCCGACCACCAGTTGCGGATTCGATGTCGACTGGATCAATCCCCGGCCCTTCCAAACGGCACAGGGCGTGGCCTACAGCGGCGGCGAAGGCCTGATCGCCCTCACCGGCACCGAGCGGATCGGCGTCCAGTTCGGCCCCGTGGCCCCCGCGGTGGCGGGCAACGCGTTCAGCATCGAGTCCGAACTCAGGACCGGCGGACGCCTCGTCAAGTGCGGCGCCATCCGGGTGAACTACCAGAGCGCCGCACGGCTCCAGGAAATCGTCGAGCAAGGGACCTCGCTGCGTTTCCCCAACCCGCGGAAATTCCCCGAAACCTATCCCAAGCTGCCGCAGGATCCCGCCGTCACCGTTTCCAGCCTCTACGAAGCCAACAACCGGGCCGTCAGCGAATATGTGAATCCGGACCCCTTCCTGATCTTCAGCATCTCGGGCAAGACCACCAAGGAGTCCTTCATTCCCTCACGGCCCTACGCCGACGCCTCGCCCACGGTAAGCCTCTCCAAGATCGACCTCGCGGCGGGCAAGGACTCGCCCGGCGACGTGCCGCTCGAGCTGGTCATGATGCCGATCCGCAACGGCTCGGCCGCCATCGAGGAAATCCGCAACACCCAGGAAGGCTTCTTCTTCGGCGGCCACGGATCGCTCAACGGCATCCCCCGCGCGACCTTCCACGAGGTGCCGCAGATCCCGCTCCAGTCGCTGGCCCAGTTCCGCCACGCCAACCTCGCCAGCTCCGGCTTCCACCCGCAGGTGACCTACACCGTGGGCGAATCCCTCGCGAGCCCGCTGATCGGCACCGATACCGTCAAGCGCACCTGGCCCTCCGACAACTCGGTGATGCTCGACCACATCTGGCTCTCCAACAAGGCGCTGTGGGACCGCTATTTCCTCTCCACCCTGGTCGGACAATCCGGCAGGGCCTTCGCGGGCAACGAGAAGACGCCGGAAGCCCAGGCCGAAGAGTTCTTCAGCGGCACCGGCCGCTTGATCAATCCCCGCCTCGCCCCGATCCGCAGCGGCGATCCCGCTCCCGCATCGCGGCTGGCGGAAGCCGACGGCTGGCGGATCGCCGCCGCCCACATGATGGTGAAAGGAGGCTTCAACGTGAATTCCACCTCGCCCGATGCCTGGATTGCCGTGCTTTCCGCACTGCGCGAGGCGGCGCTGCTGACCTCCACCGGCAACGAAGCGGCCACCGGGAATCCCTTTCCCCGCGTCCGCCGCCCCGCCGAAGGCATGATCGACGAGGCCCCCGTCCTGACCGCCCAGCGCCGCTGGCAGGGCTACCGCCAGTTGACCGACGCCCAGATCAAGGACCTCGCCGCCCGCATCGTCGAACAGGTCCGCGACCGCGGCCCCTTCCTCTCGATGTCGGAATTCGTCAACCGCCGCCTCGGCCCGCCGACCGACGAGCGGACGCTGAAGGGAGCCATCCAGGCCGCGATCGATCTCGCCGACGTCAATGCCGTGCTCGCCAACGACGGGCTGGTCCTCAACGCCGGAAACATCGGGCCCCACAACTACGCCGCACCCGCCGCCGCCTACGGACCGAACACCGCCTTTGCCCCCGGTTCGCTGACCCAGGGCGACGTCCTGAGCGCCATCGGCTCCCACATCACCGTCCGCGGCGACACCTTCTCCATCCGCTGCTACGGCGACGCCACCGACAAGAAGACCGGCGGCATCCTCGCCCGCGCCTGGTGCGAGGCCGTGGTCCAGCGGCTTCCCGGCTTCGCGGATCCTTCCGACGCCCCGGAAACCGAAACCGCCGGACTGAAGCAGTCCAACGCGCTCTTCGGCCGCCGCTTCGAGATCCTCAGCTTCCGCTGGCTTTCGGCGGAGGAAGTCTGAGACTTGGCTCCATCCATTCCGCGATCCGATGTTCAAGTTCCCCGCTCTCGCCGCCGCCAGCCTCGTCTGCCTTGTTTCCGCCCGCGGCCAGGAGGCCCGCACCGTCACCTTCCGCGCGATGTGTTACCAGCACATGGGCGAGGTCACCGAGGTCACCCTGCCCGCTCCCGGCGGTGAAGGCAGCACCCGCATCCCGCTTCCCACCAGCGGCTTCTCGCCCGAATTCAAAGCCGCGTTCACCGGCGGCGTGGCCCGCTTCACGGTCGATGCGACCAACCCGGCGACCGGAAAGTCCGAACCGAAGGTGATCGCCGAAGGCAAGCTCGCCTCCGGGGAGCGCCAGGTCTTCCTGCTGCTCCCGTCTCCCGAGAAATCGTTGGTTTACCGCATCCACGCGATGAACGACGACGAGAAGTCCTTCCCGATGGGAGGCACGCGGGTCCTGAACCTCGCCGCCTTGAAGATCCGCCTCAATCTGGCCGGAGCCGATCTGCCGCCGATCCCGCCGGGAGACACGGTCGTCTATCCCATGGTGAAAAAAGCCGACGAATGGGGCATGTACACCGCGCGCATCGATTTCGACAACGGCAAGGGCGGCTGGGTTCCGGTGGCCACCCAGTCGTGGAAAGCCAGCGACCGCAAGCGGGACATGGTGATCACCATGCTCGATCCGAAAACCCGCCAGCCGTCGATCCGGCTCTACCAGGACATCCCGCCGTGGCGCGAGGAAGTGCTGCCGACCGGCGGCCAGCCCTGAGCGCCGGCGCTTGCCTGCTTCAAGATCTTCCGGGCGTCCGGACCGGCCACCACCAGGCTTGCCACAGGGCCTTCCGCACCTCGCCCCGCGTGACCTTGACCTTGTGCTGCATCGCCGGCTCTTGCTCCAGCAGCCCGAGGGTCTGCCGCCCGATCAAGGCCGGCAGCACCGAGGCCGCGCGCAGCCGCCGCATCTTCAGCCGCGAGGCATAGCGCTCCCCCGACTCCAGCCAGAGCCCGGCCTGCTCCAGCCACTCCTTCCGCGCCGCCGCGAAGGCCGTGCGGTCCGAAGGGTCGGAAACCGGAAGATAGCAGCGCCCCTGGTCGAGATCCTCCGGCAGGTCGCGCAGGATGTTGAGCAATTGCAGCCCCATCCCGTAGCGGACGCCCAGGGCATCCAGATCATCCGGCGCCGCCGTTGAGAAACGGTCGCCCAGCGTCAGCAGGCCGATCCTTGTCCAGAAGCTGCCGACGCAGCCGGCCACCCGGTAGCAGTAATCCTCCAGCTCGTCCTCGTTCTTCAGCGCCCGCGGTCGGTCCCGGCCGGCCTCGTCGAAACGCACCAGGTCGAGACGCTGCCCGCTGATGATGGTGGTCACGGTCTTGCGCACCGCATCGGACTGGAGCTCGTCGAGCGCGGCCAGCGCCGCGAAGCACTCGTCCAGCCGCTCCAGCAACAACCGCTCGCCCTGATGGCTCTGGCACGCGATGAACGACTGCAAGCCGCGACGACGCCAGCCGCCGCCCTTGCCGTTCAACTCGTCGGCAAATCCGTCCAGCAGCTCCAGCCGGTCGTCCACCGGCACGCCCGCCGTGTCCGCCAGCGTGTCGCTTGCCCGCGCCAAAAGATAGCCGGTCCCGGTCGCCGGACGCATCGGCCCCGGCAGCAGGCGCAGGCTCACGTAAAACGAGCGTGAGACCCCGCGCAGCACTTCCCGATCCATCCTCTCCACCCGGCCAAGCCAGCCCGAGCCGGGCGGTCTCTTCAAGCCTCAAGTCACAACTCGTCCAGCCGCTGCCGGCTCCAGCTCAGGCCTTCTTCATACTCCTCGTTCTGGGGCCGCGTGCGGTTCAGTTCCGCCCAAACCGCCACCGCCTCGGCAAAGACCGACTCCGCCAGCTCCTTCTTCCCCGCGCGCTGGGCGGCATGGCCGAGATCGCCCAGCAGGTATCCCAGCGAGCGCCGCACCTGCTCGGCACGGACGAAATCGTCATCGGTGGTCACCAGCTTGCGCATCAACTCGGCCCCGCGGGACTCCAGCTCGATCTCTTCTTCCAATCCTCCGTCCGCACCGCTCATGCGGCCCTTTTGCCAAAGCAGCATCGCCAGCCGGTAGCGGGCGATCGGATCCGCCGACTCGCCCACCGCGATCCGCTCGACCAGCAGGATGCCCTCCTCGATCAGCTTCCGGGCCTCCTCCTGCTCGCCGCGGTCCCGCAGGATCCCGGCCATCAGCCAGCGCTGGGCCGCGAGGCGCGAGCGCACCTCCACCCGGTCCGGCCACTGGCGCATCAATTCTTCCAACAGCTTGACCGCCGATTTCGAGGTCGCTTCCGCCGCGGCGATGTCCCCGGAAAGGATCGCCGCTTCGGCCATCGCCCCATAGCAGCCGGCCAGATCGAGCCGCAGGTCGAGGTTGCCTGGATCGTCCTTCAGCAAGCGCAGGATTTCCTCCGATGCCTGCGCCCGCACTTCGCGGGCATCGCCCATCTGGCCGATCCCGTCGAGGATGGTGGCCGATGCAAAGAAGCACGCCGCCAGCTCGGAGCGGAGCACTGCCACGTCCGGCCGCTGGTCGGCGAGACGGTCCAGGGTCCGGGTCGCCCGCAGCAACTGCTCCAGTGCCTCGGCATCCCGCCCCGCGGCGGCAAGCAGGCGGGACTCGTGGAAATCCAGCACCGCCAGCAACTGCTGGACGCGGTCGAGGTCGACATCGGCCTGCGGCACCTCCACCAATGCCATGCGCGCCGCGACGAAGGCGGCGGCGGTTTCCGGATCGTTCCTTTCCTGGAACAGCAAGGCCAGCAGCAGGCGGTCCGTCGCCAGCCGCAGGTCGAGGTCCGCCCCGGCGGGCAAGTCCCCGGCGTGATCCAGCGCCTCCTTCAAGCGCTGCGCCGCCTGCTTCGGATCCCCCTTGGCCAGCGAGACCTCGGCCAGTTGCAGCCGGGCCCGCGCCCGTTCCTCCTTCAAGGCCGGTATCTCCGCGGTGCGGGTGATGAAGTCCTGGAAGTATAGCTCCAGCCGCTTCAGCCGCTGGTCGCGGCCGTCCAGCGGGGGCAAGCGCCGGTGCCCCTTCTCCATCGCCCACGCGAAGAGCCGGTCGCCGGTCGCGCGCGACTCCTCCAGCCGGGCCAGCCACAGGTCCTTTTCATACTGCAGCGCCTTGCGCTCGCTTTCCAGCGTCTCCTCGGCCCGCACCCGCGCCGCGTCGGTGATGGCCCGCGCCGCTTCGAGTTTCTTCACGTCGGCACGGCGGCCGGTCTCCTCGCTCTCCAGGTCGCGGGTTGCGAGCCGCCATTGCACCGCCAGAATGACCGCCGCCCCCGCCAGCACGCCCGCCGCCACGTTGGCGCGCCAGGCACTCCGCCGCACGGACCGGTGCTGGTCCAGCACCGCGTCGCGCTGACGCTCCGCCGCAAGCTCCCGCTCGGCGGCCTCGAATCGCCCCAGCACCTCCGCCGCCGTGGCCGGACGCTGCGCGGGGTCGAGCGAAAGACAGCTGTCGAGGATCTCGCGGTAGGCCTTCTCCAGCGGGTTGGCCGCCGCATCGGGCCACTCGACCAGCGGCTGCGATTCCACCGCCTTGGCGACCTGTTTCAGATTCGCCGCGATGCCCTCCCGCCGGGTCTTTCCGGGCTCGGGTGCGACCTGGTCGAAGGTCTTGGTGCAGCGCGGGAAGGCGCCCGTCAGCAGGCGGAAAGCCAGCACCGCAAAGGCGAACACGTCGCGCCGGTAGCCCTTTTCCCGCAGATACCCTTCCGGCTCCCGCAGCTGGTCCGGCGGCTGGTAAAGCACCGCGTCCGTGTATTCGAGACTGGCCACGCCCGGCATGTTCCCCAGGGCCCAGTCGGTCAGCACCACGCGGTCGTCGCCGTCGAAAAACACGTTCCCCGGCTTCAGGTTGCCGTGGGCTACCCGTCGGTCGTGCAGGGCCGCCAGCGCCTTCAGGATTTCCTGGACCACCGGCCACGAATTCTCGCCAGGAAACCGCGCCAGCCGATGCTGCAAGGAACGCGGAACCGGCCCCTCCTGCCCGTCTTCCTCGTAAAGCGGGGTGATCCGCAGGAGCTGCTTGCCGCGGTAGTCGCAGGCCAACTCCTCGGCCACACCGGCCGGCCAGCCGCCCTCCTCCAGCCGCAGCGCCGCCTCTTCCAGCAAATCCCGGTTCACCGCCGTCTCCGCGAAGACCTTCACCGCCACCGCCTCGCCCGCCGCGTTCCGCGCCCGGTAAACCCGCCCGCAGGCGCCGGCACCGACCATTCCAAGCACCTCCAGTTCGCGCACATCCGGCAACCGCATGCGCTCACCATGGAGATTCCTGTCGATTTCGCCAATCCCTCAGTTTCCGGCTGATTTCATTTCGTCCGTGTGAAATAGTTCCGGCCTTCCAGCGCGTATTTCCGCGTCGCTAACTCCTTTCCACACATGAAACCCACCTGCCCCGGCAATCCGCTCGACCGCTATGCGTCCCGCCGCGAATTCCTGCACGTCGGCCTGCTCGGCGGGCTCGGCCTGACCCTGCCGCAGTTCTTCCGGCAGCAGGCGATGGGTGCCCAGAAATTCTACGAAACCCGCGAAGGCGTCGCCAAGGGCATCATCCACATCTTCCTGCCCGGCGGTATGGCCCACCAGGAGTCCTTCGACCCGAAACCATACGCCCCGGCCGAATACCGCGGCCCCTTCGGTGCCATCGACACCAAGATCCCCGGCATCCAGTTCGGCGAGAAGATGAAGGACCTCGCCGCGATCGCCGACAAGCTGACGGTCATCCGTTCGATGTCCCACGGCGAGGCCGCCCACGAGCGCGGCACCCACAACATGTTCACCGGCTACCGGCCCTCGCCGGCGCTCGAGTATCCCTCCTACGGCTCGGTCATTTCCCACGAACTCGGCTCGAAGAACAACCTCCCGCCCTACGTCTGCGTCCCGAACGTCCCCAACGAGTTCGCCGGCTCCGGCTACCTCTCGTCCGCCTTCGGCCCCTTCGCCCTCGGCTCGGACCCCGCCCGCGGCGACTTCCAGGTGCGCGACCTCAACCTGCCCGGCGGCTGCGACGAGTTCCGCTTCTCCCGCCGCCGCTCCTTGCTGGAGACCGTGGACGCCCACTTCCGCGCCCTGGAGAAATCCGACGCCATCGACGCGATGGACGCCTTCTACCAGCACGCCTACAAGCTGATCTCTTCCGAGAAAGCCCGCGAGGCCTTCAACCTCAAGGCCGAGCCCGACGCGATCAAGGACGAGTACGGCCGCAGCGAGGCCGGCCAGCGCATGCTGCTCGCCCGCCGCCTGATCGAAGCCGGCACCCGCTTCGTCTCGCTCACCGCCGGCGGTTGGGACCACCACGACAACATCAAGGCCGGCATCGAAGGCCAGCTCCCGCCGGTCGACAAGGCCATCGCCACCCTCATCCGCGACCTCGAGCGCCGCGGCATGCTCGAGTCCACCCTCGTCATGGTCACCTCCGAGTTCGGCCGCACGCCGAAGATCAACCCGACCGGCGGCCGCGACCACTGGCCGAACGTCTTCTCGGTGATGCTCGCCGGCGGCGGCTTCAAGCAGGGCTACGTCCACGGCTCGTCGGACGCGCTCGGCGGCGGGGTGGATACCGACGGCGTCGATGTCACCGACCTCTCGACCACGATCTACAACCAGATCGGCATCACCAGCGACAAGGAGCTGATGGCCCCCGGCGGGCGCCCGATCGAAATCGTCGACGGCGGCCACGTGCTCGACGCCCTCCTCGCCAAAAAGGCATGAACGTTCCCAAAAGCGGCTGCGGCATCTTGCCGCAAGCTTTCAGCCTGTTCCTCGGCGCCGCCGCCCAGGCCGGCTTCACCCCGGAGCTGAACCTGATCGAACCCCGCGGCGGCCAGCGCGGGACCGAGATCGACATCCATTTCCACGGCGAGCGGCTCGACGGACTACAGGAACTGCTCGCCTACCAGCCCGGCATCGAGGTCCGCTCGATCGCGGTGGCGAATCCCAAGCACGCGACGGCGAAGATCTTCATCAAACCCGACGCCCCGCTCGGCGAGCACCAGTTCCGCGTCCGCACCAGCGGCGGGGTCAGCTACCTCCGCTCCTTCTTCGTCGGCCAGTTCCCGACCGTGCCGGAGGCCGACCCCAACGACACCCCGGAGCAGGCCCAGCGGATCGAATTGAACACGACCGTCCAAGGCGTCGCCAAGGCCGAGGATCCCGACTACTATGTCTGTAGTTTGAAAAAGGGCCAGCGCTTCAGCGCCGAGGTCGAGGGCATGCGCCTCGGCCGCACGATGTTCGACACCTACGTCGCCATCGTCGACCCCAAGGGCTTCGAGATCGCCTCCTGCGACGATGCCGCGCTGCTCCGGACGGACTCTTTCGCCTCGGTGATCATCCCCGAGGACGGCGACTACCGCGTGCTGGTCCGCGAGGCCGCCTACGAAGGCGACGACGCCTGCCAGTACCGCGTCAGCATCGGCACCTTCACCCGTCCCACCGCGGTCTTTCCGAACGGCGCGAAACCCGGGGAGACCGTCGAGTTCAAGTTAATCGGCGACCCGGCCGGCGACTTCACGGAGACGATCGCCATCCCCGCCGACGCGAACGGCCGCTTCCCGCTCTTCCCCTCGCGCGACGGCATCCATGCCCCCTCCCCGCTTTGGATCAAGGTCTCCCCTCTCGCCACGGTCGCCGAAGCCGAGCCGAATGCCGGAATCAAACAGGCCACCAAGGCTCCGGAACTGCCCTTCGCCGTCCACGGCATCGTCGGGGAAGCGCTCGACAACGATTTCATTTCCTTCAGGGCGGCCAAGGGCGAGAACCTCACGCTGAAGGTCTTCGCACGCGATCTCCGCTCGCCGCTCGACGCCGTGCTGGCGGTGCGCGACGCGAAGGGCAAGAGCCTTGTCACCAATGACGACCAGGGCGGACCCGACCCCGTGTTGCAGTGGACCGCACCGGAGGAAGGCGAATACTTCGCCGTCGTGCGCGACCAGCTCCAGCGGGGCGGCGCCGACTTCAGCTACCGCCTCGAGATCACCCGCCGCGGCCCCGCGATCGCCGCCGCGCTGCCGGTGGTGGAACGCAACAACTCCCAGAAGTGGAAGGTGATCAACGTCCCCCGCGGCAACCGCTACGCCACGGTGGTCAATTTCTCCCGCGAGAACATCGGCTGCGACCTCGCCTTCGAGGCCGAGTCGCTGCCGGCCGGAATCGCGATGAAAGCCCCGACGGTGCACCGCTCGGTCAATGCCGCACCGGTCGTCTTCGAAGCCGCCGCCGATGCCGCGGTGGCCGGCAGCCTGCATCGTTTCAAGGTCAAGTCCGCCGGCGACGCCCCGCCCTTGGAAGGCTGGCTCCGCGACGTGGTCAACCACGTGGAAGTCAACAACCAGGGCGCCTACCATTCCGCCGAAAGCGACCGTGTGACGGTATCGGTCATCGAGGAGGCACCCTTTCTCCTGGAGCTGGAACCCCCGGCGGTCCCCATCGTCAAGAACGGCACCACGCAGCTCAAGGTGAAGGCCGTCCGCAAGGAAGGCTACAAGGAGCCGGTCACCCTCCGCTTCCTCTGGAATCCCCCGGGCATCGGCACCCCGGCCACCGTCACGATGGCCGCCGACCAGAGCGAGGCGCTCTACGAGGTGAATGCCAACGGCGATGCCGCGCCCGGCGAATGGCAGGTCTGCGTGCTCGGCGAGGCGAACACGCCGCAAGGGCCCGTGCTGGTTTCCACCCAGCTGGTGACCCTCCGCATCGCCGAGCCCTACCTCGGGATGACCATCGACATGGCGGCGACCGAGCAAGGCAAGCCGACCACCATGATCTGCAAGGTCGACTACGCCACCGCCTTCACCGGCAATGCCACCGCCGAGCTGCTCGGCCTCCCGCACGGGGCCAAGACCCAGCCGGTCGCTTTCCCGCACGGCCAGGCGGAAGTCCATTTCCCGATCGAGATCGCAGGCGACGCGACCGTCGGCAAGCACACCGCGATGTTCTGCCGCGTGACCATCCCGGAGAACGGCCAGACCATCCTCCACCAGGTCGGCCACGGCGGGACCTTGCGCATCGACAAGCCCGCCGCCAACGCGCCCCCGCCCCCGCCGGTCGCCGCGACCGATGCCCCGGCCGCCCCCGCGCCGCCGGCGGAAAAGCCGCTGTCACGGCTCGAGCAACTGCGCCAGAAGAAGTAGGCGCCTGCCGCTCACGGCGTCCGGGCCGGTGCCAGCAGCGAAAGTTCGTGGATGCTCCAGTATTTGCCGGGCTTGCGCCCCTTCTGGTGGATCTTGAGGAAGCGGACCGGTGACGGCGCGGGCAACACGACCGCGGTGCAACCGGGCATCCCTTCTCCGGTGGCCAGCTTCTTCCATTCCTTGCCGTCCAGGCTGCCTTCGACCTCGTAGCCCTTGGGGGAATCGTTCGCGGATCCGGCGCATTCGAGCTCGATGCCCGCGATGGGGGTCGCCGTGGGAAGCTCGATCTGGAGCCACATCCCCGGAACCTGCTCCGTCTTCGTGTCCCAGCGCGACGCCGGATCGCCGTCGGTGCACTTCGCCAGCGTGCCGGGATTGTGACTCGCGGTGAGCTTCCAGCCGGCACGGTCCGGCAAGGGCTGCGGCGACAAGGCACGCAGCTCGGCGATCGTCCACGGCTTGGTCCGCGACGCGGTGCTCTTCCTCAGCCCCGCCACCTCCCGCGCCGTCACGAAATCCCCGCTGTTCCCGAAGGCATTGCGGACATAACTGGTGATGTCGGCCAGCCACGCGTCGCTGTTGTTCCCCTGCGGGATCATCTGGGACTCGTAGGTCTTGCCCTCGATCTCCCCTTCCAGCCCGTGAAGGAGCACCCGCAGCATGGCATCGCCCTGCCGCACCGTGCGCGACCCCGCCAGCGGCGGTGCCAGGGTCTTGCCTGCCGCCCCCGCGATCGGCGTGCCATGACCGTCCGGCCCGTGGCACGCGAAACACGTCTCCTGATAGATCGCCCGGCCGCGTTCGAGCTGCTTGCGCTCGGCGGGCGTGAAGGACTTCGAAAGCGTCGGCCCGGTCTCCAGCAGGGCGCTCCCGAGTTCCTTCAATCCGGGGCTGCCGGAAGTCACCAGATGACGGATGGCATCTTCCTTCCACTGCGGGAATTTGTGGAGTTTGGCGGTCAGCACCGACTGGAGCTTCACATGGACTTCCGCGTCCTCCCCCGCCGCACGGATGTCCGCGGTCAGGGAGGCATCGCCGGACTTGATCAGCGTCTCGCTGGCCCGGATCGCCTGCACCCGGATCCGCGGATCGGCATCCTTCAAGCCGGCCCGGGCCAATTCCGGGGTCAAGGCACCGAGGCCTTCAAGCGTCCATAGCGCGTGGATCCGGGCGAGATGATCCGGATGACTGCGGAACATCCCGGTCAAGGCCGGAACCACCGACCGGTCGCCCTTCACGATCAACAGGCGCTGCGCGGTGTCGCGCCACCAGCCGTTGGGATGCGCCAGATGCTTCACCCATTCCGCCGGCGTCTCCTGCAGCATCCGCGGCTGAGGGCCCGGCTTGAAATCCCGGTGTACCAGCCGCCAGACACGGCCGCGGCCGACGTTGTTCTGAAAGCCGTGCTGAAGCACCACCTTCCGCAGGTAGGAGCCCTCGCGGACCCAGTTGCCCTCCTGGATGATGCCGCGGTACATGTCCACGATGTAGAGGCAGCCGTCCGGCCCGGTGGTCATGTTGAGGGGTCGGAAGCAAAGGTCGCGCGAACGCAAGAACTCGGACTTCGGATGCGGGTTGGAAAGCACCGTCACGCCCTCCTTGTCGGAGACCACCGCGCGCCGGATCAGCCGGCCGACCGGCTCGGGCAGGAAGGCATTGCCCACCAGTTCCGCCGGCAGCCGGTCGCCGCGGAAGATGGTCTGGCCGGCACAACCGGTGAAGTGGTTGAGCGTGCCGTCCTCGCGCGACTTGCCCGGCCCTCCCTGGAAGTCGCGCACCCCGGCCAGGGGCCAGGTCACGTCGAAGTCCTTCTCCTTCTGCGACGGCACGTTGAGCGCGCCGTAAACGATCGGCACCTGGTAGTTCCAGAAGCCCTTCTCGCCGCCCGCATTGCTCCACCACATCTTGCCGTAGTTGTCCTGCGCCAGCCCCCACTGCCCGCCGTTGCCGGGCGTGGACTCCTTCAAGGGCGCGCCGCCCTCGCCGTTCCAGCGCAGGCGGAAGGCGTTGTAGGTCGTGTAGATCCAGTTGTCCAAACCCCACACCAGCCCGCTCGGCTGGTGCTCCATGTTGCCCCCGCGCGGACCGCCGGTGAACCAAACCTTGCTCTCCTCCGCCTTGCCGTCCCCGTCGCCGTCGCGATGCACGGTAAGATCCAGGGTGTTGGTGGTTCCCAGCAGGATGCGGTCGTCCAGCGGCAGGATCATCCGCGGCAGGAGGACATTCTCCAGATACACCGAGTGCCGGTCGAATTTCCCGTCCCCCTTGCTGCTGACGTGCTTGCTGACGACACTGCGCGGCGTGATCTCGTCGGTGCCGTCGACGTCCTGCATGTAGGTCCGCATCTCGGCGAGATACATCGCCCCGTCCGGATCGAAGGCGATGGCCACCGGCTCCTTGATCTGCGGCTCGCTGAGCACCAGCTCCAGCGAGTAGCCGTCCGGGAGCTCGACCGTCTTGAGGAACTCCTCCGGCGTGAGGTAGGGAACCTGCGGTTGGGGCGTGAAATCGTTGGGCGCGGGAACTTCCGCCGCCTTCAGGCAGGGGGCGAGCAGCAACGGGAGCGCGGCAAAGCGGGCACGGGTCGAAGGAACCATGCCCGCTTACGGAATGAACGCCCGGCGATTTTCAAACGGAGATCGTCCGGGGCCGGCGGCTCACAGCCCCATGATGATCTCGCAACCGGGAAGCTTGGCCTTCAGGGCATCCACACCGGCGGCATCGACCTTCGTTTGCCAGAGGTAGAGCTTCTTCAGGTTCGGCAGCGCGGCCAGCTTGAGGATCCCCTGGTTGGTGACCTGGGTGCCGTAAAGGTTGAGCGATTCCAGCTTCGGCAGCTTGGTGAGCGCGTCGAGGCCGGCATCGGTCAGGCCGGTTTCGGACAAGCGCAGCGACCTCAACTCGGAGGCGGTCTCGAGCAGCTTCGCGCCCTTGTCGGTGATCGTGCAGGACGAGAGGTCGAGCGAGACCAGCGCGGGCAGCACGGGGGCGAGCTTGGCCAGATCGTCGTCGCCGAATTCCTTCCGCATGCTCACCGCGGTGAAGGTCACGCCGCTGGAGGACTGCGACTCGAAATTGAGAGCGGCGGGGAATTCCTTGCGGAGGCGTTCGACCTCGGCCTTCACCGACTCGCGCTTCTCGGCGCTCTTCTTTTTCTCGTTCTCCGCGGCAGCCTTGCGAGCGGCCAGTTCTTCCGGCGGCACCAGCTTGCCAAGCGCCTCCTTCACGGCGTCGTCGGCCTCGAGATCGGCGAGCTTGGCGTCTTTCGACGCGCCCTTGTCGATCCACCACTTGACCAGCACCACCTCGTGGGCCTCGAGATCCTTCTTGCCCTCCGGCGGCATGTGCTCGTCGTCGTCTTCCGGCAGGTCGATGCGGACGATCACGTTGCTGTCCGCGGACTTCCCGGGAACGATCCCGTCGCCTTCCTTGCCGCCTTTGACGAGCAGGTCATACTCGTCCATCCGGTACTTGCCCTTCTGCTTGTCGGCATTGTGGCAGGAGTAGCACTTCTGCTCGAGGATCGGGGCGATCACGTCGGTATAAACCACCTGCTCCGCCGGATCCTTGGCGGCAACCGCGACCTTGGTGCCATCCGCCCCGCCGTCCTTCTTCTCCTCCTTGAGCGGCAGGCCGATCAGCTTGCGCACCCCGTTGGGCGCGTAATCGGTGAGATAACCCTTCCCGTGGGTCAGCGAAGCGCCGTCGTGGCTGGCGAAGCCCATCACCCCGGAGCTGGCCACCAGCAGCAGCCAGAAGAACCAGGAACCGCGGCCTTCCGCCACGTCGACCCAGACCTTGACCACGAAGGCGGCGACCGTGCCGCAAGCGAAGATGATCCCGCCGTTGAGATGGCGCTCGGCCAGCTCCTTGTCGTAATCGGGCATGCTGTAGTAGAGGACGAATCCCAGCAGCGTCGCGACCACCGCCGAGGCGGCCGCGAAGAACATTGCCACCTGGGTCGAGCTTCCGGGCTTCCGTTTGGAGAACAAGCGCCCGGTCTCAAGCGCCAGCACCAGCAGCAGCATGCCGATCGGCAGGTGCAGGACCACCGGGTGGAAGCGGCCGATGAACTTCGCGATATCCGGCAAGCCTTCCTCCGGCGGCGGACCCGCCCAGAACGGCAGCACCGCCAGCGCGGCAAAAACGATCAGCCCGACCAAAGTCAGGAAAACAGGGCCTTTCAGCGAGCGGCGGGGAGTGTCGGATTCGGTCATTGGCAGATTTGTCTACGGGGAAAGGGAGCGATTCTTTTCGAGGGATAGGCCGGAAACGTCAGACATCAACCACCGGACCCTGGCCTTTGACCGGGTCCTTCGCTTTCTTGCCCAGAAAAGGAACGAAGCGGCTCAGATCGATCCCGAGCACCGCCATCGCCTTGACGAAAACCAGCAGCGCGGTTGCCTCGTCGATGATCGGAATCGGGTCGAGCGGCCCCACCATCGGCCCCCAGAAGAGCAGGTAGAGGCCCGAGACGAGGGCGAAAACGGCGGCGATGAACTTTTTCACGCGCCGACTTTACCCCCGAATCGCGAACGATCCAGCGGCGATCCCCGGAAAATCGCTCCCCGCTCTCCACGCCCCTTCCTCCGGCCTTGAAGCGAACCGCGCTATTGCCAGCGCCAGTTCAGCACCACCTCGATGTCCGGATGCAGGCTGTGGTGGACCGGGCAGCCGTTGCCGGTGCTCTCCAGCAAGCGGCGCTCGGGATGATCGGCCGGGAGAGGGATGTCGAGGTCCACCTCCAGCTTGGAAATCCGCCGTGGGGTGTCGGCCGACATGTGCTTTCGCACCGTGACCTTCATGCCCGAGAGATCGATCTCCTTCCGCCGGGCGACGATGCCCATGACGGTGGTCATGCAGGCACCCAGCGCCGTGGCGACCAGGTCGGTCGGGGAAAAGGATTCGCCGCGGCCGTTGTTGTCCACGGGGGCGTCGGTCTCCAGCACGCTGCCGGAAGGCCCGTGGACCGCGCGGCAGTGCAGGTCGCCCTGGTAGTCGATCTTGATTTCAACCATTGCTTTCGATGCCTTCTTCGGCAGGAGGGGTTTCCGGTTTCGGCGGCACCTTGGCAAGCATGACCCGGAATCCGTAGTACTTGTCGCGGAAATCGGGGGCCACCGGATTGCGGGCGCCGATGTAGAGGTTCTTTTCCCGGTAGCTGTTCCAGCCCCCGCCGCGGAGCACGCCCGAGGTCGAGATCGGACTGTAGTTGTCCGACACCCACTCGTGGACGTTGCCGCAGAAATCGAAGAGCCCGAGCTCGTTCGGCGGGAAGGAACCGACCGGCGCGGTGGTCTCGAAGCCGTCGTCGTAGCCCGCGATCACCTGGTCGGCGGCGACGCCCGGGACCCGGGCCGCCGCGGCGTCGGCGAGATTGCCGGCCCCGGGGCCGGGCGGCCAATCGGTCCCCCACGGGAAAATCGCCGCCTTGAAAGGCTCGCGCTTCGCCGGCGAAACGTCCGGGGTTTCGGGGATGCCCGCCATCATGCTCCATTCGAAGTCGGTCGGCAGCCGGTACTCGTGCACCTGGGTCAGCCGCTCCTGCTGGCGCTCGACCTTGGTCAGCCAGCGGCAGAAATCCTCGGCGTCGGTCCGCGAAACGAACACCACCGGGTGATCCGGCCCCTTCCGCAGGTCGGCCGGCGGCTTGCCCTCGGCCCGCAGGTAGGCGTCATAGTCCTTGCCCCGCGTTTCCCAGACGCAGGCCATCAGCTCCTTGCCCACGGGGACGAACTTCATGCCGAGCCCGTTCTCCCAGGGCTTGTCCATCACCACGCTGTTGTTGAGCTGCAGCTTGAGGAAGAGATCGAGCGATTCGCTCGGCTTCAAGGTCACCTTGTGGGTCAGCGGCTTGTAGCCTTCCAGCAGGACCAGCAGGCTGATTTCGCCGGGCCGCAGGGTCTCGATCGCCAGCGGCCCGTTGGTCCGGCCGACCTCGTTGGAAAAACTCGCCTCCGCGGAACCCACGAACACCTGGGCACCCGCCGGTTCGGTGGTCAGCACGATCCGTCCGAAAGCGATCGGCTGCACCCGGCAGCGGAACGGCCGCAGCCCTTCCTTGCGGGCCCGCTCGCTCATGCCTTCGGCGTTGAAATTCACATCCATCAGCGGCAGCGACTCGTGGTTCTGCGTCAGGTAGCCCGCCTCCATCCCCGAGGTCGCCAGCCACCAGCAGAAGGCCTCCGCCTCGCCCTTGCTGGTCAGCGCGATCTTGCGCTTCCTGCCGCTTTCATCGATCTCGACGAACTCCGCGACGTCCACCGGGCGCTCCTTGGCCGCACGATAGGTTTCCCACTCCGCTTGTCCCACCGGGCGCACGCTTTGGTGGCCGTCGTCCCGCGGCGAATACTGCTGCCCCAGGTGATCGGTCCACGGCTCGTTCTGGACCGGCGGCGAGTAGATCCTCAGCTGGGCTTCCAGCAGCAAGGGCTCCTCCGCGGCCGACTCCGGCACGTCGGCCTGGAGCGGTTCCGGAGTGAAGCCGTCCTTCTTGACCAGGAACGACACGTGTTCGCCGACCACCACCTGGATCAGGTCGGTCGGCGTCGTGCCGACCAGCTCGCCCGAAGCATCGAACACGTCCGCCCCTTCCGGCTGGCTGATCACCTTGATCAAGGCCGGCACCGGTGCCGCGGGGACCTCCTCCGGCGGGTCCGGCGGCAGGTCGGCGAAGCGGCCCCAGGGGACGCCCTTGAAGGCTTCCCAGCCGCCCAGCACCAGCACCCCGGCGGCGAGCAAGGTGGCCACCAGCGCTCCGGTCGGCCGCCTCCTCCGCCTCCGCTTGCCTTCCTGCAAGCGCCGCAGCGCGTCCGCCAGGTCGCCCGCCGTCGAAATCCGGCGCTTGGAAAGCTGCGGCTCGCAGGTCTCGCAAATGATCTGGTTCAGCGCCAGCCAGCGCTTCCGCTCGGCCTTGACCGGCATCTCGTCCGGCAGCTCCGGGAAATCCATCCGGTCCTTCCCGGTGGCGATCTCGTAAAGCACCTTGCCCAGGCTGTAGACATCCGCCTGCGCCGAGCCGGGACCTTCCGGCGGGACGAAACCCTCGGTCCCGACGAAGGTCCGCTGGCCGCGGGCCGCCACCAGCCCGATGTCCGCCAGCTTCGCCTTGCCGCCGACGAAAATCACGTTGGCCGGTTTCACGTCGCGGTGCGCCAGCCCGTGGTCGTGCAAATGGCGCAGCGCCTCGGCCAGCCGCACGCCGACGTCGATGCAGAATCCGGTGTCCAGCCGCTTTCCCATCGCCCGCTTGGTGTCGCTCCGCAGGGTCCGGGCTTCGTACTCGATCGGATTGATGTCGCGCCCGGTGACCACGTCGTCGCCGAGCTCCATCACGTAGTAGTAAAACGCGTTGCCGTCGACGCTGCGGCCGACGTGCAGGATGTTCACCATCCCGGGATGGTCTCGGGAGATCGGCTCGTACTTCTGGATCCCCTCGAACTCCCGCTCGAAGCTGCGCTCGTCCTCGAAATCCTCGCGCCACAGCACCTTGACCGCCCGCAGCGCGCCGGTCACGCCGCGCGCCAGCCACACCTCGCCGTAGGCCCCGCCGCCGACCTTCCGCAGGACCTCGTGGTCGGGAATGACCGGATCCGGGCGGCGGCTACTCGTCGACATCCTCCTCCAGGCGGGCGAGTTCCTTCTTCAAGACGGCGCCCACCCGGTGCTTCGCCAGGTAGACCTGCGCCATGCTGACATTGAGGTGGTCCTGCACCTTCTTGGCATCCCACTGGCGGACCACGTAGCAATCGAAAATCTGGTACTGCTTCGGCGACACCTGGGCCTTCACCCGGGAAAGGGCGGCGTCGGCGATGTTCTTCTTCCACTCCACTTCCCACAGGCGTCCGAGCAGGTCGCCCTTCGGGTCTTCGAAACGGTCGATCACCGCCGTCTTGCGGTCGTCCTCCCACTCCCCGCCGGCCATCGCGGTGTCCTTCTTCCGCTTGCGGAACTGGTCGTTGATCCGCCAGCGGGTCATGTTCATCAGCCAGGTCTTGAACGAGCCCTGCTCGGGGTCGTAGAGCTTCTTTTTGCTCTGCTTGGCGATCGAGAGCACGGTTTCCTGGACGCAGTCGTGGGCCTCGTCCGGACGCAGGCCCGCCTTGATCGCCACGGCGTAAATCAGCCGCCAGTAGGTCTGGTAAAACTCGTCCCAGGTCTTCTGGTCTTCCCAGTTGTCGAGGCGCGCGATCAGGCTCTTGCGCGTCTTTTCATAGGCGGCAGCAAGCGCCTGGTCGCGCTGCCGGTCATACTCTTGGTCGGACATCGGCTCCCCCTTACCACACCCGCGCAAGCCTGTCTTTCACGGAGTTCGCGGACGCCCGTGGCAGCAGGAAATTTTGTTCACGATCCCGTATCATTCGGAGGTGCGAAGCTTCAATCTTCGGATTTACAGCAGGGAGCGGAGCGGCATAGGCTCTGCTGCTGTTTGTTACTTTCTCCCCTTCCGGAACACCCCGCCGGATCACCCAAGGAGCGAGCACCCCCATGCCCCCCAATCCCCCTGACATCAATCCGTCGCGCCAGGTCGAGCGGATCCGCGAGATCCTCGTGGGCCGCCAGCTGGACAGCGTCGAGCGCCGCTTGGAGCGACTGGAATCCAACATCCGCCCGATGCCGAGCCCGGCCGCGGACGACGTGTTCCAGATCCGCCTCGCCACCTTCGAGCAGCGCCACGACCGGCAGTTGCAGGAACTCCGCGACGAGATCGACGCCGAAAAGGCGCGCCGCGCCGAGGAGACCCACCGCCTCGCCGGCCAGATCCAGGCCGCGGCCCGCAGCCGCTCCGACTTCGGCTTGGAAGCCCAGGTCGAACTCGAACAGAAGTTCACCCGCTGGCTGGAACACTGGAACCAGGGATTCCGCCAATACCTTCACCAGCGCGAGCAGCACCTGGTCAGCGAACTCCGCTCCGAACTCGAGCAAACCCGCGAATGGGTGAAGTCGAAGGTCGTCGCCACCGAGCAGGCGAAGGCCGAGCAGCGGCGCATGCACGCCTCCTTCGAGCAACTCGCGAACGCCGCCCGGGCGATCGCCGAAGCCGCGGCACTCCACGCCATCCCATCCGACGCGAGGCCATGACCGGAACCCTCCCGCCCTTGCCCACATCGCCGGCCGCCGCTTCCGGCACCGCGGGGATCCGCTGCGTCCCGGTCCAGAGCCTGCCGCTCCCGGGCAGCCTGCCGGAGCCGGAAGCCCCGCGGCTCGCGGTGCCCGCCCTCGGCGATTTCGCGTCGTGGCCCGCCGAACCTGCCGCACCGCGCCCGGCCGAACGGCCCGCCCCGCCGGAATTCACCGATGCCGATCTCGCCGAGGCCCTGCTTCCGCTCGTCGGCAGCGGCTCGCCCGGATTCGCGTTCCACGACGATGCCTCCTTTGAAGCCGTCCTGCGCGCCACCTTCCGCCGCGCCCTTGCCGAGCATCACGCGGGCCCCTTCCAGGACCCCGACATCACGCACCGCCTCCTCTGGCGCGCCCAGGCCCTTTTCACCAGCCGCAGCTACGAGGAAGTGCTGGCCGACAAGATCCGCCGCTTCAGCGTGGAGGAGGTTTACCTGCTCGACCGCGAAATGCTCTCGCTGGTCTCCTACGCCAGCTGCGACCCCGTCCGGCACTCGAACCCCCGGCGCGTCGGCTCTTTCGCCCGCCAGCTCGGCCTGAAGGTCCGCGACGAAAGCGGGGCGCTCCTGCTCGGCTTCGAACTCGGCGAGGGACGCC
Source organism: Verrucomicrobiaceae bacterium (assembly GCA_027491155.1). Taxonomy (GTDB): domain Bacteria; phylum Verrucomicrobiota; class Verrucomicrobiia; order Verrucomicrobiales; family Akkermansiaceae; genus Haloferula. The sequence continues at coordinate 37,007 of JAIXWR010000035.1, forward strand.
GGACTTTCGTCCGGCCCGGCAGGTTCTGCCTCCTCGTGGCGGTGGTCCGCGGCGAGATCAACGACCTCTTGAAAGCCGACCTTGATTTCGCCCTGCGCCGGATCGAGACCCGCTACCACCAGCCCTTCGTCCAAGGCGAGCCCCTGCTCAAGGAGTTGCAGCCGCTGCTCGAGGAGTGCCTGCTGATCCACTCGCCCGCCGCCCCGGCCACCGTTTGAGTTCCCCGCCCCGGCCACTCATCCCTTGACCGCAAGGGTTGCGGTCACTACGCATCCCCCCACGCATGGGATTTGACACACTTGGCCTCTCCGCCCCCGTTCTCGCCGCCGTCGCGGAGTCCGGTTACGAAAACCCGACCCCGATCCAGGCCCAGGCCATTCCACTGATCCTGGCCGGCAAGGACGTGATCGGTGCCTCCCAGACCGGCACGGGAAAGACCGCCGCCTTCGCGCTGCCGTCCCTCAGCAAGCTGACCCCGATGGGCAAGCCGCAGATCCTGGTGCTGGAACCGACCCGCGAACTCGCCCACCAGGTCGCCGAGCAGTTCGAACACTACGGCAAGCACACCGGCCTCAAGGTCGCCCTGCTCTACGGTGGCGTCGGACTCGGCGAGCAGATGAAGGCCTTGGAAGCCGGTGCCGACATCGTCGTCGCCACCCCCGGCCGTCTCGTCGACCACTTCTACCGCGCCACCATGCGCTTCAACGAGGTCAAGATCCTGATCCTCGACGAGGTCGACCGCATGCTCGACATGGGCTTCCTCCCGCAGGTCCGCAAGATCGTCAACCTCTGCCCCTGGGAAGGCCGCCAGACCCTCTTCTTCTCGGCCACCATGCCGCCGGCGATCCAGACCTTCGCCCAGTGGTGCCTGTTCGAGCCGGTCAGCGTTGAAATCGCCCGCCGCGCCGTGGCGTCCACCGTCACCCACGCCTTCTACCCGGTGTCGATGGACCAGCGCGACGAACTGCTCATCGCCCTGCTCAAGGAAACCGATTACCACTCGGTGATGATCTTCACCCGCACCCGCAAGGAGGCCGACCAGGTCTGCGCCCTGATCAAGCGGGAGGGCGGCCACGACAAGGTCGCCGCGATGCACTCCGATATCAGCCAAGTCGACCGCATGAAGGCCCTCGCCGGCTTCAAGAGCGGCGAATACGAGGTGCTCGTCGCCACCGACGTCGCCGCCCGCGGGATCGACATCTCCGGCGTCTCCCACGTCATCAACTACCGCGTCCCCGAGAACGCCGAGGACTACGTCCACCGCATCGGCCGCACCGGCCGCGCGGAAGCCGAGGGCGACGCCTTCACGCTGCTCACCGCCGACGAGCTGGAGTATGCCAAGTCCGTCGAGATCTTCATCGACCAGAAGATCGCCCGCAAGAAGCTCGAGGGCTTCCCCTACATCTACACCGCCCTCCTCGACGATTCCCCGTCCAAGCCGATCCGCAAGAAGCCGATGGGCGGGAAGAAAAAGCGGCGTTGATTCGATCTTCGAACCCGCCAATACTCCCACCATGGAAGCGGCGGTCGACCTCGCACGCATGAGCACCGCGGACAAACTGCGTCTCATGGAGAATCTCTGGCAGAACCTCTCGCAGGATGACTCCGCGGTCGTATCGCCCTCTTGGCATGCTGATGTTCTTCAGGAAAGGGAGCGTCTGACCGCGTCAGGGGAGGAGGCATTCATCGATTGGGAGACGGCGAAAGAACAACTTCGCAAGGATCTGGCGTGAAAGTCCGCGTCCAGCCCTCGGCTCTGCGCGATCTTCGGGAGGGCTTTCTGTTCTATGAAGGAAAGGAAGCAGGACTCGGGTCTTATTTCATGGACACCTTGTTCTCGGACATCGATTCCCTCCAGTTGTTCGGCGGGATCCACTCGGTGCACTTCGGTCGGTTTCACCGGCTGCTCTCGAAGCGCTTTCCCTATGCCGTCTATTACCAGACCCGCGACAATGAAGTTCTTGTCCGGGCAGTCCTCGATCTCCGCCGCGACCCGGCTTGGATTGCCCGCAAACTGGGAGGTTTGCCGCGGTAAATGCTAGCCATGCGCGTTCTCGCCATCGACCCCGCGATCCGTAACACCGGCTATGCCGTGGTGGAGGGCGACGGCCGCACGGCCCGCGCGCTGGCTTTCGACGTGATCGCCATCCCCGCCAAGCTGCCGCAGTCGGCGGCGCTGGGGGCGGTGCGGACGCATTTGAAGAACGTGATCGAGAAGTTCCAACCGGACGAGGTCGCGGTGGAGGGCATCATCTACGTCCAGTCGCACCAAACCGCCATCTCGATGGGTGCCGCCCGCGCCGCCGCGCTGATCGCCGCCGCCGATGCCGGGCTGAACGTCTTCGAATACGCGCCGCGCAAGATCAAGATGGCGGTCGTCGGCAAAGGCACCGCCGACAAGCAGCAGGTCGCCTTCATGGTGCGCGCCCTGTTAGGCCTCTCCGAAACCCCGCCCCACGACGCGGCCGACGCCCTCGCCATCGGCCTCGCCCACCTCCAGGCCTCCGATCCGCTCAAGGCCAAGATGCTCGAACGACGCCAGGTATGAAAACGATCCACCTCGGCACCGGCGTTTCCTACGACGACGGCCTCAAGCACCAGGACGCCGCCGTCGAAGCCCTGCTCGACGGCTCCGCCGGCGAGACCCTCTTCCTGTTAGAACACGCCCCCGTTTACACCATCGGCCGCCAGCGCGACCAATCCTCCCTGCGCGACCCCGCAGCCCTGCCCGCCCCCGTCGTCGAAACTAACCGCGGCGGCCAGGCGACCTACCACGGTCCCGGCCAGCTTGTCGGCTACCCGATCCTCGATCTCCGCGAACGGAACCGCGACCTGCACGCCCATCTCCGCGGCATCGAGGAAGCGCTCATCCTCACCTGCCGCGACTTCGGCATCGCCGCCACCCGCCGCGAAGGCCTGACCGGCGTCTGGGTGGAGAACCGCAAGCTCGCCTCGATCGGGGTCGGCGTGCGGAAGTGGATCTCGATGCACGGCTTCGCGATCAACGTCACCGCGGACTGCCTGCTGCCCTTCTTTGCCATCACCCCCTGCGGGATCGAGGGCGTGGTCATGAGCTGCGTTGCGCAAGAGGCGGGAAGGCCGGTCCGTGTGGAGGAGTTCGCCGATGCCTTCGTGCCGCATTTCGGGGCGATCTTCCACCCGGAGCGCGGAATCCAATGATCCACCGCCGGGACGAAGCCCCACAGGGTGCGCGAGCCGTGCGCAGCGAGATGGCCCGACTGGCCTAGCCTCCCGAACTCGGACAACGTTCCGCCCCGCGGCACGGTCCCTCGGGGCACGCTGCATCCCGAGCCCCGCCGCTCATCCACCTACGCAGCCGTTCCCACGAACATCGCGAACAGGATGATCAACAAAAGCACGATCAGGAGAATCCAGAACACCAGGGGAGTCCGGTAGCGGATATGCGGCGTCTGCGCGATCACCGCCTGATACTCCGGCGAAAAGACCATCTTCCCCTTCGCCCCGAGCAGTAGATAAAGGATGTAAGCGCCGATCAGCGTCCCAACCGGGAATCCAATCAGGCTGATCCCCGCGGTCACCGCCCCCAGGATCCGGCCGGTGTTGGTCAACTTCCGCAGACCCAGACCGGCGATGAGCTGCAACACGCCGATCCCTCCGGAAAGCAACAGCACCACGACCTCCGGACCACCGACTCCTCCACCAAACGCAATCCCGCCAAACAGCGCCAGCAGCGCAAGAATCCCCAGCACCCCGCCCAGCAGATAAAGACTGCCCACGCCCTTCACCGACGCCTCGTGCTTGAGATACTTCCGCCGCGTCGTTTCCGCATCGCTCTCCGCTGCCACTTCCGCCACCGCCGGCGCTTGATAGGGATTGTCGCTCACGATCGCCAAACTGTCCGCACCGCCCCGCCCCTGCCAAGCCCCGATGCCGTCCACCCCGGCAAAAACCGCCACCTTTCCCTCCTTCCCATCCCCCGCCCTCATCCCTACATCTCCACCATGAAGATTCCCCTCATCTCCCTCCTCCTCGCGCTGCCCCTCGCCGCCGCGGACCTCGACTTCAAGGAAGCCTTCGCCGATCCCGCCACCCGCGAGGTCGCCCTCGCCCGCCTCGTCCCCAAGACCCGCGACTGGTTCTTCCACCACGCCCTCCACCACCAGCTCGCCGGCCGCACCAACGAGTTCCGCCAGACCCTCGCCGATTGGAAAGCCGCCGCCGAAGCGAAGGACAGCGGCATCTCCCTCGACGGCTACCAAACCCTCGAGACCCGCGAACTCCTGCTCCGCTACGAGGCCGATCCGCAGAAATCCATCGATGCCCTCGTCCGCCTGCTCGACCTGAAATTCGACGACTCCCGCCCCGACGCCCAGGCCGACCAGAAGCTCCCCGACCGCCTCGATCCCGCCCTCGTCTCCGCCGACGCCTTCGAAAAAGCCGCCGCCAGCCGCTCCGACAACAAAGCCTACCGTGGCTACTCGCAAGCACGCCTCCTCGCCGAACTCGACCGCCTCGACACCTTCGACGAGGCCAAGCTCCGCTATTTCCACGACACCCTCAAACGCGCCGACCATCCCCAAGTCGTCCCGCTCATCGCCCGCACCCTCACCCTCGACAAGCCGCCTCTCTTCGGCTCGTCCGCCCTGCACCGGCAACTCACCCGCGCACAACTCGACGCTCTCCAGTCCGCTGTCATCCAGCTCCGAGCCACCCAGAACCGGCCGCCCCTCAATCTCTTCACCAACGAATCCTTCGCCACCCGCTACCTCGAAACCCTCCGCCCCGGCAGCGAGACCGACTTCGCCCTCGATCTCCCCGCCCACGCCGCCCACCTCGCCGCCTGCCGCGAGCTCGTCGTCACGCGGAAACTCGGCGACCCCTCGCTGGCCGGCCACGTCCTCTTCCACCACCTCCGCCTCCAGCGCGAACTCGGCCAGTTCCCGCTCGATGAATTCCTCGCCTACCTCGCCCTGCCCCGCGAACGCCACCCGCTGCTGTTCCTGAAAAAGCTCCCGCAAGGCCAGGCCATCTTCAACACCACCCGCAACTTCAGTTCCGCCACCGGCTGCGACCCGGTCGAAGACGACGAGCCGCTGATCCAAGCCTACCTCCAGCACTTCCTCGCCGCCGCCGACACGCCGGACCAATTCAAGCCCTTCTTCGAAGAGAAGACCCTCCGCCGCCTCCACGCCCGCGCCAAGCTCCTCGCCGGAGCCGATCCCGTCCGCTGGGGCGCCGAACTCGACCCCGCCGAAGTCCTCGAACTCCAGAAGGAAACCCGCATCGCCTTCGCCCCCGGCCAGCCCGTCCTCCTGCCCGCCGATGCCGCGGTGAAACTCGCGCTCGACCTCAAAAACACGCCGGAACTCCTCGTCCGCATCTTCGAACTCGACCTCCCCGCCTGGATCGAGCGCGAAGGCTCGGAGCCGCCCGTCGACCTCGACCTCGACGGCCTCGTTCCCCACCACGAACGCCGCCTCACCTTCGCCCAACCGCCCGTCGTGCTCCACCGCGAGTCCCTCGATCTCCCCGAGCTCGCCGGCCCCGGCGCGTGGATCGTCGAGTGCGTCTCCCGCGGTGTCGCCAGCCGCGCCCTGATCCGCAAAGGCCGCCTCATCCCCTACGTCGAGCGAACGGCCCGCGGCCAGAGCGTCCGCGTCTTCAGCGCCGCCGGCACCCTGCTGAAGGACGCCGAAGTCGCCCTCGGCACCGAAGTCTTCAAGCCCGACCCCGCCGGCCGCATCCTCATCCCCGACCGCGACGCAGCCGCCCGCCGCGAAGGCCTGGTCCGCCACGGCAAGCTCGCCGTGCCGCTCTCACTCGACCCGCGCACCGACAGCATCGCCTTCAACGCCCGCTTCCACCTCGACCGCGAGCAACTCCTCGCCGACCGCCCCGCGAACCTCTTCCTCCGCCTCCAGCTCGCCAGCCACGGCCACGAGCTGCCGCTGGAGTGGATCGAAAAACCCTCGCTCACCCTCGTCGCCACCCTCGTCGGCGGCCTCACCACCGAGCGCGTCATCGGCAGCGACCTCAAGCTCGCCCCGCAGATGTTCGTGCCCTTCCAGGTCCCGGCCGATGCCCTCGCTCTCAAACTCCGCCTCACCGGCACCGTCACCCCGCGCGACGGCGCCGATCCGATCGCCCTCCGCGCCGAGCAGGACTACGCGATGAACGGCATCCTCAACACCGGCCGCATCGGTGCCGCCTTCTTCACCCGCGACTCCGACGGCCATCGCCTCGAGCTCCGCGGCCGCAATGGCGAGCCGCTCGCCAACCGCCCGCTGAGCTTCGACTTCACCCACCGCGACCACGCCGAAACCATCCCCGTCGCCCTGCGCAGCGACGCCCGCGGCATCGTCGCCCTCGGCAAGCTGCCCGACATCACCGAAGTCCACGTCCGCGGCTCCGACATCTCCCCCGCAGGCTACTTCCCCGATGAAGAAGGCGGCTGGAGCGATCTCCCCGGCCACCTCCACCTCGCCGCCAACGAGGAAATCCGCCTCCCGCTTGTCCGCTTCATGGCCGCCCCCGACCGGACGCGATTGAGCCTGTTAGAATTAAGGAGTGTCGACCTTCGGTCGACAAGCGCGTCGACCACAGGTCGACACTCCTTATCAGGCACCATTCTCCGCGACCACTTCGACAAGCTTGCCCTCGAAAACCGCCGCCTCGTCCTGCGCGGCCTGCCGCCCGGCGACTTCACGCTTTCGCTCGATGGCAAGGACCTCGACATCCGCGTCTCCGCCGGCCCGGAAAGCGACGGCCTGCTGGTCTCCGCCACCCGCATCCTCCCGCGCCACGCCCCCGCCCTGCCCTTCATCGCCGCCGCCACCCTGGAAGCCGGCTCGGTCGTCGTCCGCGTCGAAGGCGCCAGCCCCGGCACCCGCGTCTCCCTGCTCGGCGGCCGCTACCTCCACTCCTGGGACTCCGGCGAAGCCCTGCAACCCTTCGCCCCGCCGCAGCCCGATCTGTTAGAGCCCGGCTTCACCGGCAACGGCTACCTCGAAGACCGCCGCCTCGGCGATGAAATGCGCTACATCCTCGATCGCCGCGCCGCCAAAACCTTCCCCGGCTCCCTTCTCCCCCGCCCCGGCCTGCTGGTCAACCGCTGGAGCCAGCAAGACCTCGACCAGGACCAAGTCCTTCCCGAACTGCCAAGTGAAGGCGAAAGCGAAAGTCTCTCCCGCAAAGAACTCAGCGATCCGGTCGGCTCCGAAGCCCTCTCCTCCCGCCCCTCCGGCGAGGACGGCGGCCCCAGCCTCGACTTCCTCGCCGCTTCCTCCGTCCTCCGCTACGACCTTGAAGTCGGCGCGAACGGCCAGGTCCGCGTCCCCGCCGCCGACTTCGCCACCTGCCAGTTCATCGACATCGTCGCCGCCGATCCCGCCGGCCGCCACCACCTTGTGCTACCGCTCGCGCCGAACGACACCCCGCTGCGCGACCGACGCCTCGCCCGGCCGCTCGATGCCGCCAAGCACCACGTCGGCACCCGCCGCGCCGCCGCCCTCGCCAAGGGCGCGGAAGCCGCCATCGAAAGCGTCATCGACGCCGACTGGCGCGCCTTCACCACCCTCGCGGAAGCCCACCAGTTCCTCTTCGGCGCCACCGGCGATGCCCGCCTGAACGACTTCCTCCCGCTCCTCGACTGGCCCTCGCTCGACGAACCCGCGAAGCTCGCCTTCCTCTCCGAGCACGCCTGCCACGAGCTCCACCTCTTCCTCGCCCGCAAGGACGCCGCCTTCTTCGAAAAGCACGTCAAACCGATGCTCGCCGAAAAGCGCGAGCCCACCGTCATCGACGACATCCTCCTCGGCCGCGACCTCCTCAAGCACCTCCGCCCCTTCGCCTGGCAGCGCCTCAACGCCGCCGAGAAAGCCCTGCTCGCCCAAGCCATGCCCGAGGCCCGCGTCCGCGTCGCCACCGAGCTCAAGCAACGCTGGGACCTCGAAGCCCCGACCCCGGAGCAGGAAACCCTGCTCTTCACCCAAACCCTCCGCGGCACCGACCTCGCCACCGAGGATTCGCTGGGATTTGCCAAGAACCGGATGGAAGAAGCGGAAGGGTTGACGGGCGGAGGCGGTGGAACCGCCTACATCACCAACAAGCTCAAGAGCATCATCATCCCGGTGATCGATTTCGAGGACGTCTCGGTTGAAGAAGCGATTGATTTCCTTCGTCTCCGCACCATCGAACTCGACTCGAGCGAACTCGATCCCAACAAGAAGGGGGTTAGTTTTAAAATTCGAAAGCCGAAGTCTCCGATGGAGTCCGGGCTCGATGCCGATGCAACGGGAGAACTTCGGCCTGCTTCCGGACCAGGCGAGCTTCGGATCAAGGAACTCCGCCTTCGCAATACGCCGTTACTTGAAGTTCTCAAATACATGTGCGGAAACACAAAACTCCGTTACAAGATAGACGATTTTGGCGTCACAATTGTCTGGGCCACCGAGACCGAAGAAGACCTCATGACCCGAGTCTTCCGCGTTCCGCCGGATTTCATGGCAAAGCTGGGTGGCACAGGTGGTGGCGAATCCGGTGCTGACGATCCATTTTCGGATGAACCAGCCGAACCAGCGACTCTACGTGCTCCGAAGTCGGAAATGGAGTTGCTTCAGGACAACGGCGTTAAGTTCCCTGAGGGTGCGTCGGTCAAATTCAATCCCGGCAACAACACGCTAATGGTCCGCAACACTCCGACCAATCTTGATTTTGTGGAACAAATCACCTCCATGACCACTGGCTCCAGCGACAGCGAGTCCGACGAAGATCCCTTCGCCGCATTGCCCGAGAGCGAAGCCAAGATGCTCGCACCGCGCAAACTCGAATTGCCACCAACTCCCTTCCGAGCCCCCGCCGCCCGCCCCTCCTGGAGTTCCGACCGCGACCAGACCCGCCTCTGGCACGAGTCGAACTACTACAAACACCGGGGTGCCACCGACGAGACCTTCATCCCGCTCAACCGCTTCTGGCTCGACCTCGCGACCTGGGACGGCAAGGGCGGCTTCCTGTCGCCGAACTTCAACGCCTGCACCTCCCACGCCAACGAGGCGCTGTTCTGCCTCGCCATGCTCGACCTGCCCTTCAAGGCCGCGCGCCCCGAGACCAAGGTCGACGGCTCCACCCTCCGCGTGAAGGCCCGCGAGCCGATGCTGCTCTTCTACAAGGACACCCGCGAGACCCAGAAGATCGCCCCCGACTCCCCGGTGCTGGTCCGCCAGACCTTCCACCGCCTCGACGACCGCTTCCGCACCGTCGAAGGCCGGCAGATCGAGAACAGCATCACCGGCGACTTCCTCGCCGGCGTGCCCTACGGCGCGTCGCTCGTCGTCACCAATCCCTCCGGGGCCGGCCGCCGCATCGATGCCCTCGCGCAGATCCCCGCCGGGGCGATCCCGCTCGACGGCCTCGCCGCCACCCCGTCCAGCACCCACGAGCTGAAGCCCTACGGCGTGCTCAATCTCCGCCTCGCCTTCTACTTCCCCGCCGCCGGCGAGTTCCCGCTCTACCCGCTGCAAGTCTCGGAAGGCGACCTCGTCCTCGCCCGCACCCCCGTCCGCACCCTCCGCGCCACCGCCGAAGCCCCGCCGGTCGATGCCAATTCCTGGCCCGCCCTCGCCCGCGACGGCACCGCCGATGCGGTCCTCGACCGCCTCCGCAACGACAACCTCGCCACCCTCGATCTCAAACAAATCCGCTGGCGCCTCCGCGACGCCGGCTTCTTCCGCAAGGCCATCGCCATCCTCCGCGAGCGCCTGTTCTACTCCCCCGATGTCGCCTCTTTCGGCTTCGTCCACGACTCGCTGCCCGCCGTGCGGGATTATCTGGAGAACACCATCAAGGTATATCATGAGGGTGACGTGCTCCCGCCAGTGGACGCCATTCCCTTGCAATTCGGCGACTGGCTCGACAGCCCGCTGTTAGAAATCCGCCCCGTCACCCACCGCGGCTGGGAAACCCTCGAGTTCGACCCGCTGGTCAACCCGCGCGCCCACCGCTTCGCCGACAAGGAACGCCTGACCCACGAGGAAGCCGCGGAGCACTACGAGGACTTCCTCGACCTCCTCGCCTGGAAACCCCAGCTCAGCGCCGACGACCGCCTCGCCCTCACCGCCCACCTCCTGATGCAGGACCGCATTGAAGAAGCGCTCGCCCGCTTCGACACCATCGATCCCGCCGCTCTAACAGGCCGCCTCGCCTACGACTACCTGAACGCCGTCGTCCTCTTCCACCGCGCCCGGCCCGAAGACGCCCGCGCCATCGCCACCCGCCGCGCCGCCCTGCCGCCCGGCCTGTGGAAAGAGCGCTTCGCCGCGATCGTCGCCCAGGCAGACGAGATCCTCTCTCTGCAAGTCCCGCGCAAGCCCGAGGACGCCAAGCCGAAGGAGGAAGCCCCGTCGCTCGACCTTACCCTCGCCGCCGACGGCAAGCTGCGGATCACCCATCGCCGCATCGACAAGACCCTGCTCCAGCTCTTCAGCGTCGATCTCGAAGTCCTGTTCTCCAAGGACCCCTTCCTCAGCGGCGACAGCGCCTCGCTGCCCGGCATCCGCGCCAACGAGACCCGCGAGGTCGCCCTGCAGGGCGCCGAAACCGCCGTCGAATTGCCGGAAGCCTTCCGCCAGGGCAATGTCCTCGTCGCCGCGAATTCCGGCAGCACCCGCGTCCTGAAGGTCCTCGACAGCCGCGCGCTGGAGACCGTCCGCCAGCCCGCCGAACGCACCCTGCAAGTCTTCGACAGCGCCAGCCGCCTGCCTCTGCCGCGGAGTTATGTCAAAGTCTACACCCAGGGCCGCGACGGCGAAGCGGTCTTCCACAAGGACGGCTACACCGACCTCCGCGGCAAGTTCGACTACCTCAGCCACACCGGCAGCGAGCTCGGCGAGATCCGCAAGATCGCCGTCCTCATCAGCCACCCCGAAAAAGGCGCCCGCATCGAGATCTTCGATCTCTGAACCCGGCGCCAGCCTCGAACGGAGCGCCGGCTTCAGCCGGCACCCGCAACACTTCACCCAACCTCCCGCCCGCTCAGCATGATCTTCGCCGTCGCCAGCACGCGATCGGCCACGCTCACCTCGCCCGACACCTGGATCATCCCGCCCAGCCGCCCTTCGACCTCCGCCTTGAGAACGAGCATCTCGCCCGGCTTCGCCGCACCCAGGATCTTCGCCCCGCGCACGCCGGTGAGCAGCAGGTCTTCCAAGGGCGCCAGCGCCGGATCGCTCTGCGCCACCACCCCGCCGAGCTGCGCGATCGCCTCGATCAGGATCACCCCCGGCATCAGCGGATTCCCCGGGAAATGTCCGGCCAGGAAGCCCTCGTCGCCGCGCACGAGGTAGTGCGCCGTCGCCGACTTCCCGGGATCGAGCGAGTCCAGCGCATCGACAAAGCGGAACTCGGGACCATGGGGCAGCGCGGCGAGGAAGTCGTTCATTTCCCCCGATCCATCCGCCTTCCCCCGCCGCTGGCAAGCCCGGATCCGGCCTTCACCCCACTGAACTCAGCAAGTGGTTGAGTTCCTCCTTCACCTCCGCCTCCCCGCCGCCGACCGTCTGCCCGATCTCTTCCTTCACCAGCTCCCGGAAGCGTTGCCGCAGCCGGTGGATGGCCACCTTGACCGCCCCCGCCGACATCCCGAGCCGGCCGGCAAGCTCGGCCTGCGACTCGCCCGCAGCCTCGCCGCCCAGCCACGGGCGCAGGGCTTCGAACTGCGCCCGCTTGCCCACCCGCGCGAACTCCCCCTCTAACAAAGCCATCGCCCGCTCAAGCACCGCATGCGCCCACTGCCGGTCGAACTCGCGGTCAAAAGCCCCGTCCCGCGGATCGGCGACCTCGAAGCCGGCGGAGGTGTCGGTCGGGGCGGAAAGCGCGACGTGCTCGACTCCCCCGCCCCGCCGCGCCGCCCCTTGCTTCCGCCGCTCTTGCTGGAGGTGATGCTTCAAGGCGCCGAGCACATAAGAGCGGAACTTGCCCCGCGTGCGGTCCGCGGCATCGAAACTCCCGCCTTCCAACACCCGGGCGAAGAACCCGTGGGCCAGCTCGCGGGCCTCGTCGTCGGAGCGGCCGTCGCGGCGGAGGAAGGCGACCACCGGCGCGTAGTACGCCGTGCACAGTTCGCCCAGCGCCTCCCGAGCTTGGGTATCGTCGCCGCGGGCGGCCTGCACCAGCGTCCAGCGGGTCGCGGCAAAGTCATCCGGGCGGTTGGGATCGGGGCGGTTCATGCCTTCGTTTCCTCCTGGCAACGCGCCCAGCGCAGGGTCTTGCGGACGATGCGATAGTCCAGCCACAGCGCGCCGACGATGCCCGCGAGCACGGTCGCCACGAACAAAATACGGGCCACGGTCGGATTGATGTCATCACCTGACCAAATGTCCCCGACCATGACCGACAAGACGACGATGATTCCTGTTAGAATCAACAGCGGCCAGGCCAGCACCGCGAAAGACCCGAAGCCCGCGCCACGCAACCTGCCACCCGACCCGCGGATCGCCGACAGCCCGGTGGCCCCGAGGAACATCCCCGCGATGCCGCCGCCGAACAAGGCGACCGGCAGGAGAATCAGCACGATTACCCAGAGCAGCGGAATTCCGGCCGGCAGGGCATCGGGGGACGAGGATTCCGGAGGCACCCTGACCCGGATGTAGGAGGCAAAAACCAAGATCAGCGCGCCGATCGGGCTGACCGCCGAGCAAATCGCTCCATAAAGCGTCCGCTTGACCAGCGGTGCCGGGCCCGCCGCGAGAGGAACCGCCATCGAAGCCGGCGTCGCGCCGACTCCCTCCACCTGGGTTTTCACCTCTTCGGCACTCTGGTAGCGAAGATCCCGCTCCTGCGCCAGGGTACGGAACACGATCTCGTCGATCCTTCCGTCCACCGCCGACTTCTCCGACGGCGCGGCGAAGCGCCCGAGCGGCAACTCGCCGGTCAGCATTTCGTAAAGCACCACGCCCAGCGAATAGATGTCCGCCCGGTGGTCGACCTCGCCCGGATTCACCATCTGCTCCGGTGCCATGTAGGCCGGGGTGCCGAGCTGCATGCCGCTGCGGGTGAGCATCACGGGCAGCTCGGCTTCACCCGCCAGCTTCGCGATCCCGAAGTCGGCAATCTTCACCCGGCCCTTCGCATCCAGGAGGATGTTGTCCGGCTTGATGTCGCGATGCAGCACGCCCTCGCCGTGCGCATACTGCAGGGCATCGCAGATCTTCGGCACGAGGGCCAGCGCCTGCTCCGGAGTGAAACGGCCCGCCTGCATCGCCTGGCGGAGATTCACCCCGTCGACGAACTCCATCAGCAGATAGAAGAACCGCGCCGCCTGGCCGAAGTCATGCAGGGTGACAATGTTCGGGTGATTGAGTTTCGCCAGCACCCGCGCCTCCCGGGAGAAGCGCCCGGAGAAGCCCGGCTCGCCCGCCAGCCAGGGTGCCAGGATTTTCAGCGCGATGGTCCGGTCGAGGTGCGGCTGCCGTGCTTTGAAAACAACCGCCATCCCGCCGCGGCCGATTTCACCCTCCACCACAAGCTCAGGAAAGGCGGCCTGCACCTCTTCCTGCGTCGGCCAGTCGCGGGCATCGGCTGACGGAAGGTTCGGCTCGGTCGGCGCGACCACGGCTTGCAGCAGGCACTTCGGGCACTGGCCGCCGGGAGCATCGGCGGGAACCGGAGCACCGCAGCGGGGACAGGAGCTTGGGGAATCGTCGGTCGTCATGGTATCCGCTTCCTGAGCAGTCGTGGCGGCGAGGTTACACGGAAATTCGAAGTTTCCGCTAGCCCGGTCTCCGCCCGATGTCGGACAAACTTCAAAAGCCCTCCATGCCCGCCTTCTCCGATCCCTTCCGCGACGCCCGCACCGATCCCGGCGTGATGCGCTGCCCCTTCCATGGCGAGGACATCGTCATGCTGCTGCGCCACGAGGACGTCCGCCGCGCCGCCAAGGACTGGCAGACCTTCAGCTCCGACGCCCCCTTCCGCGTGCCGATCCCCTCCGAGGAGAAGGTCCGCACGATGCGCCAGCTCCCGATCGAAACCAACCCGCCCGAACACGGCGACTACCGCGAAATCGTCGAACCCTTCTTCCAGCGCGCCAAGGACCCCGCCGTCATCGCGCAGGTCGAGGCGCTGATCGGCGGCATGCTCGACGTGGCCCTCGCCCGCGACTCCATCGAGATCGTCCACGACTTCGCCCTGCCCGTCCAATCCCGCGCCCTCACCTACCTCCTCAAGGTCCCCGAATCCGAGGCCGAAACCTGGATCGGCTGGGGCATCCACGTCTTCAAGGTCAGCGGCGGCGAGTTCAAGCAGGGCAACGTGCTCGAGGACTACCTTCACCGGCAGTTCGACCAAGCCGCGGCCAAACCCGGCGACGACTTCTTCAGCGCCCTGACCCAAGCGAACTTCCACGGCCGCCCGCTGACCCGTGAGGAAATGATGGGCTTCGCCAACCTCGCCTTCGCCGGCGGCCGCGACACCATCATCCACACCATCTCCTGCGCCCTCGGCCACCTCGCCGCCCATCCGGAAGCCCTCGAATTCCTCCGCGAGGACCCGAAGCGGATCACTCTCGCCGGCGAGGAATTCTTCCGCGTCTTCATGCCGCTCACCCACATCGGCCGCGTCTGCCCGGCGGAAACGGAAGTCCATGGCGAAACCATCGAAGCCGGCCAGCGGATCTCCCTCTGCTGGGCCTCCGCCAACCTCGACGAAGCCGCCTTTCCCGATCCCCTGGAAGTCCGCCTCGACCGCAAGCCGAACCCCCACCTCGCCTTCGGCTTCGGCACCCACCTCTGCCTAGGCGCCCCGCACGCCCGGCTCATCCTGCGGACCCTGCTCAAGCTCTGCTGCGATAAGGTGGCGCGCCTGGAGATCATCAGCGCCACCGAACGCGTCGAGCACGAGGTCAAGTTCGACCGGACTTTGGGCTACGAGTCTCTCACGCTGCGGATGATTTCCCGTTGAGCGAAACGCCCCCCTGCGATCTCCTCTTCACAGGTGCATTCTGCCTTGTCTCTCCCTTGTCCGGCCGCGAAAGCCGTCGCCACCCCGCATGCTTCCCTCCCCCGACGACTACCGCCGCAAGGCCCGCTTCATCGTGAAGCTCGGGATCGCCCTGCATGAATGCGGCGCGACCAGCCAGCGGGTCGAACGCCACCTGCTCAACGTCACCCGCCAGCTCGGCTTCCACGGCAGCTTCCTGATCAGCCCCACCACCTTCACCTGCGCTTTCTGGCAGGACGACGAGCTCGACCAGTTCGTCCACGTCGAGCGCATCCAGCCCGCCGACCACAACCTCGGCCTGCTGTGGGAAATCGACCGCCTGATGGAACGCATCACCCGCGGCGAGCTCGACCTCGATGCCGCCATGGCCGAGCTCCATCGCCTCCGCGCCGCACCGTCGAACTACTCCGCCCCCCTCCACGGCCTCGCCTGGGCCTTGATCGGCGGTTCCTTCGCCGCGCTGCTGTCGTCGAATGCCTGGGACATCCTCATCGCCACCCTGCTCTCCGGCCTGATCTTTCTCTTCGCCCGCCGCGGCGCCGGCCATGCCCGCTGGGG
This sequence comes from Verrucomicrobiaceae bacterium, assembly GCA_027491155.1. Classification (GTDB taxonomy): domain Bacteria; phylum Verrucomicrobiota; class Verrucomicrobiia; order Verrucomicrobiales; family Akkermansiaceae; genus Haloferula. The sequence continues at coordinate 52,538 of JAIXWR010000035.1, forward strand.
CCCCGTCCTCACCCTGCTCGCGCCGTTTTTCTCCGGCCTGCTCGCCAGCTTCATCGCCCGCGGCGGGGTCCCGATCAATGTCCCCTTCGTCATCCTCTCGTCGGTCATCATCTTCGTCCCCGGCCTCGCGCTGACCGTCGCCATGACGGAAATCTCCTCGCGCGACCTCATCTCCGGCACCTCGCGGCTGGTCGATGCCCTGATGCAGCTCCTCAAGCTCTTCTTCGGCTCCGTCAGCGGCACGGCGGTCGCCGCGGTGCTCGCCCCGCACCTGCCCTTCACCCCAGCCACCGGCCTCGACCTGCAACCGCTCTCGGATTTGAAGACCTGGCCCGCCGTTCTCGGCCTGTCACTCGGCCTCGGCGTGGCTTTCAACATCCCCGCCCGCAAGCTCGGCGCCGGCCTGATCTCCGCCGCCCTCGCCTTCCTCGTCGCCGGCTGGGGCACCGCGAAATTCGGCATGTTCGCCGGGATGTTCCTCGGCTCGCTCGCCGTCGGGCTCTACGCGAATCTCTTCTCCCGGATCACCCGCGGCCCCTCGTCGATCCCCATGATGCAGGGCATCGTCCTGCTGGTCCCCGGCAGCCGCACCTACATGATCCTCAACGAGTGGGTCTCCGGCACCGCCATCCTCCCCGGCACCTCCGGCGGCCACCAGGCGTTGATGATTTTCCTCTGCCTGCTCGCCGGACTGATGATTTCCAACGCCCTGCTGCCCGTCCGCAAGCCGCTCTGACCCGTCCACGGGGCATAGTTTTCCATCGACCCGAAGCGCGCCACCCCCTTAGCTTGTCAGCGCTGTTTCAATCCATGCCCTCCTTGGAAAGCCAGACCCTGTCCCCGTCGGCCACCGCCGCGGCCCCGCCCCGCTGGTGGCGCTGGCCTTGGGATGCGGTCGCGACCTTCGGGGCATTTGCCTATTGGGGCGTCGCCGGCCTGCTGATCACAGCGATCTCCTTTCCGCTGATCCTGTTCCTTCCGGCCGCCACGGCGAAAAAGCTCGGCCGCGGGATGCTCCACCGGGCATTCCGGATCTTCGTCCGCTACCTGAAAGTCACCGATCTCGTCCAGTCCGACCTCCGGTCCCTCGATAAGCTGAAAAACGAAGCCGGCCCCGTCATCATCGCCCCCAACCACACCTCGCTGTGGGACGCGGTCTTCGTCATTTCCAAGCTCCCGCAGCCGATCTGCATCATGAAGGAGTCGATCCTCTGCAATCCCTTCCTTGGCGGCGGGGCGCGGCTCGCCGGCTACATCCCGAACGGCTCGTCCTCCCGCATGATCAAGGACGCCGCCCAAGCCCTCCACGAAGGCGGACAACTCCTGCTCTTTCCGGAGGGTACCCGCACCCGCCGCGACGCCCGCTGGATCAATCCCCTCGGCGGCGGCTGCGCCCTGATCGCCCGCAAGGCCGGCGTCCCGGTCCGGCCGGTCTTTATCCGCAGCAACACCCGCTTCCTCGAGAAAGGCTGGCCGCTGTGGAAAAAACCCGAGTTCCCGATCCGCCTCAGCATCGAGCTCGGCGACCCCGTGACGCCGCTGGAGCACGAAAGCGCCCACGAGTTCACCAAGCGGCTCGAGGAAATCTTCGAGCAGAACCTCTCCCGCGCCCACAAGCTGCGTCGGGAGGTGGAGGAATCGGCGGTTTGACGTTTCCGCATCTTGATGCGAAAATGCGTCCATGCGAACGACACTCGATCTCCCCGACCCGGTCTTCCGCGACCTCAAAATGAAAGCCGCGCGGGAGGGGGTCACCTTGAAGGTGCTGCTCACGGCGATGGTGGAAAAGGAACTCTACGCGAAGCCCGAGCCTGCCGCGAAACCGGTGCGCAGCCCGCTGCCGCCGCCCAGGGATAGCGGTGGCCATGTAATCCCCTCCCTGACCAACGCGGAGATCGACGAGATCTTCATGCGCGAAGACATGGAGCGAGCCGGTATCCCTTGGGTCGAATGATTCCTCCCCTCGACCTCCCCGATGTGAACTTCTGGGTCGCACTCACCGATACAACCCATGTGCACCACCGAAGGAGCCTCTCTTACTGGAATTCCGAACGGTCCGAACGGATCGCCTTCTGCGGCGTCACGAGAAGCGGGCTGCTCCGGGTAATGACCAATCCGAAAGCGATGGCAGGCAAGCCTTTCGACCTGCCGGATGCGTGGAGGCGCTATCAGCAATTCGCCGATCTTCCAGAGGTGGATTTCCTGCCCGACGGACGGTCATTTGAAGGCCTTATGGCCGGGTGGTGCCGGAGTTCGATCTTTCCACAACGCCTCTGGACCGACGCCTGGATCGCCGCGCTCGCGCTGGAGCACGGCTGCCGCGTCGTTTCCTTCGACGCCGATTTTGCGAAGTTCCCGGGCCTCGACTTGCTCCTCCTCCGGCCATGATTGCGGACGGTCCCGGATTCCGCTTGTGACGCGGGGCGGGCCTCCCCTACGTTCCGCCCGCCGCGCGGATATCCCTCATTCCGCGGCATTTCGCGCCCATGAAAGCCATCCTTGCCCTTGAAGACGGCCGCCTTTTCGAAGGCCGTGCCTTCGGTGCTTCCGGAACCACCACCGGGGAAATTTGCTTCAATACCTCGATGACCGGCTACCAGGAGGTCATCACCGACCCCTCCTACCGCGGCCAGATCGTCGCGATGACCTACCCGCAGATCGGCAATTACGGGGTCACCCCGGAAGACGCCGAGTCCGCCGGCCCGCACGTCCGCGGCTTCGTCATCGGCGAACTCTCGCCCGTCGCCTCCAACTGGCGCTCCCGCCAAACGCTGCCGGACTACTTCACCGAGCACGGCGTGCTGGGCATCGAGCACGTCGACACCCGCGCCCTGACCAAGCACCTCCGCTCGCTCGGCGCGATGCGCGCCTGCCTCACCACCGAGCTTTCCAGCGAAGCCGCCATCGCCACCGCCCAGGCCGCGCCTTCGATGGAAGGCATGGACTACGTGCAGGAGGTCTCAACCCCGGCCAACTACCCCTGGGAGGCCGATTCCCGCCGCTTCGCGCTTTCGAACGCCTCGACCGGCCACCTCGAGAACTACCTCGAACTGCCGCCGGTGAAGCACCGCATCGTCGCCTTCGACTTCGGCATCAAGTGGAACATCCTCCGCCGCCTGCGCCAGGCCGGCTTCGAGGTCGAGGTGCTGAATTCCCGCACCCCCGCCTCCGAAGTCCTCGCCCGCAATCCCGACGGCATCTTCCTCTCCAACGGCCCCGGCGACCCGGCCGCGCTCGGCTACATCCACGAGGAAATCAAGAAGCTCATCGGCAAGAAGCCGGTCTTCGGCATCTGCCTCGGCAACCAGATCCTCGGCCACGTCTTCGGCGGCAAGACCTACAAGCTCAAGTTCGGCCACCGCGGCGGCAACCAGCCGGTCAAGGACCTCCGCTCCGGCCGGATCTCGATCACCTCGCAAAACCATGGCTTCGCGGTGGATCCCGACTCCCTGCCGTCGAACGTGGAAGTCACCCACATCAACCTGAACGACGACACCGTCGAAGGCATCCGCCACAAGGAAATGCCGGTCTTCTCGGTCCAATATCACCCCGAAGCCGCCCCCGGCCCGCACGACGCGAGCTACTTCTTCGAGGAGTTCGCCGCGCTGATCGACAGCACGAAATAAGCCCTCGCGATCCCCAGCCCATCCTTCTAGATTGACCCCATGAACGATGTCACCCGCGACCCGGAGATCCTCGGCGGCACTCCCGTGTTCCGCGGGACCCGCGTGCCGGTGAAAACCCTGTTCGACTACCTCATGGGTGGCGATCGCCTCGCGGAATTCCTCGACGATTTCCCCACCGTGACCGAGGCCCAGGCACTGGCGGTGCTGAAAGCGGCCGAACTCAGCGTCGAAGCTGCCGCCTGATGGACGCCGTCGTGATCGATGAGTGCTTGCCGAAGCGCCTTGCCCGATTGCTTCCCGTTCACCCGGTTTTCACGGTTCCTCAGATGGGTCTCGCGGGATTTCAAAATGGCAAGCTTCTCCAAGCGCTGTCGGGACGATGCAAGGCATTCGTGACCATTGATTCCAACCTCAGCTACCAGCAGAATCTCACCACCGTCCCCTACGCGATCATCGTCCTCTCGGCGGCGAGCAACCGCATCGAAGACATCGCACCCCTCGCTTCTTCCATCCTGGAGTTTCTCTCCGACCCCGTGCCGGGCACCGTTCACTTGATCCCATCCGCATAATCTCCGCCGCATCCGAATGAACACCATCGTCACCGGTCTCCAGTGGGGAGACGAAGGCAAGGGCAAGATCGTCGATTACCTGACCGAGACCGCCGACGTCGTCGTGCGCGGCCAGGGCGGCAACAACGCCGGCCACACCGTCATCGCCAAGGGCGTCCGCTACATCCTCAACCTGCTGCCCTCCGGCATCCTCTGGGACGGCAAGACCAACATCATCGGCAACGGCGTCGTCGTCGACCCGATCGGCCTGGTCGCGGAGATCGAACGCAACGAAAGCCAGGGCGTCGCCATCACGCCGGACAAGCTGCTCATTTCCGACCGCGCCCACGTGGTTTTCCCCTTCCACCGCGAGCTCGATGCCGCCCGCGAGATCTCCCTCGGCGACCAGAAGATCGGCACCACCAAGCGCGGCATCGGGCCGACCTATGCCGACAAGGTGAACCGCTGCGGCCTGCGCATTGCCGACCTGCTCGACCGTCCCTTCGCCGAAGCCCGCATCGCCCACCGCGTCGCGGAAGTGAACGAAGTGCTCGCGAAATACGAACTGCCGCAATTCACCGCGGAGCAGGTCGCGGAGGAAATCTACACCGCCTTCGAGCGACTCCGCCCGCACGTCGCTAACACCATCCCGGTCCTCCACCATGCCTGGAAGTCCGGCAAGACCATCCTCTTCGAAGGCGCGCAGGGCACCCTGCTCGATGTCGATTTCGGCACCTACCCCTTCGTCACCTCGTCGAACACCACCTCAGGCGGCGCCTGCACCGGCTCCGGCCTGCCGCCGGTCGCCATCCAGCGCGTCATTGGCGTTTGCAAGGCCTACACCACCCGCGTCGGCAGCGGCTGGTTCCCCACCGTCGATGAAGGACTTTCCGAATACCTCCACGGCCTCGGCCGCGAGTTCGGCGTCGTTTCCGGCCGCCCGCGCGGCTGCGGCTGGCTGGACACCGTGCTGCTTCGCTTCGCCTGCATGGTCAACGGCGTGACCGGCCTGGCCGTCACCAATGTCGACGGCCTCGACAATTACGAGACCCTTCGTATTTGCACCGGCTACGAGATCGATGGCGTCGTCCACGAGCTCCCGCCCGCCGGCCGCGGCGAATGGGACCGCGCGACCCCGGTTTACGAAACCCTGCCAGGCTGGCAGACCGACACCACCGGCACCACCCGCTTCGAGGACCTGCCGGCCAACGCCAAGGCCTACCTCCAGCGCCTCTCCGAACTGTGCGGCGCGCCGCTCGCCTTCGTCGGTGTCGGCCCTGACCGCGCGCAGACGCTGGTCGTCTGAAAATTCACGCTGCCTTCATGCCCACTTCGTCGCCACTCCCCAGCCTCGGCCGCGACATGAGCGACACCTCCATTCCCCGCCACATCGCCATCATCATGGATGGCAACGGCCGTTGGGCGAAGGAACGCGGCCTGCCCCGCCGCGACGGCCACCGCGCCGGCGCCGAGTCGGTCCGCGAGTGCGTGGAAGCCTGCAAGGAGCTCGGCGTCGAATACCTCACGCTCTACGCCTTCTCCTCCGAAAACTGGAACCGCCCCGCCGCCGAGGTCACCGCGCTGATGCTTCTGCTCGAGCGCTTCCTCGAGGAAAAGGCGGACGAGTTGATGAAGCAGAACGTCCGCCTGCGCGCCATCGGCCACCTCGACCGCCTGCCGGAGAAGACCCGCCGCAAGCTCGACCAGGCGATCGCCCGCACCGCCGGCAACACCTCGCTGACCCTTGTCCTCGCCCTGTCCTACGGCTCGCGCGAGGAGATCGTCGAAGCCGCCCGCTCGCTCGCCGCCGATGCCGCCGCGGGCAAGCTCGACCCGAAATCCATCGACGCCGCCGCCTTCGCCTCGCGCCTCTACACCGCCGACATCCCCGACCCCGACCTTCTCGTCCGCACCTCCGGCGAGCTGCGCGTGTCGAACTTCCTGCTCTGGCAGATCAGCTACGCGGAGATCGTCATCTTCAAGAAGTTCTGGCCCGACTTCCACCAGGCCGACCTCTTCGAAGCCGCGCAGGAATACGCCCGCCGCCACCGCCGCTTCGGCGCGCTGTAGCGGCGGTCTATGACCGACGCACTTTGTAAACGAAGCGACCTCGTGGCGCGCTCCAACGCTTCCGGCCGGAACCGCCAACCCGCCATAACCAGCGACGGTCGTAGACCGACGCTACATCCGGAGCTGGAGCAAACCGCCAACCCGCGGCTTCGTGCAAGGTCAGCGGCAGTCATGGACAGCCCCCCTCAAAACCCTGACGCACCCGCCGCTTGCTCTTCCTGAATCCTTGACGACACTCTGCTCCGCAGCACATGGCCGAAGCCCCACCGGAACAAACGATCCTGATCGTTGACCAAGACCACGACTTTCTGGAGTGGGCCACGAAGCATTTGACCGCGAAAGGCCTGCGCATCCTGCGCTGCGACCACGCCGACAACGCGGTGAAGGTGGTCGAGAAGACCCCGGTCGACCTCGTCATCGCCGACATCCAGCTCCAGCCCTACGACGGCCTGGAGCTGATGTCCCGCATCCGCCAGTCCTCGCCGCACACCCTGGTCATCCTGACCACCGGCTTCCCCAGCACCGGCCAGGTGATCGAGGCCACCCAGCGCGGCGCCCACGACGTGATGCGCAAGGAAGCCCTCCCTTTCGAGCTCCGCCCGGTGGTCGAAAGCGCCCTGCAGATCGTCGAGGACCGCCGCTCCGCCGAGCAACCGGCCGCCGACATGCCCGCCCTCGACGGCCGGGTGAAGATCATCGGCGTCTCCCGCGCCTTGCAGGACGTTTTCAAGATCGTCGGCCGCGTCGCCCGCTCCGATGCGCCGGTCCTGGTCACCGGTGAAAGCGGCACCGGCAAGGAACTCGTGGCGAAAGCGATCCACGAGTATTCCCCGCGCCGGCAGCAGGAACTCATCGCCATCAATTGCGGCGCGATCCCGGAAAACCTGCTCGAAAGCGAACTCTTCGGCCACGAGAAGGGCTCCTTCACCGGAGCGATCGCCCGCCGCGCCGGCCGCTTCGAGCAGGCCGACGGCGGCACGCTGTTCCTCGACGAGATCGGCGACATGCCGCTGTCGGTGCAGGTGAAGCTGCTGCGCGTTCTCCAGGACGGCACCTTCTCCCGCGTCGGATCGAACGAAACGCTCAGCGCCGACGTCCGCATCGTCACCGCGACCAACAAGACCCTCTCCACCGAAGTCGCCGCCGGCCGCTTCCGCGAGGACCTCTACTACCGCCTCAACGTCGTCGAAATCCGCCTGCCCCCGCTGCGCGAGCGTGCCGAGGACATCCCGCTGCTCGCCGAGTTCTTCCTCCAGCGGATCACCCGCAAGAACGGCATGGCCCGCATCCGCCTTTCCGCCGAAGCCATTGCCACCCTCCAGCAGCACCGCTGGCCGGGCAACGTCCGCGAACTGGAAAACACCATCGCCCGCGCCTGCGCCCTCGCTTCCTCGACTGTCCTGCTGCCCGCCGACATCCCGCTCGCCGCCGCGCCGGGATCGGAGAAGGGCGCGGTCAAGCAGTCGATCGACCGCCTGCTCGACACCGTGCCCGCCGGGGAAAACGCGATCGCCTGGTTCGCCCGCGAGCTGGCCGCCTGCGCTCTCGAACGCCACGCCGGGGATGTGAAGGAAGCCGCCTCGGCGCTGGGCATCGGCACCACCGAACTCCGCAGGATCCTCGCAGCCGACCCGGCCGGCACGCTCGAAGCCGCCAGGAGCGGTGCTTGACCCGGCCGACTCGCCGCTGGCCATCCGCCCCGCCCCGCGCTAGCTTCCCCGCATGTTCCGCCGCTTCCTGCTCGCCCTGCCCCTGGCGACCCTGCTCAGCGCCGGGGCCGCGGCAGCTCCGGCCGGACCGCCGGTCTATCGGGAAGGGCTCGACGCCCTCTCCGCGCGGCTTTGGGAAGTCGCCGCCGCCCGCTTCGAAGCTGCCCTGGCGCTGCCCGACCTCGACCCGAAGGCCCGCCCCGACATCCTGCTGCGCCTCGCCGAAGCCCGCATCCGCAACGGCGAACCGGAAGTCGCGCTGAAAACGCTGGCCGATCCCGCCCTGGCCAAGCACCCGGAGCTCCCCTTCTGGCAAGCCCAGGCCCACGCCGCGGCCGGCCGCTTCAACGAGGCGCTCGCCTTGCTCGACGACACCACCACCGCCTCCAGCGCCCCGCATTTCCGCGAGGCCCTCTTCACCCGCGCCGCCCTCAGGCAAGCGCTGGGCGACCTGTCCGGCGCGGTGGATGCCCTGGCCGTCCTGACCAAGGATCGCGACGCCGCCACCGCCCTCCGCGCCCGGCTCCAGACCGCGGAGATCCTGCTCGACCTCGGCGATGCCGAAAAGGCCCTGACCGCCACCCCGCCGCCGACCGCCCGGATGACCCCGGTGCAGGCCGTGAAGGCCGACCTGCTGCGGGCCCGCGCCCAGTTGGAAAAGGGCGAGCACAATGCCGCCGCCAGCATCTTCGCCGCCCTCCTGCAAAAGGAAGACCCCGCTTTCAAGGCGGTCCAGCACGAGGCCGCCGTCGGCCTCGCCCGCGCCCAACTCGCCGCCGGCAACCGCGAGGCCGCCACCGACGGACTGCTCGCGTTCATCGAACAACAGCGCAGCTCGCCGCGGATCGGCCAGGCCTTTCCCTGGCTCCTCCAGTGCCTGCCCGAACCGCTGACCGCCGACGACGTCATCCTGACCCGCCTCCGCGAGTGGTGCCCGCCGCCTCCGCTGCCTTCGCCGATCGGCATCGCCAACGGCAACGGCGCGAGCTCGGTCTGGCCGGCTCCGCCCGCGGCGCCGGACGAACTCGGCACGCAGGCGCTCTTCCACCTCGCCCTCGGCCTCCGCCGCCAGGGATCCGCGGAGTCCCGGTCGCTCGCCCGCCAGGCGCTGGCCCGCCTCCGCATGGAGTTCCCGCAGCATCCGCTGGCAGAGCGGGCCTTGCTGGAAGTCAGCCGCTGGGACCTGGCCGACGGCCGCAAGGAACAGGCCGCCGCGGCGCTCGAAGCGCTCGATGGCAGCAGCAGCGCACCCACCCTGCGGGCCGAGGCCTCGCTCTCCGCCGCCTTCGCCGCCTTCAAGGCCGGCGAGCTGGAGCTGGCCGCCGGGGAACTGGAAAAGGCCGCCGCCCTGCTCGATGGCGACGCTCGTCGCGACGTCTCGCTGAACCTTGCGGTCACCCGGCTCGTCACCGGCAACCTGCCGGGCTTCGAATCCCTGGCCAAAGCGGAGTCCAAGGACGTCGCGCTGGCGATCGATCTCGCCCTCGAGCGCGCCCTCTTCCTCACCGGCCGCCGCGATCCGTCCGCCCTGGCCGCGCTCGACCGCTTCATCCTCGACCACCCCTCGCACCCGCGCCTGGCCGAAGCCCGCCTCGCCGCCGCCCACGCCGCGCTCGAGTCCGCCCCGCCGGACGCCGCTTTCGCCAAGGCCCTGCTCGACAGCCTTTCGCCCGAACAGGCCGCCGCCCTGCCGCCCGCCCCGCTCGCCCTCGCCCGCATCCGGCTGGCCACCCGCGAGAAGCGCCCCGCCGATGCCGCCGCGCTGGCCGATGCCTTCCTCAAGCAGTTCCCGCAGGATCCCCGGGCCCCGGAGATCCAGTTCGAACTCGGCCAGGCCCGCTTTGCCAACGGCGACTACAACCAGGCGCGCCTCGAAATGGAAAAGCTGGCCACCGCCTCGCCCGACGGCCCCTTCGCCCCGGCCGCCCTGCTGATGGCCGCCAAGTCCGCCGTGCTGGTCGCCACCCCGGAATCCAAGACGGAAAGCCTCGCCCTCTTCGACCGCATCATCGCGCAGAAAGGCTCCTTCGCCGACATCGCCCGCCTCGAGAAAGCGCGGGTGCTCGACCATGCCGCCGCGGCGAAGGAATTGCTGCCGTGGTTCCAGTCGATGAAGAAGGACCACCCGCTGCGCCTGATCGCCGGCTTCGACCTTTGCGACGCGCTCTACAATAGCGCCGGTGCCGAGATCCCGCCCTTGGAGCAGGCCCTCGCCATCTACCGCGAAATGCTCGACGGCGTCGCGGCGGAATCGCCCGACCGCTTCAAGATCCAGTACTTCATCGGCCGCGTGCTCGAACAACTGCCCGACCCGAAGAACCCGACGCAAAAGCGGCTCACCGAGGCGCTGGACGTTTATTTCTCCGTCCTCGAGGCCGCCGGCAGGCAGGCACCGGCCGACTGGCAGTGGGTCGACAAGTGCGGCGTCCGCGCCCGCACCCTGCTTGAGAACGCCCAGCGCTGGGAGGCCGCCATCGCCATCGCCGTGCAGCATTCCAAGCTGCACAGCACCACCGACCTGGCCCGCGACGCCGCCGAACGCGCCAACACGCTCAAGCTCGAGCAGATGATCTACGACGAGCGCGAGTGACGTTTCAGCCCGCCGAGTTCCGCTCGTCGATCTGGCCGTTCAGCGTGCAGAAGTCGTAGAGCCAGCCGATCCCGACCAGTCCGCCGGTGAACAGCCACAGCAATCCGGTCCAGATCTTGCCCATGTAGAAGCGGTGGATGCCCAGCGGCCCGATGAAGGTCTGCAAGAGCCACGCCACCGAGTAATCGACCGGCCCTTTCGCATACTTCCGCGAGGCCGTGCGCTCCATCCCGGGAATCAGGAACAGGTCGACGATCCAGCCGATCCCTAACAGCCCGAGCGTGAAGAACCAGATCGTCCCGGAAACCGGCCGCCCGAAGTAGAAGCGGTGAGCGCCGAAAAAGCCGAAGATCCAGAGGAGGTAACCGACCGCCTTGCTATGGGTTTGGGGAGTTTGCATGCCGCCTGGCAGCATCTCCGGATTTGCGCCCGCTGCCATGGAAATTCCGGGGCCGGATTGGAGTGCTGCTTACCTCGGCTTCGGCGGAGCGGGAATCGCCACCGCTTTCGAAAGGTCCATGGCCTTCAGGGCGGCCTCGGACTCTATCGTGGTGGAGCCATCGACCCTCAGGATCATCCACTTGCCATCGATCTCCGGCGAAATGAGCACCGGCGCGTTAGGATGGCTGCCGGTCGACATCCCGGGGAAATACAGCCAGTCGCCTTTGCACAGCTTGCCGACGGCGAGCATTCGGTCGACATCCGGCAGCAGATCCGCCGCTTCGAGTTGATCCAACACGCGCACCCCGGTCAGCCCCGCAAACTTCGCTTCTTCCGCGGCAAGTTCATCGGAAGGAAACGTGCCGTATTCTTCCTCGAACCGAAACAGCGCCTCCCCGATCTGCCCGACATTGCTCATGCTCTCCACCCGCTCCGCCTGTATCTTGCTTTTCATGATCACCGGCGTGGCCAGCCCGGCGAGCACCGCGATGCCAAGGATCGAGATCGAGAGATATCCGGTGATCAGCCCGGTGATTGACATTCCCCGCCCGGCCAGCGCGCCGTTTGCCTTCTTGATCGCGGAAAGCGCCAGGTGCCCGGTGATCACCGCGGCGATCCCGCTGAGACCCAGCGTGAAGAACCCGAGCGGCCCGCAGATCACGCTGGCGATCGCCAGGCCGGTGGTTCTGGGCTTGAACGTTCCGGGCATCGGCGGCTGATAGGGGGTATCCATGATGCGGAGGCTGCCGCAGGCTGGTCGTTGCGGCAAGCTTCCCGTGCCTCCGGACCCGGGGTTTGACAGCCCGCCCGGGGATCGGGAACATGCGCCCATGTTGAAAAGCATCCTCATCGCCACCATGTCCGCCGTCCTTGCCACTTCCGCCGTCGCCGAAAACGAGTTCCGCCACGTGGTCCTCTTCAAGTTCAAGGCCGGTGCCACCGCCGAACAGATCAAGGAGGTCGAGAAGGCCTTTGCCGAACTGCCCAAGAAGATCGACGCGATCCAGGACTTCGAGTGGGGCCCCAGCGAGAGCGTGGAAGGCCTCAACGACGGCTTCACCCACTGCTTCTTCGTGACCTTCAAGGACAAGGCCGGCCTCGAGGCCTACCTCCCGCACGAGGCGCACAAGGCCTTCGGCGCGAAGCTCAAGCCGATCCTCGAAAAGGCGCTCGTCTTCGACTACACGGCGAAGAAGGAGTGACTTCACCGTGGCTGCGGCATCTTGCCGCACGCCCTGCCCCGGTCTTCTGTTCGGCAGACAACCAGATGAGCACGAAGGCTATCGCGAAAGCTGCATTCTTTATTGGACTGCCGCCTTTGCTGGTCGCCCCGTTCGCGATCATCTTGGGCGGAGGATACATTCTCCAATCCGTCGGTCTTCTGAACGACCCCGGGGGAGTGCCCTTTGATTGGGGATTCGGAGGGGTTCTCTACTGTCTCGGCATCCCGATCTGGCTCGGCTACCTCTGGGCCGCTGGCTCGCAGCGATCCACCGACAGCCTCAAGTTGTTTTGGATGATCTCGCTCGGTATGAATGCGATTTGGGCAGTCTTTTTTCTCGGCACGACACTTCGGCCAGATCGACTCTCGTCACCTTCCGTTGTTTGGGCGGTCTACGCCTTCTTCCCCGCCGTGCTGCTCTTCGTATCGTATTTCGGCTACCTGGCCGCATCGAGAGGTGGGCGGACTTCCTAGCCGAGAAAGAATCACCAAGCTTCCCAACGCGCGGCCTTGTGGTCGCGCGCCTCCAATTAGACGAAATACAAACGGGCGGCTGCGAAGCCGCCCGTCCGCCGTCATGTCGCTTGCAAAGCGACACTCCGATCAAGCCTTCACGTCGAAGCAGAACAGCAGGTCCTGGTCGCGCAGGTAGAGCTTGCCGCCGATGACCACCGGATGGGTCCAGACCTTGCCCTGGGTGCCGTCGCGGAGCTTCGTTTTGCCGGGCATCGGGAAGCGCCCCTTTTCCTTGAAGCCGTCCGGCGTGGCCTCGACCAGGAAGACCGAGCCTTCCTGCTCGTCCATGCAGTAGAGCATCCCGTCGGCGTAATGGACGGCTCCTTTCTGAATGCCTTCGCCGCGCTGGTTCCACTTTTCCTCACCGGTCTTGAAATCCTGGCAAACCAGCCCGCCGCCGTCGGAGAAGCCGTAAAGGTAGCCGTCGACCAGCACCACGCCGCCGTGGTGGTTCTTCATCACCTTGTTCTTCCAGACGTCCTCGGCTTCGCCGCCGTCGATCTTCACCAGCTTGCTGCCGCCGCCGTAGCCGGAGGTGATGTAAACCTTGCCGTCCTCGTAGATCGGCGTCGGGATCACTGCGGTGCGGCCCTCCGGCCACTTGGAAGTCCACAGCACCTCGCCGGTCTTCGCATCCACCCCGGCCAGCGTGTTCATGAAGAGCTGGATGTACTGCCGCTTGCCTTTCACGTCCGCCGCGACCAGCGACGAATACTGGGCGTTGTCCTCCAGGCCCTTGCTGCGCCACAGCTCCTTGCCGGTCTTCTTGTCGAAGGCGACGATCGCGCCCTCCTTGCCGCCCGGGGTGACCACCAGCTGGTCGCCGTCGACCAGCGGGGACTCGGCGTAACCCCACTCCGGCACCTTGCCGCCGAAGTCCTCGACCAGGTCCTTGTTCCACTTGCGGGTGCCCTTGTCGGCCGACAGGCAGGTCAGCTCGCCGTTCGCGCTGATCGCATAGACCAGCCCGTCGCTGACCGTCGCCGCGCCGCGCGGCCCGCTGCCCCAGCCGGTGCTGTAGCCCTTTTCCGGATCATCGCCGATCGGCGTCGACCACAGTTCCTTGCCGCCCGCGGCATCGATGCAGATGATCTCCGCCTTCCCGCGGCGGGTTCCGGTCACGTAGATCCTGCCGCCGGAGATCACCGGCGCGCTGTAGCCCTTGCCGGCTTTCTCGAAGGACCATAGCAGCTTCGGCCCTTTCTCCGGCCACTCCTTGAGCAGCCCCTTGTCGGGCGAAAGTCCGTCGCGCGCCGGGCCGCGCCAGGTCGGCCATTCCGCCCCGCCCTTAGCGGCCACGGTTCGGTTCTGCGCGCCAAGCGGCAGGGTTCCAAGGGCGAAGGCCAGCGCCAGAAGCGCCGGGATGCGGGTGGGGATCGTGTTCATGCTGTGGGAAATCAAACACGCCTTACGGCCGGAATCATCCTCAAAATTCAGCGATCCCGCCGGGCCCCGGCTGCTGACACTCGCGGCCGGGTTTCACTGATGAAATCCGGGCTGCCCTTTCGTAAGCTGCCGCCATGGAAAGCACCGACCTCTCGCGCCGCGGCTTCGTCGGCACCGCCCTCGCCGGCATGGCGGCCCTGACCGCAAAATCCTCCGCCCAGGAGCCCGCGCCCGCCAAGCCCTTCCGCGATCCCTTCGTCTACCGCTTCAAGATCGGCGCCCTGGAAGCCTTCTCGATCAGCGACTGCGACCTCGGCTTCCGCGAGGGCCTCGGCCTGATGTGGCCGGAAGAGAAAAGGCCACAAATGAAAGAGGCCATGGAAAACCACGGCGAGCGGCTCGATGTCGTCCCGCTCTACGTCAACGTGCTGGTCATCCGCTCCGGCAAGGACGTCGCCCTCTTCGACGCCGGCTTCGGCAAGGTCAACAACCCGCGGATGGGCTGGCTCCGGGAAGGGCTCGCCGCCGTGGGCATGACGCCGGAGCAAGTCACCGCCGGCTTTCTCAGCCACGCCCACTCGGACCACCTCAACGGCTTCGTCCTCGACGGCAAGCCGGCCTTTCCGAACGCGAAGATCCATCTCCTCGAGGCCGAGCTGGCCTTCTGGCGAGGGGAGAATCCGGACTTCTCCAAGTCGAAGCGCAACAAGGAGCAGCTCCCCGGAATGATCAAGGAGGTGCGCTCCCACTTCGACACCCTGCAAGCCAACCTTGTCCCGGTGAAGGACGGCGCGGAACTCCTCGGCGGCATCGTCCGCGTCGAAGCCGCCCCCGGCCACACCGACGGCCATGCCTGCTTCCGCATCCGCTCCGGCAACGACGAGCTGCTCCACCTGATGGACCTCGCCCACCACCACCTGCTGATGTTCGCCGATCCGGAATGGTTCATCGCCTTCGACCACGATCCGGTCACCGCGATCGCCACCCGCAAGAAGTTCTGGAAGGACGCCGCCGCCAAAAGGACCCGCTGCTACGGCTTCCATCTGCCCTGGCCGGGGCTCGGACACGTGCTGTCCGATGGCGAAGCCTACCGCTGGTGGGCCGAGCGCTGGAGCTGGAGCTGAGCCCCCCTCCGACCGTCTGCCGTCCCAGGAGCGCTTTCACCATTGGAGTGTCGCCCTGCAGGCGACATGACGGCGCACGGGATTGGAGTGTCGCCTTGCAGCCGACATCACGGCGGACGGGATTGGAGTGTCGCCTTGCAGGCGACATGACGGCGGACGGGCGACCTCGAGGTCGCCCGAAGCGTCCCCATCCCACCTTCAATCCCCCCTCATCGCGTCACCTGCGGCGCGAACCAGCAGCCCCAGTCCGATCCGATACCATCGCCGGCATCCTCGACCAGGAGCTCGATCTTCGACACGCCTTCGACGCCCACCTTGAAACTTCTCAACACACCCGGCTCGGTCCTCGGCGACCTCCACAACTCCTTGCCGTCCGCCATCACCACGAACACGCAGCTTCCGCCATCCCGACCGTCGGGAATGCCCGCGTGACCTTCCAGCGTCGTCCATTTCCCGCCGAGATCCCAGACGTGGCTCGACTTGGCATGGGCGTAAAGTCCGCGCGGAAAGAGCCGCGAGCCACAGGAAAACAGTAGCCCTTCCGGCAGCCGGTTCGGCACCGCACGCCCGTAGCCCACCCGTGCCGACACCGTCGCCGCTTCCGACAAATGGCACAGCGCCCCCTCCGCCGCCGCCGGGGCCGGGCCGGGCTTGAAATCCACGCTCGCCGCAAGAAGCCGCGCGGTCTCCTTCACCAGGGGTTCCGCATTCGAGGCCTCCACCGCCTTCAACGCCGCCGCGACGCCATCGGCCGGTCCGTCCAGACTCTCTAACAGCGGCGCCAGCTCCAGCCGCGCCTGGCTCGCGGAAAGATCCACGCTGCCATCCTTCGCCACCCGATAGGGAAAGGTGATCCGGCTGCTCGCTCCGGCAAACGAGTTCGCCGCGCCGTTCGCCTGCACCACCACCACGCGGAGCACGCCGGACTTGCCCGCCGCCAGCGCGTTGGCCTCCAGCGTGAACTTCCCTTCCGCATCGGGGATCGCCGTGCAGGTCGTCGCGTCGTAGTCGCCGCCGCCGTCCGGGTCCATGTAACCGAGCACCGCATAAGCCGGCGGATCCGCCTTCACGGTGCCGGACAGGGTGAAGGACTTCCCGCGGTTCTCGATCTTCACCGCACTCACCTCCGCGTTCGACGGCAGGTCGATCCCTTTCACCGATCCGCTGAAGATCGGGTGCGACGCCAGCTTCAAGCCGTGCGCCAGGGTCAGGAACGATCCCTTCCCTTCGCCGCGCAGGTTCTCGCCGTAGGTCCGGTTCCCGCTCCCCATCAGCGCCGTCCCGAAGGCCGCCTCCTCGTCCGGCCGCTCCTTGTTGTGCGGCAGCCCGAGCGCGTGACCGAGTTCATGGCAGACGCCGCCGATGAAGATCGAGTTGTAGCGGCCGATCGAAATGTCGCCGTACTGCCCGTCCCGCACCCGCGGCTCCTTCTTCGCCAGCGACTCCAGCTCGAGGATCGGCGAGTCCACCTGCCACGCCGTGCCGCTGCGGTTCGATCCGCCGGCATAGTAAGGACTGTTCTGCGTGATGATCCGCTGCTCCGGATCCCAGTTCGACATGTTGCAGAAGATCACGATCGTCTCCTTGTCCGGATCGATCCCCGCCGCGCGCAAGGTCGGCAGGCACTCGTTGCGGATCGGCCCGCCGGACTGGACGTCGTAGTTCGCGTAGGGCTGCCGGCCCTTCACGAGGTGAACCTTCATCTTCCCGTCCTCCGCGTAATCGAGCCGGATGGTCCGCGGCCCGAAGCCCAGCCGCTTCATCTCCTTCGCGTAGAAATCCCGGATGTCCTCCAGGATCGCCCCCAGCCGCTCCCGGTAGCGCGGCGCCGGTTCACGGTCGGACGGCGTCCAATACACGATGTGGATCTTCTTCTCCGCCCGCTGCGGGTCCTTCGCCTGCCACGCATCGAGGATCGCCCGCGCCTGCGGCACCTTGGCGTCGATCTCCGCCTGGGGCGAAGCCATCGCGACCGAAACCAGACAAAAGGGCAGAAAACAGGCAGGAATACTCAGTTTCACGCCTCCAAAACGACGCCAATCACCAGATCCATCCAAGAACTTGCGCCCGGCGCTGCATTTCCCCTGCCCGCCCGCGGTCCGCGCTCTTTCCCGCACCACATTCCGGCTTTTCCCTTGCCAACCCGGGTCCGCCTCCCTATTTCGCCAGCCCCTTCACGCGCCGCCTCAGCACCAAAGGAAAACCGGAGGGACCAACCAAGCGGCGGGTTTTCCAAGAATCGCCCGACCTGAATCAAGGCGGGACAACCCCAGAATCATGATCAACGAACTCATCAGCGACATGGTGGACGCCGGCGTCCACTACGGCCACCAGACCAAGAAGTGGAATCCGAAAATGAAGCCCTACCTCATGAAGGACAAGGGCGGCATTTACATCATCAACCTCGAGCAGACGGTCCGCTGCCTCGACAAGGCCTCCGACTTCCTTTCCAACCTCGCCGGCAAGAACAAGAAGATCCTCTTCGTCGGCTGCAAGCGCCAGGCCCAGGACGCCATCCGCGAAGCCGCGGAAGCCACCGGCCAATACTACGTCAACCACCGCTGGCTCGGCGGCATGCTCACCAACATGAGCACCGTCAAGAAGTCGATCGAACGCCTCAAGTGGCTCGAGAACATCGAGAAGCAGCCGGAGTTCAAGTCGATGTCCAAGAAGGAGCTCTCCGCCCTCGGCCGCGAGCGTGAAAAGCTTCTGCGCAACCTCCGCGGGATCCGCGGCCTGGAAGGCAAGCCGGACGCCATCGTGATCGTCGACTCCGCCCGCGAGTCGATCGCCGTCGCCGAAGCCCGCCGCCTGGAAATCCCGATCGTCGCGATCGTCGACACCAACGCCGACCCGGCCGTCATCGACTACCCGATCCCCGGCAACGACGACGCCGTCCGCGCCATCCGCATCATCCTCCAGAACCTGGTCGACGCCATCGTCGCCGGCAAGAAAGGCTGATTCGTCACTTCCCCGCGGCTGCGGTTCCTTCCGGGGTGCCGCAGCCTCTTTTTTCCCTGAGACTCCCAACTTTTTCCTCAAAATGATCACCGCTTCCCTCGTCAACGAACTCCGCAAGAAGACCAACGTCGGCATGATGGAGTGCAAGAAGGCGCTCACCGAGACCAACGGCGACATCGATGCCGCCGTGACCTACCTCCGCGAGCGCGGCATCATGAAGGCCGCCGGCAAGGCCGACCGCGAGGCTTCCGAAGGCATCATCGCCGCCCGCCTCTCCGCCGACGGCAAGACCGGCATCCTCATCGAGGTCAACTGCGAGACCGACTTCGTCTCCCGCAACGAAAGCTACGTGAAGTTCGTCGACCAGATCGCCGACACCCTCGCCGCCTCGTCCGCCAAGAACCTCGACGAAGCCCTCGCCGAGAAGATCGAAGGCCTTTCCGTCGAAGACTTCGTGAAGGCCAAGGTCCTCGAGCTCGGCGAGAACATCCGCCTCCGCAAGTTCGAGCGCTTCGACCTCCAGGACAACGGCGCCATCGCCCAGTACATCCACATGGGTGGCAAGGTCGGCGTGCTGCTTGAAGTCAGCGCTTCGTCCGGCGACACCGCCGCGAAGGAAGGCTTCCGCGACCTCGTCAAGGACATCACCCTCCACATCGCCGCCGCCGCGCCGAAGGGCCTGTCGCGCGACGAGATCTCCGAAGACCAGATCGAGGCCGAGAAGAACATCTACCGCGCCCAGCTCGCCGCCGAAGGCAAGCCCGCCGAAATGATCGAGAAGATCGTCCTCGGCAAGATCGGCAAGTTCTTCTCCGAAGCCGTGCTCCTCGAGCAGGCCTTCGTGAAGGACCCCGAAACCACCATCAAGAAGCTCGTCGAGCAGGTGGGCAAGGACCTCGGCGACACCCTCGCGGTGAAGCGCTTCGTGCGCTTCGGCCTGGGCGAGTGATTTCCCTGCTGACAACGAACTGGATTCACCCGGATCCTTCCTCCCCCTTCACCGCGCCCGTCTCCGCACCCCGGAGGCGGGCGTTTTCTTTCATATGGACTGCGCCGGCACGACGGCGCTTTGGCTGGGGGTGCATGCCGCTTCATCCCGTCGGCCGCGGCCCCGTCGTCAGGGCGATCCGCGGCCAGGCCAACATCGCGACCGTCCCCAGAGCCAAAGCTGCGTCGTGCCGCAGCACTCCAAAACGCTCACCCCAAGGCCGCCACGTGCGCCAGGGCCGCGGACGCCAGTCCCGGCGGGTTGTAGCCGCCTTCCAACGACGAAACCACCCGTCCCGCCGCATGCTTCTCCGCCAGCGCGACGACCCGGCGCGTGAACTCCGCGAAGGTCCCGTCCTCCCACTTCAAGCCGCCCAACGGATCGTCCTTCCTCGCGTCGAAACCCGCCGAAACCAAGACGAACTCCGGCCGGAAGGCCTCCAGCGCCGGCCCCGCCCTCTCGTCCCATGCCGCCAGCGCGACCTCGCCGCCGGAGCCATGCGGCAGCGGCAGGTTCAAGGTCGTGCCGCTCCCCTCGCCCTCGCCCCGTTCTTCCTCCGAACCGCTGAACGGATAGGCGCCGCGCTCGTGCAGCGAGACGAAGAACACCCCGGGATCCGCCGCGAAGATGTCCTGCGTGCCGTTGCCGTGGTGGACGTCCCAGTCGACGATCGCGATCCGCTGCAGCCCGTGCTTCCTGCGCAGGTAGTTCGCCGCGATCGCGATGTGATTGAAGATGCAAAAACCCATCCCACGGTTCGCCGTTGCATGGTGCCCCGGCGGACGCACCGCGCAGAAGGCCCGCGCCACCTCGCCGCGCATCACGGCATCGACCGCCGCCAGCACCGCGCCGCTCGCCTCCAGCGCCACCTCGTAGCTCTCGCCGCAAAGCGCCGTGTCGCCCGTCCGGAGGACATCGGCACAAGCGGCCACGTCCCGGTAAACGACGTCGTGGTAGTAGGCCTCGTGCGCCTGCAGGACCTCCGCCACCGTCGCGGTCCGGCCGGGCAGCCGCACGATCTCCGGCGGCAGGCTTTCCAGCGCCTCCCGCAGCACCCGGTAGCGGTCGGCCGACTCGGGATGCCCCGGGCCGGTGTCGTGGCGTTCGTAGCAGGCGTCGCAATGGACGCCGATGATGGCTTTGCGGTTCATCGTTCGACGGGGTGGATCTTCTTGTGACGCAGGAAAGCCGGATGGCGACGCAGGATGCCCGCAACCGGCAACTCGAAGTGGCGCTCTTCCGCGAACGCCGTGTCCTTGCTGGTCCCGCCGGCGCGGGTGAAAAGACCGGCCATCGCGTGATTCTCCGGCAGCACGCTGGCCCAGAACGCGGCGATCTTCCGGGCTTTCGCCGCCTTCGCCAGCTCGCCTAACAGGAAGCCCGCCATTCCGGAGCGGCGCGTCGACTGGTGCACCACGAAAGCCACCTCCGCCGTCGTCCCGCCGGGGTCGAGGTAGAAGCGCCCGATCGCCCGCAGCACCTGGCACCCGTGCTCTTCCGCGAACAAGCCGAGCGCGAGATCCTTCGCCGGATCCACCGCCGCCAGCTTGTAGGCCGACTCCCCGCTCATCCGCTCCACCTGGTGACCATAGCGCAGCCGCACCGTCTCCTCGTCGTGCGAGTAGAAGAACTCCTGCAAGGCCCGCATGTCGCTCGGATGCAGCGGCCGGAGCAGGAAACGGCCGCAGGAGAAATCGACCAGCGACGACTCCACCCCGCCCCGCGCACCGCCCGGCATGGTGAAGAATTTCGGCAGCCAGCCGCGGTTCCGCGCGCCCTCCAACAGGGACTCGCGGTGATCCGGATGCGCGACTTCCACCAGCCGCGCCACCCGCTCGCGGATGCTCCGGCCGTGCAGGCTCGCGATGCCGAACTCGGTGACCACGTGGTGCACGTCGCCGCGCCCGGTGCAAACGCCGCTGCCCGGCTCCAGGCCCGCCACGATGCGCGAGCGCCGGCCGTCGTCGGACATCGAGGTCAGCACGACCACCGGCCGCCCGCCCTTGCTGCGGCCCGCGCCGCGGATGAAGTCCTGCATCGCGCCGATCCCGCCGTAAAAGTGGTGCCCCTGCGAGTCCCGCACCACCTGCCCGGTGAGATCGATCTCGCGCGCCCCGTTGATCGCCACCATCCGGTCGTTGCGCGCGATCCTGAACGGATCGTTGACCCAGTCGCTCGGATGCAGTTCAAGGTCCGGATTCCCGTCGGCGAAGCGATACAACTTCCGGCTGCCGAGCACGTGGCTGGCGACGATCTTGCCGGGCTTGTAGTTCTTCCGCGAGTTGTCGGCCGCGCCGCAGCGGACCAGCTCCATCAGCGCGTCGTTGAACATCCCCGAGTGGATCCCGAGATGCCGGTGCTTGCGCAGCGCGCGGACCACCGCCTCCGGGCTGTTGCCGAGGCCGACCTGGATCGTGGCACCGTCTTCGATCAACTGCGCGGCATAACGCCCGATCCGTTCGTGCCGTTCGTCGAGCACCGCCTTCTCCATCTCCGGCAGCGGTGTCTTGCGCTCCATGAAAAACCCGATGCGCTTCGCAGATAGCAGCGTGTCGCCGCCGGTGCGCGGCATCAAGGGATTCACCTGGGCGATCACCAGCCGCGCCGCGTTCACCGCCGCCCGCACCACGTCCACGCTGACTCCCAGCGAACAATTCCCGCTTTCGTCCGGCGGGCTGACCTGGATCAAGGCGACATCGACCGGCACCGGCCCGCTGCGGAAGAGCTCCGGCACCTCCGACATCGGGCAGGGCGTGTAGTCCGCCTGCCCGCGCTCCACCGCCTCCCGCAGCGCCGGGGTGAGGAAGAACGAGTTCGTCCGCAGCACGGATTCGTATCGAGGATCGATCCACGGCGTCTCGCCCAACCCGTGGATGTGGACGATCTCCAGGTCCTTCAGCCGCTCCGCGTGCGCCAGCATCGATGCCACCAGCGCCTGTGGCACCGAGGCCCCGCTGCCGATGAACACCCGGCTTCCGGGACGCAGCAGCCGGGGCCAATCGCGTTCATCGAGGGGTTTCACGCCGCGAACGTAACAGGCGGAGGGCGCGAAGCCAGAAATTGGAGCCGCGGGATTATTTCCAAGGATTCCCGGCCCGGGGTGTCATACTTCCCGAAACCATCCGTCCATGAGAACCCTCATCCTGACCACCGCCCTCGTCACCGCTGCCCACGCCGAAACCGCGCTGACGATCTACAACCAGAACCTCGCCGTCGTCCGCGAAACCCTCGCGCTCGACCTCAAGGCGGGCGAGACCCCCCTCACCTTCGACCGCGCCACCGCCCAGGTGCTGCCCGATTCCGTCGTGCTGCGCGATCCCGCCGGCAAGGCCGCGTTCTCGATCCTCGAGCAGAGCTACCGCAACGATCCCGTCAGCCGCTCGCTGCTGTTGAGCCATTTCGAAGGCCAGTCGATCGACTTCCGCACCGTCTATCCCGACGGCAAGGTCGAGCTGAAGCCCGGCAAGATCATCCGCTCCGGCCACGTCCCCGGCGGCCAGCCGCAGGACCCGATCATCGAGGTAGACGGCAAGCTCCGCTTCCAGCTCCCCGGCGAGCCGCTCTTCCCCGCGCTCGGCGACGGCTCCATCCTCCGCCCGACGCTCGGCTGGACGATCCAAAGCCAGGCCGACGCGAAATTCGACGCCCAGCTTTCCTACCTCAGCAACGGCTTCGCGTGGGAAGCCGACTACAACTTGGTCGCGCCGGAGAAGGGCGAAACCGTGACGCTCACCGGCTGGGTGACCGTGAACAACAACAGCGGCACCGCCTTCAACCAGGCCAAGGTGAAGCTCGTTGCCGGCGAGGTGAACATCATCGAGCCCGACATGCCGCCCGCTCCGATGGAAATGAGGATGATGAAAGCGATGGCCGACGCCCCCTTCGGCGGGGTGACCGAAAAGGCCTTCGACGACTTTCACCTCTACACCCTCCAGCGCCCGCTGACGATCCGCGACAAGGAGACCAAGCAAGTCGAGTTCCTGCGCGCCCCGTCGGTCAAGGCGGCGAAGAAATACATCTACGATCCTGCCGCGATGTTCCGCTTCGGCGGCGGCGCCCCCCAGACCGGGCCGGCCCATGGGCATGAGTTCCCGAAGGACGTGGCGATCTACTGGGAGTTCAAGAACGAGGAAGCGAACGGACTCGGCGTCCCGCTGCCCGCCGGCCGCGTGCGCTTTTACCGCTCCGACGACCAGGACGGGAACCTCGAGTTCGTCGGCGAGAACGACATCGACCACACGCCGCGCAACGAGGATGTCTCGATCTACACCGGCAACGCCTTCGACCTCGTCGGCGAGCGGAAGATCGCCAACTTCGAGCGCGACGACCGCGCCGAGTGGATGAAGGAAACCATCGAGATCACGGTGAAGAACCGCTCGAAGGAACCGAAGGAGATCATCGTCCGCGAACACCTCTGGCGCTGGCTGAACTGGAAGATCGAGAACGCCTCGATGGAGCCCGTGAAGAAGGACGCGCAGAAGATCGAGTTCACCGTGAAGCTCGCGCCCGACGAGGAGAAGAAGGTAACCTACACCGCGCACTACACGTGGTGATCCGCATCACGTAGCGGAAGGTCTGCGACCTTCCGGCGGGGCAAACTCCGCCAGAGGCTGCCGGCGCCGAGCTTGCTTCCTGCCGCCGCCCGCGGAACGGCGCAGCCGGTTCCGCTACGGGATTACTTCCGGAAGCAGTCCACCGAGTGGTCGTCCACCATGCCGACCGCTTGCATGAAAGCATACATCGTCGTCGATCCCACGAAGTTGAAGCCCGCCTTGCGCAAGGCCTTGCTCATCGCGTCGGACTCCGGGGTCTTCGACGGGTAATCCGCCATCGTCTTGAAGCGGTTCACCCGGGTCTTTCCTCCGGCAAAGCTCCAGAGCCACGTCACCGGGTCCTCGATCTTCAGCCACGCCTTCGCGTTCTCCCGCACCGACAGGATTTTCCCGCGGTGCCGGATGATCCCCGGATCCAGCACCAGTTTCTCCAGCGCGGCATCGGTCATCCTCGCGACCTTCACCGGATCGAAGTGATGGAAGACCTCGCGGTAGCGCTCCCGCTTCTGCAAGACCGTCCACCACGAAAGCCCGGCCTGCGCGCCTTCGAGGCAGATCATCTCGAAAAGGTAGCGCGGATCCCGCGACGGCACGCCCCACTCGGTGTCGTGGTATTCGACGTAAAGCGGACGGTCGGCGGGAAGCCAGGGGCAGCGGGTCACGGGGAAAGGTTTTGAAGCTGGCATGGCGGCGGCAAGCGTGGCGTTTCACCGACCATCCTCGATCGGCCGGCGACGATCAACTTTCTTCCATGCCGGTGCCTCTCCGCGGCCTCAACGAGTCGCTGCTGGACCTCGTGCCGGCATTCCACTACTGCTGGAGGACGTGAAGAAGCCGACCATGCCGGTTGGGGAAGAACCGGCCCCGCCCTCCCATGGCGCGACTCCGGAAGCGGTTTGGCCGGATGTCCTCCCGCGGCCGGAGCTGAGGATCGCGCTGGCCTACATGCTGGTCGGCAGCCTCTGGGTGATCGGCACGGACCAGTTGCTGGTCCGCGCGATGCCCGGCAGCCCGGTCTATTTCCAGACATTCAAGGGCCTCAATTTCGTCCTGACCACCTCGGCTCTCCTCTACCTCGTGCTGCGCCGAGCCTACCGAGGCTGGCGCCGGTCGGAATGCGAGCAGCGGGCCCTGCTGTCCGAGATGAGCTCGATGTTCCGCAGCCTGTCCACCCGCGTGGAGAACCTGCGGGAGGCGGATCGCACCCGTATCTCCCGGGAATTGCACGATCAACTCGGCCAGGCGCTGACCGGCCTGAAGATGGATCTCCGCTGGATCGAGAACCGGCTGGAGGGACGCGGGGACCACGGGGTGAATCTCCTCATCGATCGCCTGATCGAGGCCGAAGAGCAGATCGACGGCTTGAACGCGACGGTCCGGCGGATCGCGACCGACCTGAGGCCGGAGTCTCTCGACCAGTTGGGGCTGCCGGCGGCGCTCAAGGAAGAAGCGGAGCGGTTCGCCCTGCGGACCGGCGAGCCCTGCGAGATTGAAGTCGCCGGGCTGCCCGATGGAATCCCGCCGGCCGTAAGCACCGCCGCCTTCCGGATCTTCCAGGAAGCCCTGACCAATGTGGCCCGTCATGCCGGTGCCACCCGGGTATGGGTCACTTGCACCACCCGGGGCGAAGCGCTGGAGATCAGCATCTCCGACGACGGCAAGGGCATCCCCGCCGGCGAGGAGATGAAACAGGAATCGCTCGGTCTGTTAGGCATGCGTGAGCGGGCCGAATTGCTCGGCGGCCGGCTGCAGGTTGCCGCGGGCGAAACCGGCGGCACCCGGGTGACCGCACTGTTACCATGGAGGGGCGGCCCATGAGGGTGCTCGTTGCCGACGATCATCCGCTGGTCCGCCGCGGGTTGCGGGGCCTGTTGCTGGATCATTTCCCGGCGGCGGAGATCGTGGAGGCCGGCGATGCCAAGCAAGCCATGGCCGCGGTCGCCGAAGGATCGTGGCAGCTCGCGCTGGTGGACATCAACTTGCCCGGACGCGGTGGCCTCGACCTGCTGCGCGATCTCAAACGATTGAAGCCGGAACTCCCGGTGCTGGTGGTCAGCGCCTACACCGAGGAGGAGTTCGCCCTGCGCGCCCTGAAGCTGGGAGCCGCGGGCTACGTTTCGAAGCAGAGCGCGTCGGACGTCTTGGCCGGGGCGGTGAAGAAAGTCCTCTCCGGCGGCCGCTACGTCAGTGCAGCGGTCGCCGAGAAGCTGGCCCAGGCCGCGGCGGAGGGATGGGCGCTCACGGCCCATGATCATCTCTCGCCGCGCGAGCTGCAGGTTCTCCAGATGATCGCCCGCGGCAAGTCGATCAAGGAGATCGCCGCGGAGCTGGACCTCAGCGAGAAGACCATCGCCACCTACCGCAGCCGGATCTCCGAGAAGCTCGGGCTTGGATCGAACGTCGAGTTGACCCGCTACGCCCTGCGGCACGGGTTGGCGGAGTGATCCACCGGCCCCCTCCTGTCGGTGGAATTCCCGACACGCTCCCGGGACCCGCGGACTACCGCGGTTTCAGACTTCGACTCCCTACCGGAAAGCAGCTTCTTGCCGACGGTTGATGCATGAGTTCGAAAGCCCTTCTTCCTCGTTCACTCCGCAGCACGACCCTCGCACTTGCCTGGTTTTCAGCACCGTGCCTTCCCCTGGCGATCTCGGCCCAGGACATCCCGGCCACCGCCGTCTCGCTATCCTGGACCCCCAACCCCGAATCGAACCTCGCCGGTTACAAGCTGCACTTCGGCACCAGCAGCCGCAACTACAGCGTGGTCCTCGATATCGGCCCGGGGACACGCGCGCCGTTGCCGCCGATGATTCTGGGTAACACCTATTATGTCGCCGTGAGCGCCTACGACACGGATGGCCGGGATGGCCCGCTTTCCGCGGAACTGGTGGTCACGGCATCGCCGCCCGCCCCGGTGGCCGGCACCGGCTTCGCGACCGGTCCCGCGGGACAAGGGGCGCTGGAATGGAAGTATCCCGCGGCAGCGGCCGGTTCGGTCGACCGCTTCACGATCCAATCGAGCGAAGACCTGAAGGCCTGGTCGGCAGCCGGCGGCATCACGCCGGCCGAGGCGATTCGCTCGGACGCGCAATGGCTCTACTTCCGCGTCCCCTTCCCCACCGGCAAGCCGCGCCAGTTTTTCCGTGTCGGAGCGGTCAATCCCTTCGGCGAATCGGAATGACTCCCACGCCTCCATTTCACCCGTAACGCGCCCCGCGCGCACCCATGCCTTCCCGGAACGGATTCCGGGAAGGCAACGCGCGTTTCCGGGTCACTGCGCCCTCACCCCAGCCACTCCAAAATCGCCTCGGCCGACTTTTCGGAGATGCCGGGGATCGCGGCGATCTCCGCCACACTCGCCTTGCGGATCCGCTCGACGCTGCCGAAGGCCTTCAACAAGGCCTGCTTCTTCTTGGGAGAGACCGCCGGACAGTCGTCGAGCAGGCTCTCCTTCATCCGGCGGCGGTAGAGCAAGGCGTTGTAGCCGTTGGCGAAGCGGTGCGCCTCGTCGCGGATCCGCTGGAGCAGCTTCAGCGCACCGCGGTCGTGCGGGATCAACAGCGGATCGCTCTCGCCGGGAAAGAAGACCTCCTCGCGCTGCTTGGCCAGGCCGATCACCGGCAGGTCGTGCAGCCCGAGCTGCCGCAGTTCCCGCATCGCCGAGGAAAGCTGCCCCTTGCCGCCGTCGACGATCACCAGGTCGGGGAGCACGATCTTCGCGCGGCCTTCCTTCGCGAGCCGCCGCTGGATCTCGACCGGATCCTCCTGCGACTCCGCGAGGTCCGGGTTCGCCGAGAAATTCTCGCCGAGGATCCGCGAGTAACGGCGGCGGATCACCTCGGCCATCGAGGCGAAGTCGTCCTGCCCCTCGACCGTTCGGATCCGGTAGCGCCGGTAGTTCTGGTTGTCCGGCTTGCCCTCGGTGAAGCGCACCATCGAGGCCACGATGTGGTTGGACGAGACGTTCGAGATGTCGAAGCACTCCATCACCCGCGGCGGCCCTGATAGACCGAGCGCTTCGCCGAGATCGGCCAGATCCTCGACCGGCTTGACGGTGGTCGGCACGCCGCGGCCGCGGGTGAACTGGCGGGTCGGGTTCAAGGTCTTGCGCAGGTTGTCGACCACGTCGCGCAGCAAGGCGGCCTTCTCGAAGTCGAGCCGCTCCGCCGCCTTCGCCATGTCATGCTCCAGGTCCGCGAAGATCTCGCGCCGCCCTTTTCCCTCGAGCACATGGCAGGCCTCCTCGATGCGGGAAAGGTAGGCGTCCCGCTGGATCCGCCCGATGCAGGGCGCGGCGCAGTTGCGGATGATGTCGGCGTTGCAGTGCTTGTAGTCCGTCTCGCCGGGATTCAGCGGCCGGCAGGCGCGCAGGCCGAACTTGCGGTTCAGCCAGGAAATGGTCGCCCGCAGCGCACCCGAATGGGCGAAGGGGCCGAAGTAGCGCGCCCCGTCCTCCTTCTTCATCCGGGTCAGCACGAAGCGCGGCCAGGGCTCGGACGGCTGGATCTTCACCAGCAGGAAGCGCTTGTCGTCGCGGAAGGCGACATTGTAGCGCGGCCGGTAGTCCTTGATCAGCTTCCCTTCGAGCAGCAGCGACTCCGCCTCGTTGCGGACGGTGTGGAATTCGAAATCGGCGATCGTGTCGATCAGCGCCCGGGTCTTCAGGTCGGCGCGGGTCTTCCGCGAGGCGAGAAAGTAGGACGACATCCGCTTCCGAAGGTCCCGCGCCTTGCCGACGTAGATGATCGAGCCGAGGCGGTCCTTCATCAGGTACACGCCTGGCTGGTGCGGGACTTCCCTGAGTTTTTCCTTCAATCCCGGCGCGGCCACGGCCCAATGGAAATCCCCGATCCGGCTTCCGCAACCCGCAATTCGCCCGCCGGGGCCGCCCGACACCCTTCCGCGGGGCTTGCTTCGGCGGGGTGCTTGGTTAATCTCCGCGAAATTTCATGAAGTGGAACCCGAAGTCCCTCGCGCTTTTCCTGCTCCTCGCCGCCTCCGCCCGCGCGGCCGGCCAGGAAGAGCAGGCGGCTGAAAAGCCCCTCGACCTCATGCAGATCTTCGACGACGGGGGCATCATGATGTACCCGCTGGCGGCCTTGTCCGTCGCCGCCGTGGTGATGATCCTGCTCTTCATGCTGACCATCCGCCGCAACGCGGTGGTGAGCGACCGCTTCATGAACAACGCCGAGGCGATGATCCGGAAGCGCGATTTCCTCGGACTGATCGGCTACTGCCACCGGCAGAACGAGTGCATGGCCCGCATCGCCCAGAAATCGCTGGAATTCATGACCAAGAACAGCTCGGCGACCTTCAGCGACGTCCGCGAGGTGGCCGAGTCGGAGGGCTCCCGCCAGGTCGGCATGCTGAGTTCGCGGATCACCTACCTCGCCGACATCGGCTCGGTCGCCCCGATGGTCGGTCTGCTCGGCACCGTGCTCGGGATGATCAAGTCCTTCCTCAACATCTCCACCGGCGGCTTCGAGGGCGCCCGCCAGATGCAGCTCGCCTCCGGCGTGTCGGAAGCCCTGATCACCACCGCCGCCGGCCTGATGGTCGGCATTCCCGCGCTCGTCTTCTACTCGATCTTCCGCGGCCGGGTGCAGAAATACATCGCCGAACTGGAAGCCGCGAGCACCCACTTCATGGCCACGCTGCACTCGCAGATCCAGCGGCAGACTCCCGCTCCCGCGCCCTATCCTTCCCCGTCCCGCCGACATCAGGAGGACTACGGGATGCCCGTCCCGTCCCCGCTCGGCGACGACCGCCCGGACCTCCACGGCATCTGAACGGCCATGAAATTCCAAACCCGCCAGCTCGAACCCGCCGGCATGCAACTGGCGCCGATGATCGACATCGTGTTCCTGCTGCTGATCTTCTTCATCGTCACCTGGCAGTTCTCCCGCTCGGAAACCGAGATGAAGATCTCGGTGCCGAGCTCGCAGGAAGGCGCGGACCCGAAGCGCGTGCTCGGCGAGATCATCGTGAATGTCCGGGTCACCGGCGAGGTGGTCGTCGAAGGCCAGGTGATGAGCCAGGCCCAGCTCAAGCAGAAGCTTTCGGCCATCGCCAAGCAGCACCAGAACCAGCCGGTCCGCCTGCGCGGGGACGCGAAGTGCGAATACCAGACGATCGTCGAGGTCATCGACACCTGCCAGAAGGCCGGCATCTGGAACATTTCCTTCGCCACCCAGCGGCCGAAGCAGGAATGAGGGGTGCCGCCCCCCTGAAAACCCCGCCTTGGCAAAGCGCCGGATAGGCGCGATGATCCGCCCGTCGTGAAGATCCGAACCGTCCTTTGCCTGCTCGCCGCAGGGACCGCGCTCGCCCAGGAAGCCCCGCCGCGGGCCGAAGTGGTGGACCCCGCCTTGAACGCGGATCCCGGCCGGGATTTCTACATGCACGGCCGGAATCTCTACGAGGCGGCGAAGAACGGCACCGACAACGACCGCCGCATCGAGGACTACGCCCGGGCCATCGACGTGCTGACCCGCTACCTCGACCAGTTCCCGAATCACCCGAACGCCGAGCCCGCCACCTGGTATCTCGGCCAGAGCTACTATGGATCGGGGCGGATCGACGATGCGAAGCGTCTGTTCCACGTCATTCTCAACCGTTTCCCGAGGGGCCCTTACGCCGCATCCGCCGCCTATCAACTCGCGGCCGACCATTTCAACAAGCGCCAGTATGCCCTGGCCGCGCCGCTCTTCGAAAAGATGGCGGCCTTGGCCGGCACCCCCGCCGATCGCCAGCGGGCCCTCTATCACGCGGGCTTTTCCTACGAACTTCAGGGACGCACCCGCGAGGCGATGGATTATCACCGCAAGGTCATCGCCGACCCCGGCCAGCCGAACGCCTATCTGGAGCGCAGCCAGCTTTCGCTCGGCCGCCTGCTGTCGCGCGCCGAGAAGCTCGACGAGGCCCTGCCGCTGCTCGACAAGGTCGTGATGTCCCGCAGCGGCCCGGAACTGCGAGGTCCCGCGGCCGTCGAAGCCGGCAGCATCGCCGCCAAGCAGGGCAACATGGCGCTTTCGGACAAGTATCTGATGCTGGTCCTCACCACGCCGGGCATGGAGGCCTACAAGGCCGACGCCCAGCTCGCGCTGATGAAGGCCCGCTTCGACCTGAAGAAGTTCGCGGAGGTGATCGACATCTACCGCCGTAGCGCCGAGAAGGCGGTCGGCGAGCGCGAGGCCCTGCGCCTGATGCTGGCCGCCCGCTCCTACATGGAGCTGGAAAAGAACGTCGAGGCGCTGGAGCTGTTCCGCGAGGTCGAGAAGCTGATGCTGCCGAACAACAGCTTCGCCTTCGAGGCGAACTACCTGCGGCTGCTGTGCTTCTACCGCATCGAAGGCCGCCACGTGCCGGAGCAGGTCGATGCCTTCCTCCAGCTCTACCGCAAGAACCGGCCGCGCGACCCGAAGATCCACACCGCCCTGCTGATGAAGGCGGAGACGCTGATGGACGCCAAGAAGCCGGAAGAAGCGGCCAAGGTTTACGTCGAGATCGACGGCTCGCTGCTTTCCGAGAAGAACCGCCCCGGCCTGTTCTTCAAACGCGCCAGCTGCCTCTTTGCCAGCGACGACCCGCAAGGGGCCATCCGCTCCTTCAGCGAGTTCATCGACGGCTACCCCGACGACCCGCGCGTCCCGCAGGCCCTGATCCAGCGGGCAAAGGCCTACCACGACACCGGCGAGCCGGCCAAGGCGCTGGCGGACTACGACCAGCTGCTCACCCGCGCCTCCGACCCGGAGTTCCAGATGCTCGCGCTGCTGGAGTCGGCCGACATTTCCAAGCAGCAGAACAACCTGCCGGACATGATCGCCCGCTACCGCAGCTTCATCGAGAAGTTCCCGAAAGCGGCGGACGCGAGGAAGGCCAAGGCCCACTACTGGCTCGCCTGGGGCCTGATCAAGACCCAGAAGATCGCCGACGCCCTGCCGCTGGCCGAGGTGGCCCGCCAGCTCGACGGCAAGACCTACGGCCAGAACGCCGGCACGCTGCTGGCGCTCGGCCACTGGGCACTCCAGGCACCCGATCCGGTCTGCGCCGAGATCGACCTCGCGATCAAGGACAGCTACGTCGACAAGCTGCCCGACCAGCTCATCAGCTGGGCCGCGATGCAGGCCTTCAGCGCCAACCGATTCGAGCAGGCCGCCCGCTTCTACACGTTGATCGCCGACGAGAACGAACCCCGCGCCACCCCGAAGGAAACCTGGCGCTACCTCGGCAAGTCCTTGCTTGCCGCCGGCAAACCCGCGGAGGCCCTGCCGGCCATCGACCGGGCCCTCGAAGTCGAAGACGCCGCCGCTTGGAAGGCCGACGGCCTGCTCGACCGCGCCAAGGCCCATCTCGCCCTCGGCAAGACCGACGAAGCGATGAAGGCCAGCGAGGACGGCCAGGCCCTCCGCCCCGTCGGCCGGGTGAATTCCGAACTCCGCATGGTCAAAGGGGACATCTACATGAAGCGGAACGACCCCGCCCAGGCTGCCGGCGAGTATGTCGTGGTGGTCCAGCTTTTGGACGAGAACGACAAGGTCCTGAGGCCGCTTGCCATGTGGAAGCTGATCCAGGCCCTCGAGGCCCAGGGCAAGAAGGCGGAGGCCGGGGAATACCGCGGCCAGCTGGAGGCAAAGTATCCCGGCTGGAAGCCCCCGGCGCCCTGATTCCCCCCACCCGGGAGACTTCCGGTTTCGGCTTGTCAGTTAGAGCGGTTCCTTCAAGGTCCGCTTCAACTCGTACCCAAGACGAACCCATGCAGCAGTTTTTGACCGACCACGGGATCGCCGCATCCCTCGCCCTCGGCGTCGCCGGACTCGCCGGTGCCCTCGTCCTGATCCGGATGGTGCTCTCCTGTTCCGGCGGGAACGCGCGGATGGCGGAGATCGGCGGCGCGGTCCAGGCAGGGGCCAAGGCCTACCTCAACCGTCAGGTCGTCACCATCTCGGTGATCGCCGCGGTGATGTTCGCCGCCATCGGCCTGCTGCGCGACTGGACCACGGCGGGCGGCTTCGTCGTTGGTGCCGTCTGCTCGCTGGCCGCCGGCTACATCGGCATGATGGTCGCGGTCCGCGCGAACGTCCGCACCGCCCAGGCCGCCTCGATCGGCTCCCATCCCGCCCTGCGCGTCGCCTTCAACGGTGGAGCGGTCACCGGCTTGCTGGTCGTCGCCCTCGGCCTGCTCTCGGTCGGCGGCTTCTACCTGCTGGTCCTCAAGCTCACCGGCGGCAACGGCAAGATCGCCATCGACTCGCTCATCGGCCTCGCGCTCGGCAGCTCGCTCATCAGCGTCTTCGCCCGCCTCGGCGGCGGCATCTACACCAAGGCCGCCGACGTCGGTGCGGACCTGGTCGGCAAGATCGAACAGAACCTCCAGGAAGACGACCCGCGCAACCCCGCCACCATCGCCGACAACGTGGGCGACAACGTCGGCGACTGCGCCGGCATGGCGGCCGATGTCTTCGAAACCTACGCCGTCAGCCTGATCGGTGGCGTGCTCGTCGGCTACCTGACCGCCGCCAACCACGCCGCCCAGGCCCTGATCTATCCTTTCGTGATCTGCGGCGTCTCGATCATCGGTGCCATCCTCGGCATCCTCTTCGTCAACCTGGCGAAGATCGACGCCACCCGCGCCCTGGTCGGCGGCGTCGTCGTCAGCGGCCTGGTCTCCGCGATCCTGCTCTGGCCCGCCACCACCGCGCTCTTCCCGCAGGCCCTGGACTTCTCCGGCAAGGCCGTCGATGCCGGCTCGATCTTCACCTGCGTGATGGTCGGCATCGTCCTGACCTTCGCCGCGGTCGGGATCACCAACTATTTCACTTCGACCCACTGCAAGCCCGTCCAGCGCCTCGCCGAGGCCTGCAAGACCGGCCACGCCACCAACATCATCGCCGGCATCAGCACCGGCCACCACGCCACCGTCCTGCCGGTGCTCTGCATCGTCGGGTCGATCTGGCTCTGCCACTCGGAAGCCGGCCTCTACGGCATCGCGGTCGCCGTGGTCAGCATGCTCAGCCTTTCCGGCATCATCATCTCGCTCGATGCCTTCGGCCCGATCACCGACAACGCCGGCGGCATCGCGGTGATGAGCGGCCTCGATCCCTCGGTCCGCAAGATCACCGACGAACTCGACGCGGTCGGCAACACGATGAAAGCCGTGACCAAAGGCTACGCGATCGCCTCCGCCGGCCTCGCCGCGATGGTGCTCTTCGGCTCCTATGTCGAGGAGCTCAAGGCCCACCTCCACCGCGACTTCGTCTTCGACCTGATGGACGCGCGGGTGATCATCGGCCTCTTCATCGGCGGCTTGCTGCCCTTCTCCTTCACCGCCTACGCCATGGACGCCGTCGGCAGCGCCGCCGGTGCCGTGGTGCGGGAAGTCCGCCGCCAGATCCAGGCCCATCCCGGCATCCTCGACGGCACCCAGACTCCCGACTACGGCCAATGCGTGGACATCGTGACAAAGGCCGCCCTGCGCCAGATGATCCTGCCCGCCCTGCTGCCGCTGGTCTTCGTCGTGGCCGTCGCCATGATCCCGTCCCTCGGGGCCGTCGCCCTCGGCGGCGTGCTGGTCGGCACCATCGTCACCGGTCTCTTCATCGGCATCGCCATGACCTCGTCCGGCGGTGCCTGGGACAATGCCAAGAAATACATCGAGGACGGCCACCACGGCGGCAAGGGTTCCCCGGCCCACGCGGCCAGCGTGACCGGCGACACCGTCGGCGATCCTTACAAGGACACCGCCGGCCCGGCGGTCAACCCGATGATCAAGGTCGTCAACATCCTGGCCATCCTCATCATCCCGATCCTTTTCCGCTGATCGGCCGATACCCTCGGGGTTCCGGTTGCCCGTTACATCCTCCCGGCTTGCGGAACCGGCGGTTCTGGGCTTCGCTTGCGGCCACCCTTCCCATGCCCACCCGCCGCGCCGCCGATCCCGTCACCCGGGCCCGCTCCATTCACAACAAGCAGCCGTTCACGACCGCGGTTTTCTTCACGCTGATCCACTACCTCTGCCTGATCAGCCTGGTCACTTGCCTGTCTTTGCTGATCGTGGGGTCTTCCAAACAGGCAATGGTGCTCCCTCTGGTGGCATCGCTGATCGCCTCGCTGGTCACCTGGCTGATCGCCTTCGTCCGCCGTCGCTCCGCCCGCTGCCCGCTTTGCAAGGGATCCCCGCTGATCGAAAGCGGCGCCGTCAAGCACGCCAAGGCCTACCGGCTCCGCCCCTTCAACCACGGAGCGACCGCGATTCTCGGGATCCTGTTCCTGAACCGCTTCCGTTGCATGTACTGCGGCACGCCCTACGATCTTCTCAAGCGCTCGTCGACCGCCCGTAACCAGCGCTGATCGCCGGGATCCTGCCCCAAGCGGCACTTCCCCGCTGCTGACATGAAAGCGAAGCCCTTCCCCGAAACGATCCGCCACGCCACCGGGACCTCGTCGCTCGGCACGGTGCTCGTCGCGGCGACGGACAAGGGAGTCTGCGCCCTCCTGCTCGGTGATGATCCGCAGCAACTCGCCGCCGAACTGCAGCGGCGCTTCCCCGTTGCCAGCCTCGTGGCCGGTGGCCGCGAATTCTCCGGCATGGTCGCCCGGGCCATCCGTCATCTGGAATCGCCGGCGGAAAAGTGGGACCTGCCGCTCGACCTCCATGGCACCGCCTTCCAGAAGCACGTCTGGCAGGAACTCCGCCGGATCCCCGCCGGCAGCACCGACAGCTATGCGGCAGTGGCGCAAAGGATCGGCCGCCCCGCGGCGGTCCGGGCCGTCGCCGGAGCCTGCGCCGCCAACCCGGTCGCCGTGGCCGTCCCCTGCCACCGCGTGCTGCGGAGCGACGGCGGGCTTTCCGGCTACCGCTGGGGTATCGACCGCAAGCGGACGCTGCTCGACCGCGAATCCAAACGCTGAGCCCGTGGACCTCTTCCCGCCGGATCCAAGGGCCAACGTGTTGCCGCACGACGGCATCGTGACCTACCTCGGCCCGGTCTTCGGCGCGGCCGAGTGCCGGCGCCATTTCGATTCCCTGCTTTCGTGCATCGCCTGGGCACCCGACGAGGTGGTCCTTTTCGGCAAGCGGATCGTGACGTCCCGCAAGGTGGCCTGGCACGGCGAGGCCGGCTTGTCCTACCGCTACTCCGGAACCACCAAGCACCCGCTGCCATGGACTCCGGAGCTGCTGGAGCTGAAAGCTCTGGCCGAGGAACTCTCCGGAGCTGCCTTCAATTCCTGCCTGCTCAACCTCTATCACGACGGCCGCGAGGGCATGGGCTGGCACAGCGATGACGAAAAGTCCCTGCTCAAGGACGGCTGCATCGCCTCGCTGAGCTTCGGCGCCCCACGGAAATTCTCGTTCCGCCACAAGCAGACCCGGGAAACCGTCTCGGTGATGCTCGAAGACGGCAGCCTGCTGCTGATGGAGGGAGCGACCCAGACCCACTGGCATCACCAGCTCGCGAAATCCGCCAGGGTCCGCGAGCCGCGGATCAACCTGACCTTCCGCACGATTGTCGCGGGTTAGGAAAACTTGCGGCCAGCAAGACAAGAACCGCGGCCCTGCTGCGCTTTCCCGGCAGCCATGAAACCGATTTTCTCCATCTTCTTCGCCGCTTCCCTCGCCGCCCCGCTCTCCGCCCAGGAGCCTCGCCCAGGAAACGATCTGATCGACCTCTTCGAAAAGTCCCAGCGCGAGGGCGCGACGGACGAGGAGTTGATGCGGATGCTCGAGCGGAAGGCCATGATCGAACTCGGGCTGGACGGCAAGCCGGACCCGGAACGCAAGGAAGCCGGACCCGGCAAGGAAGCGCGAAGTGCGCCTGAAGACCGCACCCGGGACGCCAAGCCCCGCCCCTTCCTGAAACTGCCTTCCGAGGCGGACGGACGGCCGCGCTGGTTCGTGGGGCTGGTCGTCGCGCCGCTCGATCCCGTCCTGCGCTCCCACTTCGACCTGCCGAAGGACGCCGGCGTGCTGGTGGAATCGGTGATGCCCGGCAGCCCCGCCGCCGAGGCCGGCATCCGTCAGAACGACATCGTCGTCACCGCCAACGGACGGAACGTGTCGTCGCTGGAAACCCTGAAGACCGAGGTCGCGAAGGCGGGCGGCGAGGGCAAGGCGATGAACCTCGATGTGATCCAACGCGGCAAGAAGACCGTTGTCAAAGTCACCCCCCGCGGCCCCGAAGCCCCGTCCGCCAAAAGCGATCGCGCGGACCAAGGCCCGGCGATGCGGCCGATGATCGAGATCCAGCGCCGGCTGGACGTCCAGCAGAAGGAGATCGAAGCCCTGCGCCGCGAAGTCCGGCAACTGCGGGCGCGCCTCGATCAGGAGTAAGCTGGCACGACGGGCGATGCACCGGAGGTCCTGCCTCGTCACCGCCCCGGCTGCGACGCCACCTCGCGCAAGAGCTTCTCCCGCAAGGGCCAGAAGTCCACGTCGAGCGCCAGACCGTTCGCCATGAGCGCGAAGGTGACTTCGCGGCCGTCGTCCAAAGTGAGGAAGCCCACCTCGGTCCTGACCCCGGACATCGCCCCGAGCTTCGAGCGGACCTTCCCGTCGAGATAGCTTGTTAGACTCTGCCGGAAGCGCTCCCCGTGCTGCCCGCGGCGGGCGAGATGGTTGACCTTCGCGAGGTCCAGCGGCCGGATCATGTTCGCGCGGGCTAGGCCGCTGCCGTCGATCATCCGCAGGCCGGTGAAGGTGACGCCGCGGCTTTCCCAGTGGCTTCGGATCGCTTCAGCAGGATCACGTTTTCTTTCCAGCCCCATCGCCTGGAAGAGGCACTGCGCCTCCAGATTGTCGCTGACCTTGTGCAGGTGGTCGACGATCTCCGGCAAGGGTGGCGACGTGTGGTTCGCGAAGATCAGACCTTCCGATCGCATGGGCAGCTCGCGGCCGAGGAACTTCACTCCCGCGGCCTCAAGCCTGGTTTGCAGAAGTTCACCCGCTCGCGCCGGGGGATCCGGAATCGAGCCGTTCACGGTAAAGCGGCTCTCTCCCTGCGGCACGGAGCCGCG
Organism: Verrucomicrobiaceae bacterium; assembly: GCA_027491155.1. Classification (GTDB taxonomy): domain Bacteria; phylum Verrucomicrobiota; class Verrucomicrobiia; order Verrucomicrobiales; family Akkermansiaceae; genus Haloferula. The sequence continues at coordinate 90,285 of JAIXWR010000035.1, forward strand.
CAAGGTAATCGTTCTTCCATGGGGTTCGGAGTAGACCACGACCCGGTCCCCGCTACCCGGAGGTCCGGTCAGCACATGATTCACCCAGCGGGTGTCCCCGGTGGGTCCCTCGCGGTTCAGCAAGGTGGCCGGAGCTCCTTCGTGAGCGCCGGGCTGGAAATGGATCGCGAGGCGGTTGCGGTCGATGTTCATTGCGTAGGCCCCTGCCCCGTAGGCATTGCCGATATCTCCCCAGCACCAGTGATCGCTCACGGCCTTTCCTCCGGAGCCGCCTTTGACCCGCAGCTTGCCGTTGACCTGCTTCAAGCCGGCTTTGACCAGCCCGTCCGCCATGGCCTCGAGATCGCGCGACGAAAACGTCGGGTCGCCACCACCCGTCAGATCGAGATGGCCATCGAGCACGCCGGCGGACGACATCGGCCCATCGGATGAAAGCATGGTCCCGAATGTGAACTCAGGGCCTAACAGCTCGAAAGCCGCCGCGGTGGTCACGGTCTTCAGCGCGGACGCCGGACAAAGCGCGGTCGCCGCGAGCGGCGAGGCGAAGAGAGGTTCGCCCGACTCATCAAATACGCAGAGCCCGACGAGCGCCCCGGCCAGCGCGGGATCGGCGGACCATTCGAGGAACGTGCTTTCGAGCGGGTGGCCCGTGGCAGCCCGGGGCATCGGAGTGCCCCGCTCCTTGGGGGCGGGCAGCGCGACCGGCTCGAGCGGCTTCGAGAATAGCAGCCACGCGGCCGCTCCCCAACCGGAGAAAAGCAGGATGGACTTGAAGATGCTGCTGGCTTTCACGGTGAACAAGGAGCGGCGGACTCCGATCCGCCCGCCTTTGTCTGTGATGGGACGCATCGGAGTGCGCCCCTCCTCGGATCAAGCCCCGAGGTTCTTGATCGTCTGGAAGATCGCCGTGATCATCAGATACGCCATGGTGCCGATCAGGCTGGCCATGATGATCAGGATGGTCGGCATGATCAGCGCCATGATCCGCGACAGGCTCTTGTCGAGCTCCTTGTCATAGCGCTCCGCCGCGCGCCGCAGGGAGATGTCGAGCTTGCCGGTCTGCTCGCCGACCGAGACCATGTCGATTAGCAGCGGCGGGAAAGCCCCGGTGCGGATCAGGGCTTTCGAAAACGCGCGGCCGTCGCCGACCTGGTCGATCACCGTGTTCAGCTCGGTCCGCAGGGCGAGGTTCTGGGTCGCATCGCGCGACAGCTCCAGGGCGCGCAGCAAGGGCAGGCCGTTGCCCGCAAGGTTCGCCATGGTTTCGAGGAACTGCACGTAGAAGCGGCTGGTGACCACCGGTCCCATCAGCGGCGCGCGCAGCTTGAAGCGGTCCCAGGTCAGCGTGTTGTCCGGATTGTCCTTCCACGCCTTGAAGAACAGCAGCGCGGCGACCAGCAGGATCAGGATGACATACCAGTAGCTCTTGAGGAAATCGGTGGCGGTGACCATCAGCTTGATCGGTGCCGGCAGCTTGCCGCCGGGCGTGCTCTCGATCAGCGTGGTGAGCTGCGGGATCAGGGTGGTGACGAAGACGATCGAAACCCCGATGCCGGCCAGCACCAGGAAGGCCGGGTAGATCATCGCGAGGATCAGCCGGGCCTGGAGATCGGCCAGGGTCTTGAGATAGTGCGCCTGGCGCTTGAGGATGGTGTCGAGCGCGCCCGACGCCTCGCCGGCCGCGGCCAGCGAGCAGTAGAGCGGGCCGAAGCTCGGGCTGACCCGCTTGAGCGCGGTGGAGAAATTCATCCCGTCCCGCACCAGCTGGCGGATCCGGCTGGCGACGTCCTTCAGGCCGCCGAGCTCCTGGCGCGCCTCCATCGACTTCAATGCCGGCTCAAGCTGAAGCCCGGCCGCCAGCATGTCGGAAAGCTCCTCGGTGAACATGATCACCTCGGCTCGCTTCAACTTCAGCGGGCCGTCGGGCGAATTGTCGATGACATCCCTCGACGCCGCCTTGGACGATTTCTTTCCGGCAGGCTTGGCGGCTGGCGCCGGGGCCGGCTTCGGCACGGCTTTCGCGGGGGCCGGGGCCGGCTTCTCCTTGGCCTTCGGTTTCGCGACCGCCACCCCGCCGGAGGACTCCTTCAAGCTCACCGGCTGCAAGCCGCGCCGGTCGAGCACCCGCAGGGCCTCGGTGCGGTCCGCGGCATCCACCTCGCCGGTCTGCACACCGCCGGAGGAACTCAGGGCTTTGTAGGAAAAGAGGGGCACCGTGGGAAAAGCTGAAAAACTGAAACGCTGAAATCAATCGACGGCAAGGTCGGTGGAGGTCACGGAGATGACTTCCTCGACGGTGGTCAGGCCTTGCATCACCTTGATCCAGCCGTAGCCGCGCATCGGCACGAAGCCTTCCTTGATCGACTGGGCCCGGATGTCCGGCTGGCTGGCACCGTGGGCGATCATGTCCTGCATCGCCTGGCTCAGCACCACCACTTCATAAATCGCCAGACGTCCCTGGTAGCCGGTGTTGCGGCAGCGGTCGCAGCCGTTGGCCGAATAGGCCTGGCCGTCGAGGTTCATCGGGATGCCGAGCTCGCGGCGGTCGTCCATGGTGATCTCCTGCGGCTTCTTGCAATGCGGGCAGAGCTTTCGAACAAGGCGCTGGGCGAGGAAGGCTCGGACCGCGGCGGAAACGAGGAAGGGCTCCACGCCCATGTCGATCAAACGGCTGATGCCGCCGAGCGCGTCGTTGGTGTGGAGGGTCGAGAACACGAGGTGACCGGTCAGCGAGGCGCGGATCGCGATCTCCGCGGTCTCGAGGTCGCGGATTTCCCCGATCATTACCACGTTCGGGTCGGCACGCAGGATCGAACGCAGGCCGGCGGCGAAGGTCAGCCCGATGTCGGACTTCACCGCGATCTGCATCACCCCCGGCAGCTTGTTTTCCACCGGATCCTCGATCGTCACGATGCGCCGGTCCGGGTGGTTGATCTCGGTGAGGAAGGAGTAAAGGCTGGTCGATTTTCCCGAGCCGGTCGGACCAGTGATCAGGATGATGCCGTTGGAAAGGTGGAGCAGGCCCTCGATCTTGGTCCGCACGTGCTTCTCCATGCCGAGGCGGTCGAGGTTGAACTTCTCCTGGTTGAGGAGACGCAGCGACACGCTTTCGCCCTCGACCGTCGGCACGGTGGCGACGCGGACGTCGATGGTCTGGCCTTCGAACTGGAGGTTGATACGGCCGTCCTGCGGCAGGCGGCGTTCGGCGATGTCGAGCCGCGACATGATCTTCAGACGGGCGATCACCGAGCTTTGCAGCGCCTTGACGTTCTCCGGCACCGTGACTTCCAAAAGGCGGCCGTCGATCCGGTAGCGGATCCGCAGGTTGTTCGACAGCGGCTCGACGTGAATATCGGTCGCGCGCTGCTCGAGCGCTTCCCGGATGATCTGGTTGACGAACTTGACCACGCTGGCCTCCTCGTCCTCGTCGGCGTCGATGACGTTCGCCTCGTCGTGGCCCTCGAGGTTGTCGTAGTCGAGGTCGCGGCCTTCGAGGATCTGCTCGAAGGTGTCCGCCCCCACCCCGTAGAGCCGGCGCAGGGACTCGTGGATGCGCCGGCGGGAGGCCATGCACCACTCCACCGGCATCTCGATTTCCTGGGCCACGGCCTGGCGGGCAACCAGGTTGAAGGGGTCGAAAGTGGCCAGCTTGAGGTGCTTCACGCCGTCCTCGCCGGTGATGGCGACGGGCAGCAGGCGGTGGCGCAGGGCGACCCGGGGCCCGCAGGCCTCGCGCAGCGGCAGCGGGGCCTCGGCGGCCGGAATGCTTTCCAGCCACTCCATGTCCACCTCGGCGGCCAGTTCCCGCATGTAGGGCTCCTCGTCGACCACGCCGGCGTCCAGCACGTCGTCGATGGGGGAACGCTGCCTCGCGGCGGCGCCTTCCAGCACTTCCCCGAGCTTTTCCAAATCCTGGCATCCGCTCCGGCGGGCGGGGTCGATCAACAAATCAGTCATTCGGCTGGCAGTCTTCTCCGGTAAAACCGCCCGGGGCGCAACTTTGTCTCTGGAAAATCCGCCGGGGCGTGTCAGCGGGCGTCCCACCGGGTGCGCGGAGGCTCTGCCCCGCAGAGCGGTCCCGATCCGCCCGCCGCCCGTTCCAGCCCGGATCGCCTTGGATCACCGCCCCTGGCATCTCCGGGCCGGAGGCCCCGCGCACCCGGTCGAAGTCACTCCACCTTCTCCACTTCCACCGTCACGCTCATCTTGCAGTGCCCGCTGCCGTGGTAGGTGCCGCGGACCGGGGCGACGTCGTCGTAGTCCCGGCCCACCGCGATCTTGATGTAGCGCTCGTCCGCCAGCGTCTCGTTGGTCGGGTCGAAGCCGATCCAGCCGATGCCCGGGAAGAAGACCTCCGGCCAGGCGTGCGAGGCCTGGGCACCGACCAGATGGTCGCGCGGACCGTTGTAGAGGTAGCCGGAGGCGTAGCGCGCCGGGATGCCGACCGCCCGGCAGAGGCCGAGCATGACATGGGTGAAGTCCTGACAGACCCCGCGGCGCAGCGCGAAGGCTTCCTCGAGGTGGGTGTTCACGTGGGTCGAGCCGGTGTCGTAGCGGAACTCGCGGTGAACCCAGTGCATGATCGCCACCGCCTGCTCGAACACCGGGCCCAGCCCGCTGGTGATGTCGAGCGCCTGCCGCCAGATCTGCGGATGGCGGGAGACGAAGCGGCTCTCCTGCAGGTAGGCCCAGGTCCGCTCCGGGATGTCGCCGCCGCGGTATTCGTTCAGCGTCGCCCGCTGCGAGGCTTCCGGCACGACCAGCGGCAGGTTCTGGATCTTGATCCGGCTCTCGATCTCCAGCCGCCGGTGCTCGCCGGGCACTTCGAAGTGGTGCGTGACGTTGTCGAAGAGGTCGTGGAAGCGCCGGACCCGCGTCGCCGGGAGGATCTTCACCACCGCCGCCAGGGTCCGCTGGAACGGGAAGGTCCGCGGCTCCAGGTGCAGCGTGTTCATGCTGTCCCGCACCGGGGCGTCGTAGTCGAACACCGTCCGGTGGAGGACGCGGAAAACGGGTCCGTGCTGCAGGGTGGAAGACATGGTCAGGCCGGGAGTCGCCGCGCGGGGCGCGGCACGTTGGAAGGATTCCGGATTCAAGGGCAAGCGGGATTCCCGGTCCGGATCACTGCTGTTGCTGGGCCATCTGCCAGGCGACCACGGACGAAACGCTCGCCGCGGGAATCGGCGGACGGGCTTCCCCGGACTCCCGGACCAGCATGTAGGTCCGGTACATCCCGCCCCCGATCGAGTTGAAGCGCTCCTGCATCCCGTCGAGGTATCCGTGCAGCCCTGCCGCCAGGATCTCGTCGGTCGAGCCGTAGGAAAGCTCCGCCAGCAGCCGCCCCGACACCCGCTCGGCCTCGTTCGAGTAGGTGCCGCGCGGCGCACCGGAGATGCGGTGCAGGTTGCGGTCGATGCGGTCGACGCAGTAGCGGACGGACCTCGGGAAATCCCGGGAGAACATCAGGAAACTGACCACGCTTTCCTCCGTCGGCTCGCCCTGGTGCTCCGCCCGGAAGGCCCCGAGCGCGCCGCAGGATCGCAGGATCGCGGTCCAGTGGAAGGTCGCCGCGCCGTCGGCGGGCACTTCCGACTCGGGCAGGAAGCTGGCGATGTCCAGGAAGCGCGTGGTCTTGTCCGCCCGCTCGAGATGGCGGCCCAGGTCCATGAACTCCCACGCCTCGCTGCGGGAGATCGATGCCGCCGCGATGCCGTGGAAGGTGAAGGTCGCGCGCCGGATGGTCTCGTAGTAGCGCGTCGGATCGTTCGCCAGCAGCGAGCTGCCGTCCGGAGAGTTGATGAAGAGATAGAGCGAATTGAGCTCTTCCCAAAGCTCCTCCGAAAGCTGGTCGCGCACCATCCGGGCGTTCTCGCGGGCCTGGGCGATCGACGAGACGATGCTGTTCGGATTCCGCCGGTCGTCGGTCAGGAAACGGATCACCGCCGCGCTCCCCTCTTCCCACGCGCCGTAGAGCTCGCCGAAGAGTTCCTCGTCGCCGGTGCTCAGGATGATCGGCTTCCAGAAGGCACGGAGGCGGTCGGAGTCGAGGCGCTCGTGGTCCAGCAAGAGCTGGCCGTTGACCTCGATCAGGCGGGACAGGTTGTCGGCCCGCTCGATGTAGCGGACCATCCAGTAGAGGCTGTTGGCGACTCGGGAAAGCATGACAGGAAGTTATTTCAAGACCCAGGTGTCCTTGCTGCCGCCGCCCTGCGAGGAATTGACGACCAGCGAACCCTTCTTCAAGGCGACCCGCGTCAGCCCGCCGGGCACGATCTTCACGTCGTCGCCGTAGATGATGTAGGGCCGCAGGTCGATGTGGCGGCCTTCCATGATCCCGTCGCAGTAAGTGGGAGAGCGGGACAGCGAGACCACCGGCTGGGCGATGAAATTGCGCGGGTCCTCGATGATCTTGTCGTGGAAGGCGGCGATCTCCTCCTTGGTCGCCGACGGCCCCATCAGCATGCCGTAGCCGCCGGACTCGTTGGCCGCCTTGACGACCAGTTCCGGCAGGTGCTCCAGGATGTACTTCCGGTCGCTTTCCTCGGAGGCGAGGTAGGTCGGCACGTTCGGCAGGATCGGGTCCTGGCCGAGGTAGTATTCGATGATCTTCGGGACGAAATAGTAGATCACCTTGTCGTCCGCCACGCCCGTGCCGACCGCGTTGGCCAGCGCCACGTTGCCAGCCTGGTAGGCGCGCATGATGCCCGGCACGCCGAGCACCGAGTCCTTGCGGAAGACGGTCGGGTCGAGGAAGTCGTCGTCGATCCGGCGGTAGATGACGTCCACCCGGACCAGGCCCTTGGTGGTCCGCATGTAGACGAAATCGTCCATCACCACCAGGTCGCGGCCTTCCACGATCTCGATGCCCATCTCGCGGGCCAGGTAGCAGTGCTCGAAGTAGGCGCTGTTGTAGCAGCCGGGCGTCAGCAGCACGCAGACCGGCTCGCCCTCGCGGTGGGGCGAGACGTGGTGGAGCATTTCCAGCAGCTCGCGCGGATACATGTCGACCGGCCGCACGCCGAGCGATTCGAAGAGGTGCGGGAACGCGCGCTTCAGGGCGTTGCGGTTTTCCAGCAGGTAGGACGCGCCGGACGGGCAGCGGCCGTTGTCCTCCAGCACGTAGTAAACCCCGTCCGCCCCGCGGATCAGGTCGCTGCCGCAGATGTGGATGTAAATGTCCTTGGGCACGTTCATCCCGCGGAACTCGGGGCGGTAGTGCTTGGCCTCCTCGATGTAGAAGCGCGGGATGATCCCGTCGCGCAGGATGTGCTGCTCGTGGTAGATGTCGTGGAGGAAAAGGTTCAGCGCGATGATCCGCTGGGTCAGCCCGGCCTCCAGATGCTCCCACTCCGCGCCGGGGATGACCCGCGGCACCGGGTCGAAGGGAAAGATCCGCTCGGTCCCGCGGTCGTCGTGGTAAACGTTGAAGGTGACCCCCTGCCGCAGGAAATGCTGGTCACAAGCCGCCCGGCGGGCATTGAAGTCATCGGGGGCCAGTCCGCTGAAACGCTCGAGCAGGGCCCGGTAATGAGGCCTCACTTCGCCTCCCGGGGCGAACATCTCGTCGTAGAATCCATCGGCCTCGTAGGCTTCAAACATGTGCATTCTTGGGGTGGAGACCGCTTTAGCAGGGGCCGGGCCAAGTCGCGGTCCATTCCTGCCGCGGCATGCTGGGCTCCCGCCCGTCCGGCCGTAAAGCCGGCATTTTTCCCGTGCCTCCGGGCCCGCGGCCTGCTTTCTAAAGGCCGTGCCCTACCTCGAGATCCGCGACCTCCAGACCCATTTCCGCAAACGCGCCGGCTCGGTCTTCGCGCCGACGGTCGAAACCATCCGGGCGGTCGACGGCGTGAGCCTCTCGATCGAAAAGGGCGAGATCCTCGGCCTGGTCGGGGAGTCGGGCTGCGGGAAATCGACCCTGTCCCGCACCGTGATGCAGCTCATCCGCCCCACGGCGGGCTCGATCATCCTCGACGGCGAGGACCTCGCGAAGCTGCCGCCCTCGGTCGTCCGCAAGCGGCGGCTGGACTTCCAGATGATCTTCCAGGACCCCTACGCCTCGCTCAACCCGCGGATGACGGTGTTTTCCACCCTGGCCGAGGCGATCAAGCAGCGCCACCCCGGGATCGGCGGCGACGACCTTGCCGGCCGGGTGACCCGCCTGATGGAGACCGTCGGCCTCGACCCGCGCTTCCAGAAGAAATACCCGCACGAGTTTTCCGGCGGCCAACGCCAGCGGATCGCCATCGCCCGCGCCCTAGCCCCGGAACCGAAGCTGGTCATCGCGGATGAACCGGTCTCGGCCCTCGATGTTTCGATCCAGTCGCAGATCCTGAACCTGCTCAAGAAGCTCCGCGCCGACCTCGGGCTGACCATGATTTTCATCACCCACGACCTGGGAGTCGTCCGCTACCTGGCCGATCGCATCGTGGTGATGTACAAGGGCAAGATCGTCGAGGAAGGCGAAGCCGAAGCCTTGTTCGACCATCCGCGGAACGACTACACGAAGAAGCTGCTCGCGGCGATTCCGAAGCTCGCGGCCACCCCGGCGTAGCGGGTAGGCCACCCCGTCCTCCGTAGCGGAAGGGCTGCGCCCTTCCGGCGATGCGGTGCCGCTCTCAAGGCCGCCACTCCGCCTCGTCCTCCACCCGCCTCCCACGGAACGGCGCAGCCGTCCCGCTACCCCATCCGCGTCCTCTCACTCCGGATCACCCCGCCCGAGGCCGGGCGAGGAGGTTTCCCTTGCCCGTCCCGCCCGTCCGACCACACTCGCCCGCGATGAACCCTCTCGTCCTCAAGATCCTCCACATCGCCGGAGCACTCGGCGTGTTCACCGCCATTGGCGCGATCGTTGCCGGGGCCTCCGACCAGCACAAGAAGGCCGCGTCGATGCTCCACGGCATCTCGCTGCTGCTCCTGCTGCTGATGGGCTTCGCGATCCTCAAGAAGCCGCCGATGGACCAGTTCTGGTGGATGGCGAAGGTGGCCATCTGGCTCTTCCTCGGCGTCGCCCCGGTCCTCGCCAAGCGGAAGATCCTTTCCGCCCCGGCCCTCCTGGGGATCTGCCTCGCCGGCGGGGTCGCCGCGGCCTACCTGGCGATCCTGAAGCCCTTCTGATCCGCCGGATCCGCCTTTTTCTCGCCGGATCCTGCGGCCCGGGGACTCTCCTCTTGCGCGGCCGGAGCCCCGGACCTAATTCTGCCGCGCGCTGATCCACCGTCGTCGCCCCATGACCTCCACTGCCTGCAATTTCCCCATCGTCTGCCGCGTCTGGAAATCCTCCATCGGCCGGAAATTCATCGTCGCCCTGACCGGCCTCGTGCTCGTCCTCTTCCTCGCAGGTCACCTGACCGGCAATCTGCTCGTCTTCGCCGGGCGCGAAGCCTTCAACGACTACGCCCAGTTCCTCCACGAAGCCCTCCACGGTGCCGGGGTCTGGATCGCCCGGATCGGCCTGCTCGCCGCCACCGTGCTCCACGTCGCCGCCACCATCTCCCTCACCCGCGAGAACAAGGCCGCCCGCCAGCCCTATGCCCATCAGGCGACCATCCAGGCCAGCAAGTCGTCCCGCATCATGATCTGGAGCGGCCTTACCGTCCTCGCCTTCATCATCTTCCACCTGCTCCACTTCACGGTGCGGGTGAGCTACCCGGCCGAGCGCTACGTGGACTTCAACAAGCTCGGCGAAAAGCGCTTCGACGCATGGCAGATGGTCATCGACGGCTTCGGCAATCCTCTCACGGTGCTGTTCTACCTGATCGCCATGACCCTGCTCTGCTCCCACCTCAGCCACGGCGTCGGCTCGATGTTCCAGACCCTCGGCCTGCGCTCGAAAAAGTCCGCCCCCATGGTCGCCGCGATCTCCAAGGGCTACGCGCTCGTCATCTGGCTCGGCTTCATTTCGATCCCGCTCGCCATCCTCGTCTTCAAGTTCGGCCGCTGAACCGCACAACTCTCCAATCCGATGTCCCTCGACAGCAAAATCCCGTCCGGCCCGATCGAGCAGAAGTGGTCCAAGCACAAGATGGACTCCAAGCTGATCAATCCCGCGAACAAGCGGAAGTTCAGCATCATCGTGGTCGGCTCCGGCCTCGCCGGAGGATCGGCCGCGGCCACCCTTTCCGAGCTCGGCTACCAGGTGAAGTGCTTCTGCTACCAGGACAGCCCGCGCCGCGCCCACTCGATCGCCGCCCAGGGCGGGATCAACGCCGCGAAGAACTACCAGAACGACGGCGACTCGGTCCGCCGGCTCTTCTACGACACCGTCAAGGGCGGTGACTTCCGCGCCCGCGAGGCGAACGTCCACCGCCTCGCCGAGGTCTCGGTCAACATCATCGACCAATGCGTCGCCCAGGGCGTCCCCTTCGCCCGCGAGTACGGCGGCCTGCTCGACAACCGCTCCTTCGGCGGCGCCCAGGTCTCCCGCACCTTCTACGCCCGCGGCCAGACCGGCCAGCAACTCCTCATCGGCTGCTACCAGGCGCTGGAGAAAGAGATCCACAAGGGCGGCGTGAAGATGTTCCCGCGGACCGAGATGCTCGACCTCGTCCTCGTCGACGGCCACGCCAAGGGCATCGTCGTCCGCAACATGGTCACCGGGAAGATCGAGTCCCATGCCGCCGACGCCGTCATCCTCGCCACCGGCGGCTACGGCAACGTGTTCTTCCTTTCGACCAACGCGATGGGCTGCAACGTGACCGCCACCTGGCGCGCCGCACGCCGCGGGGCCTACTTCGCCAACCCCTGCTACACCCAGATCCACCCGACCTGCATCCCGGTCAGCGGCGATTACCAGTCGAAGCTCACCCTGATGTCGGAGTCGCTCCGCAACGACGGCCGCGTCTGGGCACCGAAATCCCGCGAGATCGCCGAAAAGATCCGCAAGGGCCAGCTCACCGCCGCCGACGTGGCCGAGGACGACCGGGACTACTACCTGGAGCGCAAGTATCCGTCCTTCGGCAACCTCGCCCCGCGCGACATCTCGTCCCGCGCCGCCAAGGAAGCCTGCGACGACGGCCGCGGCATCGCGAAGACCGGCCTCGGCGTCTACCTCGACTTCCGCGACTCGATCGCCCGACTCGGCGAATCGACCATCCGCGCCCGCTACGGCAACCTGTTCCAGATGTACGACAAGATCGCCGGCGAGGATCCCTACAAGCAGCCGATGATGATCTATCCCGCCGTCCACTACACCATGGGCGGCCTGTGGGTGGACTACAACCTGATGTCCAACATTCCCGGCCTCCACGTGCTGGGTGAAGCGAATTTCTCCGACCACGGCGCGAACCGCCTCGGTGCCTCCGCCCTGATGCAGGGCCTGGCCGACGGCTATTTCGTGATCCCGGCCACGATCGCCAACTACCTGGCCACCCAGAAGCCGGGCAGCGTCAAGACCGACCACCCCGAGTTCAAGAAGGTCGAGGAAGAAGTCTCCGCCCGCACCAACCGCCTGCTCGGCATCAACGGCAAGCGCACCGTCGACAGCTTCCACAAGCAGCTCGGCGAGATCATGTGGAACCAGTGCGGCATGGCCCGCTCCCGCGAAGGCCTGACCGAAGCGATCGCGAAGATCCCCGAGATCCGCGAGGAATTCTGGAACACCGTCCGCGTCCCCGGCTCCGGGGCGAACGCCAACATGGAACTGGAGAAGGCCGGCCGCGTTGCCGACTTCCTCGAGTTCGGCGAAATGATGTGCTACGACGCCCGCAACCGCGAGGAAAGCTGCGGCGGCCACTTCCGCGTCGAGCACCAGTTCACCGAAGCCGACCCCGAGGTGCAGGCCGGCAAGACCCAGCCCGGCGAGGCCAAGCGCCACGACGACAAGTTCTGCAACGTCTCCGCCTGGGAATACCGCGGCAACGACGCCGCACCCGCCCTCCACACCGAACCCCTCGAGTTCGAAGCCGTCCACCTCTCGATCCGCAGCTACGCCTGATCGCTGTCTCCTGGCGTTCCGACCGCACAGCGAACAAGCCAGGCACCGGATCTAACAAGACCGGATCAGCGTCGTGCTGGCTGAAGCGCTGCCGCCACCTCGGTGCGCAAGGCCGGAGGAAGTTCGTCCAACATCTTCGCCCGGGCTCCATCTTCGACCCATGCGAACTTCTCCAACAATCCCCTGAAATACAAATTTCGGACCTCGGCATCGCCGGCCGCTTGGCAGGCCCCGACCACCGAGTCCATGGAAAGGATCTGCCCGAGCACTTTGTCGGACATCGCGATCACCTTGTCGCCGTCCGCGCCCTTGGCCAACCGGGCGACTCCCTTCATAATCCGCAGGACCTCCTCTGGCTCGCGCCCCGAGATGTGGGCCTCGTGCAATAGATCTGAAATGACCTGGGCGCGCAGCGGATAAGACTCGGGCGCACGCCAGGGAGACGGCTCATCATCAAAGATGGCATCGGGAGAGCGAGAGAAGGGATCATTCGACTCGTAGGGCCGGATTTCGAGTTCCCATTCGGGCAGGTCCGGGTAGCACTCCAGGATGGCAACCGGATCCTGCTCTCTCATCGCCTTCAACCAAAGCTGACTGAGTTTCCTTTGCTCAAAGCCGAACGAACCACCCAAGACGAGGCTCCAAACCAAGTCCGGCTGTCGACGGATCCCTTCCAGGCAGCAGTCGCGAAGGGTCTTCTCGCCATCGATGTAAGAATTCGCCGGCTCGGAGAAAGCAGCCCGGAGAGCGGAAGCGATATCCACCAAGGCCCACTCCTCCAGAAGTTTCGCCTGGATGGCCCGACGCTCGACGATCGAGTGCCTACCGTCCTTGAGCAGATCCCATGCGGCAGCATAGGCCTCGGTCGGCTCGAAAGGCCCTTCCCCGTCGGACCGGGGAAGCTTGTTCGCCGGTTTGGAATCTGCCGAAAACTTGGCCGACTCCTTCTCCGGACGGCGCGGGCCGTTCCCGCCATCCAAGGTGGCCGCTGCCTCCTGCCGCGACCCGCCCCAACCAAGGGCAAGCCCCAGCAGCAGGGCGGCGGCGCGGGTGAGGTGAGAGCGAAAAGTGGCAGTCATGATCGGGCGGCGCGTTCAGGGTCCTTCGGCTTCCGGCCGCTCCGTGCGGAGTCCCCGCAGCCGGGCCGACTCCTCCGGATTGCCCGCTTGGTATCGCCGGGCGAGAGCTCCCAAGGCGGCGTCCCGCTGTCTGCCCGCAGGATGCATCTCCAGCCAACCGGTGAGACCCGTGCCATACTCCGGGATGAATACATGAGCCATGACCTGATCCCAGTGGCGCTGGAGATCCGCTGTGGACATGCCGTCCGCGAACATGACGGAATCCATGAAACGGGCATAAACATCCGGCGGGATCTCGCCGAAGCCATTGGAGCAGATGTGGTTCATGACATCGTCCGCATAATGCGGGGAAAGCGCCTCTACCAAAGGTGCGATTCCGACCGGATTGTAGGGAGCGAGTGCTTTGCACACGGCGTAGTCGAAGTCCGGCCGACGGGCGTAATCGGGGAATTGTGCCGACAACTGGTCCCGGATCTCCAATGCACCAAGCCTGCCGTGGCGAAAGGCGTAACCGAAGGAGGGAGCCCCCGTTCCTCCGACAATAAAGTCGAGGTCCATGTACATGAACGGTAGCAATGCCCTCTCGGCTTCGACGTCGTCGAGTGGTGCTTCCCCTTGCGCCAGTTGCTTGAGCCGGAGCCTTTCCTTCGGCGATGTGATCTCCCACGACGGCCATCCTTTCGTCTCCCCGGGAGGCCCCGCGGCGGCAAGCCGGGCAATGATTCGCCTGCCTGCGGGAACATCCGCTCGAACCTGTCCGGACTTGGCCGGAAGAGTTTCAGCGCTCCGGGCGGGACTCTCCGAATCCGTCCGGGATCTGACCGACGAGACGGCGAGCGCGATCCCCCATCCCGCGATGACGAAAGCCGCGTGGACAAGAACCAGACGCCACCTTTCCATGGTTAGACTAGGGGTCGGTCCAGCCCGGACGTCAAGGCATGAGGCGGCAGTAGCGGACGTTCGGGAACTTGGGATCAAGGTTTCATGCAGCTCCCGCCAACGGCTCCAGGAAGGGGACGAATTGGAGATTTCGTGATCATTCTTGCGCAAGAAAACGGCTTTTTCGGCTAGCGCCCGACCCGTGAGGATCTACTTTCAGCGGCACGGCTCCGCGGCATCCGAGCGGGCCCGAAATTTTCCCCGATCATGAACCTCACTCTCAAGGTCTGGCGCCAGAACAGCCCGAAGGACAGCGGCCGCATTGAAACGTATGCGGCGACGGACATCCCGGAGGAAGCCTCCTTCCTCGAGATGCTCGACATCGTGAACGAGAAGATCATCCGCGACGGCGGCGAGCCGATCCACTTCGACCACGACTGCCGCGAGGGCATCTGCGGGATGTGCTCGCTGACCATCAACGGCGTCCCCCACGGCAAGGAGCGCGGGATCACCACCTGCCAGGTCCACATGCGGAAGTTCCGCGACGGCGACACGATCTGGATCGAACCCTTCCGCGCGAAGGCCTTCCCAATCATCCGCGACCTGATGGTCGACCGCTCCGCCTTCGACCGGATCATCGCCGCCGGCGGCTACATCGATGTCCGCACCGGCTCCGCGGTGGATGCCAACAGCATCCCGATCCCCAAACCCGACGCCGACGCCGCCTTCGACGCCGCCGCCTGCATCGGCTGCGGGGCCTGCGTCGCGTCCTGCAAGAACGCCAGCGCCATGCTTTTCGTCTCGGCCAAGGTCTCCCACCTCGGCCACCTGCCGCAGGGCCAGCCGGAGCGCGAGAAGCGCGTGCTCGCCATGGTCGCCCAGATGGACGCCGAGGGCTTCGGCAACTGCACCAACCAGTACGAATGCGAAGCCGCCTGTCCGAAGGAAATCAGCGTCGACCACATCGCGCGGATGAACCGTGACTACGGCAAGGCCATCCTTGCCGAGCAATTCGTGTGATCCTGCCCCTCGGTCTCGCCCTGACGCTCGCGTCCGGCATCGCGCCGGCCACCGCGCGCTGGGCGGCCGACCAGGAACGCCGCATCCTCGCCGAAGGGAAGCCCCTCGGCGCCGAAGCACTGGCCTTCGCCCGCGAGCTGGAGATCCGGAATCCGGAAGAAGTCCGCGTTTTGGAAGTCCGCCCGATCCCCCTCCCCGCTCCCCGGCCGATGGTCCGGCTCGCAGGCCGCTGGGGCCTGCCTTTCTTCGAACCCGCCGGCATGGCGCTCGGCCGCGGGATCTACCTGCTCGACACCGAATCGCGCCTCCTCCGCCACGAACTGGTCCACGTCGCCCAGTACCAGCGCCTCGGCGGCATCGAGCCCTTCATGCGCCGCTACCTGGTCGAATGCCTGATCCACGGATACGCCGACGCACCGCTCGAGGTGGAGGCGCGGTCCAAGGAGTGAAAGCCGGCAGCCGGCCTCTCACACGTCGCGCTCGAAGATCACGAAGTGGGCCTCTCGCGAGAAGATACCGAGGATCTTCTTGGTCTCGTGGATCGACTTCACGAACTTCCACCCTTGGGCGGCGTGCTCGTTGAGGAAGGCTTCCAGCTTCAACTCGTTGAGAGCACCCGAAAAGAAGCCGGTGGTCACCGGGCGGACGATGTACTGTTTCATGGGAAGTCGTGAGACTCGGAAATCGCCCGCCAATGTCGATCCCCGAACGATCCGTGCCGGATCCCCCGCCCCGCAGCCTTGCCACTTGGCAAGCCTTCTGCTTTCTTCCCGCCGGCGAAAGGTAGTTAAGCACCCTTAACGATCTGAAAGCCTTTCCCCGCAGGGTTCGTAGCCCGTCCGACGCATGTTCACCCGGCGTTTCACCCTTCTGATGGCCGCGGCGTTTGCCGGGGTCGGGAGCCTGCGTGCCGAGGCGCCGGCGGGGGATGAGATCCTGATGGCCAGCTGGCCCTGCCTCTCCCCGGACGGGAAGACCCTGGTCTTCGAGTGGCGGGACGACCTGTGGTCCGTGCCCTCGGCCGGCGGCCTCGCCGAACGCCTGACCGCCCACCCGGCGCGCGACAGCTTCCCGGTCTATTCGCCGGACGGGAAGACGATCTACTTCTGCTCCAGCCGGGCGGGTTTCCTGCAACTCTTCTCGATGACGGCCAGCGGCGGCCCCGCGGCCCAGCACAGCTTCCATTCGGAAGGCGCCAGCCTCGAACACATCGCGCCGGACGGCACCCGCGCCCTGGTCCGCGGGCTGCGCGACGAACCCGGCTTCCGGCCCGAGCGGCTGATCGAGATCGACCTCCGCCGCGAGGCTCCCGAGAACTACCTCTTCAACGAGAAGGGGCACTCCGCCCGCTACAGCCCGGACGGCACCAAGGTGCTGTTCTGCCGCGAGGGCGAACAACTCTACCGCAAAGGCTACCGGGGGCCGCGGGCTTCCTCGATCTGGCTCTACGACATCGCTTCGCGGAGCTTCACCGCCGTGGTCAAAGAGGAGACCGAAGCCCGTTCGCCGATGTGGAAGGCGGACGGCAGCGGCTTCTACTACGTCTCCGAGCGGGACGGCACCTTCAACCTCTGGAGCCGCGATTTCGCGACCGGCAAGGACGAGCGGCTCACGTCCTTCACCGACGACGGCATCATCCGCCCTTCGATTTCCGCCGACGGCAGCCGGATGGTGTTCCGCCGCGGCTTCCATCTCTGGTCCTGGCAACCCGGTTCGGATCCGGTTCGGCTGGTCATCCGCCAGCAGGAGGACCTGCCCGACACCACCCAGGAACTCCGCAAGATCACCGGCACTGTCGATGCCGATTTCTCTCCGAGCGGATTGGAGATCGTCTTCTGCGCCGAAGGCGAGCTGTGGACCAGCGACACCGTCCTGCGCGAGCCGAACCGAATCACCCGCACCGACGCCCGCGAGGAAGACGCCGTCTTTTCCCCCGACGGCCAGTGGATCTACTACCTCAAGGACGACGGCATCGACTGCAACATCTGGCGCGCCCGCAGGCAGCGGGACGGGGAATTCTGGTGGCGGGCGGAAAGCTTCGAGCACGAGCAGGTCACCCGCGGTCCCGAACCGAAGCGGCGGATGGCGCTCAGCCCCGATGGCACCCGCCTGGCCTATGTCTCCGGCGGCGGCAACCTCCACGTGGCCAAGGCCGACGGCAGCTCCGACAAGCTGCTCTTCGCCTGCTGGGACGCCCCCACTTTCGATTGGTCGCCGGACTCCGGCTGGCTGGTCTTCGCCGCCCAGGACCAGAACTTCAACCGGGACATCTACATCACCCCGGCCGACGGATCCCGCGAACCGTTCAACCTTTCACGCCATCCGGACTTCGAAGGCTCACCGAAGTGGTCGCCCGACGGCCGCCGCATCGCTTTCACAGGCCGCCGGCTCAACAACGAGATGAGCCTCTTCTTCGTCGACCTCAAGATCGAGGAAGCCGTCCGCTCGACCCGCGACCGCCGCGAGCTCGATGCCGAGTCCGCGATGCGCGACGACCCGCTCTACCGCCAGGAAGAAAGCGACCGCGACAACAGCGACGCCGAGGAGCCCGAAGAACCCGCCGTCGAGGAGTCGATCCCGAAAACCGCCGTCCCGGAAGTCGCACCCGCGCCGGAGAAGCCGAAGCGCAAGCGCATGCGGATCGACTTCGAAGGCCTCAGCGACCGCATCGTCCGGCTCAACAGCCGCGGCATCGAGCCCGAGCGCATCCTCTGGACCGCCGATTCCGAGGCGCTGCTGTTCCAGAGCACCAACAGCTCCAACGACAAGCTCTACCGCATCGAAGCCCGCCCGGGCGCCGACATGACGGACGAGGCCGACCACCGAGGCCTTCCGATCCGGATGGCCAAGGACGGCACCCTTTTCTGGATCGTCGACCAGGCACCGGCGATCCTCAAGAAGGGCAAGCTGACCCGCTACCCGATGGCGGCCCGGCTGGTCCGCGACCGCGTCGCCCACCAGCGGCTGTGGTTCCGTTCGGTCTGGCGCACGCTGCGCGACCGCTTCTACGACCCCTCGATGAACGGCAAGGACTGGGACAAGATCCTCGCCAAATACGAGGACGCCGCCGCCCGTGCACCGGACTCCCCGACCTTCGACGGGGTCGTCGGCATGATGCTCGGCGAACTGAACGCCTCCCACCTCACCTTCATCTCCGCCGTCTGGCCCAAGCCCTGGGAAAACGAAGGCGCGGAGTTCCAGTCGACGCGCCACCTCGGCATCCGCTTCCAGCGCCACGGTGCCGGCGACCCGCTCACCGTCGCCTCGGTGATCACCGGCAGTCCGGCCGCGCTGTGCAAGCCGCCGGTCCGGCCGGGCGACACCATCGTCCGGATCAACGGCCGGGCGATCGACGGATCGATGCCCCTCCACCGCTTCATGAACGGCCGGCTGGACCGCGACATCGAACTCGTGGTCCGCGATGCCGCGGGCAAGGAGCAAGTCCACGAGCTGAATCCGATCGACTACGAAACCGCCCGCGATCTTGCGGAGCAACAGGTGGTCCTCGACAACCGCAAGCGGGTCGAGGAGCTGTCGGGCGGCCGCCTCGGCTACATCCACATCGCCCGCATGTTCTGGGACGAGTTCGAGAAGTTCGAGCGCGAGATCTACGCCGCGGGCCACGGCAAGGAAGGCCTGGTCATCGACATCCGGGACAACGGCGGCGGCTTCATCACCGACCACCTGCTGACCGTGCTCTGCCAGCCGCGCCACGCGGTCACCATCCCCCGCGGCGGCGGCCCCGGCTACCCGCAGGACCGCAAGGTCTATGCCTCCTGGCACAAGCCGCTGGTCGTGGTGTGCAACCAGAACTCCTTTTCCAACGCGGAGATCTTCGCCCACGCGATCAAGACCCTGAAGCGCGGCCCGCTGGTCGGCGTGGCCACCGCCGGCGGCGTGATCTCCGCCTCGCGCGACCGGATCCTGGATGCCGGCACGTTGCGCGTCCCCTTCCGCGGGTGGTTCTCCCCCGAAACCGGCGACGACATGGAGATGAACGGCGCGGTGCCCGACCACATCGTCTGGCCGGAACCGGGCCAGTTGATCTCCGGCCAGGACCCCCAGCTCGCAAAGGCGATCGAAGTGCTGCTGCGCGACGTGGACGCCGTCGAGAAAGACCGGTTCACGCCGAAGTACCGCAGCGGCTTCACCCCGTCCAAGCCGGTTCGCCAAAGGACCGGCCGCTGAGCGCCATCGCTCGCCCGGCCGCGTTCGCGGGGCTTGCCGCCGGTGGGGCGGGCGGCTAACAACACCGCATGCTCCCATCCATCGAAGCCCTGCTGGTGCTCCAGGACCGCGACCGCCGCCTGCGGACACTCGCTGAAGACCTCGCCAAGATCCCCAAGGACGAGGCCCGCGCCAAGGACCGCCTGGCCGGGGACACCGAGTCCGTGCGCAAGGCGAAGGAAGCCGTGATGGCCAACGAGGTGGAGATCAAGAAGGTGGAAATGGACATCGGCACGCGACGCACGACCATCCAGCGGCTCAAGACCCAGCAGTTTGAAACCCGCAAGAACGACGAGTTCCAGGCGCTCGGCCATGAGATTACCCGCTACGAGAAGGACGTCGATGGCCTGGAAACGAAGGAACTCGAACTGATGGAGAAGGCGGACGGGCTGCGCGCCACCCTCCAGCAGGCCGAAGCGGCGCTGGCCCACACGCAGAAGCTGGTGAACGAGGATCTCGCCAACCTTGCCGACCGGAAGAAGCGGATCGAGACCGAGACCGTGGAAGTCCAGGCCGGGCGGGAAGCGCTCGCCGCGGCGGCACCATCGTCGATGCTGCCCCTCTACGAGCGCTTGCTCAAAACGAAGAACGGCCTCGCGGTCGTCCCGGTCACCGGCGGCAAGTGCACCGGCTGCCACATGAAGCTCGTCGCCTCCACCCTGGTGAAAGTGAACTCAGGCGTCGAGGGGACCCAGTGCGAAAGCTGCGGCCGGCTGGTCTATTCCGGGGACTGAATCAGTTCGCCCCTCTCCCGGTGTAGAAGCTCTTGCGACGCTCTTCCACCATCACCAGCCAGTTCATCATCGTGACCGGCGGAAGTTCCGCCGGATGGGTGATCGGCCGGAGGTTGACATCGATGTTTGCCGCCGCCGCCGTGTTCTCGCTGGCCATCTTGAGATCCAGCAGGTGCACAGGGTTGTTGGTCGTCCCGTCGTCGCCCTTCAAGTGGCCGAGTTGCCCCGCAATCTGCACCTTGAGGGGATCGAAGTCGGTGCCGTAACGCTTCTCCGGAGCGAACAGCGAGGCCGGCGGGTAGAACGGCGATGGCAGACCCGAGCCCGTCGGCGGGGTGGTCGGCACGACGTTGAAGTCGTCGCCGATGTAGAGGCGGAGGTTGGTGACCAGCGAGAATCCCCTGGTGAACGCCGTGAGGTCGTCGCATTCCGTCATGAGCAGACCGTAGTCGGTGTTGGTGCACGGGATCTTCGGCTTGAAGTTGGGATCGTTGATCCCGGTGGTCGTGTAATCCACGTTCACCGCCAGCGAATGGTTCACGGCAGGACCATCCGCTCCGATCGAGGCCAGGAAGGCCGGGAATCTCTCGGGATAAATGGCGATGCAGCGCTTGGTGCCTTGGAGCATCTTCACTTCGAACGGGAACGTGGCCCGGAAGTAACCGGCCTTGAACGTTCCCACCAAGGGATCGCCGAAGGTCGCGTTGTTGAAGGTGATCGGCCCGATCACTCCGGTCCGGAACGCCCATCCGCCCGGGGCGCCGTAGGCCACGTCCGAGAGTTGGCTGAAAGTGAAGGTCTGGCCCTCGTCCGCCACCTTGACATAGCCCGGCGGAAGACCGGCCACCGGTCCCGTCGTCAGCGGCACGTTCAGCGTTTGGCGGACGCCGCCCCTGAAATACTGGAACCGGAGCACGGTTGGCGTGGTGTTGGTGCTGCTTGTCACCGCGGTCACGTCGAGCCGCATCGCGCACTGGAGGGCTCCCACCGAGTAGTTGTTCCAGGTGGTGCTGGACAGCACGCTCGACTCCGCGGCATGCGCGAAGCGGTCGAAGAAGTCGACGCCGCGGTTGATGGGCACGAACGCGGCGCGGCCGGTCTCGGACGCCAGGGTGACCGGCATGAAGGTGCCGTTGGTCACTTCGAACTGTTCCCGCACCCCGGGAGTGAAGGGATTGCCGTTGATCTGGTTCTCGCCGACCGTGACGTCGCCGCCGAGGGTCAAGCCGCGGCGGCCCGAAAGGCGGTCGATGTGCATCCCGCTCTCCACCTGGGCGCGGGTCGAGTAAACGCCGCCCTGGATGCTGGTGTGCTGCCACGGGGTGCCGTCGGCATGGGTGCCCAGCTTGGTGAAGGCCTCCGCGGAAATCGCAAGCTGCGACGGGATCTCGTAGATCGAAAGGATGAAGTCGCGCTCGCCGGTGCTGCCACGGGTCGAGCTGCCGATGGCATCGTCGTGGTCGCCGATCTCCATGCTGAAGGCCCACCAGTTCCGCTTCGCGACAAAGGGCTGGCCCGGCGTGGAGTAACCGAAGCGGATCTCGGGATACGGGATCACGTTCAGCGCCGAGTACTGGCCCACCGGCAACGCCACGCCGCTCGCCGCGAGGTTTCCATACACCTTGTCGGCGGCAATGATCGGGTAAGTCTTGTCGCGGCTCGCCGTGGTGCTGTTGAGGGTTTCGAGGGGGACCGGATAGCCGGCACCCAGGGAGCGGTTCAAGCCGTTCGAGACGAAGCCGGTCTCCGGCTCGATCGCGTCGAACACCACGTTGACCGATCCCAGCGCCGAGTCGCCCACGTTGCCGCTCATCGTCGCGTTGGCACCCAGGGTCGCCTTGAGCTCCGGCGAAATGGAAGTACGTGCGTTCGCCTGGTTGAGGGCATCGGAAAAGATGTTCTGCCAGCGCAGGGAGTCGCGCTCCACGCCCGAGATGTTCGAGCGGTTCTGCATCGCGCGGATCGCACGGTTGGGCACGATGTTGACCACCGCACGGAGCACGGCGTCCTCCTTCTCGGCGTAATCCACCCGGAGCTGCGTTTCCGACTGCACGATCTGGGAGCCCGCGGCATTCCGGTAGGCGCTCATCGTGATCATCGTGAGCATCAGGCCGGTCGACAGCACGAGCACGTAGGAAACATACCCGGGCTGCAGCTTCCCGGTTCGGCGGTTGAGTTTCATAGCTGTTGGTTGCCGGAATAGTAGATCTCCTCGCCGTTGGGCCCCTGGACGCGAACCCTCAGGATCCCCTGCACGATCGAAAAATCGACGTTGGAAGGACGCTTGGAGAGCGCCCAGTCGGGCGTGCCGAGCACCCCGGCCCGGCTCACCATGCGGTAGTAGAGCCCCTGCCCGCTTCCCGGGTTCTCGAAGGCCAGCACCGAGGCCCGGAAGGTTCCGTCGGGCTCCTTGAAGCGGAGCATGATCACCGGGGCGCCGGTCATCACGGGTGGAGACCCGTCCACCAAGTCCTCCACGCTTTCATACAGCCGGTAGCCGTCGGCCGAGCCGATGACCCGCGCCAGGTAGTTGCTGATCAGCGGAGCCTCGGTGGTCAGGAAGTTCTGCGCGTTGTAGATCTTCAGGAAGGCGATCTGCTGGTTGACCATCGCCAGCATCATCACGGCCACCATCGTGCCGGTGACCATCGCGAGCGACAGCTCGACAAGCGTGTAACCCCGGCGGAAGCGGTGCGGTCGGTTCGGTTTCATTGCGAGCGGACCACGGTTCGGGATTTGAGATAGCTGCGGCCGCCCACGTTGTAGCGGACCACGCTTTGGAATCGCCAGACCTCCATCCCCGCGGGATTGGTGATCGAAGTTCCGGTGCCGCCCTTGCTCGGCAGGTTGTTGGGATCGGCAAAACGCGTGCGGGTGACCACGCCGTTGATCGGCTGGCCGCCGGGAAGGCTACCCATCTGCACCGTGGTGGTGGCCACGGTGGGATAGACCGGCCACAGCGACTGGCCCGAGGTGAGATCCGCAAAGGGCAGCCGCTGGGCGGTCGCCTTCTCGAAAGTCATGTAGGCGTCCGTCACCGTTTGCTGGAGGGTCCATTGCCGCGGCGCGGTGACGTTGAGCGAAAGCTTGAGAAGCACCATCCCCAGCACGCTCAGCATGGTCATGGCGACCGTGGTTTCGATCAGCACCGATCCGCGCCGGAACCCTGCGGGCTTGCCTGAACGTCGGAAAAGCGGGAATGTCCGGCCGTGTTCGCTTTCCTCCGGCAACTGGCTCTCGTGCTGACCGGCCTCTGGTGCGGGGCCTGTTGCGCTTCCGCACAAGCCGTGCTCGAGCCTCCCTTCGGCCTGCGCTGGGGCGATACTCCGGAAAAGTTGATTGATTGGGCTTCCAGACATTCCCTGGACGTTAACATCTCGCTCCCGGGAGATCAACCCGCGGTTCGCATCCTGAAAATTTCCCCCCGCAAAGGGAATTTGCCCGGTGCGAAGTCCCAGGCTCTGGAGGGGCGCTTCCACAGCGGCCGGCTCTACGAACTGACGGTCCATTACCGCGATCCCGAGGCGGGCACGGATGTGATGGAGGCCCGATTCAACCAGCTGAAAAAGGAGCTTTCCACCGAATACGGGGCGCTTGCCGCCAACCGGCAGGACCGCACGGTCAAGGACGGCTTCGCCACCCGCTCGGTTTCCTTTCACCGCGAACCTGTGAAAGGACTGTTCCTGCTGCTGGCCTACACGGCGGTCGAGGACCAGCTCCGGAAGACCAGCGAGGCCACGTTTTCCCTCCTCTACCGGAACGATAATCTCCGGCAGGACCTCGAGAAGCTTCTCGCCCCCGCCGGAAAGCCAGCCGGCGGCGAGCGGAAGTGATGGAAGCGCGGGCTTCATGATCGTGACGCGCCGGCCGGCATCTCACTCCACGGTGGTGACCGTGGAATTCATCTGCAGGGTGCGGTCGAGGCTGAAGGTCACGAAGGCCAGGCGGTCGAGGCCGAAGGGCGTGGCCGTGACGAGCTCCATCGTCCATTGCCCGTCGTCGTCGAACACGTTGTCGTAGGCATCGACCGTCAGCACGCGGCTCTGGGGAACGGTGTCGTTGATGATCAGGGATGAACCTGGAATGATGGTGCCGACACGACCGAGCTGGGGAGCTCCCTTGTAGACCTGGGTGTAGGTATGCGAGTTGGGGTAGAGGTCGTTGAGCGCAATCGACAACGGAGGCATCCGGAAACGGATCGCCTGATTGTTCGAGATCCCCGAGATCGCGCCGTCGGCCACGGGCCAGATCTGGATGAACTGGGATCCGAGTTGGGACTCGGGGGCCTGGTAGTCGGCAAGCGAGAATGCGGAGAATCGCTCTTCACCCCGGACCTTTGCCCGGTCAGCTCCCGGCACCGCGTTGATCGCGAAGGTCATGGTGCTGGTCCCGTTCGTCTCGATGAACGATTGCGACAAGAGCGCCGCCTGCGTCCGGTCGATCCCGAATCCGGTGCCGCCGGCACCGTAGGACTGCACGTGCCGAAGGAACTTGATCCGCTTCGAAGCATCCGGATCCGTAGGCCCGCTCAACAGGCCGTTGACGACCACGTCGACGTAAAAGGGCCGGTCGGCCCGGGTCCGCGGAATCACGTCGTAGGGATCCTCCGATCGGATGACGACGTCCGCCACCGGGATATAGGCACCGACATAACGGGTATCCAGCAGGTAGCCCTGCGCGGTCAGCGTGTTGACCGTCCAAAGCTCGAACTGGGCCCCGCCCGGATTGATGGCAAGCGCCGAAAGCTGCTCGCCGGCAGCCGCCACGGGCATGTCCCACACGACACCGGTAGGCTGCTGCTTCTGCCGGATGAAGTTCGCGTAGGAAGCCGCGGTCTGGGCCTGGGCCAGCGAGGTCGCGAACAGGATGAAGGAGGTGATGCAACCGATGGTTTTCATGGCTTCTTGGCGGTTTCGGTGTTGGCGGGAGCGACTGCGGGAGCGGGAACCTTGAGTGGAAGGACCGAAATCGGCCCGCCCTGATAAGTGGCGACGACGAGAGCACTGCTCTTCGCGATGCGTTCCAGCGTGTCTTCCGGCAAGGGCTGGTTGCCTTCGGCCTGGACCCGGCTGACTTCCACGGTGGTGACCCACGCGCGGTTCATCGCATAGAACTCGGCCCAGGTCTGGATCTGCGAGCCCGGCTGGTGCTTCACCCGGTCGGCCATGTTGGCCGGCACATGAAGGATCGCTTTCTTGGGAACGAGGGTGGCCCTGCCGGCAAACGACAGGAAGTCCGAGCTATCGACGATATTCTCCGGGATGTTGACCTTGGTAGGGTCGGCTCCGGTGGCCGGCTTCAACTCGGCCAGCGGGCCCTTGTTGATGGCAACGCGAAGCACTTCGGAAAGCTGCTCGTGGGTGGCTGCGTCGCGCATGACGGCCTCCTGGGCGGCCAGACGACCGGCCAGGACGAGCGTCGATGCGGCCGCGCACAGCGGGAGCGAAAGGATGATGTTCATTGTGGCGACAGTTGGGAGTTTCAACGGATTTCGTCGTCGAAGCCGCCGGACGGATCGACTGCGCCGTTCGGACCGCCGCTGCCGTTTCCTGGATTGGAAGAGTCGACGCCGTCCAGGTTGTTGCCGTGGCCGTTGTTGGGATGCCTGCGGCTCAAGGTGATCAGCAGGACCTGGTCCTGGTAGTCGAAGCAGGGGGAATTCCGGTTGGATTGCCCCAACTCCATCACCACGAGGATGCTGAGCGGTCCGATGCGAACCTTCCGAGAGGCGTCGAGATAAGGCATCAGGTAGCTTGCGAGCGTGGCCTGGCCTTGGAACTGCGAGCGCGTCGGCAAGCTGTCGCCGTTGACCAGCGAGACCACCTGGAGATTGGAACTGCGCGTTGTGTAAAAAGGGCTCCAGCCGCTGCCGATGACATAGCGCCCGCCGAGGTCGATGGTCTGCCCGGCGTTGACCCTCTTCACATAGAGCCTCTGCGAGGGATTGACGTTCGCCTGCGTGCCGTAGAACAGCTGCGTGTAGCTCCCGCCGTTGAAACTCAGACGCACGTCGGTAGGAGGGGAAACCGTGGTGGTCCCCTGGCAGGTGGTGACGCCGGTCCCGATGATCTGCACGGTCACGAACACCGTCTGGTTGGGAATGATGGTCCCCGGAGGATTGATCACCGCGAGGTCGCTCACCTTGCTCGGATGGAGGATATTCCAGGTGAGCGTGGGCTTGGTGCCGGTCTGCACCATCGTCGGGAATGCCGTCATCACCCCCACTGGAAGCAGCGGGTCGGTGAGAGGATAGGAGTTGTTGCCTGAATTGCCTTGGGCGAAGGCCAATTGGGGCACGAGGGTGCAAACGCACAGGGCGGCTGCCGCGCGGGCAGCCAGACGGCTGGTTTTCATGGCTGGTTGTGGGTGAACAGTGGACTGCGAACTTCCTCCGCCCTCCGGATCCTCGGCCTGGGACGGGCCTTGGGGAGGGGGACCCGGCGAGGGGTGCCGGGCATGGAACGGCCTGTAAGGTGGCCGGGCCATGCCCGCTCGGGACAGAGTCCCTCGCCGGGTCTCCGGGGAAGCGATGCGGGAACATCGCCTCTCCGGACAAATTCAGTGGGTGATGTAAGGGCGGGACGACCGGGTCGCCCCTTCTATCTTTTTATCGGGTGTGGGAACAGCAAGGGTCAGGTTGCTTGTCGGGAAATCGTGGTCAGCGCCCGTGGGGGATGTTGCCCCAGCCGGACCAGGGTCCTTCGGGAACATCGCGGGCCTCGACGAAGCGCCATTGGACGCGCTCGCCGCTGCGGAAGCCGAGATAATCGCGGACGGCCGGGCTGAGGTCGATGCCGGCACCGTTGTTGCGGTTGCCGCGCGGCTCCTCGTCGCCGAAAACATACTGCCAGTGGTCGACCTCGAAGGGGCCGACGTCCTCCCACTGCGCGTAGCAGACCTTGCCTTCGCGATGGATCGCGACCCAGCGGCCCTTGCAGACGGAAATGCCCTCGCCGCGGTAGTCGCGCCAGAACCAGGGGATCACTTTTGAGGCCTCCGGACGGTGGTGACCGCCCTTGGCGACGTCGTTGTAGGGCAGGGCGATGTAGAAAGGATTGAGCTTGGGGGTGAACCCGGCCGGCAGATAGCCGTTCCGGCGGTCGGGGTCGTCGTAGCCGCCGTAGTTTTCCTGCCAGTTCATGTCCCACGAGCTCATCACGTTGGGAACCGGGTTGTTCTCGGTGGGCTGCTCGCCGATCCAGAAAATGGTGCCGACCACGTTGCCCCGCCATCCACGGAAGAGGCGGAACGCCTCGTCGGAGCGCTCGATGACGATCCGGGCCTTGTCAGGCGTGCCGAAGGGATTGCTCAAGCCCGGCAAGGCCTCGCGGCGGTTGTCGAGCAGGTCGCCGTGGACTTCCTCCAACCGCTCCCCCAGCCGCGTGGCGGCCGGCGCGGCGGGCATCAGCACCGGCGCGACAACGAGGAGGATGGAAAGGTGGAATCTCACGGCTGCTTTTAAAAAATTCCAAGGGCAGGACCTGCCTTCGCCGCGCAGTATGAACATTCAGGAAAACTGAACAAGAAATTTTTGGGGAAATTTTGAACGTTTGAGAAATCCTGCTGTCGTGGATTTTTTTTGAAGCGCGAACCGGATCCACTTCCTCCCCCTGGCCGATCACTCCGTCGGAACGGAAAGCGGCAAAGCCCGCTGTTTCAAGGATTCCCTGCCGCGGCGAGCTTCCCAACGCCATTCCCCCGCCCTGCCGCGAGGCCGGGGACGGGGAAATGACGGGGAACGATCGAACTCATCGACCCCGGCAGGAAAGCAGGAATCGGGCGGCCCAACAATGAAATTTTTAGTTTCAGTGGACAATCAAGCCTCCCCAAGCTCCCAACTCCTTGATTTTCTAAAAAGAAGATCCTTTGACCCCGGCGAAGCGGCGGCCGAGTTCCTGCATCGAGAACTCGGTCAGGGTGGGACGCCCGTCCGGGGCGCAGTAGGGCAGTTCGCAGCGGAAGAGCACCTCCAGCAAGGACATCGCCTCCTGGGGCCGGTTCGCTTCCATCAGGCCGGCGCGGCGGGCCAGCGAGCGGGCCAGCACCTCGTAGGCAAGCCGGGCACCGGGAGACTGACCGGCGGCGAGGTCGTCGAGCAGGCCGGTCAGGAACCCGCGGGCGTCGCCGGGGTGAAGAAACACCGGCAAGGAGCCGATCCTCAGGGTTCCGGAGCCGAAATCCTCCAGTTCGATCCCCGCCCGGGCGAATTCGTCGCGATGCCGCAAGGCCAGCTCGCATTCCCGCGGACCGGGCTCCAGCAGCACCGGCACCAGCAGCGACTGGCTTTCCACCCCGCGCCCGGCGGCGTCGTGGAGCCAGCGCTCGTAGAGGATCCGCTCCCGCGCCGCCCTCGGATCGAGCAATACCAGACCGTCGCCGGACTCCAGCACCGCATAACGGTCGTGCAGGCTTCCCACGTAGCGGAACGGAAGCGGCGGGCTCTCCGGGGTGGCATCGGCCACGACCGGCGCCGGGATATCGAGTTCCCGCTGGACCGGCAATGAAGCCGGCCAGATGCGGGGCGCGGCCAGCGGGACGGTCTGCGGCCGCACCGGGACCGGTGACGCGGGCCTGCGGGCGGGCTCGGCGCGGGTCAAACCCTCGCGCACCGCGGTCGCAAGCACCTCCCGCAATTCATGCGGCCGGTGCAGGCGGATCTCCCGCTTGGCCGGGTGGACGTTGACGTCGACCAGCGAAGGCTCGAGATCGATCCACAGCCAGGCGCAGGGGTGCAGGCCGTCCGCCAGCGCCCCGCGGAAGCCCTCGGCCAGGCCACGGGAGATGGCGGAATCCTCGACCGGCCGGCCGTTGAGAAAGACGCACTGGTGGCGGCGACCCTTGCGGGCATGCGCGGCCGGCAGGATGAAGCCTTCCACCGCGATCCCGTTGCCATGGGTCAGCGGCAGGACCACGAGCTCCCGCCCGACCTCGGTGCCGGTCATCCAGCGCACCCGGTCGAGCCGCGACATCCCGCCCGGGAGGTCGAACACCTCGCGCTCGTCCTTGCGAAAGCGGAAGCGCACCGAGGCGGCGGCCAGCGCGTGCAGCCGGAGCTGGTGCTCGATGTGGGCGGCCTCGGTGGTCTCGGCCCGCAGGAACTTCCGGCGCGCCGGGACATTGAAGAAGAGGTCTTTGACCTCCACTGTGGTCCCGGGAGCACATCCGGCTTCGCGGACATCCCGGATCACCCCGCCTTCCACCGCGATCTCGGTGCCGGCCATTTGATCCGGCTCGCGGGTGATCAGGCGGAAACGCGAGACGCTGGCAATGCTCGGCACCGCCTCGCCGCGGAAGCCCAGCGTGCGGATCGAGGCCAGCCCGGCGGAGTCGGAAAGCTTGCTGGTGGCGTGGCGCTCCAGGCTCAGCAGGGCGTCGTCGCGCGACATCCCCGAGCCGTTGTCGATCACCCGCAGCAGGGCCGCGCCGCCGCGGCGGATCTCGACGAGGATCTCCCCCGCCCCGGCGTCGAGGCTGTTTTCGACCAGCTCTTTCACCGCGCTGGCCGGCCGCTCGACCACCTCGCCCGCCGCCACCTGGCTGGCGAGGATTTCCGGGAGGATGCGGATGCGAGGCACGGGACGAGGGTGAAGTTCCAAGGGAGAAGTTCCAAGTGCCAAGACGGCGCTCTTTTTTGGCTCGCCCCCTGCCGCCCCTGCCGTATCAGTCGCGCAGATGATCACCGTCACCGACAAAGCCGCGGGCGAGCTGAAGGCACTGCTGGAACGCAAGGGCGCCGGACCGGAACTCGGGCTCCGGCTCGCGGTCCGCAAGGGCGGCTGCGCAGGCTGGCAGTATGTGATGGAAGTCGCCGCCGCGGAGGAAGGCGACACCGTGACCGAGATCCCCGGCGGCCGGGTCATCGTCGCCGCCGACAGCATCGGCAAGCTGGCCGGCTGCCGCCTGGACTACACCGACGACCTTTCGGACGCCGGCTTCCGCATCGACAATCCGAACGCCGCCCGCTCCTGCGGCTGCGGCACCTCGTTCGAAACCGCCACCGAACCCACGCCGGAGCCCGAGGACTGCGGCAAGAACTGATGCGCCGCGACAAGGAACCCCCGCCGAAGAAACGAGCGCCCGCCTACTACTGGTGGACCCTGGCGAACGTGCTGGCCCTCTGCCTGGCGGTGGTGAGCTGGCTGATGTGCCTTCACGTCTTCAAGCACCCCGAGATCCCGCGGAACTACGAGATCCTGCGAAAGCTCGGCCGCACCGAGCCGCCCAAGCCGCTGACCGAAATGGAGGCCCCGCCCGGCGAAGCGGCCGATCCTCGCGCCTTCTACCGGCGCTACGCCGGCCTCGGTGAGGACGAACTCCAGCGGCTCAACGCGGCCCTGATGCGCAACTACCTCCTCAACCTCAAGGAGCCGAAGCTGATCCAGTACGCCGAAGGCAACTACAAGGTCCAGCAGGTCCGGCGCCTCGGTGAAGGCGACCTCTTCCACCCGGGATTCGCCGTGCGGGCCCAGGCGATGATCGCGCCGGACGAGTTCAGCGAACCGGCGCCGTGGCCCGTCCTGATCGAATACCTCTTCCCCACCGCCGACGATCTTGCGGCCACCTGGATCGCCCCCGGCGACTTGCTCGCGGTGTCGAAGTTCCCCAACTGCGCGATGCTGGTCCACGTGGCGAAGATCGACGGCGGCGACACACCCGTCGTCTGCCTGACCGTCGCGCCGATCGCCTTCGGCAGCTTCAAGGCGGGCAAGAACCGCAAGTTCGAGCTGCAAGCCCCGGGCTCGCTCAATCCCGCCGGCCCGCTGCCGGTCTTCCCGTTGGAGCAGGAAGACTGAACCCGCCGGCAGCCCTCACTTCGCCTTCTCCAAGAGCGAGCGGCCGGTCATCTCCTTCGGCTTCGGCAGGCCCAGCATCCCCAGCAAGGTCGGCGCGACATCGGCCAGGATGCCGTCCTCGACCTCATACTTGCCGGCGTCCGCCGCTACGTAAACCAGGTGCACCGGATTCGTGGTGTGCGCGGTGTTCGGCGAACCGTCGGCATTGATCATGAACTCGCAGTTGCCGTGGTCCGCGGTGATCAGCAGCTTGCCGCCAAGCCGCAGGGTCTCCTCGACCACCGCCTTGACGTCGGCGTCGATCGTCTCGCAGGCCTTGATCGCCGCCTCGACCACGCCGGTGTGGCCGACCATGTCGGGGTTGGCGAAGTTGAGGATCACGAGGTCGTAGTTCTTGAGCTGGTCCACCACCGTCCGGGTGACCTCCTCCGCGCTCATCTGGGGCTTGAGGTCGTAGGTCGCCACGTCCTTGGGCGATGGGATGATGTAGCGGTCCTCGCCCTTGAACGGCTTCTCGATGCCGCCGTTGAAGAAATAGGTCACGTGCGGGTATTTCTCCGTCTCGGCGATCCGCATCTGGTTTTTCTTCGCCTTCGCCACCGTCTCGCCGAGGCCCATCTTGAGCTTGTCGGGCCCGAAGATGACGTCGCACTTATAATTCGCGTCGTACTGGGTCAGCGTGACGTAGTGCACCTTCGGCCGGCGACCGGCCTTGAAATGCTTGAACGGACCCTCGGTCAGGAAGGTCTCGGAAAGCTGCCGAACGCGGTCGGCGCGGAAGTTGAAGAACAGGACCACGTCGCCGTCGCGCACCAGCTTCTTGCCCGGCGTCTCGAACACCATCGGCAGCAGGAACTCGTCGGTCTTGCTGTCCTCGTAGGCCTCGGCCACGGCTTCGGAGGGCAGCACGTCCTTCGGCTCGCCGATGCCGTGCACGATGGCGTCCCAAGCGAGCTTCGTCCGCTCCCAGCGCTTGTCGCGGTCCATCGCGTAGTAGCGTCCGGTGATCGTGGCGATCCGCGCGCCGTGCTTCGCGATCTCGTCCTCGACCTTGGAAATGAAGCCGGCACCGCCGGTCGGCGAAGTGTCGCGGCCGTCGGTGATGGCGTGGACCATGATGTCGTCGACCCCCGCCGCCTTGGCCATCGCGACCATCGCGCACAGGTGGTCCTGGTGGGAGTGGACGCCGCCGTCGGAAAGCAGGCCGAGGAAATGCAGCCGCTTGCCCTTGGCCGCGGCGAGGGCCTTTTTGAAGGTCTTGTTTTTCGCCAGGCTACCTTCCTCGATCGCCTTGTTGATGCGCGTCAGGTCCTGATAGACGATACGCCCCGCGCCGAGGTTGAGGTGGCCGACCTCGGAATTCCCCATTTGCCCGGCGGGCAGACCGACATCCAGCCCCGAAGCGCTGAGGAAACCCTTCGGATACTGCTCCAGCATCGCGTCGTGGAAGGGAGTCTTGGCGAGCAAGGTCGCGTTGCCGTCCTTTTTCGCCGTCTTCTTCCCTCCGGGGTTCACACCCCAGCCGTCGCGAATGATGAGAACCACCGGTTTCTTGGCCATGACGGGCCGCGTTTAACGGTCCCCAAGCCCCCCGTCCAGCGGCGATTCCGCGTCCTTTCGGCCGCATGGGAAAGGAGCAGCCGCATTACCCGAGGACAATCATCCGGGAGCGGAACCCGAATTCCCGATGCCCCCCGGCGCGGGCTTTTGGCTGGCCAGCGGACCCCGGGCCTGATTGGAAAGCCGCGCGGACGCTCCGTTTCGCGACGATGAACAGCCCCACCGCCGGACACACCGGCCGCCAGCCCCAGCTTGCCGCCGCGACCCTTGCGGCCCTCGGCATCGTATTCGGCGACATCGGCACCAGTCCGCTTTACGCGTTCCGAGCCTGCTTTTCCGGCGAACACGGGGCCCCGATCGATCCCGCCAATCTCGTCGGCGCGGCGTCCCTGATCGTCTGGTCGCTGATCCTGGTGGTGTCGGTGAAATACCTCTTCATCATCCTGCGCCTCGACAACCGTGGCGAAGGCGGGATCCTCGCCCTCTCGGCCCTGATCCGCTCCGGCGCGCGCCGTCTGGGAGGAAAGGACCCGAAGTCCGTCCTCTACCTCGGGCTGGCGGGCGCGGCATTGATCTACGCCGACGGCATGCTGACCCCGGCGATCTCCGTGCTCAGCGCCGTCGAAGGACTTTCGGTCAGCGCTCCGGTGGTGGCGGGCTGGATCCTCCCGATCTGCGTGGCGATCCTCGTCCTGCTCTTCACCATCCAGCGCCACGGCACCGGAAAGGTCGGCGTTCTTTTCGGCCCGGTGGTCCTGCTCTGGTTCTTCACGCTCGGTGCCCTGGGCATCCGGGCCGTGATCCAGCAACCGGTCGTCCTGCAGGGGCTCAGCCCGCATGCCGGCCTGATGTTCCTGATCCATGAATGGCACCACGCGTTCCCGCTGCTGGCCTCGGTCTTCCTCGCGGTGACCGGCGGCGAGGCCCTCTACGCGGACCTCGGCCACTTCGGGATCAAACCGATCCGTGTCGCCTGGTTCACCGTGGTGTTCCCGGGCCTCGCGCTCAACTACCTCGGCCAGGCCGCCCTGCTGACGGGAGATCCCACGGCCATCACCAATCCCTTCTTCCTGCTCGCCCCCGAGGTCCTCCGGCTGCCGCTGACCATCCTGGCCACCGGTGCCGCGATCATTGCCAGCCAGGCCCTGATTTCCGGCGCCTATTCGCTGACCACCCAGGCGATCCAACTGGGCTGTCTTCCGCGGGTCCGGATCCGCTACACTTCCCAGCACTCGGCGGGACAGGTCTACGTGCCGGCGGTCAACCACCTTCTGGCCGTCGCCTGCATCATCCTCGTCCTCACCTTCCGCAGTTCCTCCGCGCTCGAAGGCGCCTACGGCATCGCCATTGCGTTGACGATGACCATCACCTCGCTGCTGTTCTACTCCGCGGCGATTACCGTCTGGGGCTGGAGCAAGGGACGGGCGCTGCTGGTCACCCTGCTCTTCCTGGCGGTCGACGGAGCCTTCCTCGCGGCCAATACCCACAAGATCATGGAAGGCGGCTGGCTGCCGCTGGTCGTCGGCAGCGCGATCTACTTCATCATGCTCACCTGGATCTGGGGACGCGCCCGGCTCTACGCACGGCTGTCCCGCGAATCGCTGCCGGTCCAGGCCCTGCTGGACGATATCGAGCGCGGAAGCATCCACCGCGTTTCCGGCACCGCGGTCTACATGAGCGGTCGCGACGACACCGTGCCCACCGCCTTGCTCCACAACCTGAAGCACAACCAGGTGCTGCACGAGAAGGTCATCCTCCTCCACGTCCACACGCTCGACCAGCCCTACTCCGACCCCTCCGATTCCGCCTTCCACACGGACCTCGGCGGCGGTCTCCACCGGGTCCGCCTCAGTTTTGGATTCGCGGAAACGCCGGACGTACCCGAAGCGCTCAAGACCCGCCTGCCGGAGGCCGTCCGCTTCAGCCCGGGCAAGGCCACCTATATCCTCGGCCGCGAAACCTACGGCGTCGGGGTCAATGCCAGCCTGCTCGACCGGCTGCGCCTCGTCCTTTTCGCCGCGATGGCCCGCAACGCCTCCCCCGCCACCGCCTACTTCCGCCTGCCGCCCGGCCGCGTGGTCGAACTCGGCGCGCAGATCACGCTTTAACCGGCGTCTTCAGGCGTAGTCCACCGACTCCAGGAACAGCCCGTCCGCCGGAGCGCACAGCGGGCTTTTCCCGAAGGGCAGCCCGGGCTGCTGGTCCAGAAGCTCCGCCACCTGGTCCACCCGCAGGCGTCCCTGCGCCGCCTGCACCGCGGCCCCGGTCATCAGTCGCACCATCTTGTAAAGGAATCCCTCCCCGCGGTAGCGCAGCCGCCAGCCCCATTCGATCTCCTCCAGCTCGACCCGCGTCACCGTCCGCACGAAGCTCGTCTCCTCGGTCTCGTTGCCCCGCCGCGCGCCGAATGCCTCGAAATCATGCCGGCCTTCGAACAAGGCCAGCGCTTCCCGCAGCGTGTAGGGATCGAGCTGCCGCGGCAGGTGCCAGGCCCGCCCGGCGCGGAACGGCGACAGCACCGGCTCGGTCGAAAGGTCGTAGCGGTAGGTCTTGCCCGTCGCGGAAAAGCGCGCGTGGAAGTCCGCCGCCACCTCCTCGCAAGCCATCACCCGCAGGGCGGCCGGCAGCTTCGTGTTGAGCGCCGGCACCCAGTTGAAGGGATTCATCGTAATCCCCTCCGGCACGTCGAAATGCACCACCTGCGCCAGCGCGTGCACCCCGGCATCGGTCCGGCCGGAACCCTGGACCCGCACCGGCTGCTTGGCCGTCTCCGCGATCGCCCGCTCCAGATGGTCCTGCACCGTGTTCCCCTCCGGCTGCGACTGCCAGCCCTCCAGCCCCGCCCCGTCGTAGGCGATCGTCAATTTCAAGCGCACCCCCGCAGCCTGCCCCACCCGCCCGCCGGGTCAATCGCCGGATGAGGCCGACCTTGCCCGCGCCGCGGCGCTGGCCTAACACCGTCCCGTGACCGATGCCCGCGATGCCGCCGTTTCGCTCGCCCGCCGCTTGAAAGAGGCCGGGCACCAGGCGCTGTTCGCCGGCGGCTGCGTCCGCGACCGCCTGCTGGGCAAGGAGCCCAAGGACTACGACATCGCCACCTCCGCCACCCCGGCCCAGGTGACGCGGCTCTTCCCCGGCTCCAACGAGGTCGGCGCCCACTTCGGCGTGGTCATCGCGAAATGCCGCGGACACCACGTCGAGATCGCCACCTTCCGCACCGACGGCTCCTACCGCGACGGCCGGCGGCCGGACTCCGTCACCTTCTCCACGCCGGAGGAAGACGCCCGGCGCCGCGACTTCACCATCAACGGCCTGTTCGAGGACCCCGCGACCGGCGAGCTGATCGACCACGTCGGCGGCCGCGCCGACCTCGACGCCCGCGTGCTGCGCGCCATCGGCAGCCCCGCCGACCGCTTCGCGGAGGACTCCCTGCGCCTCCTCCGCGCCGTCCGTTTCGCCGTCACGCTCGGCTTTGAAATCGAGCCCGCCACCTGGTCGGCCATGTGCGAACACGCCGACGGCCTCGCCCGCATCTCGCCGGAGCGCATCCGCGACGAGTTCTCCCGCATCCTCGTCCTGCCGAAGCGGGCCCGCGGCTTGGAACTGCTCGTCGATTCCGGCCTGATCCGCCATTTCCTGCCCGAAGTGCTCGACCTCATCGGCTGCGACCAGCCGCCCGAGTTTCACCCGGAAGGCGACGTCTTCACCCACACCCGCATCATGCTGGAAATGCTCGGCGACCACCCGCCGCTCGAGCTCTGCCTGGCCGTGCTGCTGCACGACATCGCCAAGCCGCCGACCCGCACCTTCGACCCGGAAGCCGGCCGCATCCGCTTCAACGGCCACGACGCCCTCGGCGCCTCCATGGCGGAAGAAATCCTCCGCCGCCTGCGCTACCCGAACGACGTGATCGAGTCCGTGAGCTTCATGGTCTCCCGCCACATGCAGTTCATGAACGTCCGGCTGATGAAGGTCTCCAAGCTCAAGCGCTTCATGGCTGCGCCGACCTTCCCGCTGGAAATCGAGCTCCACCGCGTCGACTGCGGTTCCTCGAACGGCTTCACCGACAACCTCGAGTTCGTCCTCGCCAAGCGCGAGGAATTCGCCGCCGCCCCGCTGATCCCGCCGCCGCTGGTCACCGGCCGCGACCTGATCGCCCTCGGCCAGAGCCCTGGCCCGCGTTTCAAAGAGTTGCTTGAATCGGTCGAAACCGAGCAACTCGAAGGCCGCCTCACCGACCGTGAGTCGGCGCTGGAGTGGATTAAAGCGCTTATTTGAATCGATCGATTTACCCGCCCCGCAGGAACCGCGGCAGCTTCTTCAGCGCCGCCAGGGTCTGCTTCGCGGAGGGATAGCGGAACGGCAGGTCCGGCCACAGCCCGCGCCGCAGCACCACCCGCTCCCGGGTGAAGGTGTCGAAGCCCGCCTTGCCCCGGTAACGGCCCATCCCGCTGTCGCCCACCCCGCCGAAGGGCAGCTCGAAGCCGGTGATGTGCACCACCGTGTCGTTCACGCAGACCCCGCCCGAACGGGTCGACGCCACCACCCGCGAGACAACCGCATCGTCCTTGCTGAAAACGTAAAGCGCCAGCGGGTCCGGCCGCGAGCGGACGAGTTCCAGCGCGGCGTCCAGCGAGTCGAACGAAAGCACCGGCAGCACCGGCCCGAAGATCTCGTCGCTCATCGCCGCCGAGTCCGGCGACACGCCGGTTAGAACGGTCGGTTCCAGATGCAGCCGCTCCGGATCGGAAGCCCCGCCGCAGGCGATCTTCCCGTCTCCGAGCAAGGCCGTCACGCGGTCGAAATGCCGCCGGTTGACCAGGCGACCGTATTCGCCGCCCTCGAAGCTCTTGAAGGCCCGCCCCAGCGCCTCGACCAAAGGATCGTGCAAGCGCCGGTCGACCAGCACGTGATCCGGTGCCACGCAGGTCTGCCCGGCATTGAGGTGCTTGCCCCAGGCGATCCGCCGCGCGACCACGTCGATCGATTCCTTCAGCCGCGCCGTTCCCGCCTCGTCGCCGCCGAACACCAGCACCGGACATTTCCCGCCGAGCTCCAGCGTGACCGGCGTCAAATGCCGCGCCGCCGCCGCCGCCACCATGCGCCCGGTGGCCGTGCTGCCGGTGAAAAACACATGGTCGAAGCGCTCTTCCAGCAGTGCCTCCGCGACTTCCCGCCCGCCTTGGACCACCGCAACCTCGGCGGGATCGAAGGCCTCGCCGAGGATCTTCGCGATCACCTCCGCCGTCCGCGGCGCCATCTCCGAAGGCTTCAGGATCGCCGTATTCCCTCCCGCCAGCGCCCCCACCAGCGGGGTCAGCAGCAGTTGGAACGGGTAGTTCCACGGCCCGAGGATCAAGGCCACCCCGCAAGGATCCCGCATCACCTTCGCCTTGCCCGGCCGCGCCAGCATCGGCACGGCGCGCGACTCCGCCTTCATCCACCGGTCCAGGTGCTTCAGCGCGTAGCGGCATTCCGCCGCCGTCATCTGGACCTCCGAGGTGAAGGCCTCCAGCTCGCCCTTGCCGAGGTCGGCATGCAGCGCGTCCAGGATCGCGCGCTCGTTACCCTCCACCGCTCCTAACAAGCGCCGCAAGGCATCCCGCCGCGCTTCCGGAGCGGCGGCCGCCCCGCTCGCGATCCGCTCCCTCTGCTTCTGGACCAAGGCTCCCGGCGTCATGCGCGGCGATCATCGCCCGGCCGGAGAAGTTCTCTAGCGAAAATCCGGAGCCGATCCATAATCGCGCGCCGGAGCCGCCTGCCCCGGCCCGGATTCCCCATGAAAAAGCACGTCATCGTCCTCGGCGCCGGTCTCGGCGGCCTCTCCGCCGCGATCTCCCTCGCCCAGGAGGGCTACCGGGTGACCATTCACGAGAAAAACGACAAGATCGGCGGCAAGCTCAACGTGCTGAAGCTCGACGGCTACTCCTTCGACCTCGGGCCCTCCATCCTCACCCTGCCCCACCTCTTCGAGCGGCTCTTCGAAAGGTCCGGCCGCAAGATGAGCGATTACATCCCGATCCGCCCGCTGCGCCCGCACTGGCGGAATTTCTTCGAGGACGGCCGCCACGTCGACCTCGACCCCGACCCCGAGGTCATGGCGAAGGAAGCCGCCAAGGTCGGCGAGGACCGCGCCAACGTGGAGCGCTTCCTGAAATACTCGTCCGACCTCTACGACCTCGTCGACAGCGGCTACTTCCAGCAGGGCCTCGATACCTCGAAGGACTTCTCCAACTTCTACGGCCTCCTCAAGTTCCCGAAGTTCGACCTCCTCCGCACCATGCACGGCGGGGTGGCGAAATACCTCAAGACCCCGGAGATGCGCGACATCTTCGACTACTTTATCAAATACGTCGGTTCCTCCGCCTACCACTCGCCGGCCTTCATGAACTGCCTGCCGGCCATCCAGTTCCGCTACGATCTCTGGTATGTCGACGGCGGCCTCTACGGCATCGCCCTCGGCCTCGGCCGCCTGATGGAAGAGCTCGGCATCGAAGTGAAACTCAACAGCAAGGTCCGCGAGATCCGCCGCGAAAACGGCGACGTCACGGGCATCGTGACCGACGACGGCACCTACCACCCCGCCGACATCCTCGTCTCCAACGTCGAGGTCATCCCCGCCTACCAGCAGCTGCTCGGCGAGGACGACGACTTCATGAAGAGCCTGTCGAAATACGAGCCCGCCTGCTCCGGCCTCATCCTCGACCTCGGGCTCGACCGCACCTACCCGCAGCTCGCCCATCACAACTTCTTCTTCTCCGGCAACCAGAAGAAGCACTTCAAGACCGTCTTCCGCAAACACGAGCTGCCCGAGGACCCGACCATCTACCTCGTCGCCGCCTCCCGCACCGATCCCACCGTCGCTCCCGCCGGCTGCGATTGCCTGAAGATCCTGCCGCACATCCCCTACATCGACGACGAGCACCCGCTGACCCGCGAGGACTACCTCGTCTTCAAGGACCGCATCATCGACAAGCTCGAGCGCATGGGCCTGACCGACCTCCGCAAGCACATCGTCGTCGAGCACGTCTGGACCCCGCTCGACATCCGCGAGCAGTACAACTCCAACAAGGGCTCGATCTACGGCGTCGTCTCGGACCGCTTCAAGAACCTCGCCTTCAAGGCCCCGAAGCAGAGCACCAAGTATCCGAACCTGTTCTTCGTCGGCGGCTCGGTGAACCCCGGCGGCGGCATGCCGATGGTCATCCTGTGCGGGCAAAACGTCGCCAAGAAGGTCGTCGCATGGGACCGGAACTGATTCTCCTGCCCGCGGGCTCCGCGCTCTGGCTGGCGTCCTTCGGGCTGCTCCGGCGGCTCGGCGCCCCGCCCGCGGCCGCAAACGGCGGCGACCCGGCGGCCGGGAGCGTCTCCCTCATCATCCCCGCCCGCAACGAAGCCCACAATCTCCCTCGCCTCCTCGATTCCATCCGCGCCCAATCCGCGCAGCCGCTCGAAGTGATCGTCGTCGACGACGCATCCACCGATGCCACCTCGGCGGTCGCCGCCGCACGCGGCGCCACCGTCGTTTCCTCCCTCGCCCTGCCCGATGGCTGGCGCGGCAAGCCCTGGGCTTGCCACCAGGGAGCACGGGCGGCCAAGGGCTCGCTGCTGCTTTTCCTCGATGCCGACTGCTGGTTCGAACCCGGCGGGCTGGACGCCATCCTCCGCCGTTTCCAGGGCGGTGCGTTCTCCGTCTGTCCGCACCACCGGACCGAAAAGCCCTACGAGGAACTCTCCGCCTGCTTCAACCTCATCATGGTCGCCAGCACCGCCGGCCACGGGCTCTTCGGCCCGATGCTCCTGATCGACCGCGCCTCCTACGATCGGACCGGCGGCCATGGGGAGGTCAAAGGACGCGTCCTCGAGAACCTCCGCCTTGCCTCGATCTACCGCGCGGCGGGCATTCCCGTTTCCAGCATGACCGGCCGCGGCATGCTCTCGTTCCGGATGTATCCCGAAGGCCTGGCCTCGCTGGTCGAAGGTTGGACGAAAGGCTTCGCCTCCGGCGCGGCCGAAACCCCTCGTGCCGCCGTCCTGCTCGTCGCCCTCTGGATCAGCGGCCTGATGATCTCCCTCATCGCCCTGCCGTTCTCCCCCTGGTCCGCGCTGCTCTACCTCGCCTTCGCCCTCCAATTCGGCGCGATGCTGAAGCGGGTCGGTTCCTTCTCCGCGCTGACCGCCCTGCTTTACCCCGTGCCGCTGCTCTTCTACCTCGCCGTCTTCGTCCGCTCCCTCCGCAGATCGGGAAAGGCGGTCACCTGGAAAGGTCGCGAATTCCGTGCCGACTGAACTCCCCATCCCCTGGATCATCGCGCTGAACGCCCTCGGCCTGCCGGCGCTCCAGCTCGGCTGCGCCTGGGCCTTCACCCGGATGCCCGCGGACTGGTTCGATCCCCCGCTTTCGTCCAGGGACCGCAGCCCCGCCTATGAGCGCCTGCTGGCCATCAAACGCTGGAAAGACCGCCTGCCTGACGGTGCGAGCTGGTTCAAGGGCGGCTTTGCCAAAGCCTCGCTCCGCCAACGCGATCCCCGGCACCTCCATGACTTCCGCCGGGAAACCTGGCGCGGCGAACTCTGCCACTGGGCCGTCCTCGCCTTCATCCCGGTCTTCTTTCTCTGGAATCCATGGTGGGGTGACCTCGTCATCGCCCTCTACGCCCTCGCCGCGAACCTCCCCTGCATCCTCGTCCAGCGCTACAACCGCCAGCGCCTCAACCGCGCCCTCCGCCGCTGAGCTTCCCCCCAAAAAAAACGGCGACCCGCAGGCCGCCGCTCTTCTCAAGTCTTGCGTCTTCGAGTCTCGGGGTCTCCCTACTTGATCTCCATCCCGCTGTTCGGCCAGATCCACTTCTTGACCTCGCCGCCTTGGATCAGCGCCTTGGCTTGGATCGTCTTCACGCCGAAAATCGTCTCCGCCTTGTAGGCCGCGACGCCGGTCTGGTACTTCTCGCCGTCCACTTCCTCTTCCTCGCCGGCCTTCCAGCCCAGCACCTGGTCGAAATTGAATTCCTTCACCTGCTTCGCCCGGATGCTGTCCTGCATGACCTTCACGATCTCTTCCGGACCCAGCGCGGCGGCCGGGGTCGGCGGGGCGGCCGGCGGGGCCGCGGGCTCTTCCTCCATCGGCGGCTCGGCGTCGTTCTCCGCCACCGGCGGCGGCTCGACCGGCGGCGGGGTGGCCGGAGGAGGCTCGACGGGAGGCGGCGTCACTGGCGGCGGCTCGGGGTCGTTCTTCACCACCGGCGGCGGCTCGACAGGGGGCGGGGCCACCGGCGGCGCCACAGGAGGCGGAGCGACCGGCGGCGGCGCGGCGTCCGTGGTGCCGTCTTCCGCCAATGCCGTGTTCTTCGGCTTGCCAGGAACCTGTCCCGTCAAGGTCGGCCGCATTTCGGGCTCCAGCAGGTAACCCGCGAATCCTGAAGCCGCGACGCAGAGAATGGGGAAGAAGAACTTCATCGTGCTGCCCCATACGTAGGGATTCCGCCCGTCCTTTGACCAGAATTTTTCCCTTCTTCGCCCTATCGGGCTACGAAGGGCAGGCCCTCCTCCCGGGAGCGCCGGTCTGCGACCGGCCCGAATGGTCCCCGACCGCCGGCGTTCAGCCGCCCCGCCTTCTTGCGTCTTGTGTCTTCCCGTCCTGTGTCTTCACTCCGCCCATGCCTCGACTTTTCCTGCTGGATGGGATGGCCCTCGTTTACCGGGCCCATTTCGCCTTCATCCAGAATCCCATCCGCAATTCCAAGGGCGTCAACACCTCCGCCCTCTACGGTTTCGTCAACACGCTGCTGACCCTCCTCGAAAAGGAAAAACCCACCCATCTCGGCGTCGCCTGGGACACCTCCGCCCCCACCCCGCGCCACGTCAAATTCCCCGCCTACAAGGCCCAGCGCGACGAGATGCCGGAGGAACTCGCCGCCGCCATTCCCAACGTGAAGCGCCTCTGCCAGGCCTTCCACCTGCCGCTGCTGGAAATCGACGGCTACGAGGCCGACGACCTGATCGGCACCCTCGCCAAACGCGCCGAGGCCGAAGGCTTCGAGACCTACATGGTCACCCCCGACAAGGATTTCGCCCAGCTCATCAGCGACCGCACCTTCATGTGGAAGCCAGGCCGCAAGGGCGACGAACACGAGGTGATCGGCCTCTCGAAGCTCCCGGAAATCTGGGGCGTCCAGAACCCGCACGAGATCATCGACCTGCTCGGCCTGATGGGCGACTCGGTCGACAACATCCCCGGCGTCCCCGGCATCGGCCCGAAGACCGCGCAGAAGCTCATCGCCGACTTCCATTCCGTCGAAAACCTCCTCGCCAATACCTCCAAGCTGAAGGGCAAGCAGAAGGAGAACCTCGAGACCTACGCCGACCAGGCCCTCCTTTCGAAGGACCTCGCCACCATCATCACCGACGCACCGATCGAGGTCACCTGGGAAGACCTCGTCATCTCCCCCCGCGACGACCAGGCGATCAAGGACCTCTTCACCGAATTCGAGTTCCGCTCCCTCACCAAACGCCTCTTCGGCAATGAAGGGAGCGCTGGCTTTAGCCGGCCCGAAGCCAGTGAAAGTCCCACCCCTCCCGAATCCCCCACCCTCTTCGATTCCTTCAAAACCATCCGCGACATCCCCCACACCTACCACCTCGCCGACACCCCCGAAAAGCAGGCCGAGCTCTTCGCCCTCCTCGCCCAACAGAAATCCTTCTGCTTCGACACCGAGACCACCGGCCTCGACCGCTTCGAAGCCAGACTGTTAGGCCTCGCCTTCTCCTGGCAGTCCCACGAAGCCTGGTATCTCCCCTACTCCAGCTCCCTGCTCGCGTCCCTGCGCTCCCTGCTCGGCGGCCCCGCCGAAAAGATCGGCCACAACCTCAAATACGACCTTTCCGTCCTCCACCACCACGGCATCGAGGTCGCCGGCCCTTTCTTCGACACCATGCTGGCCCACGCCCTGGTCACCCCCGACCAGCGCCACACCATGGACTACCTCAGCGAGTCGATGCTCGGCTACACGCCCATCAAACTCGCCGACATCGCCAACGTGGCTGCGGCCTCCCTGCCGCAAGCCTCCGACGACCTCTTCGCCTTCGCCGAGGTGAAGAAAGCCTCCAAGAACCTCGACATCACCGCCATCCCGCTCGCCACCCTCGCCGAATACGCCGCCGAGGACGCCGACGTCACCTGGCAGCTCGCCGAAAAACTCCGCCCCTTGCTAGACGGCCAGCAGCACGTCTTCCAGGACATCGAGTGCCCGCTGCTCCCCGTCCTGGTCCGCATGGAAATGGAAGGCATCGCCATCGACCCCGCCGCGCTCGTCGAGATCGGCGGCCAGCTCCAGCAGCGGATCGACGAGCTCACGAAGTCCATCGCCGTCCACGCCGGCCGCCCCTTCAACCTCAACTCGCCCAAGCAGCTCGGCGAGATCCTCTTCAACGAGCTCGGCCTCGCCGACAAGGCGAAGAAAACCAAGACCGGCCAGTTCAAGACCGACGAGCAAACCCTCGCCACCTTCGCCGGCAAGCACCCGATCATCGACGAGATCCTCGAATACCGCGAGGCCACCAAGCTCAAGGGCACCTATCTCGACGCCCTGCCCGGCCACATCGTGAAGGAAACCGGCCGCATCCACACCCAGTTCCACCAGCTCGTCGCCGCCACCGGACGCCTCGCCTCGACCGATCCCAACCTGCAGAACATCCCGGTCCGCTCCACCCTCGGCAAACAGATCCGCAAGGCCTTCGTCCCGCG
The DNA here is from genome assembly GCA_027491155.1 of Verrucomicrobiaceae bacterium. Taxonomy (GTDB): domain Bacteria; phylum Verrucomicrobiota; class Verrucomicrobiia; order Verrucomicrobiales; family Akkermansiaceae; genus Haloferula. The sequence goes on from JAIXWR010000035.1 coordinate 134,252, forward strand.
CGACGGCTTCACCCTGCTGTCCTGCGACTACTCGCAGATCGAACTCCGCGTGATGGCCGCGCTGGCGAACGACGCGTCGATGATCGACGCCTTCCGCGAGAACCGCGACATCCACACCGCCACCGCCGCGAAGGTTTGGGGCGTCGCCGAAAGCGAGGTCACCCGCGAGCAGCGCAGCGGCGCGAAGATGGTCAATTTCGGCATCATCTACGGCATCTCCGCCTTCGGCCTCAGCCAGCGCCTCGCCATCCCGCGCGGCGAAGCGGCGGAGATCATCGATAACTACTTCAAGCAGTATCCCGCCATCAAGGAGTTCATGGACCGCACCATCGCGGAGGCCCGCGAATCCGGCTACGTCGAGACCCTCGCCGGCCGCCGCCGCTACTTCCCCGACCTCACCTCCGGCAACCCCACCATCCGCGGCAATGCCGAGCGCGCCGCCATCAACACCCCGATCCAGGGCAGCGCCGCGGACATGATCAAGCTGGCGATGATCCGCATCGACGCCCTGCTACGGGAAACGCCGTACCAGACGAAGATGCTGCTCCAGGTGCACGACGAACTCGTCTTCGACCTCGCCGCGGAGGAACAGGCCGAACTCGTCCCGAAGATCCTCCACGCCATGCAAACCGCGCTTCCGCTCCCCGGCGACGTCCCCATCCTCGTCGAGCACGGCACCGGCCCCAACTGGCTAGCGGCGCATTGACAGGCACGACCCCGCCGGTGAAGCCCGGCGGAAGTAGCGCAACTTTGCAAGTTGCGTGCTTCTGGCGGCCGTCCGTTCACCCGGCCACGAAGCTCTCCGGAGAAGCAACCCGCACCCCGGGCGCAACGTGCAACGTCGCGCTACAACGCCTCTGCCACCCGCATCCCGTCCAGCGCCGCACTGACGATCCCCCCGGCAAAGCCCGCGCCCTCCCCGCACGGATACAGACCCTTCATCTCCGGATGCTCCAGCGTGTCGTCCCGCCGCGGGATCCGGACCGGCGAACTGGTCCGGGTCTCGAACCCTAAAAGCAGCGCCTCCTTGCCCGCATAGCCGCGGATCTTGCGGTCGAACAAACGCAAACCCGTTTGCATCCGCCGCACGATCCCCGACGGCAGGATCTCTTGCAGCGGCGCGGACTTGCCGCCGGGAAAGTAGCTCGTCTTCGGCAGATCCGCCGACACCTTCCCCACCAGGAAATCCGCCACCCGCTGCCCCGGCGCGACCTGCCCACCGCCGCCGGCCTGCTTGGCCGCGACTTCCAGCGCCTTCTGATAGGCGATGCCCGACAGCACGCCGTGCTCCTTGGCAAACGCATCCGTGTCCTCCGGCTCCACCGTCACCACCAGCCCCGAATTCGCGAAGGGCGAGTCCCGGCGGGCCAGGCTCATGCCGTTGACCACCACCTCGTCGTTCTCGGTCGATGCCGGAACGATGAAGCCGCCCGGGCACATGCAGAACGAATGTACGCCACGGTCGTCGATCTTCGTCGCCACCGCGTAACGCGCCGCCGGCAGCAGGTCGGGCCGCGGCTCGTCCTTGCGGAGGTGATACTGCTGGGCATCGATGAACGGCTGCGGATGCTCGATCCGCACGCCGACCGCGAAGGGCTTGCGCTCTAACAAAATCTCCTTCGCCGCCAGCAGCCGGTAAATGTCCCGCGCGCTGTGGCCGGTCGCCAGGATCACCGCGTCGCCGGTGATCTCCTCACCCGCCGCGGTGACCACGCCGCGCAGCCGGTCGCCGCTCGTGATGAAATCCACCACCTTGGTCTGGAAGCGCACCTCGCCGCCGCCTTCGAGGATCGACGCGCGCATCGCCTTGACCACGTTCGGCAACAGGTTCGATCCGATGTGCGGATGCGCGTCTGTTAGAATCGCCGTCGGCGCGCCGTGGGCCACCAGGATCTCATAGACCCGCGCCACCGGACCGCGCTTGGTGGCCCGGGTGTAAAGCTTGCCGTCGGAGAAAGTTCCCGCCCCGCCTTCGCCGAAGCAGTAGTTCGAGTCCTCGATCACCGTCCCCTGGCGCAGGATCGGGGCGAGGTCGAAGCGTCGCGCGGAGGCGTCCTTGCCGCGCTCGAGCACGATCGGCTTGATCCCCCGCTCCAGACAACGCAGCGCCGCGAACATCCCGGCCGGGCCGCAACCGACGATGATCGCCGTCTTCGCATCGCGCGGCAGGGCCGGCGCGGACCAGACCGGCTTCACTTCCGCCGGCAAGGGCTCGTCCACCGCGACCTCCAGCCGGAGCTGGACCTTCACCGCGCGCTGACGGGCATCGAGCGAATGCTTCAACAGCCTGACGCCGCTCACCCGCGACGGGGCGAGGCCGAGCTTTTTCGCCGCGGCAGCCTTCCACGCCGCCTCGTCTTCCGAGGCTTCGAGGGGCAGGATGAGGTCGATCGTTTCGATCATCGGCAAGGCGTGATGGCAGGCCGGCGCGCGCGGGGCAAGCCCGGCCTCTCCCGCCGCTCAGCGGATCGCACGCTTCCGACCGGTGTCATCGACGCTCACGTAGGAGATCGCCGTCGAGAAGATCGGCGGGGCCTGCGGGTTGCGTCGGTCGAATACTTCCACCCGGTAGCTCACCGAGGTCCGTCCCTCCCTTTCCCGCTCGCAGCGGATCGCGAGGATCGTCCCCTGCCGCACCGAGTGGCGGAACTCCACCTTGTCCATGCCGATGGTCACGAACTGGCAATGCGGGTAGTCGAGCGACGCGGCGATCCAGCAGGCTTCATCGACCCACGCCAGCAAGCGCCCGCCGAACAGCGCCCCGAAGTGATTCAGGTCTTCCGGCAGGACGAGGCGGTGCGTTTCCATGGCTCAGCGGCGGCGGCGGCGCTTGTCGTGGGTGAACAGGGCGTCCAGCGACCACTGCCCGGCCCCGCTCAGGATCAGCGCGAAGCAGGGAATCAGGTAAAGAACCGCCATCTCCTTCGACGGCCCGCCCTTGGCGAACAGCGGATGGATTCCGTGGAATTGAAAAGCCGCCACGCACATCGCGAAGCCGAGCACGAAAGCTGCCGGCCGCGTCATCAGGCCGAGCACCAGCAGCGCTGCGGCACCGACCTCGGCGGCGATGGTCGCCATCAGGCTGATCGGCTTGCTCATGTAGGAAAGCGGCCACAAGTCGGGCACCGTCCAGATCTCGGCGAGCTTCTGATAGTCCTCGATCTTCCCGATCCCGTGACCGATGAGCATCATCAGGCCGAAGCCGACGCGCAGCGCCAGCAGGCCGGAGGAGGCGACCGGATCGTGCGTGCCGCAGTCGAAGAAGAACTTCTTCATTCCCCGGCGGGGCTCGGGGTTTCACCGGAGCCCGTCCCGCGGGGCCGGATGAGGATGCGCTTGAGCCGGTCGTCACCGCCCGGCGAAACGCTCTCGACATCCGGATCCTCCAGCAGGGCGTTGTGGACAAGCCGGCGGTAGTAGGCGTTGAGCGGGCGCATCTTGAAGGTCTTGCCGGTCGCCTTCACGCCATCGGCCGCGGCGCGGACCTCGGCGGACAGCTTGTCCTCCTGGATGGCGCGGTAGTGCTCGCAGTCGATCCGGACGCGCGGTGCTTTCGGGAAATGCTTCCGCAGCACCCGGTTCACGAGATACTGCAAATCATCGAGCCTCTCGCCGTCCTTGCCGATCAGCAGCTCGCTGCGCGGCATCAGGATTTGCAAGCACGGCTCGTCCTCGCTGTCGTGGATCTCGATTTCCGGATGGAAGCCGAGATGCCCGAGCATCGTGTCGAGTATCTTCTTTGCCGCCTCGACGGGTGTCATGGCTCCATCTAACGATCCCTTCGCCCGCGGGTCAATGACCGGGGCGGCAAGCGCGTCAATTTGCCGCCCAATGCCGGCCGACCTCCGCCGCGATGCCCGCAAGCCGCGACTTCTCGTCATCGGTGAAGTCATGAGGCGCGATCATGCCGACACCCAGGGTGCCGAGCACCTTCGCACCATCCGGCGAGAAAACCGGCACCGCCAGCGACCCGGACACCTGGGTCTGCCGCGCGTCCGGCCGGGCCACGCCGCCGAGGTCCTGCTGGAGATTGCACAGCTCCACCGGCTCCCGCCGCTCCGCCGCCGCCCCGGCGATGCCCTTGCCGAAGGGAATCCGCGAGATCTTCGGCAGCAAGGCATCCGGCACCCCGATCTGGGCGACCAGGTCGAGGAACTCGCCGTCGGCCCGGTGCAAGGTGCCGGTCTGGCAGGAAAACTCCGCCAGCACGCCGGCCAGCCAGTGGGCGGCATCCGCCGCGGTGTCGATCATCAGGTTCATGCTGGCTACTTTCTCCTCCCCCACCGCATCGAAACAAGGAAATCTTGCCCGGTCCCGCCCGTCGCGGGCCTCAGGCCTGCTCGGAGATTTCAAGGTCCACTGCGTTTCCCCTCGACGCTGCGATCCTCGTGTTCATAGCATGGAGCGTCCATTCAAGGGCGAGGTGTGAATAGCCTCTCAACTGACGGTTGGCATCGACCGCAACGATGCCGCCAACCAGGCCAAACGGCCGGGGAGGCGGCGGCGTATGTCCAAGCCGCTCCTTCGGGAGTGGCCAAAGGCCGTTGCGGCCGTTCAGTTGCGGCTTATTCACTCCCCGTCCACCAGGAAGGCCCCTTTGAACGACTTCCTCACATGAAAACCGGTCTCCATGTTTTTGCCGCCTACCTCGCGGCTTTGCTCCCGTTCCAACTTCGAAGCCAGGAACCAACGACGCCGTCCGCAGACCGGGCCACCATTCCTGGATCTCTCGCCGTCGCGGAATTTGTTCCTCCGATCCCGGCACCACCGAAGCAAGTCCCCGCGATGCGGATCGAAGCGGCAACTGCCGTATCCACCGCCAACGGCAGGACCCTGACAATCCTCCGGGGCGAGCCATCCAGGCTTCCCGACATTCCGCCCCGACCCGAACCTCCGCTGTTGGTCCTCCGCGAACGCACCCCGGAGGATCTTGCCCGGGAAGTCTACCGGCGGCGGCACTCGATCCAACTAAGTGCCACGGTTTACGATCGCCGGGTCAGCATCGTCCGCTGGCAGCATCCGGACACTCGCGAACCCTACGAAGCCATCTGCGGCTTCGATGTCGGATTGCTCGCAGGGATCGGCCGTTTCGTCCGCAATGGCGAGAACTACAACCTGATGTTGCTGCACACCGTGATCGACACCCAACGCGCGAGAAATCCCGGGTTGCGTGCATTCCCAGACCATTCAGGAGTGGCTAACGGCTCGATTCGCTTCATGAAGGGTGACCCCGAAAACCTGCTCGGGGCCACACCGATCCACCTGATCGAGGAACTTCTCGCAAACGAGAAGACCCGCCTGGAAACCTTCCAAGCCGATCTCGAACGCTATCGAGATGCCCGTAAAGCTTGGGAGAAAGCCAACCCGGTCCCGCCCCGGGACGAGACGTTCTGGATTCGTCCGCACCGTGGCAGCCGCTACCTCGCGCAACTGGTTCCCGCCAAAGATGCACGCTAAGCACCCGAGCATCATTCCGATGAAAAATCTCCTGCTTCGCGCGCTCCTGCTCGCCCCGGTTCTGCAGCTCTCCGCGCAATCGCCCGGCGTCGATCAAGGCTCCGAACTTCTCATCGTGCCTCCGGACGACAAACTCCTTTGCTGGGAGGGTCATCCCGGCCGGACCTATTTCATCCAGATCTCGATCGGCAGCGAGCCTCTCGTCGAGTGGCACTGGATGCCGGTCATCGACAGCGGGACTGGGGTTGCAATAAGCTACGAGGTGGACGGGACCAGCGCGCGCGGCTTCTACCGGCTGCATTACACGGACGAACCCTGCCCTCCAGGCGTCACGCTGGAAGAGTGGGACGCTGACGGTGACGGTCGCTCGAACGAAGAAGAAGTTTCCGGAACGCCCCAGTCGCACCCGCTAAAGTTTTCGACCTCCGACACCGGGCTACCCGATGGCTGGGCTGTCGCTCATGGCCTGGATCCGAACGACTCTACGATCGGGGGACTACAGTTTGGCGAAACTGGAATCACCAACATCCACGCGTTCGAGAGTGGCATTCAAGCTCATCCGAACGCCACCCCCACCAATCTCGATGGCGACAACGCCGAGAATGATGCTGATGCGGACCCCAATGATATTATAATCAACTGGAAGCCAGTTCCCGTTCCCCGCTTTGCGATGATCGAGCTCAATGTGGAAAGCCCGGAGCAACTGCACCTCGACGATCTTTACGAGGACGGCACGATCCTTCTGAGCCGCAAAGAGGACTCGGATACGATAGGTCGCGTCGTCATCGACCGACAGCAGGCCGTTCACCCGTTTCTTGCGGGCAACGTTCCGCCGGAAGGGGGATTCGCCGGGTTCGGGCCAGTGCTCGTCGAAGGCAAAGTGCCGGGGTTCCATTACCCGGCAGGCAGCATTGGCTACGCCGACTCGCTTTGGGATCCGGTTGCCGCAACGTTCACCCCGTGGTCCACACCGGCGGGTGATCACGACAACCTTCGCGATGAACGAGGCGGCCTGACCGTGCTCACAAACTTTCTCGCGTCGGAATTCATCCACTTCACGCCGGGTGGAAGTCGACTTCCCGGGGACGACCCTGGTTCAACTCGTGCGCGGATCGAGAAAAACGGCAACGTCGTCTCGGAACGGGGATACTGGCGGAAGAACCCATCGACCGGCGCCTTCGGGGACCGTGCCCACCTCGCCGAAGAGACCACGGTTCATTCCGCGACTATTGTCGAATCGCAGACCGGCGGCGCGCAAACCCGGACGTGGAATCTCGTCGCGGGAACTGGCGGCGTGTCCGTTTCCGAGGACGGTGGCGGGTTCCAGAAAGCGAAGGGAGAACTCGGAAAAGTTCGGATCGACGCGGTCACCCAACAAGGCTGGGCGCTCGACAAAGCCAACCGCAGGATCAGGGCCAATGACATGTGGCATCCCTTGACCTCGCTTTTCGGCACTCCCGCCCCGGAGGAAGTCGATATCCTTGAGATGATGGACACGGGATTAGCAGTGGCCAGAATCAGAAAGACCAGCTCACCGGCCGAAACGCTCGTTCTCCTCGTTCCAGTGGACATCGATGACAATTCCTTCGCCACAGGAGTGGACGAGACCTCCATCAAGGCAGCTCCGACTGACTTGGGCTATCAGGAAAACTATTGGATCATGGCACCCTCGGGGAACGATCCGAACGGAAATCCCTGCTCCAACGAAATGATCTTCAAGATTCCTGCCAGTCCCTCGACTGAGCTGGAAATTACCTATCCCGGAGGGCCACCACCCGCAACTCCCACGCCCGGGACACTTGGGCTTTCTCCGACAGGTTCGGCCTGTGCCTGGCACGGCGAATCTCAGGCCACCACCGAGACCCCCGCCGCGGTTTGGAAGATGGGCGTTGCCGGGCAACCGAGAACCGAGGTGAATCTACCGGTCGCCGTGAAGACCATGAAGCGCCGCACTGTGAGGGTGGTGGTGTGGCCGGTGAACCGCCTCGGCGTCCCCGGGCTTTTCTCCGACGAGGCAAACAGGAATGCCTTCAAAGACAACCTGAGAACCACACTCGATCAGATATTCGCGTTTCAGATCAACGCATGGTTTGATGTCACCATAGGCCAAAATAAGGAGTTCGACTATTTGGACGGCGGGGGTGACGGTTCCTCGGACCCTTACACCCTAAGACATGGCAGCAAGGAGAAGGACATGATCGATCAGAATCGCGATCCCAGCTTCGATATCAACGTTTTCCTAATCGACAACGTCGTCTACACCGGCGATTCGTCAGACCCGGAGGGATACACTTTACTCGGATCGAGCTACCCTGAGGGCTTTCCGGGTGCTGAAGGCCGCGAGAACAGCGTGATCGCAAATATGAGTGCTCTTCACACTGGCGGCTCGGATCGACTCCACACCATTGCCCACGAAATCGGCCACTTGCTGTTAGGGGAAGGCCACCCGAATTAGTATTCACCAGAAGATCCCACGTCCGGTGGTCCTGCGCCATTGCAATCGTTGCCGGGCGAGCATCGGAAACGTCTGATGCATAGCAACTCTTCAACCGGCAGACTGCTCGTTAAGGGCGAATGGGACAAAGCTGAATTTTGGCTGACCACAAGACCCAACGGAGACAATTGATGAATACCACTCACATGATTTTTGGGATCGCCTTTTGCTTAGTTAGCCGTTCACTCGCGGAGTGGTCAACTGAGACGAGGCGGATTGAGTCGGAGCAAGTCGCCTTGTGGGAACAGAAACTAACTGAATCAAAAGGCCTCACACCGGAAGCGAGACCTGCACTACTCTGGCTCGGCCTTCGAAATATGGGGCACAGAAACGCAATAAATGGTCGTAGCCCGGAGGTCCAGATTATCTATCAGAAGATTCAGCATGAACTCCTCTCCATCCCCGGCCATGCGAAGTATTTCGCAAATGAGATCAAGCGCGAGCAGAAGGAGGTTGCGGAGAACGAAGCGACAGGAAATGGAGACAGGATTGCCTACAATCGAAATAGGTGGTACTATTTTAAAACGATGGCCCACCTGCCGAGCCCCGAAACCATCGCCGTGTTGGGAGACTTTCTTTCGGACGACATCGACACCCCGCGGATCAAGATCTCTCCGGCCAGTGACTGGGGGGAGAATCCACGGGCGAATTCTTTCGCTTCGACCATCACGCTATCCGCCATCGGTCTGCGCGAACCACCGGCGTCAATGAAGGCATATGACGCGGACCCGGAAGCCCACTTGGCCAAGTCCCGCGCATGGTGGGAGGAAGTCAAGTCCGGCCGGAAGACATTCTCCTTCGTCGGACAGAAGGTGGAGTATCGGTTCAAGCAGGATGGAACCTGGGAAACGATTCCCATCGCGAATCCGCCCGACGACGGACCTGAATCCGCCACGCAGGCCCGCACGAAACTCCCGGATCCCACGAGAGAGCATCGCCCCGGCGACTCTGAGGTTTCGTCCCGCGGCCCAGCTTGGTGGATTTATGGCATCGGCGGTCTCGCGTTGCTGAGCGTTGGAGTCTGGCGATGCCGCAAGAAATGAGGCTCGGAACAGAAGGGTTCACGGTTTTACGATGCCTCTTGGATTGCCCGGGCTCGAATTGAAGCAAGGAAATCTTGCCCGACCCCGCCACGTCATGAGACGCATCAAGGATGCCGCGGAACGAAGACGGGATTTCCGGTTTACAGTCCGGGCCCCGAGTTTCAAATTTCAAATCCGTTTGGGAAACCCATGAAAGCCACTCCCTTGATCACCCTGATGGCAGCCGCTTGCCTTGCCAGTTGCGAAAAGCCCGGTGCAGCTTCCGCCACCAACTCCAAGATTCCCGTGGACCCCTTCGGCAAACTCCCCGACGGCCGTGAAGCCAAGCTCTTCACGCTCACCAACAAGAACGGCCTGCGGGCGAAAATCACCGATCTCGGCGCGACGCTCGTCTCGATGGAAGTGCCCGACAAGGCCGGCAAGCTGGCCGACGTGACCCACGGCTTCGACAGCCCGGACGGCTATCTTTCCGACGGAAATCCCTACTTCGGCGCGACCGTCGGCCGCTTCGGCAACCGCATCCGGGACGGCAAGTTCACACTCGACGGCAAGGAATTCACCCTCGCCACCAACAACGAGCCCGGCGGCATCCCCTGCCACCTCCACGGCGGCAAGGTCGGCTTCAACAAGGTCATGTGGACCGGCGAGGCCAACGAGGCCGCCAATTCGGTGACCTTCACCTACGTTTCCAAGGACGGCGAGGAAGGCTATCCCGGCACGCTCACGACCAAGGTGACCTACACCCTGACCGATGCCGACGAGCTCAAGTGGGAAGTCGCCGCCACCACCGACGCGCCGACCATCCTCAACATCGTCCACCACAGCTACTGGAACCTCAGCGGCGACCCGGCCACCTCGATCAACGACCACGTGCTGATGCTCGACGCCGACCGGTATCTGCCGACCAACGCCGGCCTGATCCCGACCGGCGTGCTCGCCCCGGTCGCGGGCACCCCGATGGATTTCACCAAGCCGACCGCGATCGGCGACCGCGTGGGTGCGGACTTCGAGGCCCTCAAGCTCGGCGGCGGCTACGACCACGCCTGGGTGCTGACCCCGAAGCCAGGCGTCCGGCTGGCCGCCCGCCTCAAGGACCCGAAGAGCGGCCGCGTGCTGGAGATCTCCACCGACAAGCCCGCGATCCAGTTCTACGGCGGCAATTTCCTCGACGGCAAGGTGGCCGGCAAGGGTGGCGTGAACTACGGGCACCGCACCGCGCTTTGCCTCGAAACCGAGAACTTCCCCGACGCGCCGAACCAGCCGTCCTTCCCGAGCGCCGTGCTGCGGCCGGGGGAAACCTACACCCACACCATGGTCCACAAGTTCTCCGCGGAGTGAGAACCCGATAGAACCGCCGGCGCTCAAGGAACGGCATTCCGTCCCGATGCGCCTCCTCCATCCAGATCATACCATTCCCGCCAAAACCCGCCTCCAACTCCCATGAGTCTCTCCACCATTGATATCGCGGTCTTCGTCGGCTTCATCGTCGCGGTGATCGCCCTTGGGCTTTACAAGTCGAAAGGCGAAGGGAAGGACTCCGAGTCCTATTTCCTGGCGGGTCGCGGCCTCATGTGGTGGCTGATCGGGGTATCTCTGATCGCCGCGAACATTTCCTCGGAACAGCTCGTCGGCATGTCCGGCCAGGCCGCGGACTACCTCGGGCTGGCGATCGCAAGTTACGAGTGGATGGCGGCGGTCACCCTGTCCGTGGTCGCCTTCTGCTTCCTGCCCTACTTCCTGCGAACCGGGATCTTCACCATGCCGCAGTTCTTCCAGAAGCGGTATGGCGACACCACGCGGGCAATCATGGCCTTCATGACCATGATCCTGCTCATCTTCGTCTCCCTGACCGGGGTGATCTACGGTGGCGCGCTCACCATGAGCGAGCTTTTCGCCGGCCACAGTTTCCTCGATCTCGGCCTCACGGGCTGGAGCTGGACCATCGGGATCATGGCCGCGGTTTACATCGCCGCCGGCGGGCTCAATGCCTCGGCCTGGGCCGATCTCATCCAGGGTATCGCCCTGATGATCGGTGCCGCGATCATCACCTGGTTCGCCCTCGACAAACTGGGAGCGACCCCTGTGGCCGAACTCGCCGCGGGCGGCGTCAACCCGCGGCCCGTCGCCGACTCCGCCGGCGCCATCGAAAAGCTCATGGCCCTGAACCACGAGAAGATGCACATGGCCCTGCCGAAATGGGACATGAACATTCCGGTCACCGCCATCTTCCTCGGGCTGTGGATCCCCAACTTCTACTACTGGGGCCTCAACCAGTACATCACCCAGCGGACGCTCGGGTCCCACTCGCTTCGGCAGGGCCAGAAAGGCATCGTCTTCGCCGCCGCGATGAAGCTGATCATCCCCTTCATCGTCGTCATCCCCGGCATCATCGCCTTCAACCTCTACAGCGGCGAGTTGCAGGAGATCGACCAGCGGAAGAATGCCGCCGAGTGGTCCGCCCTCAATGAAAACCTGGGCAAGCCGGAGTCCGGCCATGCCTTCGTCCCCGCCATCCAGTGGGCCCGGTTCAACCCCGACAAGGCGGCGGCCATCGACGCCCACAACCTTGCCGTGCTCAAGGCCAAGGGTGTCACCCTCGATGGCGTTGATCCGGCCGCCCTCACGGAGGAGCAACGCTTTGTCACCATCCCCGCCGCGCTCGAGAAGATCGCGGCCGCCGACGAGAAATTCAAACTGCACCCGATCCAGGGCTACAAGTACGACGCGGCGCTTACCCTGCTGATGCGGAACCTGTTGCCCGAGAACACCGGCATCCGGGGTTTCGTCATCGCCGCGCTGATGGGGGCGATCGTCAGTTCGCTGGCTGCCGTGCTCAACGCCGCGTCCACCATCTTCACGATGGATGTTTACCAGCGCTACATCAGCCCGCAGGCGACGCAGAAAGGGCTGGTGTTCGCCGGACGCGTGTCGGTCGGGGTCTTCGCCCTGATCGGCTGCCTGATGGCACCGAACCTCGACAAGCTGGGATCGATCTTCAGCTACATCCAGAAGTTCCAGGGATACGCGTCCCCGGGTATCCTGGCGGTGTTCGTGTTCGGCATGCTCAACCGCCGCGGTCCGGGACTTTGCGGCGTGGTCGGCTTGCTGGTGAATCCCGTGCTCTACTGGGCCCTCGACGAATACACCACCCTCGCGTTCCTCGACGCCATGGGCGTGTGCTTCTTCTCGGTGCTGGTCCTCATGTGGATCATCGCCCTCGTCAAGCCCTTGCCGGAGCGCTTCGAGTTCCAGGTGAATACCACCATGGATCTCGACGAATCGAAAGGAGCCAAACTGATGGGAGGCATCCTGATCCTCATCACGCTCGGGCTTTACATCGTTTTCTGGTAACTCCCGGAGAACGGGTTCCCGACACTGAAAGCCCCGCCTCCGACCGGCGGGGCTTTTTCCGCCGGGTCCCCTTGGTTCCGGCGGACGTGCTTTGGACTTTGCCTCGACGCTCGATTGTCCCAATTTCCCGGCCGGCATGCCGCCTGACGGGATCACGCCACCCTTTCCACCCATGTCCCTCGACCTCGCCCCGTCCCTTTCCGACCTCGCCACCGATGCCGCCGCGGGCCTGCAGCAGTATTTCGGCACCGATGCCAGCGTGACCGCCGCCGCGCCGGGACGCGTCAACCTGATCGGCGAGCACATCGACTACTGCGACGGCTTCGTGCTGCCCTTCGCGATCGACCGCTACATCGTCATCGCCGCGGCGCTCAACGGCACCAACGAAGCACGCGTCGCCACCTCGCTCGGCGGCGAACCGGCCACTTTGCCGCTCAACGCGCCGCAGCAGGTCGCCACGCCGAAGTGGGCCAACTACCTCCGCGGCGTGTTCCAGGGCTTCCAGCAGCGAGGCCATCACCTGCCGGGCTTCGATGCCTACATCCTCTCCTCGGTCCCCGGCGGTGCCGGGCTTTCCTCGTCCGCGGCGCTGGAATGCTGCGTCGCCACCTTGCTCGAAGGCCTGCTCGACACGGTGATCGACACGAAGGAGAAGGCGCTGCTCTGCCAGAAGGCGGAGCACGATTTCGCCGGCGTGCCCTGCGGCATCATGGACCAGTTCGCCTCCGCCTTCGGCAAGCCGAACCGGCTGGTGCTGATCGACTGCAAGACCGGCGAGCCCGAGTTGGTGCCCTTCGAAAACCCCGACCTCACGGTGCTGATCGCCAACACGATGGTTCATCACGAACTCTCCGACGGCGGCTACGCGGCCCGCCGCAAGAACACCGAGGACGGCCTCGCGAAAATCGGCAAGTCCTCGTGGCGCGACGTCAGCCTTGCCGATGTCGAAGCGCACTGGGACGAGCTCGGCGATCCCGTCAACCGCCGCGCGCGCCACGTCGTCGGCGAGATCGCCCGCACCATCGCCGCGGCGGAAGCCCTGGCGAGGAACGACTTCGAAGCGCTCGGCCCGCTGATGGCCGCCAGCCACGATTCCCTGCGCGACGACTTCGAGGTTTCCTGCCTGGAGCTCGACCTGATGGTCGACATCGCCCGCGCCATCGGCCGCAGCGGCGGGGTGATCGGCGCCCGGATGACCGGCGGCGGCTTCGGCGGTTCCACCGTCACCCTCTGCGAGTCCAGCAAGGCCCGCGAGATCGCCGCAACGCTCGCCTCGAAGTATCGCGAAGCCACCGGCATCACCCCGCAGATCTTCGCCTCGCGGCCCTCGCAAGGAGCGCACCTGATCTAGCAGCTTTGATCCCGCGACCCGGCCACACCGATCGGAGTGTCGCCTCGCGGTCGAACACGCAACGATGGGAGTGTCGCCTTGCAGGCGACATGACGTGGACCGGCGACATTCATGTCGCCCGGACTCCCCTGCAGCGCTGAAAGCAACCACCCTGTTGGGTCGCTTTGGGTTCAACACTCCAAACGTAAAAGCCCGGCCTCCCTCGCGGAAGACCGGGCCTTGAAAGAAACGGGGATCAAGCTTGAGCGCCTTCGGCCTCGGCGGCCTTGGCCTTCTCCTCGCGGAGCACGGCGCGGCGGCTCATCTTGACGCGGCCCTTCTCGTCCACGCCCAGGCACTTGGCGGTGATCATGTCGCCCTTCTTGACGACGTCCTCGACGTTCTCGGTCCGGCCTTCGGCCAGCTCGGAAACGTGGATCAGGCCGTCCTTGCCGGGAAGCACTTCCATGAAGGCGCCGAAGTTGGTGATGCTGACCACCTTGCCGGTGTAGATCTTGCCGACTTCGATCTCCTGGAACATCCGGTCGATGAGCGACTTCGCACGATCCAGACCTTCCTGCTTGGAAGCGTAGATGTGCACGGTGCCGTCGTCCTCGATGTTGATCTCCGCGCCGGACTCGGCCTGGATGCCCTTGATGTTCTTGCCGCCGGGCCCGATGAGCTCGCCAATGCGGTCGGCCGGGATCTTCACGGACACGATGCGCGGGGCATGCGGGCTGAGTTCCTGCGGACCGGACACGGCCTCGGTCATCTTCGCGATGATCGTGCTGCGGGCGGCCTTCGCCATGTGGATGGCTTCCTCGAGGATTCCCATCGGCAGGCCGGGCAGCTTCAGGTCGAGCTGGTAGCCGGTCACGCCGGCGTCGGTGCCGCAGAGCTTGAAGTCCATGTCACCGTAGAAGTCTTCGGAGCCGATGATGTCGAGCAACGCCTTGTGCGCCTTCAGCGTGCCGTCCTCGTTCCAATCGGTCACGAGACCGACCGAGATGCCGCCGACCGGAGCCTTGAGCGGGACACCGGCGCAGAGCAGCGACATGGTGCCGGCGCAGACCGTGGCCATCGAGGTGGAGCCGTTGGACTCCATGACTTCCGACGAGACGCGCATGGCGTAGGGGAAGTCCTCGACGTCCGGGATGACCGGGGCGATCGAGCGCTCGGCGAGGGCGCCGTGGCCGATCTCGCGGCGGTTGATGCCGCCCATGCGGCCGCACTCGCCCACCGAGAAGGGAGGGAAGTTGTAGTGGAGGATGAAGCGCTTGCTGTCCTCGCCACCGGCGTAGTTGTCGAAGAACTGCTTCTCGTCGGCCGGGGCCAGCGTGCAGATGCCCATCGCCTGCGTTTCACCGCGGGCGAAGATGGCGGAGCCGTGGACGCGGGGCAGACAGTTCGCTTCGGCGAACAGCGGGCGGAGGTCGCCGACCCGGCGACCGTCGGCACGCACGCCCTTGTCCATGATGGCGATGCGGAAGGCCTTCTTCTGGATGTATTCGAAGACCTGCTCGACGTCGAAGTCGGTGGCTTCAGGATAGCGGGTCTTGATGGCGGTCTCGACCTCGTCGCGGAGGGCACCGACCTTCTTGCCGCGCTCGACTTTCGACGGGGCGTAGATGGCTTCCTCGATGCGGCTTCCGGCGATCTCGTAGCCGACTTCCAGGAGCTCTTCCTTGGCGACGGTCAGCGAGTATTCGCGCTTCGGCTTGCCGGCAAGGCGGACCAGTTCTTCCTGGGCTTCGACCAGCTTCTGCACCGCGCCCTGGGCGAAGTGGAGGGCCTTGATGAAGTCTTCCTCGGGGAGTTCATTGGCGGCGCCTTCGATCATGATGACGTCGGTCTTGTTGCCGACGTAGATCAGGTCGAGGTCGCTGCTTTCGCGCTCTTCGAAGGTCGGGTTGATGACGAATTCACCGTCCACGCGGCCGACGCGCACCGCGCCGATCGGGCCGGCGAAGGGGATGTCGGAGATGGCGAGGGCGGCGGATGCGCCGTTCATCGAGAGGATGTCGGAATCGTTGATCTGGTCGGCGGCGAGGAGCAGCGCGATGATCTGGGTTTCGTAAAGGTAGCCCTTCGGGAAGAGCGGGCGCAGGGGCCGGTCGGTCATGCGGCAGGTCAGGATCTCCTTTTCGGTCGGACGTCCCTCGCGCTTGAAGTAGCCGCCCGGGAACTGGCCGGCGGCGGAGGCCTTCTCCTTGTATTCGACGGAGAGCGGGAACCAGGTCTGGCCGGATTTCACTCTCGTGGCGGAAACGGCGGTCACCAGGACCACGGTCTCGCCGCTGGTCACCATCACGGCGCCGTCGGCGAGTTTGGCGATCTTGCCCGTTTCGAAGGTGATGGGGTTCGAGCCGACCTGGCTCGTGACTTTGTGGATGTTCATCGTGTCTGTCTTTTCAGTGGGTGCGCCCGGCGACATGCCGGAGGCGGTGTTAGGTTTCGGACAGGCCCCAAAGTGGAAGAAAGGGTTGTCAGGGCTGTCCGGCGGCGGACGGGAAAACGTTTCCCGGTGCCCGCCGTTTCAAGCACGACGGCCACGGGGTGAACCGTGGCCGTCGGGGAGAAAGGGGCTTACTTGCGGAGGTTGAGCCCTTGGAGGAGCTTCTGGTAGCGCTCCTCGGAGTTGGCTTTCACGTAGTCCAGCAATTTGCGGCGCTGCGCGACCAGCTTCAGGAGTCCGCGGCGGGACGAGGTGTCCTTCTTGTGGAGCTGGAGGTGGGCCGTCAGGTGGACGATCCGCCGGGTCATCAGGGCGACCTGGTAATCGGCGCTGCCGGTGTCGGTTTCGTGGATCTTGAAGTCCGCGAGGTTGATGGAGGTGCTTTCGCTCATTTTCGTAGTCTTTTCAGTCCCGTCGACTTGACCGGTCTGCCCTGGTTCGGGACCGCGGAAGAAAGCGGAAACGGCGGGGTTTGCAAGCACGGAATCCCCTGCCCCGCGCTTTGCCTGCTCCCGATCCCGCGAAATGCAGGGTTTCGCCGGAGCCGCCGGGGCCACGAACCGGATTTGCGAGCGATCCACCCATGGGCCCGTCACGACTCCCCATAGCCCTCGCTCATCCGCTTCACCGCGGCATCGGAACCGTAAATCATGGCCACGTCGCCGGCGTTCAGCACCGCACTCTTGCCCGGCACCCCGGCGAATGTGCCGTCCTTGCGATGGATGCCGAGCACCACGATGCCGAGATCCGACGGCCGCGAGGCCCCGAGCGGCTGACCGACGAAAGGATGGCCCTCGACCAGCTCCACCTCCGAGACGGAATAGCCGTCCTGCACGTGGAGCAGCACCTCGTAGTCGAGCGCCCGGATCAGCCCGGCGCGGGTCAGGAGGCGGCGCATCAGGGCGTCGAGCGGCCGTTTGACCCAGCCGACGTTCATCAGCAGGCCGAACCCCACGACCCCGGCGAGCAAGAGCGGAGCCATCAGCCAGAAATGGTGGTCCATCTGGTTCGACTGGAGCAAGGTCACCACCAGGGTCGCCAGAGCGGAGGTGAGCCCGATGTTGCCGGCAATGATCAGGTGCAGGATGATCCGCCGCCGGACCGGGTGCTCGACCACCATCTCGGCCTCGCGGGTGGTGAAGCCGACCCCGAAGAATGCCGAGGCCGCCTGAAACTGCGAGGCGGAACGGGACATGCCGGTCAGGTTCAAGGCGTTGGCACCGAGTTGTACCAGCAACAGCGAGACCACCACGATCAGCAGCAGGGCGACAAAAGGTACCATGGGTCAGAGGCGGGCGAGGATTTCGGTCAAACGCTTCTCCAGCAAGGCGGTCAGGGGACCGGCGCCGCCTTTCGACGGGATTTCGCCGGAAGCCAGCATCTCGCTGACCGGCAAGGGATCCCCGGCGAACACCCGGGCAACCCGCGGGGCCGGATAGTTGGGGAAGCCCAGCAGGTCCTCCTCCAGCTTCATGATCGTCTCGGCACGGCGGTCCAGCGTCGCCTCGGCGAGCAGGTAGTCGCCGATGTAGCTGTGCGCCTGGAGCGCCGTGAAGACGCGGTCGAGGTCGTCGAGCAGCAAGGTCCGCTCGGCGGGCGACGGAGGATTCTCGAGATCGAGCAGGCGGCGGCGGATCCGGTAGCGCTGGGCCCGGACGCGTTCGGGTGCGGTCGCGGCTTTGGCATCGCGACCCTGGCGGGCTTCGGCGGCGGACAGCAGAGACTCGCACAAGGTGGCCAGCCGCTCCTGGAGCGGTCCGCGGCCCGCTTCGCCGAGGTGTTCCATTTCCTTCAGGCCGAGCAAGCCCGTGCCCAGCCTCAGGATCCGCTCGTCCAGAGGCATCGCCGGCCGGGGAGTCCAGCCGATCCGGTCCTCCAGCCGGGCCAGGCGGCCGCAGAAAGTCGGCTCGACCGCCGGATCATGGCGGAAGCGGATGCCGACCGGAACGAGGAAGGCCTGCTTGCCGCCTTCCAGCCGGGCCGCCGCTTTCAGCAGGATCGAAGCCACGCCCTCGTGCAAGGGATCGAGTCGCTCGTGGTGATGATAGATCTCTCCCTCCGGGTAGATCACCAGCGGGTCGCAGGTCTTTTCCAGCAGCTGGATCGCCGTCTTGATCGCGGAAAGATCGGGACCGTCGCGATCCACCGAAAACACGCCCATCTTCTGGAGCGCCCAGGCCCCGGCCTTGCTGATCTCGAACACCTCGCGCGCGGCCATGAAATGCGGATGCATCCCGTGGCGGGCGATCGCTTCGATCATCACGTGCGGGTCCGAATGGTCGGCGTGGTTGGGCGCCAGCAGCACGGCATGACCTGCCCGGCAAAGCTCCCGCACCTTTTGAAAGCCGTCGACCTCAAGCCGCGCGACGCGGTACTTGCGATCGATGAACAAGGCCCGGTTCGCCAAGCAACCGAGCGGCCGGAACCATGCCGCCGGCCGCGGAGGCCGAAAGGTGTAGGGAAGGTCGTTTCGGAGGCGTCGCATGACCGGAGGATGAAGTTCCAAGGAGGAAGTTCCAAGTGCCAAAGGGCGGAGCCCACCGGGTGCGCGGAGCCTCCGGCCCGCAGAGTGGCCCCCAAGCAGCCGCTGGTTGTTTCGGCCCGCATCGCCGAAGCGTGAACCCTCCCGTGCTTCTGCGGGGCGGAGCCTCCGCGCACCCGGTGGGCCTCCAGCCCGCGCGCCCGCGCCATCCGCGACACCTACTGCCGGTTGAACCTCGCCACCTCGCGCTGGGCTTCCCGCAGCTCGACCTTTTCCTTCAGGCTATGCCGCAGGTCGGAGTGGGTCTTGCCCTTGCCGACGCCCAGCTCGACCTTCACCCGGCCGTTCTTCCAATACATCCGCAGGCAAGGCAGCGACGCCCCCTTGACCGAGGTCGCCTGGTCCAGTTTGAGAATCTCCTTCTTGTGGACCAGCAGCCGCCGCGGGCGCTTCAACTCGTGCTGGAAGAACTTGCCCGCCGTTTCCCACGGCTGGATGTCGCAGCCGTAGAGGAAAAGCTGGCCTCTCTCGACCCGCGCGAACGCGTCGGAAATGTTCACTTTTCCCGCCCGGATCGATTTGACCTCGGTGCCCTTCAATTCCATCCCGGCCTCGTAGGTTTCCGAGATGTTGAAATCGCGGCGGGCCTTCCGGTTGTTGGAAATTTCCGCACTCATGGGTTGTCACGCCACCATCGGGCGCGGCGGGCCGCTCAAGGCGACTCCGTGGCACCGCCGGGGACCAGACGGATCTTGCCCTCGATGATTTCGGTCAGGGCGATGTCCGCGGCACCCATGCTCGGGCGGGTCGGGATCAACGGCGAACGGCCGCTGTTCAACTGGCGGACCCGCTTGGAGACCATGTTGATCAGCACCAGCGGATCGCTGACAATCTCGGACGCCTTCTCGACAAGATCACTTTTCATGGGTGTACCTGGAAACCGGGAATGGGGCTTCGGCTGCTCGATGGGAACGATGTTATCGGGAGACATGCCGTGCCTGGAATTCCGCGACGACCTGCATCGGCCGGAGGGCGGGAAAGATCAAATCACCCCCGGAATGACAAGGGCAAAAACCGAATCCTGCCAAAATCACATCAGATTGATGCCGAAGCGGCGCAGAACCACCACCGTGAGCCAGAAAAACCCGGTGGTGAGGAGGCAGTTCACCCCCAGCGCCAGCCAGAAGCCCCAGCCGTGCCGCAGCATCCACGGCAGGATCAGGAACATCGGCAGCGTCGGCAGCACGAACCAGAAGGTCCCCTCGGCATGGTTGGCGATCTTTTCCACCGGCTGCTTCTCCGCCTGCATCCAGAACATCGCCACCAGCGAGGTGAAGGGCAGCGCGATCAGCAGCGCCGAAAGCCGGTCGCTGAAGAGCTGCACCTTGGTCACCATCAGGATGATGAATGCGGTGAGGAGGAGCTTCACCACGTCGTAGCCGGTGAGTTTGAAGAGCTTGTCCCAGGGAATCTTGTCCATGTCCTGCTTGCGGTTGCGCCGAAAGTCGTGGAAATACGCCGCCGTGCAATCCTTCCGTTTCATCGTCCTTGCCAGCCTGGCCCTCGCCGCCTGCGGCCCGTCGCCCCTCACCGGCCAGGCCGCGGCCACCCCGCCGGCCAGCTCGCTCACCGCCGCCCAGAAGGCCGCCATCGGCAAAAAGATCTGGCAGAACGAGTGCGGCGGCACCGTCGACGGCCTGACCACCTGGAACGCCGGCGAGGAATTCCCGTCGATGGGGATCGGCCACTTCATCTGGTACCCCGCCGGCTTCAACGGCCGCTTCGAGGAAAGCTGGCCGCAATTCGTCGCCTTCGCCCGCCAGCAAGGCGCCCAGCCGCCGGCCGTCGCCCTCGAACGCCACTCGCCCTGGACCACCAAGGCCGCCTTCCAGCAGGATTTCCGCGGCCCCCGCCTCACCGCCCTTCGGCAGTGGCTGGCGGCCAACGTGCCGCTGCAGACCGATTTCATCATCGCCCGCTCCCGCGCCGCCCTGCCGAAGGT
This sequence comes from Verrucomicrobiaceae bacterium, assembly GCA_027491155.1. Taxonomy (GTDB): domain Bacteria; phylum Verrucomicrobiota; class Verrucomicrobiia; order Verrucomicrobiales; family Akkermansiaceae; genus Haloferula. Next base: position 154,866 of record JAIXWR010000035.1, read on the forward strand.
CCTCGCCGCCGCCCCGGCCTCCGACCGCGCCCGGCTGCAAAGCAACTACAACAAGGTCGCCTCCACCCCGAACGGCACCTACGCGCTGATCGACTACGTGAACTTCAAGGGCGACGGCACCCAGCCGTCCGAGCGCTACCAGGGCAAGGGCTGGGGACTGCTCCAGGTGCTCGGCAGCATGAAAGACGTCCCCGCCGGCCAGCCCGCCGCCGCCGAGTTCGCCGCCAGCGCCAAACGCATGCTCTCCCGCCGCATCGAGAACGCCCCCGCCGACCGCGGCGAAGCCCGCTGGCGCGAAGGCTGGCACAACCGGTGCAACACCTACGCGCGGCCGCTTTGAGCCAACCGCGTGAGGAGCGCAGGCTTCAGCCGGCATGACTTTTCGCCCCCCTCTCTTCTCTCCCTCGCCGGCTGAAACCGGCGCTCCGCCCAACCATGAAACGCCACCTGCCCGGACTCTCCTGGCCGCGTCTTGACGACGCACCGATCCAGGTGGCGTGCCACTTCTGCGACGCCCTCCAGGAAGCGCCGCGCCTGCCGGAGGGCGATGCCGCCCACTGCTGCCGCTGCGGCGAGATGCTCTATCAGAATCGCCCGCGCTCGCTCGCCCGCGCCACCGGCTTCTCCTCCGCCGCGCTGATCTTCATGCTGCTGGTCCACCTCTTCCCCAGCCTGACCGTCACCGCCGGCAGCGTCCGCCGCGAACTCACCATCCTGGAAGCCGCCGCCGCGATGTGGCGCGACGGGAATCCCGCCATCGCCCTCGGCACGGTCTTCTTCACCATGGTCGCGCCCTTCGTGCTGGTCGGCGGGCTCCTCTACGTCGCCGCCCCGCTGCGCTTCGGCATCGCCCTGCCCGGTGCCAAGGCCGTCACCCGCTGGTTCCAGTTGTGCGAACCCTGGAGCATGTTGGAAGTGTTTCTCTTCGGCATCCTTGTCGCGCTCTTGAAACTCGGTGCCGTCGGCGACATCCACCTCGGCACCGGCCTTTGGGCGATGGCCGGGCTGGTGATCTGCACGGCGGCCGCCATCGCCGGCATCGACCGCCTCGAACTCTGGGACCGCCTCGAGATCGCCCTCGGGGAACACGACTGATGGACATCCGCAGCGCCGCCGAACAAGGGCTCGCCTCCTGCCACCTGTGCGGGAAGGTCAGCCCGGTCGCGCTCGGCCATTGCCCGCGCTGCCACAGCCCGCTCCACCTGCGGAAACCCCACAGCCTCGAACGCACCTGGGCCTTCCTCGCCGCCTCCATCGCCCTCTATTTCCCCGCCAACCTGATGCCCATCATGGCGGTGGGCGGCGTCGGCGGCACCTCCTACGACACCATCATGTCGGGCGTCCTGAACTTCTGGAAAAAGGGCGACCACCTGGTGGCCGTCATCATCTTCGCCGCCAGCATCCTGATCCCCATCCTCAAGATGCTGGCCCTCGCCTGGCTCTGCCTCGCCGCCTCCGGCAAGGCCCGCACCTCGCCGAAAAACCTCACCCGCCTCTACCACATCACCGAACTCGTCGGCCGCTGGTCGATGATCGATGTCTTCGTCGTCGCCATCCTCGTCGCCCTGGTCCAGGTCGGAGCCATCACGACCGTCCTTTCCGGCCCGGCCATCGTTTCCTTTGCAGCCGTGGTCATTCTGACCATGTTCGCCGCCATGAGCTTCGACCCCCGCCTGCTGTGGGACCGCCACGTCGGAGCCGAGATCCCCGATTCCCCATGAGCGAAGAGTCCGCCGAACCCCGGGCCGTGATCCGCCACCGCCGCCGCTGGAGCAGCGTCTGGCTGGTGCCCCTGCTCGCATTGATCGTGGCCGGCGGCCTCGTCTGGAAGCACTACGCCGGCCGCGGCCCGATCGCCCATATCCGCTTCGAGACGGCCGAAAGCATCAAGGCCGGCGTCACCGAAGTCCGCTGCCGCTCGGTCCGTGTCGGCGTGGTGGAGGAAATCGATCTCGCCGGTGATCTCGGATCCGTCGTCGCCCAGGTCCGCATGGACCCCGGCCACGCCGCGCTGCTGCGCGAAGGCACCCGCTTCTGGGTCGTTAAAGCACGCCTCTCCGCCGGCTCGGTCTCCGGTGCCAGCACCCTGCTCGAAGGCGCCTACCTCGAGATCGACCCCGGCGACGGCACCAACCCCGTCCACCACTACGTCGGACTCGAGGAACCGCCCGTCACCAAGGCCAGCGTGCCCGGCCTCCGCCTGACCCTGGTGGCCGAAGACGCCGGCTCCCTCACCGTCGGCTCGCCGATCTATCACCGCGGCTTCGAAGTCGGGCGGGTCGAAAGCCGCATCCTCGAGATCGAGCAACGCCGCATCCGCTTCGACGTCTTCATCGAGGAGGAATACGCCGGCCTCGTCCGCCAGGGGACCTGCTTCTGGAACACCAGCGGGATCGATGTCACCGCCGGGGCCGATGGTTTCAAGCTCAGCACGCCTTCCTTCCAGGCCATGCTTTCCGGCGGCGCTTCCTTCGCCGTACCGAAAGGCGGCAAACGCGGCGAACCCATCGAGGACGGCGCCACCTTCGAACTCTATCCCGACGAGGATGCCGCCCTGAAGTCCGTCTTCACGCCCGACCACCGCATCCTGCTCTTCTTCGACCAGTCCGTCCGCGGCCTCTCCCCCGGCGCCCCCGTGGAGTTCCGCGGCATCCCGCTCGGCCGGGTGGCAGAGATCAGCTTCGCGCACTCCCCCGTCGGCGACTCCCGCGTGCCGGTCCTCATCGAGATCGACACGGACACGCTCAGCAAGGCACTCGAGGACATCAAGGACCAGGGACAAGTCCTCGCCGAATCCGTCCGCCGCGGCCTCCGCGCCAAGCTCAGCACCGGCTCGCTCCTAACCGGCGCGCTCTTCATCGACCTCGACTTCATCCCCGCCGCCGCTCCCGCCGAACTCACGCGGATCGGCGACTTCGACGTCATCCCCACCGAATCCTCCGGCCTCGCCCTGCTGCAGGACAAGGTCAACGCCATCCTCGCCAAGCTCGAAGCCCTCCCGCTCGAAAGCACCCTAACCAAGTTCGGCAACGCCGCCGACGAGATCGCCGTGACCGTCAAGGACGTCCGCGGCACTCTCGACGAGGCCGAGGCGATGCTTGCGGAAGCCAAAAAGCTGCTCGCCAGCGACAACACCCAGAACCTCACCGCGGAGCTCGAGGCAACCCTGAAGGAAGTCCGCAGCAGCGTCGAAAGCCTCGGCCCGCAGGGTGCTGTCCAAGGCGATCTCAGTCGCACCCTCGACGAACTCCGCTCCGCCCTCCGCTCCTTCAAGACGCTCTCCGACTCCATCGAGGAAAAGCCCAACTCCTTGCTCTTCGGCCGCGAAGGCTCCGGCGACCCCAAGCCCCGCGCCAAAGGGCGTTAAGTTCCAAGTTAGAAGTTCCAAGTGCCAATCGGCGAAGTTCCAAGTTAGAAGTTCCAAGTGCCAATGAACAGCCAACCGATACCGCCCCAAGGTTCTTCCTGCCTTTCTTGGCACTTGGCACTTACTTGTCCCCCGAAGCCTTGGCGAAGGGGGATCACTTGGAACTTCAAACGCCTCTTCGTTCTCGCGTTCGCCCTCGTCGTCAGCAGCTGCGCCACGCCCAAATCCTTCTACGTCCTCACCGCCGAAGGCCCCGCGCCCTCCGGCGGCGGCACCGCCATCGGCGTCGGTCCGGTGTCCCTTGCCGGCTATCTCGACCGCTCCAACCTCGTGTTTCAGGAAAGCGGCAACCGCATGTCCGTCGCCGAATCCCATCGCTGGGCGGGCGATCTTGAAGAGAACATCGCCCGCGTCACCGCCACCAACCTCGGCCGCCGCCTCGGCACCGGCAACATCCGCACCTACCCCTGGGGCAGCGATGGCGAACTGCGCTACCAGGTCACCCTCGACATCCGCCAACTCCACGGCACCGCCGACGGCGATGCCGTGCTCGACGCCGCCTGGCGCGTCTATTCCCTGCCCGACCGCCGCATGATCGCCTCGAAATCCTGGTCCGGCACCGAGCCCCTCGCCGCCGATGGCTTCGACGCCGTCGCCGCCGCTCAGAGCCGCCTGTTGGGCCGCCTCGCCGGCGAGATCGCCGCGACGGTGCGCTGAACGCCGGCCCGGCATGCCTCCCCGCCCCACCCTTGACCCGGCATCCCGCAGGGCTTAATAATCCGCGCATCCGAATCACCATGAAAGCCTTCCACCTCTCCACCGCGCTGCTTTCGTTGCTCGCCTTTTCCTGCGCCGATCTCGATGGCACGATGGCGAACATGCGCGGCGAGTCGCGCTACCTCGCCGGCTTCGACGGCAAGCGGGAGCACGATTGGAAATCCAGCCCGATCCCCGACGACGTGTCGTATTGGGACGGCGACCACTTGACCGGGCCGGCTTCCATCCGCATCAACCTCACCCAGCAGAAGGCCTTCTTCTACAAGGGCGGGGTGCTTGCCGGCGTGTCCAAGATTTCCACCGGCAAGGAAGGCCGCGGCACGCCGTCCGGCACATACAAGGTCAACAAGAAGATCAAGAACCACCGCTCCTCCAGCTACGGCATGTTCAAGGAAAAGGGCACCGACCGGATCGTCGACGACGACGCCGAAGCCCACAATGAACCGGTGCCTCCCGGCTGCTACTACGAGGGTGCGCCGATGTTCAACTACCTGAACTTCGCCCCGGCCATCGGCATGCACACCGGCTACCTGCCGGGCTACGCCGCCTCACACGGCTGCGTCCGCATGCCCGATCGCATGGCCCAGAAGTTCTTCGAAAACGCCCCGGTTGGAACCCCGGTCATCGTCGAGCGATGAGCGGACTTCTGCCGGACCCGGAAGCGGGCATGGAAATCACTCCCGGCCGGGTGGCGGAGCTTCTTCCCGCCATCGCCCGTGGTGAGATCGCCCTGATCGACTGCCGCGAGGACGACGAATGGCGCTTCAACCGCATCGAAGGCGCCCGGCTCGTTCCCCTCTCCTCTTTCGGCGGCGCTCCGGTCCCCGAAGGCCCCGCCATCATCTACTGCCACCACGGCATGCGTTCGCTCCGCGCCACCAGCCACTGGCGCTCCCGCGGCAACCAACAGGTCTGGTCGATGTCCGGCGGCATCCACCAATGGTCCACCGAGATCGATCCCGGCGTGCCGGTCTACTAGATCCGGCCGACTCACCGCCCCCATGCGCGCCGTCGTCCAACGCGTTTCCTCCGCCTCCGTGAGCATCGCCGGCGAAACGGTCGCTTCCATCGGCAGCGGCCTGCTCGTGCTGCTCGGCATCGAGGACGGCGACGCGGCCGAAGACATCGCCTGGCTGGCTCCGAAGATCGCCCGCATGCGCATCTTCCCCGACGAGGCCGGCCTGATGAACCTCGCCCTCACCGACACCGGCGGCGACGCCATTGTCGTCAGCCAGTTCACGCTCCACGCCTCGACAAAAAAGGGCAACCGCCCCTCCTTCATCCGCGCCGCGCGACCCGAAATCTCCGAGCCGCTCTATCGGAGCTTCTGCGAAGCCCTCGATCAAGAACTCGCCAAACCCGTCGGCCGCGGCCGCTTCGGCGCCGACATGCAAGTCGCCCTCATCAACGACGGCCCCGTCACCATCGTCATCGACACCAAGAACCGCGAGTGAACGGAAGCGCTACCGCATACTTCCCCGCTGCTTCCCCTGTCCCCTGTCCCCTGTCTTTCCACTGATCACTGATCACTGATCACTGATCACTGATCACTGATCACTCGGCACTCGGCACCCGGCACTTTCTCCCCACCACCTCCCCCGCCACCCCGATCCCCACCCCGACGGCGTAGCACAGCAGATCCGTCGCCACCCAGCCCCTGCCCAGCACCAGAGCGCCGGGCCGTGTCGCGCGGATCCGGTCAAGCCAGTTCGCCTCCCAGAGCTGGCTGAACTCCACCGCAAAGGAGATCCCCAGCGCCGCTGCTGCCAGGATACCCGTCCGCGCCGCGGGAAAGAGCAGCCCGAGCCCCAGGAATACCATCAGCGCCCACAGGGTGTCCCCGGCATAGGCCGCGACCCAGCCGGGCAAGACCGATGCACCCGCCGAACGCGAACCCAGGCCCGCCGCGATCACCAACGCCAGCCACCCGGCACGGACCCACCGGTTCCGGAGCGGCGGCCCGGTTCTCACTTCTTGATCCGGATCGAGGTCCCGCAGAACGTGCAGTTGAACCATCGGAACGCCAGCACGTGCATCGCCACCGCCCCGATGTAGCCGAAGACCGGCAGGTGGTGCGCCTTCTTGTTCTTCAGGCACTGCTTCGGCACGTAGATCCGCTGGGCGCAGACCCGGCATTTCGCGCGGGTGCCGACGAAGGCGTAAAGCAGCCCCAGCACCGGCAGGGCGATCGGAAAGGCGATGATCCAATGAGGCACCCACGGGAACTTCTCCGGCATCAGGTCGGAAAGGATCAGCAAGGGCGCCGCCACCACCGCCAGCGGCAGGCAAAGCTGGAGCAGGATCAGGAACAGGCCGCCGAACCAGACCATGAAAGGCCGGTCGTGCAGCACGCCGCGGATGTAGAACTTCGATCCCGGCTTGCGTCCGGCGTTCGTTTCAGGACGCGGCGCGCGCAGCAGGGCGATCCGCTCGTCCTCCATCCCGGCCCGGGTCGAGGCGGCGCGCACCGGAGGGGCGTCGCCCTGCGCTTCCTCGATCGTCCGGACCTTGGCAACGTCGATCCCGCGCCGGCCGACGGAAAAGCCGAGATCGGCCACCTGCACCGCCCCGCTCGCGGTCGCGCGACGGCTCGCGGCCGGTGCGGCGGGCAAGTCCTTGCGCCGGGGTTTCTCGACCATCACCCGGACTTCCATGTCCCCGAAGGCGCGGTTGAGCACCGGCGCCACCGGAATCTCCGACGGCGCGATTCCCCGCTCCGCCAGCATCCGGGCGGGAATCGGCAGCGCGAAAGGCGCCGCGGCAAGCATCTCGATCACGTCGGGCTCCGCCTCGAAATTGACCGGCCCGGAAAGGGCCTTGAGCTCGGCTTCGCCGGAGTCCTCGGGCGGCTCGGAAGCGGCGGACTTCGCCGGCCTTGAAGCGGGAAGCGGATCCTTCGTGGCCGACTTCGCCGCGGACTTGGCGCGGCTCGCACGGCGGGGCTTATCCGGCGGGGCTGCATCGCGCGGGGCCGCTGCCTTTCTCCCGGCCGGCTTCGCCGCTCCCGGCTCGATCATCCGGCCGGCGGCCGAAATCCAGCGCTCCACCTTCTTCCGCTCCGGGGTCCGCGGGACGATCCGCAGCATCTCGTTGGCCGCTTTGATCTCCTTCAGCAGCACCTCGATGTCCGCCCGCGCCAAGGCATGGGCGTCCGTCCAGCCGGTGGCGACCAGCAACTCGGCCTCGTCCGTGCCGATTCCATCGATGTTCTTGAGTTCCGACATCCCCCCGGTGCGAAAGCCCGAGCCTAGGCAACCGGGCGCGGCTGGCAAGGCCTCATCCGGGCACGGAGGAACCGGTTCGCCGTGTCCATCCCACAGGTCCCTGTCTGACCGGTTTAGCAGCCGGGTGAACTACCGATGCGCCGCGGGAACCGCCATACAGCCTGAACCGCGATGGTCCCTGAGGGATGGCACGCTCCGCATATTGACAGCCTCAGTCATGTTGACTGGATTGCGGCCCGAGACGGGCTGCCCTACGAAGCAACTGGAACAATCTCCGCGGTGGCTGGCTCATAACGGTAGTTTCCGATACTCCCGTCCATCAGCTTCCCAATCGCCTCCTCGATCACCGCATAGGGCGCAAGAAACCACTCGCGAGGAGTCACCTCGAAACCGAAGCGGTCCTTCAGCTCGAAATCCAGACGCGCGCTGCCGAAAAACTTGTGAAGCAGCGCTTCCAGCCGCTTCCGGTTGATTTGCGCGAGCTTGTAGGTCGCGACGATCTCAACGTCCGCCAGCAGGTAAGTGGGATCCTTCCTTGCATTGGCGATCCGCACCTTCACCTCGCCTCCGGTCACTCCAATCTTGTGCAGCACCAGCCGGTTCTCGGCGACAAACGGATGATCCGACTTGCTGCGCAGCACGTAGATGTAGCCCGAAGGGATGTCATCTTCCTCTTCTTCACCCGAGAAAAGAGGCCCGAAATCCGGCTCCGTGATCCGGCGGCTGACCTTGTCCTTGTTCAGCGCCCGTTGGAGCGAGCGCAGCAGCAGGTCGCTTTCCGTGCCGTTGTCATAAACGACCCGGAGCCGGCGGTCGGGCCTGCCGTATTCGCTGACGAATTCCTCGCCCATGTCCGCCACGATGACCTTCTGGCCATCCAGAATGAACAAGTCGCCCTTCTGCACGTTGGCGTAATCCTTGTACTTGAAGGTTTGCCGCTGGCCGCTCGACAACTCTTGCTGCACCCGCTCGAAGACCGGCCGGAACGCATCGAAATCCTCACAGGGATTCCTCTTCGCCACCTCCTCCGCCGCGCGAATCTCTTCCCGGGAACGCACGTGCCTTAGCTCCGCGATATCGCGTTCTTCCCCATCGTCCCCGCGCAGGGCGGACAGAAGCTCGTCATCGCTCGGCACCTCCGCCACCGCGGTACCCGGCCGGTCCCCGCCCGGTTCTTCGCGCAGACCGCCGGTGCCCCGCCCGATTGGTGCCGATGAAAGCAAACCGCGGGGATCCCGCTCCTTCAGCACCGCCCGGCACTCCGCGGACCCACGGATCCGGTCCAACCTCACCGCATAGAGCCTTTCGAAAATGTCCCGATCTTCGCCATGCTGCGGCAGGCGGTCGTGCTCCGAGACGAAGCGCTCGATCTCCTCGAAGCCCGCAATGATCCGCTGCTCTTTCGCGGAGCTGGCGCCGCCCTTCGCCGGTTTGGCGTAGCCGCTCAGCTCCGACCGGAGTTCATCGAGGTCGATCTCACTCATAGCGCCCTTCATCCTTGAAACGAACGAACGCCGCCGCTCCTTCCGCCATGCGCTTTTCCCACGCATCTTGCGAAGTCACGGACGGCAGCCGTCCCCGCTCTTTCTTGAAGCGGAACGCCCGGATGGCAAGGTCCTTCGCCTCATCCGGCGTCAGGTTCGTCCGCTTGGCGGCAATCGCCTCCGCCACCAGCTTCAAGCGCTCCTCGTTCATCGCTTTGGCAAGAATGGCGTAGGCCTCGCTGAAGGGGTTGATGTGGTCGATCAGATCGATCTCCAACTCCTTCACATCCATCGCGAACTTCCGCACGCCGTCGATCAGCGCGGTGTTCCTGGCTTCCTCGCCACTGCTTCCACCGCCACCGCCACCGCCACCGGAGTCGTTGCTTTCTTCATCCAGCGCCTTCTTCGCCTGCTGCACCAGGTTCAGCGCCGCGATGGCATGCTGACGGACGGCTTCGCGGTCTTCGTCGTCCAGATTGGGAAACTTTTCCTGGATGATCTTCCCCATCCGCACCTGGGTCAGCTCCTCGGGAACCAGTTCCTCCCCGGCAAACAAGCCCTTTTCCAGCGCGGGCTTGTCCTGCACGAAGGCCGTGACCAGCTCGTTCAAGTCCTCCTGGCAGATGCGCTCCGCCTCCTTGCTCTTCGGCACGGCGAGGCCCTTGATCTCCAGTTGGATGTTCCCGGTCACCGGATTGTAGCCGATGTTCGTCTTGGCCGGATCGTAGCCGCCGGGACCGTAGTCGAAGCCGGGCGTCGGCTCGTTGTTCGGGTGCTTCGGCTTGAACTCGAAGCGCGGGGCCAGCACCTGCTCCATCAGCAGGCTCGCCGCGATGGCCTTCAAGGTGTCGTTCACCGCCTCGGTCACCGCCTGCTCGCTGGCGTCCGGCTCGGCGATCAGATTGGTGAAGCGGGCCCGCGTCTTGCCCGGCGCGTCGCGGGTCGCCCTGCCGATGATCTGGATGATCTCCGTGAGGCTGGAGCGGTAGCCTACGGTCAATGCGTGCTCGCACCAGATCCAGTCGAAGCCCTCCTTCGCCATCCCGAGCGCGATGATGATGTCCACGTGGTCTCGGTTGTTCTTCTGCGCCGGATCCTTCAGCGCGGCCAGCACCTTGGCGTGCCTGTCGGGACCGTCATCCACCAGGTCGGCCACCTTCAGGATCCGCCCGTCGGCGCGCTCCACCAGGTCGAAGCCGGTCACCGGGTCCTTGCCCTTCCATTCTCCCACCGCCCCGAGGATCTCGCCGACCTCCGTGTCTTTGCCCCGCCGGGTGCTCTCCCGGGAAGCGACGTGCGGGATGTGCAGGATCGTCTTCAGATCGGAATCCAGCACCTTGACGATGTCGTCGATGTAGCTGCCGCTGTAGAAGAAGTAACCGATGTCGAGCTGCTTCAGGTATTCGTAGCCGTTGAGCTGCTCGTAGTAGGTGTAGGTGACGGTATCGAACTTCGATTCGTCATCCGGGTGCAGCACCGCCTCCGCATCGCCGCGGAAGTAGGAACCGGTCATCGCAACGACGTGGGTCTTGCCCCGCGCCATAAGCTGGCGGACGTGCTCGCCCAAGCGGTTGTCGGGATTCGCGGAAATGTGGTGGAACTCGTCCACGGCGATCAGCCGGTCGTCGAAGACTTCCGGCCCGAACTTCTCCATCGCGAATCGGAAGGTCGCGTGGGTGCAAACCAGCGCCTTGTCGTCGCTGCCGAGGAAGGTCTTCACCGCCTCCACCTTGCTGCCGCTGTCGGACCCCGCCGCGTCGCACAGGTTCCAGCGCGGATCGACCTTCCAGTCGGCGAAGAAGCCGTGCTGGCTCAGCGGCTCGTCGTGGAAGCTCGCGCCGATCGATCGCTCCGGCACCACGATCAGCGCCTGCTTCACGCCCTGGTTCGCCAGCTTGTCCAGCGCGATGAACATCAGCGCCCGGCTCTTGCCGGAGGCCGGCGGCGACTTGATCAGCAGATACTGCTCGCCGCGCTTCTGGTAGGCGCGCTCTTGCATTGGGCGCATGCCCAGCTCGTTCGGGCGGGTCGAGCGACCGTCCCGGGCGTAGGTGACGGAGACGGAGGGGATGGATTGCGGATCGCTCATGCGGGTTCTTCGGAATCGTTCAGGGTGTCGCCCGCCAGCTCGCGCTCGATCTGCTCGATGCTCGGCAGGCTGCTTTGCAGTTCGGGCGGCAGGGATTCGACGAGCTGGTAATCCGCCACCCCCAGCGGCTGCGTCTTGTCGCGCAGCGCGTATTCGGCCACCACCTTGTTTTTGCTTTTGCAGAGCAGCAGTCCGATGGTCGGGCCGTCCTGCGGGTGCTTCATCTGGGCGTCCACCGCGGTCAGGTAAAAGCCCAGCTTCCCGAGGTGCTCCGGCTTGAATTTACCGGCCTTCAGCTCGATCACCAGGTAGCGGCGGAGCTTCAGGTGGTAAAAGAGCAGATCGAGGAAGAACTCGTCGCCGCCCACATCCAGCAGGACCTGCCGGCCGACGAAGGCAAAGCCCGCGCCGAGCTCCAGCAGGAAGTCGGTGACGTGCTTCACCAGCGCGTTTTCGATCTCCCGTTCCTGCGCCTCTTCGCCCAGGCCGAGGAAGTCGAAGCGATACGGATCCTTGAGCGACTCCCGCGCCAGATCGGACTCCGGCTTGGGCAGGGTGAGGGCGAAATTCGTCACCGCCGTGCCGCTGCGTTCGATCAGGCGGGTCTCGATCTGCATGACCAGGATGTTCCGCGACCAGTTGTGCTCGATGGCTTTCGCGGCGTACCAGAGGCGGTCTTCGCGGATCTTGAGCTTGTCGAGGAGGACGCAATGGTGCCCCCAAGGCAATTTGTCCAACAGCTGCTGGACAATTGGACCCGATCCCGATTTGTCCACCAGCGGGTGGACCATTGCCGGCCCCTCCAATTGGCCAAGCACCCCTTGGCCAATTTCCTCGGTGGACCATGCTTCGGCAAACGCCCGCATGTACATGAGGTTCGTGCGGGAGAATCCCTTCATCTGGGGAAAATTCGTCCGCAAATCCTGCGCCAAGCGGTCAATGATCTTCGCTCCCCAGCCCTGTTGTTCCTGCTGATCCAGGATCGCCCTGCCGAGCGTCCAATAGAGGGAGACCAACTGGAGATTCAGTGCTTGCGCGGCTCGTTGCTGGGCCTCGTGAATCTGCCTTTTGATGTCGCCCAACCATTCCGAGTAGCCGGCGGGCGGCGGGGTCAAACTTACGGGATTCTCGTCATTCATGCCTTCCTCCTCCCTGCCGCCTTCTTAGCCGGGGCCTTGGCGGTCATCTGGGTGTAGAGCTCGAAGAGCTTCTCCAGCCGCTCGGTGTCGTTCTTGAAGCGCCGGCCGAGGTAGATGCGCTCCAGCGTCTCGTCGTTCTGCTCGTGCGCGGCGCGCAGGTCGGCGGGCATCGTCTCCGGATCGTAGAGGTCGGCGATGGTCGCCGGGAAATGCGCCTCCCGCGCCAGCAGGATGTCCTCCGCGCAGCGCGTCAGGTCGGCCTTGTTCTGCGCGGTCAGCGGCGGGACGGGGAAGGTGTTCCAGCAAAGTGTGTTCGTAAACCGATAGTCAGTTCTCATGCGAGCACACACGGCAGCAACCCACGCAAGCAGCATCTTCGAGACCACCAAACCAAAAACCCAAAGGTCCTTACACGGCATCGCGAACGCAAGGTTGGAGACGACCGTCCCTCTCTCTAATAGTCCTGCTGGCAAGTAGTGCCGATTCTCAGAACTGGTGATTGGAACGCAAATAACAGGTGTTTCCGGCAAAGGCTTTCTCTCGTCAAATCTATAGGGCCACGCAGCAGCCTTCACCGTCGCAGCCTTGCTACTGGCTAGACGGAAACGACGAACATCTTCGAACCTTTTTTGGAGGCTAGGCAGAGCCTCTGCCTCCTTCCGTCGGCTATCATCAACCCACAAACAAAACCGACTAAGACCTCGAATCAATTCCATCGACCCTACGAATGGACGAACGAATGTTCGTATCTGGTCATCGTTCAACTGGAGCTCTTCTAACGAATCGGAATCCAACAACAGACCTCCTCCGTCTGTAGGTGAATTCCCTCGATCAAACTGAGGGAGATTCGAGAGATGAGTTCGCTGCGATTCTACAAACGTATCTGCTGCTGGGATCAGGTAAGCATTCAGCGAAGGAACGCGCCTCGTTTCAACTTCACCTTGCTCGCCCTCCTCAAACAACAAAGCACCATTACACTTTGACGAGAAACCGACGATGACGACAGTGACCCCAGCGTTATTGCTGGCCAGATTTCGCCAGTTGAAAGATGCGTGAGCGAACGAAATTCGCTGCTTTTTATCGAATATCAGAGGCCAAAGAATTGCTGCTTGCTGGCCCTGACAAATTGAATTCGTTGCGACAAACGCCACTCCAGTTTCAGTAAAAGTTGCATAATCTGCCCCTTTTTTAAACCATCCAGCCACATAATCCAAAGATCTCCAATTTTCGGTGTTGAGCTCAAATATCGCTCGAAGATCAGCCTTTTGATTCTCCTCCTGACGTTTGCTTCCCAGATAAGGCGGATTCCCGCAAATATAAGTCTCCCCGCCCTCGTTCTCGAAATCGATCTCCGCCTGATCCAGCGGCGTGTCGAACAAATCGTCCGCGCGATTTTTGACCCCTTTCCCGGTGGGCGGGCAGATGCTCAGCCAGTCGAGGCGGAGGGCATTGCCGCAGTGGATCCAGTTCGCCGCTTCGAGCGGCAGGAATTCCGCCAGCGCGAGCTGCTGGCCGCGGTAGAGGACGTCGCACTGGTATTCCGCGATGATCAGCGCGAGGCGGGCGATCTCGCAGGAGAAGTGGCGGATCTCGATGCCGCGGAAGTTGGTGAGCGGGATGATGGATTTGAGATCGGGCTCGCCGCGGCGGCGGTTGATCTCCGCCTCGATCTCGCGCATCTGCTTATAGGCGATGACCAGGAAATTGCCGGAGCCGCAGGCGGGATCGAAGACCCGGATGCGGGCGATGCGCTGGCGCAGGTTCAGCAGCTTGCGCGGGTTGTCCCCGGCCTCCTCCAGCTTCGCCCGCAGCTCGTCGAGGAAGAGCGGGTTGAGCACTTTGAGGATGTTCGGCACGCTGGTGTAATGCATGCCGAGCGAGCCGCGCTCCTCGTCGTCCGCCACCGCCTGGATCATGGAGCCGAAGATGTCGGGATTGATCTTCGTCCAGTCCAGCCCGCCGACGTGGAGCAGGTAGCTGCGGGCGATCTTGCTGAAGCGCGGGACGTCCACGCTGTCCGAGAACAGGCCGCCGTTCACGTAGGGGAAGCCGTTCGCCCAGCTCTTGATCTTCCTGGCTTCCCGGTAGCGGTTGTCGAGCTTCCCCTGGTGGCGGACCGGGACGTTCATGGCGCGGAACAGCTCCGAGATCACCTCGTGGGTGTTCGAGGAATCCCGCGCGCTCATTTGCGTGACGGTGGTGGTGAACAAGCCGTCGCCCTGGAAGATCCCGGTGTCCTCCGCGAAGAAGCAGAAGATCAGGCGCGCCATGAAGTGGTTCAGGTCTTCCCGGCGGGCGGCGCTGGACCATTCCGGGTTGTCCTTCAGCAGCTCGATGTAGAGCCGGTTCAGGCGGCCGGTCGCCTTGATGTCGAAGGCGTTTTCCCGGATCTGGCGAACGGTGGAAATGCCGGCCAGCGGGAGGAAGAAGCCGAAGTGGTCGTCGAAGCGCTGGAACTCGCAGGCCAGCGTCTCGCCCTCGCCTTCGAGCGACTCGGCCTGAAGCTCGATGCCATCGGTGGCGAGGATGAACTTCACCTTGTGCCGCAGCGTCGCCGGGCTCTCCCGCAGCTCTTTGAGCGTGCCCGGCACGTGGCCTTCCGGGCAGGTCTTGAGGTGGATATTGCTCCGCTGGAGTACGCCCCGGACGTCGGACTGGTTGGTCGCCCCGCTTTTCAGCCGCTGCACCGTCGCGGCCTTGTTGCCGAAGGCTTCCAGAAAGGCGTAGGGGAAGACCGCGGCGTCGAAGGGCTCCTTCGCCAGCTTGGAAACGGCTTCTTCGATCTCGACGGCGTTCATGCAGCGAGCTTGGAGGAGAGAGGGTCGGAAGGGAGACGCGGCGCGGCGGGCTGGGACGGCGCGGAGGTGGCGCGCGTGGACAGGATGAGGGAGGCGAGACGGGGGAGGAGAGTCATGCGACCATCCTGCAATCCCGCGCCGCCCGGCAGGAAGCCGAAAGAACGGCTGCAGGCCCCGGGGTGCTCCCTCATCTTGCCGCGCAAAGAACTCAGCCGAGCCCCGCCAGCATCTCACGAAGCTGCACCAGCTTGCCCTGCCACTCGACAATGCGCGCTTTTTCCTGCTCCACCACCGCGGCCGGGGCGCGGGCGACGAAGCTTTCGTTGCCGAGCTTGGTCTCGCAGCGGACGACCTCCTGCTCGATGCGGGCGATCTCCCTCGAAAGACGGATCTTCTCCGCTTCGACATCGATCAGGCCTTCCAGCGGCAGGTAAATCTCGCCGACCGGGGTCAGCGACACCGGCGTGCCCTTCGGCGCGTCGTAGGCGGCATCGAGCACGATCTCCCCCGCCCCGGAAAGCAGGGCGAGCACTTGCTGCTGCTCCGACAGCCACTCGACCGCGCCCTTCACCACCAACTTCACGTCGCGACGGCTGCCGACGTGGTATTCGGCCTTCAGGTTGCGGACGCGTCCGGCGGTTTCGTAGATCGCGGCGGCTTTGCTTTGCTCGGCGGCGATTTCCTCCGCAGCCAGCCCGGCCAGCACCGGCTCGTCGGGCAGCGGCTCCTGCATCAGGAACTCGCCTTCCTCCAGATAGCCCATCCGCAGCGACAGCTCTTCGGTCACGTGCGGCATGTAGGGATGGAGCAGTTGCAAGAAGCGGCTCATCACGGTGTCGAAGACCGACAGCGTGACCGCGCGGGCTTCCGGCGTCGCGCTTTCGCGCAGGTCGCCCTTCACCGCTTCGAGGAACTTGTCGCAGAACTCGCCCCACAGGAAGTCGTAGAGCCGCTGGGCGATCTCGCCGAAACGGTATTCGCCGTAGATCCGCTCGAGGTCCACCGCGAGCTGGTCGAGCTTGGCCAGGATGTCGACGTGGAAGCAGTTCGCCATGCCGATCACCTCGTCGTCGCCGACCTCGGCGGTGGGCGCCTCGATCTCGTCCGCCATCTGGCGGAAGCGGCAGGCGTTGTAGAGCTTGTTGGCGAAGTTCCGGCCTTCCTCGACCGACGACTCGTCGAAGCGCACGTCGCTCCCGACCGGCGCGATCCGCATCAGGCCGAAGCGCAGGCCGTCGGCGCCGTACTTCTCCATCAGGTCGATCGGGTCGGGCGAATTGCCCAGGGACTTGCTCATCTTGCGGCCCTGCAGGTCGCGGATGATCGAGGTGAAATAGACGTTCTTGAACGGCAGTTCCCCTTCGAAGCGGAAGCCGGCCATGATCATGCGGGCAACCCAGAAGAAGATGATGTCGGGCCCGGTCACCAGATCGGTGGTCGGGTGGAACTTCTTCAGCGTGGCGCTCTTCTCACCGACGTTCGTCATGGTGGCGAAGGGCCACAGCCAGGAGCTGAACCAGGTGTCCATCACGTCCTCGTCGCGGACCCAGTTGTCGGCGTCGGCGGGAGGCTCCACGCCGACGAATAGGTCGCCATGGGACAAATGGGACGTATCAAGCGACTCGGCGTTCTTGAGATCGTCGAGTTTGTCCTTCCGATACCACACCGGGATCTGGTGGCCCCACCAGAGCTGGCGGGAAATGCACCAGTCCTGGAGGTTCTCCATCCAGTGGGCGTACGTCTTGGCCCAGCGCTCCGGGCGGAACTGGATCTCGCCGGTGGCCACCGCGTCGGCGGCCTCTTTCACGCAGGGATACTTGAGGAACCACTGCATCGAGATCCGCGGCTCGATCGGCACGTGGGCGCGCTCGGAGAAACCGACGTTGTTCTCGTATTCCTCCACCTTGAGCAACAGCCCTCGCTCTTCCAGCATCGCGGCGGCCTTCTTCCGCGCCACGAAGCGGTCCAGCCCGTGCAGCTCCGGCACCTCCGGGCAGTTCACGTGGCCGTCAGGCGTGAGGACGTCGATGATCTCCAGCCCGTGGCGCAGGCCGATCTCGAAGTCGGACTTGTCGTGCGCCGGGGTGATCTTCAGCGCACCGGTGCCGAACTCGATGTCGACGTGATCGTCCGCGATCACCGGGATCGGCGTGTGCGGGAAGGGACGATAGACCATGCGGCCGATGTTCTTCGCGTGGCGCGGGTCCTTCGGGTTCACCGCCACCGCCACGTCGCCCATCAGCGTCTCGGGGCGGGTGGTCGAGATCTCGAGGAATTCACCGGGCGCGTCGGTGAACTCGTACTTCATGAAGTAGAGCTTCGAGCGCTGCGGGGTCATCACCACCTCCTCGTCAGACAGCGCGGTGAGCGAAACGGGGCACCAGTTCACGATCCGCTTGCCGCGGTAGATCAGGCCTTCCTTGAACAGCTCGACGAAGACGTGGCTGACCCACTTCGTGTACTCCGCGTCCATCGTGAAGCGCTCGCGCGACCAATCGCAGGAGCAGCCGAGGCGCTTGAGCTGGTTGATGATGATGTCGCCGTGCTTGTCCTTGAAGGCCCAGACGCGCTTGAGGAACTCGTCGCGGCCGAGGTCGCGGCGGGTGAGCTTTTCGTTTTCGCGCAGCTCCCGCTCGACCTTCGCCTGGGTGGCGATGCCGGCGTGGTCGGTGCCGGGCAGCCACAGGACCTCCATGCCTTTCTGGCGGGCGCGGCGGGCCAGGACGTCCTGGATGGTGTTGTTGAGGACGTGTCCGAGGTGCAGGATGCCGGTGACATTCGGCGGCGGGATGACGATCGAATAGGCGGGCTTTTCCGACGACGGGTCGGCTTCGAAGCATTTCCCCTCGATCCAGGCGGCGTACCACTTGGCTTCCACCGCTTGGGGTTCGTAGGCTTTGGGCAAATCGGACATGGCCGCGGAGGGATGCCAGAGGCCCCCGGCTTTGTAAAGGAGGGCGGCAGGGGCAAAAAAAAGAGGCCCGCCCGGTGCTCCTTAGGAAAAACCCAAAAACCTAAGGGACGACCGGCCGGGCCACCTGCCGGGAGCAGAACTCCCTGACAAGATCTTTTCATAAGGTGCCACTCTCGCAGCGGCCTTACATGGGATATAACGCCGCCCGGGGAATTTTCTTTTCTCGAAATCTCAATTTTTTTCACACCCGTCATACCGCACCCGGAACCCTGCTTGCAGGATTCTGAAAACCAATCGGTCGCGCGATCCAAAGCGTTTCGAGCAAGCGACAAAAGGAACACCGGATGCCCTCCCCTGATTACCGAGATCCGCTCTTCGGTGACGATTCCGCCCCAGAACGCCCCCCCAACTCTTCTTTCAACTCGACCTGACAGACCGGACTCCCGGACGGCACCGGTGGTGCATCTCCCGCTATTTGCCGGAGGCCGGTCTCTTCCTGCCAAGTTCCGGCCCCCGGTCGGCCGGCATCGAGCGGTGCCAGGCAAGCGCTGCCCTCGACAGTCGGGCCACCACGCCGGACTCCTCCGCGGCAAGGTTCTGCGCCTCGCCCGGATCCGCCATCAGGTCGAAAAGCAAGGGATTGGAGCCATCGTAGTCGCACAGCAGCTTCCACTTGCCCTCGCGAACCGCCAGATCGGGCAACGGCAGCGCCGGCTTGGCCAAGCTCATCTTCCGGTCCGGCGGGCGGCGCCAGAAAACCGGCGCTTCCCGTGACGCCGGGGCCTTGCCGGTGAGGGTCCCGGACAGGTCCTCGCCATCGAAATCCGTGCCTTCCGGCGGCGCGATGCCCGCCAATTCCAGCAGCGAGGGCGCGAGATCAAAGGCCGCGAAGACGGATTGATCGTCGCGTTTGCCCGCTTTCCCCGCAGCAAGCCATCCCGGCCCCCAAACGACCAGCGGCGAACGGATCCCGCCTTCGAACAAACCGCCCTTCGTACCGCGCAGCGGCCCGGCCGAACCCGCGCCCGGCTCGGGACCGTTGTCGGAGCAGATCAGCACGATGGTATTGTCGCGCAGTTCCGGATTCGCGCGGAGATGATCGAACAACCGGCCGAACTGACGGTCCATCTCCTCCAACACGGACAGATACAGCGCGCGCTTGCCATCGGCCCAGCGGTCGACCGGCGGCCAGAAGGGCGAATGGACGTCGTCCGGCCAGAGGTTCACGTAGAACGGCTTCTTCGCCGCCACCGCTTGGTCGATGAATGGGATCGCGGCGTCGATGAACCCGGAGGTGATCTTCGAACGCTGCATCCAGGTGACGGGGCCGCCGAGGCGTTCCGCGTCGCCCCAGATCTTGCCTGAATCGGTGTCGCCGGGCTTGAGTGTCAG
Organism: Verrucomicrobiaceae bacterium; assembly: GCA_027491155.1. Lineage (GTDB taxonomy): Bacteria > Verrucomicrobiota > Verrucomicrobiia > Verrucomicrobiales > Akkermansiaceae > Haloferula. Next base: position 174,050 of record JAIXWR010000035.1, read on the forward strand.
CGGCAACAGCTTCGGCCCCATGCCCTCGAAGTTCGTGAGAGAAGCATCGAAGCCGTAAGCGGCGATGGGCGGCGCATCATCGACGTCGCGCTGCCCGCCGAGATGCCATTTGCCGAAGTGACCGGTCGCGTAGCCGCCGGCCTTCAGCATGCGGGCGAGCACCGGGGCTTTCGGATCGAGCCACTGGGCCATCCCGCGCCGCTCGTTGTCGGCACGGTTGTTCAGATACGACGTGATCCTCCAGCGCTGCGGATACTGCCCGGTGCTCAGGGCGCAGCGCGAGGGCGAGCAGATCGGTGAATTGACATAGAACTGCGTGAAGCGGATCCCGCCCGCCGCAAGCGCGTCGATGTTCGGGGTCTTCGCTTCCGCGTTGCCGAAGCACGAGAAATCACCCCAGCCCATGTCGTCGATGAAGATCATGACGATGTTCGGCCGTCGCTCCGCTGCTGCGAGCGGGGTGGCCAGTACCAGGGCGGCGAGGAGGATGCGGATCATGAGGTTCAATGCTTATCGCTTCGGCTTCGGGAACACGCCGACACGTTTCGCCCATGCTTCCCACTGTGCGGACAGCGCCGCGACCTTCTCGGGATGCCTGGCCGCCAGGTCGTCCAGCTCGTTGCCGTCCGCCGTGATGTGATAAAGCTCCCACTTCTTCTTCTGGAGCCCGCGCGGCGGCGCGACGCCCTTGCCGACCAGCTTCCATTCGCCGTCACGGACCGAGGCGTTGTTCTCGTGTTCGAGGAAGATCGGCTGCTTCCGGTCCAGCGGCTTGCCGTCGAAAGCCGGCGTCAGCGGCACGCCGTCGAGCGGCAGGATCTTCCTGCCGCTCCGTTCCGCCGGATAGGTCGTGCCAGTGAGATCGAGCACCGTCGCCATGATGTCGATCAACTGCGCCGGCTCGCGATACCAGTCGCGCCCGGCCTGGATCCGCGCCGGCCAGTGGGCGATGAACGGCGTGTTGGAACCGCCTTCGTGGGTGAAGTGCTTGTAGAGCCGGTGCGGCGTGTTGCTGGCATTCGCCCAGCCCATCCCGTAGCTCGGCAGGGTGATCTCGGTGCCGGGTGCGCGGTCCTTCACGGGATCGCCCTTGCCCGTCACGGAGAGCTCGGCGCAGGCACCGTTGTCGGAAAGGAACAGGATGAGCGTGTTCTCATAGTCGCCGTGCTTCTTCAGCGCGTCTAACAGATGGCCGATCTTCTGGTCCACGCGGTCGATCATCGCGGCGTAGGCGGCCATCCGGTGCTCGCTCTCGTCGCGCGTCTTTTCATCCAGCGAGTCCCAGGCCGGCACTTCGAGGTCGCGCGGCGTGAGCTTCCACCCCGCAGGGATCAGGCCGGATGCGAGCTGCCGTTGGTAGCGCTCCTCGCGCAGCTTGTCCCAGCCCATGCGATACTTGCCGCGATACCTTGCCAGCTCCTGGTCCGGGGCGTGGAGCGGCCAATGAGGCGCGGTGTAGGCGAGATAGAGCAGGAACGGTTCGTCCTTCTTCTCGCCGGCCTCGTGATCGCCAATGAAACGGATCGCGTGGTCGGTGAAGGCGTCGGTGGTGTAGAAAGGCCGGTCGCCGGTGGGCTTCGGCTCGGGGTCCGGCGTGTTGCCGTCATACATGATCCGCCAGCCGTACGGATGAAGGTGGTGGGTCGCCCCGCTGATACAGCCGTAGTAGCGGTCGAAGCCGCGCTGCAGCGGCCAATCCGCCTGGTCCTTCCCGGCGAGATGCCACTTGCCGGTCATGAAGGTCGCATAGCCGGCCGACTTCGCCACTTCGGCGATCGTCACGCAGGAATCGTTGAGGTTCCCCTGGTAGGCAGGCGGAACTTCCTTCCCTCCCCCGCCCTGCTCGCCGGTCATGTGGCCGATCCCCGCCTCGTGCGGATGCAGGCCGGTCATCAGCGTCGCACGGGTCGGGCAGCAGCGGGCCGAGTTGTAGAACTGGGTGAAGCGCAGGCCGTTCTTCGCCAGCTGGTCGAGGTTCGGCGTGTCGATCTCCCCGCCATACGGGCGGATGTCGGAAAAGCCCATGTCGTCCACCATGATGAGCACGATGTTCGGCCGGGGCGCCGCCCCCAGCGGCAGGGCGAAGGCGAGGAGCAGCGGCAAGGATTTCAAGGCTTCCACGGCTTTGGTCCGTCTTTCTTCGCGCCGAGGAATTTCGCACCGGTCGCGCGATACCACGCGTGCAGCTTTGCCGTCATCTCCGCCGCGCGCTCCTTCTCCACGGCTGCCAGGTCCTTGCGTTCGCCCACATCCTTCGACAGGTCGTAGAGCGAACGACTACCATCCTCGTAGTTCTCCACCAGCTTCCAGTTCCCGGAGCGGATCGCCCCGCCCGGGAAGCCGCCCTGGTTGGCGTAGTGCGGGTAGTGCCAGTAGAGGTCGCGCGGCGCGAGTTCTCCACCGCGCAGCAGGGGCGCGAGGTCCTTGCCGTCGACGCCCTGCGCCGTGAGTCCCGCCGCGCCCAATGCGGTCGGGAAAATGTCGAGCGTCGTGACCGGCGTCGATTCGATCCTCCCGGCCGGAGCGACGCCCGGCCAGCGCACGATGAACGGCACCCGGATTCCCCCTTCATACACCCATCCCTTGCCGGCGCGGAAGGGCAGGTTCGAGGTCGGATGGCCCTCGGAAGTCGAAAGCCCGCCGTTATCGGAAGTGAAGACGACCAGCGTGTTCTCCGCCAGCCCCAGCACATCGAGTTCCGCGAGAACCTTGCCGGCGGCGCGGTCCATCGCCTCCATCATCGCGGCATACACCGGCAATCCCTGCACCTCGCGGACCCGTCGCGGACCTTTCTCCGAAATGAAGTACTGATGTTCGACCCCGAAGCGATCCTTGATCCCGAGCTTCTCCGCTTTCGCTCTGTATTTCGCCACCAGCTCTTCGGGAGCCTTCAGCGGCGTGTGGACCTGATAGAAGGAATGGCAGAGAAAGAACGGCTTGCCCGATGCCTTCGCCGCCCGAAGCACCGCGATCGACTCGTCGGCCAGCCGGTCGGTGAGATACTCACCCTTCGGCCCGTCCTTCAGCCGCGGGTTCTGATACGGCGAGAACCAGCTCTTCGGATGCCCGGCACTGTGTCCGCCGATGTTGCCGTGAAATCCATGATGCTCCGGCCAGTCGGTCTGCTGCTCGCCAAGGTGCCATTTGCCAACGAAGGTGTTCCGATAGCCCGCAGGCTGCAGTGCCTCGGCCAGGGTGGTCTCGGCGGCCGGGAGCTGGAGCGTGAGCGGAGCCGGGCGGAAGCGCTCGACCCGCGCCCCGGCGAGGTAGTTGGTCAGGCCCGATCGCGTCGGCCACTTACCGGTCGCCAGCGCGTAACGGGTCGGCGAGCAGACCGGACTCACGGAGTAGCCGTCGGTGAAGCGGACGCCGCCGGCCGCCAGCTTGTCGAGGTTCGGCGTCTCGTAGAACGACTCCGGGTGGTAGCAGACCAGGTCGCGCTGTCCGAGGTCGTCGGCGATGAACACCAGGACATTGGTCGGGGCAGCCTGCGCATGGAGAAAGAGGGCACCGAAGAAGCAGACGAAAGTATGAGATCTCATGGGTTTTGGCATTCCTTGGCCGGACAACGGCGTTCCGGCAAAGCCAAACGTCCACCCGAGGGAAATTCTGACAGTGGCGATGCAAATCCGCCCGTCCCGCAATTTCCGCGGCAAACGGCGGCAAGCCGCGGAGTATTCCCCCGAGCATGCAAACAGGCGACCCACAGGACCGCTTCCTCCGCCTCTTCACCGCCAACGACGCCGCGATCCGCGCCTTCGTCCGCTCGCTTGTCCCCACCCGCCAGGACGCGGAAGACGTGATGCAGGAGATCGCGGTCGTCCTTTGGCGGAAGTTCGCCGAGCTGCCCGACGACGATTTCCGCCGCTGGGCTTTCGGCGTCGCGCGCTACGAGGTCCTCGCCTGGCGCCGCGACAAGGCCCGCGACCGGCATGTGTTCGGCGACGACACCCTGGATCTCCTGGCCGATGCCTCCGAGCAGGCGATGCCCGCCCACGAAGCCCGCCGCGAGGCGCTCGAGCTCTGCCTTTCCAAGCTCCCCGCCCCGCAGCGCGAGCTCGTCCGCCAGGCCTACGCCCCGGACACCCGCATCGACCAGCTCGCCGCCACCCTGGGCCGCAGCGCGATGGCCGTTTACAAGACCCTCCACCGCATCCGGCTGGCACTGGTCGACTGCACCCGGCTCCAACTCGCAAAGGAGGGATTGCGATGAAGGCTTCCAACCGTCTCGACTGGCTCGCCCGCTACTCCGAAGGCAGCGCCGGCCCGGAGGAAATCGCGCGGCTCGAAGCCGAAATCCGCCGCGATCCGGAGTTCCGCAACCTCGTGGTGGAATACCTCCAGCTCGACGCCTCGCTGGCCGACGCCGCCAGCCACATCGCCCCGGCGTATTGCACCCCCTTCCCCGCCCGGCCCCGCCACCGCTTCGCCGCGCTCACCTCGCTCGCCGCCGCCGTCGCGCTGGTGGCAAGCCTCGCCGTCTGGTCCTTGCGCAGCCCAGCCGCGGCTTCGGAGGTCTCGATCGAAGTGCTCGAGGCCGACTGCTATCCCGCCCGCGCCCTCGGCCGGCAGGGACTCAACGGCGACCTCCGCCTCGATTCCGGCTCAATCCGCTTCCGCCTCGACACCGGCGCGGTGGTCGAAGCCGTCGCGCCCGCCGACCTCTCGATCCCCGATCCGATGCGCCTGAAGCTCCGCCGCGGCAATGTCACCGCCGAAGCCGGCAAGCGCGCCCAGGGCTTCGTGGTCGAAACCGCCAGCGCCCGCGTGGTCGATCAGGGCAACCGCTTCGGCGTCGCGGTCGGCGACGACGGCCTCACCGACGTCGTCGCGATCGGCGGCAAGGTCGATGTCTTCGAGCCCGCCCGCGCCTCGTCCCGCCCGCTCGCTTCCCTCGACAGCGGCGATGCCATCCGGGTCGACCGCGCCCGCAAGGCGAAGCGGCTCAAGACCGTCTCCCTGCGCGACGACTCCCTCGTCCCCTCCGGCAAGCATCGCTCCGCACTCGTCTCCGAGGTCTCCGACAATGTCGACGAACCCGGCTTCAACCGCTGCTACGCCATCGTGCCGCGCGCCCTCCGCGAAGGATCCCGGCTTCACACCGACAAGCCGTCGATCCGCTGGCACGCACCGGAAGGCAGCACCTTTCCTGCCGCGCTGCGGAACGCGGACGTGGTCCGGACCTTCTTCCACGACCGCCGCGACCTCGACCTCCGCATCACCTTCGAGCTGAAGAAGCCCGCCACCGTCTTCATCATGCACGACGCGCGCAAGCCCGCCCCGGCCTGGCTGGTCGAGAACTTCACGCGCACCCCGCACGAACTCGAGTCCGGCCCTTGGTTCCGCTCCAAGGACAAGTCCGAATACCACGTGACCTACCAGGTCTGGCGGCGCGACTGCCCTGCCGGCGAAGTCGCCCTCGGTCCTTCCCAGGACCCCGGAACCGGCCTGCGCGGCGCGATGTATGCCATCGCCGTCAAGGCCGTGCGCCCCTGAACCCTTTCCCGCCGCATCCCGCGGAGGAATCAACAGAAACCAGACATGACCACCATCCCATCCACCCTCGCCGCCATCGCCCTCGCCGCCCTGATGGTTCCCGCCATCGCCGAGGAACCCAAGAAGGACGCACCCGCGGGAGAACCCGCCAAGGAAGCCGCCGGCAAGCACAAGCCGAAGCACGATCCGGCCAAGGTCTTCAAGAAGAAGGACGCCGACAGCGACGGCTTCCTCTCCAAGGAGGAATTCACCAAAGGCGCCAAGGACGCCGCCAAGGCCGAAACCGCCTTCGGCAAGCGCGACAAGGACGGCGACGGCAAGCTCTCCATGGAAGAGTTCGCCCCCAAGCCGAAGGGCAAGGGCAAGAAGCAGAAGTGACTTGATTTCCCCCCCGGCCGGTCCCCGGACCGCCAGGAACACAACGCCGGAGACCCGCGGTCGGACGACCCGTGTCTCCGGCGATTGTTTCTTCCGCCACGCGACTTTCCGACCATTATCCCGCTCATGAAGTTCCCGACCGTCCTCGCGCTGCTCGCCGCCACCTCGATGGCCGTCTTGGCGGAACCAAAGGGGCCGAACCTCCTCGTCATCCTCACCGACGACCTCGGCTTCTCGGACCTCGGCTGCTACGGATCGGAAATCCCGACGCCGAACCTCGACCGCCTCGCGTCGAAAGGCCTGCGCTTCTCCAACTTCTACAACACCGCCAAGTGCCACTCGTCCCGCGTCAGCCTGCTCACCGGCCGCTGGTGCCGGCAGGCCGGCGATGAACCGATGCAGCGCGCCGTGACCCTCCCCGAGGTCCTCGCCCCGGCCGGCTACTTCACCGCCATGACCGGGAAGTGGCACCTCGACAAGGAACCCGGCGACTACGGCTTCCAACGCTTCTTCGGCCACCTCTCCGGTTCCACCAACTACTTCACCGGCGACAATACGTTCCGTCTGAACGGCAAGCCCTGGCCCGTTCCCGACAAGGGTTTCTACACCACCGTCGCGAACGTCGACCACGCCCTCCCTTTCCTCGACGAAGCCCGCGCCGCGAAGAAGCCGTGGTTCCTCTACATCGCCTTCAACGCGCCCCACGCACCGCTCCAACCGCTCGAGGAGGACTACCAGAGGCACCTCGGCCGCTACTCCGCAGGCTGGGACGAAATGCGCGCCAATCGGGTGAAAAAGCAGCGCGAACTCCAGCTCTTCGACCGCGACCTTGAAGCCTGCCCGCGCCCCGACCACATCCCGGCTTGGGATTCGCTCACGCCGGAACAGCGTGATTGGGAAGCCCGCCGGATGAGCGCCTATGCCGCACTCATCGACCGCCTCGACCGCGAGATCGGCCGTCTGTTAGAGAACCTCGCCACCCGCGGGGAGTTGGAGAACACCCTCGTCCTCTTCTTCTCCGACAACGGCGCCTGCCCCTACGACCGCACCACGGTCGGCAAGAACCAGCCGCCTTTCCTGGCCACCACGAAATGGTCGGACAGCACCGGCTGGGCCTGGGCCCGCAACACGCCCTTCCGCTTCTACAAGCAGAACCAGTTCGAAGGCGGCATCGCCACGCCGGCCATCGCACATTGGCCCGCCGGCATCAGGAATCCGGGCCGCATCGACGCAACGCCCGCCCACCTTGTCGATGTCCTGCCGACCCTCGCCGAGATCGCAGGCGCGGCGATCCCGACCACTTATCCCGGTCGCGAGCCCAGCCCGCTGGCGGGAATCTCCCTCGCCCCGGTCTTCCGCGGTGAGAAGCTACCCGCCCGTCCGCCGATCCATTTCCTTTTTTCCTCCGACCGCGGCCTGCGCGACGGCGATTGGAAGATCGTCAGCTTCAAGGGCGGTCCCTGGGAACTCTACAACCTCGCCACCGACCGCACCGAACTCCAAAATCTGGCCGCCGCCGAACCCGCAAGGGTCGAACGCTTGTCCAAGCACTGGCACAGGATGACCGCCGAAGTCCTCAAGGCGCCCGCCGCCGAACAAAAACCGGTGGCCACCGTTGCCACTCCTTATCAGAATCGCGAATGGACCGACCACTCGGGCAAGAAAGCCCCTCGCGCCAAGCGCCCGAAAGCCAATCGCGAATAGTTCCCGACTTCCTGCCATGAGATTCCTCGCCGCCCTCGTTCTCCTCCTCGCGCCCGCCGTCTTCGCGAAGCCCAACATCCTCTGGATCACCAGCGAGGACAACGCCTCCCACTGGCTCGGCTGCTACGGCAACAAGGATGCCAAAACCCCGCGCCTCGACGCCCTCGCCGCGGAAGGCATGCGCTTCACCGCCGCCTACTCGAACGCCGCGGTCTGCGCCGTCGCCCGCTCCACCATCCTCAACGGCGTCTACGCCCCCTCCCAGGGCACCCAGCACATGCGCAGCCGCCACCCCATCCCGGCCGCAATCAAGCCCTACGTCGCATATCTCCGCGAGCAGGGCTACTACTGCACCAACAACTCGAAAACCGATTACAACTTCAAGGGCAACGACAACGCCATTTGGGACGAATGCAACGGTCAGGCGCACTACCGCAAGCGCCCCGACGGCAAGCCCTTCTTCGCCATCTTCAACCTCACCGAGACCCACGAAAGCTCGCTCTTCCCTCGCAAGAACGAGCCGGCACCGCGCCTCGATCCCTCCAAGATCGACGTCCCGCCCTATCTCCCCGACCTGCCGGAAGTCCGCTCCGACATCGCCCGCTATCACGACCGCATGACGGCGATGGACACCCGCGTCGGGGAAATCCTCGACCAACTCGCCAAGGACGGCCTCGCCGAGGATACCATCATCTTCTACTACTCCGACCACGCCGGCCCCACACCGCGCGGCAAACGCTATCTGGAGGACACCGGCGTCCGCATCCCGCTGATCGTCCGCATCCCGGAGAAACACCGCTCGCTCGCCCCCTTCAAGCCCGGTCAGGCGGTCGCCGAGCCGGTCTCTTTCGTCGATCTCGCGCCGACCCTCCTCTCGCTCATCGGCCAGCCAAAGCCGGACTACATGCAAGGCCGCGCCTTCATCGGTTCCAAGCGCGTCGAAGCGCCGGCCGATCCCGCCGTGTTCCTCTTCGCCGACCGCTTCGACGAGATCTACGGCATGCGCCGCGGCATCACCGACGGCCGCTGGAAATACATCCGCCGCTTCACGCCCCATCTTCCCGCCGCGCCCTACAGTTCCTATCAGTTCGGCATGCCCTCGTGGGTCGCCATCCGCAAGGCATGGGAGGACGGGAAGCTGACCGGCATCCACAAGGCCCTCTGGGAAACCCCGCAGGCCACCGAGGAACTCTTCGACACCCAGGCCGACCCTTGGGAAATCAAGAACCTCGCCGCCGATCCCGCCCACGCCGATAAGCTCGCAACCCTCCGCGCGCGGCTGAAGAAAACCATGGCGGAGACCTTCGACACCGGCCTGATCCCCGAGCCGATGTTCAAGAAGCTCGCCGGCTCCGCCACCATCCGCGACCACGCCCGCAGCCCGGAGTTCCGCCTCCAGCCGGTCCTCGATCTCGCCTTCCTCGCCACTTCTAACAATCCCGCCGACCTCCCCGCCTTCATCACCGCGATGTCCGCCGCCGACCCGGTCGAGCGCTACTGGGCGATCCAAGGCTGCCTCACCCTCGGCCCCGCCGCCGCCCCGGCCATCGAGGCCTTGCTCAAGGCGCTCGAGGACAAGGAAGCCGCCAACCGCATCGCCGCCGCCCACGCCCTCCACCTCGCCGGCCGCCCGGACGAGGCCAAGGCCTCCCTGATCGCGAATCTGGATCAACGCCTCAACCCGGAGGAGACACAATACCTGCTCAACACGCTGTCCTTCATCAACGCGCTCGATGCCATCCCCGACGCCTGGGTCCGCAAGATCCGCAGCAACAGGAAGGCCAACGAATACATCATGCGCATCGCCGACCGCCTCCACGAAGAGCGCCGGTAAGGAAGGCCGACCTTTGGTCGACCCGGCCCCCCGCATGATCGCGTGTCTATCGTGATCCTTCAGTTCCGGCGAGTATCCGGAACCGTGAAAGAGATCGTGCTCCTTTTCCTCGGCTCGGCCGCCTTCACCGCCGGCCTGCGTTTCCTCATGCGCCGGCAACGCGATGCCTCGCGGAAGGCCTCCGTCGCCACCCGCGTCCCGGCCGATCAGCAAATCTGCTACCGCACCCTCGCCGAACTGCTCGGGCCGACCTGTGCCATCGACTGCCAGATCCCCCTCGCCGACCTCTTTGAAGTCCGCCCCGAGCGCGGCCGCCAGCCGCTCTACCGGCACATCGCCGGACTCCGCCTCGACTTCCTCCTCGCCGACGCCACCACCGGGCTGCCGCTTTGCGGCATCGCGCTCGACGACCACCTGCCGCGCCTTCCCGTCATCGACCGGCTTTTCGCCTCCCACGACCTCCTGCTCCTGAGGGTGCCGCGCGAGCACCTCGCCCATCCCGGACGGCTGCGCGCCTCGATCGCCCGGCTCAATCGCCCAGCGCCACGGCATTCGCCGCCGCGTAGTGGTGCGCGTGACTCAGGCTGATCTTCACCTGCGAGATCCCAATCGCTTCCGCATAGGCCTTGCCCGGCCCGCTCAAGACCAGCTCCGGCTCGCCGCTTTCCTTGCGCGTGATCTCCATGTCCAGCCAGCCCAGATCCTTGCCGATCCCGGTGCCGAAGGCCTTGGCAATCGCCTCCTTCGCGGCAAAGCGCGCCGCATAGTGGATCTCCGGCCGCTTCTGGGCATCGCAGTAGGCCCGCTCCCGCTCGGTGAAAATCTTCACCGCGAAGCGCTCGCCGAATTCCGCCATGGACGAGCCGATGCGCTCGACCTCCACCACGTCGATGCCGATGCCGTGGATTCTCATGCGTCGGGATAGGCGGCCATCAGTTCCTTCATCTCGCGCACCGCTTCGGTGAAGCCGGTTCGCATCGCCCGCGACACGATGCTGTGCCCGATGTTCAGCTCCGCGAGGTGCGGCACCACGAAGAGCCGGTAGATGTTCGAGTAGTTGATCCCGTGGCCCGCATTCACCTGGATTCCCGCCGAGTGGCCCGCCTTCGCGGCCTCGATCAGCCGGCCGATCTCCCGCTCCAGCGCCCCGTCCACCGCGTTGGCGAAACATCCGGTGTGGAGCTCGATCATCTCCGCGCCGCTCGCCGCCGCCGCTTCGATCTGGTGCAGGTCCGGATCGATGAACAGCGACACGCGGATCCCGCGATCCTGCAAGGTCTCGACGCAAGCCTTCACCTCGGCCTGCCGGCCCGCGACATCGAGCCCGCCCTCGGTGGTCACCTCCTCGCGCGTCTCCGGCACCAGGCAGGCGAAGTCCGGCCGCAGCTCCAACGCGAGCCGGGTCATTTCCGCCGTCACGCCCATCTCGAGGTTCACCGGCAGCGGGCAATGCTTGCGGACCTCGAAGGCATCGCGGTCCTGCATGTGCCGCCGGTCGGCGCGGACGTGGATGGTGATCGAGTCCGCCCCGCCGTCCCGGGCATCGAGCGCCGCCTGCAGCGGCGAAGGCTCCGCATTCGGCGAATCCGGCAGCAAGGCGTAGCGCGCCTGCCGCAGCGTCGCCACGTGGTCGATGTTCACTCCCAAAAGCATGCGCATGCCATAGCCCCGCCCTCCCCCGCCCGCACTTGAAAAATCCGGGCATGGGCATCTTGCCGCCGCGCCCGGCAAAGCATTCACCACCAGAACCAGAGAGATCGGGAGTTCCCGTGGATCGCCCAATCTCCAGTGCGGCGGAGGATGTCATCGATCCCACGCTCGAACTCGGCCAGTTTCGAAAGTCCCATTTCAATCAAAAGGTGCCCTTCCCGGTCCTCGATCAGCCAGTGATCCTCCGGGGCATCCGGCCGATACCGGAGTTCCAATCGAACGGCCGGGACGCACTTCACGCGACAGCCCGGCACCCTCAGTTGCACCGCCGTGGGAGCCACGAGTTTGAAAGACTTGCCCACCGGAAAGCACGAGGACCGGAATCGCCCGGCCAGTCCCTTGAGAAACTCACAGCCATCGGGGTCCGCGTTGAGATGATAGCCCGGGTAGTTCCGAGGAAAGCCCTCGTAGTGCCAGACCGACACTCTTCCGCGATTGTTCCATTGCTCGATCTCGCTCAAGGGCACGATCGGAATCCACTACTGCATTGAGCGCAAGCTGTCGATTGCCTGGATCGGGCTCCGTCCCCACCTAGCCCCTTGTTTTACCGGATTCGTCCGGTCACTATCGCCCCGTGAAGCTCTTCCACTACGTCGAGATCGAGAATTTCAAGCGCTACGGGGATCTCCAGCGCATCGAGCTTGATCACCCTTCCGTTCTCATCGGGCCGAACAACTGTGGCAAGACCAGCGCGCTTCAGGCGATTGCACTATGGTCGATCGGGCTGCGGACGTGGCGGAGGGAGTCGGAGGATTCCAAGGCGGAAGTGAGAACGGGAAAGGCATTGAACCGGCTGAGCATCCTTGCGGTACCGGTACCGAAGACGCGGCATTTCTGGAACAATCTGAAGACGGGCAACAAGGATCTGCGGATCACTGTGGCCGTGGACGTCAACGGACGGCCCGAGCCGGTGACGATGATCTTCACGCACCATCCCAGCGACGAACTGGTCTATTGCAAGCCTGCTCCGGAGACATTGGCCAACCCGCCCGCATTCGAAACGGCAGCGGCGCTCGAGGTCTCCCTGCTTTACCCCATGTCCGGCATTTCCGCGGACGAGGCGGTCATCCTGCCGAAACGAATCGAGTATCTGATGGGCCGGGGCAGCACGGCGGAGGTCTTGCGCAACGTATGCCTCCAAGTGCTGGAAACCAACGCCTCGGACTGGGATGAGATTTCCGGCCTGATGGAGCGCCTCTTCCATGTGCGCCTTGGCAAGCCTCAGGAGAACGAGAAGGGAGGAGTGGATCTCGCCTATGTCCAGCCCGGAACCGCGGGAGACATGGATCTGAGCCTTTCCGGCCGCGGATTCCAACAGATGCTTCTGATCTTCGCCCACTTGTATCTCCACCGGGGAAGCGTGCTATTGATCGATGAACCGGACGCGCATCTGGAAATCCTGCGGCAGCGACAAGTCTTCGCCCTGTTGCGCGACATCGCCCACCGCAACCGCTGCCAGGTCATCCTGGTGACACACTCCGAAGTGGTGCTTGGCGAGGCGCTGGACACCCACCTGACGCTGATCCTCGACGGCAGGGTGGACGATCTGGCCAGAAAGACGGAGATCAGGGATGCGCTCAAACACTTCGGTGCCGACCACTATGTGAGAGCGAGGGAAACGGGACACGTGCTCTATGTCGAAGGCGGCACCGACATCGACATGCTCAGGGCTTTCGCCAGGAAACTGGATCACCCGGTCAGCGGGCTGCTTGAGGACGGGGCACGCCTCAATGTCTATTACGTTCAAGACAATTTTCCCGGCGGCGACCCAAGCACGGACGAGGTGCTCGAACGGGTGGAAGGCGGATTCGGCAAGACCGCGCGCGAGCACTTCAACGCGCTGAAGGTGATGCTTCCCGAGTTGCGGGGACTCGCACTTCACGATCACGACGGCAAGCCAAGACGGGATACCAGTGGCGGCGGACTCAGGGAGCTGCAATGGCGCCGCTACGAACCGGAGAATTACTTCATTACTCCCGAGCTTCTGCAGCGGTGGGTAGCGGATCGAATGGGCCCTCAGGAACTGTTCTCCGCCGGCAGCAACTCCGTCATGAACGAACTGCTGGGCGAACTCGTCTTTTCGGAGAACCCGGAGGATCTCGGCACCTTCCTGAAGGCGGACGAACCCACTCGCAAAGCCCTGTGGCGCGCCCAAACCCAGTATCTCAAGCTTAGCACCTTCGCCGAAGAATTCTTCCGCCGGGTCGCGATCACGACGGCAACGTCGATGCTCATGCGCAAGGGCTCATTGCATGAACTTGTCGACGCTTGCGATGCGGCTGAACTCAACGGGGAGGTAAAGGAGAAGCTCGATGCGCTGCTTGATCTGCTGTCCTGAGGCACGCGGTGCCTACTCCCACTCCTCCAGCGGAAACCTCAGGAAGTACATCGTGCTGATCCCCTCGTAGATCACGCCGAGGTGGCGATCGCCCGCCGGGGCCAGGCAGGAGTAGCCGAAGCAGCCGCGCGAGTCGTAAAGCCGGTGGTCCTTCTCCGGCCAGGTCAGGCCCTGGTCGGCGGAGCGCTTCACGGTCATCGAATGCCGGCCGCTGGTGGCGTCGGGATTCGAGAACCACAGCGCGCCCTTCCACTCGAGCAGACTCGCCATGCACACCGGCTCGCGCAGGGCCTTGCGGTCGCTGGGATGAAGCTCCCAGGTCTTGCCGAGGTCCTTCGTCACCGCGACCGTCCGCGATCCGCCGCGGTTGTCGCGGCAGTTGATCATGATGGAGCCGTCCGCCAGCTCCGCGACCTGGGCTTCGGTGGTGTCGCTCTTCACGCCGGTGCCGGGTTGCCACGTTTTGCCGCGATCCTTCGAAAAGATCAGCGTCGACCACGGCTTGCCGTCCGCCGCGCGGTATTGGGCGGGGAAGACGAGGGTGCCGTCCTTCAGCGCGATCCCCATGCCGGGTCCGTTGAAGAACAGGCGCTGGGCCGGCTCCTTGACCTGCGACGTGATGTTGATCGGCTCCGACCATGTCTTCCCGTCATCATCGCTGTATCCCAGCATGAGCTGGCCGGTCTCTTTCGGCGTCATGCCCGGGCCCGATCCGTTCCACGCGCGGTTGCCATGGCTCCACAACGCCGCGATCCAGATGCGGCCGTTCGAGGGATCGACCAGGATCGAAGGATCCCCCACGCCATCGAAGCCGTGCTTCGGATCCTCTCCCATGTCCATGGCCACCCGCATCGGCTCCCAGCTCTGCCCGCCGTCGGTGCTGCGGGAAACGCCGACATCGATGTTCGCCGGCAGGTCCCTGGAATGATCGTAGCGGATGTCATAGACCGCAATCAAGGTGCCCGCCTTGCTCCGGACCAGACCGGGGATCCGGTACGACTTCGATCCGTCGTCGCCCGGCACGCGCACCGCATACCCGATCCGCTGTGCACCCTCCGGCGAAGCCACGGCCGGTTCCAGCACCTTGCCGCCGACCTTCACGCGGAACACCGACGCGTCGATCCGCCCGTCGATCGAAGCGCTCTCTTTCAAGATTGGCGACACCCAGAACCAGTGCTCCCCGGCGGGCAGCGGGTGTTTCACCGACAAGGAAATCTTCTCCGCGGCCTTGGTCCCCTCCCCGATCACCGGGCCGGGCTCCGCCGAGGGATCGGCACCGCCGGCGTGGATCCGGAACGAAGCGATGTCCTCCATCCTCGTCGTTCCGCCGAAGCCGAGCTCCACACCTTCGAGGGCCAGCGTTCCCTCACTGCCCTCGACCACCACGCGGAAGCCGAGCACCGGATTGAAGTCCTCCCGGATGAAGGCGGGGCAGACCGGTTGCACCGTCTCCACCAGGGTCGCCTTCGCCGGCCCCGGCTTGAGGACCATCACGTCATCCAACAGAAGCCCCGCCGCCGCCGGCGCGGTCACCCGGAAGCGCACCTCGCGGCTACCTTCCGGCAGTTCGGCCCGCAACTCGGTCAAAAAGCCGCCGACCTTCACCCGGGCGGAGGCATCGAGCAACTCGCTCCAGCCGTCCTTGCCCTTGGCCTCGATCCGGAAGTCAAACGGGGCTCCCCTCGTCCAGCGCTCCGCCTGCATCACCAGCACCGCGCCCTTCTCCGCGGCGGCCGGCAATGCCAGCACCACCTGGCGCTCGCCCTCGCCGGCGATCCGCAGGCACTGCTTGCCGCTCTTCCCCAGACCCGCGTGGATCCGGGCGTGGCCTTCCTCCGCCGACCAGCGGCCGACGCTGCTTTCAAGCACGGTGAAGGGCCCGGCGGCGGGCGATTCGAAGGACTCGGCAAGCGCCGCAGCACTTCCTAACAGGACACTGGTCAGGGTTCGGATCATCATTTCGGGATTCAGTTCGGAGCTATAGCGCAGGCCGGCGGTGTCGCCCACCGGAATGAAGGTGAACATCCACTTCCAGTCGCTCTTGCGATGGGGAACCTTCAGCAGCACCTCGTTCCAGCCCTTCTTCAGCCGGATTTTCGAAGGCTCGCGGAAAAAGTAGTCCTCGTTGGTGAAGGGCGTCTCGTTGTCCTTCACCAGCGGCGCGGCATTCTCCCAGACCGGCGGCGCGACGAGGCTGCCATTCACCCGGATCCACGGCTTCTTGTCATGCCATTCCCCCTGCCGGAACGTGAAGGCCCCGCGGCAGTCGGAACGCGACGTTCCGTGAAAGCCGATCCACGCCGGCATCTCCTGGTCCTTCGGCGACCACACGTGGGTGAGCGCGTAGCAAGTGCCCTCGGCCTCCTTGACCGGCGCGCCGAAGCCGAAGAAGTGCCTCAAATAAACCGTCGCCGCTCCGAAGCCACGGTCCATCCAGCGGTAGCTCCTGCCGTCGATCTCGTAGGAATCCCCTAGTTCGCTTTCCACCGGGAACTCCTTCGTCACGTCGCCGCCGTGCGGGAAAGGCCCGATGACCCGCCAGCGCAGGTCGGTCTGCTTGAAATAGGGGAACTCCTTGCCGCCGAAGTAGCGCTCCTTGTGGTCGAGCAGGCGCGCCTCGAACTCCACGAACTTCTCCCATTCCGGCGTGCCCGGCGCGGGAAGGTTCGCCCAGAACTGTTCGCGGTCGTCCTTCTCCACCCCGCGCCACATCGACTCGGCGTAGGTCACCATGCCCGGATAGACCGGGTTCTGGCGGAGCTGGTCGCGTTCCTTTTCGATCCGGATGTCCGGCCACGAGCACAGGATCCCGCCGAGCGCCCGCGCGTCGCCGTGCGGCCGGCGGCAGGACTGCTGGAAGAGGAAAGTCGAGACCACCTCGAAGGGGTCCATGTGGTTGATGTAGGTCGAGCGGCAGTCGATGAACGGGTTCTCCGGCAGCGGTTCCGCCCGCGCCCAGAGCTGGGTGATCCGCTTCTTGTCGGCGGGGTCTTCCAGACCCTTCCGCCAGCCGATCACCTCGCGGCCGAGGCTGCGGACGTGGGCCGACATCTCCGGCAGCCAGCTCGCGTCGACATGCTCGCCCTTCTCCCGCACCTCGTCGGTGCCGATATGGATGTAGGGCATCTCTTCCGGCGTCGCCAGCGAGGCCAGCTCGGTCAGCAGCTCCTTGACGATCCGACGGCTCTCCGGCGCGTTCATCGAGGAGATCCCCAGCGACTTGCGGAAGGACTCGGTGTGGCCCGGCACGTCCATTTCGGGGATCAGCGTGATCCCGCGCTCCCGGCAGTATTCCAACAGCTCGCGGAATTCACGATGGGTGTAGTACTTCCCCGGCTGACGGGTCATCGACGAGGTGACCGCGGGATGGACCTTGCTCTCCAGCCGCCAGCCCGGGTTGTCGGTGAAGTGGAAATGGAAGACGTTAAGCTTGTAGCGCGCCATCACCTCGATCTGCTCCTTGAGCAGCTCCGGCGACTGGTAGTTGCGGCCGGTATCCAGCATGAAGCCGCGCACCGGGAAAGCCGGCCAGTCGGTGATCGTCACGCGGGGCAGGTCCACCTTGCCGCCGTCCTTCCGCAGCAGTTGCCGCAGCGTTTCCGCGGCATGGATCATTCCCGCCCGGTCCGCGGCCGTGACCACGACCTTCTCCGCCCCGACCTCCAGGCGATACGCACCGTCAAAGCCGTGCGGATTCTTCACCGCGCCCCTGCGCAGCTCGATCGCCGCGGCCTCCCCGGCGCGCCGGGGCTTGAGCCCGGCTTCCGTCAGCACGAGGCCCAGCCGCAACGCGTCGCCGGGCTCCGATGCGGCGATGCCGACCTCCCCCTCCAGGGACAGCCGCCCGCCTTCCTCCTTCACCTCGCGCGGCAAGGGAATCAAAGCGGGCAATCCCGCCAGGGCGGGCAGGCAGCCGAGAAGCAGGCAAAGGAGGATGGCGGGCACCTCGGCACCATGCAGGCGCCAACCCGGATTTGCAGCCCCCCGAAAACCGGTCGGTTCCCCCGACCAGTCACCTCCCCGATGCGCGGCGGCGGCGGAGCATCAAGCCGGCGAACCCGAGCCCGGCCAAACCGAAGACCCCGGGCTCCGGCACCACGGTGATGGTGCCGTTCGTCGCGAACGATCCGGTTTCCCAGGATTGCCCGCCGGACAAGGGCGCGGAGCTGAAGTTGAAGGTGTAGCCGTTGTCCACGAAGGACCCGAAATTCGCGATCTGGAAGCTGTCGGACGTCGCCGGGACGAAGCTGTTGATCAGGCTGATGTTGATCGTGCCGCCCGCCGCCAGCTGGCCGGAAACGAGGAGCCGGTCGAAATCGAGCAAGCCGGTCCCGCCGATCTCGACGTTCCAGATGGAAAGGTTGCCCAGGCCGAGGTCGCCGGTGACATTCATCGCGCCCGGCGAGCTGCCGATGTTCAGGGTGCCCGCGACCGTCGTGCTTCCGAGCACCGTGCCGCTGCCCGACAAGGTTTGCGAAGCCCCCAGCGTCCAGCCGCCGCTGACGGCGGAGACATCGAGGGTGGTGTTGGCGCCAAGGATGATCTGGGACGAGCTCGCGATCGATCCCGAAGCCCCGAGCTTCAGGGTGCCTTGCTGCACGTTCGTGACGCCGGAGTAGGAGTTGGCGACGGTCAGTTCCATCGTCCCGGCGCCGCCCTTGGTGAAGCCGTCGTCGCCCGGGCTGGTGTCGGTGTTTTCCAGCTCGGCGGAGACGATCAGGTCGCTGGCGCCGTTGCCGGTCACATCGTTGACCGTGAAGGTCCGGTTGCCGGCGAGGGCGATGCCCGAGTTCGAGGTGTTTCCCGAGGACTGGATGGTCGAGGCGGCGCTGCCGCCGACCGTCACCGTGCCGTTGAGCTGGAGAGACTCGCCGTTGTAGGCGGAACCGATGCCGGAATAGGAAAGGTTCACCGATCCCCCGTTGAGGTTCAGGTTGCGCACGTGGCCGTGGCTTTCTCCGCCGGAGCCGATGGCCGCGCTGCCGCCGCTGACCACGTTGAGCGATCCGCCCGCGTTGACCGTGACGTCCACGGCATTGCCCGCGGTCGGCAAGGCATTCACCCCGCGGATCTCGAAAGCGCCGCCGTTCACCGTCACCGCATGGTTGTTGGTCAGGCGGTTCGACTGCTGGTTGCCGTCCACCGCGAGGATGCCCGCGTCGACCACCGATCCCGCGGTGTAGGTGTTTTGGCCGTTGAGCAGCATGGTGCCCGCGCCGGACTTGGTGATGCCGCCGGTGCCGCCGGCATTGCCGGCGTTGTCGAGCCTCATGGTCACGTTCAAGTCGGTGGCGGCGTCGCCGGTCACGTTGTCGACCGCGAAGTTCTGGAAGCCCTGCAGGTGGATCCCGCCGCTGCCGTTCATCGTCGAGGCGCCGGTGCCGGTGACGCTCACGGTCGCCGCGCCGGTGCTGGTGTTCCCGAGCAAGGCGTCCCACGCGGTAAGGGCACGGTTGGAAGTCCAGGTCGCGCCGTTGTTCAGGATCACGTTCCCGAAGCGCGAGTCGAAGGACCCGTTCATCAGCAGGGTGCCGCCGTTGATGGTCAGCACGCGGGAATTTGCCAGCGCCGTGCCGTGTCCGCCGACGAAGATGTTGGTGGCACCCAGCTCGAGGGTCGCACCGGACGAAACGGTAACCCCGGAGACGTTGAGCAATCCATTGAATCCGGTCACCAGCAGGCGTCCCTGCTGCACCTCGATCGCGGTGTTGAAGGTGTTGGCCGCGCTGATCTGCATCGTGCCGAGACCCGTCTTCTTCAGGTTGTTGCCGGTGAAGCCGGCCGAGTTCGAAATGACCGACGAGACGAGGAGATCGGTGGCCGAAGCGCCGTCCGCCACGTTGAAGGTCACGCCACCGTTCTGGCGGAGGTTGATCCTTGTGCCGCTGATGGTCGAGGTCGCCGCGGAGCTCAGGACGTTGAGCGCCGAGGTGCCGTTGAAGAAGTCCAGGTTCGAGTTCGCGACGCCGGTGATCGAGCCGCCGGTCATGTTGATCACCGCGCCGCCGAGCGTCTGGTTGGCGGTGGTGTTGATGTTGAGCGTGCCTCCGTTGAGGTTGATGGTCGTCAGGGCAGCGGAACCGCCGGCCCAGCCGGTGGCATCGCCGGTGCTGAGGCGCAGGGTGCCGCCGGTGTTGACGGTCGCCGTGCCGCGGATCGTGCCCGACCCGCCGCCGCCGCCCGTCAGATCGAGGATGCCGCTGTTGATGGTCGTTCCACCCGTGTAGATCTTCTGGTTCCCGAAGGTGATGGTCCCGCCCCCGCCCGTCACGACCGCTCCGGCGCCGGAGATGGCGTTCGATACCGACAGCGCGTCGGAGCGGTTGAAGGTGAGCGTGCTTCCCCCCGCGATGCTCACCGCGCCGGTCCCGAGCTGGCCCGTGGTGCCGCCGTTGCCGACACTCAGCGTGCCCGCGTTGATCGCGGTGTTGCCGGTGTAGGTGTTCGCACCCAGCAACACGACGTTGCTGTTCTGGTTCACCGTGATCCCGCCGGCCTGCGAGATCACCGTGTTGAAGGTGACGGTCTTGCTGTTGTTGCCCCAGATCTGCAGCGAGTTGCCGTTGGTGAAAACGTCGCTGCCGTTGATCAGCAGGTCGCCGTTCACCGGATTGAACTCCCCGGTCTTCGGCTGCCCGGCATTGATCGCCAGGGCGATCGAAACGGTCTGCAGGTTCGTGCCCTGGTTCTCCACCCGGCCGAAGAGATCGATGGCGTTTCCGGTGATCACGAACGACCCGGCACCGGCGGCGAAGTCGAGGTTCCGGAAATCGTCGAAGGGCGTGTAGTTGTTGTTCGGCGTGAGCCGCGTGGTCCCGGCAAAGGTGAGATCCACCGTGCTGCCGGGCGAAGGAGCACCGTTGGGATCCCAGTTGTCGCCGGAGCCGAACAGGTCGTCCGTCGCGCCGCCGTCCCAAAGCGTGCCGGCGTGGACGAGGGGGGTCACGTTTGCGGCCACGAAGGCCGCCACAAGTCGGAAGGGGTGGATCCGGGGATTCACGGACGGAAAGGACGGGGAGTTGGGGTTTTGCCGATCTCCGGGTTGCCTTTCCAGCGGTCGATGAACGTCTGGAAAGCCGACGGATGGGATCGAAAGCGCGAGGCAACACTTCCGCCCGAGGCCTGTCGAACCGATTTTCGCCAAAATCCTGCGCCTTCCGCACGAGCACTAGCGCCGACCCCTTGCCGCGAGGATCGCGTCCGCAACCCGCATCCCCACCGGCCGTTTGTCCGGCGGATGGACGTCGGGACTGTCCCATCCGAGGTCCTCGGTCACGATCAACTTCACGCCGTCCAGACCACGGGCCGCCTCCGCCTGGACGCGCCGGTAGGCCGGCCAATGCCGGCGCAGCGGATCGTTCCCGCCGATGCGAGGGAGCTGGATCAGGAAGAACGGCAGATCCTTCCGGCGCAGCTCCTGCCGCCAGCCGCTGACCAGATCGGTGATCAGGCGCCGGTTCCACGCGTCGTCGGGGTTTTCCGCATTCGTCTCGCCCTGGTACCAGATCACGGCTTCGAAAGGAAAGTCCGCCCAGTCGCGGACACCTGACTCGAACAGGAAACCGGGCTTGAACGGGTGATTCGCCCCGGTGTGCCCGCCGAGGTTCCGCTTCGCCCTCCCCCGCGCCCATGCGCTGACCCGGGGCGAGTCCAGCCAGCGGCCGTCGAGCAGCGGCGCATAGTCCCGCCGCGAGCCGAGCACCGCCCGCGGCAGCCAGGCCTCCGTGCCGGATCCACCCACCGCGTTCTCGACCAGACCGACCGGCACGCCGTCCTTCGAGTGGACCGCTTTTCCCGCCCACCACGCGATCGCCGAAATGGCCGCCGCCGATTCCTCCGTGGCCCGTTCCCACTTGCCGGTGAAGTGATCCCGCGGCGTCAACCGCGCGAGCGTCGCCGCATCGTAAACCCGGCCGTCGGTCGGCGCGCCGGTCAGATTGAACAGGCGGATCGCCGGCTGCGCCCCGGCCGTCCTCGCTTCTTCCTCCCCGCCCGTCGCGCGGGACAACTGGAAATCCATGTTCGATTGGCCTGACCAGAGATAAACCCGGCCGACCAGGACGTCGTCCAGAACCGTCCGCTTGCCTCCCGAACTCACCGTGAGCTTCCGCCCCTCCGCCGACGCGGCCAGCGGCGGCAAGCGCAGCTCCCAGCGCCCCGCATCGTCCACCCGGGTCCGCGCGGTCTGCCCGGAGAATCCGACGCTGACCTCTTCCCCCGGATCACCGGTCCCCCACACCGTCACCGGCCGCTCCATCGGCAGCACCATGTGGTCACCGAAAGGACGGCCCAGCTCCAGCGCGGAGGCAACGGACGCCCATGCACCCAGCAGCAGAATCCACTTCACCCGCCGAACCTAAGCAGCCGCAAGCCTGCCGACAACCTTGAGCACTGGTTGGCTCATCCAACCACCGCGGGAGGGTCGCGCCGCTCCAACGCCGCCTGATTGCATCCCCCGAGATACCGGAATTCCATGAACAAAGCTCTCGCCATCCTGATCCTGGCCTCCGCCTCGTCGCCGGCCGCGATCACCTCCCAGCTCGCCTCCAGCGCGTTCCAGTATCTCTACGAAATGGACACCGCGCCGAACAACCAGAACCTGGACGGCAACGGCACCGACGACTGGTTCGACAGTGCAGTCCCCACCGTCTCCGGCGGCTTCGCGGCGAATACCGCGGCCGACCAGATCTTCCGCGGCGATTTCACCGGCAGTCTGTTCCGCAACATCGCCCCCACGGCCACCTCCGACTGGACCCTGGAAATCACCGTCGCCAAAACCGGCGGCTCGCAGGGCAGCAACGGCTGGTTCGGCATCGCGACCGATCCCGCCGGCGAGACGCTTTCCAGCGCGCTCTACATCAAGGACGACCGCATCAGCCTCGAAGCCGGCGCCACCGATCTCGACTTCATGGTCGGCACCAGTTTCGGCAGCGGCACCTACCACACCATCCGCATCGCCCACGACTCGATTGCCAACAGCTACTACTACTGGGTGAACGGCACTCTCCTCAATAGCAACCTCTCCACCGCGATCGCACCGGGGAATCCCAACATCAACGCCTCCGGATCCATCTTCATCGGGGATTACAGCACCTCACTCGCCGGGAACTACTCGATCGACTACATCCGCGTCGACAGCACCGGCGCCTTCGCCCCGGTTCCGGAGCCCGCCGCGGCCTTGCTCGGTTCCTTCGGCCTCATCGGTCTCCTCCTCCGCCGCCGCGTCTGAGCCACGGCCGTCCCCGCCGGATGCCGCAAGCCCGCCCGACCCACGTCGCGGCGGGAACCGTCCACGCCCATGATCCGACTGCGACACTTCACCGCCGCCGCCTTGGCACTCGCCAGCGCCGCCACCCAGGCCGCCCCGCTCAAGATCGCCCTGATCGGCGACTCCATCACCCAGGGCGCGGGCTACAACGTCAACGGCACCGCCTTCGCCCAGAACGGCAACCGCTCCTGGCGCTGGGAGTTTTTCAAGCGCCTGGTCGACTCCGGCCAGGACTTCGATTTCGTCGGTTCCCTCTCCACCAACTACACCAACAACGAGACGGCCACCGACGACATCACCAATGCCCACTACCCGGCCTGGCGCGGCGTCCCTTTCGACCGCGACCACGACGGACACTGGGGCTGGCGGGCCTCGCAGATCCTCGGCACCTCCGCCGGCCCCTCGTCCGGAAAGCGCGGCACCGGCGACCTCGCCGACTGGCTCGCGAACTACACGCCGGACAGCGTGGTCATGATGATCGGCATCAATGACCTCAATGATCCGGGCAAAACCCCCGCCACCCTTGCCGCCGACGTTTCCGCCCTGGTCGACCTCCTCCAGGCGGACAACCCGTCGGTGCGGATCCGCTTGTGCGAATTGCTCCACGTCGGCCCCGGCCATCCCAACCGCGTCGCGCTCAACACCGCGGTCGATCTTTACAACGGCACCCACCTGCCGGCCATCGCGGCGGCGAAATCGACCGCCACCTCCGCCGTCAGCGTGGTGGCCACCGGCAATCCCCTCCCGGCCGGCGGCGACTGGACCGTCCAGCCCGGCGGCTGGGATCCAGCGGCGATGACGTATGACCAGGTCCACCCGAACAGCCGCGGCGAAGCCCACCTCGCGGCCCGAATCGCGGATGCCTTCGGCCTGGTCTCGCGCTGGACTTCCGTGGAGGTCGGGAACGGCGACTTCGAA
Organism: Verrucomicrobiaceae bacterium; assembly: GCA_027491155.1. Lineage (GTDB taxonomy): Bacteria > Verrucomicrobiota > Verrucomicrobiia > Verrucomicrobiales > Akkermansiaceae > Haloferula. Next base: position 197,696 of record JAIXWR010000035.1, read on the forward strand.
GGCGGCTTCCTCGACGCGGGCACCACCGCTTGCCGCCCGACCGGCTGGACCCTCTTCGGCACCCCCAACCCCGCCGCGGTGCCGAAGCGGCTCACCGATTTCTCCATCGTCGCCGAAAGCGCGGCCGACACCGGCGGGACCACCGGATCCAGCTACATCATCGCCGGCCCGGCCGACACGGGCATCTCCCGCACACTGTCCGAGACCGTGCAGCCCGGCCGCCGCTACCAGCTCCAGGTCTCCCTTTACAAGGCCTCCTCCGCCGCCACCGCGGGCGACTACTCGGCCGAACTCCGCGCCAACGGGGCCGTCCTCGGGACCATCCCTCTCGGCGAAGCGCTGCCGATGTTCGTCACGGGCACCGCCACCCAGCTCGGGAAGTCGCTCAAGGAATTCACCGCCTCGTTCGCATCCGATTCCGTCCCCTCGGCGATCGGCCAACCGCTGGAAGTCCGCCTGATCGCCCGCAACAACGCGCGCTACATCGGCTTCGAGAACGTCCGCCTTTCCTGGACCCCCGAAACTCCGCCCGCGGAGGAAGACACGCTCAAGATCTTCGTGATGACCGGCCAGTCGAACTCGCTCGGCACCCTCGGCACCACCGACACCTCGATGCGCCACGGCGCGGTCGGCACGCATCCCGCCGAACAAGCGGGAGGCGTCCCGTTCTACTGGGATCATCGTAGCGACGGCACCGCGGCCGGCGACCTGGCACTCGGCGCTTCCGGCGGCTGGACCGTCGCCGGCGCGCAGACCGGAGGCGTCTATGCCGGCAACGACGATCACTGGGGGCCCGAGATCGGCTTCGCGCGGATGCTCTGGGACGCCGGCCACCGCGACTTCGCCATCGTCAAGGCGTCCCGTGGCGGCGGCGGGAACGGCTTCTGGCAGAAAGGCTCCGCCGACGACCACATGTACGATCACCTGGTCGCCACCGTGCAAGCCGCCACCACCACCTTGCCGCCGGGCTTCACGTCCTACCGCCTCGCCGGCCTGCTCTACGTGCAGGGCGAAAGCAACAACTCGACCGAAGCCGCGGAAGCCGGCAGCCGCTTCAGCGAACTGCTCGCCAACCTCAAGGCCGATCTGCCCGCCGCCACCGCCATGACCGGCGTCTTCGGCGAAATCGCCGGCACCGGATCCACCCGCGACACCACCCGCGGCAACCAGCTCGCCCTTGCCAACTCCCGCAGCGACATCGGCTACGCGGAATCCACCGGCCTCGCCGTCCACAACCAGGACGGCATGTCGATCCACTACGATGCCGAAAGCCAGATCCTCCTCGGCGAACGCATGGCCGCCGAAGCGCTCGCCCTCGGCACCCTGCCACCGCCGCTCCCTGCGTGGTCTTCTCTCCACGCCTGGCTCGCCTCCGACCACGGGCTTTCGTTCGACAGCGCGGGTGCGGTCACCCGCTGGGCCACCCTCCACAACGGCAACGCCGTCCGCGATCTCGCCCGCCGCGTCGCCGGCCAGGTCTTCCCCCGCACCGTCACCGACGGCTCCGGCCGGCCGCGGCGCGTGCTCCAGTTCGACGGCCGTTCGGATCTCTGGGCCAATGCCTCCACCGAGTTCGGCGCCCTCTCCGGCCCGCGCAGCATCGCCCTGCTCTGCCGCATCAACGGCAACAGCGACGGCTTCCTCTTCGACGGCACCACCGGCACCGGCAAAACCCGCGCCCAGATCCGCTCCGGCCGCTGGCAAGCCGGCGTGACCCCGTCCACCGGTGCCTGGAACGCCACGGAACCGGAAACCGCCGACCGCCAGAGCGCCGCCTGGCAGCGCCACGTCTTCACCTACCAGCCCGGCGGCAGCGGCGGCACCACCGTCCAGCATTGGATCGACGGCATCCTCGTGGAAACCGCCGCGGATGCCGACGCCTCCAACCTGGGCGGCCTGATCCTCGGCTCGAACGGCGGTTCTCCCTTCGGCCGGATCGCCACCGACATCGCCGAAGTCGCGGTCTACAACAGCCTGCTCACCCCGACCGACATCGCCGCACTCGACGCGGCGTGGACCCAACGCTGGGGTGCCATCGCCGGACCGCCCTTTTCGTCGTCCACCCGCCAGACCCCGCGCGAGATCCCGCGCTTCGGACGCCACACCTTGCTGGAACTGGTCATCGACCACGACGGCGGCAGTCCTTCCACCCTCACGGAAGTCCGCCTCCTGCTCGCCCCCGGCACCCGCGATGCCGTCGGCCGCCTCGTCGTTTCCACCGCAAACGGCTCGCCGCTCGCCAGCCTGGATGCACCCGCCGCCGACCTGCTGGCCCTTTCCGTTTCCGCCCCGCTGCTCGAAGGCGAGAACCGCTTCCTCGTGCAAATCGAACCGCGCCGCCACGCCCCGCTCGGCACCGCGCTCGATGCCGCCGTGACCGGCTTCACCCTGACCGGCGACCACGCCGGGGACCACCTGCCCGACCCCGCCGATCCATCCGGCCAACTCACGCTCGGCCTCGTCCCGCTCTTCACCGACGTGGCGCAAAGCGGTGACCTCGGCATCAACACCTTCCGCATCCCGGGCATCACCATCGACCGCCAGGGCGTGCTGCACGCCGTTTACGACCATCGCTACGCCGGCGGTTCGGACCTTCCGGCGAACGTCGATGTCGGCTACAGCCGCAGCACCGACGGCGGCGCGACGTGGACGACCTCCCGGGTCATCATGGACTACGACGCCGCGGTCCCCGGCTCCTCCGGAAACGGCGTCGGCGATCCTTGCATCCTTCACGATCCGGTCACGGACACGCTCTGGGTCGCCGCCCTCTGGTCCTTTGGAAATAACGGCTACAACGGCTCCGGACCCGGCACCGATCCCGCCGACACTGGCCAGTACGTCCTCGCGAAAAGCACCGACGCCGGGCTCACCTGGTCCGCCCCGATCAATGTCACCGCCGCCGTGAAGGACGACCCGAACTGGAACCTCATCTTCCAGGGCCCGGGCCACGGCATCGCGCTGCGGAACGGCACGCTCGTCTTCCCCTCGCAATATCGCGACGCCACCGGCATCGTGCGAGTCTGCTCGGTCTTCAGCACCGACCACGGCATCACCTGGGACTTCGGCTCCGGCGTCCCGACCTCCTCGCCGCAGACCAACGAGAACACGGTGTGCGAACTCGACGACGGCCGGCTTCTCTTTTCCATGCGCACACCCAGCGGATCGAACGGCCAGCGCGCCTGGATCCGCTACACGCCCGGCCGCCCCGTGCCGATGCGCAACGGCACCTGGGACAGCCTCTTCCGCCTTCCCTCCGTCCCCGATCCCGTGTGCCAGGGCAGCGTGATCCAATGGACCAGCACCCACCGCGGCGACCCCCGCGAGTTCATCGTCTTCGGCAATCCGGCGAGTTCCTCGTCGCGCGTCAATTTCACCCTCCGCGTCTCGCCCGACGGCGGCAACACCTGGCCCGTTTCCCGCCTGCTCTATGCCGGCCCTTCCGCCTATTCCTCGATCTGCATCCTCCCCGACCGCTCGATCGGCGTGCTCTTCGAAAAGGACAACTACACCAAGGTCACCTTCGCCCGCGTCGAGGAAGCCTGGCTGATGAATCCCGCCGCGGATGCCGACGGCGACGCCATGCCCGATGCCTGGGAAACCTTGCACGGGTTGAATGCCTCGTTGAACGATTCCGCCCTCGATCCCGACGTCGACGGCGTTTCTAACAAGGATGAGCACGCCGCCGGCACCGACCCGCTCAACCCCGACTCCGCGCTCGGCGTCACGTCGCTAGAGAATGGGCAACTCACCTGGCGCAGCATCCCCGGCCGCAGCTACAGGGTGGAGCAAAGCGGCGAGCTTTCGACGTGGCAACCCGTCCCCGGGGTGGATGCCGTCCTCGCCACCGGTGCCATCTGCACCGCGGATGTTCCCGTGACCCCCGGCATCCGGCGCTTCTTCCGCGTGCGGGCCCTGCCTTGAACGGAGCGCTGGCTTTAGCCGGCCGAACGGTTATGGCGTGCATCAACACCCTGCTGTCTCAAGCCGCACTACCCCCATGCACCCCGACCACCTCGCCGCCGCCCGCGTCCTCTGGGATTATCACCGCTTGAACCACGCGTTGGCTCCCGCCGACGCCATCCTCGTCTTCGGCAGCAACGACCTGCGCGTCGCGGAGCACGCCGCCTCGCTCTTCCATCGCGGCCTGGCCCCGTGGATCCTCTTCTCCGGCGCACGCGGCCGCATGACGCAGGACTGGCCGGAAACCGAAGCCGAGGCCATGGCCCGCGTCGCCCGCGACCTCGGCGTGGCGGACGATGCCATCCTCGTCGAAAACCGCGCGACGAACACCGGCGAGAACATCCGCTTCTCCCGCGAGTTGCTCGCCGCACGGTCGATCCCGCTGGCTACGGCGATCGTCGTACAAAAGCCCTACATGGAACGGCGCAGCATCGCCGCGCTCGAGGTCCAGTGGCCGGAGGTCGTCTTCCGCGCGAGTTCGCCCCCGCTGGACTTCGACCGCTACTGCGGCGGAGCGCTGACGCCGGAACTCGTCACCGAAGCCATGGCCGGCGATTTCCAGCGCATCCTCGACTACCCCGCGCTCGGCTTCGCCTCGCCCCAGGACACTCCGCCGGAAGCCATCGATGCCTACCGCGCGCTGGTGGCGGCGGGGTTCGACGGACAACTGGCCTGAGCCGGAACTGGTCGGTCATCCCGACCACTTGCCCGTCGTTGTTTTTCATGGCAGCGGCGACGAGCGTGCGTCCGTCGAACCATCAACAGCCACCATGGAAAAAAGATCCTACGCCCTTCTCTTCGCCACCCTCGCCGTCGGCGCTTCACACGGCCAGGACTTCCGCAGCGCCACCGCCGACAACCTCAACACCGTCGGTGCCTGGGTGGACGGCAGCATCCCGACGGCCGCCGACATCGCGACCTGGAATGCCACGAGCACCCTCGCCAACACCATCGGGGCCGCCCAGACCTACGGCGGACTCAACCTCTCGGCCGCCTCGGGAGCCGTGAGCATCACCGGAGCCTTCAACCTCGGCCTCGACAACACCACCGACGCCAATACCGTCCTCGACGTCGGAGCCAACGACTTCACCTTTGGCACCGCCGGAGCCGGCGGCCAGCTCAACATCGTCGGTGCCCTATCCACCGTCGCCCCCGGCAACGGCAACACCGGCACCGGAGCCACCTTCGCGGGCTCGAGCGTCGTGACCATTTCGAGCACCGGCAGCAAGAACTGGTCGACCAGCGGCGGCGCGACCAGCGGGGCCAACGGCGTGACCAACGTGACCTTCACGGGCACCCTTGCCCTTCGCGGCGTCACCCTCGGCGGCACCGGCGTCAACCAGATCGAGAACCTGGCCAATAACTTCCTCGCCTTCGGCGGCGGCGGCGGCACCACCGGCGTCCCGGGATCGTTGACCCAGACCGGGGCCTTCCATCTCGACACCGGCGACTCGGTGTCCCGCGGCGACTTCATCATCACCCACGCTTTCAACGACAAGACCCTCGAACTCGCCAGCCTCGCCGGCACCGGCAACATCCGCTCCGACTGGGGTGTCGGCGCGACCGTCAGCAACCGCGGCATCCGCGTCAACCAGAGCAGCGACACCGTCTTCTCCGGCGGCATCTACGTCCACAACGGCAGCGGCCAGCGCCGCAACGTGACCATCACCAAGGACGGCAGCGGCAAGCTGACCTTCATCGGCCGCCTCGGCAGCTCGCAAGGAACCGCCGGCAACCCGGGATCGCTCAACTTCGCCATCAACGGCGGCGTCTGGCAAATGGGCGACGGCACTGAAAACCCGTCCGCACCGCTCAACGGCGCGAACTGGGACACCGCTTCCACGTTCTCCATCGGCAGCGGCGGCACGCTCCGCTTCATGGCCAACGCCACGGAATACACCTGGGACCGCGCGCTCTCCGGCGCCGGTGCGATCGAGATCACCCACGACGGCACCGCGGGCGAGGGCAACGTCGCGCTCACCGGCAACAACATCAATTTCACCGGCACCACCACCGTGACCGCCGGCCGGCTGCGCGTCGGCGGCAACCTCGGCGCCAGCCCGGTCGCCGTCTCCAGCGGGGCCGCCATCGCAGCGGGAGGCGCGGCCACTCCCGGCGCCGGCTTCGTGAAATCGCTCGCCCTCGCCTCCGGCAGCAGCTCGGTCTTCCGCGCGGGCACCACCTTCGACCAGTTGGTGGTTGTCGATGCGGACGCCCTGACCTCCGCCGGACCGCACACCGTCACCGCGGTCTCCACCGGCGGACTGAACCCCGGCGACAAGGTGGCGATCATCGACTACGCCGGCACCTTCGGCGGCTTCGGCAACCTGTCGCTCGCTCCCGGCAGCCGCTTCAGCCTCGTCCACAACGTCGCCGAAACCAACATCGAGCTCGAATACACCGGCGGCCTGATCAAGTGGACCGGCGGCAACGGCACCTGGGACCTCAACACCACGGCGAACTGGGATCTCGGCGGCAGCGCGACCAACTTCCTCGCCGGCGACTCCGTGCTCTTTGACGACACCGCCGGCACCGGGTCCGTCACCCTGGCCGGCACCCTCAGCCCTTCCGGCATCACCATCAACAACAACACCCTCGCCTACACCCTCGGCGGGGGCCAGATCTCCGGCAGCGGCGAGCTCGACAAGCAGGGACCAGGCACCGCGACGGTGACCTCCGCCACCAGCTACACCGGCCCGACCTTCGTCGACGGCGGGACGCTCACCTTCGGCGACGGCGCGACCGCCGGGGAGATCGGCAGCGGCCCCGCCACGGTCGCGGCCGGCGCCACGCTCCGCCTGAGCCGCAGCGACCTGCTCGACTACAAGACCAACCCGCGACTCCGCAACGTCTCCGGGGCCGGCGACATCGTGATCGACGGCGGCGGCACGCTCTTCAACTACACCGGCACCGGCGTCGGCTTCGCCGAGGCGAACTCGTGGGCCGGATTCTCCGGCAGCCTGATCGTGAAGAACGGCTCCGAGTTCCAGACCATCCGCAACGGGGCCACCGCGATGGGTACGGGATCTGTCGTACTTGGCGACGCCACGACAAGCGGCAAGCTCTCGCAGATCGAGGGCAACTGGACCTGGACCAACAACATTTCGCTCGTCGGCCCCGACAACCGCATCATCAACCGTTCGCTGCTCGGCCCCCGCCTCCTCAAGCTGCAAGGTGTGATCTCGGGTTCCGGTGGCCTTACCTTCGAGGATGCCCCGGCCACCATGACCAACAACCAGACCGGTTTCATCCTCACCGGGGAAAACACCCTAACCGGCACCCTCACCATCCCCGCCGGCGTGCCGGTGCGGGTCGGCGGGGTCCCCGGCAATACCGACGCGGTCCAGAACGGTGCCGGTGCCTCCGGCAGCCTCGGCGGCGCGACCGTGGTCAACGAGGGCACACTCACCTTCTCCCGCACCAATCAACACACCGTCGCCAATTCCATCTCCGGCGCCGGCCAGGCCTTCATCGGCCTGACCACCGGCACTACCGCACAGGTGGTGACCTTCACCGGCACCAAGTCCTACAGCGGCCCCACCACCGTCCGCAGCGGCACCCTGGTTCTCAACACCAGCCTGCCCTCCTCGCCCGTCACCGTGAACAGCGCCGGCACGATCGCCGGCACCGGAACCCTCGGCAGCGCCTCTTCGGTCTCCGGCACGCTCTCGCCCGGCGAAGCCGTCGGCACCTTCACCTCCACCGCCGATGTCGCCCTGGAGAACGGGTCGAAGATCGCCTGGCAGGTGGGCGACTGGAACGGAGCCGCGGGCACGGGTTACGACACCCTCAGCGCCGCCACGCTGACCATCGGTGCCGTCGCCGCCACCCCGGTCGTGATCGTCGTCACCGGCGAGTCGCTGGTGAACTTCAGCGAAACCGCGAAGACCTTCACCCTCGCCACCACCACCGGCGGGATCAGCGGACTCGATGCCGGCGAGATCATCGTCGACGACACGAACGCCCCCGGCACCGGCACCTGGTCGGTCCAGGCCAACGGGAACAACCTCGAACTCGTCTACACCCTGGGCACCCTCTACGACGCCTTCGAGACCGCCAACGGCATCTCCGGCGCGGGCTCGGCCACCGATTCCGATGGCGACGGCATCCCGAACGGGATCGAGTTCGTGATCGGCGGCGATCCTTCCGGCCCGGGCTCCGACTCGAGCGCCCTGCTGCCGACGGCCACCGTCGATGCCACCCAACTCTCCTTCGTCTTCCGCCGCACCGACGACTCCGCCGGCTTCAATCCCTACGTCCAGTATGGCTCGGATCTCAGCGGCTGGACGCAGGCCCAGGGCGGCGTGGGCGGCGTCGTCATCGCCGAAGACAACAGCTTCTACGGTGCCAACATCGACCGGGTGACGGTCACCATCCCCCGCGCCCTGGTGCCGGGTGGAAGAATGTTTGCCCGCATGCGGATCGACATCCCGTGAGCGGCAAGCGCGCGGGTTGAAGGGGATCAAGGTCAGGAGCCATCCCGATCCGCGTCGGAACGAAAAGCGCGCATTCCATCCCGGAATGCGCGCTTTTCACGCTTTGGCGACCGACGCTCCCTTCACCACCTCCGGGGTGATCCAGGCATTCCCGCCCGGATTCGGATCGCCTGCCACCAGCCGCTCCAGACGCCGGACCACCAGCCGGGCCACCGCTTCCGGATCCACCCGGTAGCCGCTGATTTCCGGCACCAGATGATCGAGGAAGGGCTCCCAGGCCAGCGTGATCAGGCTGAGGTCTTTCGGCACCCGGATCCCTTGCGTCGCCAGCCAGGTCAAGGCCGTCGCCGCCTGACGCGGCCGGGTGGCGATGATTGCGGTCGGCGACGGCTTGAACTGCAAAGCCCGCGCCAGCACCCGCGCCACCCCGCCGCTGTTGCCGTTCTCCTTCAGCACCGTCGCCACGAAGTCCGGCTCGCCCAGTTCCGTCGCGCCGCGCACCGCCGCTTCCACGCCCTTCAGCGGCTCGGACGGGGAAAGCACCACCACCCGCCGGTGACCCATCCGCCACAGTTGTCCCGCCGCATGACGCGCCGTGGCGTGCCAGTCGACATCGAGGTGGGGCAGCTCGATCCCCGGATGCGGATAGCCCCGGATCAAGCAAGGCAGCCGGCTCTTCATGAACCAGCCCTGGACCGCCGCGCTCGACCGGAGAAGCATCCACGCGCTGCAACGCTCCTCCTCGACCAGGGCTTCCAGCCGCTTCACCGGATTGCGCTGCTCGTACCAGGAAGGCGAGATGACCTGCAGAGCGCCGTCCTTGTCCGCCAGCGCGTCGCGGATCCGGTCGATCTCCAGCAGCATCGGCTGCGGCAGTTTCTCCAGCCGTTGGTGGGCCAGCAGGCCGATCTTCAAGGGCCGCGCCACGGGCCCCTCGGACCGGACCGTTCCCGCCGCCAGGATCCTCCTCCGGCTTCCCGCCCCGGCGGCATCGAGCACGCCGTCGCGCTCCAGTTGCTGCAAGGCCAGCCGGATCGTGTCGCGCCCCACCTGCAGGGTCTCCGCCAGCCGCCGCTCGCCCGGCAGCAGGTTCACCCACTCGCCGGATGCGATCCGGAGCTGCATCACCCGCACGCACTCGGCCACCAGGTTTCCACGGAACGGCATCGGGGAAGGCATGCCGCCAATCTCGCCGGCAGCCGCGGCTTGGCAAGCCCCGACCGGTCGCCTCGACCGACCAGTTCCGCCACGATAGAATCCGCCGTCCCGCCCGGTTCTGTCGCACGACTATGTTCTACCGACTCCTTCTCGCTGCCATCGCCCTCGCCTCGGCCAACGGCCATGCCGCCACCGATCTTTTCGCCGGCAACGGCAAGTCCCCGCGCCACACCTACCGCATCCCCACCCTCGCGGTGACCAAGCAGGGTGCCTTGCTTGCCTTCGCCGAACTCCGGAGAAACGGTGCCGGTGACTCCGGCGACATCGACACCGTGGTGAAGCGATCGACCGATGGCGGCAAGACCTGGTCGGAGGAAAAGGTCATGCTCGACCTCGACCCACACACGATCGGCAACGCCTGCCCGGTGGTCGACCCCGCGACCGGACGCATCACCGTGGTCGCTGTCTGGAACCGCGTCCACGAATCGAAGACCGCACCGGGCTACGGCGACGATACCCGCCGCGTGTATCTCACGCACAGCGACGACGACGGCCTGACCTGGTCGGCTCCCGCCGACATCTCCCGCTCGGTCAAGCAGCCCACCTGGAGTTGGTTCGCCACCGGTCCCGGCGCGGGCATCGTGCTGACCCGCGGCAAGAACAAGGGCCGCTTCGTGCTCGGCGTCAACCATCGCGAGACCGCCGGCGACGCCCCCGGCTACCGTGCCCATGTGATCTACTCCGACGACCGCGGCGCGACGTGGAAGTCATCCCGATCCTTCGCCGCCCTCCACACCAACGAATGCGAGGTCGTCGAACTCGCGAACGGCGATCTCATGCTCAACATGCGCAACCACGGTTCGCCGAAGCGCGAGCGGGCCCTCGCCATCAGCAAGGACGGCGGCGAGACCTGGGGCGAGACGACTTGGGATCCCGCCCTGCCCGAGCCGCAGTGCATGGCCTCCTTCATGCGCCACAGCTGGCCCGAAGGCGATCAACCCGGCCTGCTACTTTTCTCCAATCCCGCCTCGCAGAAGGGCCGCGAGAACCTGACGCTCCGAGGCTCCACCGACGAAGGCAAAACCTGGCCGCACTCCAAGCTCATCAAACCAGGCGACGCCGCGTACAGCCACCTCGCGATCCTGCCCGATGGCACCATCGCCCTTGCGTATGAGACCGACGGCTACAAGCGCATTGTCTTCACCACGCTGAAGCCCGGCGAGTGGGACGCCCCGTGATCACGTCATCCCGTTCCCGCCATGACGTAATATCAAAACCCCCGCCGGTCTGGCAGATTGATCCCGTAAGCAACGCCGTCCCCCCGCGGCCGAGTTCACAAGGTCTCCCCCCGGACCAAAACATCCCCCCGAAAGAGTCCCCCCAGGACAACCCGCTGCCATCGTTCCCCCCGACGACGCCAGCGGGTTTTTCTTTGGCGCGCTTGCCAACATGTTTGGAGCCTCGCCTTCCGAGCCGACATGACGGTGGCCATGCGATTGGAGCCTCGCCTTCCGAGGCGACATGACGGTAGCCGGGCGATGGGAGCCTCGCCTTTCGAGGCGACATGGAAGGTGGCCAGGCGATTGGAGAGTCGCCTTTCGAGGCGACATGACGGTGGCCAGACGATTGGAGTGTCGCCTTTCGAGGCGACATGACGGTGGCCGGGCGGCATCCTGCCGCCCGTTTCCGATCAAGCAAAGCCCCTCCCCAATCCTCTTGCCAAGCCAACCACGCATTCCTGTCCGTTGCCATTGCCCGCAAGCCAATCCCCGAGCTCCCGTCATCACGCTCCCGTCATGGCGTAATGGTGAAACCGCCATCGATCTGGCAGATTGATCCCGTAAGCAACTCCGTCCCCCCGCGGTCGAGCTCACAAGGTCTCCCCCCCGGACCTGACAAGACATCCCCCCGATCCCCCAGGAGCACCCGCTGCCTTCGTTCCCCCCAACGGCGCCAGCGGGTTCTTCGTTTTCCACTCCAAGCGCTGCCCCCCCGGCGGGCGGCAGGATGCCGCCGGTCCACCGTCATGTCGCCTTCAAGGCGACACTCCACTCCGTTCCTTGCCCCCGGGCGATCGTGCCCCCCGCACAAGCCCGGCGGGAAAACCGCAACCCGCGGTCCGCCGAAACAAAAAACGCCCGGAGTTTCCTCCGGGCGTCTTTTTGAAACCGTTCGATCCGGGAAGGATCAGCGCGAGTAAAGTTCGACGATCAGCTGCTCGTTGACGAGCGGGTCGATGTCGGAGCGTTCCGGCACGCGGGAGACGATGCCTTCGAGCGACTCCTTGTCGAGGGTCAGCCAATCGACCAGCGGGGACGACTGGGTGAGATCCATCATGCGGAGAGCGAGTTGCTGGGAGGACGGCTTGCCGCCGACCTTGATCTTGTCGCCGGGCTTCACCTGGAAGCTGGCGATGTCCACCCGCTTGCCGTTCACCAGCACGTGGCCGTGGTTGACGAGCTGGCGGGCGGCCTGGCGGCTGTTGCCGAAACCGAGGCGGTAGCAGACGTTGTCGAGGCGGAGTTCCAGCAACTGAAGCAGGATCACGCCGGTGACGCCGCGGCGGCGGGCAGCCTCCTCGTAGTAACCGCGGAACTGCTTTTCGAGCACGCCGTATTGGAAGCGGAGCTTCTGCTTTTCGCCAAGCGCGACGGAGTAGTCGCTCTTCTTCTTGCGGCCGGCGCGCAGGCCGTGCTGGCCCGGCGGGAAATTGCGGCGCTCAAGGGCTTTCGAGGAACCGAAGAGAGCCACGCCGAAGCGGCGGCTGATCTTGGTGCGGGGTCCGGTGTAACGAGCCATGATTCTTGGAAAATTCGATTAAACGCGGCGGGCCTTCTTCGGGCGGCAGCCGTTGTGCGGGATGGGAGTGACGTCCTTGATGGCCAGCAGCTCGATGCCGAGCGCCTGGACGGCACGGACGGCGGACTCGCGGCCGGAACCCGGGCCCTTGACGCGGACTTCGGCTTCCTTGAGGCCGTGGCCCATCGCCTGGCGGCAGGCATCCTGGGAGACGACTTGGGCGGCGTAGGCGGTGGACTTGCGGGAACCCTTGAAACCCATCTTGCCGGCGCTCGACCAGCCGAGCGTGTTGCCGTTCGAGTCGGTGACGCTGACGATGGTGTTGTTGAAGGTGGCGGTCACGTGGACGATGCCACGGGAGATGTTCTTGGAACCCTTGGCCTTGTGGACCTTGATCTGGGTTTCCTCGGCGCCGGCGATCTCGGCGAAAATGTCGCGCTTCTTGTCGTCCTTCTTGGGAGCGACTTCTTCAGCGGCGGCGGCGGGAGCAGCCGGGGCCGCCGCGGCGACCGGGGCCGCCTCGGCTTCCGGTGCCTGGTTGGTGATGTCTTCGTCAGCCATTGGGAAAAAAGGTTCGGGGTGCCGTGCGAATTACTTCTTCACGCCGACGGTGCGGCGCTTGCCCTTGCGGGTGCGGGCGTTGGTGCGGGTGCGCTGGCCGCGGACGGGCAGGCCGCGCTTGTGGCGGATGCCGCGGTAGCAGTTGATCGAGGTCAGGCGCTTGAGCTGGACCTGCTTCTCGCGGCGGAGGTCGCCTTCGATGATGATGCCCTGGCTCTGGATCACGGTGGCGATCTTCACGAGCTGGTCCTCGGTGAGCTGACCGGTGCGGATGTCCGGGTCGATGCCGGACTGCTCGAGAATGCGGGAAGCGGTGGTCTTGCCGATGCCGTACATGTACTGCAACGACGCCTCGATGCGCTTCTCGTTGGGGATTTCGATACCGAAAATACGTGCCATGTGATGCTGTGGTGAGCGGGTAGCCGGACCGGGGCGGGATCATGTGAACATGACCGGACCCCCGGAAGCGGGCGGGCTGTTTACCAGACGCGACCCCTCTGGCAAGAGGTAATTCGATTTTTTCCGGGGAAGTTCAAAGCTCCCGGATCCGGATGCCGCGGAACCACACCGGATCGCCGTGATCCTGCAGCAGCAGGCGGCCGGCGGCGGGACCCGCGAAGTCCTCCCGCTTGGCGAACTTGCTGGCCTTCTTCAGCTCCGGCCACTCCTTGCCCGCGGTGTCGATTTTCATCGCCAGCTTGCCGTTCAGCCAATGCTCCAGCGAGGTCCCGCGGGCGACGATCCGCGAGAGGTTCCACTCGCCGACCGGCTTGAGCGCCTTGTCCTTGGCCGCCGGCACGACTTCGTAAAGCGACGCCGCGGTGGTGTCCTCGATCTTGCCGTTCGGGTGACCCGCGTCGTCCAGCACCTGGTATTCCGGGCCCAGCCAGCCGCCACCGGACGCCTTGCGGACGCGGTATTTCACCCCGCTGTTGCCCTTGGCCGAAATCTTCCATTCGAACTCCAGCTCGAAGTCCTGGTATTCCTTTTCACTGATCAGGTCGCCCCCGGCGGCGGCCCGGTGGATGGTCCCGTCCTCGATCTTCCAGCCCTTGCCCGGCTCCCCGCCCGTGGCAGAGGTCCAGCCCGCCAGGCTCTTGCCGTCGAACAAGGACGTCCACTCCTTCTCCCCGGCAAACGCCTGGGTCGCCATCAGTCCCGCCAGAATCCATGCTTTATTCACGGGGCGCAGCCTGACGATTGTTTCTCCTCCTGCAAGCCGCTTCCCGTTCATCCGCCTCGACAAAACAAAGCCCCTCTCTAGCTTCGCTGGAGTTCCGCCAACCGACCGCCTTCATGGAAGATACCCTCGACGCCCCGACCACCCCGCCCGTTTCCTCCACGGACCACCAGCTCCCCCCCGACGACGTCGCGGCGATCGACCAGCTCGGCAAGACCTACGCCGCCCTGAAAGCGGAGCTCGGCAAGGCGATCATCGGCCAGGAAAAGGTCATCGAACAGCTCGCGATCTGCCTCTTCGCCAAGGGCCACGCCCTGCTGATGGGCGTCCCGGGCCTCGCCAAGACCCTGCTCGTCTCCTCGGTCGCCCGCACCTTCGACCTTTCCTTCAACCGCATCCAGTTCACTCCGGACCTGATGCCGGCCGACATCACCGGCACCGACATCATCCAGGAATCCGGCGTCGGCGGCCGCCGCGAGTTCGAGTTCGTCCGCGGCCCGGTCTTCGCGAACATCGTGCTGGCCGACGAAATCAACCGCGCCCCGGCCAAGACCCAGTCCGCCATGCTCGAGGCGATGCAGGAACTCAAGGTCACCGTCCTCGGCCGCAGCTACGATCTCCACCCGCCCTTCTTCGTCCTCGCCACCCAGAACCCGGTCGAGCAGGAAGGCACCTACCCGCTGCCCGAAGCCCAGCTCGACCGCTTCATGTTCCTGATCGAGGTCGACTACCCGAGCGCCGCCGAGGAAAAGCGCATCGCCCGCGAGACCACCGGCAGCGCCCGCGCCATCCTCAACCACCTGCTCGATGGCCCCGCCGTGATGGCTTACCAGCAGCTCGTCCGCCGTGTCCCGGTGCCGGAACACCTCTACGACTACGCCGTGTCGATCGTCCGCAAGACCCGCCCCGGCACCCCGGAGGCCCCGGCTTGGATCAAAGACTACGTCGCCTGGGGCGCCGGCCCGCGCGCCGTGCAGTATCTCGTCCTCGGTGCCAAGGCCCGCGCCGCCCTCCGCGGCAGCTACATGGCCAGCCTCGACGACCTTGAAGCCGTCGCCGTCCCGGTCCTCGGTCACCGCGTCATCACCAACTTCGCCGCCGAATCCCAGGGCATGACTTCCAAGAAAGTCGTCGAACGCCTGATCGCGGAAATGCGGGAAGCCTGATGAAATACGAGTTCCTAGACAGCGAGCTGCTCGCCCGCCTCGGCTCGATTCCATTGGAGACTCGGGTTCCGATGCTCGGCAACGTCGCCGGCAAGCACCGCTCGCCGCACCGCGGGTCTTCGGTCGAGTTCGCGGAATACCGCAAATACGTCCCCGGCGACGACACCCGCCGCCTCGATTGGAAGGCCTTCGCCCGCTCCGACCGATTTTACATCAAGGAATTCGAAGCCGACACCAACCTCCGCGCCTACTTCGTGGTCGATGCCTCGGGCTCGATGAAGTTCGCCGGCCGCGGGATGTCGAAGATCGACTACGCCAACCGCATCGCCGCCTCGCTGGCCTACCTGCTCGTCAACCAGGGCGACTCCGCCGGCCTTTCGCTCTGCACCGACAAGCTGCACCTCGAAGTCCCGCCCAGCCGCCGCCCCGCCCACCTCCAGCGGATCTTCGACACCCTCGGCAAGCTCGAGCCCTCCGGCGAGACCGGCCTGGTCCCCGCCCTCCACACCATCGCCGAAAAGATCGGCCAGCGCGCGCTGGTCATCATCCTCTCCGACCTCTTCACCGACCCGCAGGCCTTTTCCGACGCGCTCCAGCACCTGCGCTACCGCAAGCACGACATCTGCGTCTTCCACCTGATGGACCCGCTGGAGCTCGGCTTCGAGTTCGACCGCCCGCACCGCTTCGTCGACCTGGAGGACGGCACCTCGCTGGTCGTCGAGCCCACCCTCATCGCCGACGAATACCAAAGCGCCCTCCGCGATTTCCTCGCCACCGTGAAGGCCAAGTGCCACGACGCCGCCGCCGACTACCAGCTCGTCCCCACCGACACCCCGCTCGAACCGCTGCTGCGCGACTTCCTCACCGCCCGGCTCCCGAAGAAAGGACACTCATGAGCGTGCTTCCCCTTCCAGAGCGCCGCAGGCGGAGCGCCGGCTTCAGCCGGCAAGGGTCACTTCCCGCCAAAGACAGGCCGGCTAAAGCCAGCGCTCCCAAAGCCACGACCTGATGTCCTTCCTCCAGCCACTCCTGCTCTGGGGCCTGCTCGCCGCGGCGATCCCCGTGATCATCCACCTGCTCAACCGCAGGCGGCACAAGACGGTGATGTGGGCCGCCATGCAGTTCCTGCTCAAGGCGACCCGCGAGTCGCGCGGGAAGAAGAAACTCCGCCACATCCTCATCCTCACCTGCCGCACCCTCGGCGTGGCCGCCCTCGCCACCGCCGCCGCCCGCCCGCTGCTCAGCGGCGTGATGGGCTGGGGCGGCGGCAAGCCGGACCTCGTGGTGCTGATCCTCGACCGCTCCGCCAGCATGGAAGCGACGCCGAAAAGCGGCAGCATCCCGCGTCGCGAACTCGCCCTGCAGCGCGTCCGCGACGCGATGGCCGACCTTGAAGGCACCCGCCTCGTGCTCGTCGACAGCGCTTCCGGCGAGCCGCAGGACGTGCCCAGCCCCGACGTCCTCGACAAGATCTCCGCCTCGGCCGCCACTGACACCGCGGCCGATCTTTCCGCCCTCGCCACCCGCGCCGCCGAATACCTCGCCGAAACCCCGGGCCGCGCCGAAGTCTGGATCGCCTCCGACCTCCAGGCGTCGAACTGGCAGCCGCGGAACGACCGCTGGACCACCGCCCGCGCCGCCTTTTCCACCCTGCCCCAGCCGCCGAAGCTCCGCGTGCTCGCACTCGGCGGAGAATCCTCGCCCAACCAGTCCATCCGCCTGCTCTCGTCCCGCCGCAGCGGCTCAGACCTCGTGCTCGACATCGAGATCAGCCGCGGCGAGGACTCCGCCAGCGCGCTGAACCTGCCGCTCACCGTCACCCTGAACGGCGTCCGCAGCACCTCCAACGTCACCCTCGCCGGGCAGAACTTCCGCTTCCGCAAGGTGCTGCCGATCCCGCCGCGCGAGGAGTCCGGCTACGGCTGGCTGTCCATTCCCGGCGACGGCAACCTCCGCGACAACGCCGCTTTCTTCGCCTACGGCCCGGCCCGCCCGGTGAAAAGCCTGCTGGTCGCCCCGCCCGGCGAGGCCGCCGAATACCTCGCCATCGCCGCCGCCCCCGGCGGACTCTCCGGACAGACGGTCGAACGCCTCGACCCCGCCCAGCTCGCCACCCTCGACACCACCGGCGTCGCCGCCCTCTTCTGGTCCGCTCCCCTGCCCACCGGGCCGCTGGCCGATGACCTCGTGCGATTCCTCTCGGACGGCGGCGAGATCGTGTTCTTCGCCCCCGCCGGGGAAAGCACCGCCCGCTTCCTCGACATCCAGTGGACCGCCGTCTCCGAGTCGAAGCAGGGCGAATACTTCATCCTCGACTCCTGGGACCACGAGGACGGCCTGCTGCGCGACGGCCTCGACGGCACCCCGATTCCCGCCGACCGGCTGAAAGCGGTGAAACGCCGCATCCCCGAAGGCGAGGCCGCGACCCTCGCGCGTTGGGACGATGGCGAACCTTTCCTCATCCGGCGCGTCCTCGACCGCGGCACCGCCTGGTTCGCCGCCTCGCTGCCGGATTACACGTGGTCGAACCTTGCCGATGCCGATGTCCTGCTGCCGGTCGTCCAGCGCGCGATCACCTCGGGCGCGGATCGCTTCGATGCCGGCCACCTCGCCGAGATCGGCAGCAGCTCCGCCGCCGCGCGGCCCGGTGAAGCGCAGGTCCGCCTGGATGACTTCGGTGCCCCCGTGCCCTCCAACGAGAAGTTCGAAGCCGGCATCCACCGCCTCGGGGAACGCACCCTCGCCCTCAACCGCCCCGCCGCCGAGGACGACCCGGAAATCCTTTCCCGCGACGTCCTCGACACGGTGCTCGAGGGCACCAACTTCACCCTGCTCGAAGACCGCGGCACTTCCGCCAAGGAGAACATCTCCCGCGACGTCTGGCGCGGCTTCCTCGCCGCCATGCTGTTCTTCCTGATCGCCGAAGCCCTGCTCTGCCTGCCGAAGAAACCGGTCGCCGGCTCCGATTCCATTCCCGGCCGCCCGTCCAACGCCTGATTCCAGTTTCAATGAAACACAAGACACCAACAGGCGCTTCGCAAACTCTTCCACTGATCACTGATCACTGATCACTGATCACTCGGCACTCTCTCAAAGCCTTGTCCTTCCACCTCCAGAACCTCCACTTCTCCCCCACCCCGGCCGCCCTGGCGATCGGGCTGGCGGCGCTCGTCATCGTCGGCGTGCTCTGCGTCCTGTCCTGGAAGCGCAGCCCGCACCCGAAGCGCACCGCGCTGCTGGAGTCGCTCCGCTTCCTTTGTACGCTGCTCGTCGTACTTCTCCTCTGGAAGCCCGAATGGCGCACCATCCTCAACCCCGAGACCAAGCCGCGCATCGCCATCCTGTGGGACGCCTCGAAGTCGATGGAGACGCTCGATGCCGAGCTGCCCGAACTCTTCTCGCCGCAACGGGATGTCGTCTCCCGCGCCGAGTGGACCAGCAACGCCCTCGACAGCCCGCTGTGGGAGCCCCTGTCCAACGGCGGTGCCAACGAGGTCTTCGACCGCTCCTTCTCCGCCCCCGCCGCGGACGCCCCGCCCGCCCTCGCCGGCACCGACCTTTCCACCCCGGTCGAGGACCTGCTGGAGAACGAGACCAACCTCCGCGCAGCGGTGCTGATCTCCGACGGCGACTACAACACCGGCCAGCCGCCGGTCGTTGCCGCCCAGAAGCTCCTCCAGCGCGGCGTCCCGCTCTTCACCATCCCGGTCGGCAGCAAGAAGCGCCTGCCCGACCTCGACCTGCTCGCCGTCACCGCGCCCGCCTACGGAATCGTCGGCGAGAACGTCCAGATCCCCTTCACCGTCCGCTCCTCGCTCGACCGCGAGATCCGCACCATCGTCCGCCTGCGCGACGACTCGGGCAAGGAGAAGACCAAGGAGCTGGTCCTCGCCCCCGGTACCGAGACCTACGACGCCATCCTCTGGAAACTCGAAAAGGAAGGAACCTCCACCCTCGAGCTGTCGATCCCGGTGGCCGAAGTCGAGCGGATCCAGACCAACAACTCGCGCAAGTTCACCCTCTCCGGCCGGCCGGAGTCGATCAAGGTGCTGGTGATCGAAACCCTGCCGCGCTGGGAATACCGCTACCTCCGCAACGCCCTCTCGCGCGACCCCGGCGTCGAGCTTTCCTGCCTGCTCTTCCACCCGCAGCTCGGCAAGGGCGACGGGCCCGACTACATTCAGGAATTCCCGTCCAAGCCGGAGGACCTCTCGAAATACGACGTCATCTTCCTCGGCGACGTCGGCGTCGCGCCCGACCAGTTGACCAAGGACCAGTGCGAACTGCTGCGCGGACTCGTCGAAAACCAGGCGAGCGGCATCGTCTTCATGCCCGGTCCGCAGGGGAACCAGTTCACCCTGCTCGACACCGCGCTGGCCGACCTGATCCCGGTGAACCTCGACGAGGAGAACAAGGGCGGCTTCCACGATCCCGTCGCGTCGCCGCTCAGCCTCACCGGCGAAGGCCGCGGCTCGCTGCTCACCATGCTCGCCGACTCGGAGGAAGCCAACCCGGACGTCTGGCGCAGCCTGCCCGGCTTCCATTGGCACGCCCCCGTCATCAAGTCGAAGGGCGGCGCCGAAGTGCTGGCGGTCCACGCCAACCGCCGCGGACGCTTCGGCCCGATCCCGATCATCGTCACCAAGTCCGCCGGCAACGGCAAGGTGCTCTTCATGGGCATCGACTCCGCCTGGCGCTGGCGCCGCGGCGTGGAGGACAAGTACCACTACCGCTTCTGGGGCCAGGTCGCCCGCTGGATGTCCTACCAGCGGAACATGGCCGCCGGCGAACGGGTCCGCCTCTATTTCACCCCCGAACGACCGGTTCCCGGCGACACCGTGACGCTGAACGCGAACGCCTTCAACGCGAACGGCGCCCCGCTGGAGGAAGGCAACGTTTACATCGATGCCACCGCGCCCGACGGCACCCGGGAGCGCATCGCGCTCGAGAAGAACGATACGGCCTGGGGTGCCTACTCCGGCCGGCTCAAGATCGGCCTGCCGGGCGAGTGGACCTTGAAGGCCCTGATCGACGAACCCGGGGCCGAAGCGGTCGAGACCAAGCTGCTCGCCCAGGGCGTGGAGCTGGAGCAGACCGGCCAGCCCGCCCGGCCGGAGGTGCTCGAGGAAATGGCCAAGATCGCCAAGGGCCGGATGATTTCCCCGGAGCAACTGCCCGACCTGATCCGCGAAATCACCGCCTTGCCCGAGCCGCGGCCGGTCGAGAACCGACTGCCGCTGTGGTCGCACTGGTCGGCCGTCGCCTTGATCGTGCTGCTCCTCGCCATCTTCTGGACCGGCCGCAAGCTCAACGGCGCGTTCTGATCGAGGGACAGCGCCGCGGGCTTGCAGGCAGCCATCGTCCCCGACCGGACGCCCGCGCTCAACGCGCCGCCGCCTTCAGTTCGGCAAAGCGCCCGCGCATCTCGGCAAGGCGTTCCTTGTGCGCTGGATCGGCGGCCAGGTCGTTCTCTTCGAACGGATCCGCCTTCAGGTGGAACAACTGGTCGCGCCCGAAGTCCGGCCAGTGCATGAACTTCCAGTCCTTCCGCACCAGCGCCTCGGACGCCGGGATGAAGTTCTTGTTCTTCACGATGGCGTGCTCGTAGAAGAACTCGCCGCGCCACTCCGGCTTGCTCCCCGCAAGATAAAGCGGCGCGAAATCACGACCCTGCATCGTCTCCGGCACCCCGATGCCCGCCGCGGCCAGGAAGGTCGGCGCGAGGTCCACGTTGAGCACGAACTCGTCGTTCGTCCCGGCCTTCCCCGCCGCCCGCGGGTCGCGCACGATCAGCGGAACGCGGATGCTTTCCTCGTGCGGATACCACTTGTCCGCCAGCCCGTGCTCGCCGTGGAAGTAGCCGTTGTCGGCGGTGAAAACCACCAGCGTGTTGTCCCGCAGGCCCTGCTTCTCCAACTCCGCCAGCAACCGCCCGCAGGTCGCGTCCACCTCGCTGGCGAGCCGGTAGTAGTTCTTCATCATCGTCTGGTACTTCTCCGGCGTGTCGAAGCGCCAGTGCCAGCGGTTGCGGCCCTCGTTCTTCTCGTTGGCCAGGAACGGCGGCAGCTTGCGGAAGGCCTCTTCGGTCGCGGTCTTCGGAATGGGAATGGTCACGTCCTCATACAAGGCCATGCTTTCCGGCTGCGGCAGGAACTGCTTCGGATTGCCATCCTCGGCGTGCGTCGCGAAGAAGGCGAGGGTCAGGCAGAAGGGCTTGTCCGCCGGCCGGGTGCGCAGGAACTCCAGCGCGTCGTTCTCGTTCTTCTTCGTCACGTGGATCTGTGTGCCGTCCTCCTGCTTGATCCAATGCGTGCCTGAATAGGAGCGCCCGAAATCGAAATTCTTCGCCGGAAACACCCCGTTGTGCCACTTGCCGATGTGCCCGACGTGGTAGCCGTTCGATCGCAGCAAGCCCGGGTAGGTCTGCTCCCACGGCGTCTTGAACGCGGCGAATCCGGGATTCCCGTGGCGCGACATCCATTGCCCGGTGAACAGCGAGGCGCGGCTCACCCCGCAGATCGCCGTGGTGACGCAGGACCGGGTGAAGCGGGTCCCCTCGCCCGCCAGGCGGTCGAGATTCGGCGTCTTGAGCACCGGATGCCCGGCGCAGCCCAGCGTGTCGTGCCGCCAGTCGTCGGCATACAGCACCAGGATGTTCATCGGCTTGGCGACTGCGGCGGACGAAAGGCCGAGCGCCGCGGCCAGGGCCAGCAGATGCGTGATGGAGAAACGGATGGATCGGGGATTCATGGGGATGGGTTGCCGGTGATCCCGGCCAGAAGTTTGAAGAATCCGCGTTTGCGGTCGGAACTGATGCCCCAGTTCACGGGCGGCGACTGATAGCCTTCGCCGGGGCCCTCGCCTTTTCGACGGAAATCGAACCAGCCCCAGGAGGCGCGCTCCGCGACGGCGGCGGTGAAGTGGTTCTCCGGCCGCTCGAAGTTCTCGTGGTCGTCCTCGTTGAAAAGGATCGGCATCGGCCGGTAGCCCGGCACCGCCCGGGTCTGCCGGACCATCCCGCGGATCCGCGCCGGATCCTTCACGCCGTTGCCGTGCAACAGCAGGAAGTCCGATGCCTTCACCACGTTCTCCTTCGGCACGCTGCCTCCGCCGTAGCTGGTGCCGGCCAACAAGCGATGCCCGCCGCGCTCCATGCCCCGCACCCGCAGGATCAGCTCGTGAACCCGCGCCGGCTTGAGGATCTCGTGGTCGTACTTCGGCACGTCGGTCTCGTTGTTGATCTCCACCAGCACGTTGCGCCAGCCGCCGTCCAGAACCCAGCGGGTCGCCTCGTCGGTCGCCCGGATGACCGCGGCTTCATCGCGCAGGTGCTGGTCCTGACCGAAATAGAAGTAGCCGAGGATCGCCACCATGCCGTTCCGGTCCAGGGCATCCAGCACGCGCCGCATCCGGTCCGCGAACTCCGGCCGCAGCGCGCCCTCCTCCGTGAAACCGCCGCTCCGCCACGGCTGGTCCCGGGAATACCCCTCCGGCGACCCGCCCTGGAAATTCACCGTCACCGCCAGCAGGCCGCGGGCCTTCCACTCCGGGATCGCGGCGATGAATTCCCGCACGTTCCGCTCCGGGTCCCACTTCCCCGTGTCCGGGTAGGCCCAGCGCCGCGCCGTCTCCGGGTTGAGGTCGTCGAACACCGCCTGGACCATCCGCGAATTCATCAGCAGCCCCTCGATCCGCTGGCCCTTCCAGGTCCGCCCCTCATAGGTCGGGCGGCCGTTGAGGTGGAAATCCTCGCCCGAGATCGTCACCACCGTGCCCGCCGCTGCCGCTGCCGCCATGGCGGCGCACAGGACGATGCATCGGGCGAGAAATCGGCGGGCGAAAATCATGACGGGCGGACGCAGGGCACTTTCCTACGCCCGCCGGCCGCCATTCCTGACGCCGCCGCGGACGAATCGCCCGGGCTGCCGGGATCCCGGCACGAAAAAGCCCCGGCCGGCGGGGGGAATGCCGGACGGGGCCTTGATGCGCCGGAAATCAGAATTCCTTGCCGGCCCTCACGCCGCCGTAGTGGCCTTCGGTGTTGCTGCCGAAGCGGCCTTCGTAGTCGAGACCGACGTTCCAGCCGTTGTCCCACCAGTAGCCGATGCCGGCACCGACCACCGCGATGTCCTCGTCGCGCGAATCCAGCGGGATGCCGAACGAGGTGGCGCCGCCATCCTCGAACTCATGCTCCCAGCCGACGCGCAGCTGCGGCACCCAGAAACCGCGGCCGCCGCGGATTTTCCAGGAAACCTGGTAGCCCAGGATGGAAACCAGCGAGTCCACGTCCTGCTCGCCGAAGTAGGTCGCGCCGGGGCCGACCTCGGTGTAGGCGTCCACCGTGCCGGTGATGTAGCGGAGACCGGCGTAGGGTCCGTGGACCATGTCGTCGTCGCCGTAGTTCAGGCCGATGTTGAATTCCACCGTGTGGGTGTCGGCATCCGGCGATCCCGAGGCGATGCCGTCGCCGGTGTTGCGGCGGGTCTCGTAGGAATGCATGCCGTAGCCGTACATCAGGCTGCCCCACAGGTCGGCGGAGCCGAGGACATCCGCGCGGTAATAGGAAAGGTAGGGAACGATCGACACCGAATCGATGTCGCTGCTGCCGGCCGAACCCATGTCGAGATCGCCCTGCGCGGCGCTCAGGCCGACACCGGCGCTCCAGTTGCGGTTGAAGCGGTATTCCGCGCCGATGGTGCCGCCATAAACGTCGAGCGAGCTTTCGGCGGCGGTGGTCACCACGCCGGGACCGTAGGGCATGACCCGCGCCAGCTCGTACTTGTCGTGTTTGTCGTACTTGTCGTCCTTCTTCTTCCGGCGTTCGCGATAGCTATCGCCGTCGTGATCTTCCGAATAGAAGAAGAGGGAACCGAAAATCTCCCAGCGGTTGGGCGAGGGCACCGAGATCGAAGCGACCTTGGCACCGCCCTTCGCGGAATAGCCGCCCTTGGCACCGGGCGAGACCGCGACCACTTCGTCCACCAGGCTGCTACCGGGACGAATGCCGGCGCGGTTGCGGTAGAGGTGGCTGCCGACATCGCGGGTCGAGGCCCAGGCGACGCCGAGCGCGCTGTTGCCGATGGCCGACGCCGTCGCCTGGCGGTTGTCGGGATAGTATTCGCAGGAGTCTTCATCTCCTGCACGGGCCGTGACAGTCGCTGCCGCCATGCTGGCAAGCAGGGCACGAAGAAGCCGGGGGCTTTGGGTATTCATGGGGGGCGGGGGTGAACCGCTTCAGGGGGATCTGAAGCGAGGGGAGTTGATGGTTAGCAGAAGTTGCAGACCCCGGACAAGAAAAGATTGTATCGTTAAACCCTGACGATAATTTAGTTTTATTTACAAGTCGCCCACGAAAGGCCGTAGATAAATCCGCCGGCAGCCCGCAGGCTTGCATTCCTGCACTTCAAAAATTTTCACCGTGAACCCTGAATCCAGCGCCCCCGCCCCGGTCCGCTTCGGCTGTCCGGCTTGCGGAGCCGTCCTGACGGTGCCCGCCGCCGCGGCCGGCCTGCAGGGTCCTTGTCCGAAATGCTGGAACGAGATCGTCAGCCCGGACCCCGCCCGCGGCTTGCCCGCCCGCTTGCCCGATCTTCCGCCGCGCCCTCCCGCCACCGCCGCGGCAGCGACAGCACAGGAACCTCAACCCGAAGCACCCGCTCCCGAAGCACCCGCTCTCGAAGCACCCGCTCTCGAAGCACCCGCTCCCGAAGCACCCGCTCTCGAAGCACCCGCTCTCAAAGCACCCGCTCTCGAAGCACCCGCTCCCGAGGCACCCTCTCCGGAAGCCCTGGCCGCCCCGGCCGCCAAATCCGGAAAAGCCGGCTGGGTGTTCAGCCTGCTCCTCTCGTCGCTCGCCTTCGCCGGGGTCGGCTACCATTTCGGCAAGACCCAGCGGATCCCCGCTCCGGTCGTCCTCCCGCCCGCCCCGGCACCGGCTCCTGTTCCCGCGAACCCGCCTCCCTCTCCGGATCCGCTGCCCGAACCGGCACCGGAGCCCGGACCGGAGCCCGGACCGGAGCCACTCCCGGCCGACCCCGCACCGCAGCCGCCCGCGACCAACTTGCCGGTCCCCGAAGCCACCCTCCGCGCCTTCCTCGAAGCTCCGGATTGGAGAAACCGCGGGAAATGGGTGCTCGATCCCGACACCATCCTCCCGGCGATGGAAAAGCACGCCGCCCAGGCCGGCGACGGACCGATCGCCACCACCTCGGTGACCCTGCTCGAAGTCGCCGGATCGACCCACATCTTCAAGGTCTGCACGCCGGCCCTGCCCGAAGGCTTCCCGGTCGCGGTCAGCACCACCGACGAGGGCCCGATGATCGACTGGGAATCCTTCATCGGCTTCCACGACGACCATTTCCGCAAGTTCCTCGAAGGACCGGCTGGCAAGAGCGGGATCTTCGACCTGCTGGTCAAGCCCGAGCCCGAACAGGCGGGGGACGGCGCCGCCCACTTCGCACGCTACCGCTTGAGCGTCCCGATGCCCGGCCGTGAAACCGTGGCATGGATCCCCAAGGAATCCGTCGCCCTTGCCCGCCTGCGCGCGATCTTCGACGGCTCCGGCGGCTTCGACAAAGCCACCGTCGATCGTCTTGCGGAAACCGGAGTGCCCCTCGTGCTCGCACTCGAAAAGAAAGCCACCAACGACGGCCGCGACTTCATCGAGATCCGCGATTTCGTCGCCATCGGCTGGGGCCCCGCAGCCCCCTGATCCCTCACTTCAAGGAGCGGATGTAGAGCAGGATGCTTTGCAGTTCCGGCTCCTCCAGCACCCCGGCATAGCTCCCCATGCCGAGCGCGTAGCCCTCGACGATGCTCTTCGCCGGCTCCAGGATGGCTTCCTTCAGGTAGGCATCGTCGGCCGTCCGCGACGCCCCCTTGGTGAAGCGCCGCTCCGAGCCGTAGAGGCCCTTCCAGGTCGGTCCGCTGTGCCCCTCGCGCCGGCCGTCGATGGAGTGGCACGCGATGCACCCGTAGCGCTGCGAGAGTTCACGGCCCAGCTCCGCGCTCGGTTTGGATCCCGCGGGCATCGTGCCGCGGACGGCGACCAGCGACGGATCGAAACGGGGAGTATCGAAGCCAAGCCGCGGCCACTCGGCGGCCGGCGGGTCATCGACCGTGAAGAACACCGGGCGCGTCTCCGGCTTCGCCCCTTTGGCATGGAAACGATGGGCGATCTCCAGTTGCATCGTCGCCTTCAGTCCGGGCACGTGGATGAACACGCTCCGGCCGTCCTTCGACAGGAAGGTCCCGCCGGTCGCCACCGGATCGGTGCCCTGCGACCCGTCGCGCTTCAGCCGCGGCGACCCGTAGCCGCCGCTCCGCCGGTACTGCCACTCCTTCGCCTGCACCGCATCGGGCGTGACGGATGCCGGGTCGAGCGGCCGGTCGAAATGCAGCACCACCCCCTCCTTGACCACCCGCGCATCGGTCGCCGCCGCCAGCGCTCCATCCGCCGGACGCAAGCGCCCGATCCCCTCGAGCTCCGGGGCCGCCGAATCGTAAATGCGGAATCCCGCCAGCCAGATCGAACCGTCGCCCGGGTGGATCCGCGCGTGCAGCAGCGGCAGGCCCGTCTCGATCCCCAGCGGGATCACCGACCCTTGCTTCGCCGGCCACCCTTCGGCGTGCCGCACCAGGAACAGCCGGCTGGTCCCGTAGGAAAGGTTCAGCAGCCCGCCTTCCCACGCCTTGAAGGCACTGCCCCGCACCCACAGCGGCGAGGCCGACGACGTGTCCTGCTCGTGGGGAATCCACACGGCGGGCGGCGAGACCCCGCCCCCGTCCTTCCCGCCGTAGCCGAATCCCGATCCCGGCACCACCGGGAAGCTGCCGGACGACGGAACCCAGTTGCCCTGCTGGTCGCTCATCGCGATCCACCCGTTTTCCGGATCCCTCGCGAAGAACGGCTCCCGGGCGTGCGACGCCACCGTCTCGATCGAACGCCCGTCGGCCGCGATCTTCAGGATCGCCCCGCTGTGAGGGTTGTCCGGAGCGCGGTTGTGGATCGACCGGTCGTCGGTGGCGATTCCTCCGACCGAGCACCACGTGTTGCCCTCGCCGTCCACCTCCATGTCCAGCGGGTAGCCGCGGGTGCCCGCAGTCTGGAGGATCAGGCTACTATGATTCTCGTAGAAGTCCGTTTCGCCGTCGCCGTTCAGGTCGCGCAGGCGGATGATTCCGTTGCGGGTGAACACCTGGACCACGCCGCCGACCTGCTCGATCGACAGCGGCTCGCACAGTCCCGCCGCGATGCGCGTCCAGCGGCAGCGGTCGCCCGAAAGATCCAGCCGCCACACGTCGCCTTCGAACGTCACCACCGCCGCGCGCTCCGGCGACAGGAAGACCAGGTCGGCCGGCCGCATCCGGCGGCCCCACGGGTTCGCCGCCGGCAGGCCGATCCGGTCCATCGCCCAGCCCGGGCCCGAACGCGACGCGGCGGTGATCCGCGTGTCCACCGTCTCCTTCCACCGCAGCGGATACGCGGCCGGCACCGCCGCGGTCTTTCCTGTGCCGCCGCCCGACGCGCCGTAGCTCAGGGTCACCCGGCGCTCGCGGTCCGATGCCGCAAGCCGTGCCACCCGCATTCCCCCTTCCTCCGCGATCTTCAGTCCGGCGTGGTTGGAACCCACCTCCAATCCCCCGTCCGCCGCGGCCAGGACGAAGCGCAGTTCCGCCCCGGGGCCCGCCGACAGATGGCGGCGCAGGACCCCGCCGCCGGCCTCATACCATTCGCGCACCGTCACCTCGCCGCAACGGTAGCCCAGCACTCCGGTCTGCCCGGCGAAATGGTAGCCGAGGAAAACCCGCCCGCTCCCCTCAAGACCGCCCCGCCCCGGGTCCTTGCCGAACAGCGGCCGCGGATCCTTCAGGATCGACTCCAGGCCGGTCCCCACACCCGGCACCGCGGGGGCCAGCACCTCGCCCTTCCGAGCGGGGGCCGGCAGCTTCACCCCGGCCTTCCGGGTCGGCTCGTCCCACGACGACTGGGCCATCAGGTCCGGCGATACCGGCGGCTGCCCCTTTTCCGTCCGGAACCACAATGCGGGCCGCAGCAGGTCCTGGTCGAAAACCACCCACTCCCCCTCCCCCGCCCGGATCAGGAGCCCGCGCGCCACCCCACCGGCCCCGCCGGCATTCACCGCCGTCCCGTGAACCGGCACCCCGGGATCGAAAAACGGCGCCGCCCCCGAAAGAGGAACGATGAAGGCGGCAAGGAAGGCGGACAGCCCGGTGCGGACAAGAATCATCGCCCCCAGCATGCCCGCGCCCGCCGGATCGGCAAGCCGCCGCCGTGGCCTGAATCAACGGCTCTTTCCCCTCGCCGCCCGCCCCCGCCCCGGCTATCCCCCGGCCCATGAGGCTTGCTTTCGCGATCACGCTCCTGGTCACCCCGGTCCTTGCGGCTGCCGGCGACGGACTCCGCCTGAACGAGATCCAGGCCATCGGCAGCCACAACTCGTATCACCTCGCGCCGCCCGCCGGACTCCTCGAAACCCTCAAGACCTTCAACAAGGACGCCGCGGCGTGGAACTACAGCCATCCGCCGCTCGCCGCGCAGCTCGATGCCGGTCTTCGCCAGTTCGAGCTCGATGTCTTCGCCGACACCGAGGGCGGCCTCTTCGCCTCGCCGCTCGGCCTCAAGCTCGCTTCCCTCCGCGGTGCCAAGCTCCCGCCCTTCGATCCCCGCGGCGACCTCCGGAAGCCCGGATTCAAGGTGCTCCACGTGCCCGACATCGACTGCTGGAGCAGCGTCCCCACGCTCAAGGCGGCACTGGCCGAAATGCGCGCCTGGTCGGACAAGCACCCGCGCCATCTGCCGCTGATGATCCTCGTCGAGTGCAAGGACCGCCCGCACCCGCCGCTGCCCACCAAGCCCGAAACCTTCAGCCGCGAACGCCTGCTGGAACTCGAGCAGGAAATCCTCTCCGTCATCCCCGCCACCCGCATCCTCCGCCCGGACGACGTCCGCGGCGAAGCTGCCACCCTGCGCGAAGCCGTGCTGAAGAACGGCTGGCCCGCGCTCGACTCCCTGCGCGGCAAGTTCCTCTTCTGCCTCGACAACACCGACGCCATCCGCAGCCGCTACCTCGAAGGAAATCCCGCCCTCGAAGGGCGCCTGCTCTTCGCCAGCGCGCCCGATGCCGCCCACCCCGCCGCCGGCTGGTTCAAGCGCAACGACCCGGTCCGCGGTCACGCCGAGATCGCCGCGCTCGTCAAAGCCGGCTTCCTCGTCCGCACCCGGGCCGACACCCGCCAGCCGGATCCGGAGATGAAGGAAAAGGCCTTCACCAGCGGTGCCCAATGGATCAGCACCGACCACTTTGCCGGCCCGGACCCCGTCGCCTTCGAGGGCGGCAAGACCTTCCGTCTGAACCCGCTCGGCACCGATCCGATCAAGCCGCCTGCAGCCCTCGTGGAGTGATCCACCAGCCGCCGGTTTGCGGGCACCGGGGAACGAAACCCGGCGACTCAAGTGAATAGGTTCCGGTCGAGGGAGCGATACTGGATCGCCTCCAGCACGTCGTTCGGCCGGATCGCCTCGGATCCCGCCAGATCGGCCAGGGTGCGGGCGACCTTGAGGATGCGGTCGTGGGCGCGGGCGGAAAAATTGAGCTGCTCCATCGCGTGCTCCAGATACGACACGCTCTCGGCATCCAGCGCGCAATGCGCCTTCACCAGCCGCGCTCCCATCGCGGCATTCGTCTGCGCCGGGCTCCCCGCGAAGCGCCGCCGCTGGATCTCGCGCGCCTGCATCACCCGCTCGCGGATGCTGGCCGATTTCTCGCCGCTGCCCGACGACGAAAGCTCGCGGTAATCGACCAGCGGCACCTCGACGTGGAGGTCGATGCGGTCCAGCAGCGGCCCGGACATCCGCTGGCGGTAGCGCTCGATCTGCCCCGGCGAGCAGCGGCACTCCCGCTTACTATCCCCGTAGTAGCCGCAGGGACACGGGTTCAGCGCCGCGATCAGCATGAAGCGGGCGGGAAAGGTCAGGGTGCCGGCCGCGCGGGAGATGGTGACATGCCCGTCCTCCAGCGGCTGGCGCATCACTTCCAGCGTGGAGCGGCGGAACTCCGGCAGCTCGTCGAGGAAGAGCACGCCGTGATGGGCCAGCGACACCTCGCCGGGACCCGGATTCGTCCCGCCGCCCAGCAGCCCGGCGTCGGAAATGGTGTGGTGTGGCGAACGGAAGGGCCGCGTGGTCAGGAAGGCTCGCTTGAGGTCGAGCATCCCGGTGATGGAGTGGATCTTCGTCACCTCGATCGCCTCCTCCTCGCTCATGTCCGGCATGATCGTCGGCATCCGCTTCGCCAGCATCGACTTGCCGGTGCCGGGCGGGCCGACCATCAGGAGATTGTGTCCGCCTGCCACCGCGACTTCCAGCGCCCGCTTGACGTGGTGCTGGCCCTTCACCTCGTCGAAATCCACCTCGTATTGCCGCTTCGACTCGAAGAAGGCCTTCCGGTCGAAGCGGTAGGGCACGATCGCCTCCTCGCCGATCAGGAATTTCCACGCCTGATGCAGCGACTTCACGCCGAAGACCCGGATGCCGTCGATGATCGCCGCCTCGGCCATGTTCGCCTCCGGCACGATCACCCGGCTGCGCCCGCGGCGCTTGGCCTCGATCGCGATCGCCAGCACGCCCTTGACCGGCCGCACCGTGCCGTCGAGGCCCAGCTCGCCGGTGATCATGCAATCGTCCGCCGCCAGCCGCACCTCCTCGCAGGCCGCGGCCATCGCCAGCGCGATCGGCAGGTCGAAGGAGGGTCCTTCCTTCTTCAAGTCGGCCGGGGCCAGGTTCACCGTCTTGGTGCCGAGGCCGAGGGAAAGCGACGAGGCGGCCATCGCCGACAGCACTCGCTGCGAGGATTCCCGCACCGCGGCATCCGGCAGGCCGACGATTAGGGTCAGCGGTTTGTCGGAATCGCGGGCATTGACCTCGACCTCCACTTCATGGGCATCGACCCCGCGCAGCGCGGCGGAAAACAGGCGTGTGATCATGTGAACAGCTAGACCTTGGGCTTTCTGTCCCGGTGCTGGCAAGAGAGAAAGCCGGGGGCGAACTGGGCTTTGAAGGTTGAAGGAACCGGCACGGATAGCGAGCCGCGAAGGTATGCCGCCTCGAGCTCCCACATGGACTGTCCAACCGCATGACGCGCCGTCCTCAGCCGCTGGGATGGATTCGAAACCCAAAGGCCCTCGATCTTTCTCGGAGCACATGCCCTGCCCCGGAGGAATCCGGACCGCCGCAATGAGCGCTGCCTGCAATCCGAGGCTCAATCCGTTTCGACACGGAAGAACGCCGCGTTGTCCGGTGAGGTGAAGTAGAAATCGAGTTTGCCTTGCGGGTTGATGAAGGTCTGGGGATCGGTCATCGGAAAAGGAACGAACGTCTGGAGATCCGTGGCTTTCTGGATACCCAGGGTGAGTTTGAAGATCCCGGTCAACGGATCGCGTGTGAGCAGGGGCACATCGACATGGAGCGCCTGGACCTGGCTGGTGGTGTAGAGGCCCGCCTGGTTCGCATTCCCGTAAAAGGTGGTCACCGCGGCCGGCTGGGCGAGCTGCCAGTTAAACCCGAACGACGAAAGCCTCACTTCGGCGGCGTCATTCATTCCATCGCCGTCGGTATCATTCGCCGGGGATACGGCGTTGACGGTGAACTGCGCGACACTCGGCGGGCCGCTCGCCCCCGCGACGGTGAGCGTGACGGGAATGGACCCAACGGCCGAGACCGTGCCCGGCGCGGGGCTTTGGGTGAAACTCACGACCCCCGAGCCATTGTAGACCACCGCCTGCGGGCGGTAGTCCGCGAGGTTGGTTCCCGCCACCACGGCCAGCGGCGTGAAGCCTCCGGGCGGCGGGGAGACCTGGGGCAACGCCGAACTGATGACGACGGCGGAAGCCACGTTGCTGGTGGCGGCCACACTTCCGAGCGCGTCCTGATAGCTCAAGGCCACGTTGTAGGTGCCATCGGGAATGGCACTGCCGGCCACGATGCTTCCGCCGGATGTGGGATTCGCCGCGTCGAAGGAGAAAGCATGGTTGCCAGCGGCTTCCCTAGACGATGCGAGTGTGAGCAGATGCGAGGTGGCCCCGCTGCGGAACACCAGTTTCACCGTGCCGGGCAAGGCAGCTTCGGGAAGGGTGTAATTGACTTGGACGGACGAACCGAAGGCAGCACCGGATACCGGCGAACCCAGCGTGGGAACGGCCGTGCTCGTCGTCGGTGAGCCGTAAATCTGCACGTAGCCCTTGTCCGCAACCAGTCGGTCGTCTCCCGATATGCCCACGGCGATGCTTGTGCCGTCCACCGCGACCGCAGCTCCGAAAGAATCGCCGGAAACTTGCACGTCTTTCCGGAGGTTGAGGATCGGCACGGTCGGGGTCGCGCGGCTCACATCGAACACAAAGACTGATCCGAAAGACAAAGTCTCGGACGGAATCCCCACGGTGAGAATGCCTCCGGACAAGGCCAGCTCCGAGCCAAAATACTGATAAGCCGGCGAGGAGTTGGGATTGGGGATGATCGCGACAGGTTGGGAAGGAGAGGAGCCGGCGGTGTCGAAGACATAAACAACTCCAGTGTCACTACCTCCCGAGTCGTCACGCGTTGCGCCGACTGCAATCCGGGTCCCGGACACGGCGACGGCTTCGCCGAAGCGGTCGCCGGCGGCAGCACCGGGTTTGGCAAGCGTCAGCACCGGAACCGCTGGCGTGGTGCCCGACAAATCATAGACAAAGACATTCCCCGAGTCGGCCGGTCCCGCACTGTCATCAAAGGGCGCTCCCACAACCACTCGAGACCCCGAGATGGCAACCCCGGCACCGAATCTGTCACCCTGCGCGGGGTTCGGGTTGGTCAGCGTGTAAATTGGAAAGGTCGGGGTGCCGCTGGTGGTGTCATACACATGCACCTTGCCCGCATCCGTGGCACCGGTGTTGTCGGATTGCTCTCCCACGACGATCCGGTTTCCGGAAAATGCCACCGCATTGCCGAACTGGTCGTTCGCTTCCGGCGACGGATTGTTGAGAGTGAGGTCCGGAGTGGACGGCGTGGGGCTGGCGAGATTGAAGACGTATGCGCGACCGGCATCCGCGGCGCCGATGTCATCCCAGGGTGCACTCGCCACGAAACGCAGCCCTGAAATCGAAACCGCCTCGCCGAACCGATCATTGCTGGTCGGATTCGGATTGGCCACCGAAAGCACCGGTGTCGTCGGCGTGGCAGTGGAGAGATTGTAAACGTGCACTCCGCCCGAGTTCGAGGCGCTTGTGTCTTCGGATGGAGCACCGACCACCACACGGCTGCCCGAGGTTCCTATAGAAAAGCCGAAGTTGTCGCCGGCCGCCGGACTCGCATGATAGATGGTGGCGAGGGGCGTGGTTGGCGTGCCCGATGAGGTGTCGTAGAGATAAGCGATGCCGCCGTCGATGGCATTGGCATCGTCGTAGGGAGTGCCGATCACCACCCGCGTATCCGCGATGGCAACCGCCGTTCCAAATCTGTCAAGAATTGCCGGATCAGGATTGTGAAACGTCATGACAGGAACTGTCGGCGATCCGCCCCCCAAATCGTAGAGATAGGCGCTGCCCGCCCTGTCCGCGGCGTTATCGCTGGTTGGGAAACCGATCATCAGCTTTTGACCCCAGAGATCCAGTTGCCCCCCGAACGAGGCGCCCGCGATGCTGCCACTGATCGTGTGAACGGGAGCCGTGGGTGTGGGACTTGACAGTTCGAAAATGTATACGCTCCCACCCAAGGTGGCCGCGGTGCTGTCGCCACTTGCACCCACGGCAATGCGGTTCCCGGCGGCGATCGCAACAGAAGAACCAAAATTATCCTGTCGCCCCGGCGTCGGGTTCTGCAGGGTGTGAACCGGGCTGGTGGGCGTCACTCCCGCAAGGTCATGCACATAGGCGATACCAACAGCCGATTCGCTCGTTTCTTCGTTCCCACACCCGATCACCAGAATGTTCGAGGAAAGCGCCACAGCGTTTCCATAACGGTCATCGGCATCAGGCGACGGATTGGTCAAAGTCATGACCGGGACCGTGGGAGTGGCGCTACCCAGGCTGTAGAGATAAACCGCTCCGGCGGCGGTTTGGCCGCTAACGTTCTTGCCGGTGGCCGCCACGGCAATGGTGAGCCCGTCGATCGACACTGCTGCCCCGAAATCGTCGCCCGGTGCGGGAGAGGGATAGGTGAACTCGGCGACCGGAACGGTGGGTGTGGCTGTCGCGAGATTGAACACATAGGCGGCACCGGAATCCGCACTTCCCGCGCTGTCGGAATCAGGTGCCCCCACCACCACACGGGAGCCTGAAATCGCCACCGACGATCCAAATCCCGCCGATGCACCCGGCCGCGGATTGTTGAGGACATGTAGCAGCACACCGCTCGCGGCATCGAATACCTTCACCAATCCGGAACCTGATCCTGCCGTGGAGTCCGACGAAACTCCGACCACGACGTAGGTGCCGGTCATGGCAACCTTTCGTCCGATAAGCGTCCCCGACTGCACACCGGTTGGCGGGGGCGCAATCTGGTGCTTGAGCGCGTCCGAGGACTGCCCGCTGAGCAAGCTGGCGCTGAAGAGGAGCGACAGGGCGCATCGTCCGATCGTCGACACGGGCGGCGGACATATCCCGCTGCACGCATCTTGAAGCTTCAATCCAGCACGGCGACTCAAGACGATGTCCCGTCCGGTCCGACGGTCTTCGAGGGAATTGGAAGTGACCATTGCCATCATGGGCGCGTAGCTACAAGACCGCTCCAATCTCTTCAAGATCCAAAGACCATGCGACTTTCCCCCTGCCCCGCCTTCGAATGGCGCCGCGCCGTGATCCCGGACGCAGCGACCGGGTGCCCGACAAACGCGGTCCGCGATCCCGGCCCGGAGCCACCGGCAGCGCCTTGAACGAGACACTGCAGCCCCGACCCGCGGCTCCTTTTGGATTGGCAGCGCGCCCCCGCATCCCGCTGGATGGCGGGGACGTGATTCTTCCCGATCCCGAGCGCCTGTTCTTCGTCTGCGGCCCCACCGCCTCGGGCAAGAGCGCCCGTGCCCTGGAGATCGCGCGGCAGACCGGCGGCGAGATCGTCAATGCCGATGCCTTCCAGCTCTACCGCGGCGTCGAGGTCCTGACAGCCGCGCCTTCCAGCGCCGACCGCCTTGAAATCCCGCACCATCTCTACGGCGTGCTTCCCCCGCGGGAACCGGTCGACGCCATGGCCTACCTGCGCCTCGTCGTCCCGGTGATCGACGAGCTCCTCGCCCGAGGCAAAACCCCGGTCATCACCGGCGGCTCCGGGCTTTACCTCAAGTTCCTCTCCCACGGCCCCTCGCCGCTGCCGCCCGGCGAGCCCGGCCTGCGCGCGGAGCTCGATGCCCTGCCGCTCGATGCCCTCGTCACACGGCTCCGCGAGCTCGATCCCGCCGAAGCCGCCCGCACCGACCTCCACAACCGCCGCTACGTCTCCCGCGCCCTGGAAGTCTGCATGCTCGCCGGCGTCCCCTGCTCCACCCTGCGCGACGATTGGGAAGCCGCCACCGCCGCCCGCGCCGCCAAGCTCCGCGGCATCGTGCTCCAGCGACCGCGCGCCGAACTCCACGAGCGCATCGCCCGCCGCACCCGGGCCATGCTCGAAGGCGGCGCGATCGAAGAGGTCGCCGCCCTCCACGACATCGCACCCGGACTTGGGAAAGCCATCGGCCTCCGCGAGATCCGACAGTTGTTAGACGGCGAGATCGACCGACCCGCTTGCGAGGAACTCATCAACGCCGCTACCCGGCAGTATGCCAAGCGCCAGGACACCTGGTTCCGGCGGGAAGGCTGGCTGAAGACGGAGGACCACGGAAGTTCGGCTCCGGAGCGCTGACTTTGGTCGGTGAGACCTGCCGCATCCCCCTCACCACACCGGTAGGAAGGTCCCCGCCGAGGCCTCGAACCTCAGGTCGCCGCCGGTCTTGTGGTGGACCACGATCTTGTGAATCCCCGCTTCCAGGCGGATGCGGCCGTCTTTCACCGGCTGGCCGTCGACCCAGACACCGAGCGGTGCCTGCGGGAACTTCAGCTCGACCTCTGTGGCGGCCGACAGGTCCAGCCGCGCCGCGGCGAGGATCCCCGGAGCGGCGGCGGCAAAGGGCGCAACGTCGGCGGCCAGCAGCGTGCCGTTGACCGTGCCGTTGATCGGAATCCACGGCAGCGAGGCTTCACCCTTCGGCCCGCCCTCCGGCATGGCCCCGGAAAGCGGCAGCACCGCCCAGACCCGCGGCGCGCGGCTCTTGGTGGCATCGAAGGGACCCGGCTTGCCGAGCTGGGAGAGGAACTTGAAGAGATCGAGCTGCTCCTGCTCCTTCAGGCCGGCGATCAGGTTCGCGGGCATCAGGCTGCCGGAGTCGGTGCGCTTGACGATGGCGGAATCGGCCAGGGTGATTTCCTGCCCCGCGGCATCGCTGATCACCGTGCTGCCGCCGCCGCTGCGCAGGAGCCGGCCCATGAGCGTGCGGCCGTCCTTGGTCTCGATCACCACCGAGTGGTAGCCTTCCTTGACCTTCGCCGCGGGCATCAGGATCGATTCCACCAGGTAGTCGAGCGGCGCGCTGGCACCGATGGAGGTCATGTCCGGCCCGACCTTGCCGCCCGCCCCGCCGATCGCATGGCAGGCGATGCAGGCGAGCGCCGGCTGGCGGTAAATCGCCTCGCCGCGCACCGCGTCGCCCTTCTCCGCGGCCAACTTCGACACACGTAGTACTTCCGCCGCGTCCGGGCCGCCCGCCGCCGCCGTGCCGGCCTGCTGGCGCACCACGCCGTGCAAATCCGCATGCTCGTCGATCTCCGGCACCGCCGGCAGGTTCAGCGCGGCGACCTTCGGGTCGAGCGGCTGCTCGCGGAACGATTTCGCGAGATCGGCGGAGAGACCGCTCAGGGAAAGCGCCTGCTGCCAGAAGGCGCGGGCCTGGGTCAGATCCTCCAGCCCGGGCAATACGGCACGGATCGCACCCAGCGCGGCCGGGCGATGGTGGCGAACCAAGGCCAGTGCCGCCGCGCGCTTCACTTCGGCCGGGGCATCCGATCCGCCGAGCGCCAGCAGCGCGTCGCGTGCGGCATCGGCGGCGAAGCGCGACAGCCCGTCCACCGCGGCGATGCGGATGGCCACCGGTGCCGCGGCATCCGCCGACTTCGCCTTGATGGCTTCCAGCAACCCTTCCGCCCTCAGCGCACCGGCCAGCTTCAAGGCGGCGGCGGTCACTTCGGGAGGCGCGGCATCGATCAACGGTCGCAGCCGCATCGCATCGCCCTGCAAGGCCGCCTGACGCTGACTCACCGCTTCTTCCAAGCCGCGCAGCGCGGTCGCCGCGGCGGGGGCATCGAAGCCGCCGTCGAGCACCTGCGCATAAATCAAACTCATCATCCCCGGGTCCGCCGTCTTGAGCGCGAGGCCCAGCCAAGGCCCGGATCCGTCGCGCGGCAGCGGCTTCGGCATCAGCTTGCGGATGCCCTCCAGCCCGCGCTCCGGCGGCAGGTTCGCCAGCGCGAAATCCAGCGCGGTCTCGCGCCCGGCCAAGGGCAAGCGGCCATCTAACAAAGCGCTCATCCACTCGTCGCCGCGGTCACGGACATTCAACCACAGCGCGTACTCGAGGAAGCGGTCCATCGGCTGCTTCAACACTTGCAGCGCAATGTCCATCGGCTCCGCCCCCGGCAGCTTTGCCAGCACGCGCACGGCTTCGAGCCGCACCCGCGGATGCTCGTCTTCGGCCGCCTTGCGCAGCCAAGCGGTCGCCTCGCCGACCGGAAAGCGGTCGATCTGCTGACCCAGCACCCGCACCCCGG
Organism: Verrucomicrobiaceae bacterium; assembly: GCA_027491155.1. Lineage (GTDB taxonomy): Bacteria > Verrucomicrobiota > Verrucomicrobiia > Verrucomicrobiales > Akkermansiaceae > Haloferula. Next base: position 235,801 of record JAIXWR010000035.1, read on the forward strand.
CCGCACGGATCCGGCCGTCCTCGTCGGCGAGCACCTTTTCCAACAGAGCGCCGTTCGGATGCCCGAGGCCCTGCGCCAGCCACAGGGCCGACAGCCTCGTCCGGCCGTCCTTCGCGGCAGCCGTCCAGGCGGTGATCGCGGCGGCCGACTCCGCCGTGAGCGGGCGCTCCACCAGCACCGCCATCGCGGCCTCGCGCTCGTGGCGATGATCGCTGACCAGCTTCTCTAACAACTCCGCGTCCTTCGCCGCGGCGAGGTTCACCGGCTTCGACAACGGCGCGCCCTTCCGGGTCACGCGCCAGATCCGGCCGTGCTCGCGGTCGCGCCGCGGGTCGCGGAAATCGACCTCGCCGTGGTTGATGATGGGGTTCGACCAGTCGGCGATGTAGAGCGCGCCGTCGGGGCCGATCTTCACGTCGATCGGCCGGAAATTCACGTCGCTGGTGCGCAGCAGGTCGCCCGCTTCCTGTGCGGCGTAGCCCGATCCCTGCTCGGTCACCGCAAAGCGCACGATCCGGTGCGCGCGGAAGTCGCAGGTGATCATCGAGCCCTGCCACTCCGCCGGGAAATGCGGCGATTCGACGATCTCCAGCCCGCAGAACTTCGGATACGATCCCGGGCTGATCCCGCCGAGGATCTTCCCGGCCCGGGCGTAGGTGAAATACATCGCGCCCGGCACGGCCCAGTTGATCCCCGCGCCGCCGGCCCCGTCGGTGACGAAGGACTGGCCGTACTTGTCGAACTGGTGCCCCCACGGATTGCACCAGCCGTAGAAGACGGACTCGAGCTTGTCGGTCCGCGGATCGAAGCGCATCACGCCGCCGCTCTTCAGGCGCATGATCCCGTGCGGGGTCTCGACGTCGCTGCGGGTGTAGATGCTCTGGTTCATCCACATCTTCCCGTCCGGGCCGCGGCGCAGGGTGTGGAGATTGTGGTGGGTGTCCTCGGTGCCGAAGCCGCTCAGCACCCGGCGCTTGGTGTCGGCCGTGCCGTCGCCGTCCTTGTCGGTGAAATGCAGCAGGTCGGTGCTCTGCGCAACGTAGCAGCCGCCGTCGCCCGGCAGCACCCCGGTCGGCATCAGCAGTCCGGTGGCGAAAACCTTCGAGCTGTCCGCCTTGCCATCCTGGTTGGTGTCTTCCAGCACCACGATCGTATCGTCCGGCGTCTGTCCGACCTCGACCTGCGGATAGGTCACCGCGCTGGCGACCCACAAGCGGCCGCGCTCGTCGAAGTTCATCTGCGTCGGCTTGTGCAGCATCGGGTTCTCCGCCCACAGCGTGATCTCGTAGCCGTCGGCCACGGTGAACTGCGGATAGGGCTGCTTCGTCTTCGCCGCGACCTGCGATTCGGTGCGGGTCGGCGGCGCGGGGACGACCACGCCCTTCGAAAGATCGCGCATCTGGGCAATCCGCGCGTCTTCTTCCGCGACCAGCTTGTCGAAGGCTGGGATCTCCCCGGCATTGCGGCCCTGCTCGCCCCTGCGGAAGCCGAAGATGTAGGCCATGTTGGCGGGACGCGAACGGTGGAAGAACCACTCGTTCTTGCGCAGGATGGCGGCGCGCAGTGCTTCGGCGGACTTGCCCTCATCCCACTTGCCGGCCTTCCAGCCGAGCTGCTTCTCAATCAGACGGGCGACCTCCTGATAGCCGCGCGAGGTGAGATGGATGCCATTGTCCGAATGCGCTTCCGGATGGACCAGCCCAGCCAGCACATCCATCGGCACGAACACATGACCGCGCTGCTCCGCCACTTCGCGCAGGACCTGGTTGATCGCCGCCAAGGACGCCCGTTGCGCCTTGACCGACTCCTCCGTCTCGCCCGGCCGCAGGAAGCGCGGCGGCGCGCCGAGCACCAGCACCCGAACACCGCCTTCCAGCTTCGCGGCGCGGTCGAGCAGGCGCTCGAAGTCCTTCCGGAACTGCTCCGGCGTCGGCCCGCCCGGCAGCGAGGCCGCCATGCCGTAGCCGGTCACCAGCACGGTCGGCTTGTAGGTATCGAGCTGGTTCTCGAGCTGCCGCCAGCCTTCTTCCGGCGATTCGAGCCCCGCCTGCCCCAAGCTCAGCCCGTTGCGGGAGTCCCCGGCCGGCGTGTCGGCGCTCCAACCCAGGTTGCGGAAGGTCACCGCGCGGTCCGGAAAGGCGGTGGTCATCGCGAGTTCGATCCAGCCTTCGTACTGCTCGCGCTCGATGAAGGCATCGCCCAGCAGCACGACGCGGTCGCCGTCGCGGAAATCGAAGCGGGACTCGGCGAAAGCCGGGGCGTGGACGGCAAGGGTGGCGATGAGAAGGGCTCGGTGCATGGGTTCGGGTGCGGGAAGCTGTCTGAAATCAAGGGTCCGGGAAAGCTATCCGTTTGTGTAGGACGCCGCCGCGGACCCGGCGCCGTCCTTAGCCGCCGCGGGACCGGATTCTTTCATCCTTTCGCATCTTCCGCCTCCGGACCGCCCATCGCCACGTCCGCCTCCTCCGCCGAAAGACCCAGCCGCAGCAAGCCTTGCCGCGCCGCTCCCGCCTCCAGCTCGCCCGCCCGCCAGCCGGCCAGCACGCCCGCCGGGGTCGACGCGCCGATCTCGTCCGGCGGATCGATCTCGACCCCGCCTTCGAACAGCTCGATCGCCGTCTTCGCGACCTGCGCCGTGTCGAAGTAGGCGTAACCCGCCACCCCGACCGCGCCGAGCACCGGCACCCAGCGCGAGACCGCTTTGCCGAGGGCGCGCTGGGACACCTTGATGCCCACCTTGGCGGCGATCGACTGGAAGGCCTGCAGCGACACCCGCTTCACCAGGTAGCGCTCGCCCATCCGCACCACCAGATCCCGCACCGCCATCGCCGCCCCGTGGCGGAACAGGCAATAGGTCATCTGTTCCCGCGACAGGCAGGCGGTCTGGCCATAGACGCCGGCAAGGTCGGCCACCATCTGCGTCTGGATCTGCCAGACCTTCATCATTTCGGGAAAGATCGTCAGCCAGCCGATCGGTCCCGCCGGCAAGCCCAGCGTCCCCGCCGCCGCGGCCGCCTTGAGCGCGGCATGATGGGCGATCCCCCGCGCGGCCTCCGCCGGCATCGGGCTCTCGGTCATCTGCGTCGTGGGGATCCTCGCGATCGAGCCGACGATCGCCTCGACGATCTTCTGCGCGAGCCCGTCCTGCCCCGGCTTCACCGGCATTTCACTCATGGCCGCATTCAAATCGCACCGGCATCACTTCGCAAGCGAGCAAGGAGACGCGAGCAAGGAGACGCGAGCAAGGAGACGCGAGCAAGGAGACGCGAGCTGGGAAATGGAGGCGCGCCCTTCCTGCCTCCTGCCTCCTGCCTCCTGCCTCCTGCCTCCTGCCTCCTGCCTCCTGCCTCCTGCCTCCTGCCTCCTGCCTCCTGCCTCCTGTCTCACCGCAAATTCGCCGAATTTTCGCATCGCGACCGCTCGCTGCGGCGTTATGCTCCACGACGCATCATGGAAACGCCATCGGACAAACTTCGCGACGCCTGGACCCGCCAAGCCGCCGCCGTGGCCCGCAAGATCAACCTCGCCTGGTGGGTGGAAACCCTTTCGGTGCCGCTGGTCACCGTCGGACTGATCGGTGCCTGCGTGCTCCTGCTGATCCGCCGCGAAGTGCCCGGTTCACAGCCCGCCATCCTCGCGCTTTCCGCCGCCGGCACGGTCGCCCTGCTTGCCGGCATCTCGTGGCTCGTCGCGCGCCGCCGCTTTGAAAAGCCGGAGCAGTCGATGGTCCGGATCGAGGCCTCGATGCGCCTCCGCAATGCCCTCTCCGCCGCCCGCGCCGGCGTCGCTCCCTGGCCGGAAGTCCCGCCTCGCGTCGACGCCGGCATCGACTGGGCCTGGCAACGCGTGATCGTCCCGCCGCTCGCCGCGCTCGCTTTCCTGACCGCCGGACTGCTCATTCCCGTGTCCGCCCGAAGCAACGGCGCGAACGAACAGCCCGACCAGCCGCTGGCCTGGGAGAACCTCGAGGCTGATCTCGAGCGCCTCGACCAAGAGGAAGTCATCGACGAAACCTACATCGAGGAAATGCGCAAGAAGCTCGAGGAGCTCCGCGCCCAGGAAGAAGAGGACTGGTTCAGCCACTCATCCCTCGAAGCCACCGACACCCTGAAAAAGGAACACGCCGGCCAGGTCGAAAAACTCGAACGCGAGCTTGGCCGTGCCGAGAAAGCCCTCGGAGATCTCCAGAAGAACGCCGGTGCCATGCCCGCCGCCGAAAAGGAACGACTGCTCCAGCAGTTCGACCAGGCCTTGCAGGGCCTCCAGAACGGCGCGCTCAAGCCGAACCCCGGCTTGCTCGACCAACTCCAGCAACTCGACCCGAAGAACCTCGGCGCCATCCCTCCCGAACAGCTCCAGCAGCTCAAGGAGAACATGAAAAAGGCCGGCCAGGCCTGCAAGGATTGCCAGGGCGGCGGCAATGGCGAAGGCAACGGCCAAGGAGGCGGCCAGGGCGACGAATGGCTCGACGAGCTCCTCGAAGGCGAAGGGGAAGGCCAAGGTCAGGGTCAGGGTCAAGGCGACCAACCCGGCGAAGGACCCGGCAAAGGCGGGGTCTCCCGCGGCCCCGGCCACGCCCCGGGCGTCCTCGGCGAGGAAGGCGAAAAGATCGAACTCGGCGACCTCACCGGCATCGAATCGAAGGACCTTTCCCGCTCCCTGCCCGGCGACCTGCTGCAATTGCAGGACGGCGAACACGATGTCGACAAGACCCCCGTCGGCCCGCGCGCCGGCGGTGCCACCGGCTCCACCGGCGATGGCGGCGACCGGGTCTGGAAGGACTCCCTCGATCCCGAGGAACAAAAAGCGCTCAAGAAGTTCTTCGAGTAAGGGCTGCCGTGTGCCGGTTCAGACCGGTCCGGAGCGTTCTCCGGATGTCACTCATGTGACGATTCCGTTGCTCACGACCTGTGCACAAGTTATTCACAAGGCCAGCCCCGCGGATCGACAGCAACCCGCAAATCGTTGATCCTTAACAACCCAATCGCGCGACTTTCGGCAAAGGCATGTGAATAACCTGCGAGTTGTCCCATTTCCGCCCCCTCAGTGGACCGGCCGCGAGAGCCCGCCCCCGCCCCGCGGGGTGGAGCCGCCGAACAGAAAGCGCAGGATTGAACCGACCGCCTTCGCCACGAGCATCACCACCCCGAAGATCAGGCCGAAAACCGCCACGAAGGCGAAGACCACGATGCCGAGCAACAACCAGAGCGGCCACCAGCGGCGGTCGAGGCGGAACACTTTTCCCCGCATCGACTTCCACGCGGGCTCGGGCTCCGGTTCCCGGGGCGGCGGCGGCGGGCTGCCGTCGATCTCCAGGACTTCGGCTTCAATCGTCTCAGGCACGGCGCGCAGTGTCGCCGATCTTCCGACCCGGGCAATTCGAAGTTCCGCCTGAGGTTCGAATCCGCCCCCTGCTCAATCCGCCGTCTTCCCGTTCTTCTCCCAGCGGTCTTCGGGTGCCAGCACCTTCTTCGCCCCTTCGCCGTTCAGCCATTTCCGGGCCTCCGGCCGGGCCTTGAGTTCCGCATCCCAGAAGGCCGTGCTCAGCGCGAGGATGGCCCGGTGGTAACGGGTCGGCCGCGGAGCCCGACCCTCCCGCTGCCCGAAATCCATGTGCGTGGCCTTGTCGAAGACCACCTGCCACGCCGGGGCCTCTTTCAAATGCGGAAACACCTTCAGCCGGTCGGCCGGCGTCGTGTTGCCGATCGGACTGTCGTCCAGCGTCCCGGTCATCAGCAGGCAGGGGATCTTCACCGTCGCGAATGCCGCCGCCGCATCCCCGCGCGCCGGCGGACTCGGGCTCATCATCACCGCCGCGTCGACCCGCGGATCCCGCAGCGAAATCCGCCCCGCGCTTTGCCCGGCCATCACCTGGGTCGTCTGCGCCCCGAAGGAATGCCCCGACATGCCGACCTTCTCCAGATCCATCCGGCCGTGGAGCACATGGCCCTTATCCACGTTCCACTTCGCCAGCGCGTCGAGCACCGCCGGCACATCCTGGGTGCGGTCGATGTAGTTCTTCGCCGACGCCGCCTGGCGCATCGCCGTCATCCGCTCGAGCGCCGCCGCCTCCTTCCACACGCTTTCGTCGCTGCCCGGATGCTGCATGAAAACCACCACGTAGCCACGCTTCGCCCAGTGCTCGCCGAGATACGGATTGTTGTCCCGCGATCCGCCGAGCCCGTGGGAGAAAAGAACCACCGGCACCGGCTTCTTGTCCGCCGGCAGATAGACCCGCAGCGGGATCGTCCGTCCGCGCGCCGCGTCCTGCACCTCGAAGGTCTTCGACTCCACCGCCACCTCCGCCACCTTGAGCGGGTCGTAAGCCTCCTTGGCCGTCGCGCCGCCCACCCACAAACCGGCGACGATCAGTCCCGTCTGGAAAATTCTCATGCAGCCCGGAACCCCGCGACCCCGGGCCCGGTTGCGCCACGTCTGCATCAGAAGCACTGAGTGATCACGCGCGTCTCGCCGTTTGCGGGGGAATGGAACACGTAAGCCTCCCCCGAATCCCCGATCTCGATCAGATCGTAGCACCCGAATTGCGCGACGAATTCCATCCGGCGCCCCTCCCCGTCGTCCGGCGTGCAGTCCCCCTGAATCCACGACGGTGCCCCGCCCACCTTCGTCCCCGGCGTGGCGAACATGAAGTAGGATTTCTCCCACGAGTTCTCGAAAGCCGGCCAGCGCGCCGCCTCACGGTTGAATGCCTCCCGGTCCACCCGGGCGTCCTCGTAGTCGAGGTCGTAAAAGGCCGGTCCCGAGTAAACCTCGTCGGCATCTTCCAGGCACGACGCAAGCAAGGTCCGCGCACCGGCACGATCCATCCACTGCGGGTGCCACCACGATCCTTCGAGGTTGTCGTCCGAACAGGTGAACATCACGAGCGAGCTGCCGGGCAGCTTGAGCCCTTGCGGATGTCGCCGCAGGTCGAGATGAACCAGGCGGTCGCACGGCTTCCCGCACTCCGGGCAGGCAGGTCTCGGAATGGTGGACGCGGGCTGAAACGACATGGCGAACGTGCGCAAGGGACTCTTCGGCGGTTGCGGATCGAGGCTGAAACGCAAGCTCTTGATCGCGTCGGGAAGACCGGGCGACACCACTTCCGCGAACCGTTCGAACCAAATTTCCCGCGCTTTTACGCTTTCCTTTGCCGAGCCGCTTGCCAGTTCGTAGCGACCGATGACCGGAAGGTCCTTGTGATCCTGCACGATGCGATACTTCTGCTCATGACCACGGTTGATCGCGGCTTCCAGGACGATGCAGTCATCCGCGTCCCGGACCGGGAATCGGGAAAGAAGCTCTTCCCTGGACGCCTCATTGCCTCCCCCGCCCATCATCCCCCGAATTTCCAGAGTCTGATCCACAAAGTTCTCCCAAGCGTTCTCCGGAGTTGCCCCAAGGTCCTGCTCCCAGAACTCTCTCTCATTACCCATCTCGATCACCCGCCACGGAGCCGGTATCGTCGGGTGTCGTGGAAGCATCAAGGTCCCCGACCGACCGGTCTTTTCTTCGGGCAAGGACAAAGCCTGCTTCACCCCCTCGCAACGGACGGTCACATGGCCGCGTGGATCGAGGGCATCCCACTCGAAAGCGGCGATCTGCCAGTTGAGCAGTCGATCCGGATTGAAGGCCCTCGCCGGATTCCAAACTTGCGGATCCAGCCTGAGCTTGCCGGGATCGCGGCTTCCTTCCAGCAGGGCAACCGCCAGTTGGACGACCACCGCTTCGAGCGTCGTCGCCTTGGAAAAGTCCACCTGCAAGGGGCTCCCCACGAGTGCCAGCTTGAAACGTCTTCCCCTCAGGCTCTCCATCACCTCGGCATTCTCCAGCCCTTTCGGCAGTCCGAACACGAGCCAGGCATCTCCTGCCTCGCCTGCACGCTCCCGGATCGTCAGCGGAGGAACCACCATCACCTCGAGGGTGCTCATCGTCACCAGCGCCGTCTGCAACCGGCCTTGCAAGTCCTGACCCCGAAATGCGGCGGTAAACTGAGGAAGCGTCCGTTCGAGTTCCTCAAACCCGGCTCCCGGCGGAGGGATCTCGACCCCGGCCGACTGCATGTCCTTCTCGAGCTGGCCCCACTCCTCCGCTCCCGAGTCTTCGAAGATCGCCGAGATCCCCTTCGACCTCCTGATTTCATCCAGTCGCTTGCGGAATTCCGCCGCCAATTCCAACCGCACCTTCACATCCGCCTTCATCACGGCAAATCTAGGGATCGCCCATCCGTCGTCACGCCGGGAATCCTTCAAAACTCCCGTTCTTGAGTCGCGATGCGATCTTTGGATCTTCACGCATGTCCCGATTCCCGGCACCGGGGACCTTGCCTGGGATCGGGGGATTGATGGTCGGTTAGGATGGGATGCGGGATCCCCTTGAAGATCAGCGGGAAGAACGGGGCCTACCGTGTTCGGGCGGGCGGGCTTCGCTTATCAACAAGGTGCCGGTTCCGGTTCGCAGGCGATGGCGCTCCCGGTCACCCGCGCGCCCGGATTCCTGCCGACGCAGGGCTCGGCGTCCTCACCCGGCCGATCGTCCCGCCGGGAACGAACTCGGCCCGGATCAACAGCTGCCTGCGGTCGTCCTTTCCCAGCGCGATTCGGTCCGCCCATTGCGCGACACGCCGGACCAAAGGGGTGTTGTTCCAGCGGATATGGGCCACCGTGGGAATTCGCCAGACGAAGGTCGGATCGGGATCCGTGCAGACAAGCGAAAGGTCTCTTGGCACCTGGATTCCCCGCGCCGCGAGGAACTGCTGCACCGCGCCGAACAGAATCCCTTCCTGGACGATCAGAGCGGTGGGGGCCGTCCGGTGGAAGAGCGATTGAAGGCACCGGTGGAAACCTTCCCGCGTGTTCTCCCACGACGGACAATGATACTCGCCGGTCTCGATGCCCTCAGCCTCCATCGCGTCCAGGAAGGCCTTTACCGAAAGGCTCGGGACCGGTTGGCGATGTTCGGTCCTCGCCAGCATGACGATCTTGCGGTGCCCCTGTTCCACCAGCAACCGCACCGCCGCCTCGTAGGCACGGGTCTTGTCCGGCGCGCCGCCGGCAACCTGCAGCCTCCTGAAGCGTCCGAACATCGAGAACACGGGGATCCCCGCGGCGGAGAACCATTCGAGCACCTCCCTTGATGCGGCGAACGCCAGCCAGGCATCCGCCGGTTGACGCTCGACCACGGCCGCGAGCTTCCGGGTATCCATCCCGATGTCCAACAGCATCCGCCTCGCCACGAAGCTCACATGCCTTGCCTCTTGCAGGAGGTGGCGGATATCGAGGAAGAAATCGCTCCGCAGGTCGGACTCGTCGTACATCAGGATGCCGATGCGCAGCGAACGCGTTGACGCACCCGCCGTCCCTTCCGCGATCCGCCGCGCCCGGCGCGCGCCCTGGCTTTGCAGCAGGCCCTCGCGCTCCAGCAATGAGAGCGCCGCCTCGACTGTCTTGTGGTTCACCCGGAGTTCACCCGCCAGCGCCAGCACGCCGGGCATCTCATCATGCCAGACCCCTGCCGCCAAAGCTTCTCTCAGATGCTCGGCCACCTGCTCCACCGCGGATCGGATCCTTAACTTGCGCATGCATCTTCTATACCCCGTCAGGGGACAGGAGTCGAAACAGAATTCCCTTTCGCACGTGACCGACGGCGTTAGTTCTGGCGGCGCGAGCCCCTCTGCCCAGCTTCCGGACAGGCGAGAGAGGGTTCCTTGATCGAACGGAAAACCGAACGCTCCTGAAACCTTCCAAGGAAACCAAAACGAATCATCGAAAACCATGAAGGCAAACGTTCCATCGAAGAATATCCTGAGTCGCCTACTGATCGGCTCGGTCCTCGGCTTCGGGTCTGCCGCGGTCACCGCCCACGCGGCCAGCCTCTCCGTGGATTTCCAGGCGACCATCGCCTCCGAGGAAAACCCGAACCCGGCGTACATCGGTGAGGCGCGCTACTACCACGTCTCGGTCAACGCGGCCAACCCCGGCACCGGATCCTACGCCGCCACCATCGTCGGCACCAACAACCAGGCGCCCGCCTTGGTCCGGAACTTCGATGGACCCGTCCTCGCCTACAAGTTCGCGGGCGGCGCGGACAACAACATCAACGCCGTCGCCCAACAAGGCGGCACCCTGGGGGGTGGCATCATCACCTTCACCACCACTGACACGTCATTCGACGGCTTCGGCATGCAGCAGGCGAAGCTCTGGACATCGACCAATCCCGGCAATGAAATCAGGGTGACGGGAACGTCCCCCTACGCCATTTACGGTGCGACGGCCAATACCAACGCCACCGGCGGCTGGCGGTCCCTGAGCGGAGCCACGGGCTCCGTCGACGTCTCCGCGATCCCGGCCGGATCGGTCCATGTCTACTATGGGGACTTCAACGCGAAACCCACGCTCAGCGTCGTGATGCGGGACACGGCCCCGGTCGATCCCGCTCCCGACATCACGATCGCCAACGCCCACCTCAACGACGACACGGCCAACCGCAGCGAATACTACCTGGCGGAGCTCGATTTCGTGACGGACGGGGTCTATGACAAGATCGAGTTCGTGTGGACCGCGGGTGCCGGCAATGGCCGCGGGCTTGCCGCCGTGGTGACCGGGGCGGTGGCGGATGCCGTTGCTCCGACGCTCGATCCCGCCAACATCGTGGCGAACAACCCCGGACCGATCTCCAGCGTGACACCGCTGGCCTTTTCGCTGACCCACAGCGAGTTCATGGATCACACCTCGATCGGCACCGATGACTTCGAACTCCTCGGCACTGCCGGCGCGACCATCACCGGCGTGCTTCATTTGGGCAGGGTCACCACGGTCAACGTCCTCCCGACCATCGGGACGAGCGGCACGATCCAGCTCCAGGTGAAAGCCGGGGCGACCATCGCAGACCTCGCGGGCAATCCGCTCGACACGACTGCGGCGATCACCGATCCCGACACGGTCACGGTCGCCGACGTCGTCGCGCCGACGGTCACCTCGATCAAGGGCCCTTCCGTCAGCGGGACGATCTACGCCACTCCGACGATCACCTACACCGTGACCTTCAGCGAGTTCGTCAATCCGGTGAACGCCGGCAACTTCACGAATGCCGGGACCGCTCCTTTCACAATTGGCACGGTGACACAAGTCAGCGGCGGAGCCCCCGCCCCGAGTGTTTACAACGTCCAGGTCATTCCGTCGGGAGCTGGCACCGTCCAACTGCAGGTTCAGGGAACGGTCGGGGATCCATCCCTCAATCCCCTCGCGGCTCCGGTGACGGACACCGTGGTTTACACCCTGGACACGGGCGCGGAGCCGGCACGGGAGACCGTCACGCTCGATGCTTCCGCCACTTCGAATGCCACCACGACCACCCATGATCTCGTTTTCGATGCCACCGCCTCGGACAAGCTGGTGGTGATCGTGACCGGTGAAAACGGCAACCCGGGTAGCCTGGCCGGGAAGGTCAACAGCCTGACCTATGATGGAGTTGCGATGACCAAGGCGGTGGGTCGGCTCCCGATCGGAAGCGCGCCCTCGGCGGGATTTGATCAGACCTACAATGACATCTGGTATCTCGACGGTCCCGCCGCGGCCACCGCATCCGCAAACGTGAATGACCCGAATTCGGGTGTGCCCGGCAACATCAGGGCCAGCCTCGACTCCCGCGGGGTCATTACCGCCATCCGGCTTTCGGGCACCGCTCCCGGCGTCGGTGCGACGGCAATCTCGGCGCAAGAGATCAAGACCGTATCGGTGCTCGCCGCAACATCAGGGGGCATGGTGCTCGCCTCGCTCGGCATGGGTGGCGACGGTAACACGGCCAACACCGCGAGCGTCAATACGACCCCTGCTCCGGCCGAGTTGACCGCGGTCAACCAAGGTAGCACCTGGAACGGCCACGTGACGTCCCGGACATCGGTGGCCGCGCCCGGTTTCATCAGTTCCACCTTCACGGGCGGTTCCACGATTGGCACCCACACGATCGCGGCCGAGTTTCCGGGCGCGCTGGTCGGCGGGGGCAGTCCCTACGCCTCCTGGACGGGCGGACCGTTCTCCGGAACGCTCACCAATCCGTCGGCATCGCTCGACTTCGACAACGGCGGGCTCGCGACCGGCATCGAGTGGGTGGTCGGCGGGGATCCGACCCTCGGTAGCGACGACGCCGGCAAGGCACCGACCTTCAACAACAGCGACCCGGGCAACTTCGTGTTCACCTACCGTCGCCGCGATGCCGCCAACACGGACACGAACACCACCATCGCCGCCCAATACGGCACCAACCTGAGCGGCTGGACCACCGCTACCCACGGTGTGAACGGCGTGACGATCAACGACACCGCGGTTCCGGAGCCCGGATTCCGCACGGTGGTGGTGACGATTCCCAAATCGCTCGCTGGACCCGGCGGCAAGCTTTTCGCCCGCCTCAAGGTGGACGTGACGATCCCGTAGCCACTCGGGCGCGCTCGGCGGAACGCCGGGATCCAACATTCCAAGCGGCCTCCCCGGTAGCGGGGGGCCGCTTTTTTCTCGCAACCCACCTTGGCACGACCGGCCCGACTTCCTTGGGTATTGGCCGTCGTGTTGCGTTTGCCGAGGTCCGGCGACGCCCGGAACAATCCCATCATCGAATCGCGATACGATGATTTGATCCTTGCGAACGCCTCCCCGCTTCCTAGCCTTCCGGCATGTCGAGACCCGACCCCACCGCAGAACTCCAGAAAGCCCTCCGAAAGCGCATTCTCGTGCTCGACGGCGCAATGGGCACCACCATCCGCACCTACGGCTTGGCGGAGCAGGACGCCCGCGGCAGCCGCTTCGCGGACTCGAAAAAGGACCTGCTGAACAACGGCGACATCCTCTCGATTACCCGCCCGGACGTCATCGGCGACATCCACAAGCGCTTCTACCAAGCCGGCTCCGACATCTGCGAAACCAACACCTTCTCCGCAACCTCCATCGCCCAGAGCGAGTTCTTCGTCGACGATCCCCGCGAGCACGGCGGCATCAAGGACCCGGAGTTCTTCCAGAAGATCATCGACAGCACGGCACTCCGCGACCTCGCCTGGGAGCTCAACGTCGAGTCCTCCCGCCTCTGCCGCAAATGGGCCGACGACATCGGCAGCGACACCGGCATCAAGCGCTACGTCGCCGGCGCAATCGGACCGCTCACCGTCTCGCTCAGCACCTCGCCCGATGCCAACGACGCCGGCTTCCGCACCGTGACCTTCGACCAGGTGAAGGAGGATTACACCCGCCAGGTCCGCGCGCTGATCGAAGGCGGCTGCGACATCCTGATGGTCGAGACCATCTTCGACGCCCTCAACGCCAAGGCCGCGCTGGTTGCCATCCAGGAGGTCTTCGACACCGACAAGGTCCGCCTCCCGATCATCGTCAGCGCGGCGGTCGGCCGCGGCGGTGAAACGATGATCTCGGCGCAAAAAGTGGAGGCGCTGTGGAACGCCGTCGCCCACGTCAACCCGCTCGCTGTCGGCCTCAACTGCTCGCTCGGTCCGGACCTGATGAAGCCGCACCTTGAGGAGCTTGCCAAGGTCGCCGCGTCCAACATTTCCTGCTACCCGAACGCCGGCCTGCCCAACCCGCTCGCGCCCACCGGCTTCGATCTCGAACCGCCCGACATGAACGCCTACATGAAGGAATTCGCCCTCGACGGCCTGCTCAACCTCGCCGGCGGCTGCTGCGGCAACACCCCCGAACACGTCGCCGCCATCGCAGAAGCGGTCAAGGGGGTGAAACCGCGTGAGGTGCCAAAGGTTGAGGATTGAACGAACCGCAACCCACCTTCCCAGTCGCCGGGATAAAACCGCTCGTCCACCCGATCTCGTCCGAATAATCCTCCTCCGCGTTCACCTCCACGACCTCCGCGCCTCCGCAGCCTGCCCTTCGTAGCTTCAGCGAAGAAGGGTTCGTTCCTTCCACCAGCCATGTCCACGATTCCCCGCGTCCTCCGTCTCTCAGGCTCCGAAGCCTACAACCACACGCCGGACAAGAATTTCCTGATGATCGGCGAGCGCACCAACGTCGCCGGCTCGCCGAAATTCGCCAAGCTGGTCCGCGAAGGCAACCTCGACGAGGCCCTCGAAATCGCCCGCCAGCAGGTCGAGAGCGGCGCCAACGTGATCGACATCTGCTTCGACGACGGCCTGATCGACGGCAAGGCAATGATGGCCCGCTTCCTCCAGCTCGTGCAAAGCGAGCCGTCCATCTCGAAGGTCCCGATCATGGTCGACTCCTCGAAGTGGGAGATCATCGAGGAAGGCCTGAAATACCTCCAGGGCAAGGGCATCGTGAACTCGATCTCGCTCAAGGAAGGCGAGGAGAAGTTTATCGAGCAGGCGAAGCACATCCGCCGCTACGGCGCCGCCACCGTGGTCATGGCCTTCGACGAAAACGGCCAGGCCGCGACCTACGACGAGAAGATCCGGATCTGCGAACGCGCCTACCGGGTGCTGGTCGACCAGGTCGGCTTCCCGCCGGAAGACATCATTTTCGATCCCAACATCCTGACCGTCGCCACCGGCATCGAGGAGCACAACAACTACGCCCTCGATTTCATCAACGCGACCCGCTGGATCAAGACCCACCTGCCCCACGCCAAGGTCTCCGGCGGAGTCTCCAACATTTCCTTCTCCTTCCGCGGCAACAACGTCGTCCGCGAGGCGATGCACTCCGCCTTCCTCTACCACGCCACCCGCGCCGGAATGGACATGGGCATCGTCAACGCCGGGATGCTCGAGGTCTACGACGAGATCCCGAAGGAGATGCTCGAGCACGTGGAGGATGTCCTGCTCAACCGTCGCCCCGACGCCACCGAGCGGATGCTCGAGTTCGCCGAGCAGTTCAAGGGCGTCGGCGGCAAGAAGATCGAGGAAGACCTTTCCTGGCGCGAGGAGCCGGTCGAGAAGCGGCTCGAACACGCGCTGCTCAAGGGCATCGACAAGTTCATCGACGAGGACACCGAGGAAGCCCGCCTGAAATACGGCCGCCCGCTCAAGGTCATCGAAGGCCCGTTGATGGACGGCATGGGCGTGGTCGGCGACCTCTTCGGCGCCGGCAAGATGTTCCTGCCGCAGGTGGTGAAGTCCGCCCGCGTGATGAAGAAAGCCGTCGCCTGGCTGACCCCCTTCATGGAAGCCGAGAAGGCGGAGTTCCTCGCCGGCGACATCGCGGGCATTCTCGCGGAGAACCCTACCCTCACCCATGATGAAGCCGTCGCCCTCGCCGGCCGCCGGCGCTCCGCCGGACGCTTCCTGATCGCCACGGTGAAGGGCGACGTCCACGACATCGGCAAGAACATCGTCGGCGTGGTCCTCGCCTGCAACGGCTTCGAAGTCACCGACATGGGCGTGATGGTCCCCTGCGACAAGATCCTCGCCAAGGCGAAGGAACTCGGCGCCGACGTCATCGGCCTGTCCGGCCTGATCACCCCATCGCTCGACGAGATGATCCACGTCGCCAAGGAGATGGAGAAGGCCGGCTTCACCGTGCCGCTGCTGATCGGCGGTGCGACGACTTCCGCGACCCACACCGCGGTCAAGATCGCCCAGCACTACTCCGGCCCGGTGGTCCACGTGCTCGATGCCTCGCGCTCGGTCCCCGTCACCACCTCCCTGCTCTCCCCCGACCAAAAGGACGCCTTCATCGCCGACAACAACGAGAAGCACCGCAAGGCCCGCGAGGCCTTCACCGGCGGGCCGAAGAAGGAAGTCGTCGGCATCGTCGAGGCCCGCGCCAGGGCCCGCCTGACCGACTGGTCCGCCTACACCCCGCCGGTCCCCGAGTTCACCGGCACCCGGGTGATCGCCAACCAGTCGCTGCGCGAGCTCGCCGAATACATCGACTGGACGCCCTTCTTCCACGCCTGGGAACTCCGCGGCGTCTGGGACCGCGAGGCCGGCGTCCTGAAAACCAAAAACGAGGAAGGCGCGAAGGAAGCCGCCAAGCTCCACGTCGAGGCCCTCGAGTTGTTGGAGCGTGTCATCGCCGAGAAGCGCTTCACCGCCCGCGGCATCTACGGCTTCTTCCCGGCGAATGCCGACGGCGACGACATCGTGGTTTGGAACGACGAACATCGTACTTCCGAAAAGACCCGCTTCCACACCCTGCGCCAGCAGATCAAGAAGGAGTCCGGCAAGCCGAACGAGGCGCTGTCCGACTACGTCGCACCGCAGGGCTGCGGCAAGGATTTCATCGGCGGCTTCGTCGTCGGCATCCACGGCGCGGACGAATGGGCGGCCGAGCTGGAAGCCGCGCACGATCCCTACAACGCGATCATGGCTAAGGCGCTCGCCGACCGTCTGGCGGAAGCCTTCGCCGAGCTGCTCCACCACCGCGCCCGCGTCGCATGGGGCTACGAGCGGCCCAACGAGTTCGGCGCCAACGAGCTGATCAAGGAGCTCTACCGCGGCATCCGCCCGGCCCCCGGCTACCCGGCCCAGCCGGACCACACCGAGAAGCCGATCCTGTTCGACCTGCTCGGCGCTCCCGAAGCCACTGGCGTCACCCTCACCGAAAGCTGCGCCATGCACCCCGGCGCGGCGGTCAGCGGCCTCTACTTCAGCCACCCGGAGAGCCATTACTTCTCGATTTCCGAGATCCAGAAAGACCAGCTCGAGGATTACGCCCACCGCAAGGGCATGAGCATCGAGGAAGCCGAGAAATGGCTCGGCCCCTGGCTCGGCTACGCCTGATCAGACGCCCCGCTTCAGATCGAGGTAGCGCCGCATCGCCGCGATCCGGTTCTCCACGCCCAGCCGCTGGAAGATCGCCTCGAGGTGCTTCTCCACCGTGCGCGGACTGATGCCCAGGATGATCGCCGCCTCGCCGCTGGTCTTGCCTTCGGCGATCCAGTCCATGATCTCACGCTGGCGGCGTGTCAGGATGGACATCGCCTCGTCCGAGCTTTCCTCGTGCCCCGAAACCGGGAACATGAGAATCACCTCGCCGCTCAACTTCGGCAGGGCATGGACCGTCATCTCCCCGCCGCCGAGATCGAGCTTCAAATCGATCCAGCGTGCGGTGACCGTGTTGCTCCAGGTACCGTCGAGAAGCCCGTCGATCTCCTTGACCGCCCCCGCAGGCAGGGCCCGCACGGCTTCATCCGCTTCCCACCATGCCTCCGCCAGCCGGACGGCCGCGTGATTGAGCGGACAAATCTCGGAGGCCAGGTTGATGATGAAAATCGCCAGCGGAGACTTCGAGCTGGCCGTGAAGACCCGCTGCCTGACCGAGAACTCGATGTTGTTCGCTTCCATCCGGTCGAGCACGCCGCGCGCGGTCAACAGGATCGCATCGAAGCGCTCCCGGGCATGATTCCCCACCACGTTGCCGGTGAAATAGCATTTCAGGTAAGCCTTTCGCCGCCGCTGCTGGACGAGCACCCCGAAAAGAATGTCGGTGGTCCGGGTTTCGCCGAAGATCTCGCGGACGAACAAACTCTGCGCATACTGCTCGGCGGAAAGGTGGTCCGAAAGCGCGAATCCGAGATCGCCCGGATCGTTGAAATCCACACGGCTCCACAGCGGGTGGTGGGAACTCAGGCGATTGATGTCCTGAACCTTGCTACCAAGCAGCTTGGAAATCGGCCCGTGGTTCGATACCGAGCAGACTCCGGCGAGCGGCGACACTTCCATCACCAGCGCCTCGTCCGCACCCACGAGTGCCGGAAGCTTCGCCACGAGCAGATCCACAAGATCGTCGTAATTGCCGGAACGATAGATGGCCCGGGCAAGATCGAAGTAAGGTTTTCCGAGCACGGTGGTGGCGGGGACCCGGGAAGATTACGTAATCCCCCGTAAGTATCAACCCGCATTCTTGCCCATTTGCATTCGTGGGAAAGCGGTGCAATTCTCCGACATCCGGTGCGGGTTCGTTCGCCCGGCGCAACAGTTTCCCTGGGGGGGGAAAAGATGGCCCCGTCGGTCCACGTGATCGGCGGGGCCATTGATTTCCGGCCTCCATAAGTAGCAACACGCATTGTCGCCCGGAATTTCTTGTGGCAGCTTCGCCACGTGTTCGCGGAACGCGTTCCGGGGGGGATGCCCCGCGAGCACAAGATTTCCCTGGGGGGGGAAAAGATGGCCCCGTCGGTCCTTGTGATCGGCGGGGCCATTCACTTGAATCCGGGGCGCTCCCGATGCTGATCGCCTTCCACAAGCCCTACGGGGTGCTCAGCCAGTTCACGCCCGACCATCCGGGGCAGCGGACCCTTGCCGAATTCGGTTTCCCCAAGGACGTCTTTCCGATCGGCCGGCTCGACCAGGATTCGGAAGGGTTGATCCTGCTCGGCAACGAGCGCGAATGGGTGAAGCGACTGCTGGAACCCCGGCACGGGCACCCGCGGACCTACCACGTCCAGGTCGAGGGTGTCCCCGGCCAGGAAGTCCTCGCTCGGGTCGCCCGCGGCGGGCTCGATCTCAAGGGGCATCGCACCTTGCCCTGCCAGGCCCGCAGGCTGGATCCCGCCCCGAACCATCCGCCCCGCGACCCGCCGGTGCGCTTCCGCAAGAGCGTCCCCGATTGCTGGATCGAACTCGTCTTGACCGAAGGGAAGAACCGCCAGGTCCGGCGGATGACCGCGGCGGTCGGGCATCCGACCCTGCGCCTCATCCGGGTGGCCATCGGCGGACTACACCTGAAAACTTTCCCGCAAGGCACCTGGAGGGAACTCTCCCAAGCAGAGCGCCGCGCCCTCTAACAAGCGCCCTCAGGGCAGGAACTCCACCCGCAGACGGAGCGGCTTGTCGACATCGGGAAGCTCCCGGTCGAGCGGAACCTGAACCATCACCTCGGTGCAGCCGTCCTCGAGCTTGCGCCGGGTGATCTCCCCGCTGCCCGCCCAGGCGCCGCGGCCGTTCTTGCGGGCGATCTCCACCCGCTTGCCGTTCTCGTCCACCATCTCCACCACGTAGCTCACGTCGCGGGGAACTTCGGGCGGCATCACGAAAATCATCACCGGCTCCGGCGGGTCGCCCACGAACGCGAGCGACGGCAGCTTGTCCCAAGCCTCCGCGTCGTTCATCGGCGCGAGGTCGAAGGCATACGCCATCAGGTTCGTGATCCCGTCGGTGTCGAGATCCGCGTCAGGCTCGGCGAAAACCCCCACCAGACCGTTCGCGTCGGCCCAGGCGAGGTAACCCTCCTGGGCGGACGCCGCCGCCAGACCCGCCAAAGGCAGGCCGCACGCGGCGACGACGGATTTCCAAGACATGCGGCCGGGAAGATAGCGTCCCGTTTCCGCCCGTCCAGCCCTGAATCCGGACCCCGGCAGCGCCCTCACTCGTGGTCGGCAAGGTAGCGTTCGGCCTCCAGCGCGGCCGCACAGCCTTGTCCCGCCGCGGTGATCGCCTGCCGGTAGAAGTGGTCCGCCACGTCCCCCGCGGCGAAAAGCCCCTCCGTTTTCGTCGCCGTCCGGCCCGGCTGCTGGAGGATGTAGCCGTTCTCGTCCTTGTCGACCAGATCGCCGAGGAAACCGCTGTTGGGAACGTGCCCGATCGCCACGAAGACGCACTTCAGCTCGAGCTCGCTCTCCTCCCCGGTCACGAGGTTCTTCAGCGTCACGGCCCGCATCTCGCCGGCCTCGTCGGTGAGATACTCCGTCACGGTGGAATTCCACACGGGCTCGATCTTCGGGTTCGCCAGCGCCCGGTCGGCCATGATCTTCGAGGCCCGGAGCTCGTCGCGGCGGTGGATCAGATAGACCTTGCTGGCAAAGCGGGTCAGGAAGGTGGCCTCCTCGCAGGCGCTGTCGCCGCCGCCGATCACCGCCACCGGGACGTCCCGGTAGAAGGCGCCGTCGCAGGTGGCGCAGGACGTCAAGCCGTGCCCGATCAGCTGCTTCTCGTTCGGCAGGCCGAGGTGGCGGGGCGCCGCACCCGTCGCGATGATCACGGTGTGCGCTTCGTGGCTGCCCGATGACGTCGTGACCAGAAAGGAGCCGTCGGCCCGCTTCTCGACCCCTTCCACGTTGGCGAACTCGATGCGGGCGCCGAATTTCTCGGCCTGCGCCTGCATGTTCATCATCAGCTGCGGCCCCATGATACCTTCCGGAAAACCAGGGAAGTTCTCGACCTCGGTGGTGGTGGTCAGTTGACCTCCCGGCTGGGTGCCGGTGAGCATGAGCGGGGAAAGATTGGCGCGGCCGGTGTAGATGGCCGCGGTGTAGCCGGCGCAGCCGGTGCCGATGATGATGACGTTTTCCATGGTCCTTGGTGATGACGGGGCGCGGGAGTATTCCGGCCGGAAGTCCGGGGCGTCAACCACCGGCGCGCCGAACTTCGCCGCGGGAAGCCGCGGGACCGCAAGCATGCAACACGCCCGCCGGGATCAGCGGACCCCGCGCAGGCGCTTCTGGTCCTCGATCCACACCCGGTCCCCGGCGGACAGCCGGTCCTCGTGGGTCCGCGCCCGTTGCCCGTCGGGCTCGACCAGCAGGAGCTCCCCGTCGCGGTAGCCCGCCAGTTTGGCAAAGATCACGCGTCCCTTGCCGTCGGTCCAGTCCCGGTAGCCCTTGCGTTCGAGCGAAGCCTTCCACGACTTGTGGTTCTCAACCGCCAGCGAAACACCCTGCTTGAGCTGCCCCCAGACGAAATCCTCCTGTCCCTTGCGGTAGCTCTTGTAGCGCCCGACCACCTCGCCGGACGGGGAAATCAGAAGCAGGGTCGGATAGCCCCTCGCGCTGTACTTCTTCTTCAAGCCGCGGACGTAGATCTTCTTGCGGGCATCGTCCTCGATGTCCTTGCCCTTCACCGACTGGTCGACAATCAGCCGCACGGTGTTCTCCGTGGCCCACTCCTCGAAGTCCTGGCGCGCGAAAAGGCCGTTGCTCAGCGACTTGCAGGAGCTGCTCCGGACGCTGTCGGTGAACCAGATCAGCAGCGGCTTGCCGGTCTTCCTCGATTCGCGGATCGCCTCGGCCTCGCTTTCGCGCCACGGGCCCTTCTGCGGGGTCACCGCCATCAGCCCCTGGAGTTCCGGGATCTCGGCGTCCGGATTGTCCGGATCGGTCCAGACCAGCGAGTTCGGGTCGTGGGCGGCGAAGGCCGCGGCCACCGACGGGGGCGGCGCGTTCCCGCCGGGCGCGATGGGTGTTCCCGCATCCTCGCCATTCCCCCGGAGTTCCGGCGGGATCCCCGTGGGTCCGAAAGGGCTGGCACCCATCTCGGGCACGACCGGTGCCTTGGGGCCGCAAGCCGGCAGGAGGATCGCGGACAAGATCGGAAGGGCGCGCGGCGGCAATCGCATGCAGGGACGCTAGAGGGTTCCCGCGCCGGATGCAATGCGCCGGGTTTGCCTTGCCTCCCGGGTTTCTGCCGGCAAACTCCCGCCGCCCAAAAACCGCCATGCGCTCCGCTTTCCTCATCCTCGCCCTGCTGTTCGCCCTGATGGTGCCCGAAGCGGCCCACGCCGCCGGCGGCCACGACCTCAAGTCACCCGAGTTCGTCGAGCGGATGAAGGACTTCAATGCGCGGGAAGCCGCCGCCGGCATCGAGGGCATCGGCCCGCGGCTCTCCTTCCGCGCCAAGGAGCAGCCCTTCCTGGTGGTCGCCTCCATCATTTTCATCCTCGCCATCCTCCACACCTTCGTGGCGATCCCGATCACCAAGCTGGCTCACAAGGTCCAGCACGACCACGACGCGCGGATCCGCAAGGAGCGGGCGGCCCACGGGGATTCGACCCACGCCGGGGACCTGGTGAGTTTCAAGGCGACCATCCTGCACTTCTTCGGCGAAGTGGAAGCGGTCTTCGGGATCTGGGTGGTCGTCCTTCTCGGCGCGATGTTCGCGTTTTACGACATGTCGGCCGTGAAAGGCTACATGATGGGAGTGAACTTCACCGAGCCGCTGTTCGTGGTCGTCATCATGGCCCTCGCCTCCACCCGGCCGATCCTGCGCTTTGCCGAAAGCTGCCTCCGCGTGTTCGCCCGCTTCGGCAAAGAGACCCCCGGCGCCTGGTGGCTCGCCATCCTGATCATCGGCCCGCTGCTCGGCTCCTTCATCACCGAGCCCGGCGCCATGACCATCTGCGCCATGCTGCTGGCCAAGAAGTTCTACAAGCTGAAGCCCTCGCCCGGATTCGCCTACGCCACGCTCGGCCTGCTGTTCGTCAACGTCTCGGTCGGCGGCGTGCTCACCAACTTCGCCGCGCCGCCGGTGCTGATGGTCGCCGCGAAATGGGGCCTGACCACCCCGGAGATGCTGCTCCACTACGGCGACAAGGCCGCGCTGGCCATTGCCGCATCGAGCCTGCTCTACTTCGCCTTCTTCCGGAAGGAACTGGCGGAAATGGCCGTGCGCGCCGGCGATCACGACGGCGACGGCAAGGGCGACCTCAAGGAGAACGAACGGCCGGTGCCGATCTTCGTCACCCTCACCCACCTCGCCTTCATGGCATGGACGGTGGCATTCGCCCACTATCCCCCGTTCTTCATCTTCGGCTTCCTCTTCTTCCTCGCCTTCTCCCTGGCGACCGCCCACCACCAGTCGGAAATCAGCCTGCGCGGTCCCGTGATGGTCGGTTTCTTCCTCGCCGGCCTGGTCATCCACGGCGGCCTGCAGGGCTGGTGGCTAGGTCCGATCATCACCAGCCTGAGCGAATGGCCGCTCTTCATCGGGGCCACCATCCTGACCTCGTTCAATGACAACGCCGCCATCACCTTCCTGGCCAGCCAGGTCGAGGGCCTCGGGCCCCAGCTGAAGTATGCCGTGCTCGCCGGTGCGGTCACGGGCGGCGGCTTGACCGTGATCGCCAACGCCCCGAACCCCGCCGGCCAGGCCCTTCTCAGCCGCTTCTTTGGCGAAGGCGTCTCCCCCGCCAAGCTGGCGGCCGGAGCCTTCATCCCGACCATCATCGTGGCGATCTGCATGATGTGCTTCCCCGACCGCGGCATCGACGCGATGTTCGCCGTGGAGAAGGAGAAAGGCTACGTGGCTCCCGCCGCGGAAGCTCCGGCGAATCCCGACGCTCCCGCTGCTCCCTCCGAATCCCCCTGACGCCGATGTTCACCGGCCTCGTCGAAGCCACCGGCCGCGTCCGCTCGCTCGAACCGCTCGGCGAACAGGCCCGGCTTTCGCTGGAGATCCCTTTCGCCGCCGAACTCGAGATGGGCGAATCCGTGGCGGTCAACGGCTGCTGCCTCACCGTCGCGGCCCTCGATCCCGCCGGGGCCTCGTTCGACCTGCTGGCGCAGACGCTCGCTGTGACCTCGCTGGGCGACCTCGCCGCGGGATCGGTCGTGAACCTCGAACGCGCCCTCCGCGCCGGCGACCGCTTCGGCGGACATTTCGTGCAGGGCCACGTCGATGCCACCGGCCGGGTGCTGGCCCTCGAAGAACGCGGCCAGGATCACGTGCTCGATGTCGGGCTGCCGGCGGAAATCGAACGGCTGTGCATCGACAAGGGCTCGCTCTGCGTCGACGGCATCTCGCTGACCATCGCGGAGCTATCCGCCGGCCGCGCCCGCTTCTGGATCACCCCGCACACCTTCGCCGTCACCCATCTCCCCGGCCTGAAAGCCGGTGCCCGGGTCAACCTCGAGGCCGACCTGCTGGCCAAGCACGTCGCGAAGCTGATGGACGGATTCAGGGCGGCACCAGCAACGTGAACGGCCACCACGGCAGGTTCCGCACCAAGCCGAAGACGAGCACCAGGCCGCCGGCACCCCAGGCAAGCCAGGCCGGAAAGACCGGCCCCTTTCCTCCCCGCCACTCCTGCCAGACCCCGGCCAAGACCACTGCGGCAAAAGCCAGCGCCAGCAGGAACACCGCCGGATTCATCATCGCGGCCCCCGCGAAGTCGCCTTCAAGTAGCTTCACCGCGCAGCGCGTTCCCCCGCAGCCGGGACAATGCAAGCCGGTCAGGCGCCGCACCGTGCACGCGGGCATCGCCGCGGCCCACGACGGCCACGCGAAGCGCAGCAGCAGCAAGCCCGCGCCCCCGGTCAAGGCAAGCCAGGTCCAAGGGCGCCGGACTCCGCGCATTCCTCCTCAGGGCTGCTGCTTCTCGCTCTGCTCCCGGAGCTTGTCTTGGACTTCCTGGCGCTGCTCCTCGGGCACCCACTTCATGATGAAGTCCTGCTGCTCCTGCGGGCTCATCGTAGCCAACCGGATGAAAACGACGGCGAAGATCGTCGCGCCAATCAGGGCGAGATAGCCGAGCACCAAGCCCGCGCGGGCCATGCCCCTGCCGCCGTAAGCAACCGGGTTGGCCTTGATCTTCGAAATCGCGATGTGGCCCAGCACCACCCCGACGACGGCCACCGGACCGGCGAGGTACCACGCGCAGCAGCCGATGAAAGCCAGGATGCCGCAAACCATCGCCCCGATCGCCAGTCCTTGCGAGGGCGGCTGACCCGGAACGGCATACGACGGCGAAGCGGCGGGCGCTGCCGCGGCAGGTGACTGGTAGGGAGACGGCTGGTCCATCGCGGCGGGAGCGGATGCGGGAGCCTCGGCCCGCGCCGGCGGAGCCACCTGCAACTGCGGGATCTGCGAAACCGGCAGCCAGTCGGCCATCCCCTCGCACCAGGCAAGGTCGGTCGGGGCGATTTCACCCATGGCGATGCGGTCGATCATGTCTTCCGTCGGCACGGGACCGTTCTGATGGCCGTTCTTTGCGTAATACCAGTTCATCGGATGTTGCGTGTGATTAGGGGCCGCCCGCCCCGATCAGGGCGAACACGAAAAAGGAAATCACCCCCAGAGTGATGAGAATTCCGAGATAGCCAAGGATCAATCCTGCGATAGCCATCCCGCGCCCCGCAACCGGGAAGGGGCTGCTGTCGATCCGGCTCAGCGCCATGTGGCCGCAGATCACCGCCGGGATGCCGAGGATCCCGACGAAATAACAGGTAAAGTAGCCCACGATCCCGCACACCATGCTGGCGATGGCCAGGCCGCTGTAGCGGATCGGAGCCCCCGGATAGTAACCAGGGGCCCCGACTTGGACGGGTGGCAGGTAGGCCCCCGCCTGGCCGTTGAACTCGGGCATGCTGTAGATTGGCTGCCACGAAGGCATCCCTTCCCGCCACACCAGGGTCTGCGGACCGATCCCGCCGGACGCGATCATCGCACGCACCTCGTCCTCGGCCACCGGACCATGCTGGCCGGCGCTCGATCCGTAGTACCATTGTGCCATGACCGGGGAGGGAAATGCGGGTTAGGCCAGGCTGGGAATCGGCCGCACCGGATCGGTCTCCGCCGCGTAGTCGACTCCCGCCAGGCCGAAACCGAACAGGCGGTAGAACTCCTTCTGGTAGCCCTCGAAGTCCGACACGTCGTCGATCGTCTCCGTCGTGACACCGGCCCAGATCGATTCGATCTCCTCCTGCACGTCCGGCCGCATTTCCCAGTCGTCGATGCGGATCCGGCCCTTTTCGTCGAGCTGCGGACCGCCCGCCGCGCCGTAGTGGTCGGCGAAGATGCGGTGGATCTGCTCGATGCAGCCCTCGTGCAGGCCCTTCGCCTTCATGATCTTGTAGAGGATCGAAATGTAGAGCGGCACCACCGGGATCGCGGAACTGGCCTGGGTCACCAGCGCCTTGTTCACCGAAACCACCGCCGTGCCTTCGCCGAAGGCCGCGTTCATTTCCTTCGCGGTCTGCTCCAGATGCAGCTTCGCCCGGCCGATCGTCCCGTCGGTGTAGATCGCCCACGTCAACTCGGGCCCGATGTAGGAATAGGCCACCGTCTTGAAGCCGTCCGCCAGCACGCCGGCCTCCTTCATCGCGTCGATCCACAGCTTCCAGTCCTCGCCGCCCATCACCTTCACGGTCTGCGCGATCTCGTCCTCGGTCGCCGGTTCGATGGTGACCATCTCGATCTCCTTCTTGTCGGTGTTGAGGTTCTTGTTGGTGTAGGTCACGCCGGTCGGCTTGAGCACCGACTTGTAGACTTCGCCCGTCACCGGGTCGGTCCGCCGCGGGGACGCCAGGCTGTAAATGATCATGTCCACCTGGCCGAGGTCCGCCTTGATGGCGTCGATGACCTGCGTCTTCATCTCGGACGAAAAGGCGTCGCCGTTGAAGCTCTTCGCGTAGAGGCCTTCCTTTGCGGCCGCGGTCTCGAAAGCCGCCGAATTGTACCAGCCGGCCGTCGCGGTCTTGCCCTCGGTGCCTTCGCGCTCGAAGAACACGCCGATCGTCTTCGCCCCGCCGCCGAAAGCCGGCACGATCCGCGAGGCCAGGCCATAGCCGGTCGAGGATCCGACCACCAGCACCCGCTTCGGGCAATTCACCAGCGCGGGCTTCGACTTCACGTAGTCGATCTGCTCCTGGACATGGGCGGCGCAGCCTTCCGGATGGGCGGTGGTGCAAATGAATCCGCGGATTTTCGGGGAAATGATCATATCGGCCCCGGTGTTCTGACCGCTTTCCCCGCGGGAGGCAAGCCGCTTGCACCGGCCCGCGTAGCGGAACGACTGCGTCGTTCCGGCTGGGAAACGCCCGAAGAAAAACCGAAGCCGGCACTCCACGACGGAGCCCGCCCCGCCAGAACGACGCAGTCGTTCCGCTACGGAAGAGGATCACCACCCGCTCGGATCCATCCCGTAAAACCTCACCAGCTCCGCGAACACCTCCGGCTCCTCCCGCTTCAGGCCCTTCGCCCGCTCGAAAAAGGTCTCCGTCAGCACCGCGAAGAACTCCGCCGGGCTCTCCGCGCCATAATCGTCGATCACGCTGCGCTTACCCGCGTTGACCTTCTCGCAGAACGCGTCGAAGGCCGGCAGCATGGCCTGCGACCATTTCCCGTAGTCGTCCCGCTCCTCCAGCTCCGGCACCCCGTCCGCCGCGCCGTCGTCCTGGTCGAGCTGGTGGGCGAACTCGTGCAGCACCACGTTCAGCCCGTCTTCCGGGTAGAGATCGCCCTGCTTCACCGTCTCCCACGAAAGCACCACGCTGCCGTGACCCCACGATTCGCCGAGCCGGATGTCCTCCATGCCCCAATCGTCCTTCACCGTGAACGCATCCGGATAGACCAGGATGCTACGAAGCCTCTCGTAGTAGTCCCCCGGCCGCCGTGCGATCAACAGGCAGGCCGGCGCGGCGATCGCCAGCCGCATTTCCTCCGTCACCTCGGGCAGCCCGCCGCAGGCCTCGAAGGTCATCTCTTCCAGAAACACCCGCATCCAGCGCTCCGTCTCCGCGCGGATCTCGTCCGGGATTTCCTCCCAAAGCGGGAAATGCTCCGCCACGATCGCCTGCTCCCGCGCGTCCAGCCGCCGAGCCCGCAGCTTCGCCCGGCGCCGCTCGATCTCTCCGGAGTGCCAGAAGACGATCCCTGCCACCACCAGCAGGCCCGCCAGCAGGATCCAGAACCCGTTCATGAATTCTCCCCGGTTTTCCGGCCGACCAGCCAGACCAAGGTGCCGCCGGTGACCAGCCCGCCGAAGAAGATCACCCAGAACCAACCCTGAACGAAATCCGGCAGGTCAACATTCATCCCGAACAGCCCGCCCAGCGCCACCAGCGGCAGGAAGAAGCCGGCCAGCAGGTTGAGCCGGAAAGCGATCTTGTTGAGCTTCTCCGCCGACTCCTGCTGTTCCTCGCTGCGCTCCGCCTTCCAGTATTCCAGCGTCAGCCGCGCGTCGTGGTTGAGCTGCTCCGCCGCCCGTTCCAGTTCCCGGACCCGGTCGCGGTAGGACTTCAGCTCGCGGTTGTCCTCGTCCTGGGCCGAGGCGTGGTCGATGGCGTGCATCAGGTTCCGCGAAGTCCGGGAAAGCGGGGCCGCGGCTCTCACGAGATCGAAGATCTCCGACGCGGTGTCGGCTTCCTCGATCAGCTCCTCCTTGTCGTCGATCACCTTCGCGTAGCGGTCCAACAGGTCGCCCAGCCGCCGCAGGCCCTTGCCGCCCGCGTAGTCCAGCCAGGTCTCGTCGGCCCGCCTCCAGAAAAGCAGCGCGTCCCGCTCCGGCACCCCCGGCTTGGGAACTTCGTGAACCACCAGCAACAACTCGTCCCGCCCCGTCACGCAACGCTGGTTGCCGGGGCGGTTGCTCAATTGGTCGAGCAACTCCTCTTCCAGATCGAACCCGGCGGGAAGATAGGGGAAATCGGCGCACTTGGACATCGCCCGGCCATTTCAAAGCCGAAATCCGAAAGCTCAAACCAAATTCCCGGGACCGCCGGTCCTTCCTGGCCTTCGTAGCTTTAGCGAAGTAGGCAGACCGGCCGAATGGCCCCTAACTGCCGGCCCGCCGCCGGGCTTGCTTCCAAAGCATCACCTCCGGTTCCAGCGCACCAACTCCTCATACCCCACCCCGCTGCCACCAAAAATATCCAGCGCCGAGCCCACCGTGACATCCACCTTGCCGCCCGACAACTCCGCCACTTTCTCGACGTCCGCCAACGAAGCCGCTCCGCCGGCATAGGTCATCGGCCGCCCGCCCCAGGCGCCTAACAGCTCCACCAGCTCGCCGTCGATCCCGCCGCACAGTCCCTCGACATCCGCCGCGTGGATCAGGAACTCGTCGCACCACGGCGCCAACCGGTCGAGCGTCGAAGGCGTGACATCCAGATCCGTCAGCGTCTGCCAGCGGTCCATCGCCACCGTCCAGCCGCGCGCCGTCCGCCGGCAGGAAAGATCGATCACAAGCCGCGCCGCGCCGATCGCTTCCACCAACTCCTTCACCCGCGCTTCCGAAAACCGCCCCGCCTCGAACAGCCACGACGTGACGATCACATGTGACGCCCCGGCCGCCAGCCATTCGCCGGCATTCCCCGCATGGATCCCGCCGCCGATCTGCAAGCCGCCCGGCCACGCCGCCAGCGCCTCCCGCGCGGCGTCGTCATTGCCCGGCCCCAGCTTGATCACGTGGCCGCCCGTCAGGCCGTCGCCGCGGAACTTCGCCGCGAACTCCCCCGCACCCGCGCTGGCCACGAAGTTCTCCCGCGGCCCCGGCCCGTCGTCGCGCAAGGTCCCGCCGACGATCTGCTTCACCTTTCCTTCATGAAGGTCGATGCACGGGCGGAACTTGGTCATGGCGGAGGATGTCACGGGTCCGGCAGCAGCCGTCAAGGGAGATAGGTCTTGTAAGTCCTATACGACCTATTCCCCGGTATCGGCCCTATTCCCCCGTCGCCGCCGCCCGCCCCCGCTTCTCATCGACGAACAGCGTCAACACGAGCCCCACCGCGATGAAACCCGCCAAAAGCAGCAGCGCCTGCGGGCTGCCCATGGTGTCCTTCACCCAGGCAAACGGAATGGTCATCACCGCCGCCAGCTTGATCATCAGCCCCCAGATCCCGAACATCTCCGCCGTCTTCTCCGGCGGGGCCAGGTAGCCGACAAACGCCCGGTTCGCCGAGCCCAGCGCACCCAGCCCGAATCCTAACAGATTCCCCGTCAGCCAAAGCGGCCAGGTGGCGTACGGCGTGCCATCGCCCGTCGCCGCGTGGGCTTCATACAAATGCGCGTAACCCGCGAACCCCGTCGCCGCGAGCACCCAAACCCCCAGCAGAAAAGCGGAGGTCAGGCGGTGCCCCAGCCGGTCTTGGAACAGCATCGGCACAGCCGTCCCGACGATCCCCGACACGGTCATCACCGCCATGAACAGGATCATCTTGCCGCCCTCGAACCCATACTCGCTCGCCAGTTTGCTGGCGAACGAGACCACCACGCTCATCCCGGTCGCGAAGAAAAACGAGGCCACCATCAGGACCGCGAGATCCCGGTAACCCCGTAGGTGCTTGCAAGTCTCCGCCAGCCTCACGAAGCCCGCCGTCAACCAGGAGCGCCCGGAGTGGACCGTCCGCTCGACCGCCGGCTCGCGCAGCCAGAAGATCGTCGGCAGCGTGAACGCGAGGAACCACAGCCCCGCCATCAGGAAAAACGGCCGCCATTGCTCCGGCGACTTCAGCTCGAACCCCGCCATCCCGCCCGCCGTGATGCCGATCAATAGCAGGGCCGCGAAATACGCCATCCCCCACGAGAACCCGCTCACCTTGCCGACCTGGTCCTGCCGCGCCAGCGAAGGCAGGAAGCTCGCAAGGAAGTTCTCGCCGATCGCGAACGCGAAGTTTGCGGGGATATAAAGCAACATCGCCAGCCAGATCTGCCCCGGCTCGATGAAAGCCAATCCGCAGGTGAACACCCCGCACGTCAGCCCGGTCGCGATCAGCCCGGATTTCTTCCAAGCCCGTTCGTCCGCAGCCGCCCCCGCCAACGGCGAAAGCAACGCCGCCAGCACCATGCTTCCCCCGTAAGCCAGCGCCCACAGCCGGTCGTCCTTCGCGTTGTCCTGCACCACCACCGATGCGAAGAAGATCGAAAACAGCATCGTGTTGACGATCAGCGTGAACGACTGGTTCGCGACGTCGAACGAGATCCAGCTCCAGATCTGCCGCTGTCCGGGCAGGCCCTGGAGCGGATAAAAACGGCGGAGGTTCATGGGAATGACGAGGCTGCGGTGCCATCCTTTCCGGATCCCCCGGCATTGCAATCCATTGTGACGCCCGCCTCTCCCGCCGACGATTCTTCGTGCCCGCCCGACATGAAGCGCCCATCTTTCCCGTAGCCCGCCACCTCCGATGAAACGCCTGCTCCTCGCCCTCGCCCTGCTCCCGTCCTGCCAGAAAAAGGACGGCGCTTCCCCGTCCGCCGGCACCTCGCCTCCCGCCGCGGTCGCCGGCTTGGAAAGGAAGGACGGCATGGTCCGCCTCCCCGGCGGCACCTTCACCCGGGGCAACGACCGGGTCTTCGAGGTCGTCGTCGAGGGAAAGACCGTCGAGAAGAAATTCCCCGAGGAAAGCCCCGCCCACAGCGTCACCGTCGGCCCGTTCTGGATCGACGAGACCGAAGTGACCAACGCCCAGTTCGCCGCCTTCGTCAAAGCCACCAACTACGTCACCTTCGCCGAGCGCCGGGTGAAGCCGGAGGACTTCCCCGAGGAAGCCCGCGCCAACCTGCCACCCGGCGGCTTCACCAACGGCGGCATCGTGTTCCGCGAGGACGCCGGCATCGAGGGCGACCCGAACCAGCCCGGCCGCTCGATCGAGTGGTGGCGCTGGGACACCGAGGCCAACTGGCGCCAGCCCGCCGGCAAGGGCAGCTCGATCGAAGGCAAGGACGACCACCCCGTCGTCTGCGTCACCCACGAGGACGCCGCCGCCTACGCCAAATGGGCCGGCAAACGCCTGCCGACCGAAGCCGAATGGGAATTCGCCGCCCGCGGCGGGCTTGAAGGCAAGATCTACACCTGGGGCGACGAGTTCAAACCCGGCGGCCAATGGATGGCCAACACCTGGCAGGGCGAGTTCCCCAACAAGAACACCGCCGAGGACGGCTTCACCGGCAGCGCCCCGGTCCGCAGCTTCCCACCCAACGGCTACGGCCTCTACGAAATGGCCGGCAACGTCTGGGAGGCATGCAGCGACCTCTACGATCCTGCCTACTTCGCCGATTGCGAGCCCGACAACCCGCAAGGCCCCGCCCACTGGGTCAACCGCGACACCGGCCTGAAAGGCGACGGCACGGTCCACCGTGTCACCAAGGGCGGCTCCTTCCTCTGCCACGACTCCTACTGCATGCGCTACCGCCCTGCCGCCCGCCACTCCCAGGACAGCGAGTCCCCCACCAACCACACCGGCTTCCGCTGCGTGAGGTGACACGCCTTCTCCCGTGACCCGCGCCCTTCTCCTCCTCGCCCCGCTGCTCCACGCCGCGGAGCCCTGCCGCGTCGAAATCGTCGACAAGGAGAACGGCTGGCCGGTCCCGCTGGTCGAACTCCGCACCACCCACGAACGGCGCTTCGTAAGCGACAACGCCGGGCTCATCGCCATCGACGACCCCGACCTGCTCGACCGCGCCGTCTGGTTCCACGTCAAGGGCCACGGCTACGGCGTGAAGAAGGACGGCTTCGGCTACGAGGGAGTTCGTACTTCACCAAGCGCCGGCGGCACCATTCGCATCGAGGTCGAACGCCGGAACATCGCCAAACGCCTCGGCCGCCTCACCGGCGCGGGCCTGTTCGCGGAGTCGGAAAAACTCGGTGAAGCCTCACCGCTCCCCGAAAGCGGCATCTTCGGCTGCGACAGCGTGCTGATGACTCGCCATGCCGGGAACCTCTTCTGGCTCTGGGGCGACACCACCCTGCCCGGCTACCCGCTCGGCGTCTTCCATTCCACCGCCGCGACCACGCCTCCCCAACCGGTGAAGGATTTCAAACCGCCGCTGGTTCTGCCTTTCAAGCACTTCAAGGACGGCGACGGCAAACCGCGCGGCGTCGCGAAGCTGCCGGGAGACGGCCCCACCTGGCTGACGGGAATGGCCAGCCTGCCCAATGGCAGCGATGCCAACGCCCTGGTCGCCACTTACTCCAAGATCAAGCCGCCCCTCGACGAATACGAGGTCGGCCAGTGCCTCTGGAACGAGGACAAGGCGGAGTTCGAGGTCCTGAAGGTGCTGTGGCGATCCGGTGCCGGCGAGAAAGGCCTGCTGCCCAAAGGCCATCCGGTCTTCTGGGAAGACCCCGACGGCAAGGTGTGGGCGCTCTTCGGCGATCCCTTCCCGACCATGCGCTGCCGCGCCACCCTGGCCGCGTGGATGGATCGCACGACCTGGGAAAAGATCCCCGAACCCGCCGCACCGCGCTCCGCCGAGGATGGCAGCGAGATCAAGCCCCACCGCGGCTCCATCGCCTGGAGCCCGCACCGCAAGAAGTGGATCGCCGTCTTCACCCAGCACTTCGGCAAGCCCTCCGCCTTCGGCGAGATCTGGTATGCCGAGGCCGCTTCCCCGATGGGTCCCTGGGGCAAGGCGGTGAAGATCCTGACCCACGACAACTATACCTTCTACAACCCGCGCATCCACCGCGAACTCACCCCGGACGATGCCAGCTTCATCGTCTTCGAAGGCACCTACACCGCCGAGTTCGCCGACCGCCCGCAGCCGACGCCGCGCTACAACTACAACCAGATCCTCTACCGCCTCGACCTCGACGACCCGAAACTGGCGCCAGCGAAGTAGCACGGCCTTGCGAGTTGTGCGCTTGGAGCGGCGGTCAGTTCGCCCGACTCATGCGGCTACCTTCACCCGCTGTCCCAACGGGACTCCGCACCAAAGCCCGGGGCTTGGTCCACTGTCCCAACGGGACTCCGTAACAAAGCCCGGGGTTGCCGACAAAGGAGGCTACCCCGGGTCAAAGGCCATGGATTTGCTACGCCAACGGCGTTGTGGAGGAACGGTCCCTGGCGTGTCGCGGAACCACCCCGTCCGCAACCTCGTTGAGGTTGCATAAGGCGGACTGGCACCCCCGGGTAGCTCGTTCCTCGCAACCCGGGGCTTTGTTACGGAGTCCCGCTGGGACAGCGAGACACGACTGAAGGCAGAAGCACGGCAACGGGCAGCCCCCTCGATACCCAACCATCCGCGATAAACCGCCACCCCTCCCTCAATGAAAATCATGCGACCGCGCCGCGTGCCCCGGCTCGCAGCCCGGCAGCGGGAAGATCTCGTTCACATACACCGTCCGCTGCCCGCCTTCCGAAATCTGCACCCGTCCCTCCGCCATCAGGAAGGGCTCACTGACGATCACCCGCCGCAGCCGCTGGAAGGTCTTCTTCGGCACGAACAGATTCGCGATTCCCGTCTCGTCCTCCAGCGAGATGAAGCAATGCCCCTTCGCCGTGCCCGGACGCTGGCGGCAGATCACCAGCCCGCCGACCTTCGCCGGCAAACCGTGCGGCAGCTCGTGGAGATCGGTCGCGCGCAACAGCCGCGGCGATCCCGCCCGCTGCCGCCACAAGGCCATCGGATGCGGCCCCGTCGATGCCCCCTGCGTCGCCAGATCCGACGCCACCCGCTCGGGCATCGTCATCTCCGGCAGGACTTGCCCCGCGCTTTGGGCGACCCCATCTAACAAATCCTCGAACAGCGGCAGCTCGACCTGCCACATCGCCTGCCGCCGGTGGCCGGTCTCCGGCAGCCCGTTGAGCGCGCCCGACTTCGCCAGCAGCCGCCGCTCCTTCGCGTTCGGCGCGACCCGGCCGAGGAAGTCCGCCAGCGAACCGAACGCCGCGCTTTCCCGCTCCGCCACGATCCGCTCCCGCGTCGCCACCGACACGCCTAACAGCCGGTGCAGCCCGAGCCGGATCGTCCGCGCATCCACCGCCTCAGTCGCCACGCCGCTGCGAATGCAGCACACCGGCAGCACCCGGATGCCGTGGCGCTTCGCGTCCTGGATCAGCGAGTGCGTCGAATAAAACCCCATCGGCTGGTTGTTGATCAGCCCGGTATAAAACGCCGCCGGGTGATGGACTTTGAACCAGCACGACCAGTAGGCGATCGACGCGAAGGACAGCGCGTGGCTCTCCGGGAAGCCGTAGAGCGCGAAGTTGCCGGTCGACTGCACCACCTTCTCCTGCACCTCCTCCGCCACGCCGCGCTCGCTCATCCGCTGGCGCAGCTTGGCGACCACCCGCTGCATCCGCTCGTCGCTGCGGTTGAAGGCCATCGCCCGCCGTAGCTCGGTCGCCTCGCCGCCGTCGAAGCCCGCGAGGATCATCGACATCTTCAGCACCTGCTCCTGGAACAAGGGAACGCCCAGCGTGCGGCCCAGCACCTCGCGCAAGTCGTCGTGGATGTAATCCGGCCGCTCCAGCCCGTTGCGCCGCCGCAGGTAGGGATGCAGCAGCTCGCCGACGATCGGCCCGGGCCGCACGATCGCCACCTGGATCGCCACCTCGTAAAAGGTGTTCGGCCGCAGGATCGAAAGCGTCGCCATCTGCGCCCGCGACTCGACCTGGAAGGTCCCCACCGTGTCCGCGCGATGCAGCATCTCGAACACCGCCGGATCCGCCAGGTCGATCGACGCCGGATCGACCTTCTCTCCCAGCTTGCCGGTGATCTCGATCATGTTCTCCATCGCTGCAAGCATCCCCAGGCCTAACAGGTCGATCTTCACGATGCCCAGGTCCTCGCAGTCGTCCTTGTCCCACTGAACCACCGTGCGCCCCGGCATCGTCGCCGGCTGGATCGGCACCACCTCGTCCAGCCCGCGGTCGCAGATCACCATGCCACCGGAATGCTGGCCGAGGTGGCGCGGCATCCCTAGCACCGCGTGGTAGAGTTTTTCCAAAGCCGGCAGCCGCGGGTGCGACGGCGGCAACAGGTTCGCCACGCTGTTCTCAAACGCCTCGCGCCGGTCCTGCTCCTTCTCCTCGCGCGGCTTCCGCCGGTCTTCTTCTTCCCAGCGGCTCTCCGCCGTCCCGCCCAGCATGGAAAATCGGTCCGCCAGCGAAGGCGGAAAGCCGAGCACCTTCGACATCTCGCGGAACGCCGACTTCGGCCGGTAAGTGATCACGTTCGCGGTCATCGCCGCACCGCGCGCGCCGTACTTGCGGAACACATACTGGATCACCTTCTCCCGCTGCTCGCCGGACGGGAAATCGATGTCGATGTCCGGCCAGCTCTTGTGCTGCTTGTTGCCCGCGAGGTGATCGGACAGGAAGCGCTCGAAGACGAGCTTCTGCTTCACCGTATCGACGTTCGTGATCCCGAGCACGAAGCACACTAGCGAGTTCGCCGCCGAGCCGCGGCCTTGGCAAAGGATGCCTTCCCTGCGGGCGAATTCGACCAAGTCGCGGACGATCAGGAAGTAGCCCGAAAGCTCCAGCCGCCCGATCAGCTCGATCTCCTTCTCCATCTGCGCCTTCACCTCGCCGCCATAACTCCCGTAGCGCCGGATCGCCCCCTCGCGACTCACCGTCCGCAGGTATTCCGTCTGCTCTGCCATCGACAGAACGCGGCCGTCTTCCGTCCGGAAATCGGGGAACTCGTAGCCGAGATTCTCCAACGTGAAACCCGTCCGCTCCGCCAGCCGCCGCGTGTTCACCAGCGCTTCCGGCAGATCGGCGAAGCGCGCCGCCATCTCTCGCGGCGACTTGAGGTGCCGCTCGCTGTTCGGCGCAAGCAGCAGGCCCGCGGCATCGAGCGGCACATGGTGGCGCAGGCAAGTGAAGGCATCGGCCAGCGGACGATCCTCACGCGTCGCATGGAGCGGCGCGTTGCTGGCCAGCAGCGGCAGTTTCAAGTGCGCCGCGAGATCGATCAGGTGCCGGTTCAGCCGCGCGTCGTCGCGCAGGTCGTGGCGGTGGATCTCCACGAACACGTTGTCCCGCCCGAACATCGTGACCAGCCCCTTCGCGGCTGTTAGAGCGGCCTCATTGTCATCCTTCAGCAAATGCCGCAGCACCGGCCCCTCGCGATCACCCGTCAGTGCCACCAGATCTCCCGCATCCAGCGGCGACTCCAGCACCGTCTTCAAATGCCGGTCGGCCAGGTGCCGCGACAGCGTCCGGTAGCCCCGCCGCGTCGCACAGAGCACCGGCACATGCGCACCGTCGATCTCCAGCGTCGCCCCGGCGATCGCCCGGATTCCGCAATCCCGCGCCGCCTTGTGAGCCCGGGCCGAGCCGTAGAAGCCCTCGTGATCGGTGATCGCGATCGCCTCCAGTCCCAACTCCGCCGCCCGCGCCACCATCGCCTCCGGCGGGCTCGCCCCGCGCAGGAACGAGAACGCCGAGCGGGCGTGGAGTTCGGAGTAAGGACTGGCGTTCATCACGAAGCGGAGGAAAAGGCAGAGTGCCGAGTGATCAGTGAGCAGTGATCAGTGGAAGAGTTGAGAAGGCGGAGTGCGGGGTAGTGCGGAGCGTTCGAACTGGCGGGGAGGTGCCCAGCGAGCGGTGGTTGAGAATGCGCTTTTCATTGTCTTTCACTGATCACTGATCACTGCTCACTCGGCACTTTCACCCCCTCGGCACTTTCACAGGTAAACCCCGTCCAAGCACCACCGGTCCGGCGGCAGGAAGGCGAGGCGCAACAACTGCTGGTTCGCGAGACGCACGTCCCACTCCAGCCGCTTCCACGCGGCGTCCGGATCCCACCAGTCGCCGGAGTGCTTGAACGGGCCGCGGCAGCCGGTGATCTCGCCGCGATACGGCCCGCTCAGCAGCGCCAGCGGCTTCGGCCCCGCCTCGAAGGCGACCATGATCTCGTGCGGCGGCCGGAAGCGGCGCAAGGGCACCGGGCAGGAAGGCAGGAAATGATTCTCTAACAAAACACCCGTTCCGTCCCCCGGCCGCAGTTGAAAATCGTCCGGCCGATGGCCCGACGGCGGCACCGGGATACCGGTCCGGCCCGGGCCTAACAGCGCGTCGAGCCGCGCCAGCGTGTCGCTCCAGCGCTCCGGCCGCGGGAGCTGGCGGACGAACCAGTCCCGCTGCGCCGCGGTCGGCGGCATCGTCTCGGCATCCAGCGTCAGCCCGCTCACCGGCGACTTCAGCTTCAGCGACTCCAACAGGATCTCCACCGGCCTCAGCAGCTCCGCCTCCGCGACCCGCGGCTCCGGCAGGCGGATCACCCGTTCCAGGCAAGCGCCCGATTCCAGATGAAAGCGGATCTGCAGCGCCTTCACCGCCACGTGCCTCGCCGCCAGCCGCGCGGACAATGCGTGGAGCAGCCGCCGGAAGGTGAAGACCAGAGGTTCGGTCGAGCTCAGCGATTCCTCGAAATCCACCGATTGCGCCAGGCTTTCCGGCGACCGGTGCAGGCGCAGCAGGCGGCAGGTCTTCCCGTGCAGCAAGTCGTGCCACTCCCCCGCCTCGCGCCCCAGCCGCTCGATCAGATCCTGCCGCGGCAGCGCCATGAAATCGCCCAGCGTCCGCAGCCCCCAGTCCTCTAACAGCCCGAGCAATCCGGACCCTTCCAACAACTCCAGCGGCAGCGCTTTCACCTCCTCCGCCGCAACATGGCGGCCGTGGCAGCCCGCATGCCGCACCGCCAGCCGCGCCAGATCCGGCGTCGCGGCCTTCACGTGGCGCAGCTCACCCTCGCCGTCCGGCATCTCCAGCCAGGCCAGCCCCGCCGCCTGCTTCGACGAGGCCCGCGAGAGATCGAGCAGCAGCGTGTCGCGCCCCGCGATCTCAAGGTCCGGCGTGATGCTCTCCGCCAGCCCGATCATCTCCCGCAGCAACTCCGCCTCGCCCGCCGGATGCGGCGGCAGCACGAGCAGATCCGGACAACGCACCAGCGCCCGGTTCAGCGGCCAACCGGCCTCGATCCCCGTCCCGCGCGCGAGTTCGTTCACCGCCAGCAAGGGCAGCTTCACCTTCTCCAGGATCGCTCCCGGCGCGACCTCCAGCACCGCATAGGCCCGCCCCCGCGCCTCCGGCCGCGCACGCAGCACGGCCAGAGCGGCAAGATTGGGGAGATGGAGGGCGGCGAACATTTCGGTTTCCCATGGAGCGCCGGCTTCAGCCGGCCTGTCTTTCGCAGGACCCCAGGTAGGCCGGCTAAAGCCGGCGCTCCTCCCCGGAAGTCCCATCTCCTCATCCCGCCCTCCGCTTTCTCTCCTCCATCACCCGCATCCGCCCCACCAGATCCCGCCGCGGCACCTCGAAATCCTCCAGGCCCAGCCCCGCCGTCAGCGCCACCCGCACCGTGGCGCAGGGCACTTGCGGGGACGACGACATCACCACCAGCCGGCACCCCGACCCCTCCGCCGCCAATTTCAAACGCCACCAAACCGACCCCGCCACCGCCTGCAAATCCCGCCGCGCGATCCCGCAGGTATCCAGCAGGATGAAGGGCACGTTGCCATCGCGCACCACCAGATCCGCCGCCTTTAACATCTCCTCCGCCGTCAAACAGCGCACCCACAGCAGCCGCGAGCAGGCCTGCGCGGTGTAGGACGCCGGATCAAAGCCGTCGCCCCCGTCCACCAGCACGAAATCCGGCAGCGCCGCGCATTCCGCCGGCTCCCCCAGCAAGCCCGCCACCAGCATCCCGACCCCGGAACCCACCACCTCGGAAATCGCGCCCGGCGGAAAAAACGACGGATCAAAAGGCTGCTCCGGCGCGGACTCCTCGGCGGCCACCGGCAACGCGGCATGCGCCTCCGGGAATTTCTCCCGCAGCTTCCTGCGCAGTTCCTCGATCACGGCGGCGGCCACGGCGGAAATCTAGGAGAGGATTTTGGAATGTTCAATCGAACAGTTTCAAAACGAATGAGCGGAATCACAGAATCCGCTCCATTGCCTTCCTCCGCAACCTCCTGCCTCTCTTCGGTGCCTCCGTGGCCATGCGCTCCGAAGCCATCGGCAAGGTGTTACCCCATCTGACAAATCCCGGCTGCGGATCTCCCGACCCGTGCCATCCTTGCACGGGCATTTTCCCCGAAACATCAAGGGTTCCGGAACGTATCCAACGCCGTCCATGACTCGCTTTCCCATCCCTCTCCTCCTCGGCCTGACGGGCATCCTGCCCGCCCAGGACGCGCCGGCGAGCGGTGAGGCGATCTACGCGCAGCACTGCGCCTCCTGCCACGGCAAGCACGGCGAGGGCGTGCCGGACGAAGTCGACGAGCCGCTCCACGGCGAGCGCAACCTCGACTCGCTCTCCCGCTACATCGACCGCAAGATGCCGGAGGACGACCCCGACCTCCTCAACGCCGAGGAATCCCGGCGGGTCGCCGAATACATTTACGGCGCCTTCTACTCTGCCGAGGCCCGCGCGAAAACCACGCCCACCCCGAAGCCCGCCTTCGCCCGCCTGACCAACCGCCAGTTCCGCGAGTCGGTGGCCGACCTGATCGGCAGCTTCGGCAAATACTCCCCGCCCGGCGAGGGCAAGGGCCTGAAGGCCGAATACTTCGACTCCGACGGCATGAACAAGAAGGCCCGCAAGGCCCTTGAACGCGAGGACCGCGTGCTGTCCTTCGACTTCGGCGAAGGCTCGCCCGCCGAAGGCATGAAGACCGACCAGTTCTCGATCGCCTGGGACGGCTCGTTGGTCGCCCCCGCCACCGGCTGGTATGAATTCAAGACGCTCACCCCGAACGGCGTCCGCCTCTACCTCAACGGCCAGGCGCAGGGCGGCGACGGCAACCAGCGCGACGACAGCGGCGCGAAACGCCAGGTCGCGCTGATCGACGACTGGGTCAGCTCCGGCGCGGAGGTCCGCGAGGCCAAGGCGCGCGTCTTCCTGCTCGGCGGCCGCGCTTATCCCTTCCGGCTCGATTACTTCAAGTTCAAGGAGAAGCTCGGCTCGGTCCGGCTCGAATGGAAGCCGCCCCACGGCGAATGGGAAGTGCTAGCCGCGCCGTATCTCTCCCCCGCCTGGGCCGCCCAGGTCGCCGTCGTCTCCACCGCCTTTCCCGCCGACGACGCCAGCGAAGGCTACGAGCGCGGCACCGGCATTTCCAAGGACTGGCACGAGGCCACCACCACCGCAGCGATCGAGGTCGCCAACCAGGTTCTTGCGATCCTGCCCGACCTCAGCGGCGTGAAGGACGACGATCCCGACCGCGTCAACAAGCTGAAGGGCTTCATCGCCACCTTCGCCGAGCGCGCCTTCCGCCGGCCGCTCAGCGACGAGCAGCGCCAGCTTTACGTCGAGCGACCCTTCGCCGACGGCACCGCGCCGGATCAGGCGGTGAAGCGAGCCGTCATCCTCATCGTCAAGTCGCCACGCTTCCTCTACCCCGAACTCGGCAAGGAAAAGGACGACTTCACCGTGGCCGCCCGCCTCGCTCTCGGCGCCTGGGATTCCCTGCCCGACCAGCCTTTGCTCGACGCCGCGAAAGCCGGCCAACTCCGCACCCCGGAGCAGGTGAAAGCCCAGGCCCTCCGGCTCGTCGCCCACCCGCGCGCCAAGGCGAAGCTCAACGAGTTCTTCCAGCTCTGGCTGAAGCTCGATGCCGAAAGCGACCTGCTGCGCAAGGACGTCGCGCGCTTCCCCGGCTTCGACGCCGCCGTCGTCGCCGACCTCCGCCGCTCGCTGGAGCGCTTCGTCGAGCAGGTCGTGTGGAGCGAGAAATCCGACTATCGCCAACTCCTC
Source organism: Verrucomicrobiaceae bacterium (assembly GCA_027491155.1). Lineage (GTDB taxonomy): Bacteria > Verrucomicrobiota > Verrucomicrobiia > Verrucomicrobiales > Akkermansiaceae > Haloferula. The sequence goes on from JAIXWR010000035.1 coordinate 276,629, forward strand.
GAAGCCGACTACCTCCTCCTCAACGACCGCCTCGCGAAGTTCTACGGCGTCCCCGTCCCCGAAGGCGGCGGCTTCCAGCCGGTGAAGTTCGACCCCGCCCAGCGCGCCGGCGTGCTCACCCACCCCTACCTGCTCGCCCGCCTCGCCCACCCCGACAGCACCTCGCCGATCCACCGCGGCGTCTTCATCACCCGCAACGTCCTCGGCGGCATCCTCAAACCGCCGCCGGAAGCGATCGCGTTTGAAAACCACAAGTTCGATCCGAAACTCACCATGCGCGAAAAGGTCGCCGAAATGACCCGCGACGCCACCTGCATGACCTGCCACGAGACGATCAACCCGCTCGGCTTCTCGCTGGAGAACTTCGACGCCGTCGGCCGCTTCCGCACCACCGAGGACGACAAACCGATCAACCCCGAAGCCGACTACAACTCGCTGGAAGGCGAGCTCGTCCGCCTTCGCGGCCCGCGCGACCTGGCCAGCCACGCGGTTCAATCCGCCGGCGCCCGCCGCGGCTTCATCCGCCAGCTCCTTCAATACGCGATCAAGCAGAACCCGGTCGTTTACGGCCACGACTCCCTTGTGAAGCTCGAATCCTCCTTCACCGCCTCCGGCCACCACGTCCGCCAGCTCTTCGTCGACATCACCGCCCTCGCCGCCCTCAAGGACATCCCCGGCCCCGAACAAGCCAGCCGTTAGATTGCCATGAACCTCACGACACGCCGCTCCTTCCTCCGCCAGCTCGGCCTCTCCGCCGCCGCGCTGCCCTTCCTGCCCGCACTTCCCTCGCTCGCCCAGTCCGGCCCGGGAGCGAGGATGCAACGCATCATCTTCCTCTTCACCCCGAACGGCACCATCCCGCCCGAATTCTGGCCCGACCAGACCGGCCCCGACTTCAAGCTCAAGCGCATCCTCGCCCCGCTCGAACCCTTCAAGAACCGCCTGATGACCCTCAAGGGCGTTTGCAACAAGGTCGGCGGCGACGGCGACAACCACATGCGCGGCATGAGCTGCCTGCTCACCGCCAACCAGCTCCTGCCCGGCAACATCCAGGGCGGCGGCGGCATGCCCGCCGGCTGGGCGCGCAACATCTCGATCGACCAGGAGATCAAAAATTTCCTCCAGGCCCGCCCGGAGACCGCCACCCGCTTCGGCTCGCTCGAACTCGGCGTCGCCGTCCCGAACCGCGCCGACCCGTGGACCCGCGAGAACTACGCCGGCCCGAACCAGCCGCTCGCCCCGAACAGCGACCCCTACGCGCTCTTCGAAAAGCTCTACGGCAGCATGAAGGACCGCGAGAACCTTGGCAGCGTGCTCGATGAAGTGCGCGACGACCTCCGCACCATCGCCGCCCATGTCGATCCCGCCGAGAAGGATTTGTTGGATCAACACGCCACCTTCGTCCGCGAAATGGAGAAGGACCTCCAGAGCCCCGGCACCGCCAACCTGCTCTTCCCGCCGCCCGCGCTCGAGCCCGGCGTCGCCCTCGACAACGACGGCATCCCGAAGATCAGCCACATGCAGGCCGACCTCCTCGTCAACGCTTTCGCCAACGGCATGGCCCGCGTCGCCACCCTGCAATACACCAACAGCGTCGGCCAGGCCCGCATGCGCTGGCTCGACATCCACGAGGACCACCACCACCTCTCCCACGAGCCCGATAACAACGCAGACGCCCAGGAGAAGCTGGTGAAGATCAACATCTGGCTCTGCGAGCAATTCGCCTACCTCGCGAAGAAACTCGACAGCATCCCCGAGCCCGGCGGCCAGGGCACCATGCTCGACCACACCACCATCGTCTGGACCAACGAGCTCGGCAAAGGCAACAGCCACACCCTCGACGACATCCCCTTCGTCCTGCTCGGCGGCGGACTCGGCTTCAAGACCGGCCAGGCGATGCGGTTCGACAACGTCCCCCACAACCGCCTCTGGCTCTCCATCGCCCACGCCTTCGGCCACCACATCCCCGTCTTCGGCCAGCAGGACTTCTGCAACGGCGGCCCCCTGGCCCTGTCGTGAGGCCGTGCGGCCGGATGGCAGATGGCAGATGGCAGATGGCAGATGGCAGATGGCAGATGGCAGATGGCAGATGGCAGATGGCAGATGCCGGGTCTTCTCATCCCGGAGGGATCTCAGCCAATAGCCGGTGGTCGAGCGCAGCGAACACCACCGGAACCTCGACACGCGGATCCGGAACCCCGGACGGGGTTCCAGCCCGGCGTGCCCAACGGGCGACTTCGTGATTCCATAGAGTCCCCCCTGATGTTAGGTGCGATTCCGTGTCCTCCACCCACACATGCCTCTACTATCACCTGATCTTCGCCACGAAACATCGCGCACCCTTGATCACCGCTGACCTGCGCGACGATCTCCACGAATATCTGGGCGGCACTGCCCGGGGACTCGGAGGTATCCCCCCAAGGCGTCGGAGGTGTCGCCGACCATGTCCACCTGCTCGTCTCGCTGAATGCCACCCATTGCCTTTCCGACTTCATGCGCGAACTGAAACGATCCTCTTCCAAATGGATCGCCGAACGATCGAGGAACCGGGACTTCAAATGGCAGGAAGGCTACGCCGCGTTCACCGTGAGCGCTTCCTCACGGGAGAACGTCCGGGATTACATCTCGCGTCAGGAGGAGCATCATCGGAAGGAAACCTCGCGTGACGAGCTTGCCAAATTTCTCCGGAAATGCGGCGTGGCGTTCGACGAGAGATACTTCGAATGACCGCCGCAGGGGTCCAGCAGCCGGCTGGAATCCCTCCGGGATACCTTCACCGATCTCGCAGAACCGGTGGTGTTCGCTGCGCTCGACCACCGGCTATTGGCTGGGATCCCTCCGGGATGGTAAGATGCGACAGGGAGGCTCCCAATCTCCCATTAACCAATTTCCCCCTTCCCCTCTCCCCCACCATCACCGATCCTCCCCACCAACATGGCGGATGAATCCTCAAGCCCGATCAGCTGGCTCCTCGGCCTCGCCCTGCTGATCGCCGCCTTCTACTTCTGGCGCATCTCGCTGGCCTTCGTCGGCATCGTCGCCCTGACCGGCCTCGTCGCCTGGGCCGGCTACCGCATGTTTTCGAAATCCGGCCAGGCCCAGACCGCGATGGACGAAAACAACTACGCCGCCGCCCTCCAGCTCCTCCAGGAAAGCGGCGATCACGACCAGTTGATCAGCACGCTCCGCTTCAAGGTCCCCTTCCCCGGCGACGACCTCAAGCCCCGCATGCTCGAAGCCGTCCGCGAGCTGCTCGCCCTCCAGGAAGCCGCCGCCGATCCCGCCAACCCGCACCTCCCTTCCGAACTCCGCGCCGAACTCGCCCGCCGCACCGGTGAATCGCTTTCCTCCCTCTGGCCGCTCTGCCACAAGCTCACCCTGCTCGCCCGCGCCCAGGTCAAGCCCGAGGCCCTCCGCGAGCGGATTGCCGGAGTCACCACCCAGTTGGAAGACCTGGCGCGCAACGCCGAAGCCACCCGCAACCAGCTCGCCCACATCACCCTCGGCGCCTCCGAGCTCGAAATCAACGTCGCCACCGAACAGGTCGGCGCGATGAAATGGCAGGTCACCGAGATGCAGCGGATCGACGCTCTGCTCGATGGTTGACTCAAGAAATTGTATCTTCCGCGGCCGCCCGTGCCGTGGTTTCATCGCCACATGCTGAAGTGCGTCCTCCTTTACACCCTCGCGATGGCCTCGCTGTCCCACGGCGCGGAGTCCCGCAAGATCCCGGCGAAGCGCGTCGTGCTGGTCCACGGCATCTTCCAAACCCAGTGGCGCTGCTTCGGCTTTCTCCGCAAGGACCTCGAGAAGCGCGGGATCGAATGCCTCACCCCCTCGCTCAAGCCCGCCGACGGCCGCGACGGTCTCCCCGTCATGGCCGCGCAGCTCAAGCGCGAGATCGACGCCCGCTTCGGCCCGGACGAACGGCTGGTCGTGATCGGCTTCAGCATGGGCGGCCTGATAAGCCGCCACTACTTGCAGGAACTCGGCGGGGCGAAGCGCTGCGATGCCTTCTTCACCATCTCCTCCCCCCACCACGGAACCGAAGCCGCCCACCTGTTCTACGGCGAAGGCGCGCGCCAGATGCGCCCCGGCAGCGAGTTCCTCCAGCAGCTCGCCAAGACCGAAGACCGCCTCGGTGACATCCCCATCGTCTCCTACCGAACCCCCGCCGACCTGATCATCCTGCCGTCGACCAGTTCGCAGTGGGACCGCGCCGAAAACCTCAGCATCCCCTGCCCGCTGCACCCGCTGATGACCTTCTCGCCACGGGTGAGGAACGACATCCTCGGCCGTCTTGCGCCGGACATCTGAACGAAGCAGACAACTCTCGCAATCCCCCCACCCGGGACGACGGCGGTTACAGCGATATGGAGTGCGACGGCACGACGTCGCTTTGGCTTGGGGTGAAGCTTAACTCACCCCGACGGCTGCAAACCGGCCTGAATGGCGATCCGTGGCCAGCAGAGCAGACCGTCCGCCTCCCCAGCCAAAGCTGCGTCGTGCCGCAGCACTCCATGTGGATGACCAAGCCCCCGCCTACCTAAACGACACCTCATACCCCCGCTCCTTCCGGAACCTCCTCGCAAATCTTGGCAACCACGTCGGCTTTCGCAGCCTCCGGTGAATCCGCCGCCGGGCCGTAAACCAATCCGCCAGCCCCGCGAACAAACCCAGACGCCCGCCCCGCGCGATCCCGTCCGGCAACTCGTAGCCGAGCTCCTTCATCTTCATCGCCCGCTCGCCTGACACATAACTCCGCGCCCAGGCACGGCGATACCAATTCGACAACTCCGCCTTCCACGCGTCGCGGCTTGCCGGCGAAATCTTGTTGTAGCGCTTCACCCCGGTCGGATCGCCCAAGGTCCCGCCGGTGGAAGTCACCAGCTCCTGCTCCAGCACTGCAGGCAGGTTCTCCCACCCGAGGTAGTCCCCCAGCCGCCCCAGCTCGCCCGCCGGATCGGTCACCAGGTCCTCGTATCTCACCTGACACACCTTCTCTCCATGCCGCTTGCAAAACTCCTGCAAGCGCGGCTGGCCTTCGTGCAGGTCGATCCCGAACTCGTCCGGACACCAGCGCCCTTTGCGGAAGGTCGACGAAACCGATGCCGCCACCGCCAGCGGATGCCGCCACAGCACGATGAACTTCGCGTCGGGAAAGGTCGCCAGGATCTCCTCGGCGATCAGCGTGTAGCGTGGCGTCTTGTCGATGAACCACACCTTGCCGTCCGCCAGCCCGTCGTAAATCCCCTGCATCAAATCCCGCACGCCCTTCCGGTAGGCCTCGTCATAGCCGTCCCACGCCTTGCGCATGTCGGCGGTCGCGGTCTCGACCAGCGATTCCCAATACGTCGCCTTCCGCGTCATCGCCGGCCCTTCGCCGAGGAAGCGCAGCAGCAAACTCGGCTCGCCCAGCGTCGCGCATTTCCCGCTCATCAGCAGCAGCCGCTGGAGCAGCGTCGAGCCGGCGCGCGGCAGGGACAGCAGGAAAACCGGGCGCGTCATGGCCGTTGGTAGCCGAAATAGGCGATCTCGTCGGCGAAGGTCTCCGCGATGAAGGCGCTCAGCTTGTCATCGTAGTACTGCGCCGCGCTGCCCCGCTCCGAGCGGTTCCGCACCGGCAGCTCCACCGGCGGGATCCCCAGCTTCTCGCAGACCGTGCGGAAGTCGTCGTTCAGGTGCTCGTAGCGGATGATGAAATCGACATTGCCGAAGGGCGGCCGACCGGCATCGGTCGGCAGCGCGAAGTACTCGCGCAGCGGCCGGACCTCCTTTTCGACGAACTTGCGGAACTTCTTCGGGTCCCACTTGGTCTCCCGCCGGTGGGGGGAGAACCAGAACGAGATCATCCGGTCCCACGGGTTGCGGACGCAGGCGAACTTGAACAGCCCGTCGGCGGTCGCCGTCCCCAGCTCGCGGTAGTATTCGGCCAGCGTCGAGTGCTTCACCAGCTCCCGCCCTTCCGACCGCACCTCGAAGCGCTCCACCCCGTCCTGCCCGCCGCTGGCGACGATCCGGTCCTCGGAATAGTCCCGCAGGATGTTCTGGATCGAGTTGCCCGCGGTCTTCGGGATGTGGACGAAGAGGAAGCGTTTTTGAAGGGAGATCATGAAATGGGGCGTCGCCACCCTCCCCGATCCCGCCGCCCCCGGTCAAGGACGGTTCCTGACGGGCCTCTCTGGATGAAATAACGAACCGCGGAGACGCGGAGGTCGCCGAGAGGGACGCGAAGTGGAGCATTGATGATGAGATGCCCAAAATACGTCGTGGAAAGCCCTCAGTGACCCCTCGGCTCGTGGAAACCTCCTCTCGGAACGTCGATCTTCCCAAAACCCGCATCTCCGCGTTCGCCTCCGCGACCTCCGAGCCTCCGCGGTTCGTTCCCTCCCCACCCAGCGGAAGACATTTGACACCCTCGCGAGGCATGGCGCATACCCCGTCCATGTCTGCCTCCCGGGGATACACCATCGGCTTGGTATCCGTGGTCGCGGTGGCCTGTCTGGTCGCGCTGGCGGTCAATACCACCGTGAACCCGTGGCGGGTCACCCCGATGCCGTGGTCGTCGCAGAAGCTCGACCCCTACCGCGACATCTCCTCCCAGATCCGCACCGGCAAGGCCGGCATCGTCCGCGCCAACAAGACGATCGACGCCGCCCTGGTCGGCTCGTCCCGCGTCGCCAACGGCCTCGATCCCGAATACCCGGGCTGGCAGGGCAAAAATGTCGTCAACCTCGGCTGCAGCGGCGGCTTCATTTACGAAAGCTCCGCCCTCGCCCGCTACCTGCTCGCCGAGCGGAAGGTCGAGACCATCCTGTTCGGCGTCGATCCCGGCGACCTCAGCTCGCTAACCGACACCCGGCCGCTCGGCGATTTCGCCTCCTCGCCGCTGGCCGGCAAGCAGGACCGCTTCAACCGCGAGCTGCGCTATCTCATCGGCGTCTCGACTTTCGAGGCTTCCGCCCAGACCCTGAAGCGCTACGCCAGCAAGGAGCCGACCCAGTACACCCCGAAAGGCCTGCGCGCCCGGCCGAAAAAGAAGGGCCAGCGCAGCCAGCTCGATTTCATCAAGGCGCGGATCCAGGGCGAGGCGGAGTTCGATGTCCCCGACACCTCGCGTCCCGCGATCACCCCGGCCAAGGCCAAGCTGCTGGAAGACCTGATGCGCGAGGCCCGGGCGAAGAACACCCGCTTCATCGCCTTCATCCATCCCACCCACGCGATGATGAACGCCCGCGCCGCCGATGCCGCGGACCCGCCGGTCGTCTTCGAAGCCGAGCGCCGCGCGGTGCTGGAAACCGCCACCCGGGTCAATGCCGAGACCCATCCCGGCCCGCCGATCGAGGTCTGGGACTTCTGCGACTATCACCCGCTCAACTGCGACCCGCTGCCGCAGGATCGCGAATCGACGATGCTCCACTGGGGCGACCTCGGCCACTACTCGATCGAAGTCGGCAACCTTATCCAGAGCCGCATCATGGGCTGGCCGATCCCGATCGAGGGCGGTGAAAACTACGGCACGCGCCTGACCCCGGAAACCCTCGAGCCATGGTTCGAGCACGTCCGGCAGGGCTACCGCGCCTACCTGAGCGGCCCCGGAGCCGCCGATGTCGCCCGCAAGGAGGAATGGATCCAGGAAGCCGAGGCCAAGAAGTGACATGCTGTTCAATTCCTACTTCTACCTGCTGGTCTTCCTGCCGATCGCCCTGCTCGGCTACCACCTGCTGAGCCGCGCCCCCTTCCGCCTCGCCCTCGGCTGGCTGGTGCTCGTCTCGCTCTACTTCTACGGCATCTGGAATCCGGACCCGAACCATCCGTGGAGCCCGCAGTATCTCCTGCTCATCATCGGCTCCTGCGTCTTCAACTACTACCTCGGCCGCAGGCTCTCGCGCCTCAAGCATTCACGCCCCGGCAAGCTCCTGCTGACCGCCGGCGTCACCGCCAACCTGCTGCTGCTCGGCTACTACAAGTATGCCGGTTTCCTCGCCGGCATCACCACCTCGCTGACCGGCTGGCCCGGCGACATCGGAACCATCATCCTGCCGCTCGCGATCTCGTTCTTCACCTTCCTCCAGATCGCTTACCTGGTCGACGCCTTCCGCGGCGAAACCGAGGAATACCACTTCACCGACTACCTGCTCTTCGTCACCTTCTTCCCCCACCTGATCGCCGGGCCGCTGATCCACCATCGCGAGATGATGCCGCAGTTCGAGCGGAACAAGGACCGCGGGCTGCGCTCGCAGGACCTCGCCGTCGGCTTCACGATGCTGGCGATGGGCCTCTTCAAGAAGGTCGTCCTCGCCGACTACCTCGCCCGCACCGCCAGCCCGATCTTCGCGCTGGCCGCCGCCGAAGGCCGCGACCCGACGATGGCCGAAGCCTGGGCCGGCGCGACCGCCTACACGCTCCAGCTTTACTTCGACTTTTCCGGCTATTCCGACATGGCGCTCGGCTCGGCCCGCCTGTTCGGCATCCGCTTCCCGCTCAACTTCCACTCGCCCTACAAGGCGGTCTCGGTCGTCGACTTCTGGCGGCGCTGGCACATGACCCTGTCGCGCTTCCTTCGCGACTACCTCTACATCCCCCTCGGCGGCAACCGCAAGGGCCCCAAGCGCCGCTACGTCAACCTCTTCACCACCATGCTGCTCGGCGGCATCTGGCACGGCGCCGGCTTCACCTTCATCATCTGGGGCGCCCTCCACGGCCTCTACCTCTGCGCCAACCACGCATGGTTCGGCCTGCGGAAAAAGTTCTCCCTGCCCGCCATGCCAAAGCCGCTGGCGATCGGCCTGACCTTCCTCGCGGTGATGGTCGGCTGGGTCTTCTTCCGCGCCCAGGACGTCGCCAGCGCCACCCGCATGCTGGCCTCGATGGCCGGCCTCAACGGCTTCGACGGCTGGCCGCCCGACGCCGTGGTGGTCGTGAAATTGAAGCGCGCCTTGGTCCCGATCCTCCTCGGCCTGCTCGTCGTCTGGGCGCTGCCCAACACGCAGGAATTCCTCCGCCGCTACCGTCCCGCCCTCGACGTCGCCGAAGCCACCGGCACCTCCGTCGGTCCGCGCCGCTGGTGGCACTGGCGCCCGACCTGGCAATGGCTGCTGTTCACCCTCGTCGTCCTCTACGCCGTCGGCCGCGATTTCGACCAGTTGAGCGAATTCATTTACTTCCAATTCTGAGGGCGAAAGTGGACCGCCAAGACGCCAAGTGCGCCAAGTTTTTGGAATCGTGATTCTCCTCCATTTCGTCGGGATGGAGTAAAGATGCATGAACAAGTGGGAGTTGCGCCAAGCACCTCCATCAAGAGCCCCGGTTCTTTTTCAAACTTGGCGAACTTGGCGTCTTGACGGTTCAAAACTCCACTTCCCCGGCCCCACCTTCCGGGGTTGCCCGCCCCCCGCCGGCCCGCTAGACAAACCCGTCGCCCGGCCGCATCCGACCGATGATTTTCAATTCCTACACCTTCCTCCTCGCGTTCCTGCCCATCGCGCTGGCGGTGTTCGCGCTGATCCGGCGCTTCGCCCCGCGGGCCGCCTTCGCATGGCTGGTCCTGGCATCGCTTCTCTTCTACGGCGTCTGGAACCCCCACCCGGCCGAACCCTGGACGCCGAAATACGTCCTGCTTGTCCTCGGCTCCTGCGCCGCCAACTACTTCATCGGCCGCTACCTCTCCAGCCACAAGGCGACCCGCCACGGCAAGACCGCGCTGGTCGCCGGCATCGTCGCCAACCTGCTGCTGCTCGGCTACTACAAGTACGCCGGCTTCCTCGCCGCCATCGCCACCGCCGCCACCGGCTGGCCCGGACCGATCCCCCCGATCATCCTGCCGCTCGCGATCTCGTTCTTCACCTTCCTCCAGATCGCCTACCTGGTCGATGCCTGGCGAGGCGAAACCAAGGAATACAAGTTCACCGACTACCTGCTCTTCGTCACCTTTTTCCCCCACCTGATCGCCGGGCCGCTGGTGCATCACCGGGAGATGATGCCGCAGTTCGACCGCGTCCCCGGACCCACCCGCCGCTGGGTCAATCTGTCGGTCGGCCTCGCGCTGCTGGTCCTCGGGCTCTTCAAGAAAGTCGTCATCGCCGACAACCTCTCGCCGATCGCCAACAACATCTTCGACCTCGCCGCCAGCGGCGAGCGCCCGCTGACCATCGCCGAAGCCTGGGTCGGCGCGATCTCCTACTCGCTCCAGCTCTACTTCGACTTCTCCGGCTACTCCGACATGGCCCTCGGCGCTGCCCGCCTCTTCGGCATCCGTTTCCCGCTCAATTTCCACTCGCCCTACAAGGCGGACTCGGTCGTCGATTTCTGGCGGCGCTGGCACATGACGCTGTCCCGATTCCTGCGCGACTACCTCTACATCCCGCTGGGCGGCAACCGCAAGGGACCGAAGCGCCGATACGTGAACCTCTTTCTCACGATGCTGCTCGGCGGCCTCTGGCACGGTGCCGGCTTCACCTTCATCATCTGGGGCGCCCTCCACGGCCTCTACCTCTGCGCCAACCACGCCTGGTTCAACCTCCGCAAAAAGATGGGCTGGCGCGCCCTGCCGAAGCCGCTGGCCATCGGCCTCACATTCATCGCGGTGATGATCTCCTGGGTCCCCTTCCGCGCCGGCAACTACGAGCTGATGCCCGGCGGCGGCCCGAAAGCCCTCGCCGCCACCGGCGAGATCCTCGGCGCGATGTTCGGTATGAACGGCTTCCAAGGCTGGCCCGATTCCAGCGCCTTCGTCGTCAAAGCCAGCCACGCCCAGCGCGCTTGCCTGATCCTGCTGGTCGTCTGGTTCCTGCCCAACACCCAGGAATTCCTCCGCCGCTACCAGCCGGCGCTCGACCCCTCGCGCGTCCTCGACTCCCGCCCCGGCGTCCGCCGCTGGTGGGAATGGCGGCCGACCCCCGCCTGGGCAGCTTTCACCGTGCTGCTGTTCGCCGTCGTCCTCTACGAATTCGACAAACTCAGCGAGTTCATCTACTTCCAGTTCTAACCGGGAACCCGCATGCGAACGCCCCGCAAATCCTTCCGCAACTTCACCCTCGCAGTCCTCATCGCGGCCGGCGGGCTGGTGGCGCTGTTCATCGGCATCAACACCTGGGTCAACCCGCTGTGGGTCAGCAAGGCCCCGTGGACCGACGAAAGCTTCGCCGAATACCGCCCGATCTACCGCTACCAGCGCACCGGCAAGGCCGGCATCGCCAAGGCCCGGGCCTGGGAGGCCGGCTTCTTCGGCTCGTCGCGCATCGACATCGCGCTCGATCCCACCCTGCCGCAGTGGGGCGACGCCCCCGCGGTTAACCTCGCCGTCAGTGCCGGCACGCTGCCCGAAACCGCGCCGATCCTCCGCTACACGCTCGATCACGCGCCGTTGAAGACCGCCATCGTCGGCATCGACATCGGCGACCTGATCGGCGCGAACTCCGGCTACCGGACCACCGGCTTCATGGAGTCGCCCTTCAATCCGAAAGGCAACCATGTCGAGCAGACCTTCCGCTACTACGCCGGCATCTCGACCTTCCAGTCCGCGGTGCAAACCATCATCAACCGCAGCAAGGGCGAGTTGCCGGAATACACGCCGCAGGGGCATCGACTGCGCCACCAGGAAACCACCGACGTCGCCAAGGTCATCCAGCGCGACGCCATTTCCCACGCCCTCCGCGTCATCCGCCGCCGCAAGGCGAACCCGCCGACGAAAGGCAACGACTGGAAGATCGCGCAGCTTCAGCAGATCCTCGACGACACCAAGGCCGCCAAGTGCCGGTTGGTCCTGATGATCCCGCCGAGTCACGCGACTTACCTCGGCGTCTTCTACCAGCAGGGCGATCCCGACCCGACCTTCAGCCTCGACCGCGGCCTGATGGCCAAGCTGGTCGCCGACTCGAACAAGCAGCACCCGGACGCCCCTGCCGCGACCATCTGGGACTTCAACGACTTCCACCCGCTCAATGCCGAGGACGTCCCGATGGACCAGAGCAAGATGCACTGGTGGCTCGACGGCACCCACGCCCGCAAGGCCCTTGGCGACGTCATGCTCGCCCGCATGATGGGCTGGCCGATCGAAGGCCCCGGCGCCGATTATGGCTTCGAACTCACCGAGGCCAACGCCGCCGCCCGCACCGAGGCACTCAAGGCCGGCTACCAGCGCTTCCAAACCGAGCAAGCCGGGCTCTGGAAGTGGATGGAGCAAGGCATCCTGAAATACCAGGACACCGCCGCCAAAAGCAGCGCGAAAGACGAAGCCGCGCCGGGCTTTTAAACCGGGTCGCAGCGCCTCCGGCCCGCGGAATGGTCCCTTGAGCCACCAGCCCATTGAAGCCCACATCAGCAAGTAAGTCGTCCCCGTGCTTCTGCGGGCCGGAGGCTCCGCGCACCCGGTGAAAACCTCAATGCTGCTGACGCTCCAGCAAGCTCTTGAACAAGCCGTGGTTCGCCTCCAGCTCCTGGAAGGTGCCGTCGCCAACGATCTTCCCGCCTTCAAAGACCAGGATCCGGTCCGCGATCCGGATCGTGCTGAAACGGTGCGCGATGATGAAGGTCGTCCGTCCCCGGGTCAGATCCGCCAGTTCTTCCTGAATCTTCGACTCCGTATCCGCATCCAACGCGGACGTCGCCTCGTCCAGAATCAGCACCGGCGCGTTCTTGAGGAAGGCCCGCGCTATCGAGATGCGCTGCTTCTGCCCGCCGGACAACTGCGCCCCGCGCTCGCCGACCTGCGTCTCGTAACCCTGCGGTTGGGCGATGATGAATTCATGCGCATGCGCCAGCCTCGCCGCTTCCTTCACCTCTTCCTCGCTCGCATTCATCCGGCCCAGCCGGATGTTCTCGAAGATGGTCCCTGAAAAGAGCACGGCTTCCTGGGGAACGATCGTGATATGATCGCGCAGGTCTTTCAGACGCAGATCCCTGAGATCGGTATCGTCCAGCAGGATCCGGCCCGAAGTCGGGTCGTAAAAGCGGGGAATCATGCTCGCGAACGTTGTTTTTCCGGCACCCGTCGGTCCGACCATCGCCACGACCTGCCCCGCCGGCACGCTCAGGTTGATTCCGCTCAAGGTCGGCGTATCGCCGTAGGCAAAGCTCACGCCCTCAAAACTTACCCGCCCTTCCACCTTCGCGATCTTCACCGGGTTCACCGGATCGGTCACGCCTTCCTCCGCCTTCAAGATCGTCTCCAACCGGTCCAGCGACGCCTCGCCCTGCTTCAGCCGGTTGTGGATCTCCCCGAGCTTCTTCATCGGGTCGTAGCACATGTAGAGCGCGATCACCAGCGGCAGGAACTTCTCCAGGCTGAAGCCCTTCGATGCCGCGTAGCCCAGCGCCACCGCGACCACTCCGGCAGAGATCATTTCGATCAGCGGCGGCGAGAGATAGCGGTACTTGATCACCTTCAGGTGGAACTTCGTCCAACGGCCGATCCCGTCGAGGAAGCGCTTGCCCATCATCTCCTCCAGGTTGAAGGCCCGGATCTCCCGCGTCGCCCCCAGCGTCTCGGCCAGCACCGCGGAATTGTCACCGGCCTCGCGCTGCATCGCCGCCGCCTTGCGCATCAGGCGCTTGCCTAACAGCCGCACCGGCAGCACCGCCACGGGGATGCTCAGCAGGCAGACCAGCAAGAAGAAGGACTCACGGCTCTGCCAGCTTTCCCAGACCAGATAGCTCAGCGCGGCGACCAAGGTGAGCGGTTGCTTGATCAGGTCGTTGGAGATCGTGGTGACCACGCCTTGCAGCATGTTCGAGTCGGTGATCACCCGGCTGATCAGGTCGCCCGTCTTGCGCCCGCTGAAGAACCCGAGCGGCAAGCGCTGGAGCTTGACGAAGACCGACTGCTGGATCTCCCGCAGCACGTGCAAGCCGGCCGCGGTGATGAAATACACGTTCAGGAAACCCGCCATCCCGCGGATCAAGGCCACGATCGGAATCAAGGCACAGGCCCCGATCAGCAGCGTCGTCCCCGCCTTCTCCGGACCCACCCGGTCGGTGATCCACTGCCTCACCTTCGCGGAACTCTTCAGACTCTCCGCCTCTCCCGGAAAGGCCCGCTCCAGCATGGCGTCAGCCTCGGCGGCCCCCCGTTGCTCCACCAGCACGGTCCGCACCTCCTCGACCTTCGAGGTGCTGTTGAAGATCAACGGAAAGACCGTCTTCACCAGCATCGGCATCCCGAAGCCGCTGGCCACCGCGAACACCAGACCGGCGGCAATGCCCGCGAGGTAGGTGGACTTCACCTGCACGAGGTAGCCGAAGTAGGGGTAGAATCGCTTCATCCGTCGGGGCGGAGGTTCACCCCCCGCCACCCCCGCGGCAAGCCCGGAACGAGCCCCGCCGTGTACTGGACCGCGGACTTCAGCCCGCAGCGACGGCCGGGGATTTCGGGCGGACTGAAGTCCGCTGTCCAGTTCACCGCCCGGTTGCCCTCGGCTTCCATCGCGGCTACAAACCACCGCGTGACCCTCGAAGTCTCCACGCCCGCCCTGCTGTTCCCCGCGATCAGCCTGCTCTTCCTGTCCTTCACCAACCGCTTCCTCCACCTCTCCGCCCTGATCCGCCAGCTCCACAAGGACTGGCTGGAGGAAGGCGACGCCCTGCTGCGCGCCCAGATCGACAACCTCCGCCGCCGCCTCACGCTGATCCGAGCGATGCAATTGCTCGGCGCCATCAGCCTGATGCTCTGCGTTGTCTCCATGGTCGCCGTCATCGGCTCCTTGCAAATGATCGCCATCCCCGCCTTCACCGCCGCCCTCGTCCTCATGGGCGGCTCCCTCGCCTGCCTCTGCTACGAAGTCTGGATCTCCGGCGGCGCCCTGCGCATCCTCCTGAACGCCGTCGAGGAGAAGCGCTGACCTGCCGGAGGCGGAGCGCTGGCTTCAGCCGGCATGTCTTTCGAGCCAACCATCCAAGCCGGCTAAAGCCGGCGCTCCCTTTCAAAAGCATGGACCTCTTCACCCCGAAACCCGCCCCCGCCCCGAAGGCACTCTCCGTCACCCAGCTGGTGCGGCGGATGAAGAACCTGTTAGAAATCGAACTCGGCGAGCTGTGGGTCGAAGGCGAGGTCTCGAACCTCAAGAAGCAGGCCAGCGGCCACTGGTATTTCTCCCTCAAGGACGACGGCGCGCAGATCCAGTGCTGCATGTTCGGCGCACGGAAGCGGCCGGGCGCGGAGGTGATGGAGGACGGCGTGAAGGTCCGCGTCTTCGCCGAACCCAGCGTTTACGAAGCCCGCGGCCAGCTCCAGATCATCGTCCAACGAGTCGAGCGCGCCGGCGTCGGCGAACTCCAGGCGAAGTTCGAAGCCCTCAAGCGCAAGCTCCAGGCCGAAGGCCTCTTCGACGCCGCCCGCAAGCAGGCCATCCCCGCCTTCCCGCGCGCCGTCGGCATCGTCACCTCCGACACCGGCGCGGCCATCCGCGACATCCTCAACATCCTCGAGCGCCGCGCCCCCTGGGTGCAGCCCGTCCTCTTCCCGGTCCGCGTCCAGGGCAAGGGCGCCGAAATCGAGATCGCCCGCGCGATTGACAAAATGGCCAACCCGGAAAGGCACGGCATCCCCCGCTGCGACGTCCTGATCGTCGGCCGCGGCGGCGGTTCGATCGAGGACCTGTGGAACTTCAACGAGGAGATCGTCGCCCGCGCCATCGCCGCCTGTGAAATCCCGGTCATCTCCGCGGTCGGCCACGAGATCGACTTCACCATCGCCGACTTCGTCGCGGACCTCCGCGCCCCGACCCCCAGCGCCGCCGCGGAACTGGCCGTGCCCGATGGCGAGGAACTCAAGAACCGCCTCGCCCTGCTCAAGCGCCGCCTCGCCCGTCGCAGCACCGACCGCATCGAGCGCCTCGAAATGACCCTCGCGAACCTCCGCCGCGGCGTCCTGTCGCGAGGCGGCGAGCGACTGCTTCGCGAACCCAGCATGCGCCTCGACAACCTGCGCGCCCGGCTTTCCTCCGCGACGGAAAATACCCTCCGCCAGCACGAACAGCACCTCAAGGAACTGGCCCGCACCCTCGCCGCCCATCACCCCGCGCGTCAGGTGCTGCTTCGACTCGACCACCTCGCACGGCTCCGCCAGCAACTCGAACGCGCCGCCCGGCACCGGCTCGACGACGCCGCCCAGCGCCTCGCCCGCCTCCGCGGCCTGCTCCGCACCCTAGGCCCCGAGTCCGCTTTCGAGCGCGGCTTCTCGATCACCCTCGACGCCCGAGGCAAGATCGTCCGCTCCGTCAAGGATGTCGCCCCCGGCGACGAGATCCGCACCAAGCTCAGGGACGGCGAGATCCGGAGCACCGCCGAGCGTCGGGAATAGCATCCCGCCCCGCCGAGAAGCCCCTCGACGAAGGCTTCCCGCCCTCGTAGCTTCGGAGTGCTGCAAAAGCGCTCCAACTCCCATGCGACACTCTGAAGAACACCGGACCCATCGCGTCGGCTGGCTGCGCGCCGCGGTCCTCGGGGCCAACGATGGCATCGTTTCGACCGCAAGCCTGATCGTCGGCGTGGCGGCCGCCGACTCCGGCCGCAGCGGCATCCTGGTCGCCGGGGTGGCAGGCCTGGTGGCGGGCGCGATGTCGATGGCCGCCGGCGAGTATGTCTCGGTCAGCTCCCAAGCCGACACGGAACGCGCCGACCTGGAACGGGAGCGCCGGGAGCTGGCCGCCGATCCCGCCCACGAACACGCCGAGCTGGCCGCGATCTATGTCGCACGGGGACTCGATGCCGACCTCGCGAAACAAGTCGCCACCCAGCTGACGGCGAAAGACGCTTTGGGGGCTCATGCCCGCGACGAGCTGGGGATTTCCGATACGCTCAGCGCACGACCGGTACAGGCCGCCTTTGCCTCCGCAGGAACCTTCGCGGTCGGGGCCGCCCTGCCGCTGCTGCTCGTCCTCGTGGTTCCCGCGAACTCCCTCGTATGGACGGTATCGGGCAGCTCCTTGTTCTTTCTGGCGCTGTTAGGCGCCTTGGCCGCCCATGCCGGCGGCTCGCCCGTCTGGACTTCGGTCGCCCGGGTGACCTTCTGGGGAGCGCTTGCGATGGCCCTGACCGCGGGGGTGGGAGCCCTGTTCGGCGCGACCGTTTGACGAAATCCCGCCCCCATGGACTCGCCCCCCTCCGCCAGCACCGGATCTAACAAACCGACGGCCGCGACGTGGCGCGCCATGCCCGCGGGCATCTGGGCCCTCGGCTTCGGCTCGCTGTTCATGGACCTCTCGTCGGAGATGATCCACAGCCTGCTGCCGGTCTTCATGGTCGGCACCCTCGGTGCCTCGATGGTCACGCTCGGGATCATCGAAGGCGTCGCGGAAGCGACTGCCGCCATCGTGAAGGTGTTCTCCGGCACGCTCAGCGACTATCTCGGCAAGCGCAAGTTCCTGATGATCTCCGGCTACGCGCTCGCCGCCCTCACCAAGCCGGTGTTCCCGCTGGCCACCTCCGTCGGCTGGGTCTTCACCGCCCGTTTCATCGACCGCGTGGGCAAGGGCATCCGAGGCGCGCCACGCGACGCGCTGGTCGCCGATCTCACGCCGCCGTCGATCCGCGGCGCGGCCTACGGGCTCCGACAGGCGCTCGATTCGGTCGGAGCTCTGGCCGGCCCGCTGCTCGCGGTGGCGCTGATGGTCTGGCTCGCTAACGACATACGGACGGTCCTGTGGATCGCCGTGGTCCCCGCCCTGGTCGCCGTGCTCCTGCTGATCACCTACGTGCGCGAACCCGAGCGCAGCCGGCCGGCAGGCTTGATCCGGAAACCCTTCACGCTGGCCGCGGCCAGGCACTTGCCGCTGCGCTTCTGGCTCGTCGTGCTGCTGGGAGCGGTGTTCACGCTGGCGCGATTCAGCGAGGCCTTCCTGGTGCTGCGCGCCCGGGACGTCGGCATTTCGCTCGCCTACATCCCGCTGGTGATGGTGGCGATGAATGTCCTCTACGCCGGAGGCGCCTACCCGGCCGGAGCCATGGCCGACCGCGTCAAAGCACGCCATCTGCTGGTCGTCGGTCTGCTGCTGCTGGTCGCGGCGGATCTGGCGCTCGCCTTTGCCACCTCGCCGTCGGCGGTGCTGGCCGGCGCCGCCTTGTGGGGCCTGCACATGGCGCTCACCCAGGGCCTGCTGGCGAAGCTCGTGGCGGACAGCGCGCCCGCCGATCTGCTCGGCACCGGCTTCGGCGTGTTCAACCTGGTCAGCGGCATCGCCCTGCTGCTCGCAAGCGTCATCGCGGGCTGGCTGTGGAGCGCCTTCGGGGCCTCTTCCACCTTTCTCGCGGGTGCCGCTTTCGCGGCGGTGGCGGTCGCCGGGCTTCTGATCGCGACACGCGAACGGCCAATGCCGCGGCCCGCGGTCTGAGGACGCACCCGGAGCAACTCTCACTCGCCCGCCACGGCCGGCCACAGCATGGCCACCAGCGGCTCCTGCGCGGCCTCCATCTTCGCCCGGTCCGCCGGCTCCTCGTCCTCGTGCCCGGCCAGATGCAGCAGGCCGTGGATCACGTAGCGCAGCAATTCGCGCAGCGGCGGCTCGCCGTTCTCCGCGGCCTGGCGGAAGGCCACATCCACCCCGATCACGATCTCGCCGTGGTGAAAGGTGATCACGTCCGTCTCGCCGGGAATGCCCATGAACTGCTCGTGGACCCGGGCGCTGGTCTCGTCGTCCACCAGCGCCACTTCCACGCAGTCGTGTTCCGGCAAAGGGGCATCATCCGTCGCGAGATGCCTCGCCAGGATCTCCTTCGCCGCCAGCGCCCCGCCTTTCTCCAGCGCCGTCAACCAGGCTTCGGGGATATCGGTGCCTTGCTGGTTGTTGCCGACGATGAGTTCCGGTCGCATGGGAAATTCAGGATGCCTGCCGTTGTTGCAGCGGTGCCGGCGGCGCGGGCACCGGCTTGAGCGGCTGGGTCTTGCTGCCGGGCGCCGTCCGCTTCTCCAGGTCCGACTTGCTGCGGCCCATCTGGCTGCGCTCGTCGTCCTTCGGATAGTCGATCCGCGTGTGCAACATGCTGCGGAGCGTCGCGCAAAAGCTGTCCTTCACCTTCGCCAGGTCGCGCACCGTCAGCGTGCAGTCGTCGAGCTGGCCGTCGCAGACCCGGCCGTTGACCAGATCCTCCACCATCGCGCGGATCTTCGCCGGCGTCGGCTTCTTCAGCGAACGCGAGGCGCTTTCGACGATGTCCGCCAGGCTCACGATCCCGCTTTCCCTCGTCCGCGGCCGCGGGCCGGGATAGCGGAAGTTCTTCTCGTCGATCTTCGGCAGGTCCTCGGGATTCTCCAGGCCCTTCTCGACCTTCTCCAGCTCGGCCTTCTTCTGCTCCTGCGCCCGGCGGTGAAAATAACTCACCAGCGAGTCGCCGTGGTGCTCCTGGATGATGTCGATCACCCGCGGGTTGAGCTTGTGCTTCACCGCCAGGTCCACGCCGTCCTTCACGTGGGCGATGATGATCAAGGCGCTCATCGTCGGCGTCAGCGAATCGTGCGGGTTCTCCACCCCGTCGCCCTGGTTCTCGATGAAATACTCCGGCTTGCTCAGCTTGCCGACGTCGTGGAAATACGCCGACACGCGGCACATCGCGGCATTCGCCCCCACCGCCTCGGCCGCCGCCTCGGCCAGCGAGGCGACCACCAGGCTGTGGTGGAAGGTCCCCGGGGCCTCGAGCTGCATCCGGCGCAGCAGCTTGTGGTTCAGGTCGCTCAACTCCAGCCACGAAATGTCGGTGGTCAGTTGGAAGGTTCCCTCCAGCACCGGCAGCAGCCCGCTGACCAGCAGCGCGATCACGATCCCCGTCCCCAATGCGGCCAGCGAGCTGAGACCCGCGATCTTCAGCCCCTCGAGCCGGTCCTCCATCCCGGGCATCAGGTCGATCCGCTCGAACATCACGCACAGCAGCAGCGCCGCCGCGCCGGAATACACGCCGGCCCGCAGCAACTGGACCCGCTTGCGCACCTTGTGGACCGCCTGCACCGCCACCAGCCCGCAGACGAGGCTGACCGCCAGATAAAGCAGCACGTCCTCCTTCGGCATCACCAGCGAACCGAGCAAGGCGGCATACACCGTCGAAAAAGTCCCGATTCCCCGGCCCAGCAGCACCGCGTGGACCATCGGCATCAGCGCGAAGGGGATCAGCAGGAATTTCATCTCCCCCGGCATCTGGTTGGCATCCACCATGAAGGAAATGCCCCGGACCACCGCGATGTGTCCCGCCAGCCCGCCGAACACCAGCAGGATCCGGCTGTTGCGCTGGGAGACGATGTCGTAGTTCGCCTGCACCACCGCCACCGCCGTCGCCGCGATCACGAACCCGAACAGCGCGCCGCGCAGCGGGTCATCCGCGAAATTCGTCACCGAAGCCGCTTTCAGCACCATCACGCCGACGCCCGCCGCGAACAGGAGGTAGAGCATCAGGCGGACCCAGACGCTGCGGTCGAGGGTCAGGGCCACCGGGTTTTCGGCGTGCACCCGGCGCTTGCGGCCGGACGACATGCCGCGGCGCGCCAGGCGCCAGCGTTTGAAGGCATCAATGAATCCCACGGTGAGGCAACGGGGTTGCGAAAACGGGGCCGGGCAGGTCGGGGACCCGCCGGCGGGGAGGGATCTAGGGGATTCTCCCCCCCATTGCAATCCGCAATTCCCCCCGGAGAAGGAAGTGCCAAGGGGAGACGTGCCCAGTGCCAGAAAGGAGGACAACGGCCGCCCGGCAACTGACCACCAAAGCTTTACGACGCCGAACTGCGGTGCGCGTCGTAGGCCTCGATGATCCGGCCCACCACCGGGTGCCGCACCACGTCCGCCCCGCTGAAACGCACGAAATCAATGCCCTCCACCCCCGCCAGCGCCCGCTCGGCCTCGAACAGGCCGGACGGCACGTTCGGCTTCAGGTCGACCTGCGACCCGTCCCCGGTGATCACCATCCGCGACTCCTCCCCCAGCCGGGTCAGCGCCATGAACATTTGCTCCCGCGTGGTGTTCTGGGCCTCGTCCAGGATCACGAAGGACCGCGCCAGGGTCCTGCCGCGCATGAAGGCCAGCGGCGCGATCTCGATCGTCCCGTCCGCCAGGTAGCGCTCGCCCTCCTCGTGGCCCACCATGTCGTGGATCGCGTCGTAAAGCGGCCGCAGGTAGGGCGCCACCTTCTCCCGCAGGTCGCCCGGCAGGAAACCGAGCGCCTCGCCGGCCTCCACCGCCGGCCGGGTCAGCACCACCCGGCCCACCCGCTTCGCCTTCAGCATCGAAAGCCCCATCGCCATCGCCAGATAGGTCTTGCCCGTCCCCGCCGGACCCAGGCCGAAGACCACGTCGTTCTTCTCGATCGCCTTGAGATACTCCAGTTGCCGCGGCGTCTTGGGCACCACCGGCCGCCGGCCCCGCACGCCGAGGAGCCGCACCCCGGAAAGCTCCGACACCGAGCCGCCGCCCTCCGCCACCAGATCCACCGCCAGCCGGAAATCCCGGGAGCCGATCATCGACCCCTGCCGCCGCGCCTGTTCCAGGTCCGCGAAGGCCGCCGTGGCCGCCTTCACCCCGGCCTCCGGCCCGGCAAAGAGGATCCACCCGTCCCGCGTCACCGACCGCACCCCCAGCCGCTCCTCCAGATACTTCAGCTCACGCGCGTCGTTCGCGAACAGCGAATGCAGGAAGGGCGCGGTCTCGTACTCCAGCTTGATCTCGGTTTCCGCCAGGGACATGCCCCGCCTCTAACGGTTCCTGAGCTTCCGGTCAGCCGCAAAATCCCGTCCTGTCCGGTCGCCGGGCTTTTCCCTTGCCATGACACGCCCGAGCCATTTTTTCAGACGCGCGCCGCGCCCCGTGTCGCTGTGCGCTGCGTCCACCTTGTGACCCTCTCAGCAAGAAGAACCCTCTGATCCCATGATCGAAGTCGAGAACCTGTCCAAACAGTTCGGAAAGAAGACCGCAGTCGATCACCTTTCGTTTTCCGTCCGGAAAGGCGAAGTGCTCGGCTTCCTCGGCCCCAACGGCGCCGGCAAGTCCACCACCATGCGCATGGTCACCGGCTTCCTGCCGCCGACCTCCGGCGATGCGAAGATCTGCGGGATCTCGATCGTCGGCAACCCGTCCGAAGCCAAACGCAAGATCGGCTACCTTCCCGAATCCGCCCCGCTCTACAACGACATGACCGTCACCGGCTTCCTGCGCTTCTGCGCCGAAGCCCGCGGCCTGTCCGGCAACACCCGCAACGACGCCGTCGAGCGCTCCATCGCCACCTGCTTCCTGCAAAGCGTGGCCTACCAGTCGATCGAAACCCTTTCGAAGGGCTACCGCCACCGCACCTGCCTCGCCCAGGCCCTGCTGCACGATCCCGAAGTCCTGATCCTCGACGAGCCCACCGACGGCCTCGACCCGAACCAGAAACACGAGGTCCGCCAGCTCATCAAGCGCCTCGGCGAAACCAAGGCCATCCTCTTTTCCACCCACATCCTCGAGGAGGTCGAAGCCGCCTGCTCCCGCGCCGTGATCGTCGACCGCGGCAAGATCGTGGTCGACGGCACCCCTTCCGAGCTGATCGCCAAGGGCAAGGGCTCCCTCACCGACCTGTTCCGCAAGGTGACCACCCTGGACACGGCGGCGTGACGAGACCCGTTATTCGTTATAAGTTATTTGTTACAAGACCACTACAACAAATAACCTTTAACCCTTAACCATTCCCACTTCTTTCCCATGAAAAACGTCTGGACCATCTTCAAGCGGGAGATCGGCAGCTACTTCAGCCACCCGATCGCCTACGCCGTCATCGTCGTGTTCCTGCTCCTCTCCATGGTGTTCGCCTTCACCCTCGGCGGCTTCATGGACGCCCAGGACGCCTCGCTGACCTACTCCTTCTTCGCCTACCTGCCCTTCGTCCTGATGGTGCTCGTCCCGGCCGTCGGGATGCGGCTCCTTTCGGAGGAACAGCGCAGCGGCACCATCGAACTGCTCGGCACCATGCCGGTCACGATGTGGAGCGTCATCTTCGGCAAGTTCCTGGCCGCCGCCTTGGTCTGGCTGATCGCCCTGCTGCTGACCTTCCCGATCTGGATCACCGTCAACCACCTCGGCGACCCCGACAACCTGACGATCCTGTCCGGCTACATCGGCGGCTTCCTGGTGGCCTGCACCTTCCTCGCCATCACCCTGCTGGTCTCCGCCTTCACCCGCGACCAGGTGATCTGCCTCATCGTGGCGGCCACGATCTGCATCGTGATCGTCCTCGGCACCTTCGATCCCTTCGTCCGCGCCTACGCCAAGGCCCTGCCGGCCGGCTTCTCCGACGCCATCACCTCGCTCGGCGTCTGGGACCACTTCATGTCCCTCGCCCGCGGCTCGTTCCGCCTGCAGGACGCCACCTGGTTTGTCTCGATCATCCTGGCCTGCCTGCTCGGCACCAGCGCCATCCTCTCCGCCAAGCGCGCCTGACCCCTTCCTTTCAACCTTTCCCTTGATCCCATGAGCCAAGAAGCCAAGACATCCCACCCGATGACCCGCGCCGTGCTGGCCCTCGTCGCACTGGTGGTCATCGTCATCGCCGCCAACCTCCTGGTCTCGTCGCTCGGCATCGGCCACAAGAACGCCGACTTCACCACCGACAAGGTCCACACCCTGTCCGACGGCACCCGGAGCATCCTCAAGGAACTCGGCGCGCCCGTCGTCGTCCGCTACTACGCGACCCGTAGTTCCGACTACATGCCGGAGGACCTCAAGCTCCACATGCGCCGCGTCGACGACCTGCTGGCGGAATACGAGAACCTCTCCGGCGGCAAGCTCCGCGTCGAGGAACTCGATCCCCAGCCCGATACCGACGCCGAGGACTCCGCCAACCTCGACGGCATCCGCGGCCAGAGCTTCGACGACCAGAACCTCTACTTCGGCCTCGCGGTGTCCTGCCTCGACCGGACCTCGACCATCCCCTTCATCGACCCGAACCAGGAGACCATGCTGGAATACCAGCTCTCCCGCGCCATTTCGGAAGTCTCCCGCCCCGACAAGCCGCTCATCGGCCTGATGGCCGGCCTGCCGATCGCCGGCGACCAGAACCCGATGATGATGATGCAGGGCCAGCAGGGCTCCCCGCCCTGGGTCATCTACCAGCAGCTCCAGCAGTCCTACGAGGTCAAGGACCTCACCATGACCCCGGAGACCATCGATCCGTCCATCGACATGGTGCTGCTTTTCCACCCCGCCGGCATCACCCCGGAAGCCGAGTTCGCCCTCGACCAGTACCTGCTCCAGGGCGGCACCGTGGTCGCCTGCATCGACCCCTACTCGGTCGCCGCCCAGATGACCTCGCCGCAGAACCCGATGATGGGCGGCGGCGGCGCGCCGACTTCCTCCACCCTTCCGACCCTGCTCGGCGCCTGGGGCGTCTCGATGGACACCCGGGTGCTGGCCGACGAGAAATTCCAGACCACCATGGGCGGCAACCGTCCCGGCGTGGCGGTGCTGACCATCCCGCAGGACGGCATGCCGCAGAAGGACAACGTGATCACCCGCGACCTCGCCAGCCTCACCTTCTTCCTGCCCGGCGGCCTGACCAAGACCGGCACCGGCGGCGTGGCGATCAATTCGCTGGTCAAGTCGTCCGACAAGGGCGGCTTCGTCGATTCGATGCGGGCCTCGCAGCTCGACCCCGTCCTCGCCCGCAATTTCCGCGGTGAGAAGGCCTACGACGTCGTCATGCACCTCAAGGGCAACTTCAAGTCCGCCTTCCCCAAGGGCAAGCCCGGCGCCGAGGAAGCCGCCAAGGAGGAAGAGAAGAAAGAGGACAAGCCGGCCGAAGGCGAAGCCAAGGAGGGCGAGAAAAAGGAAGAGAAGAAGGAGGAAAAGCCCTCCCACCTCGTCGAGGCCACCAAGGAGGGCAACGTCTTCCTGATCTCCGACGTCGACGCCTTCTACAACCAGTTCGCCTACCGCGTGCAGAACTTCGGCGGCGGGATGCAGGTCGCCCAGCAGATCAACGGCAACCCTTCCCTGCTGTTCAACATCATCGACCAAGCCGCCGCGTCGACCCATCTGATCGGCGCCCGCAGCCGGGCCGCCATCGCCCGCCCCTTCACGAAGATCAAGGAACTCGAAGCCGAGGCCAACAAGCGCGTCGGCACCAAAATCGAGGAGTTCGAGAAGAAGGCCGAGGAAGCCCAGAAGAAACTGGCCGACCTCCAGTCCAAGAGGGCCGCCGGTTCGGAACTCTACATTTCCCCCGAAGAGGAGGCCGAGATCCGCGAGTACCGCAAGCAGGAGGTGGACGCCCGCAAGGAAATCCGCGAACTCCAGAAAGACCTCAAGCGCGACAAGGACCGCCTCGCCGGCAATGCCATGCTGGCCAACATCATCAGCATGCCGGCCCTCGTCATCCTCATCGGCATCGGCCTCTTCGTGAAACGCCGCGCCGCCACCCGCGCCCGCTAACCCATTCCCAATTCCAACTTCTCCAGCCATGAGCAAACGCCAAGTCGTCGTCCTCTGGATCCTCGCCGTCGTTCTCGCCTCCGCCGCCTTCCTCGTCCGCTCGGGGAGTTCGCAGGGCAGCGAGAGCAAGACCCAGCGCGCCCGCGGTGCCACCCTCCTCGCCGATTTCCCCGCCACCGAGGTGGCGAAGATCCAAGTGAGCTCCGGCGAAAAGTCCGCCACCCTGGTCCGCAAGGACGGCAAGTGGATCGTCTCCGACCGCCAGGACTACCCGGCGAACACGGCCACCATCAACGACTTCCTCCGCACCCTGGCCGAGGTCAAGGTGACCGACGGGATCGAGGCCGAGCCTTCCTTCGCCCCGCGCTTCGGCATGGACCCCGGCGCCAAGGAGGAAGCGGACCGCGGCACCGAGGTCGTCCTGTCGAACGACGCCGGCACCGAACTCGCCCGCCTGACCCTCGGCAAGAACCTCGAAGGAGCCGCCGATCCGATGAGCATGATGGGCGGCGGCGCGGTCGGCCGCTTCATCCGCAACCACGCCGATGAAAGCGGTGTCTACAAGGTCAGCGAGCTCTTCCCCTCCCTCACCCCGGAGGCCCAGCGCTGGCTCGACCAGACCTTCCTCAAGGTGGAAAAGATCAAGTCGGTCTCCGTCAGCCCGAACGCCAAGCCCGGCGAGATCGCCTGGAAGGTCACCCGTCCCGACGAGAACGCCGAGTTCACCCTCGACGGTGCCAAGGAAGGCGAAACCCTCGACACCACCGCCGCCGGCCCGCTCAAGAGCCTGTTCTCCTACGGCAGCTTCGACGACGTGGTCACGGCGGAACAGCGCGACGCCACCGCCAAGCCGCAGGAGCAGAAGACGGTGAAGATCGAAACCTTCGAGGGGTTCACCTACACCCTCACCGTCACCCCGACCGAGGCCAAGAAGCCCGAGAACGCCGCCCCCGACGCGGCCCCGCCGGAAGAAGCTTTCCTCATGACCGTCGAAGTGGCCGCCGAGATCCCCGCCGAGCGCAAGAAGGAGGAAAAGGAGTCCGAAGAAGATGCCAAGGCCAAGGACAAGGCCTTCTCCGACCGCAAGGCCGAACTCGAGAAGAAGCTCGCCACCGAAAAGGCCTTCGCCGGCCGGATCTTCAAGGTGAGCCGCTACACCGTGGAAGCCCTCCTCAAGGAGCGCACGGCCCTGATCAAGGCGCCCGAAGCCCCGGCCGCGGCCGCCACCACGCCGGGCAGCCCCGCCATCGCCCCGCCGGCCGCAGTTCCGGCCACCCCGCCCGCGACTCCCCCGGCAAGCCCGCCGCCCGCCAATCGCCCGGTCGAAGCCGTCACCCCGCCGATCGCCATCCCGCCGCTCGAGGAAGGCGAGGCGAAGCCCGCGGAAGAGGCGCCGAAGCCCGCCGAGGAAAAGCCGGCCGACACCCCGCCGGCCGAAGGCGAGCAATGAATTCCAAAGGGCGGCCCCAGCCGCCCTTTTTCGTGTCGAGTGACGAGCGATGTACTGGACCGCAGCCGGAGCGGAGCGGAGACGGACTGCGACACTTCGCCTTCTTTACCGCAGTCAAACTTTAGTCCGCTCGTGTGCTTGTATTCCGGGCGGACTAAAAGGCACTCCTATCAATTCCCATTTCGCTTCGGTTCCTGTGAACCGGTGCAGCAGGGCGTGTGCGCTCGTCGGGGCAACCGGGAGTTGCGGCTATGGATGGCGGTATCCCCGGGTTCCG
>JAIXWR010000024.1 GCA_027491155.1 Verrucomicrobiaceae bacterium
CAGCCACCCACTTCGGGAATCCTCGGCGCTGCAATGCTTGCTTGGGAAAACGGCTCCAGGCCGGAGCTTGCCGCAACCTGCTCACATTGAGCGAAAACGGGCTTAATCCCGTGCCATTCCCCCCAGGCAATTTGACCGACGGGTCCGCCCGCCGGATATCTCCCGACCAGACACTACGAATTCCACTGTTGGCCCAAACATGAAGAGCCGAAATGCCAGAACTGCCTTCAGGATTGGTCTGGGCATTGGAATTATTCTGTTATTCGCTCCCCTGTTAGCGGGCTATTTTCAGATTGGGGATCGCGATGGTCCGGTCTTTTACCCAGAGTCGCTGCACACTCCGCTCTACATCGTGGCGCACGAAGCCGCAAACGAGGGCAAGCCGCGAATGAGCTTAGCTTGGTCCTTATATGATCGACCACTGTTTTGGGGGTTGCCGAGACGTCCGAAGTCAGAAGCTGTCCGGGATGCCTATATCCAGCGATCCATTGAGCGGCATGGGCTGGATTCACATGGGGTTAAACGGCTACTGGAAGAACAGCAACGAATCAGCAACGGCCAATCGGGTCCCGGGGAGTAGTTAACTCCCCGGTCCCACACCACCCTGCGTACGGCTCCGTACAGGGCGGTTCCGATCAGACACGGGCATCTTTCCCGTAGTGCAGAACGATCCAGATGGCTCTCACATCGGGAACTCCTTGTTCCTCCAACCAGCGGTTGTTCAGCGCGTATCGCACAATCTCATTCTGGCTCATCCGCCAATACCCTTTCCGGCTCCGCGTCGCCATGTGCACGGTGCCGGGATCCGCTCCCAGTGCCAGCAGGTGGCGACGACGCGTGCGCGGTTGCTTCCATTGCTTCCAGTAGTAGAGCCTCACCCGCCGCCTGACCCACGCAGCCAGTTCCAGCACCTCCTTATAGGTGGAGCTGAACCTGAAATAGTTGAGCCAACCGCGAACATAGAGTCTCAGCTCGTCGATGACGGTCTGAACTCGGTGCCCGCGATTGCGACGCGTGATTTCCTTCACCTTCTCCTTGAAGCGGTGCTGCGCCTTCTCCGTCCACGCCAGCTTGGCCCTCTGGTTCAGCTTGTAGCCGAGGAACGCACAGGACTTCAGCGGCGCGGCGCGGCTTTTGGCGCGGTTGACCACCAGTTGCAGCCGTCCTTCGCAGTAACGGATCAATCCCGCCAGCACCCGGTTCGCCGCCTTCGCGCTTCTGACCATCACAATGAAGTCGTCGGCATATCTCGCGAACTTGTGTCCGCGTGCCTCCAACTCCTTGTCGAGCGGGTCGAGCGCGCTGTTGGCGAGCAAGGGCGACAGCGGACCACCCTGCGGCACTCCCAGAGGCGTGGCCTCGAAGGTGCCGTCGGTCAGCACCACTCCCGCCCGCAGATAACGCCCGATCAGACCGAGCGTCCTGCGACACCGGCACTTTTCTAACAGCGCTTTCATGAGGCGGTCGTGATTGACCGTGTCGAAGAACGATTTGAGGTCGCATTCCACGGCGTGGCGGCGGCCTTCCGTCCAGCCGGCTTCCATCTCGGCCACCGCTTTCGCGGCGGAGCGGCCGGGACGGTAGCCATGGCTGTGTTCGCTGAAACCGACCTCGAAGACCGGTCCCAGCACTTGTGCAACGGCCTGCTGGATCACGCGATCCAGCACCGTCGGTATCCCCAGCGGGCGCTTGGTCCCGTCGGGCTTGTCGATCCACGACCGGCGAACCGGCGCGGGTCGATAGGTTCCTTCCGCGATCGCATTGGTGATCCTCGGCCATTCCTTCCGCGCGAACGCGGGGAAGTCCTCGACGGTCATGCCGTCGATCCCCGGTGCCCCTTTGTTCGCCTTCACGCGTTTCCACGCTTGGGCGAGGTTCTCCGGTTCAAGGATCTCCTCGATCATGGTTCGTTCCTGAGGGGCTCCATGCTTCCCTCCGTGGCGGCCTTCGGATTCGCCTCGCCATCCGGCGTCGTCGGTTGGTCCGTCCGTCACGGGGTCGATCCCCTCCTCATCGGTTCGGTCCTTCATCGGGTGAGTCGCTCCGGCAACTTTGACGTGCTGATCCGCACTCCGGCTCGTTTCCTCGACTACTACGACCTCTGCTGACTTCTCGCCGCCTCGCGGCGGCGAGATCTCCCCAGGTAAGGGCACGTTGCTCCACTGCACTGCCGCCGGATTTACCTCCAGGGGCATACCAGACGCCTTCGGTGTGTTGTGCCACCTCGACGCTCCCTGTCGGCCTTCTATCCGGTTCTTGTCCATCAGCTCGCAGCTTTCCCATAGCCTTCCTTCACGCGGTCGGTCGCCCTTCCGCGCTTGGCCTCTGGTGGTGGTTTCGTTTCATTTCTGGTATTTCCACAGGGGACTTGAACCCCGTTTACAACGTGCCCATGCTGGGCACACACAAGCCGTGAGTGGCAACCGGCGATAAGGTCCCAATTTGAATTCGAGCTTCCCTTCGCCGGTGCCACCACTCATCGTTCGCCAGAAATCCCATGTCCTTCGATCCGCAGAACAATCTTGAGAAATCCCTGATCAAGGCCGCATCTGACCCGGCCCATCGGCCGCAATTTTACAAGGACTTAGCAGGGTCGGATCTCTTTATCGTTCAGGAAGGGCCGCCGCCAGAATCCAGTGGAAGAAAGGTGCTATCCGAGGGGATGTCACTCCAGATTCGGAATATTGATTGGGAGGGGCGTCCATACATACCCGTCTTTTCCTCTCTACCGCGACTCCAGGCAGCGATCCGGGAGGAAGCAGGGTATCTCGCACTGAACGCTTTGGAGTTCATGAAGATCACACAGGGTGCCGAACTGCTTCTCAATCCTGGGTCCGACTACGGTAAGGCCTTCACCAAAGACGAGATTGCGTCCATCGTGGACGGGAGTATCTGGAAGCCGACTGAGCAGTTCGTGGCGCAGAAGGAGACTCAGGTGATGATTGGACAACCTTCGACCTACCCAACAGAGCTTGTGGATGCGCTCATCCGCTATTTCAAGCAGACTAAACAGGTCAAAAAGGCATATCTAGTGCACTTCTTCAACCCCTCGCACGACGAGAAGCCACATACGCTGATCGCCATTCAGGTTGTTGGTGATTGGGAGCACGTCATGGCGGGTGCGGGTATGGTGGCTAGGGATACCGAAGTTCCAGATCCGCCCGTTGACTTCCTCCAGATCACGGGACGAGGGGGCATCGAGGACTACTTTCAGAAGGACTGTAAGCCGTTCTATGAGAAGAAGGTGCTCGGAATCTTCTAAACAACCACAGGCGAACAAGACGTCACTCATAACGCCTGACCCGCCTCCAATTCCAGCCCTCATGACCGCTACAACCTCAACCCCGTGTTCCACCCTCGCCCCCGGTCAGGCGTAGGAGGACTCGACGTTCGCACGAAAATGTCCACCCACATCGAAAACCCGTATGGAGGCGCGGATCCCAAGAAGCTGGCAGCTCTTGAATCTTCCCGAGGCATTGAGCTTCCGCAAGACTACAAGTCATTTCTGTTGGAATTTGGAGGTGGATCGCTGATCGAAAATTCTATTGATGCGATCGCCAAGGATGAAGGTTATTTCGAATTAAGAATACTGCACGGAATCAACCCTGAGAACGGAGTTCTATTTAGCGACCTTGATAGCATGCAGGATTGCTACGAGGGAGCAGTTCCTGATGACCTATTCGTTATTGGTAGTGATCATGGTGGCAACCTTATTGTCATGCTTATTGCATCTCCACATGATGTTTTCTGGTGGGATCACGAGACCGGATCGAAAGCAAAGCTTGCAAACAGTTTCTCAGATTTAATTGAGCGAATTAGGCCTACACCGCCGTCTCCTCCCGAGTGTGATTTCTCCAATTGGGAATCGCTACCTGCCGACTGGAGGAGCGAGTATCGGCGTACGGTCTGTGAGTGTGCGGCCATGGAGGGTCGGTCGGATGTAGTCGAGCGATGGTCGGCTCTAGGTCGCCCATTTGGCGAATCCATGCGCTTCGCCGCATCGAATGGGCACCTGAATGTTGTCGACCTGCTGATCTCACTGGGCGATGATATCAATCGGACTTGTTACGATGGCAGAACCCCTCTCGACTGGGCCTCCTATCGGGACGACAGGGTTGGTGCTTTGCGTGAACGGGGCGCCCTCCTGGCTGCCGAAAAAGCGCATTAGGCGAACAAGGCGTCCTTCCTGACGCCTGACCCGCCGCGAGTTCAATGTGCCATGACTATTCAACCATCAAACCCGACGTCGGACCGCGCCCTCGGTCAGGCGTAGGGTGACTTCGACGTTGGCCAACTCCATACGACACTATGCCTGATTCACGTTCCGCTTGGTCTAGCCCTCTTGATCCCGCAGCCATCACGACTCCAGCGGTTGCCGAGCGCCGTCAACCCGTGCTCCGCGTTGTGCATGATGAGGGTCACGGTGGTTGGCAGTTTTACGACGACATCGATCCACTGACTGGCCCAGTTGTATTGCCGAAAGCTCTCTTCCTCGACTTGGACCCGTCGCTTATTGCCGTCACAGACCTGCCTGTCGGGTGGGAGGCAGTTCGAGAGACTCAGGATGGGCCTTGGAGTCGCAGTGAGGTCTGACAGAAGAGACAGCTATGAACTCACTGCTCACAACCAAGGCCGAACAAAACGGATGCAGGCAACGGCTCGAAGGCTATCTGTCGTGTCAGCAACGTCTTGCGCTCGCCGTCGCCTGATCCGAGACGTTCGGCAGAGAACTGATCAAATGCGCGTGTCTCTTGTTTCAACGGAAGGCCCATGGCTGGAGGCATCGATCTCAACGCCATACGGGGTATTGTCCGTAATGGACGAGTTCACGGTTGATGCGCGGAGCGCGCCGAGAATTGGCGATGAGTTCGAAGTGGAGCTTTCAGCAACGCTCCTGGATGACGACGAGTCATGGGAAGCCATGTTTGCGGGGAACCCCGACAAGCGTAAGGCACTGGACCGTATTGAAGGCTGGAGTTATCGGGCGTTTGGGGAAGTAACGTCTATTGATCCGGTAGTGGTCGATTGTGGGATGATCCAGATTCCGGATGTCTTTCATTCGCGCGACTCCCGGGTCATTGGTGAGTTCATCGCCTTCACGGTCACCCGGCTTGAAGCCACGCAATACAGCCAAGCCGAACAAGGCACCCCTCCGAGCGCCTGACCCGCATCGGGTTGCCGCCGTCATGACCGCTACGACTTCAACCCCGAGTTCCTCCCTTGCGCCCCCAGTCAGGCGCAGGAGGACTCGACGTTCACTCAACCTACAGCGCCAACAACCCCGCAACCCGGCCTGCCCCGGCCTGCCCCGGCCTGCCCCGGCCTGCCCCGGCCTGCCCCGGCCTGCCCCGGCCTGCCCCGGCCTGCCCCGGCCTGCCC
>JAIXWR010000003.1 GCA_027491155.1 Verrucomicrobiaceae bacterium
AACGGCGAGCGGAAAGCCGGTCAGGAAAGGTTGTTTGGTCACACTCTCTAACCGTACCCGGGCCGGCTTTCCGTCTGCTGATTTCCAACGAAATCCAGCTTAATCCCGTGCCATTCCTGCCTGTCCCTCTGTTTTACCGCGCGTTGAAGACTGCGGCGATCCGCGGCTTCAAGAATCCGAGGCCCGAGGTTCGGCCGTGAGAACCCCATTCACCGGTCTTCCGGCCGCCGCCGCTTGTCGTTCCAATGGTGGGCGGCAGGCGCTTGGATTCGAGGTGGAGGGCGAGAGCTGCCGACTGAACTCGGGCATTTGACCTACGATGAGACATAAGCGATCGAAACACTGAGCATCAGCGCCATCGAAACAAGAATCAGCAGCGCGTTCACTTCGGAGCCGAATGAATTTCCTTGGATCATGAAATGATTCGTCCCGGAAAACCGCACCGACCAACGATCTTCACCCTCATCATCAGAAAACAACACTTCCGACATGAGAATCACCGAGAAAAGTTTTCGGACCCGCGCCTTCCTGAGATCGGGAAAGGAATCCAAGTCGAAGGATAAGCTCACGTTTCCCTCCACCAACCCTCGTCCGACCGGTTCTCCACTTCTGCCTGTGAAACTCGCGGTTCCGTCGGAGATCGTCAGCGTGATACAAGATCCGTTCCCACTGATTCGGTAGAGATGGCGTCCCTTTCTCAAGCTCTTCGAGAGGCTTGCGGGAGATAGTGTGTAATCCAATTGGAAACCTTCGCCTGTTTCTTCCGGGATGATTTCGAATCTCCCGGACAAGTTTTTGGCATCCGTCTTGCTGGCCGGCACCGGCCAGGCTCCCTTTATTAGAAATCGATGATCCATGGCTGCTGGGAATTCACTCACGGAGGGGCCTGTAAAATCGCTGTGCAAGGCGCGCATCGCCCGTCTGCAACAGCTTGCGGGCGGCGCGGTCCTCGATGATCGACCCGCGTTCGGCGGCGGGTTTCGCCTCGTCCTTCGTTGCCTGGGCGAGCAGCGCTCCCGGCAGGAGGAGGAACAGCGAGAAGGAGAAATCGCGGAGTGGGATCGCCATGGCGGGTCGGGCCGGTGGTAAGGCGTTTCGGGGGACGGGCTTTCCCTAAGACCTCTCCCGCCGGTCGCATCAGGTCAAGCTTGCCGGGCCCTGATCCCCCCGAAACCCGGGCCCGTTTGCACTGGGCGGCCGCCGCCGTTTCGCCGCGACCGATTCTTTCACCCGGTCTCGGATTCCGTCGGCTTGAAGTCGCTGCCGCTAAACGAAGAAACCCTCACGGCGGCTTCAAAGCTGCGTATACCGGGGCGGCCCCATGGAGTGAGATGGCACGACATCGCTTTGGCTTGGGGTGATGGCCGCGCCACCTGCCCGACCGCGGACCGGCCTCGGGGGCAATCCGTGGCCAGCCGACCCAAGCGCCCGTGCCCCCAGTGAAAGCTGCGTCGTGCCGCAGCAGTCCATGGAGTCACCCGCGCGCGCCGAACCGCGCCGATCCGTCTTTCGCTCTGTTCTGAGGTGCCAATCGAAAAGGGCGGGATGGCGACGGGTATCGCAATTGGGATCCATGACCGCGAAAGAACGCGAAAAGGCGCGAAACCTGGAGCAGCCGAAAGGCAGCCGGGCTCCATTGTCTTTCGGATCGATCAAGAGGATGGATTCAGAATTCAAGGACCTCCGAGGACGCGAGTTTCAGTCTTCGTTGCGCTCCTCTTTCTCAATCTCCAAGGCCGCGAAGGTATCGAAATCGCTGCGGAACAGCCGGTCTTGGATCACGCGGTATTTCCCGAATTCCTCTTCGGCGTGTTCCTTGGCGATTTCCGCGCTGATGCGTCCGGTATCCTTCAGAACCTCCCGCTCATCCGCCGCGAGGAAGATGTCGAGCCGCTTCGCCCAATCCTCCATGGTCATCGGCACGCGACGTTTCGCGCGGCTTTCGGCGAGGTCGAGGTAGGCGCTCACGATGCGGCCGAGGTCTTCCATCTCCGCCTCCGTCAGGTAGTTCTTGGCCACCACCACATCGCTTTTGAGGATCTTGCCGGCGGGTGCTTTGGCCCAGGTCGTCAGTCCCATCCGTTCCTTCGTGTGATCCGCCCGTTCCACAATCAGCTCCGCCGCCGTGCGGCCGTGTACGGCGAAGTGCATCTTGTTCTGCACCTTGGCGAAGAACTCCTGCGTGACCGGCGCGTCCTTGTCGTAATCCATCGCCGTGGCGTAGATGTCGGTGATCTTCTGGTAAAAGCGACGCTCCGAGAGGCGGATCTCCCGGATCTCCTCCAGCAGTCGCTCGAAATAATCCTCACCGAGGAACGCCCCGTTCTCCATTCGCTGCCGGTCCATCACGTAGCCGCGCAGCGTGTAGTCCCGCAGCACTCCCGTGGCCCACTGGCGGAAGGCGGTGGCGCGGCCGGAGTTCACCCGGTAGCCGACGGCGATGATCGCATCCAGGTTGTAGTGCTTGGTTCGGTAGTTTTTGCCATCGGCGGCAGTTGCCGAGTATTCCTCGGTAACTGCCTGTGCCGCCAACTCGCCCTCCTTGAAAATATTCTTCAGGTGCAGGCTGATGTTGTCAGTCGAGGTCTCGAAAAGCTGCCCCATGCCCTTTTGCGACAACCAGATCGTGCCTTCCTGGACCCGCACCTCCACGCCGTCGCCGCCGGTCTGGTAGGCGAAGGTCAGGAACTCCGCCGTGCTGTTGCGCAGGCGGAGGCTGTTGGGGGCTTTCTTTCTACTCATCGTCTTTGGAGCTTCCGGCGACATCGATGGGCGCACGACCCGGCCCCCGGGGTCTGCCACCGAGGGTGCCATGGCGGGCTGGGCCGGTGGTAGCGTTCCGCGGAAGGGCTTTCCCTAAGAACTCTCCCGCCGACCGCACCAGGTCAAGCTTGCCGGGCCCCGATCCCCGCGAAACCCGGGCCCGTTCGCATCGGGAATCCGCCGCCGTTTCGCCGCGGCCGATTCTTTCACCCGGTCTTGAGTTCCGAGGCCTTGAAATCGCTCACGGTAAACGAAGAAACCCTCACGGCGGCTTCAAAGCTGCGGATGCCGGAACGGCCCCATGGAGCGCGATGGCACGGCATCGCTTTGGCTTGGGGTGATGGCCGCGCCACCTGCCCGACCGCGGACCTGCCTCGGGGGCAATCCGTGGCCAGCAGACCCAAGCGCCCGTGCCCCCAGTGAAAGCTGCGTCGTGTCGCAGCACTTGGTTGTCACCCGCGCGCGCCGATCCGCCTGTCGCTCTGTTCTCAGGAGCCAATCCAAAAGGGCGGGATGGCGACGGGTATCGCAATTGGGATCCGTGACCGCGAAAGAACGCGAAAAGCCGCGAAACTTGGAGCCGCCGAAAGGCAGCCCGGCTTCCCTGTCGTCCAGATCTCTTGAGACGACGGATTCAGAATTCAAGGACCGGATCCCCGCCTACGATCACCCGGCACCCGGATCTTGACGCCCGAGCGCTTTTCCGTACGTTATCCCGCCATGACCACCATCACCGCCACCAAGGCACGGGAAAGCCTCTACGCGCTCATCAACGAGGTGAGGGAATCCCATGAACCCGTGCAAATCACCGGCAAGCAGGGAAACGCCGTGTTGATTTCGGAGGAAGACTGGCGGTCCATCCGCGAAACCCTGTTCCTGCATTCGATTCCCGGCATGGTGGACTCCATCCAACAGGCACGGGCGGAAGGTCTGGCCAAGGCCAAGGGCAGCCCCGGGTGGTGACGGCCATGTATGAGATCCAGTATTCCCGCCAAGCCCGCAAGGATGCGAAGAAACTCGCGGCCAGCCATTTGAAATCCCAGGCGCAGGCCTTGCTGGACATCATTGCGATGGATCCTTTCCAGACGCCACCGCGCTATGAATCCCTCTGCGGCGACTTGAGCGGTTGTTACTCCCGACGCATCAACCTCCAGCACCGCATCGTTTACGAAGTCTTCATCGAGGAAAAGAAGGTGCTGATCCTGCGGATGTGGACGCACTACGGAGATTGAAAAATGGCCCCGCCATCGATCTCTTCCGCCACCGCTTCCCCCACGTTCTCCGCGTTGCTTGCCTCATCCCCTCCGGAGAACCCGCCGGCCTCCTCGCGACTTCCCGAATGGGAAGCTTGATGTGAATGCGCGAGAACCGGCCCCAATTATTCCCGTCTGCTCTGACCAAATTCAAAATTCAAGGACCGACCCCCGAGGTGTTCCCTCCCGTTCATGACCGGCCCGTGGAGGCCAGCGTTTGGATCCAGGATTACGTCGGCACCTATTTGGAGCGGGACGTGCGCCAGATCCTCAACATTCAGGATCTCGCCACGTTCCAGCGATTCATCCAGCTTTGCGCCGGACGCGTCGGCCAGCTGGTGAATCTTTCCTCGCTCGCTTCGGACACGGGGATTTCCCGGATCACGGCCGACTCGTGGCTTTCCGTTCTTCAGGCAAGCCACCTGGTTTTCCTGGTGCGACCTTGGTTCACCAACACGTCCAAGCGTTTCATCAAGACCCCGAAGCTGTATTTCTGCGATCCCGGTCTGGCGGCCTGGTTCCTTGGCGTTCGCAAGGCCGGCCATGTGACCGCGCACCCGCAACGCGGTGCGCTCTTCGAGAACTGGGTCATGACCGAGCTTCTCAAGGCGCAGGCCAACGCGGGACAATGGCCGGCTTTGTATTTCCTTCGGGACCACGAAGGCCACGAGATCGATGCGCTGATTGAAACCGCGCCCGACGTCTTTCAGGCGGTCGAGATCAAATCCGGCGAAACCATCGCGTCGGACTCGTTCGATGGTCTCAGTTTCTGGAGAAACAAGCTTCCGGACAAGACGCTGGTTCCCTGGCTTGTCCACGGCGGGCTTGCCCGTCAGCAGAGG
Organism: Verrucomicrobiaceae bacterium; assembly: GCA_027491155.1. GTDB lineage: Bacteria > Verrucomicrobiota > Verrucomicrobiia > Verrucomicrobiales > Akkermansiaceae > Haloferula. The sequence continues at coordinate 4,859 of JAIXWR010000003.1, forward strand.
GAGAAAGCCACGGTCCTTCCCTGGAACGATCTGGGGCCCTTGCGGGACCGTTTGACGGCGACTTGACGGTTGAAGAGCGAAAGCGGGTCAACGTAGCGGCTCGTCTTCCGCGAGATGGTTGGAGAATTCCTCGAAGGCTGCCATGGCACCTTCCGTCGCACATCAGTCGCCGACCGCCTTCCGATCGATCCGGGCCTTCCTGCCGTCGGCAGGTGAGCAAGGCCTGATCAGGTGCTTCCACGGCGGGAAACGGGGTTGATATTCCGGTCATTTGACCGGAATATCCGGTCGTGATCGCAACGGCTCTTCAAGATCTGTTCGGAGGCAAGGCTGCCGAGGCGGTGCTGCTTGCCTTGTTCCACTACGGGGAATCCTATGGGCGGGCGATCGCGAGGGATTCTGGTGTTTCGTTGGATGCGGTCCAGCGCCAACTCGAACGGTTCGAGCGCTCCGGTGCGATCGTTTGCAAACGACAAGGGCGGACGCTTGTTTACACGTGGAATCCGAAGTCGAGGATCGCGGCCCGGCTGCGGGATTTGACGGGCGTCGCTTACGATGGTCTGAGCCTGGAGGCGAAGCAGGCGATGTTCCCGGAGCGCCGGCAACCCCGGGCCAAGGGAAAGCCGGTCATTCGGTAGCAGACCTGCTGCTGAAGTTCGCGCGCGCCGATCCGCGCCGATCTGCCTGTCCCGTTCTTCTCACGCTACGGAGGGCGGTTGGCGTGCGGAGAGCCTGCGGCGGGATTATCCGAAGACGCTTTTGCGGAGCTGTCGGAGATTGAACAAGCGCTCGTCCGGGGAATTCTCGGCCAGCCCGCGCATTGGCCTCGCGCCGTCCTTGCGCTTCGGCCCGAAGCGCTGTCGCAGGGCGGCGAACATCTCGTCCACAAAGGCCTTTCCGCCGATCACCGCGCCATCGCTGAAGTAGCGGACCTTGCAGCGCAGGTAGTCAGCCTCGGAGAGCTTCCCGCCGCGGGCCAGAACTTCCAGCGCCTTCTCCCGCGGGATACGCTCTCGATAAACGGCCGCCATTTCGCCTTTCGCGGACTCGTTCTTCTGCCGCGCTTCGTTCTCGGGAATGCCGAACAGATGGCAGCGCCAGCGGCGGAGGGCCTCCTTGGGCGTCGGGGCAACGGTCGATCCCGGCTTCATCCCGCCGTGATGGTTGATCGCGGCGAGGAAGGCAACGGCTTCGCGGGCCTCGTTCCCCCCGGCGACCGCCTCGGCGTAGCCGCACCAGCGGTAGTCCTTCGGATCGTCGCAGATCTTCGCGCGGACGGGGTTGAGGTCGATGTAGGCGGCCATCGCCCGCAGCGCCTGGCCTTTGCCTTCGACCAGCACCGATCGGTAGCGGTCTTCCCACAGGGTGCCGCGGCGGGCGTGGCGGCCGTTGAACCATTGGGAGAAGCGTTGCTTGAGGACCTTCATGAAGGCG
>JAIXWR010000017.1 GCA_027491155.1 Verrucomicrobiaceae bacterium
AAGCACCACGAACGCCGCGGGACCTTGTGGATGGACCGCTTCAAGAGCGTGCTGGTGGAGGACGGCGAGGCGCTGCGGACGATGGCGCTCTACATCGATTTGAACCCGGTGCGGGCGGGTCTGGTGGAGGATCCGAAGGACTACCGGTGGACGGGCTACGGGGAGGCCTGCGGCGGGAGCAAGCGGGCGCGGCGGGGGCTGTGCCGGGTGATGGAGGCACCGATGGATTCGTGGGACGAGAGGCGGGGAAGCCTGACCCCTAGAGAGGCCTACCGGTGCTGGTTGTTCGGTGAGGGTTTGGAGGCGGGAGGGCAGGCAGTGGAATCGGGAGAACGGGCGAGCCGCCCGTTCCACTCTTCCCCGGAGTCCCCTGCATCGCGGCGCGGCTTCTCGAAGGAGAAGGTGGAGTCGGTGCTGAAGAGCAGCGGGAAGCTGTCGCGTGCGGAGCTGCTGCTCTGCCGGGTAAGGTGGTTCAGCGACGGGGTGGCGATCGGGAGCAAGGGTTTCGTGGAAGGGGTGTTCAAGGGCTGTCGAAGCCACTTCGGAGCAAAGAGAAAGACCGGGGCACGGCAGATCCGCGAGGACGAGGCGGGGAGTCTGCATGCGCTCCGGGCACTGCAGGTGGAAGCGGTGACCTGAGGACCGGGCCGCGGGCAGGTTCTCACGGGGCTTCTCGGAAGAGCCCGGGTTCCACCGCGGAAAAGCGGGGGAGTTCTTTCGAGAACCTCTTCAGTGCCCGGATGACCTTGGGAACCGCCAGCACCACCAGGCGCACGTTGCCCATGGCGTCGCGGTTCCATTGGAGCTCGAGTTCGGTGCGGACTCCGTTCACCCGGATCGGGTAAAGGGCGTTGCGAGGGCCTTGGGACTCGATCCGCTGGACCATCTGGCGGGCATGCTTTTCCCCGAAACCCGAGTCGATCTGCTCCACCATGCAGTCGAAAACCTCCGGCAAAAGCGGCGGCGGTATCCGCACTTCGAAACTGCGGCGCGAACTGTAGGCCATCTCGAGTTCGTCGAGCAGTTCCTCGGAACTGGCCTTGTTGCCCCGATCATAACGCCGCTCGAGCCAGCGCGCGATGAGCCATCCGGACACGAGCCCGATGCCGACGATGGCAAGGACGATGAGTTGGGCTGGAGGCATCGGATCGACAATCAACATTCATCTCGGGGGGAGTGGCGGTTGGAGGGATCTGCGGGTGAGACCATGAGGGCCCCGCCGGCGTTCAATGTTTGCCCCGGCGGTGTTCCTTCCACGCTTGCATCCGCGGGAGCGGGGCATTTCATCGGAGCCGAGATGCAACGAATGGACGGGCGGGTGGCGGGAATCGCGGGCTGGCTGGCGGCCTGCGCGCTGGCCACCGCCTCGCCGGCGTTCCTGCCTTACGAGCAGGATGATGCCACTCTCCACCTCTGGCACCTCGACGAGGCCGGTCCGCCGTTCAAGGACGACGGGGTGAGTCCCACGCCCCTTCTCGGCCTGCTCCACGGGGCCATGGCGGGAAAAGCACCCTTTCCGGGTTTCGGTGCGGCCGTGTCCTTCCAACAGACATCCGCGAACTTGGGACCCATCCTGCTGGCCAAGCCCGCGCTCGACTACGGACCGAAGGACAACGTGGAAGGCCCGTTTCCCATCGCGGGGCCGGACGGGGCCTTCACTTTCGAAGCTCTCATCAAGCTCGACACCCTGCCCCAGGACTCGCCGGGGCTGGCGCTGGACATCGTCAGCATGGACGACGACGACAGCGCCAACCGCGTGTTCATTTTCCGGATCGAGAAGCCGGGCTTCCTTTCGTTCCTCCCGATCTCCGGCAATGCGGTGCGGGGCGGGGGACTCGCGACGATCCCGACCAGCGGGCCGCATGCGATGAGCGCCGGCGACTGGTTCCACGCCGCGGTCGCCTACGACGGGCGGGAAACCGCGGTGAACAACCTCAAGCTCTACTGGACCCGGCTCGGTGCCGGCAACGAGTCGGCCAACCTCATCGGCCAGGGCACCCTGACGGCGGACTTGAGCGTTCGCCTCGGCGATTTCGCGATCGGAAACTCCGGCGTTCATCCTTCGGAGTTCTTTCCCGGGTCCATCGATGAAGTGCGGATCAGCAGCATTGCCCGGGCACCGTACGATTTTTGCTTCGTCAGCGAGGAAGTCAGGGCCCGGGAGGACGAGTTGTCGCGCCGGCAGCCGCCCCGCCAGCCGGAGCTCGAACTGGAACTCCAGCAGGTCCTGGTCGGGGAAGCCCCGGTGACGATGCCCGGTGCCGGCCGGCCGCTGGTGCTCGGCTCGGGGCTGCACCGCATCGACTTCGACTTCAGCTTCCCGCCCGGTGTGAACGTGGACCCGCTGGCGGTCCGCTGCCACCTGGAAGGGCTCGATGAACAATGGTTACCCTCGGCCCGCGGGATGACCCTGGAGTGGGACATGCTGGATGCCGCCGGCAATCTGCTGGCGCGCCGGGTTTTCCCGGTCACGGGCGCGAGCCGGAAATGGGAGGTCGACGCGGTGAGTTCGCCCCTGATGCGGCGGACCGAGCCGCTTTTCGTGCCCGAGGAGACCCGCAGGATCCGCGTTTCGATGTCTTCGGGGACGCCGGACACGACCGGTTCCTGGGTGATCGACGACCTTCTGTTGGCGCGCGCCGGCGCCCCGGCCACCAATCTCTGGGCGGACGGTGAGTTCCGGCAAGGCGAGCGGATGAACCAGATCGGCGGGATTCCCCTCGGCTGGGAGCGGCGCGGCAGCGAGCCGGCGATCGCGCGGGTGATGCAGCTGGGCGGCAACGAGGCGCTGGGCCTCTTGGACGCGGCACAAGCCAGCTCCGCCACCTGGACTTCCACCCGCGAGCTGGGAGTCACCCCGGCGAAAGGCGGGGAGACCTTTCTGCTCGGCTGGTCCGAGGCTTACAACGTCATCCCCGGGGCCTCGCTGAGGGCGACTTACATGAACGTGCCGCCGGGGCAATACGTGTTCCGGGCGATCGCGGTGGGGACCGATTCCCTGCCGGCGACGACCTACCTGTCCTTCCCGGTGACGGTCGAGCAGCCGTTCTGGCGGCATTCCTGGTTCGCGCCCACCGTCGTGGCCGGCGGCGTGCTTGCGGCGGGTTTGCTCATGTTCGCAGCCTACCGCCGCCGTTCGCGCCACCGGCTTGCCGCGATCCGCCTGCAGCATGCGGTGGAACGCGACCGGGCGCGGATCGCGCGGGACATGCACGACGATCTCGGGACGCGCGTCACGGTGCTCAATCTGGCCGCTTCCTTTCTCCGGCGGTCGATCGGAGGGGATCCGGACAAGGCCCGGCAGCAATTGATCCGGCTGGAATCCGCGGCGCGCGATCTGGTGCACGCCATGGACGGCCTGGTCTGGGCGGTGAATCCGGCCAACGACACCCTCGACCACCTCGCCACCCACTTGTCCGCGGTGGCCCAGGAGATTTTCCGCGACAGCCCGGTCCGGCTGAGGATCGACATTCCCGACGACCTGCCGGCGGTTCCGCTGCGTTCCGATTTCCGCCATCACTTCGCCCTCGGGGTGAAGGAAGCGCTGCACAACGTGCTGAAGCACGCGGGGCCCTGCGATGCGGTGTTCCGCCTGGCCGTGGAGGACGGCGCCCTGGTGGCGGAGATCTCCGATCAGGGCGCCGGATTCGACCCGGCCTCGCCGCGCGAGGGCAACGGCTTGCACAATCTTGCGTCGCGCTTCGGCGAGATCGGCGGGACTTGTGTCATCCAATCCGCGCCGGGAAAAGGAACCCGCGCGCTCTTCCGTTGCCATTTGCCCCAGGATCGGCCATTGCCGCAGCCATGACCGCCGCGAAACGAACGATCGCCATCGTAGAGGACGATTCGCTGCTCCGCGACTCGTTCCGGGAGGCCTTGTCCGCTTCCGAGAAATGGACCGTCACGGGGTGCTACGGCCGCGCCGAGTCGGCCTTGCCCGCGCTCCAGAAGGAGGCGCCGGACGCGTGCGTGGTGGACATCCAGCTTCCTGGGCTTTCCGGCATCCAGCTCCTCCGGAAGCTCAAGCCCCTCTGCCCGGCGACCCAGTTCCTGATGGTGACGGTGTTCGAGGACGCGGACCGGGTCTTCGAGGCGCTGGCAGCCGGGGCTTCCGGCTATGTGCTGAAGCGCGACATCGATGCCAAGTTGCTGGACGCCCTCGACGACGTGGTCGCGGGCGGATCCCCGATGTCGAGCGGCATCGCCCGCAAGGTCGTGCAGCATTTCCAGCTCCCGGTCGCCGAACCGGATGCGGAGTATCACCTGACCCAGCGGGAAAAGGAAACGCTCGACCTCCTCTCGAAAGGCTATCTCTACAAGGAAATCGCCCACGAGATGGGTGTGCGCTTGGAAACGGTGAGTTTCCATCTGGGGAACATCTACCGGAAACTCCATGTCCGGACGCGCACGGAAGCGGTGCTGAAATACATGAAGCGGGATCCGGACTCCGGCCCCTGACGCGGGGCGGGGATGCCGCCTGTCAAAGCTCCCGTAACTGCAAGTATCTGGAGGCGAGCGACTTGGTTTCCCCCTAGTAAAATACATAGGTATCCAGCACGGCGATCTTCAGATACGGGGTCATCGTCGACCGGTCCCGCACCGGACGAAAAACCCTATGAAACTCGAGATTTGCCATCTGGACGGCATGGCCGGGGACTCCTCGCCGGCGGAACCCTCGGTTCCGTGCGGGGATGCTTGCAGTCATTGGCAGCGTCCGGCTCCGCGGCGTCCGGCGTCCGCGAACCCGCAGGCAACCGGGAAATCCGGGATCGAGAAAGCGATCTACATCATCCGCCACGAGTATCCGCGCCCGCTCACCGTGAGCTCCATGGCGAGGGAGTGCGGGATGTCGGTCAGGACCCTCCACCGCTGCTACCGCTCGGTGACCGGAAACACCATCGGCAAGGACCTGACCGCGCGGAGAATCAAGGCGGCGGCGGAAATGCTGGAAGTCGACGGCTCGAAGCTCGAGCCGATCGCCCTCGAAACCGGTCTTGGAAGCGCCAAGAACCTTTGCCGGCTGTTCAAGGAGCATCTCGGGGTCACCCCGGGACAGTGGAAAGAGTCGCGGAATCGCCAACTGGCGGACCGGTCCTGAATCAAGGGTCCAGGCCCTTCGTTCCACCCGAATGGAGGAATTCCGCGCGGCACTTCTTCCCCCTTTCTGGCCGTGGAATTGCCAATATTTACAATGACCATACAGAAAATGGGTGCTAGATTCCCTTGAGGCTTGAAAGAACCCATTCTTGTCGGTAACGCCTCCCAACCCGTTTGGAACCCATGAACCTTCCAGCTTCCACCGCACGCCGGCCATCGCGGGGCTTCGCGCTGGTCATCACCCTCTCGCTGATGGTGCTGCTCACGGTCGTGGCCATCGGCCTGCTGGGCCTTTCCTCGATCGCCCTGCGGTCCGGAGGCCGCGACGAAATGGCGGCCCAGGCCCGGGCCAACGCCCGGATGGCGCTGATGCTCGCGCTCGGCGAGTTGCAGCAACAGGCCGGTCCCGACACGCGGGTGACGGCGCGGGCCGACATTCTCGACGAGAAAAACCCGCCGGTGCTCGGCGTCTGGAAGAGCTGGGAAGGCACCAACCACGACTCCCAGGGACGACCGATCGCGCCCCGCGGCTACAAGTCGGCCAAGGAACAGCGCTTCCTCGCGTGGCTGGCATCCGGCGATCCGAAAACGCTTCCCGACACCTCAGCTCGCGACGACAGCGTGGTGCTGGTCGGCCCCCGCTCGGTCGGCGAAGGAGGGGACCGCGGCAAGCTGCAGATCCACCTCGAAGCGGAGGAGATCGACGCCCCCGCGGGCAAGGGCGGCTTTGCGTGGTGGATCGGCGGGGAGAACCAGAAGGCCCGCCTGCCCTCCCCCGAGGACACCGGCGATTACGAAACCGCCGATTGGGCGGTGGCGGCGAAAAGCCACACGACCGTCAATCCCGCGCCGTTCCGGATGGACGACCTGCTCGACGATCCGGCCCCGGCCGCCAAGGCGGTCAGTTTGCAGGGCGGCGACCTGATCGCGGAAAAGCAGGCTCTCAAGGTGTCGCAGGAATTTTTCCACGATCTCTCCACCACTTCGACCGGCCTGCTCACCAACACGGCCACCGGCGGCTGGCGCAAGGACCTCTCGCTGGTCACCGAAAACTGGAACAGCCTCCGCTCTTCCAGCCTGCCCTTCTTCCGCCAGACCCCGGCCCGGGACATCATGTTCTCCAAGCCGACCGCCGCGGACCCGGTGGCATCCCGGTCGATGATCTACCCGTGGTCGGCCTACCGCGGCGATTCGAGTTCGCCGCCGATCTACCGCCACGGGCCGGTATCGAGCTGGGAGAACCTCGTGGACTACGCCACCGCCTACAAGCGGGTCACCAGCGGTGCCTCGGGCAAAAGCCGGTTCTCCAGAGGCAACGCCTCGGTGGCGATCGACGACACCGGCAACACCTTCAACTTCCTCCACCGCGTCCGCATCCTGCCGCTGGTGGCCAGGATCCAGTGGGTCTTTTCCCACAGCGCCGGTCCGCCCACGGTCACCAATCCGCCGCCCCCGGCCGGCAGCCTCGAAGCCCGCCTGCTGCTGACCCCGGTGATCACGATGTGGAATCCCTACAACGTCGAGATCACCGCGCCGGCCCTCACCTTCTCGATTCCGAGGCCGCTACCCCCGGCGCTCCAATACACGATCAACGGGGTGAAGAATTCGACCTACAACTGCCTGACCGCGGGCAGCACGAATTACACGGGGCTCGCAGCGAACACCAATCTGGTGTACACGATCCCGACCGAGTTCGGGCTCAAGCCGGGTGAAACCCGGGTTTTCAGTCCCGCCGCGAACAATGTCGTCGCGGCCAGCGGCAGCGCCCTTGCCCTCGAGCAAGGCTACCGCGGAACCGGCGGCCACTTCTTCCAGGTCAAGGACAGCACCGGCCAGGTCGTCGTCGCTGCCGACAGCGCCACCATCAAGGCCGACGCGAAGTTCGACACCGCCTACGACGACCGTTCGGTGGGTGTGGGCATCTACCTCGACATGTCGGTCGCCGGCCGCCGCCATCTCGTTTACCGGATGGTCTATCCGCCCTCGATCGCCAACGAGGTCTACAAGCCGCTCACCCAGCTCGCCGAGTCCACGCTGGGTGCCGCGAGGACGACCCCGGCCCCTTTCCTGTCCACCGTCTTCGGCGCGCGCATGGCCTCCAAGACCCACATCCCGGCCAAGGGTTTCGTGCAGTCGAGCCCGCTCGTCAACTACACCGCGATGGGCGGCAAGGACGTGGTCGAAAGCACCATCGCCCGCCACTACGGCGGCACCAGCCATCCGGTGAATTCGCCCTTCGACTACAGCTTCATCAAGCACGCGCCGGGCGGCGACAGCCAGCTGCCGAATGCCAGCGACACCAGCGGCCGCGGCTACATCGTGACCGGCTTCAACAAGTCCGACGGGCTTTCCCGCTGCGTCATCGCCGAACTTCCGACCCGCCCGCTGGCCTCGCTCGGCGAACTCCAGAACTGGGACCTCCGCTACGAGAACCCGATCCCGCCCTACGCCTTCAACCTGATCGGCAACAGCGATGCCTCGCCGCTGCTGCCCCCCAACGCCGTGGTCAACACCGCCGACGCCAGCCTCGGGGTGAACCTCCAGCACGACGACAGCTACTGTGCGAACCACCTGCTCTTCGACGACTGGTTCTTCTCCACCATCGCCCCGGACCCCTCGTCCTTCGGACCCACCGGCGGGCGGACCCAGCAGAAGACCTTCACCGATTTCGTCTCCGGCATCGAGCCGCTCGACAACCGCGCCTACGGGCCGATCGAAGCCGACGCCCGTCTCGCCGCCGCCGATCCGAGTAAAGCCGACGAACTTTTCCGGAACCAGGTGGCGAAGGCCGAAGGCTACCGCTCCATCGCCTCCCGCATCGAGGTCGAGGGCATGTTCAACGTCAACTCGACCTCGGTCACCGCCTGGCGCGCCCTACTCGGCCACGCCCGCAACCAGAAGGTTCCCTACATGCAGGAATCCGGCGGCGGCTGGAGTGTCGATCTCTCCGACGAGGTCGACCATCCCTTCAGCCGCTTCACCATCGCGGGCGATGTGGAAGCCACCGAACAGGGGTCGTCCGGGGCCTTTCCGGAAGCCGCGGAATTCGCCGGCTACCGGGTGCTCGACGAGAAAGTCATCGCCGAACTCGCCGAGAAAATCGTCGAGCAGGTCCGCGCCCGCGGCCCCTTCCTCTCGCTCGCCGAATTCGTGAACCGCCAGCTTTCCTCCGGCGACCTCGCGCTGGCCGGCGCCATCCAGGCGGCGCTGAACGAACTCGAGAAATCCGCTTCGTCCAACCCCTACAAGGAGATCCAGGCCACCGTCGGTGCCGCCGGCCAGTCGGTCGCCGCGCCGGTCCGCGCTGCGGAGGCCGAATACAAATTCCCCGCCGCCGCGGCCGGCTACAACGCCTACGGGGTGCCCGGCTGGACCCGCCAGGCCGACGTCCTCCGCCCGCTCGCGCCGATCCTTTCCGCCCGCGACGACACCTTCACCATCCGCGCCCACGGCGACGCCCGCGACAAGGACGGCAACATCGTCAGCCGCGCCGTCTGCGAGGCGGTGGTGCGCCGGACCCGCGAGTACGTCGACCCCGCCGACGCGGCGGACGTCACGACGCTGCCGAAGTCCCCGGTCAACACCGCCTTCGGCCGCCGCTTCGAAATGGTGAGCTTCCGCTGGCTCTCCCCTTCGGAAATCTGATTCCCTTTTCCCATGCGACTTCTCGCCTGCCTGATCTGCCTTTTGCCCTTCGCCGCCCCCGCCCAGGACGCCGGCGGCCGCACCTGCCGCGTGGTCTTCCTCGGTGCCAGCGAAAAGGACCCGGAAAAACTCCACCTCCACGACGGCACCGCGAGCCGCGAGATCGACCTGCCGCGGCTCAACCTGTCCAAAGTCTATCCGCTGCCCGGCGGGGAAATCACCCTGCGCCTCCTTCCCGCACCGCCGGCCGAGGGCGAGGTGCCGAACCCCGCCGCTCCCTCGGTCAAGGTTCCGGAAACCACGGGCGACATCTATCTCCTGGTCAGCCCGGATCCCGCGAACAAGACCGTGCCGGCCCGCATGCAGGTCATCGATGCCAGCGCGGAGCGCTTCAAGCCCGGCCAGATGCTCTGGTTCAATCTCACCGCCCACGAGGTCGGCGGCCAGGTCGGCCAGCAGAAGCTGGCGATGAAGAGCCGCTCGAAAGTGATCCTCGATCCCCCCGCCGCCAAGGCCGGCGACTACAACGTCAACCTGTCCTTCCGCATCGCCGGCAAGGACAGCCTCTATCCGCTCTGCGAGACCCGCTGGGTCCACGATCCTGCCAACCGCACCGTGCTTTTCGTGATCAACGAGCCCGGCAGCCGTGCGCCGAGGGTGCTCGGATTTCCCGATCATCGCGCGGAAGCCGGAAAGAATCCCTGAGCTTCCCACCGTTCCCGGTGCACCTTTTCACCATGCGTTCCCTGATCCCGCCGGCACTGTTCGCCGTCATCCTCGCACCCTTCCTCGCTCCGGCATCCGCGGCCGAAGCGGAATGGCGGCCGCTTTTCAACGGCCGCGACCTCGCCGGCTGGTCCGGCGATCCCCGCCTGTGGCGCGTGGAGAACGGCGTGCTGACCGGCGAGACCGACGACAGCGCGCGGAAGGTGGGTGCCAACACCTTCCTCATCTGGCAGGGCGGCGAACCCGCCGACTTCGAGCTGGAGTTCAAGGCCCGCGTCACCGGCGACAACAACTCCGGCGTCCAATACCGCAGCCGCGTCGTGGACCCGGCCGCCTGGGCCGTCGGCGGCTACCAGATGGACCTCCACCCGGCCCCGAACTACCTCGGCATGCTCTACGAGGAGCGCGGTCGCGGCATCGCCTGCGAAAGCGGGCAGAAAGTCGACCTCGCCGCCGGCCCGAAGGTGACCGGCAGCTTCGAGCGGCCCGCGACCACCCTCGCGGACTGGAACGATTACCGCGTCGTCGCCCGCGGCGATACCCTCGCGCATTTCATCAACGGCAAGCAGGTCGCCGAGATCCGCGACACCGATCCCGCCAAGCGCTCGCCGAAGGGCGTGATCGCCCTCCAGCTCCACGCCGGCCCCGCGATGAAGGCCGAGTTCAAGGACCTCCGGATGCGCCCGCTTGCCGCCGGCAGCGTCCGCGTGGCGGAGCCGCCCGCCCGCTGGATCTGGCAGAATGCCACGCCCGTGGACAACCAGAAGGCCTTCTTCCGCCGCGAGTTCAGCCTGCCGCGCGATGTCGTTTCCGCCGCGGTCACCGTGACCGGCGACAATTGGCAGCGCATCTGGGTCAACGGCAAGGACCTCGGCTGGACCAGCGAGTGGTCGGCGCCCGCGAACCACGATCTCACCAAGATCATCGTCCCCGGCGGGCGCAACGTGATCGCCGTCGAAGGCCGCAACCAGGACGGCATCGCCGCGCTGGCCCTCCGCTTCAGCGCGACCCTCAAGGGCGGGAAGAAGATCTACCTGGTCTCCGATGAAAAGTGGTCCTCCAGCCTCGAAGGCCCGCACGGCTGGCAGGAAGTCCGCTTCACCCCGCGCGACTGGACCCCGGCGGTGGTCGTCGCCACCATGGGCGACCCGCCTTGGGGCGAGATCATCGCGCCGGAAGGCAGCGGCAACGGCGCGCCGGTTGACGTGACCGACCAGTTCCAGGTTCTGCCCGGTTTCACCGTGGAGCGGCTTTACAAGGTCCCGAACGTCCAGGGCTCGTGGGTCGCCATGACCGTCGACGGCGCCGGCCGCCTCTACTGCGCCGACCAGTACGGGAAAATCCACCGCGTCACCTTGCCCGATGGACCGGAGGGCGAGACGACCGTCACTCCCACCGCCATCCCGCTTTCCGGCGCCCACGGCCTGCTGTGGCACCAGGGCGTGCTCTACGTCACCATCAACGAGGGCGGCGACCAGTCCGGCGTCTGGCGCGTCACCGACAGCGACAAGGACGGCGAGCCCGACAAGCCGGAACTCGTCAAGGCGATGAACGGCCGCGGCGAGCACGGCCCGCACGCGCTGCTGCTTTCACCCGACGGGCAGTGGATTTACTTCGTCGCCGGCAATTTCACCGACCTGCCGGAAATGGATGCCTCGCTGGTGCCCCGGGTCTGGGCGGAAGACCAGCTCCTGCCGCGCCGTCCCGATGCCAAGGGCCACGCCCAGGACCGCATGGCACCCGGCGGCTGGATCGCCCGCTTCAAGCCCGACGGCACGAACTGGGAGCTCTTCTCCACCGGCTTCCGTAACCCCTACGACATCGCCTTCAACCACCAGGGCGATCTGTTCACCTACGATGCCGACATGGAATGGGACCTCGGCATGCCCTGGTACCGGCCCACCCGCATCTGCCACGTGGTGCCCGGATCGGAGTTCGGCTGGCGCAACGGCACCGGCAAATGGCCCGAGTACTACGAAGATAGTATGCCGTCGCAGGTCGACCTCGGCCCCGGCTCGCCCACCGGCCTGCTTTCCGGCAAGGATGCGAGGTTCCCGGAAAAGTACCAGCGCGCGATCTACGCCTTCGACTGGACCTACGCCACGGTCCACGCAGTCCACCTCACGCCGGAAGGCAGCGGCTACAAGGCGGAGCGCGAGGAATTCCTCGCCGGCACCGGCTTGCCTCTGACCGACGCGGTGATCGGCCGCGACGGCCACATGTACTTCCTCACCGGCGGCCGCCGCACCGCCTCCGCCCTCTGGCGCGTCCGCTACACCGGCGGCGAATCCGTCGCACCCGTCGCCGCCCAGGCCAAGACGCTCGCGATCGCCCCGCCCGCCGGCGCCTGGGACGGACTGGCCTCGCCGGACCGGATCAAACGCTACGAATCCCGCCTCGCCGTCGAGACCGCCGGCCCCGCCGCCATCGCCCCGCAGCTCGCCCGCGAAAGCGACCCGTGGAAAGTGATCGGCGGCGCGACGGCGCTCGCCCGCACCGGCTCGGCCGACCACCGCGCGGCCGTGCTCGGCTCCCTGCTCGGCCTCGATTGGACCAAGCTCGACGTCCAGCAGAAGCTCAACTGGCTGCGATCCGCCGGCCTGCTCTTCGCCCGCCACGGCGCTCCCTCGCCGGAAGAAACGGCCAAGGTCCTCGCCAAGATCGACAACGCCTTCCCCTCGAACGAGCGCTTCCTCGACCGCGAGCTGTGCCGCATGCTCAGCTACCTCCAGGCTCCCGGCATCGTCGGCCGCACGCTCGCCCTGATGGACACCACCGGCCCGGCACCCGCCCCTGACTGGCTCGCCGTCGCCAAGCGCAACCCGCAGTACGGCGCGGATGTCGAACGGATGATCAACAACCTGCCGCCCGCCCAGATCATCCACTACATCTACTGCCTCCGCGTCGTGAAGGGCCCGTGGAGCGAGGATGAACGGAAGCGCTACTTCGCGTGGTTCGACCGCCTGCTGCAAAAGAGCGGCGGCGCCAGCTACGCCGGTTTCATCCAGGACCTCCGCAAGCAATCGCTCGAGTCCGCCACCCCGGAGGAACGCGCGTGGCTCGAAAAACTGGCACCCGCCGCGGTGCCGCATCCGCTGGAAAACCTCCCGCCGGTCCAGGGACCCGGCCGCGAATGGACCATCGCAGAGATCGAGAAACTCGCCGCCGGCGGCCTCGCCGGGCGCAACCTCGAGAACGGCCGGAAGATGTACCAGGCCTCGCTCTGCGCCGCTTGCCACCGCTTCGGCGGCGAAGGCGGATCGGCCGGCCCCGACCTCACCGCGGTCGCCGGCCGCTTCGCGCTGCGCGATCTCGCCGAGGCGATCGTCGATCCCAGCAAGGTCGTCTCCGACCAGTACGCCTTCGACACCATCATCAAGCACGACGGCTCCCAGGTCGTCGGCAAGCTGATCGAGGAGAAGGACGAGCACTGGATCATCGCCACCAGCCCCTTCGATTTCAGCGCCACTTCCGAAATCGAGCGCAGCCTGATCAAAGATATCAAGCCCTCGCCCGTATCGCCGATGCCCGCCGGCCTGATCAACCGTCTCAACCCCGAGGAGCTCAAGGACCTCCTCGCTTACCTCTTAGGAAAATGAAGAAGCTCATCCTGCCCGCCCTGTTACCCTTTTCGCAAGCCGTCGCCGAAGTCGACTTCGCCCACCAGGTGGCGCCGGTGCTCAAGGAGCATTGCGCGAAATGCCACATGGACACCGCCAAGAAAGGCGGCTTCTCGATGAACACCCGCGAGTCGCTGCTCGAGGGCTCCGAGAACGGTCCGGTGGTCGAGCCCGGCAACGCCGACGACAGCCTGTTGATCGAGTCGGTCCTTTCCGACGACAAGACCGAGCGGATGCCCCCGAAAGGCCCGCGCGTCCCCGCCGACCAGGTGGAGGTGCTCAAGAAGTGGATCGACGAAGGCATGAAGTGGGAGCCCGGCTTCACCTTCGGCAAGCTCGCCTACGAACCGCCGCTCAAGCCGCGCCGCCCGGAACTGCCGCCGGTCGTCGACGGCCGCGAGCACCCGGTGGACCGCATCCTCGACCGCCATTTCGCGGAGAACAAGATCACCCGCCCCGAGCCGCTCGGCGATGCCGCGTTCATCCGCCGCCTGACCCTCGACCTCACCGGCCTGTTGCCCGAGCCGGAGGCGGTCGATGCCTTCGTCGCCGACAAGTCGCCCGACAAGCGCGCCAAGCTGATCGAGGCGACCCTGGCCCGCGACACCGACTACGCCGAGCACTGGCTCTCGTTCTGGAACGACCTGCTCCGCAACGATTACCAGGGCACCGGCTACATCGATGGCGGCCGCCGCCAGATCACCAAGTGGCTCTACCAATCGCTGGTCTCCAACAAGCCCTACGACCAGTTCGCCCGCGAGCTGCTCGCCCCGCCGAACGACGAATCGCGCGGCTTCATCGACGGCATCCAGTGGCGCGGCCGCGTCAATGCCAGCCAAGTACGGGAAATCCAGTTTTCGCAGTCGATCTCCCAGACCTTCCTCGGCCTGAACATGAAGTGCGCCTCGTGCCACGACAGCTTCGTCGACCGCTGGAAGCTCGACGAAGCCTACGGCCTGGCCGCGATCTATGCCGAGAAGCCGCTGGAAATCGCCCGCTGCGACGTGCCCACCGGCCGCATGGCCAAGCCCGGCTGGATCTTCCCGGAACTCGGCGAGGTCGATGCCAACGCGCCGCGCCCCGAGCGCCTCAAGCAGCTCGCCGGGCTGATGACCCACCCGGAAAACGGCCGCTTCACCCGCACCATCGTCAACCGCCTCTGGCACCGCCTGATGGGGCGGGGGATCGTCCACCCGGTCGATGCCATGGACACCGAGCCGTGGAACGCCGACCTGCTCGACTACCTCGCGGTCCGCTTTGCCGACGACGGCTACGACCTGAAGAAAGCCCTCGCCTTCATCGCCTCCTCGCGGGCCTACCAGTCGCAATCCGTGGTCACCAAGGAAAGCGACGACCCCGCCCTGTTCCGCGGCCCGCTGGCCAAGCGCATGAGCGCGGAGCAGTTCGTCGACGCCGTGTGGTCGCTCACCGGCACCGCACCCGCCAAGACCGCCCCCGGCGTCCCGCGCGTGATCCCGAACCCCGGCGGCCAGCTCGAAGCCCGCTGGATCTGGTCGGAGGCCAACGCCTCGGCCTCCGCGCCCGCCGGCCACACGATCGCGCTCGGCACCGAGGTCGTGCTGCCGGCCGCGCCAAGTTCCGCCCGCGCCGTTTTCATCGCCGACAACTCGGCGTCGATCTTCGTCAACGGCAAGCCGGTGGTGCAGGAACCGCCGGGCTCCGAAGCGCCGAATCCCCGCTCCATCGAGCTCAAGCACCTGCGCCCCGGCAAGAACTCGATCATCGTGGTCGCCCGCAACGGCGGCGACTCCCCGAACCCCGCCGGCTTCATCTTCCAGGCCAAGCTGGTCCTGCCCGGCGCCGACCCGGTGGTCGTCGCCTCGGGGCCGTCGTGGAAATGGACCGCCACCCTGCCCGACGCGAACGGCCGCTTCGCCAGCGCACCGGGCGACTGGCAGGATGCGGCGCTCGTCGCCAACCAGAACACCTGGGACTCCTTCGCCTCGGGCCTTGCCGACGGCTTGAACACCGGCGGCGGCCCCATGGTCCGCGCCGCGCTGGTCCCCTCCGACCTCCTGATGCGCGCCCTCGGCCGCCCGAACCGCGAGCAGATCGTCAGCATGCGGCCGGACAACATCACCACGCTCGAAGCCATCGACCTCGCCAACGGCGAGCTCCTCGCCGGCCTGCTCCGGAAGGGCGCCGCGACCTGGCACGCAACCAAGGCACCTGCCGGCGAGCTGGTCGACACCCTCTTCATGCGGGCCGTCGGCCGCCGTCCCACCGCGGCGGAAAAGTCCGCCCTGGTTGCCGAACTCGGCGCGAACCCGAGCGCCCAGGCCGTCGAGGACCTGCTGTGGATGGTCCTGCTGCTCCCTGAGTTCCAGTTCGTCCGTTGATTCCCGCCCGCACCTCGAATACCTTCCACCACCCGCCATGAACGATTCCCTCAACTCCCGCCGCGCTTTCCTCAAGGCCCTCTCCGCCTCCAGCCTGGCTGCCGCGATGTCCGGTGCGCCTCGCGCTTTCGGCGAAGAGGAAGTGGTCCACCCCAAGGCCACCGCCGACTGTTGCATCCTGCTCTGGATGGCCGGCGGCATGGCCGCGCCGGAGACCTTCGACCCGAAAGGCTACATGCCCTTCCAGAAAGGCCTGCCGGTCGAGAAAATCCTCAGCACCTTCCCGGCCATCGACACCGCCGTCGACGGCGTGAAGATCAGCCAGGGCCTCGAGGAGATCGCCAAGGTGATGGACCGCGCGACGCTGATCCGCTCGCACGTCCAGCCCGACCTCGGCACCATCCTCCACTCCCGCCACCAGTACCACTGGCACACCGGCTACGTCCCGCCCCAGACCGTCGCCGCCCCGCACCTCGGCTCGTGGATGGCCAAGGTGCTCGGCTCGCGGAACCCGGTCATGCCCGCCTTCGTCAACATCGGCCAGCGGCTCGAAGGCATCGGCGAAAGCGAGGAACTCAAGGCATTCACCACCGCCGGCTTCTTCGGCGCGGAGTTCGGCCCCTTCAACCTGCCCTTCCCCGACGAAGCCGCCCGCTCGGTCCGCCCGCCCCAGGGCATGGACGCCGGCCGCTTCGCCAACCGCTACAAGCTCTACCGCAAGCTCGTCGACGGGAACCCGAACCGCGACTTCATGAGCGACTACCAGCAGGAGTCGATGATCCGCTCGCTCGACAACGCCCACCGCCTGCTCGGCTCCAAGGACAAGGATGCCTTCGACCTGAGCACCGAACCGAAGGAATCGCTCGAGGCCTACGGCTCCGGCCGCTTCGGCCGCGGCTGCCTGCTCGCCCGCCGCCTCGCGGAGTCCGGCGCGCGCTTCATCGAGGTGACCACCGAATACATCCCCTTCGTCCACTGGGACACCCACGAGAACGGCCACGACACCCTGGCGAAGCTCAAGAAAGAGATCGACCGCCCGATCGCCCGCCTGATCCGCGACCTCGAGGAGCGCGGCATGCTCGACCGCACCCTGGTGATCATCGCCACCGAGTTCAGCCGCGACATGATGATCGAGGGCGTCCCCGGTTCCGAGGCGAAGGACCAGTCGCGCGCCAAGTCCGACACGCTCGAAATGATGAACCACTACGGCCTCCACCGCCATTTCACCGGCGGATCCTCGGTCGTGATGTTCGGCGGCGGCGTGAAAAAGGGCCACGTCCACGGTGCCACCGCCGACGAGCGCCCGCTGGTGGCCGTCAAGGACCCGGTCACCATCACCGACCTCCACGCCACGATCTTCACGGCCATGGGCATCAGCCCGAAGACCGTCTTCGACATCGAGAAGCGCCCCTTCTACGCCACCGAGGACGGCAAGGGCAAGGCGGTCCAGTCGATCTTCGCCTGACACCGCCCCCCGGCCCGCATGCCGCAATTTGGCAGGGATTGGGAATCCATTTTCTTGGCCAAAACGGGTTCGCCCGTTAAAACCCGGGTCGATTGTAGAGAACCCTCGTCCGGGGCCGGCTTCGTACGGCTTGCGGGCGCGGGGGGCTGATGTGGTCCGTCAGCCCTCCGGCGAAGGAAACACCGACCCGCAAAATCCCCTAAACCCATGAAACACAAGTTCATCACCGCCCTGATGGCGGGAACCCTGATCCACGCCGCCCAGGCCGCTCCAGGTGACCTCATTTGGTCCGATAACTTCGACCTCGGCAGCGACACCACGAACTTCGACGGTGCCTCCCTGGCGGGGCGCCTCGCCGGGCCCCTTGGAACCGCGCCGGATTGCGTGGCCCGGGCCTCCGGGATCCAGCAATGGATCACCTCGAACCAGCTCAACCTCCGCGGCGGCCGCATCCGCTTCCAGCGCTCGGCGGCCGGCCCCCGCTTCGACTGGGCGGGCACCGCGGCCGGATCTTCCGCCGCGAACATCGCCGCCGCGGCCAACATCCTCGATGCGGGCGGCATGAAGATCTCCTTCGACTACGTGCCGACCAACAACACCAGCACCAACTGGGTGAACGTCTCCGTCGGCATGCCGTCCTCCTTCGATGGTCAGGCGATCAATTACTTCGAAACCGACTACGGGGTCCTGCTCCGTAACAACGGCGCGACCGAGAGATTCGACAACGGCTTCAACAAGGGCCCCGGAGGCAGCTTTCCCGCGACGACGACCAGCCGCCACGCCGATTACTACTACGCGTTCTCCAGCTTCGCCAACGGCACCGAGGTCCGTTCGCGGGTGGTCGTGGACGGTATCCAGGTCGCCGCCGACACCTTCTATCTGGAGAACAACGCCGGGGAGTTCTATTTCGTCGTGGAAGTGGGCGAAGTGGGAACCCTCGTGGACAACCTGACCGTCTCCACCATCCCCACCATCTATGACATGGCGGTGACCGGCGACGAGTTCATCTCCGGCGTCGATCCAGGAGACGCGGTCGCCACCCTTTCCGGTTCGACTTTCGCCAAAGGCCCGGAGGCATCCACCTTCGTCTTCGTCGCCGGCACCGGCGATGACGACAATGCCAAGTTTGTCATCGACGGTTCCACCATCAAGGCCGGGACCTACGATTTCACGCAGGATCCCGGAGGCACCGAGTATTTCGTTCGAGTCAAAGGCACCGGCAACGTGACGGGAGGAACGAAGGAATTCGAACATGTCTTCACGCTGATCAAGGACGACGACGCCGATGACCTGGTGGACGACTGGGAACTCGACTTTGCCGGGAACCTGACCGCTCTGACAGGTCTCCTCGCGGGTCCCGGTCCGGGTGCCGGCACGGGCGACTTCGACGGCGACGGACTCAGCGATCTTGCGGAATACAACCTGAGCCTCGGGGCCTTCCCGACGATCAGCCCGGTCCTCGCCGATACCGACGGGGACACCCTCAACGACAACGTCGAACAGAATCCCGTGGCTCCGCGGCCGGTCACCAACCCGCTGATCGCGGACACCGACAAGGACGGCCTGAACGACGGCGTCGAGTCCAACACCGGCACCTTCGCCTCCCCGACGGACACCGGCTCCAATGCCACCGATCCGGATTCCGACGATGACGGTTCCCGCGACGGCTTCGAAGTCGCCAAGGCAAGCAATCCGGTCGACTTCTCCTCCCGGCCGGTCCTTCCTCCGGCATTCGCCATCGTCCCGCTGACCGACGACGCCAGCACCGGAATCTCGGCGAGCACGACTTACACCCACAAGATTAGCGGCGGCGGCCCCGCCACGATCAACGGGGTCTTGCTCGAGGAGCTCAATCCGGTCTCCTCCCCGGCGAACTTCACATGGACGGTTTCGGCCGGTGCCCCGGCGGAGATCAACCCGATCACCAACGCTTCCTGGTTGCCTGCCAACGGCGGGGTGACCGGTCCCGGGCTGCTCGATCTGTTCGGCGGTTTCACCTACAACACGAACGGCAACCCGGAAGGATTCCAAACCTACACGCTCAGCGGCTTGGAAATCGGCAAGGCCTACAAGCTGAAGATCTTCGTGCGCCCCTGGGCAAACAATGTCGCCAGCTTCCGCCCGATCGACCTCCGCTTCACGAACGGGGCCACCGTCGAGGAACCTTTCGGCGGGCTTGCAACCGACCGGCCGGGGATCGTGCTGAACAACGGCAACAACAACTCGGCGTTCTACGTCAGCTACGACTACGTGGCGGAAGCCACCGACCTGGTGATCCGCGCGCGGGTTCACGAAAGCGCGCTCCCTGCCAGCGGTTCCTTCCACCTCTACGGTCTGACCAATGAAGTCGTCCCGGACAACCCGCCCGTGGTCACCGCGGTGACCCGCGATGGAAGCGGAAACTTCATCATCGATTTCACCGGCGAGCCGAACACCACCTACAACGTGACCAAGTCCCCGGACCTGACCACGCCCTTCGGGCCGCTCACCACCCCGCTCACGGCGACGACCAACGGCGCGGGTGTGGGTCAAGCGACGGTGCCGTCTTCCGAAGCGTCCGAGACCCGCGAATTCTACCGCATCGAAAGCCCGTGATTCCGCGGACCCGGTCTTGAAAGGGCCGTGCCGAACGCAGGCTTCCCGATTGATCCATCAAACCCCATGATCCCGCAGTCACTCCCGTGGCTGCGGGGTCGGCATTTCGAGGGACTGCTTCCTGCGGCTCCTTGCCGGATCCCGTTTCCCGAGGTTTCTTCCCTTGTTCATGCACGCCGCCCAACGAATCGCCTCCTGCATCCTCGCGCCGTTACTCGCCGCGGGAGTCGCGCGTGCGGACAGTCCCGATGCCGTCGTCACCATCAACGAGGTCCACTACAACCCGCCGCTCACCCAGGACGCCGAGTGGATCGAGCTCCACAACCAGATGGCGGTCAACATCGACCTCTCGGGGTGGTCGCTGGCCGACGGGATCTCCTACACTTTTCCCACCGGCACGGTCATTCCCGCGGGCGGCCATTTCGTGGTGGCGAAACTCCCGGCCCACGCCTCGCTGGCCGGCGTGCCGAACGTCTTCGGTCCCTTCACCGGCAATCTTTCCAACGGCGGCGAAACCGTCGACCTGCTCAGCCCCACCGGGCGGTTGATGGACCGGCTGACCTACGGCGATGCCGGCTTGTGGCCGGTCACCCCCGACGGCGCCGGAGCCACCCTGGCCAAGCGCCGCCCCGGCACCGCCGCGGAGGATCCCGCCAACTGGCGCGCCAGCCAGGCCGCGGGCGGCACGCCGGCAGGACTCAATTTCCTGTCGAACGAAGTGCCGGTGGTCCACGTCTTCACCGACGCCGACACCACCTGGCGCTTCCGCGACACCACCACCGCGCCGTCCGGATCGTGGGCGAACCCGGGCTTCGCCGACGGCGCATGGAGCCAGGGCCAGGCACCCTTCGGTTCGACAGGTTCGAGCCCGGTCCTCGGGATCACTTCCGACCTGGTGGAACGCTTCCGCGCCGCCGACATCACAGGCATCGCCAACGGCGGCACCTTCAGCCCGTGGAACGACACCGCCACCGGCGACGGGGTCGCGCAGAACGCGGTCGCACCTGTTGTGACCAACAACAACCCGCAGTTCTACAACGACACCGCCAACCGCACCCCTTCCGGCCAGCCGGTCGTGGACTTCGATGGCGACGACCAGTTCCGCACCTCCGTCTCCCCCGGCATCGCGGCGACCTCCGGCTTCGTCTACTTCATCGTCTGCCGAGCCAACGGCGCGCCGACCAATGGCAGCGTGACGAGTGGCGACGGCGACTACATCTTTGACCGTGATGCCACCGTGGGGAATCCCCTGGTATCTCTCAAGCCGGACAACAACCGCTACGGCTTCCAGAAGCGCTACGACGACGGCAGCGCTCTTGGAGGGATGGTTTCCACCACGCCGATCTCCACCACCCAGTTCCAGATCGTCGCGGTCCGCCGCAACCGGACGCTCAGCCGCTTCGAAATCTGGGTCGATGGCGTGATGGAGGCGACCACTCCGGACACGGGCGGAAACCTCACGCCACAGCCCATCGTGATCGGCAACCATGAAAACGGCGGGGTCAAGGGTTTCAACGGCGACATCGCCGAACTGCTGATCTACCGCGAGGAGCTTTCCGAATCGGATTTCCAGTCCGTCGGCGCCTACCTCGAAGGCCGCTACGGCCTCGCCACCGCCTTCCCCGATTCCGTCGCCCGGACCTCGCTCAACGCCAGCGCCTCCACCGCCTACTTCCGGAAATCCTTCACCTTCTCCGGCGATCCCGCGCGCACCACGCTTTCGCTCGACCACACCCTCGCCGACGGCGCCGTCTTCTATCTCAACGGCCAGGAAATCGCCCGCCACAACCTGCCCGCCGGCACGATCGGCCACACAACATCGGCCCTGTCCAATGTTGCCGCGCCGCAGTCCACCGGCCCGCAGCCCGTTCCCGCCGGCGCGCTGGTCAACGGCGACAACGTCCTCGCCGTCTCCGTCCACACCGGTGCCTCGGACAACACCGCCTGGTTCACCGCCAGCCTCCGCGGCGAGGAAACCCTGCCCGACCCCGATCTTCCGCCCGCCCTCCAGATCCACGAGATCGCCGGAGCGAGCGCGACACCCTTCTTCATCGAAGTCCGTAACCCCACCGCCGCCCCCGTCTCGACCGCCGGCTTCACGCTCGAGGTCAGCGGCACGGTCAACGACAGCGACCCGCTGCCGACCGTCACGGTGCCGCCCGGCGGTCTGGTGCACTACACCAACACCCAGCTCGGCTTCCGCCCGGCCAACGGCGACAAGATCATCCTCCGCTCGCCCGCCGGCCACCCGGTCGATGCCCGCAATGCCGACCTCGTCACCCGCGGCCGCTCCGACCTCTGGCCGAACCGCTGGCTCTACCCCTCCGCCTCGACCCCCGGCACCGCGAACACCTTCAATCTCCAGCAGAACATCGTCCTCAACGAGATCTGCTACAACCCGCCCGACGTCTCGTTGGCCAGCGCCGACAAGCAGTGGATCGAACTCCACAACCGCGGGGCCGTCCCGGTCGACCTCGCCGGCTGGCGCTTCAGCTCCGGCATCGATTTCACCTTTCCCTCTCCCACGGTCCTTGCAGCGGGCGGCTACCTGCTCGTCGCGAAGTTGCCCGGCAACTTCACGCCGGCCCCCGGTGCCACGGTGCTCGGCCCTTGGTCCGGCAGCCTCTCCGGCGGTGGGGAAAGGATCACGCTGTTGGACGCCGCGGGAAATCCCGCCGACGAGGTTTCCTATCTCGACGGCGGCCGCTGGCCCGGCGATGCCGATGCCGGCGGGTCCACCCTCGAACTCCGCGACCCGCGCGCCGACAACTCGCTGCCCGGCTCCTGGGCCGCCAGCAATGAAAGCTCCCGCCGCACCTGGCAAACCTACACCTACCGCGCCACCGCCGCCGCCAGCACCGGCCCGGACAACCAGTGGAAGGAATTCATCTTCGGCCTGCTCGACGGCGGCGACGTCCTGATCGACGACATCTCCGTGGTGGAGAATCCCGACACCTCGGCGGTGCAGATGATCTCCAACGGCAATTTCCAGTCTGGCACCACCGGCTGGCGCTTCCTCGGCAACCACCGCCACGCGCAGGTGGTCCCCGATCCCGGAAGCCCCGGCAACAACGTGCTTCATCTCAGCTCCAAAGGCGCCACCGAGCACATGCACAACCACGTCGAAACCACCCTGGCCGGTGGACTTTCGGTGGTGAACGGCCGGGTTTACGAAATCAGCTACCGCGCCCGCTGGCTCGGCGGATCGAACCGCCTCAACACCCGCCTCTACTTCAACCGCGTCGCCAAAACCACCGAACTCGCCCGCACCGACACGCCCGGAACTCCCGGTGCCGCGAACTCGACCGCGGTCGCCAACGCCGGCCCGGCCTTCACCGCGCTTTCGCATTCACCGGTCGTTCCGGACCCGGGCGAAGCCGTCACCATCACGACCCGCGCCACCGACCCCGACGGCCTCGGCACCTTCACCCTGCACTATTCGGTGAATGGCGGCGCTTTCACCCCGGTGACGATGACCCCGGCCGGCGACGGCACCACCTTCACCGCGTCCGTTCCCGGCCAGTCCGCCGCCAGCGTGGTGCGCTTCCACGTCGCCGCCAGCGATGCCGCACCGGCTCCCGCTTCCTCCTTTCATCCCGCGGACGGTCCTTCGTCGCACGCACTCTATCAGGTGAACGAGGGCCTCGCCGCCACCAACGGCCTGCAGAACATCCGCATCGTCATGGACCCCGCCGACGAAGCCCTGCTCTATCAGACCAACAACCTGATGAGCAACGAGCGCCTCGGCTGCACCGTGATCTACGGCGAGCGGGAGGCCTACTACGACGTCGGTGTCCGCCTCAAAAGCAGCCAGCGCGGCCGGCCCGCACCCGCCCGGGTCGGCTTCAATCTCGGCTTCAACAGGGACCAGCTCTTCCGCGGAATCCACCGCGCCGTTGCCATCGACCGCTCCGAAGGACAGATCACCGGCTGCCAGGAGATCCTCTACGACCACATGATGTATGCCAGCGGCGGCGTGCCGGCGGAATTCAACGACCTCTGCAAGGTCATCGCGCCCGACCCCGCCCATTCGAGCCACGCCATCCTGCAGATGGCCCGCTTCAACGACGTCTTCCTCGATTCCCAGTTCGAGAACGGCAGCGACGGCACCGGCTACGAGTACGAGCTGATCTATTATCCCACCACCACCGATGCCAACGGCTTCAAACTGCCCCAGCCCGATCTGGTTATCGGCACCGACATCACCGACCTCGGCGACGACAAGGAGCGCTACCGCTGGAACTTCCTCCTCGAGAACAACGAGGACATCGACGACTACTCGCGCGTCATCGCCCTGGGCAAGCACTTCGCCAAGACCGGCACGGCCTTTGAGACCGGTCTCGAAAGCATCATCGATGTCGACCAGTGGCTGCGTGCCACCGCCTACGCCTGTGCCAGCGGGGCGGGGGACTCCTTCTTCGCGAACGCGAACCACAACGGGATCTTCTACGCCCGGCCGGACGGGCGGATGCTGTTCTTCCCGCACGACATGGATTTCTCGTTCAGTGCCACGCGGAACATCTTCGAGAATGCCGAGCTGCAGAAGCTCGTCGCCAACGGCGCCCGCCGCCGCGCTTACCTCGGCCACCTGCACCACATCTGCACCACGGTCTTCAACCAGTCCTACATGTCGGCCTGGACGAGCCACTACGGCAGCCTGCTGCCCGGTGAGAACTTCACCGGCCACCTGAGTTACATCAACAGCCGCTCGAACTACATCCTCGGCGCGATCAACACCGACACTCCGACGGTGGCCTTTGCCATCACCACCAACGGCGGTGCCAATTTCTCGACCGGCACCAGTCCGGTCACCCTTTCCGGGCAAGGCTGGGTGAACATCCGCGAGATCCGCCTCGCAGGCTCCACGGTACCGCTCGCCAGCACCTGGACTTCGGTCAATACCTGGCAGGTCGCCGTGCCCCTCACCTTCGGGCCGAACGCGATCACCTTGGAAGCCGTCGATTTCACCGGCGCTGTGGTCGGCACCGACAGCATCACCGTCACCAATACCGGCGGGATCGAGCCGCCCCAGCCATCCACCCTGGTTGTCTCGGAAATCTACTACAACCCTCCCGGCAATCTCGAGACGACCGAATACGTCGAGCTCATGAACACCTCCGCCGCGACGCTCGACCTGAGCAACGTGAACTTCACCGCCGGTGTGACCTTCGCCTTTCCCGGCGGCACCCTGCTCGGCCCCGGCGGCCGGATTCTCGTCGTCAAGGACCAGGCCGCGTTCACGGCGGCCTTCGGCACCGGACTGCCGGTCGCCGGGGTGTTCCCGAACAGCCTCAACAACGCCGGCGAGCGCCTCGAACTCCGTCGTGCCGACGGTGGCATCCTCCACTCTTTCATCTTCAGCGACCTACCGCCCTGGCCGGTCGAGGCGGATGGCGACGGCTATTCGCTGGTGCTTGCCGATCCCCATTCGAACCCCGACCACGGCAACCCCCTGAGCTGGCGCGCCAGCCTTGTCGCGAGCGGCGGCAGCCCCGGCACCGGCGACAGCCAGTCCTACGCCGCTTGGAAAGCCTCCAACGGCAACCATGCCGATGGCGACGACATCGACGGCGACGGCTTCACCACCCGCGAGGAATACTTCCTCGGCGGCAACCCGCTGGTCGCCGAGCCGTCCTTGAAGCCGACCTTCCAGATTGAACCCGGCGGGACTTTCCTCATGTCCGTCACCCGGCGTGTCACCGCCGAGAATGCCGCGGTTCTTCCCGAAATCTCCACCGGCCTCGCGAGCTGGGCACCGGATCCGACCGCGGTGTTTCTCAGCAACACCCGGCAGCCAGGCAGTCCCGCCGTCGATCGCCTGACCTTCCGTCTCAGCCCGCCGGTTGGGGCCCCGCGCTTCTTCGCCCGCTTTGCCTTCGGGCCGTGAGGAAGCCGCTCAGCCGGATCTCCGGCTCACTCGGGCAGCCACTTCGCAAGCCTCGCCAGGTCCGCTTTCATCGCTTCGAAGGTCTTGCGGGTCCTTTCCTCGCCGGTGCCTCCGACGTATTCGACATGAAGTGAAACCGGCGTGCCGGCCGGCAGCAGTTGCTTCACCATCGCGCCCGCCTTCGGGCTTACCACGCCATGTCCCAGCGGGCAGGCCTCCCACTGGCGGCCGTTCAGCCGGTAGTCCTTGAAATAGACCGCCGCAATGTGCGGCGCGGCCCGGCGCAGGTTCAGTTCCCAGGTATTCGCTCCTTCCACCGTCGCGTGGGCAAAGTCGAAAGCGAGGCCGAGATCGGCGACGTCGATTCCTTCCAGCGCCGAGACCATGTCCCAGATCGGACCGCCGACATAGTTGTTGCCGCGGTGGTTCTGATACTGCCCCTGGACGCCGAGCTCGCGGTTCATCGCGGCGAGGTCTTTCAGCTTCGCCTTCACGTCCGCGAGCTGCGGCGCGACCGGCTTCTTCAGGTCGTAGCGGTAGTGGACCAGCCGGTAGCGCCTGATCCCCAGCGTGGCGGCGGTCCGCAGCAATGACTCGCTGCCGGCATCCGCCTGTCCGATGTCGGAAGTCAGGATGTCGATCGTCACCCCGTGCTTTTTCAGTCCTTCGACGAAGGCCGGCAGGCGTTCGGCGGCCGCTTTCGGTTCGATATGCCCGCCGGCGCGAATCGGGGCCTCGATGCCTTTCACGCCCAAGGCTGCGACCCGCTCCCCTAGTTCTTCGGCGGAGAGGCTTTCAAGAAACTTCGTGAACACCGCCCGCGGCCTCGGAGCGACCTTGCGTGCTTCCGCGCCCCGCAAGGGTGCGGCACAACCGGCGAGGGCCAAAGCGGAGCGTTCGAGAAATTGGCGTCGGTCCATGAATCCGGAATCTGGCGGTTTCGCAGCTCGATTCAATCCGGAGTTTCAGGCTTCCAGTTTCGCTTTATCGAATCACTGAGTCAGACAGTGCAGTAAATGCCAGGCATTCAGTAGTAGACAGCCCCTTAGGAATCTGCTTTCCTCCTTTCCGCCACCGCCTCTCCACCGATGAAAACCAACGACTTGAAGGAGATCTCGCCCCTTGAGAAAGCCACCCTGCCTACGGCGGCGATGCCGGGGCGGATGGCGAGCATCGGGCGCACGATGAAGCGGCCGCGGCGGCGGATCCTCGGACAGTTCGGCGGGGAGAATGCCGGCGGGCAGGCCTACCACGTGATGAGCCGCACGGCGGGTGGGGAGAAACTCTTCGGCGATGTCGAGAAGGAGGCGTTCCGGCGGCTGATGTGGCGCATGGCGCGCTTTTCCGGAGTGGAGATCCTCACCTACGCTCTGATGGGCAACCACTTCCACATCCTGGTGAAAGTCCCGGAGCGGGCGAAGTTCCTGGAGCGCTTCGAGGGCGAGGGCGGGGAGGAACGGCTGCTGGAACACCTCTCGCTGCTCTACTCGAAAGCCTACCTGGTCTCGCTGCGGCAGGAAATCGCCCGGGTCCGGGAAGCGGGGCGGGAAGAAGAGGTCCAGCTCATCCTGGACACCTTCCGCAAGCGCTTCTGCGATTTGTCCTGCTTCGTCAAGGAGCTCAAAGAGCGTTTCTCCCGCTGGTTCAACAAGCACCACGAACGCCGCGGGACCTTGTGGATGGACCGCTTCAAGAGCGTGCTGGTGGAGGACGGCGAGGCGCTGCGGACGATGGCGCTCTACATCGACCTCAACCCGGTGCGCGCCGGACTGGTGAAGGATCCGAAGGACTACCGGTGGACGGGCTACGGGGAAGCCAGCGGCGGGAGCAAGCGGGCGCGGCGGGGACTGTGCCGGGTGATGGAGGCGCCGATGGATTCGTGGGAGGAAAAGCGGGGTGCAGGATCTCCGGGGGAGGCTTACCGGTGCTGGTTGTTCGGGGAGGGGTTGGAGGCGGGAATTGAGAAGACGATGACGCCGGGAGCGGGCGCAGGGGTCGTGCGGAGCGGGTTGGAAGCTTCGAGCGGACTGCCCACTTCGCTGCCCCACTCCGCCGAGGCTACGAGGGACAAGAAGCTACGAGGGCCAGGAAAGTCCGCGGTCCCGGTCACGCTTCGGTCGAAGAAGGGCTTCACGAAGGAGAAGGTGGAGGCGGTTCTCAAGAGCGGCGGGAAGCTGTCGCGTGCGGATTTGCTGCGGTGCCGGGTGAGGTGGTTCAGCGACGGGGTGGCGATCGGGAGCAAGGGCTTCGTGGAAGGGGTGTTCAAGGGCTGCCGGAACCACTTCGGAGCGAAGAGGAAGACCGGAGCGCGCCGGGTCCGCGAGGACGAGGCGGGGAGCCTTCATGCGCTGCGGGAATTGAGAGTTCGAGCCGTGACTTGATCGCAAGCGAGCGGAAGAAGCGCAAGGTCTTCACGCCGGCGGCGCTTTCCAGATCAAGCGCACGGCATCGATCCGGACCCGGGCACCCTGGATGGCCGCAGCCAGTTCCTGTTGCCGCGATTTCATCGCGAGGATCTCTTCCGGCCGGACATGGTCGTTCACCTCGGCCAGGTCCTGGAGCCGTGCGATCTCTTCGTCGAGTTCGGCATGCATCGCCGCCAGCGCATCGCCTACAATGTTCCGGCTCTTCGCCATGCCGAGTTCCCGAGCCTGCTCCAGCATCAGCGGCAGCACCTTGCGCTTCACCGCCTCGTTGCGCAGCAAGGCGGCGGGATCGCCGCGCCGGAGCCTGGCGGCTGCCAAGGCGGCATCCTCGGTCTGGTCGCCGCCGGTATGGTCGACCGCGACGCGCAGCGGGGTCTGCGGCAGGAAGCGTTCGACCTGGAGACGGGCGGGGGCCACGCACTCGACCACCAGCCAGGCTTCCAGGAGCATCCGCTTGCCACCCGGAGCCTCCCACAGGCCGAAAGAGGCGTTGCCGGACTCCGAACCTAACAGGAGATCGAGCGCGGCCCGGACCATGGGGTGGTCCCAGGTGAGGAAGGCCTCGTGCTCCCGCTCCAGCGCGCGCCGGCGATCGAGGGTGACGGTGACACCTTCGTTGGGCAACGAAGGGAATGCGTCCGACTTGAGGTTGCCCGGCAGCAGGAAATAGCGGCGGCGGCCGAGTTCCTCGATGTGCAAGCCCGAGTGCTCGAAGAGTCGCAGCAGGAAGTCCTCGAAGTCCGCATCGTTGTCCCAATCCTGGATCGCTTTCGCCAGGCGGGCGGACTGTTCCGGCCGGTGGGAGCTGCGCTCCAACAAGCGGTCCTGGCCGCGGGCGAGCCGATCGGCAATCCGCGCCCGGCATTCCTTCGTCGCGGCGATCAAGGCACCGGTCCCCGACGGCTTCTGCGAGGCCATCGCCAGCAGCGGCGCGACCTCCCGCTGGATCTCCGCCGCACCGTGGGGGCTGGCGCGGAAGGCATCCATGCCCTCGTGCACCCATCGCACCCGGACTTCTTCCGCCCCGCCTTTCAAAAACGGGACGTGGATCCGTATCGTGCCTCGCTGGCCGATGCGGTCGAGCCGGCCGATCCGCTGTTCTAACAGATCGATGTCTTCCGGCAGATCGAACAGCACCAGGTTCCGAGCAAACTGGAAGTTCCGGCCTTCGCTGCCGATCTCCGAGCACAGCAGAACGCGCGCGCCTTCCTCGTCGGCGAAATACGCCGCATTGCGATCGCGCTGGAGCAGGGTGAGCCCTTCATGGAACAAGGCCAGCTCGGAGCCGGTGGCGTCGCGCATCGCTTCCATGATCCGTTCCGCGAGTTCCCGGGTCCGGGCGATAACCAGCACTTTCTCACCCGCGGGAAGATCTTCCAACAGGCCGACCAGCCACGCCACCTTGGCGGCGATCTCGTCCTTGCCCGCGAGCGGCACCAGCAGCGGCTCGCGCTCGGGGAATCCGCCGAGGCGCGCCCGGGTGTTGCGGAACATCACGCGGCCGACACCGCAGCCGTCGAGCAGGTCTCGCAGCAGCGCATCGCGCGCGCCCGGCTTGTCGTCACGGAAATCCCGCACCGCACCTACCAGCCGGCCGCGTCCGGCGACTAGGGCTTCGAGGCGGCCGTCGACCTCGCCATCGCCGGCCAGCGCTTCCACCAGTTCGGCGACTTCCTCGTAGTGCCGCGTCTCCCCGCGGTAGGCGTCGAGGTCGCCATAGCGTTCGGGATCCAGCAATTGCAGCCGCGCGAAGTGCCCCTCCGGGCCGAGTTGCTGCGGCGTGGCGGTGAGCAGCAGCAGGCCCTCGGTTTGCTCCGCCAAAGTACGAACAATTTCGTAGGCAGCGCCCGGACAGCCGGGCGACCATTCGAGGTGATGCGCCTCGTCGACCACCAGCACGTCCCAACCGGCCTCGATCGCCTGTGCGGCGCGGCGCTCGTCCCTGGCCAGGAAATCCATCGCGCAAAGCACCCATTGCCGCTCGAGGAAAGGATTCGCTTCCGGGTCGCCCTCGCCGATCGCGTCGCAGCGCTCCTCGTCGATGATGTCGAACGAGAGCTGGAAGCGCCGCAGCAGCTCGACGAACCACTGGTGGACCAGGGCTTCGGGGAGGAGGACCAGCACCCGCGCCGCGCGGCCTGTTAGAAGCAGGCGATGGAGAATCAGGCAGGCCTCGATCGTCTTGCCGAGCCCGACCTCGTCGGCCAGCAGCACGCGGGGGCGCAGCCGGTTCGCGACTTCGCCGGCGATGTAGAGCTGGTGCGGGATCAGGTCGATCCGCGCCCCGGCCAGCCCGCGGGCGGGCGAGCGGCGCATGTCGGCGCGCCGTGCCAGAGCCTCGCCGCGGAGGTCGAAGTCGGCGGGATCGTCGAGCTTGCCGCCGAACAGGCGTTCCTCCGGCTTGCTGAAAGTCATCGAGTCCGCCAGCTCGGCCTCCGCCACCTCGCCGGCCTCGGTCAGGTAGGTCCGCAGGCCGGCCACCTCGCGCACGTCCTCGACGGTCAGCTCCACGCCTTCGTGGGTCCGGATCCGGTCGCCGGGCAGGAATTTCACCCGTCGCAACGGCGCGGACTCCAGGGCGTAGCAGCGGTTTTCACCGGCCGCGGGGAAGACGATCTCCACCCGGCCGTCGCCGCCGCTCAAGATGATTCCGAGCCCGAGTTCCGGCTCGCTATTGCTCACCCAGCGCTGGCCGCGCGTCCATGTGTGGTTTGGCATTCGTCGAAGGGCGCGCACCCTAGTCGCCACCACCCCGGGTGCAAGCCGGGTCTTGCTTCCGCCCGCAAAACCACCGCATCTGGCGGTCGCGATGAGGGAAATCCGCCATGACGCCACCCGCGGCCTGATCCATGCCCAGGGTCCCCTGCTCGGATTGATCGCGGTGATCTGCGGGATCTTCGTCTTCCAGCAGATCCGCGGGCTGGAGTGGTATCTGCCCTACATGACCGTGCCGGTCCAGGTGGCGGAAAGTTGGGAGCGACTCAAGGCAGGTGACGTTTCGGTCGAGAACCTCAAGCGCTTCGGCACCCTGCTGAGCTACGCATTCCTCCATGACTCGCCGCAGCACATCGTCTACAACCTGCTTTTCCTGTGGATCTTCGCGGCGCTGGCGGCGGAGCTGTTAGGTCACCGCTGGATGCTGGGGATCTTCGTTTTCACCGCGATCACCGGCTCGATCTTCCACGTGATGCTCAACCCGGCGGACCTGACCCCGATGCTCGGCGCGTCGGGGGCCTTGATGGGCTTCGAGGGGGCCTACCTCGGCATGGCGATGCGCTGGCATCTGCCGGAACCGCACGTCTGGCCGATGTCACGCCCGGTGCCTCCGGGGCAGCTCGCCTTGGTCGGCGTCGCCGGGGTGGTCATCGACTACACCTCGCTGATGAGCCACGCCCCGGGCAATGTCGCCTACGGCGCGCACCTCGGTGGATTCGTCGGCGGGCTGCTGCTGGCCGCGGTCTTCGCGCCGAAGCCGCGCGGCGCGAAAGTTCGTTAAGATAGCCGTTCCAATTCCGCCTCGACCCGGCGGCGGTGCGCGGGTTAAAAGGCGGGTGCTATGAAGAAATCCCCCCTGATTCTGGCGAGCCTTGCCATCGCGCTGTTCGCCCCTTCCTGTGCGTCCAACATCGGCTACGGCTACCAGGCCGCCGGTTACAGCCCGCGCGACGCCTATTTCCGCGGCCATGTCGATGGCAGCGGCGACCGTCTCCACGGCCAGGCCTACGATCCGCACATCAACGAGGACCGCACCCTGCCGCGCGCCCACCGCAACGAATACATGTGGGGCTACGTCGACGGCTACCGCAAGCCGTCGCACGGCGGCGGGAAGTAAGGATCGGGCGAGGCGGACATCGTGGCCTGGCGATTGGACCACGACACAACTTCCCGCTTGGATTCGTGCGCTTTGCATGGCAAAGCAAAGCGCATGACGAGCCACCAGGAAGCCGCGGAGCAGTTGCGCGTGATCCGCACGATGATGGAACGCGCGACGATTTTCCGCGCGCTTTCCGGGGAGGCGGCGCTGGTGGGCGGCGCGATGTCGCTGGCGGCGGGATGGATCTCGGAGAGCCGCTCGGGCTGGGCCTGGGGCGGCATCTGGCTTGGCGGGCTGGCGGTGGCGATCCTGTTCGCGGCCTGGCAACTGATGCGGCTCGCGCATTCCCAATCCCGGCCGGTGTGGTCGCACGGGCTGAAGGTCGCCTTGCGCGGGGCCTTGCCCTCGCTGGTGGTCGGGGGCTTTCTCGGGCTTTTCTACCTCCGCTACGGCATGTCGGGTTCGGAGTTCGCCGCGGCCTGCTTCTGGATCATGCACTACGGCCTCGCGCTGCTGGCGATCCGCGAGTTCGCGCCGAAGTCGATGGTGTGGCTGGGCATCGCCTTCGTCGCCACGGGCCTCGCCGCGTGGTCGGGCGCGACCTTCGTGCAGTCGGTGCGGCCGCTCCTGGACCGCATCGGCCCGTCGGGCCTGATGGCGCTCTCGTTCGGAGGCTTCCACTTGCTTTACGGCGTGGCCATCGTCACCACCACCCGCCGCGACGGGACGGGCGCATGATCGATTTCTCCAAGCTCGACAAGACCATCCACGAGAAGGCGCGGCTCGGCATCATGACGCTGCTCGCTTCCCGGGTGGAGCCGTGGCCGTTCCAGGACCTCAAGACCGAGCTGGAGATGAGCGACGGCAACCTGATCACCCACCTTCGAACCCTGGAGCAGGCGGGCTACCTCAGCGGCGAGAAGTTCACCGGCGACGGACGCCCGCAGACGCTCTACACGCTGACGGCGGCGGGAAAGAAGGCCTTCGAGGACTACCTCGCCATCCTCGAACAGATCCTGAACCTCGGGAAATGACGAAGCACCGGGTTGTCCGCATCGTGGCCGGGACCGGGCTCGCGCTGGCCTGTGCGGGATGGCTCTGCCGCGGTGCCGACCGCTGGATGATCCCCGGGGTCCTCTACTACGCGACTCCCTGGTTGTTGCGCCTGGCCGCCGGCTTGGTGGCGCTGGCCGTGTTCCGGCATCGCGGAGTGCTGGCCATCGCGGGAGCATGCGCGCTTGTCTCGCTGGTCGAGGGCGCACGCTCGTTCCGATTCGATCGGCCGGAGGTCCGGGCGGAGGCTCCGGTGGTCGCTGTCTGGAACGCCGGGCGCGCGCTGGAGCGAAAGCCCGCCGCCTGGCCGGAACTCGGGCTGACGGACCTGTGCGCGGTGATCGAATGCGGAAAACCATCCGGCGAGGAAGGTTGGAGGAGCTTCACCGCCGCCACGCCGGGCCACGAGTGGAAACGCTTCGACGGAAGTACGATGCTCGGCGTACGTGGCAGGATCCTCTCCCACGAATCGCTCGGGGTGCACGACCTGTTCCGCTGCCACCGCGTCCGGGTCGCACTGGCCCGCCACGGCGAGCTGACGGTGGTGGTGGCCGATGTCCGCTCGCAGCCGTGGATTTCCCGGGAGCGGGCGATGGCTGCCATCCTGCGAGCAGCGGGCGACGATCCGCGGGCGATCATCCTCGGCGATTTCAACACGCCGCCGGAGTCGCACTGGTTCGGCGAATGGCGGGAGCGCGGGTTCACGCTCGCCAACGACGCGCCGCGCCGTGGCTTCCGCGAGACCTGGGCGTACGGCGTGCCGCTGCTGACGCTCGATCACGTCTGGCTGGCGCCGGGATGGCGGGCGGCGCGATGCGTGAAATTGCGGCTCGGCTCCGATCACCTGGCGGTGAAGGCTAGCCTGCAGCCGGCGGGCGGGCCTTGAGCCCGGGACGTGAGACCTCATGCGCCGCGGCCGAAAAAAGGCACCCCGTTTCCGGGGTGCCTTGGTTGGAACTTGGAACTTCAGCTCAGCGTCCACTCCGGCAGGCGGACGATCTCGCCGCCCTTCATCGCGGATTCGTGGGCGAGGATGCCGGTGCAGGTGATGTTCGCGCTCTGGACGGCGTTCGGGTAGGAATCGACGCCGGTCTGGAGCATTTTCACGAACTGCCAGACGAGGTGCGGGTGGCTGCCGCCGTGGCCGGCGCCCTGGGTGAAGGAGAGGTGTTCCTCGCCGGTCTCGCCGCCGTAGACGCCGCCCTTGGTGAAGAGCTGGATTTCCTCCGGCAGGTAGTGGGCGAAGTCCGGGCACTCGACTTCCTCGGGGATCTCGGGCTCGGGCTTCTTGGCGGTGTGGATGACGAGAGGGTCGTGTTCGATGAGCGGCCACTCGACGGATTTTTTGGTGCCGTAAACTTCGAAGGATTCGCGGTACTGGCGGGCGACGTCGAAGAGCGAGCGGACGACCTGCGCGGAGAGATCACTGTCCTTCATCTTGATGTGGCAGGTCTCGATCGCGAAGGGCGAGCCGTAGCAGGAGTGCATCTCCTCGGCGATGGTGCCGGAGCCGAAGCAGGAGACGTATTCCGCCTGGCTGCCCATCAGGCCGAGGATGGGGCCGACGCAGTGGGTGGCGTAGTACATCGGCGGTAGGCCGGGCCAGTAGCCGGGCCAGCCTTCCATGTCCTGCTGGTGGGTGGCGCGGAGGAACTGGACCTTGCCGAGCTCGCCCTTCTCGTAGAGCTCCTTCATGAAGAGGAACTCGCGGGCGTAGACCACGGTTTCCATCATCATGTACTTGAGACCGGTCTCCTTGCAGAGGTCGATGATCTGCTTGCACTCGTCGAGGCTGGTGGCCATCGGCACGGTGCAGGCGACGTGCTTGCCGGCTTTCAGCGCCTTGATCGACTGCTGCCCGTGGTCGGGGATCGGCGAGTTGATGTGGACGGCGTGGACTTCCGGATCGGCGAGGAGGTCGTCGTAGGAGGTGTAGCGCTTGGCGATGCCGAACTTGTCGCCGATCTCGTCCAGCTTCGACTGGGTCCGCTGGCAGATGGCGTACATGTTCACGCCCTTGAGGCGCTGGTAGATGGGGATGAACTCGGCTCCGAAGCCGAGGCCGACGATGGCGATGTTGATGTCACTCATGGAAGAAGATGGGAGATGGAAGATGGTGGATGAATGGCGGAGCGTGCCGGCGTCAAGCGGTGGCGGAGAGGACGGCGCTGCGCGGGATGCGGAGGGGCTTGTCGAAGAGGTCGCGGAGGAAGGCGAGGCCGCGGCTGGCGAACTCGTCCTGGGTGGCGGTGAAGCGCTTCCAGATGCAGACGGCACCGGCAAGGTCGCGGTTGTCGGGGGTGAAGGACTCGATGACCACGGCGCCGGAGTAGCGGATGTCCTTGAGGGCGTCGTGGAAATCCTGCCAGGGGGTGAGGCCGGTGCCGGTGACGCCGCGGTGGTTCTCGCTGACCTGGACGTGGATGAGATCGTCGCCGGCGTGGCGGATCGCGGCGCCGATGTCGGCTTCCTCGATGGTCATGTGGAAGGTGTCGATCATCGCCTTGGCGGCGGGGTGGCCGATGGCGCGGACGAGGCGGATGGTGTCGGCGGTGGTGTTGACCAGGTCGGTTTCGAAGCGGTTGATGGCCTCGATGGCGAGCTTGAGGCCGCGGTTGCCGGCTTCGGTGGCGACGGTGTGGAGTTCGGCCGCGGCGAGGTCCCATTCGCGCTGGCGCTCGTCGGGCGAGAGCTGGCGGGCCTTGCCGACCTGGGCATACATCGGGCCGGCGATGAAGGGGACGCCGAGGGCTTCGGCGAGATCCATCAGGCGGGACAGGTAGGCGCGGGTGTTGGCGCGGACGGAGGCGTCGGAGTTCGTCAGGTCGCGGCCGGGACCGAAGGCGCCGCAGAGGTAGGGCTTGAGGCCGGTCTCCTCGAGGACGGGCAGGATTTTCGCGGGATCGACGAAGTCCGGGTCCTCGATCGGCAGCTCGACGGCATCGAAGCCGAGTGCGGCGATGCCGCGGAGGAGGTCGCCGTGATCCGAAGTGAACGGCGAGGTCCACAGCCAAGTGCTTGCTCCAAAAGTGACGCTCATGGGTTTCGCGGCAGAGTAGGGAAGCGGCGCGGACCGGCTATGATGAATTGAGTCAGGCTGTGTATGATTTGTCCCGTCGGGCCGGATTTCTTCGGGCCACCGGGATTCACGGGACGGTCGATTCGACCCGCACCCGGAAGAAGCGGGACGAGGGGCCGCCGGGGATGTTCACGGTGATGGTGACGGCCGCCGGGGTGGCCGCCGATTCGCCGACCGTGACCCCGGGCGCGGACGAGACGAACGCGGATCCGGAGGTGCTGCTGGCGATGGTCGACCAGGAGCCGGTGAGGGTGGAGGAGGACTCGATGTGGATCGAAACATCCGAGCGTGCCGGATCGCGCAACAGGGAGAGGGTGATCTGGCCCGGGGTGGCGGCGAGGGTGAAGGGCGAGGGGTTCGGCTGGCCGGGCGAGGTCAGGAGGGCGTATTCGACGAGGTTTTCCAGCCCGTCGCGGTCCTTGTCGGCGAGGTTGGCGGCGTCGCCGGTGCCTTCGGTGCTGCCGAAATGGAAATCGCGCCAGGCGAGGAGCGGGCTGCCGGCGATGACGTTCGCGGTGGTATCGTCGAAGGTGGTGATCGCGCCGTCGCTGGCGGTGAGGCGCAGGCGGTAGTTGCCGGAGGCGTCGAAGCTGACGGCGGTGTCGGGATTCGACGCGTTGGTGAAATTCACCCCGCCTTCGGGTTGCCAGAGGGTGGCGAGCGCGGCGGGCCGGGCGTCGTCGCTCACGGTGGCGTCCAGGTTCCAAGGGCCGCTGCCGGCGAGGGCGGCGCCGGCATTCACGGCGGGGCCGATATTGGTCGGGAGGTGGAAGTTCGCCTGGTCGAGCACGGCGGTGGCGGCGGTGGCGGTGACCGCGCTGGTGACGGCGATGCCGACCAGCGGCGCGGGGCCCATGGCGGGGATGCTTTGGGCGTTGCCGCGCTGGACCCAGGTGATGCCGTCGGCGCTGTGGTAGGCGATGAAACTGTCGCCGCTGCGGACGAGGCGGAGGTAGCGGGGCAGGGTGTAGGTTTCGCTGCCGGTGCTGGAGTAGGGAGCGGTGCCTGCGGTGAGGCGGGCCTGGTAGGAGTGGGGGCCGTTGCCGCGGTAATGGGTGTAGGCGTAGGGCGCGTTGGTGGCGGAGGAGGCGCGGGCCATCAGGCCGATGCGGCAGGAATTGCTGCCGCCGGGATTGAGGCGGCTGGCGACGCGGACGCTGATGTCGAAGTCGCCGCTGCGCGGGGCGGCGAGGAAGTAGAAGCCATCGCTGGTGCCGGTGGAACTGATGCCGGTCGAGGCACCTGTGATCGTGAGGGTGCCGCCGGCGAGCGATCCCGGGACGCTGTCGGCCTCGCTCCAGGAGCCGGCGGCGGTGGTGGTGCCGATGGTCTGCGCGGTGAGGGTCCGGCCGACCTGGACGAAGAGCTCCTCGGTCACGGTGGTCGCATCGACGGTGGCGCTGGCTTGCAAACGGTAGTCGCCCGGAGCGGGGAAGGTGGCGGTGGTGGTGGTGGCACCGGTGCTTTCGAAGGTGACCGTGCCGGGGCCGGAGAGCGTGCTCCAGACGATCGGGACCGCGACGTTGC
The DNA here is from genome assembly GCA_027491155.1 of Verrucomicrobiaceae bacterium. Taxonomy (GTDB): domain Bacteria; phylum Verrucomicrobiota; class Verrucomicrobiia; order Verrucomicrobiales; family Akkermansiaceae; genus Haloferula. Next base: position 37,295 of record JAIXWR010000017.1, read on the forward strand.
CGCCGGCGGTCTCGCGGGTGGCTTGGGCGACGATCACCAGGCCGGTGCCGTCCGGGATGGCGACTTCGGAGCGGACGGGCGAGGTGATGGCGATGACCGGCGGCGCGTCGTCGTCGATCACGGTGGTGGCCGCCTGGCTGACCGGGCCGAGGTCGTAGTTCACGTTGGAAGCGATCGTGAGGACGAGGGTTTCGTCGGGCTCCTCGGTCGCGTCGTCGGCAAGGGTGACGGGCAGGGTGACGCCCGAGGCCCCGGCGGGGATGGTGATGCTGGCTGGCAGCGCGTTGAAGTCGGCGGGCGCGACGGCGGTGCCGCCGGTGGTGAAGAAGACTTCGAGCGGCAGGGTGGTCGCACCGGGACGGCTGAAGGTGAACTCGACGTTGCCTTCGCTTTCGGCGACGGTGGCGGGTCCGGCGATGGAGACGGCGGGGCGGTTGCTGTCGCTGATGGTGATGGTGTGGGTGGCGGGCGTGCCGAGGACGCTGTTAGAAGGCGCGTCGAGCGTGATGGCGACGGTTTCGGCAAGTTCCGGAACGCCGTCGGTGAGGAGGGCGAAGGGCAGCAGCTTGACGGTCTCCCCGGGGGCGAAGCTGAGCGGGCCGGGGGCGAGGGTGTAATCGCTGCCGGCGCTGGCGGTGCCGCTGGCGGAGTAGTTGACGGTCGCGGTGGTGGCGAGCGGGCGGTCGAGCACGGCCATCAGCAGCGGCTCGGTGCCGTCGCCCTCGCCGCGGGTGGTGGTGGCGGTGACGAAGCGGACGCGGGCGGGCGGGTCGTTCGCGTCGCTGACGGTCAGCGTGTGCTTTTCGAGCGTGCTGGAAAGACGGGCGTGGCGGGCGTTGTTGAGGTCGAGGATGATGGTCTCGTTGCCCTCGGCGACACCGTCGTTGCGGACCTTGATGCGGACGGTCTGCGAGGTTGTGCCGGGCGGGAAGACGAGGGTGCCGCCGGGGATCGGGGTGTTGGCATTCGCGGCATCGACGAAGGTCCAGTCGATGTCGTCGCCCGTGGCGGTGCCGCCGCCGGAGGTGTATTCCACGGTGACCGCGTCGGTGCTGGCGGCGGTGAGGGTGACGGCGATGTCGCGGTATTCGCCGAGCGCGCCGGGGGCCTCGGTGGTGGTGCCGGTGGCGGTCTGGTAGCCGACGCTGATCGGCGGTGTCTCGTTGTCGCCGATGTAGAGCGTGGCGGTGGACGGGATGTCCACGCCGTAGCCGGTGGCGGCGAGCACCGTGACGGTGACGGTTTCGGTGCCTTCGACGAGGGTGTCGTTGACCGGAGTGATGACGAGGTCCGCGCCGCTCGCGCCGTCGGGGATGACGATGGAGCCGGTGAGCTGGTCGTAGTCGCTGCCGTTCACCGCGTTGCCGCCGATGGCATAACTCACGGCGAGTTCGCCGGTGGTGTTCTTGCGGGAGAAGTAGAACTTCCCGGTGTCCGCGGTGGTGGCCTCGGCCACGCTGTCGTGCCAGGCGGAGACCATCACGCGGTCACCGGAATCCTCGTCCTCGAGGCGGAGGGTGGCGCTGCCGTCGTTGAAGATCCGGTAGCCGGCGCCGGGGGTGAGGGTCATGACGACGGTCTCGGTGTCTTCCGCGAGGCTGTCGTTGAGGACGGGGATGTTCACCGTGACCTCGTTCGCGGAGGCGGCGGAGAGGGTGACGCTGCCGCTGGGCGCGGTGAAGTCGCTGCCGGCGGTGGCGGTGCCGGAGAGGGTGTAATTCACGGTGATGTTGCCGGTGGCGGAGCCGAGGGCGCGGATGATGAAATTGCCGGTGGTGGACGGTTCCGCGGCGGTGGTGTTGGCGCGGACGGAGATCATCGGCAGGTCGTCGTTGTCGGCGATGTTCACCGTGGCGGCGTAGGCGGTGCCGAGCTGATAGACGCCGTTGTAGGTGGTCAGGTTGAAGGTGACGGTTTCCGGGTCTCCTTCGCCGAGGTCGTCGTCGTAGGGCGTGATGACGACCGGCACGCTGGTCGCGCCGGCGGGGATGACGATCTGGCCGGTGAGCGCCTGGTAGTCGGTGCCGTGGAGGGCGCTGCCGGCGACGCCGTAGTAAACGGTGAGCGGGGCGGTGGTCGGGCCGGTGCGGGTGACCAGCAGCAGGCCGGGGTCGCGGTTGGCCTCGCTGGCGCTGGCGTCGGAGGCGGTGACGGTGACCACGGGCACGTCGTCGTCGGTGATCGTCACCGTGGCGGTTTGGGCGGTGCTGTCGCGGATGTAGGCGGCGTTGCTGGAGATCGTGAGCGTGGCGTCCTCGAGGCCTTCGGCGAGGGAGTCGTTGATCGCGCCGACGGCGAGGATGGCGGATGCCTGGCCTGCGGGGATCTGGACGGTGGCGGGGAGCGAGGTGTAGTCGCTGCCGTTCGCGGCGGTGCCGCTCCAGGCAACGGCGACGTTCAGAGCGGCGGCGGTGGAGCCGGTGCGGGTGATCCGGAAGCTGCCGGTGTCGCCGGGGGTTTCCGAGGCGTAGAGGTCGGTGGCGGCGGCGCTGACGACCGGCAGGGTCGTGTCGTCGTCGGCGATGGTGAGGATGGCGACGCCGCTACTACGAACCTGGTAGGTGCCGACGGAGAGCTGGAGCTTCACGGTTTCCGGGCCTTCCTGGAGCGCGTCGTTCACGGCCGCGACGTTGACCGTGAGGGAAGATTGGCCGGCGGGGATGGTGAACTTGTAGAGGGAGCCGTTGGCGACGTAATCGGGGGAGAAGGTGTAGTCGGTGGTTTTGGCGGCGAGGCCGGTGACCGGCGCGACGTTTACGTCGAGGGCGGCGGTGGTGTCGCCGCTGCGGGTGAGGACGAAGCTGCCCGCGGCGCCGCCTTCAGCGGCATCGGTGGCGGCGATGGTGACTTCGGTCACGCTGGTGGCGGTCCAGTCGGCGGCGGGGACGGTGGAGTTGACGACGGCGGTGATCGGATTGGTGAAGGACGGCGTGAAGGTGTAGCCGGCGAGGGTGGCGGTGAGGGTGCGGGCACCGGCGGTGAGGTCGCTGATGGCGTAGTCGCCGTTGCTGTCGGTGAAGCAGTACTTGCCGTTGTCGCTGGTCACGCGGACATCGGCGAGGGGCTGGCCGTCCGCGGTGATGCGGCCGGTGACGATGCCGCGGCCGTGGTTGCCGACATTGACGACGACGTGGCGGCGGGTGCTGCCGCCCTTCATGTCGGAGACGGTGCAGAGCACGGTCATCTGGTCGGCGGTGGTGAAGCTGCGGGTGAAGACCGGGGTGTTGGTGCTGACGACGCCGTCGTTGAAGTCCCAGTGGTAGGCGAGCGTGTCGTTATCGGGGTCCGCGGCGGTGGCGGTGAAGGTGATGCTGCCGCCGGTGGCGATGGTGGTGGCGGAGGCGGCGAGGGAGAGCGTCGGCGGCTGGTTGCCGGGGAAGGGCCCGCGCTGGTAGGCGACGTCCATCGAGGGCGGGGTGGTCGCGTTTTTCGAGAGGACGGTGAAGTGGATGTCGGACTCGAAGTCGCTGAAGGTGCGGCCGACGGTGATGCCGGCATCGCCCTTGCCGCCGGCGCTGCCGGGAGTGGTGTCGATGAGGTGGCCGCAGTTCGAGCCGAGGCCGTCGATGATCATCAGGACGGAGTTGGCGAGGGCGGTGTTGTAGGCCGGATGGTATTCGAGGTAGAAGCGGCGCTGGGCGTCCTTTTCGACGCGGAGGGCGTAGCGTTTTCCGGTCTCGATCTGGGGTTGGTCGTAGGCGTGGATCCGATAGACGCCGCTGGCCGCGGGCGAGGCGGAGGGGCGGTGGACGTAAGCGTCGTCGAGCCAGCCGAGGTCGCGCTTGCTCTTGGAATTGTAGTGGGCCGCGAAGCCGCCGCCGCCGCCCATCACGTCGAAGCCGTTGCCGTATTCCTGGTTGCTGCCGACACCGATGGCCGAACCGTCGCTGGTCTGCCAGAAGTTCGCGTGGTTGCGGCCGAGCGAGTGGCCGGCCTCGTGGTTGAGGACGTCCATGCCGTTCCAGGTGACCCAGACGCGGTCGCCGCCGCCCCAGGAGATGCCGCTGAGGCGCGGGCCGCCGTTGACGCGGACGATGGTGCAGTTGAACTGGGTCGGGTCGTAGCCGAGCTTGCGGGCTTCGGCGCGGGCGTGGCTGTGGACCAGGCCGAGGCCGTCGACCTCGCTGTCCTTGGCGATGTACCAGGCCTGCGAGTAGGGCAGGGTGATGACCGGGGTGACGGTGGAGGTGGTGGTCATCCGGCCGAAGCTGTTTTCCAGGAAGAAGCGCGAGACGTCGCGCATGTCGGAGTGGGCGCGGTCCTCAGTGTTGGGGGCCTTGAGCTGGTCGGGGTAGGTGATGCGGATGTAGAGGCAGCGGAAATTGCCGATCGCCCGGGAGGAGGTGCCGGGGTGGGTGTCGTAGAAGAAGCCCGCGCCGGGGTTGCCGGTGGCCATCAGGAACTGGCTGCCTTCCTCCTCGAGGACGCGGACGTGGGAGCCGTCGCAGAGGCGGATGATCCGTTCGCCGATTTCGACCGTGGGGGTTTCGTCGGTGACCGGTTCCTCGGGGGCGGGTTCCGGGGTGGTGGTCTTGGAGACCGGGCAGAATGCCTCCACCTTGGCACCGCGCGGGATGCGTTCGCCGCGTTCGAGGGAGCGGACCGGATTGGAAGCGACGGCCATTTCGCGGTCGATCGCGATGCCGCGCAGGGCGACGCCCTGTCTGGAGTTCAAGCTTTCGAGTTCGGCGGAGACGCGGGCCTTGTAGCTGGAGCCGTCGGGGGTCTCGAAATAGCGCAGGGTCAGCTCGGTGCCCGGGGCGAGGTCACCTTCGGGCCGGCCGCGGTAGACGTTGAGGTCGCCGGTGGCGGAGACGGGTTTTTCGAGCTGCGCGGCGATTTCGGCGGGAAGGTCCTGGAGGATCACCCGCGGGACGGCCTGGTCGAGGGCCATCCGCGGGTGGGTGGCGATGAGCACTTTCATCTCCGGGCGGCGTTCGGCGGCGAGCTTCAGGCCTTCGGCGCGCATGGCTTCACGCCCGGCGGGATCGGCGGCCATCCAGCGGGCGGCCCAGTCGTTGAAAGCGGTCACTTTGGCGAGGTCCGGCTGGCGGGGTGCCTGCATGGCTTCCGCGACGGTCATGGTCAGCGGGCCTGGGTCGCGGGGCACATCCGGGGAAGCGGGGACGGCGGGTGAGGCCGGGGCCGGAGCGGCGGGCGGCGAAATGGATACGGCCTGTTTTTCAGGAGCTGGCAGCGGGCGGACGGGGAATCCGAACCAGGCCGCCAGCAGCAGGAGGAGGGCGGCGAAAACGACGAACTTGGTGGGTTTCATGCGGGCAAGGGTGAACGCGGGGACAGCAAAAAGCCCTGCAGCTCCGGGGAAAGCCGGCAGTCTTGGTTACGGGAAACAGGCCTCGGGCGACGGGTGAGGCGCGCGGGCCGGCAATTCCGGTATCAGTCCCTGAGCCCCAAGGCAATCCAATGCTTCGGGATTCTGGATCAATGCCCGGGCGGTGTTCAGACCTCGAACAGGGAGGTCACCGACTGGCCGCCGTGGATGCGGCGGATCGCCTCGCCGAGCAGGGGGGCGATGCCGACGGCCTGGACCTTGTCGCCGGAGGCCTGGGGCACCGAGTCGGTGGTGATGATCTCCTCGATGGCCGAGTTCTTGATCCGCTCCCGGCCGAGGTCGCCGAGCACGGCGTGGGAGACGGCGGCGAAGATCCGGCGGGCGCCGTTCTTGCTGAGGATTTCCGCGGCGGCGGTCAGGGTGCCGGCGGTTTCCGTCATGTCGTCGACCAGGATCACGTCGCGGCCTTCGACTTCGCCGATCACGTTCATGGCCTCGACGCGGGTGGCGCTGATGCGGTGTTTGGCGACGATGGCGAGGTCCGCGCCGAGGGCGTCGGCGTAGGCGCGGGCCATCTTGACGCCGCCGACATCGGGCGACACGACGCTGAGATTGGAGGCGTCCGGGTGGCGTTCGCGGAGGTAGCCGATCAGCGCGGGCTTGGCGTAGAGGTGGTCGACGGGGATGTCGAAGAAGCCCTGGATCTGCGGGGCGTGGAGGTCCATCGTGAGGACGCGGCCGACGCCGGCGGAGGTGAGCAGGTTGGCGACCAGCTTGGCGGTGATGGGGACGCGGGGCTGGTCCTTGCGGTCCTGGCGGGCGTAGCCGAAGAAGGGCATCACGGCGGTGATCCGGCCGGCGCTGGCGCGGCGCGCGGCGTCCACCATGATGAGGAGCTCCATGATGTTGTGGTTGGTCGGCGGGCAGCTCGGCTGGATGATGAAGACATCGTCGCCGCGGATGTTCTCGTTGATTTTCACGAAGGTCTCGCCGTCGGGAAAGGCCGTGACGTGAACGTCGGCGAGGGATTCGCCGAGGGTTGCTGCGATGCGTTCGGCGAGCGTGCGGTGGGCGGTACCACTGATGAGTTTCATGCAGGAGAAAGGGGCGGCGGCGAGGCGGGCGCATCGTCCGCCGGACCAGCGGTCTTCCTCAAGGCGAATTCCCGCCGACCGGAGAAAAGCGGCCGGGACGTGGAATTTCCGGGAGGGTGAAGATTCCCGGAAACTCCCGGCGGGGGATCTTGATGAAGGGGGCAAATCCGCATCCCGCGGGTCTCCCTGCATGACACCCACCCTTGTTCCGTTTGCCCGTTCCGCCCGTCCGCTCCTGTTCCAAGTTCCCGCGCTTGCCCTGATATCGGCGGCGGCGCTGCGGGCGGAGATCGTCGAGTTCGACCTCGACCAGGTGCCGATGCCCACTTCCGGTTCGGTCGCCCTTGCCCTGCCCTACAACGAGCAGGGGCTCCGTCTGGAGTCTTCGGTCTCGTCGTGTTTCGTGGTGGGACCGATCAGCAATGCCTTCACCGGGGTGAAGGCATTCACACCCGCGACGCTTTCTTCCGGTCAGACGGTCACCATGCAGCTCTACAGTCCGGCCGGCCGGGTTTTCGCGGTGCGCTCGGCGACGATCCACCCGTATACCAGCGGGCAGGCGGTGAACGTCGGGTTCACCAGATTCTTCAACGGCAACGGGTCGACCCAGGGCCACTCGACCGGCACCGCGCTGGCCGGCACGACGGTGACCTTCAATTCGAGCTTCAACCGGGTGGGCAACCTGAGCTGGCAGATGACTTCAACGGGCGGGATCTACCAGCGTTTCCAGATCAGCCGGATCGTGGTGGAGTTCGACGGGACCCTGACCACCTCGTCCTTCACCGTGTCCGAGGCGGCGGGGACGGCTGAGGTCCCGATCCAACTGGACTCCCCGCGCACCACGGACACGACGGTGAACTGGGAAGTGACGGCGCTGACGGCGAGCCAGCCCGGGGACTTCACGTTTCCCGGCGGGAGTGCCACGGGAACGGTGACCATTCCCGCGGGGCAGACGGTCGGTTTCGTGAACGTGCCGATCGTCAATGACAGCAGCAACGAAAGCCCGGAGACCTTCCGGGTCCGCTACACGACGACCGCGACCGGGGTCTTGTTTCCCGGGGGCAACGGCTTCCTCGACGCGACGGTGACGATCGCCAGCGACGACGGCGTGACGACCTTCCCCAACTGGATGACGGCGCACGGACTGACCAGCACCGCGGCGGATCCCGATGCGGACCCGAACGGCGACGGGATTTCCAACATCGAGTGCTGGCTGTTCCGCCTGAATCCCGCGGGTCCGAATCCGCCGGCCTGGCTGGCGCGGCGGGCGGTGATGAGCGGCGGAAGCAACGATCCGGGGCTGACGTTCTTTGTTCCGGTGCCGCTGCCTTCGGACGTGCGGATCATCCTTTCGCAGAGCGCGGACCTGGGTTCCTGGACGGAGCAGACGCGGCGCACGGGCTTCGGGACGGGATCCCTCTGGACCGGCAGCGGTTCGGGCCGGGTGCTGGAGACCAGCAGCCCGGCGGGGCGGACGATCACCCTGCGTGCCAGCGTGCCGGTGGGGCGGCGGACGAAGGTGTTCCTGAGAAACACCTACGAGCACGTGTCCGGCGGCGGTGCGTCCTGAGCTTCAGGGCTGCTCGACGCGGAGGCGCAGGAAGCTGCGGCCGGGCTGGACGGGCAGGCGGCGGGTGACGGTTTCGGTGATGCCGTCGGGATTCGGCGCCGCGCTGCCGCCCGGAGCCCAGGAGGAAGTGGCGTCGGTCCAGGAGCCGAGCCCGCCGGAGAGTTCCTCGGCGTAGGTCAGTCCGTGGGTGCCCAGCAGGCGCCGGTAGCGGAAGACCAGGTGCGGCGAGCCGTTGAAGCTTTCGATCTGCCCGGACGGCAGGCCTTCGCGGCTGGGGACGGTGTGGTCCATGCCGAAGGCGTATTCGAGCAGGTTTTCCACGCCGTCGAGGTCCGGGTCGCCGGTCGGGCCGTTGATGGGGGCGTTGATTTCGGACAGCGGGAAGCGCAGCGCCTGCCAGCGGGCGAAGCCGTTGTCCGCGGGGATGCGGATGCCGGTGGAGGTGTCGCCGGTGGCGAGGCCCGTGGTCAGGTCGTGGCCTTCCGGGATGCTGAAGACGGAGACGATCTGGCCGGTCAGGCGGTCGCGTTGCTCGAAGCGGCGGACGCCGTCGGGCAGCAGGTTCGGCACGATGGCGCCCCAGCGGGTGGCCTGGCCGACGACTTCGGATTGGTAGAAGGGCGCGTAGGTGGCATCGACCGCCGCGCCGCTGGCCTCGACCGGGGTGGCGGCGAGCGGCGGGGTGAGACCGGCGGGGTCGGAGTAGAGGACCATGAAGTTCCGCGCGGTGGCGGCGGAGTCGCCGTGGAGGGCGGAGCCTTGGCCGCTGGCGGTGCCGAAGGCGATGACCTGCGAGCCGGCGGTGGCGTTGAGGGAGTGGAAGGGCACGTCGCCGCCGGCGCCGTCGTTGAGCAGGAGGCGCGTGCGGACGGTGTTGCCCGGGGTGAAGCGGAGGTTGCCGGTGGGCTCGAGAACGAACCAGCCGGTGTGGCTGCCGTCGGGCCCGGTGGTGAATTCGCCGTGGCGCGTGTTGAGGTCGCCGGGCAGGAAGCGCGGGGATTCCGTGCTGCGGACGAAGGCGCCGCTGTTTCCGGTGGCGAAGATCATGTTGCCCGCGCCTTCCGCCTCGGGGAGGTCGCTGGAGGTGACCATCTGGTTGGCGTAGCGGTAGGTGGCGGAGGGCAGCAGGCCGTCGATGCGCAGCAGGCTGGCGTGCGGGACGCGGCGGTCGTTCACCGGGTGGCTGCCCTGGATGAAGGCGGGCACGACCAGCTCCGCGAGGCCGGCGACGCGGGTGGGGAAGGGGTAGCTGGTGCCCGGAAGGCCGGCGCTGGCGGCGGTCAGGGTGAAGGCGCCGGGGGACGGGAAGACGAGGTTGTCGAAGGTGGCGATGCCGTTGACGGCGTTGCGGGTGACGGTGCCGCCGAGCATGCCGGGCTGGCCGGCGATGGCGAGGGTGACGGGTCCGTTGAAGTTTTCCGCGATGACGCCGTTGCGGCCGAGGGCCTGGACGGCGACCGCCGATGCGATTCTCCCGGTCTGGGCGGCGGCGGGTGCAGTGGCGATGGCGAGCGTTTCGGCGGCCACGGGGCCGGCGGTCACCTCGATGCCGTCCAGCCGGAGCTGTGCGCGGGCGCCGCTGGTGCCACTACGGAAATAGTACTTCCAGCGGAGCTCGACCAGCTGCTGGTTGTCGGCGGCGGCCGGCAGCGAGACGGGGCCGAGGGAGGTCGAGTGGCCTGCATTGGCGTTGCGGACGTATTCCACGGGCGCGCCGCCGGGGCCGGGGACATCGACGAAGGAAGTGGTGTTGCCGATGCGGTACTGGAGGCGGATGCCGTAGTCGCGTTCGTTCGGCGCGACGGTGCCGCCGGTCCAGCGGACGCGGATGTCCTGGCTGCCGCGGGTGTCGAGCGCGAGCACGGCGGCCCCGACGAAGCCTGCGCCGGGCGTGAGCTGGGGGCTGCCGGTGTTGATGAAGCCGATGCCCTGCAGGCCGAGGCCGTTGATGCGGCTGCGGTCGGTGAGATTGAACGGGAGGGTCCAGGGCAGGTCCATCGGCGCGGCGAGGTCCGGATCCTCGCGGTCGCTTTGGAAGAAGCGCATGTTCGGCGGCGCGGTGCCGGCCGGTTCGTTCGCGTTCCAGCGGTTCAGGGCGTAGGGACCGGCGGTGGCGAGCGGGTGGGTGACGTTGAAATCGGCGGCCGTCAGGGCGCTCCAGGTGGTGCCAGAGCGGAGGCGCGCCTTGAGGGTGGAATTGGCGGTGAGCACGACGGATCCGCCGGAGGCGATGGTGAGCGCGGCGGGGGAGAGGGCGCCGCCGGGCAGGCGGGGATCGGAGCCGTCGAGCGTGTAGTAAATCGTGCCGCTTCCGGCGCTGATGGAGACCGACTGGCCGTTCGACACGCTGCCGCCGTGCTGGCTGAGGACCGGGGCGTCGAGGGTCGGGTAGAAGCCGCGGGTGCGGAGGAGACCGAGGAGATTGGTGGTGCGTTGCGGGAAGAGTCCGGTGCGGATGGTTTGCGCGGCGTTCTCCCAGGACGTCGGGGTCTGGTAGCCCCAGCGCGCGCATTCGGCGATCAGGCTGTCCTGGATTTCGGTCATCCGCAGGTTGAGCCGGGCGAGATTGCGGTTCGGGGTCAGCGCGCCGTTGTTGAAGAAGTGCCGGTGGATGCGGTCGGCGAGGAGGATCTTGAAGTCCGGGTGCCCCTCGGTGACCAGCGCGCCGAAGAGGCCGCCGGGGCCGGTGTTGGTGGTGGTGTCCAGGGTCAGCGCGGAGGTGCGGAGGAAGCCGTCGCCATCCGCGATCCAGAATTTGAAGCCGGTGCCGGGCGCGATGGGACCGGCGGCGCGGAACTCGGCCTCGGAGTTGCCGTAGAACCAGATCAGCATGAAGTCGATGAGGTGGGAGACATCGAGCCGGTCCTTCACCGCGACGTAGGAATTGCGGTCGGCGCGGACGTTTTCCCACGAGTCGCGGTGTTCGGGATCGGGCGTGCCGTTGACGAAGGCGTTGCCGACGTTGTCGTTGCCGCGGACGATCAGGTAGTCGTCGTCGGACCCGCCGAGGTAGCCGGCGAGGAAATCGTCGTCGAGCCGCTCGTGGGCGTTGTACTGGCCCCAGTAGGTGCCGTTGATGTAGACGTGGACGAAGCGGCCGTGGGGATTGAGGCTGCCCATTTCGAGCATGGTGTCCTCGATGAAGCGGTTGGCCATGTAGAAGCCGCGCTGGTTCATGTCCTGGTTGCCGGCGGAGAGGTCGAGGGTGTCGATCTCGTCGAGCGCCGCCATGCCGCGGTCGAAGCCGCGGAACAGGGGCGACTCTAGGCGTTTCGCGCCGTATTCGGAGCGGAAGTGGACCCGGTAGCTCTTCTTGGCGAAGAGGGTGTAGGAGCCGCCGAAGCGGGCGAGGCCGGCATTGACCTGCAGGGGCGCGGAGCCGTCGGGCAGGAAGACTTCGATCGAAGCGGGGCGTTCGATGTAGTCGTCGGGCAGGACCGGGACGCTGAGGCAGACGGTGGGGATCTGGGTGAGGCTGGACTGGAGGCGCGGGGCGAGCGCGCCCTGGGTGTAGGTCGTGTTCATGAGCGGCGAGCTCATGACGCTACTACGGAAGACGTAGGTGTGGGTGACGACGGGCGGGGAGAGGTAGCCGGTGCGGCGGACGGTGGCGCGGACGCCGAGGCTGCCGTTCACGGCGATGGGCGCGGTGTAGGGAATGGCGGGTTCGGTGCCGTCGGTGGAGTAGAGGATCTGCGCCGCGGGATCGGGGTGGGAGAGGACCAGCGAGAAGGGCGTGTCGTGGAAGCCGCGGCTGTGGCTGAAAGCGGGTGCTTGCAGCCAGCCGGCGAGCGGGGTGGAGAGGTTGTGGCGGCGGGGGCTGGGGGTGAGGAAGCCGGGGCTGCCGTCGAGGGCGCGGCCGTAGGCGAGGTCCTCGGTCTGCGCGGGGTAGCTGGCGATCGAATCGATCACGCTGCCGTTGGGCGCGGCGAGGACGACGGATTCGCCGGCGGAGGAGAGGCTGAAGGAGGCGTGGAGGTTGCCGGCGGGATCGAGCGGCGCGGGATTGCCCGATGCGAAGACCACGAGGTGGCCGTTGGCGGGGATGGAGGTGCCGGCGGGGAAGAGCCATTTCAGGGGAACGGCGGGATCGTCGCTGAGGCCGTGGCCGCCGAGGTCCAGCGGCGTGGCGTTCCGGTTGTGGATCTCGATCCAGTCGGGCTCCTGGCCGTAGCCGTCGGCCAGCGAGAAGCGGCTGGAGGCGACGAACTCGCTGATCCTCGGCGGGAGGAGCTGGCCGTTGACGGTGACGGTCGTCGCACGGGTGACCGTGCCGTTCGGTCCTTCGCCGACGAGGAGGTATTCGGTGGTGGCGGCGGGGCTGACGGCGAGCGAGCCGCTGCCCTGGGTGTTGGTTTGGGCGCCGACCGAGCCGATGGCGGGGTGGAGCGAGAGCTGGTGGAGATCGCTCTCCTGCCAGGCGAGGGTGGACGATTGTCCGGCGGTGATCTGGGAGGGCGTGGCGGTGAAGCCGGCGAGGCCGGTGTCGCCGAGCGGGAGTCCGAAGGCCTGCACCTCGCGGAGGCGGATCCACCACTCGGTGCCGCCGGTGGCGGAGGTGCGCTGCTTGTTTTCCAGGCCGACGCGGACGTAGCGGGCGGCGAGCGGGCCGGGCAGGGCGATGTCGAAGGTGGCGGAGGTGCCGTCGAGCTTCTGCGAGAAGATCGACTCGTGGTTCTCGTCGTAAAGCCGCACGGTGGCGTTGGTCAGCCGGCGCTGGTGGTCGGCGTTGTCGAAGGCGACGACGCGGATGCTGTGGAGGGCGCGCTCCTGGCCGAGGTCGGTTTCCCAGTAGTAGTCGACGGTGGCGGTGGTGGATTCGGTGAAAGTCGCGTGGTTGCCGTCGTTGGCGAGCGAGGGGGAGGGCAAGGAGTCGGCCAGCCGGACCATGTAGCACGGGGTGCCCAGCGCGTAGTTGGTGCCGGTGAAAACGGAGACGCCGGCGAGCGAGACGACGCGGTCGCCGTAGCCGTTGAGCGCGCCGTTTTCGAGGCCGATGCGCAGGTAGCGGGCATCGGCGGTGCCGGCCGGGATGTCGAAGCCCCAGGTGCCGCCGGCGCCGGGGTGGGAGACGGTGGTGGTGGCCAGGGTGTTCGAGTTGCCGTCGAGCAACCGGACGGTGAGGCCGCTGAGGCGCGGGGAGAAGGCGCTGTTCGGCGCGACCAGTTCGACGCGGCGGACCGGGCGGGCGCGGTCGAGGGTGAGCAGCCAGTGGCTGTCGGCGATGCTCTGGGTTTCGCTGACGGTCGCGGCATTGCCATCGATCGCGAGGGCGGCGGTGTTGGTGCCGGTGGTGGAGGACTGGGTGGCGGTGGCGATGGCGGCGAGGTTGAGCGGGCCGACGGCGGGCGAGGGATCGCCGCGGACACGCCAGTCGGCGAGGGCGATGCGGTGGTCGCCCCGGCCGTTGGTCTGGCCGGGAGGGAGGTCGAGGCGGATCAGGCGGGCGTCGATGCCGGGCGGCAGGAAGACGGCCCAGGTGCCGCCGGGCTCGACCGAGGTGATGGTGGTTTCAAAGAGCAGCTGGTCGCGCAGGCCGAAGACGCGCAGGCGGGTGCCGTTGAGGATGCCGGCGTAGTTGGTCCCGGCGGGTGCCACGAGGTCGATGCGGCTGGTGCGGATGTGGCGGTCGAGCTCGAGCTCCAGGAAGGAGCCCGGGGTGTTGGCGGTTTCGGTGAAGGTCGAGGGATTGCCGTCGATGGTGGGAGCCGTGGCGCTGGCCAGGGTGGGCAGGTCGAGCTGCGGGTGGGCGGGTGTGGTGGCGGGATCGGCGGTGTCGAAGGTCCAGGTGTAGGTGCCGGTGCGGCCGGCCTGGTCGGTGGCTTCGGCGCGGGCGGTGTAGAAGCGGTTGGCGAGCAGGGTGGCGGAGGAGGTGACGGTGCGGCTGCTGGTGGTGCCGCCGATGCTGAGGGTCGGCGTGACGTCCGCGCCGTTGAGGAAAAGCCGGATATTGCCGGGGGCGAGGGTGTTCGGGGAGACGGTGCTGACGGTGAAGCCGATGGGGCTGCCGACGGGCTGGAAGGTGCTTCCCGGGGACGGGGTCGCGTTGCTGAAGGAGGGCACGCGGTCGATGGGCGCGACGACGATGTTCACCGGCTTGGTGCCGGCGGCGAGGGCACCGATCTGGGCGGAATCGAGGGCGGTGGCGAAGATCGCTAGATCGTCGATCCTGCCTTTGAGCACGTTGGTTGCGGAATCGAGGGTCCGGCCGAGGAGGACTTCGGTCCAATCGCCGGTGAGGGCGGCGGCACCGGAGGCCACGGAAGCGGCGAGCTGGCCGTTGATCCAGATCTGTTTGGCACCGCCGTTCTTGATTAGGGCGATGTGGGTCCATTGCTGCCAGTTGAGGCCGGGGATCGAGCTGCCGGCGACGGTCAGGCGCTGGGAGGGAACGGCACAGCAGCCGGAATGGTCGTAATAGAGCGTGCCGTCGCCCCACGGGAGGTGGCCTTGGAAGCCGCGGTTGCCGGTGGCGGCGGAGCGGAACCAGATGCTGGAGGAATTGCCGGTGGTGGCGTCCCAGCGTTGCCAGAAGACGACGCTGAGCCGGTCGCCGGAGAGGTTGCGGGAATTCAGCAGCCCCATGAAGGCGGCGTTGGTGACTCGGGCGGCGCTGTTGCCGGCGGTGCCGAAATTGAGCGAGCGGTCGCCTGTTTGGCCGCTGCGGCCGGCGGCGTTGGCGCTGAAGGCGGCGTTGCCTTCGAACACCACCGGCGTGCCGGTGAGGACATCGGCGGACTGGGTCGGCGACGCCGTGCTGTCGAAATCCCAGATGCCCAGGGCATCGGCGGGATCGACGGGCGTGTAGGACTGGGCGGTCGTCGGCAGCAGGGCGGTCGATCCGAGGAGGACGACGCCGAGCATCCGGGCGCTCAGGGAATTGAGGGGAGCGAAGGGCAAGCGGGGAGCGGGTGGGTTTGGATCAAGGCTGGACGCAGATTGGCGGGCGTAAAGAAGGTTTTTCGCGATGGGAGCTGGGGTTCTTCCGTATGGGGAGGCGCGGGAGGAGGCCTTGACGGGTTGAATTTCGCGCAAATGGAACATTGGACGCCGGCGGCAAGCCGTCCATGCTGGCGCGGTGCTTCCCGCATTGACCGGATACGATCCCGCCGCCCTGGAGGCCTACCTGGCCGCCGAGGGCCAGCCCGCATTCCGCGCCGGGCAGATCCTCGACTGGATCTGGAAGAAGAAGGCCGGGTCGGTGGACGCGATGAGCAACCTGCCGGCGGTTTTGCGGGAAAAGCTGTCGTCGTCGTTCCGCCTCCACGCGCTGGAGCACTCGCGGACCCAGGGCAGCGGCGACACGACCCGCAAGTTCCTCTTCAAGCTGCACGACGGCCGCTACGTGGAAAGCGTGCTGATCCCGGCGAATCCCGCGCTCTACGGCGAGAAGTCGGACCGGCGGACGCTCTGCGTGTCCTCCCAGGTCGGCTGTGCCTACGGCTGCAAGTTCTGCGCCTCGGGCTTGGCCGGATTTTCGCGGAATCTCGATGCCTCGGAGATCGCCGGGCAGGTGCTGATGGCGGAGCGGCTGTCGGGCGAGCGGGTCGACAACCTGGTCTTCATGGGCATGGGCGAGCCGCTGGCGAACCTGGACAACCTGCTCGCCGCGGTGTCGATCATCACCTCGCCGTGGGGCCTGCACCTTGGCGCGCGGCACCTCACCATTTCCACCTCCGGCCTGGTCCCGCAGATCCGCAAGCTTGCCGAGCACCCGCAGCAGATCCGGCTGGCGATCTCGCTGCACGGTGCGACCGACGACGTTCGCGGGCAGATCATGCCGGTGAACAAGAAGTGGGGCACCGCGGAGTTGTTCGACGCGCTCGACTACTGGAACTCCCGCAAGAAGCAGCACCTGACTTTGGAATACATCCTGATCGAGGGCGTGAACGACGACCTGGAGCAGGCGCGGATCCTCGCCGGCCATGCGCGGCGGCTGAAGGCGAAGGTGAACCTGATTCCCTACAACACGGTGGACGGGCTCGACTGGAAGCGCCCGTCGGAGGACCGCTGCCGGGCCTTCCGGGACATCCTGAAGAACGCGGGGGTGGCGGCGACCTTGCGGCTGGAGAAAGGCCACGACATCGATGCGGCCTGCGGGCAACTGCGGCTCAAGCAGGAGACGGAAGAAGGGATCATCGAGGCGCCGGTGAAGGCGCGGTGAACAGGGCGTGTCGCTTTCAAAGCGACATGGTGATCGAAGAGCCCTTTCGGGAAGCGGAAATCGCGGGCGGCAGGATGCCGCCCATCCATCGTCATGTCGCCTCGAAAGGCGACACTCCCATCTGCGGTCACTCCTCCTCCGCCAGCACCTCGCGGACTTCGGCGATGAGGATTTCCACTTCGCCGAGGATCTCCTGGGTTTCCTGGCGGACAAAGGCGCGCCAGCCGGGAGTCGCGAGGTTTTCCTGATCCGCGGAGTCGAGCCCGGCAAGGGCGTCGTGAAGGTAGCCGCGGGCTTTCTTCAGGCGGACCAGCACGTTGCCGGCGTAGAGCGGGTCCGGCGGCCACTCGTCTTCATCGACGACTCCCAGCGCGCCGCCGAGCTTCGCGCTGGCGGTGGTGAGGCCGTTCATCAGCTCGATCAGCGGATGCTCGGCGGAGCAATTCTCCGGCAGCCACTCGCGGGCTTCCTTGTGGATCCGCACCGCGAAATCGAGGGTGCGCTCGATCAAGGGGTGACGCTCCGGCTCCTCGTCCTTCCATGCGTCCGCCTCGGCTTCGCGGACGGCTTCCTCGCAGATCGCGTTCATTTCCTCGATCCACCTCGCGCGTTCCGCCTCCTGTTCGGGAGTGATCACCGGTTCGGGCTCGCCCCGCTCACGGCGCATCCGCTCGCGCTCCTCGATCATGATTTTCTCAAAGTCGTCATGACCCTCGCGTTCCATCCTTGCCTGGATGCGGTCGAGCAGGGTGTCCATCCGCGCGGCTTCGGCATCGGCTTCCGCCTCTGCCTTGCTTTGGGGTTCGTCTTCATCTTCCTGGTCCTCCGAGCCACCGGCGGCGAGCAGCATGCGGTCCATGAAGCCGGTCATCGCGGCCTCGTTCGCGCGGCGTTGCTCGAGTTCTTCCTCCTCGCTCATCGTCCACGCCGCGGTGTCGTCGAGTTCGAGGGTGAAGTCGGTGGTCTCGATCACGACGCGGCCGTTGCGCTGGCTGAACCATTCGAGGTAGAGCGAGTTTCCCCAATGCCAGGGGAAGGGCTCCTTCTTGCGGTAGCACTCCATCAGCTCGTCCATGGAGATGTCGGGCACCTTCACCTTGCGCGACGCGGTAATGTCGCCGACCACGCCGAATTGCTCGGCGGCGAGGCCTTCCGGCGGGCCGGCTTTCGGGGCGGGGTTGGTGAAGCGGAGGAGGTGCCCGGCGAGATCGCGCCAGGGGTTGCCTTCGAGTTCGAGGCGGATGGGTTCGTCGCGTCCGACCAGCCAGAGTTGCCCGAGAACCTGGCCCGGGGTGCGGTTGTCGATCTCGCCGCGGATCACCTGTTCGTCGATGCGCCATGCCATGGTGGGAAAATGGGGAGATGTTCTTCAGATGGCCAGTCGCAAGAGGGCGTGTACTGGACCGCGGATCTTTAGTCCGCTTGGACGGTTGGGGATTTCGAGCGGACTAAAGTCCGCGGTCCAGTACATCGAACGTTTCGCGGAGCTCGATGAGGAGGGCGTTCACCTGGTCCCGGTCGGGGGCTTCGGGGAGGGAGGAGGCTTCGAACGCCGACTGCACTTCCACGAGCTGCTCTTCCGCCCGCGCTACCAGATCTTCGTAAGCGAATTCGCCGGCCCGGACGCGCAGCAGGTAGTCGCGGTTCGGGCGGCGGATGCGGAGCACGCCTTCCCGGGCGATCTCCCCGGCCATGTCGAGCAGGCGCAGGGTGTGCATCAGGTTCTTCGAGTCGTAGCCGCGGCCGTGGCTGGCGTTGGTGGTGAAGCGCTCCTCGTTCCGGTTGCGGACCCACTCCCAGTATTCGCGGTGCGCCTTGCAGTGGGCCTGGAAGGCGTCGGCGTTGAAGTGCATCCAGCCGGCGGGCACGGCTTCCTTCGCCACGCTGCTGAAGACGAGGGTGTCGGGATCCTTCGGAGAGACCAGGCCGCGGGCCTCGCTACGAGGATCATCGTAGATCGCGAACATCCCGGCGGCATGCTGGACGGCGGTGAGGCCGCACTTTCTCGGGTCGATCCCGCGGGCGGCGAGCCAATCGAGCACCGGCACGCTGCCTTGGCCTTCCGGGACGTGGCAGAATTCCAGCATCGCCTTCCGCTGTTCCGGCTGCGGGTTGACGATCTTCTTGTTCAGCCCGCGGGCCTTGCGGATCTGGCCCATCGCGTATTCGCCGAAGGTCTTCGCGCAGAGCTTGGAGAGGAAGATCTCCGGCTTCAGCAGCGCGAAGGCCGGATGCCGGTGACGGATGCAGTCGTCCGGCATCGCGAGCAATTCGAGCGCGTTCGGATTGTTCTTCAGCAGCAGCGCGACGAAGTGGCCGAGCTCGTAGTAAACCTGGTCGCTGCGTTCGTCGGCGACCTGCTCGATGGCATCGAGCCCGAGAAGAAAAGCGCGCGGCGCGGCGAAGATCCCGCGGCGGTCCTCGTCGGAGCCGTCGATCGCGGTGCCGTAGGCGTGGCTGCCGGCGACCGTGTCGAGCAGCAGCAGGTCGGGCTGGCGGACGCGGTCTAGGGTGAAGTCGGCGGGCTTGGGAAGCTCGGCCGGGCGGCGGATCTCGGTGCGGAGCAGGCGGTCGAGAGCGGCGGTGTCGAGCGGGGTTGGCGGGAGTTCGATGTGCTCCGCGAGCGCTTCGTGCAGGAAGTCATCGAGCACCGGCAGCCGCGGCATGCGTTCGCTTTCCGCGGTGCGCGCCTTGTGTTCGAGCAGACCGGGAATCAGCTCGCGGACCTCGGGCGGGGCTTCCGGCACCAGCTCGGCGAAGGCGACCGGCGGGATGCCTTTGCCCGCCGCGATCCAGCGGGCGCAGAGCGTGGCGCGGAGGGCGTAGAGGTAGTCCTTGGCGCGGACCTCGGCGGCGTCGAGCTTGCCGAGCAGCATCTGTTTGGCGAGGCCAAGATAGTGGTCGCGGGACGCGCGGGGTGAAAATACGGCGCGTGCCGTACTTTGCCATCGTTCGCGGAAGCCGGGCTCGCAGCGGTAGATGACCGGCGAGTGCAGCCACTCGACCAGAGCGCCGTTGCTCTTTCCGAGCAGCCGCGCGGCCTTGCGGATGTCCCAGCCGCCGGCATCGAGCTCGCCCTCGAGCGGCAGGTCGATCGATTCGATGCCTTCCTGCACCGAGAGGTAGGTGCTTTCCGGGCGGACGAAGAGGAAGCGGATGTCGTAATCGCTGTCCGGCGACGCGAAGCCCCAGGCGCGGCTGCCGGATTCGCAGGCGTAGGGGATGCGGACGCCGTGCTGGCGTTCGATGCGGGTGAGGAGCGCTTGGATTTCAGGGAGCATCCGGCGCGGAGGATGGGGAACCCGGAGCGTGGACGACAAAGTCAAAGTTCCCGGAAAGCGGGCGGTCCATTGCACAAGCCCCGGTGCGGACACACAAAAAGCGGCAGCCTTGCGGCCGCCGCTTTTTTGTCAGGGTGATGTCCACGGCGGGCCAGGAGTAAAACCCAAGAAACCCCGGACCCGCCGTGGATCACCGCGATGAAGTGGCGGAGAAACCCAAGAAACCACCCTTTCATCGCGGACCATCCGCTAACCCTGGAAAGCTATCATTGTGCCAACACGGAAAGATTTTCGAAAATAAACTCGTCCGGAATCCCGCCGACGTTTTCGACGATGAGGTCCGGCTGGTAGGCGAACTTTTTCAGGTCCTGGCGGCGGGTTCCGCCGCTGAGCACCAGCACGCTGCGGTAGCCCATCTGCACCGCGCCGAGGATGTCGGTCTCCATGGTGTCGCCGACCATGACGACCTCGCCGGTGCGCAGGCCCATCTCGGTGCGTGCGGCGCGCATCATCACCGGGCTCGGCTTGCCGACGGAAAAGGCCTGCACGCCGGTGGCGCGCTCGATCATCGCGACGATGGCACCGCAGCCGGGGCGCATGCCGTGCTCGGTCGGGCAGTTGGGGTCGAGGTTGGTGGCGATGAGCCGCGCGCCTTTCTCGACCAGCCGCACGCCGCGCTCGATCATTTCAAAGGTGAGCGTGCGGCCTTCTCCGACGACCACGAAGTCGGCATCGTCGTCGACCACCGTGTAGCCGTTGCGATGGAGGGCGGCGGCGAGGCCGTGTTCGCCGATGACGTAGGCGGTGCCGCCGGGCTTCTGGGAAGCGAGGAAGCGGGCGGTGGCCATGGCGCAGGTGAAGACCTCGTTCTCGCTGGCCTCGATGCCGAGGCGGCGGAGTTTCAATGCGACATCGCGGCGGGCGCGCTGCGAGTTGTTGGTGAGGAAGCGGAAAGGGATGCCGTGGTTGCGGAGGCGGCGGATGAAATCGGACGCGCCGGGAATGAGCTTGGAGCCGCGGTAGATCACCCCGTCCATGTCGAGGAGGAAGCCGATCTTGTGATTCATGCCATGGAAACAGCGGGCGGCGTGCCATGCCGGATTTCCGGGGAAATCGTGCGCTGAGGGTTCTTCATGGCAGGGGAGGTTTGGCGTGATTGGTTTGAATGTCTTGATGGATGGGTGGGCTGCACCAGAGGTATCGGCGTGGAGTGCGATGGCACGACATCGCTTTGGCTCGGGGTGGAGCCCGGCTTGCCTGCGAGGCCGCGGACCGGCCGGGAGGGCGGTTCGTGGCCGGCAGGATAAAGCGGCCGCAACCGGAGCCAAAGCTGCATCATGCCGCAGGAGTCCATGGGGCTGGTCCGGCTTTGGCCTGGGGAGTCCGGCCCTACCTTGGAGGCTCGACGTCGAGCGGGAGCTTGCCGGCGAGGAAGTCCGCGGCGCGGGGATTGGCGGAAAGGTCGAGCTTGCCGTCTTTTCTGAGCGCTTCGACGTCGTCGCCGAGGGTCAGGAAGGCGGTGCGGATGGCGTGCGGCATCCACTGGTCGATCGGGTGCTTGAGCGCCTCCAGCGCGATCCGCGCGCCGTCGGGATTGTCGAGCCAGGAGGCGGCGACGATGGCTTCGAGGCGGACGCGCGGGTGCGGGTCGTTGGCGGCTTTCAAGAGCAGCGCGGGGTGATCGGGGATCCCGCGCCAGGCATGGCGGAGGACGCGGACGGCGGCGGCGCGGGCTTGGTGCGATTTCGCATCGAGGCAGAGGCCGAGGATCTCGCGGTCGGTCCGGTGCAGCGCCGAGGTCGCCCAAAGTGCTTCACAGAGGTGGTGCTCGTGGCGCGGGTCGGCCTTGTCGAGCGTGGCGATCCACGCTTTCGCGGCGGACGCGACGATTTCCGGCGGGTGGTTGCGGAGTTCGCGGCGGGCGCGGTAGCGGGTGCGGTATTCGGGTTCCTTCAGCGTGGCGAAGAGTTGGGGAATGGAGGCGCCGGCGATGAGCGACGGGGTGACCGGCGGGCGGGTCTTGTGGGTGACGCGGTAGATGCGGCCGTGGGACTTGTCGCGGTTCGGGTCGCGGGCCGAATGCTCCATCTGGCCGCCCAGCGGGTCGTGGAAGTCGAGGATGTAAAGCGAGCCATCGGGCGCGAACTCGAGATCGACCGGGCGGAAGTTCGGATCGCTGGAAGTGACGAGATCGCCGGCCGGCTTGCCGCCGAAGCCGCCTTGGTCGTCATGGATCGCGGTGATGCCGGTGCCTTGGAAACCGATCGCGTGGCAGGTCAGGAGGGCGCCCTGCATTTCCTCCGGGAAATGGCGCGACGAGACGAACTCGGCGCCGGAAGCGGGCCGGGCGCGTTTTGGGGCGACGGGGGCGACCTTCGGGATCTCGTGGCTGAAGGGAGCCTTGGCCGAAAGCGGGAGCGCCCACCAGCTTTCGCCTTCGGAGGCATCGGCGATGAAGCATTGCTCCCAATCGTCGAAGGCGATGCCCCGGGGGTTGTCGAAATGGGCCTGCACCGCGCGTTCGAGCCGGTGGGACTTCGGATCGAAGCGCCAGATGCCGCTGCCGGTGGAGCGTTGCGGTCCGTAGGCGGTTTCGACCTGGGAGTGGAGGAAGTCGCCTTCCGCCAGGTAGATCGAGCCCGAAGCGTCGGAGCTGAAGGCACCGATCGCTTGGCCGGTATCGTGGGGGTCGAAGCCGCCGAGCACGATGTCGCGGCGGTCGGCCTTGCCGTCGCGGTTGGTGTCTTGCAGCAGCAGCAGGTTGGGTCGCTGGGAAACATAGACGCCTTCCGGCGCGAGCTCGAAGCCGGACGGCAGGTGGAGGCGGTCGGCGAAGACGGTCTGCTGGTCGGCGCGATGGTCGCCGTCGGTGTCTTCCAGCACCAGGATCTTGTCGTCGGGCAAGGGATCGCCGGGGCGGTAGTGGGGATAGCTCGGCATCGTGCAGACCCAGAGGCGGCCCTTGTTGTCGAAGGTCATCTGCACCGGGTTGGCGAGGTCGGGGAAGTCCAGTTCCGAGGCGAACAGGGCGATCCGGAAGCCGTCCATCATCGTGAATTTCCCGAGCGCTTCCTCCTCGTTCAAATAGTCGGCCTGCCCGGTGAAATTCGACTCCACGGGATCGAGCGGCCGGGTCCTGGCGTCGGCCGCGGCGAGGTCCGGCTGCTTCCCTTCCACGAGGGTCCAGAGCGCCTCGTCGCGGTTGGCGGTCATCTGGCGGATTTTTTCGATCTCCTGCGGGTAGTGGATGCTGCCGAAGGGCTCCCGGCGCCGGCCGTAGGCTTGGACGCCGTTGGGCATGCGGTGGTCCTGGTGCCAGAACCATGATTTCTCGACGACGAGGTCGCGGACCTTGTTGGGGTCGGCCTGGAGGAACATCGGTGCGGGCTGGTAAAGCAGGTCGGCGAGGAGGCTGGCGACGCGCCGGTCACCCGCGTCGTTGAGGGCGAATCCGTTCAGGGTGAGGAATTCCTTGGTCTCCCCGTAGAGTTTCAAGGTCGGGGTGAAGAGGTCGATGAAGCCGACCTGCCTTGCCGCGGCGGCTTTCCGCATCTCCGCGGTGTAGAGTTCGAGCCGGGCGTTTTCCTGGACGCCGTCCGGGGTGTCGCGAAGTTCGCGGACGTCCTCGAAGCCGATGGGTGAAACCAGGACGAGCTTGGGGGCGGAGGTCCCGTTGTATTTCTGCGCGAGGGTGTGGGTGACGAAGGCGTCGAGCTCGGCGCGGAATCTCTCGAGCCCGGCCGGGCCGTCGAAGGATTCGTTGTAGCCGAAGAACGCGAGGATCGTGTCGGGCTTGCAGAGCGCGAGCCACTCGTCTTCCGACGGGTATTGGCCTTCGCCGCGGTGCCGGGCGAGTTCGGGGCGGAACTTTTCGGCGCCGGGGAAGGCCCAGGGCGAGGAGCGGCCGGCGCGGGGGCGGTAGGACGGGGTGTCGCCGGGGTGGCAGAGGTTCCGCACGACGAGCCGCTGTCCGGGGTAGCGGAGGTGGAGCTGGGTTTCGAAGCTGCCGGTGTATTGCAGGCGCTCGCCGAAGCCGTTGCCGATCAGGACGATCCTTTCGTTCTCCTTCGGCGCGGTGTAGAGCGGGGCCGCGCCGGCGTTGGCGACGAAGGCGGCGGCGAGGAACAGGGCCTTGATGTTCACGGACGGAATCGGACGCAGGCAGGGCGCGCTTGCAAGGACCATCCGCGCCCGGCAGACTGGAAACATGAGAACGGTGGCCGTGCTGTTGGGCTGGATGCTGGGGTTCGCGGGCATGGCGGCGGCCGGGTGGGTGGACCTTTTCAACGGCCGCGACCTCGACGGCTGGGACGCGCAAAGCAAGGTGGACTGGCAGGTCCGGGACGGGGCGATCGTGGCGACCAAAGGGGCGGTGGGCCTGCTGACGACGCGCGGGGTGTATCAGGACTACGAGCTGGAGGTGGAATTCCGCGCGCCGGAAGGGACCAACAGCGGCGTGTTCCTTTCCACGCCGAAGGAGGTGAGCGATCCGGCGACGGAGTGCTACGAGTTGAACATCGCGCCTTCGTCCAACCCTTATCCCACCGGCAGCCTGGTCGGCCGGCTGCGGCACGACGGCGGCGAGGCGCCGGAGTGGCGGAGATTCCGGGTGAAGGTCGAGTCGGGCCGGGTCGAGGTCTGGCTGAACGGCGCGAAGGTCGTCGATTACAAGGACCGCAAGCCCTTGGCGGGCGGGCACATCGGCCTGCAGTTCAACCAGGGCCGGGTGGAGTTCCGGAACATCCGGGTCCAGAAGCTCGGGCTGCCGTGAAGCGCGATCCCGATCTTCAGGCCGCGGCGGCGGAGGTGCGGGCGATTTACCGGGAGTGGGAAGCGCGGCCGATCGAGCGGAACTGCACCGGGCGCGGGGATTGCTGCCGTTTCCGGATGACCGGGCGGACGCCTTTTCTCACCAAGGGCGAGGCCCTGGTGGCGGCCCTGGCCTGGCGGGCGGCGGGGCGGACCAGCGTGCCGGAGACGGCGGACGGGGCCTGTCCGTTTTTGAAAGGCGGGCGCTGCCAGATCTACGAAGGCCGCCCCTTCGGCTGCCGGACGCATTTCTGCGAGGCGGCCGGCGGACCGGCGGCGCGGAAGGACGTGCGCGACCTGATCCAGCGGCTGGAGGCGATCGATGCCCGGCTCGGTGGAAATGGCGGGGTCAACCTGCCCGGCGCGGTCGCCGCGGCGATGGAGGGGCCGGGGAAGAAGCGGCGCTGAGGCGGGTTTTCCGGACTCCGACATCCGGGCAAAAAAATTGCCGCCGGGGTCCCACCCCCGGCGGCTAAGATCATCAAGCCCGGCGAACCGGAACCTGACAATATGCTGTTCACCCTTACATGAAAACTCACGTAAAACGCGGTCTTCATGGATTGAGACCCTTGATCCGGGTGAACGTTCAAAATCCCTGAAATTTTTTTCCGGCCCTATTTCACCACGGGGGCGGTCTGCTCCGGCGTCGCGTTGCCGCCGGGGAGCTCGAGGATCCGGATGTTGCGGAAGTGGATCTCCGAGCCTTCGGCCTCGAGGCAGAGGTAGCCCTTTCGGACGCTCGCCCCGCGCATGCCGTTCACGAACTTGCCGTTGATCGAGAGCTTGATGGTGCCGTCGACGCAGACGACGACGTAGCTGTTCCATTCGCCGACGCCCTTGCAGCGCATCTCGGTGGACATGCTGCGTTCGCCGCGCGGGTTGTCGGGGATGGCGGTCAGGCCGTTGGCGCCGAAGAGTTCGCCGGAGACGTAGCCGGGGTGGTTCGGCGTGCCGTCGGCTTTGGGGTTCAGCTTCGGCCACTGGAGTTCGAGCATCTGGACTTCCATGCCCTTTGGCAGGGGGCGGTCGGCGGGTGCGGTGCCCTCGCTCCAGACGAAGATGCCCGAATTGCCGCCTTCCTTCATGTGCCGCCACTCGATGTGGAGGATGAAGTTCTCGTATTGCTTTTCCGACCGCATCACGCCGATCGGCAGGCCGGTGCAGACGAGCAGGCCGTCTTTCACGGACCAGGTGGCGGGCGAGGTGTTGACGTCGACCCAGCCGGAGAGGTCGCGGCCGTTGAAGAGGTCCTGGAATTTCGGCGCTTCCTCCGCGGCGGCGGCGGTGGCGAGGACAAGGGCGGCGGTGAGGAGGCGGAAGGTCATGGGGGTCTAACGGGGGGATTGCGGGGGATTTGTCGGGCGAGGCGACTCAGCGCCCGGGCAAATGCCCGTGGTAGAGGTAGAGCGCGCCGTAGGTCCAGTTCGGCTTGGGCATGCCGGGGAAGTTCGCGCGGTCCATCATCAGCGCGATGTAGGGTGCGGGATAGCCTTCGGGCAGGGGGATGACGTTCGGCCAGATGCGGGTGCCGTTCTGGTCGTTCCAGGGCGGCAGGGTCACGTTCAGTTCCCCGGCGGGCTGGAGGTCCGGATAGGTCCGGATGTAGATCTTGCGGTCGGCGCTGCCGAAGAGGGCGAAGCGCTTTTCGCCGAAGGTCTGGATCATGGTGCCGGTGCTGTCCATTTCCACCGGACCGGCGAGGCGGGTGAAGCCGCGGTCCCAGTGGTCGCTTTCCCACATGCCGGCGCGGTAGGTCTTGCCGTGTTCGCACACGAGGAGCCGCCATTTGCCCGCTGCCTCGTCGTAAACGCCGTGCGGGTCTTCATGAGCCCCGGAGAGACCGATCGGGCGGGCTTTCATGATGGAGAAGCCGCGCCGGGGATCGCGGACGGAAGAGACCGCGAGGATGGTCTTTTCCTCACCCTTGCCCGTTCCGCCGAGGGCGCTGAAGCCGGTGGTCCAGCCGCGCCATTCGCCGGACTTGGTGTCGCGGAAAAGATGGGAGGCCAGTTCGTTGCGGAGCAGGCCGTCCGCCATGTCGAAGACGATGATGCCTTCGAAGCGGAGGTCGAAGACGGAGGGGTTGAGCGAAAAGACGCCTTGCAGCGGATGGGGCAGGCCGCGGCCGCGGACGGTGATGGTGAACCAGAGCCGGCCCTCGTCGAGAAGCGGCGCGCCTTCCTCGTCGGTGATCGCCCGGATGTCGGCCTGGCCCGAACCGGGGGTGAGGGAAGAGGAGGCGCCATCTAACAGGAGGCTCGCGCCGGGCTTGAGCTCGGTGGCGACCGCGAAGTCCATGCGCTGGAACTTCTCGCGTTCGCGGAGGTCGAGGTGCTTGGCGAAATCCGAGTGGCCGACGAGGACGGACGTGCCGGAGGATTCGAGAAGCAGGTTGACCCCCACGGCGGACATCTGGGCGCGCAGGGTCAGGTCCTTGGCCGAGGTGCCGGCGGGGACGGGCCAGTTTTTGGCGATGACCTGCTTGCCGCCGGTGGTCACTTGCCAGGCGATGGCCGAGGGCTTGCCGTCCTTGAAATCCAGGCTGGCTGTTAGAGTGGTGCCATCGCTGGAATCGAGGAACTTCATCCCGGCCGAGCCATCGCCTTGGGCGCTGCGGATCACCAGGTCGTAGGTGGCGAAGGGATTGAAGCCGCCGACCCAGCGGAGCGACGCGCCGCCGGCTTCCTTGGGGGAGCCGGCAAGGCCGCCGTCCTTGATTTCCCAGGTGATTCCGGAATCCGGCTGCAACTCCGGATGCATCAGGTCGAGATCGACCACCTTCGCCGGGCGGAGGGAGGCCAGCGGGATGTTCTGTGCGGCATCGAAGACCATGCGGGTCGCGGCCTGCCGGCGGAATTGGATCTGGTCCGGGCGGACCTCGTCGGCGGTGGCGGGCAGGCTGGCCAGGGATGATCCGAGGAGAAGCAGCAGCGGGAGGCGGGAGATCGTCATGGATTTCGTCCAGCCTCATGGGGCCGGACTCCGTCGTCCAACTCAAAACCCGCGGGGCCGCGTCCTCAGCGGAAGCGCGAGACCACGTTGCGCAGCGCCATTTCGATCCGGATCATCGGCGTGAAGAAGCGCAGGGTGTGGAGCGGTGTCCGGTCGGTGATGTCGTGCCCCCACATCGTGGCGCTGCCGTCGGCATAGAAGGCTCCGCCTTTGTCGTAGTGAAATCCACTGCCGGCATACATCCCGTCGCCGTAGTCCGTCGAACTGCCACGGACGAGGTAGCCGTTGAGCCGCAGGACCGCGTAGGAACCGGAGTAGAGGAGCGACAGGATCAGCACCGCCAGCAATCCGCCCAAGGCCCGGCGTTGCGAGGGTCGCATCGAGCGGACGAGCTGGCCGAGGCGCGGCAGCATCAGCCGCGGGTGACGTCGGTGACGATGCCGTTGGTGACCCGGAAGTTCACCCGGTTTTCGAGATACTCCATCGTGTAGAAGTGGCCGGGAATGATCACGCGCCACGGGCGGCCTTCGCGGACGGCGAGGGCGATGGCTTCCTCGAGCGGCAGGCCGAGGAACTGGCTGATGGAAAGCGGATCGGCCGGCGGCGGGGGCGGCGGGGGATCGACGATCGGATCGCCGGGGATGGTGATCGGCATGCGCTTGACCGGGACGGCGAGGAATTCGGCGAGGGAAATCTTGCGGTCGAGGTTCCGATCGACCTTCCGGAAGAGCGTGCGCAGGGCGGGCGCGGGAAGCCGGAGCGCGGAGGCCTCGTCACGGTCGAGGAAGCCGTCGTCGTTGAGATCCAGGGTTTCGAAGAAGCGGGTGCGCTCGGCGATGACCGTGGCACCGGGACCTTGCGCCGCGGCGGAGAACGGAGCGGCAAGCGCGGCGAGGAGGAGGAAGAGCGGACGCTTCATCGGATTGGGCGGAGGTTCGGAGATCGGAGGGCGGGAGTCAAGGAAGCGGAAAAGGCGCAGCGGCGCGATGGCTTGCCCGCCGGCCTGCAAGCTGCCAGAGAGCGGCACCCAAACCTTTCCATCAACATGAAACCTGCATCCCCAAGGCCGGCGAATCCGAGCAACCGCGGTCGTTTGGCCGGCGTTCCCGCAAAGGCAGGATGGCTTTTGCTCGTGCTGCTGCCGGCGATGCTCGCGACCGCTGAACCGGTCGTCCGGCCGGCCTTGATTCCGCTGCCGGCGAAGGTCGAGTGGCGGGACGAGGTGCTTTCGGGGAGCGTGTTGGTCCGCGTGGAGCGGGTCGAGGGATTGCCGCGGGAGGGCTACGAGCTGGAGGTGTCCGCCGCGACGGGTGCATTGATCCGCGCTTCGTCGGACGCAGGCGAATTCTACGCGCGGCAGACGTTGCGGCAGTTGTGGTCCGCGGACGGGTCGCTGCCTTGCGTGTCGATCCGCGATGCGCCGCGCTTTCCCTGGCGGGGGCTGATGCTCGATTCGTCGCGGCATTTCCAGACGGTGGACGAGATCAAGCGCTGGCTTGACCTGCTGGCGATGCACAAGCTGAACGTCTTCAACTGGCACCTGACGGACGACCACGGCTGGCGCTTCGAGAGCAAGAAGTATCCGCTGCTCACGAAGGTCGGGGCCTGGCGCGAGCAGCCGCCGGTCGGGCGCTACGGCGGATTTTATACACAGGAAGAGATGCGCGAGGTGGTGGCCCACGCCGCGAAGCTGCACATCACGGTGGTGCCGGAGATCGAGATGCCGGGGCATTCGCGATCGGTGCTGGCGGCGTATCCGGATCTCGCCTGCGGCGACACGCGGACCGAGGTCGACCGCTTTTTCGATTTCCCGATGGGGGCCACGACCTTTCCTGCGGTGCCGGGCAACAATGTGTTCTGCGCGGGCGACGAGGATAGTTTTCGTCTGTTAGAAGGCGTGCTGGAGGAGGTGATGGAGATCTTTCCAAGCCGCTACATCCACTGCGGTGGCGACGAGGTGGGGATGGCGGCGTGGAACGGCTGCGCGGATTGCCAGTCGGTGATGAAGGAGCGCAAGCTGGCCGACGGGCACAAGCTGCAAGCGTGGTTCATGGGGCGGATCGAGACCTTCCTGAAGGCTCGCGGGCGCAAGTTGATCGGCTGGGACGAGATCCTCGAAGGCGGGCTCACGCCGGGTGCCACCGTGATGAGCTGGCGCGGCACCGCGGGCGGGATCAAGGCGGCGAAGTCGTGCCACGACGCGGTGATGTCGCCGGAAGACCCGCTCTATTTCGACCACCGGCAATCCACCTCGCCGCAGCATCCGCCGGGCTTCGGCGGGAACATCGAAACGCTGGAAGAGGTCTATGCCTACGACCCCGTGCCGAAGGAACTCACGGCGGAGGAAGCCCGGCACATCCTCGGCGCCCAGGCGAACCTGTGGTCCTGCGCGACGGAGACCGAGGAGCGCTTGCAACTGTTCGCGTTTCCGCGGCTGTGCGCCTTGGCGGAGATCGCGTGGTGCGCGCCGGTGCCGAAGGATTTCGGGGCGTTCAAGCAGCGGCTCGACGGGCATCTGGTGCGACTCGAGGCGCTGGGCGTGAATTATTGGAAAGACGGCGACTCGTTCGAGGCCGGTCGCTGGTCGCCGGATCCGAAGTTGAAGGCGGGGACGACGCTCGAACTCGCGGTGGAGCATCCGCTTGCAGCGGGCAAGTGGACGGCGGCCTTCCACTACGAAGGCGGTGCGGACGCGCTCACGATCGACCGGGTCGAACTGCTGGCGGACGGTGCGGTGGTGGCCAGCGATGCGCATGAAGGCACGGCGGGCTCCGAGCACAAGGGCCATCAGTACGCGCTGGAGGTGCCGGAGTTGAAGCCAGGCGCGAAGGTCGTCCTGCGGGCGAAAGTCCGGGTGACGCCGTGGGCCGGCGGCGGTGAGGGCGACTCGAAAGGCCGGGTTTCGATGAGCCGCGACTCGGCGGTCCGGCTTTACGCGCCGGAAGCTCCCTTGCCGAAGATCCGCGCGACGACGGCGGTGCCGGGCGAAGGGGAAGCGTGGATGAAACGGCATCGCGAGGTGATCGCGCGGATGAAAGCGAAGGCGCCGGAGACGGTGGTGATCGGCGGGTCGGTCGTGGCCGAATGGGAAGCGCATGAAGGAGCCTGGAAGACGGCGTTCGGCGAAAGCGGCGCGGCGAACCTCGGCGTCCGCGGGGACCATTCCGGCAACGCTTTGTGGCGGCTTGGGAACGGCGGGCTGGATAGCATCGCGCCCGGCCGGGTGATCGTCTTCGCGGGGATGGAGCCGCTTGAAGGCGAAACGCCGGAGCAGGTGCTGGCGGGGACGGACGCCATTTGCCGGCTGATCCGCGGCAAGCTGCCGGCGGCGAAGATCCTGGTGATCGGGGTCCTGCCGGGGACCGGGGGTGCGGATCCGGACACGGTGAACCACCTCTTGCAGACGCGGCTTCATCCGCGGCCGGGGATCGAGGTCTTCGATCCGGGCAACGCGTTCCGCAAGGTGGACGGTGAGGTGAACGCGGAGCTTTTCGCCGACGGGATCCTGCCGAATGCCGCCGGGTATGCCGTGCTGGCGAAGGTACTGGCCGGATTGAAATGAGCGCTGCGGTGAGGGGCGGCCTTGTCTTCCCCGGGGCGGCAGGCATCGTGATGCCATGAAGCGCCTGCTGCCCTTGCTGCTTTGCCTGCCGCTGTTCGCGAACGACACGGGGATCAACTCCGGTGCCCACGGGCCTGCGCCGCTGGGGGAGTTCGTCGGCGAGGAATCGGTGATCCGGATGGTGGAGGAGAGCATCCACATCCGCTTCGGCAAGGAGCAGAGCGAGGTGACCTGCCGCTTCACCTTCCGCAGCGGGAAGAAGGAAGGCGATGCGAAGCAGACGGTGGGCTTTCCCGACTTCATCGTCACCGAGTCGGACACCGGCAGCATCCGGGAGATGCAGACTTTCATCGACGGCAAGAAGGTGGAGTCGAAGAAGCAGCGCGGGTGGTTCTACGCCGACGAGTGGTCGACGCCGAAGAGCGGCCTGGGCGAGCCGCCGGCGGAGCTGGCCGCGGAGTCGGTGACGCGGGCGGATTTCTACGCGGTGGAGGTGGTCTTTCCCGCCGGCAAGGACGTGATCATCGAGCGCCGCTACGTCGCGGACAACGGCGGCAACACGATGAACAACACGACCTTCGGCTACACCACGCACACCGGCGCGGTGTGGCAGGGGAGCATCGGCAAGGCGGAGTTCCGCGTCACGCTGGACGGCTGGACGGTGGACGACCTTGCGTTCGAGGACGGCAAGCAGCGGCGCAAGCCGCGCGAGCAGTTCGGCCCCTGGTGCGCGCCGAACCTGGCGGAGTGGAAGGTGGTGTCGCCGACCGAGCTGGCGATGACCTGGCGGGACTTCGAGCCGGCGGTGCACAAGACGCGGCGCGGGATCCTGCTTTCGACATGGACGATGCTGGAGCCGGGGAAGTGAAGTTGTGGCTGCCAAGCGCGCGGGATGCGATTAGCCTGAAACCATGAACGGACCACCCCGCCTGCTGCTCGGTGCCGCGCTCCTGTTTTGGGGCGGGATGACCGAGCGCGCGGTGCCGGCGCTGGCCTGTGCCTTGCTTCTGGAAGGCGCGCACTGGACGCGGATCCGCTGGGATTTCAAGGAGCGCTCGTTCCTGAACGGCTGGCGGCTGTCGGTGCTGCTGCTGCTGCTGGCGATGGTGCTGATGGTGGTGCAGGGCGCGGGGCGGAACGCGATGGCGAAGGTCTTCAGCTGGCTGCCGGTGATCCTGCTGCCCTTGCAGTTCGTGCAGGCCTTCGGGCTTTCGAAGACGACCACGCTGGGGACTTTTTCGATGATGGTCCGGCGGCGGCGCGAGCACGCGGAAAAGTTCGGCCTGCCGTTCCGCGAGGTTCGCTTCAGTTTCGGCCATGTCTATTTCTGCGGCATCCTGCTGGCGGCCAGCCTGGGCGAGCTGGCGGGCAGCCCGGTGTTCTTTCCGGGGCTGATGATTCTCGTTTCGTGGGCGGTGATCGGGTGCGGGGGCTGGAGCCTGCAGCGCATCGGGCTGGCCTTGCCCTGCGCGCTGGGACTGGCCGCGCTCGGCGGTTGGGGCGGGCAGGTCGGATTGTCAGCCCTCTACCACTACGTCACCCACGGGCGATTCTCGGGCGATAACGAGATGGTGCTTCGCGAGCGGCAGACCTCGATGGGCAGCCTGGGCAAGATCAAGCAGTCGCCCGAAATCAAATGGCGGCTGATCCCGGAGCAAGGGCAGCTTCCCAAACTGATCCGCGTGGCATCCTACGCGACCTACTACTCCCCCACCTGGCAGGTCAACCTGTTGCCCGATGGAACGCGGAACTTCCGCGACGATTTCGAGCCGGTCCGGACCCGCGCCAATCCGGCCAACCCGGAGGACCCGGAGGACGAGTATTTCATCGCGCCGCCGGAGCCGGTGGACTTCGACGCGGCGATCGATCCCGCCTTGCCGCGCTTCCGATTGCGCGGGGCGATCCCGAGCGACGGCGGCTTGCTCCCGCTGCCGGCCGAGGCCGCGGCGCTCCACCAGTTCGCCACCATCGACTTCGACCGCAATTCCTTCGGCACCTTCCGCGTGAAGCCTTCGCAGCCGGTGAGCGACGCCCGCGTGCTGTGGGGCGGGGCTTTCGCCACCGAGAAGCCGCCCTGGGTCACGAAAGGCGAGCGGGAGGTCAACGGCCGCGAGATCCGCATCGAGCCCGACTTGCAGATCCCGAAGGGCGAGGCGGCGATGCTGAAGGAGGTGGCGGCGGAGATCGGGCTGCACGAGGCGGAGAGCACCGGCGAAAAGATCGCGCTGCTGCAGCACCACTTCCTCGGGAACTTCAGCTACACCCGCTACAACCGGGTACCGAGGGACCTCGAGGACTGGGCCAGCATGGACAAGGGAGTGCGGCGCTACGTCAAGGACGAGGATCCCACGCTGCTGGGCACTTTCCTGCAGTATTCCAAGGCAGGGCATTGCGAGTTCTTCGCCACCGCGGGCGCCCTGCTGCTGCGCGAGGCCGGGGTGCCGACGCGCTACGTGACGGGCTTCGCGGTGATGGAAATGGACCCGGACTCCGGCGCGGCGCTGGTCCGCGGAACCCACGCCCATGCCTGGTGCCGGGCCTGGGACAAGGAGAGCAAGAGCTGGATCGACGTCGATCTCACGCCGCCGGCCTGGGGCGAGATGGAGGTGCGGCAGGCCTCGCGCTTCCAGACGCTGACCGACTGGATCCAGCTCCGGCGGGAGGACCTGCTGGTGTGGCGCGACCGGCCGGGGAACATGACCATCGTCACCGCGGTCCTGCTCGCGCCGCTGCTGGTCGGGCTTGCCTTCATCGGCCGCAATCTCTGGCGTTCGCGCAGCCGGATCGACCAGGGCCCGGGAAACCGCGCCGCGACGTTGCCGGTCACCCCGCTTTCCGCCTTGGAAAAGCCCGCGCGGAAGCTGCTCGGCGAGCGCCCGCCCGGCATGCCGCTGGGTCCCTGGCTGGTGCAGCTGGCGCCGCGCCTGCCGCAGCCCGCCCTTCTGGTGCAGGCGCTGGAGCTGCACCAGCGGCTGCGCTTCGACCCCGCGGCCGGCAAGGAACCGGCAGAAGTGGCCGAACTCCGGCAACTGGTGGCCGGCTTGCGGCGGGATCTGGCGGGGCGCAAGGCGTGAAGCGGCGGGGTCGCCGGCATGCCGGATCCGGTGGTTTTGACCGGCCGTGACCGCTATCGGCAGATTTTCCAATGCATTCTTCGCATGGGGTGAATCGGGTGGCATGAAAATATTTTTCGGGCGATGAAAAGTGAAGTTTTAGCTTCTCTTCCGCGGACGAAGCGGTCATGGGGTTACCGATTCCATGAAAACCTCCTCATACGTGAATAAATGTGCAGGCCGCGGCAGCTTGATCGGGACCGCATTCCTGCTGGGCATGGCCACCCAGACCTGCTGGTCGGGTGTGATCGCCTACGATTTCTCGGAGAACCCCGGCAACCAGGTGCTCGATACCGTGACGCCGAAGGGCCCGCTCGGGACGACCTTCTGGAACGACTCGAACGCCGAAGGAGCCCCGGCTTCCGGCACCGAATCCAATCTCGTCGATGGCACCGGCACCCCGACTTCGGCGTCCATCACCTGGAGCTCCGCCAACACCTGGTACAACGGCTCCGGCACGGGCAGCGAGAACGCCCGCTTGCTGGTGGGCTACCTTGACGACGGCGGCAGCGGCGCGTCCGTGACGCTGAACAACATCCCCTACGCAAAATACAACGTCTACGGCATCGTCGGATCGGATGCCGGCAGCGAATACACGACCCGCGATTTCCGCATCAACGGCAGCATCTGGGCGCTACCGGTCTCGCCGCCCCTGCTCACCAACTCCGGCAGCACCGGAGCCGCCGGCAATGCCACCTCCAATACGGGATCGGTGACCGGCACCGGCGCCCTCGCCGGCAGCACCGACCCGGCGATGGCCTTCAACAACCAGGTCGCAAGCATTCCCTATTCCGCCGCCCTGAATCCTTCCGGATCCTTCACCGTGGCGTGCTGGATCAATCCCTCCAACGTGGCGGCGGGCAACCGGGTCCTCGTCCAGTCGATGATCAACGGCCAGAACCCGGGCAATGCCGACGACCGCACCGGCTGGGTCTTCCGGCAGAACGACACCAAGCTGACCTTCATGGTCGGCGGCACCGGTCCGGCCGGCGGGAGCGTCTTCTACACCACCACCGCGACCACCGCGACCCCCGTCCTCACCGCGGGTGTCTGGCAGTATGTCGCCGTCTCGTACGACAGCACGACGCAGAACATCTCCATCTCGGTCAACGGCGTCGAGGTGCTCGCCACCACCGCCGCCGCGCCGCTCATTCCGAACTACGCGGCACCGGTCCTGATCGGAAACCGCGGCTACGGCGGCTGGGGCTACGTGGGCGGGATCGACGAAATCGCGATCTTCCCCGGCGTCGTCCCCACCGCCACCCTGGCCAGCCATTACTCGAACGGCATCGATGCCGGCCGCACCACTCCCTACCAGACGCTCGTCCAGGCCAGCACGCCGCTCGGCTACTGGACCGGTTCCAGCACCCCGGGAACCCCCGTGCAAGGCGGAGGCCCGGCCTTCGGCAACTGGCCGGCGTCCGGCGAGGCGTGGATCCGCATCAACCCCGCCACCGGCCAGCGCGGCAACTACTGGAAGGTGGCCGGCCTGACCGGTTCCTCGTGCACGATCCAGGGACTCAACTCCGGCGCGGGCCGCGGTTCGCTTTCCTCGGTGATCATCGAGGAGGTGGTGGTTCCGAACCAACTGGTGAATGTCGGTTTGGAGAACTTCGAGGCGGTCTCGCTCGGCTCCTCGCTCACGTCGGTTTTCCGGCCCGGGCTCGACAAGGCCACGATCAGCGAGCCCGGCGGCTTTGAAGTCGCGGCGACGCATGCCATCGAAATCACCCCGCGGCCCGGGGTCGCCAGCGGCACCTATCCGCTGATCGACTACTCCGGCGCCATCGGCGGCGCGGGCTTCGCCGGCCTGGCGCTCACCCCGAGCCCCAACCCGCGCTATGGCCTGAGCCTGGTGGACAACGCCGCGGGCACCTCGGTCGACCTCGCCTATGTCGCCCCGACGCCGATTGTCTGGACCGGAGCCGTCGACACCGAGTGGGCCGACGTCGCCACCCAGAACTGGAAACTGGAGTCCGATTCCAGCCCGACCCGCTTCCATCCCTTCGACGTCGTGAAGTTCGACGACACCGCGGCCACCGGCACGGTGAACATCACCGGCACGGTTTCGCCGGTCTCCGTCCTGGTGAACAACACCGCGGCCCGGCCCTACCAGTTCGCCGGCGGCGCGATCGGCGGCACCAGCAGCCTGACCAAGACGGGCGCGGGCGAACTCACGATCGGGACCGTGAACACCTTCTCCGGCCCGGTCGATATCCTCGGCGGCAAGGTCAACATCTCGGCCGGCGGAAACCTCGGTGCATCCGGCCCCGGCACCACGCTCACGCTCGGCGGCGCGACGCTGCACGCGACCCAGTCGCTCACCCTGCCGCGCAAGCTGACCGTTTCGAGCGCGGCCGAATTCGAGGTGGACGATACCTTCCAGGTCACCTCCCCGAGCGGCTTCAACGGCGGCAGCACGCTCACCAAGACGGGCGGCGGCACGATCCGCTTCCAGAACTACGGGGCGGGCGGCTTCAGCGGCAACCTCGTCATCCAGGCCGGTTCCGCGGTCTTCGCGGGGGGGGCGTTCAACGGCGACATCGGGCTCGATTCGATCACCGTCGCCAGCGGTGCCAGCCTGGTCCAGCCCGCCGGGGCCTTCCACGCGCTCGGCGGCTATTTCGCCGACACCCCGGTCATCAACCTCCAGGAGAACGCCAGCTTCGTCATCGATCAGGAGAACTACTTCACCACGATCAACATGACGGGTGCCATCCTCTCCGGCACCAACGAGGTCCGCACCGACAGCAACTTCGCCGCGAACATCCTGGCATCCACGCTCAGCTCGGTCTGGAGCGCCCGGGTGAACTCGGTCAATTCGGCGATGACCTTCAACGTGGCGGACGGCGCCGCGTCGCCCGACCTGCTGATGAACGGCCTGCTGACCAACACCCAGGCCTTCGTCAAGAACGGGCCGGGAACGATGGAACTGACGGCGGCCAACACCTTCACCGGCAACACGACCGTGAACGCGGGCACGCTGGCGCTTTCCGGAGCCGCCAGCATCGCGACGAGCCCGGTGGTGGACGTCAAGGCGGGCGCCTTCATCAACGCCAGCCCCCTCGGCTTCCCGTGGTCCGTGCCGGTCACGCAGACCGTCAAGGGCGGCGGCACCGTCACCGGCGATGTCGAATGGTTCGGGACGCTCGCGCCCGGTGCCACCGCGGGAACGATGACCGTCGACGGCGCGCTGCAGATCGGCGGCGCTTCCCAGTATGTCTGGGAAGTTTCCGACTGGAGCGCGGGAGCCGTGGCCGGCACCGGCTACGACACGCTGGTGGCCGATAGCGCCGAGATCTTCGCGACTTCGTCCAACCGCATGTTCATCACGATCAAGCCGTCCGCACTGAGCGGCTTCGTCGAGGAGAACCGGAGCTTCACGCTGCTCCAGACCACCGGCGGCATCACGGGCTTCTCGGCGGACGCCTTCGACATCGACGACTCCGCGCTCGATGCGGTCGCGTTGAACTACGGCACCTGGGCCGTTGAAAAGCAGGGGAACAACCTCGTGCTCGTTTACACGGCCGGTTCGCCCACCGCCTTCCAGACCTGGATCGCGGGCCCGCCCTACAACCTGAGCGGCCCGTCGGCCGAGCCGGGGGCCGATCCCGACAAGGACGGCATTTCGAACGCCATCGAGTTCGTCGTCGGAGGCAATCCCGCCACCGGTGACGACAGCGGGAAACTGCCGACCGGACAGGTCGCGGGGGCCAACTTCGAGTTCACCTTCCGCCGCAGCGACCTCTCGAACTACGCGCCCGCTCCCTTTGCGGAATACGGCTCGAACCTCAGCGGCTGGACTCCCGTGGCATCGACCACCGTGACCGACGATTTCTACGGTCCGGGCATCGACCGCGTGGTGGCCACCGTCCCGCTGGCTCTCGCGGTCGATGACAGGATCTTCGTGCGGCTGAACGCGAATCCCTGAGTCCGGCGGAATCCCGATCCGAGCGCGCTGCCGGAAAGCCCGGCGGCGCGCTTCTTCTTTGCCTGCGGTCATGATCCGATCCGTTCTCGTCATCGGCGGCGGCAGCGCGGGCTTGCTCGCCGCGCTGACCCTCAAGCGCAAGCTGCCGGATCTCGACATCGAGGTCGTGTTCAGCAGCCGCATCGGGGTGATCGGCGTGGGCGAGGGGACGGTGCCTTATGTCCCGCACCATCTTCACGCGTATCTCGGCTTCGACGAGCATGAGGTCTTCACCGCCCTGCGCCCCGTCTTCAAGCTCGGCGTCCGTTTCCAATGGGGCAAGCGCCCGTATTTCGACTACACCTTCAGCGGCCGCCAGCACTCGTGGCGGACGCCGGAGCTGCCGCGGAACAACGGGTTTTACGGCTTCGACGATCCGGCTGCGATGGATCTGCCCTCGGCCCTGATGGAACGGGGCAAGGCGCTGCCGCGGCGTGCCGACGGGCTGCCCGACCTGCCGCCGGCCGGCACGAACCTCGCGTGGCACCTCGAGAACCGGCTTTTCGTCGACTGGCTGGAAAGCGCCTGCCGCCGCTGCGGCGTGCGTTTCACCGACGCGGAACTCGCGGGCGTGGAAACCGGGGAAGCGGGGATCTCCGCGATCCGCCTGAACGACGGCTCGGAGCGGCGGGCCGACTTCCACATCGACAGCACGGGCTTTGCCTCGGAGCTCGTCGGCAAGGCCCTCGGCGAACCTTTCGAGGATTTCTCGGGCTCTCTTTTCTGCGACCGCGCGGTCGCCGGCGGCTGGGACCGCGACGACGAACCGGTGCTGCCCTACACCCTTTCCGAGACGATGGAGGCCGGCTGGTGCTGGCGGATCGATCATCCCGACCGCATCCACCGCGGCTATGTCTATTCGAGCTCCCACACCACGGACGAGCAGGCGGTCGAGGCCTACCGCAAGGTGGCGCCGAAAGCGGCGGATCCGCGGATCGTGCGCTTCCGTTCCGGTCACCACCGGCGCGGCTGGATCGGCAACGTGGCGGGCGTGGGCAATGCCGCCGGATTCGTCGAGCCGCTCGAGGCCACGGCGCTGATGGTGATCTGCCTGCAGTGCCGGTGGCTTGCGGACGGTTGGATCGACGCGGAGCGTCAACCCACGGCCAGCATGCGGACCCTCTACAACGCCATGAATGTCCGCCTGTGGGCGCAGATCCGGGATTTCCTCGCGATCCACTACCGCTTCAACGACCGCCTCGACACGGACTTCTGGCGTCGCTGCCGGGCGGAAATCCCGCTGCACGGACTGGAGGAGCTGACGGACTTTTACCGCGAGAACGGCCCGTCGGCGATCAATGCGGGCCATTTGCTCCCGGGCGATCCGTTCGGGATCGAGGGCTATCTGGCGATTCTTGTCGGGCTGAAAGTCCCCCACCAGCGGCCTCATGCCGCCTCGCCGGAAGAGATCCGCCGTTGGAAGGCCCGCTGCGATCAGCATCGCAAGATCGCTCAAGGAGCGATGGGCATGCCGGAGGTGATGCGGCATTTGTCCGACCGCCGGATCTGGG
Source organism: Verrucomicrobiaceae bacterium (assembly GCA_027491155.1). Lineage (GTDB taxonomy): Bacteria > Verrucomicrobiota > Verrucomicrobiia > Verrucomicrobiales > Akkermansiaceae > Haloferula. The sequence continues at coordinate 76,614 of JAIXWR010000017.1, forward strand.
AGCGGCTGCGCGGCCGCTGAGGCGTTACCGCTTCACTTCTTGATCTCCAGCGTCTGGCCGACGGGCTTGATCTCCAGCTTCGCCGCGCCGGGCTTGGCCGGCTCCTGCGGGGCCTCTTCTTTCTTCGGCTCGCCGGCGGGTTCCGGCGCCTTGGCGGGGGATTCCGCGGGTTTGGCCGGAGTCTCTGGTGCCTTGCCCGCGGGTTCCGGTGCCTTGGCCGGAGTTTCGGGAGCCTTGGGCGGGGTGCCGTCGTCCGTGCGGATCGCCTGGAAGAGCAGGTTGTAGTTGTGGCGCACCGCGGCCGGGAAGTTCACCCGGCCGGGTTCCACCACCTTCTCGCGCAGCAGCTTCGAGGAAAGGTCCGCCGTCAGGTCCGCGCCGATCTTGACCGCCGCCCCCACGCCGGGCACCGCGCCGCCGACCGTGCCGGTGGTGCGGATCACGTCGCTCGAGATCGTGCGGCCCTGCAGCGCCAGGTTCGACTGCGCGGAAACGATCGCGCCGTTCTTGTCGACGGTCACTTCCAGCACCGCGTGGTCGTCGCTCGCCAGCCAGCCGCGGCGGTTGTCGATGCGCACCGAGGCGAAGATCCCGCCGTCGGGCGTCGGGGTGATCTCCGGCTTGTAGGTCCGGTACTGGGAGCCGGAAAGGTCGTAGTCACAGGCCTCCTTGCCCTTGGCCTTCCAGCCGCCGAGGCTTTTGCCGAAGGCGTCGATGTCAAGGCTCACCCCGGCGTGCAGCGTGGAGACGAGCGAAAGGACGAGGGCGATGCGGATCATGGCGGAAGGAGCTGGACGCGGTGAAGATACCACCGCCGAGACGGAATCGTTCAGTGAAAAATTCACGGGTCCTCCTTGCAACGCAGGCGGCGGGGATGTCGGCAATTGTTGTCTGGCCATCGACCGTCCCCTCCTGCCGAAAGAAGCTCGACCCGGCCTTCCGTAGCGGGTTCGATCGTTCGACTCCGCAGGAATCATGGAGATTTTTGCCTTTCGGTCCGCTCCCAGTCCACGCCCATCATGAACCCGCATCGTTCCTTCCCCGGCCTTCGCGCCGTGCTGCTTTTTGCCGTGTCGCTCGGCATGGCGGCTTCGGCCGCGCCCCTCGTGACCTTGAAGAAGGGCGATCACGTCGCGATCGTCGGCAGCGGCCTCGCCGACCGCCAGCAGCATCACGGGTGGCTCGAAGCGCTGATCCACCGCGCCTATCCGGAGCTCGACCTGACCGTGCGCAACCTCGGTTTCGCGGCCGACGAGGTGAACCTCCGCCCGCGATCCGCCGATGTCCCGCCGACCGAGTGGTTCCTCGCGATGAAAAAGGGCGACACCACCGCGAGGCCGGGCGTCGTTTACAAGGCCGGCACCGACTTCGGCGCGGACGTGATGTTCGCCTACTGGGGCTTCAACGAATCGTTCCGCGGACCGGAGGGGCTGGAGAGCTTCAAGGGCGAACTCGGCCGCTACCTCGATGCCCAGCTCGCCGCGAACTACAGCGGCGAAGGCGCGCCGCGGCTGGTGCTGTTCTCGCCGATCGCCCACGAGAACCTGAAGAGCCCGGACTTTCCCGATGGCGAGGCGAATAACGCCAACCTGGCCCTTTACACCCGGGCAATGGAAGAAGTGGCGAAGGCGAAAGGCGTTCCTTTCGTCGATCTTTTCACGCCGTCGAAGGAACTTTTCGCCAAGGCCGCCCGGCCGCTCACGATCAACGGCGTCCACCTGAACGAGGAAGGCGACCGCCAGCTCGCGCCGGTCCAGTTCAAGGCGGTGTTCGGCTCCGAGCCGCCCTCGCCCGATGACCCGCTCGTCGCGAAGATCCGCTCGGCGGTGGTCGACAAGAACACCGAGTGGCACCATCGCTACCGGGCGGTCGACCAGTACAACATCTTCGGCGACCGCTCGCGCATCGCCTACGAAGGCGTGACCAACGCGACGATCCTCGGCCAGGAGCTTTCCCAGCGCGACGTCAAGACCGCCAACCGCGACAAGCGTGTCTGGGCGGTGGCGAAGGGCGGCGATCTGAAAGTGAGCGACGACAACTTGCCGCCGGTCGATCTGGTGCCGCCCAACCGCAAGGACGTGGTGCCTTACCTCGGCGGCGAGGAGGCCATCCAGCACCTGAAGCTGGCACCCGGCTGCAAGGTGGAACTGGTGGCCTGCGAGAAGACCTATCCCGAGCTGGTCAACCCGGTGCAGATGAACTTCGACACCAAGGGCCGCCTTTGGATCGCCGCGTGGCCGAACTATCCCGAGACCACGCCGACCACCAAGGTCTTCGACAAGCTGCTCGTCTTCGACCTCGATCCCAAGACCGGCAAGGCCGTGAAGATGACGACCTTCGCCGACGGCCTCAACTGCCCGACCGGCTTCCAGTTCTACAAGGACGGCGTGCTCGTCATCCAGTCGCCCGACCTGTGGTTCCTGCGCGACACTGATGGCGACGGCAAGGCGGACTGGAAGGAGCGCGTGCTGCACGGGCTCGACGCCGCGGACTCGCACCACGAGACCAACTCGATGTGCCTCGAGCCCGGCGGCGCGGTCTATCTCAGCGACGGGGTCTTCCACCGCAGCAACGTCGAGACCCACAGCGGCCCGGTCCGCAACGTGGACGGCGCGATCTACCGCTTCGAGCCGAACACCGGCGAGTTCACCCGCCACGTCCCCTACGGCTTCGCCAATCCCCACGGCCGCGTCTTCGACCACTGGGGGAACGACCTGATCACCGATGCCACCGGCAACGCCAACTACTTCGGGCCGGCCTTCAGCGGCCACCTCGACTCCGGCGCGCATCCCGGCATGAACCAGTTCTGGAACCGCCCGTCGCGCCCCTGCGCCGGCACCGCCATCCTCAGCAGCCGCCATTTCCCCGACGACTGGCAGGGCGAATTCCTCAACTGCAACGTGATCAGCGTGCAGGGCATCTTCCGCGCGAAGCTCAGCGACGAAGGCTCCGGCATCAAGGGCGAGACCTTGCCGAACCTGATCGAGACCGACCTCGCGAAGAACCCGAACTTCCGCCCGTCCGGCATCACCGTCGCACCCGACGGATCGCTCTACTTCATGGACTGGTCGCAGATGCTGATCGGCCACCTCCAGCACCACCTGCGCGATCCGAACCGCGACCACCAGCACGGCCGGATCTACCGCATCACCTACGAAGGCCGCCCGCTGCTGGTGCCGAAGAAGGTCGACGGCGAAGCGGTGGCTAACTTGTTAGAGCTGCTGAAGGAGCCCGAAATCGACGTCCGGATGCGGGCGAAGATCGAGCTCGGCAAGCGCGATTCGAAGGAAGTCATCGCCGCCGCAAAGCAGTGGATCAACCAGCTCGACCCCTCGCTTCCCGCCTTGGAGCACCACGTGCTGGAAGGGCTGTGGGTCCACCAGTGGCACAATGTCGTGGACCTCGACCTGCTCAAGCGCGTCCTCAAGTCCCCCGAACCGCGGGCCCGCGCCCAGGGCGTGCGGGTGCTGGGCTACTGGCGCGACCGGGTGCCGGACGCGCTGGCCCTGGTGAAGATCGCCGCGAACGATGAAGCGCCACGCGTCCGGCTGGAAGCGGTGCGCGTCGCGAGTTTCTTCCGGCAATGGGAAGCCGCCGACGCGGCGCTCGTGGCGCTCCAGCACCCGACCGATTACTACCTCGACTACTGCCTGAAGCAGACGATGCGGCAGCTCGAGCCGTGGTGGAAGAGCGCGATCTCCGAAGGCAAGCCGCTGGCCGCGGGCAATCCGGCTGGCATCGAGTATGTGCTCGGTTCCGTCGCCACGCCCGACCTCGCCAAGCTGCCGAAATCCCCGGTCACGCTGACCGCGCTGCTGACCCGCCCGGACGTCGCCGCGGCGCAGCGGCAGTCCGCGCTTTCGGAGCTGGCGGCGCTGCAAAAGGTCAGCCCGCTCGAGACCCTGGTCTCCATGCTCGGACCGGTCGCCGCGAACGGCGGCGGTGCCGCGGCGGATCTCTGCCGCTTCCTGCTCCTCCAGCCGGCAGCCGGTTTGAAGGCGTCCCGCGCGGCGCTGGAAAAGCTCTCGGCACCGTCGAATCCGGCGATCCTCCGCCAGACGGCCATCGCCGCTCTGATCCTGGCCGACGGCGGCACTGATGTGGTTTGGCCGGCCGCGGCGAAGAGTCCCGCGGCGCTGTCCGATTTCCTCGAAGCCCTGCCGCGGGTGAGCGACCCGGCCTTGCGCGGATCCGCCTTCGACAAGGTCTTCCCGCTGCTGTCCGCGCTCCCGCCGGAGATCGCCGCCGCCCTGTCGGACAAGAAAGCCGGCTCCGCGCGCCACGTCCGCATCGAGCTGCCGCGAGCCGGCACCCTGACCCTGGCCGAAGTGCAGGTTTTCGCCAACGGCACCAACGTCGCACCGCAGGGCACCGCGAAGCAGTCGAGCACCGCCTACGACGGCGAGGCCCGGCGCGCGATGGATGGCAATACGAACGCCGACTACGGTGCCAACGGCCAGACCCACACCGCCGAGGGCGAGAGCAACCCGTGGTGGGAGCTCGACCTCGGCGGCGAGCAGGCGGTTTCCGAAATCGTGGTGTGGAACCGCTCCGGCTACGAGGAACGCCTGGAGGGCTTCACTCTCACGGTGCTCGATGGAAGCCGCAACGAGTTGTTCAAGAAGACCGGCATCCCCGCGCCGCGGCTCACGTCCAAGATCGCGGTCCCGCACGATCCCGCCGCCGGCGTCCGTGCCGCCGCGGTCCGCGCGCTGGTGGCCATGGGCAAGGAGCCGCAGAAGGTCTTCGCGGCACTTTCCGGACTGATCCAGAAGAACGAGGAAGTGCCCGCCGCGGCGAAGGGGCTTTCGCAGTTGCCCCGCGACGCCTGGGACAAGTCCGCCGCCGATCCGACCGCCGCGGCGCTGGTGAACTGGGCGAAGAAGGTGCCGGTGGAAGGCCGCACCAGCCAGGACTACAGCGAGGTGGTGCAGGTCGCGAACGAACTCGCCGCCCTCCTGCCGCCCGAGCGCGCCGCCGCCGCCCGTCAGGTGCTGCGCGACCTCCGCGTCAGCGTGTTCGTGATCAAGGCGGTGCACGAGCAGTTGCGCTTCGACACCAAGCGCCTGGTGGTCGAGCCCGGCAAGCCCTTCGAGGTGATCTTCGAGAACCCCGACCAGATCCCGCACAACATCGTCTTCGTCCAACCCGGCACCCTGCAGGCCGTCGCGGAAGCGGTGCAGGCTCAGGCCCCCGACAAGCTCGACAGCAAGGGCCGCGCCTACGTCCCGGACAACGACCCGCGCGTCTTTGCCGCGACCAAGATGCTGGAAGCCGGCCAGAAGGAAGCACTCACGATCACCGCCCCGGCGCAGGAAGGAACCTATGAATACGTCTGCACCTTCCCCGGCCACTGGGCGGTGATGCAGGGCAAGCTGATCGTGACCAAGGACGTCGACGGATACCTCAAGGCGAATCCGGAGGTGAAATAAGGCTGGAGAACGGAGTGACGAAGTCGAACGGAGTGTCGCGCTCCATGCGCGACATGGGGGTGGAGGGACGCTTTCCAAGCGTCCTCCCGGGAAGGTCGTTCCCGGCCCCGGCCGGCAGGATGCCGGCCGTCCACCGTCATGTCGCCTCGAAAGGCGACACTCCAATCGGCGGTCGTCTCGATGGGCGATGATTTGCAGGGTCCAAGAATGCCGCCCCCGGGGACACCTGAAGTGCGGAGTCGATTGGGGTGTTGAAGGGGATTGGAGTGTCGCGCTCCATGCGCGACATGGGGGTGGAGGGATGCTTTCCAAGCGTCCTCGCGAGAGGGTCGTTCCCCGCCCCGGCCGGCAGGATGCCGACCGTCCACCGTCATGTCGCCTCGGAAGGCGACACTCCAATCGGCGGTCGCTTCGATGGGCGATACTCCAATCGGTGGCCGCCTTGATGAGCGATACCCGGCGGAACCTCGAAATAGACCGCAGGATCCAAAGACGCCACTCCCACGCAGCTTGCCTACCTCACTTCCAATCCCAGCGGGCCACCCGCCTTCCGCCAGCTCTTCTCCGCGACGACCACTCCGGGCAGCGAGTCTGCGGCGGCGACGTGTTCGGAGGCGGGCAATTCGATCCGCACGACCTGACCGGGACCGATGGCGACCTTCTGCTCGCCATTGGAATCCACCTGGCCGTCTGCGGTGAAGAAGCGCAGCGTGCCGAGTTCGTTCACGTCGCGCGCAATCGCCGGATCGCTGGGTTTCAAGGTGAGCACGATGCGCTTCCCGTCACGCTCGACCTGGCTCGACCAGGCGGGATCGGTCGCCGGGAGCTTTGCGCGGGATTCTTGAAACATCGGCAGCGTCGCGGGATCGCCGGCTCCCTTCTCCGCCACCGGCAGGGTGATCGAGAAGGGCACTTTCGCGGCGGGATGGCAGGTGCTGCCGCAGCACATCCAGGAGACTCGGGCGGTGATTTTAGCTGCAGCAATTGGTAGATCGCGGGGGGCGGTGACCGGCACCATCAGCAGGGTCTCGCCGCGATAGCCCTGCGCGGTGTAGCGCGCCATTTTCACCGTCTCCGGAGCCGGCCATTGGATTTCCCCGGCGTGGAAGCCCGGCGGCAGCGACCACTCGACGGATGTCGCCAGGCCGACGATGCCCGGGTGCTTCCAGTAGGTGTGGAAGCCCGGCGGCGGCTTGAGATGGAGGCCGACCATGAAGGTGTTGCCGGCAGCGATCGTTTTCGCTTCCGACACCAGCGCGACCGACAGCGGGTTCTCCGCGTGGGCGGGTAGAGCTAAGAGCGCGGCGGCGAGCAATTGCTTCATCGTCCGGACATACGGGCCGCGCGGCTCCTTACTTCCGCCGCGCGAGCGGCTTCGGCTCGGCCTCCGGGTGACGGGCCAGGATGGCGCGGAGTTCCTTCACGACTTCCGGCAGCTTCGCCGCGAGGTTCTCCGACTCGGGCGCGGCGGCCTGATAGTCGTAAAGCTCCAGGTCGGCGGTGTCGGCGGGCTTGCTGGGCTTCTTCCACTCGACCAACCGGTAGCGCTCGGTGCGGATCGCCCGGCCGATGCGTCCTTCGCCGCGCGGGAAACAGTGGTAGGCGTGGTCGCGGACGCTGGCCGAGTGGTCCTTCAGCACGGGCACCAGGCTCAGGCCGTCGATCGGTTGCGGGCCGGCGGGTTTGGGCAGGCCGGCGAGTTCGGCGAGGGTGGGGAAGAGGTCCACGGTCTCGGCAAAAGTTCCGGCCGCGCCGGGCTTCACGCCGGGCGCGATGATGAAGAGCGGAATGCGGTTCGCCTGCTCGTAGTTGGTATGCTTGGTCCAGATGCCGTGGTCGCCGAAATGCCAGCCGTGGTCGCCCCAGAGCACGACGATGGTGTTTTTCCAGAGGTCCAGCCGGTCGAGCTCGTCCAGCACGCGGCCGAGCTGGGCGTCCATGTAACTACTGGCCGCATAGTAGCCGTGGATCAGCGAGCGGGCGGTGGCGTCGTCGGGCAGGCCGCTGGCGGGGATCGGGTCGTAGTTGGAAAGCTCGCCGCCGCGCTTGCCGGCGTAGGGCGGGGCGCCGCGGGGCGTGTCGAGGTCGTGCAAGACGGTGAACTTCGCGGGATCGTGCAGGTCCCAGTATTTCTTGGGCGCGGTGAAGGGCAGGTGCGGCTTCACGAAACCGAGCGCGAGGAAGAAGGGCGTGCCGCTCTGTTCCTTCGCGGCCTGCAGGCGCTTGATCCCGTCGTCGGCGATCCGCCCGTCGGCGTAGGCGCTGTCGGGGACCTCGGTGCTTTCCCAAGCCGCGCCCTTCGGGAGCTGGCCGATGCGGTCGAGTTCGCGGTTCGTGAAGTAGGCTTCCTCGCGGGTCAGCTGGCCGCCGGCGGTGCTTTTCGGGTCGAGGTATTCGACGACCTTTTCGACATTGGTCGGGACGCTCCACGACGCGGTGTCGTCGGTGTTGCCATGGCCGCTGTGGAGGATCTTGCCGACGGCTTCCGCGCGGTAGCCGTGCTTCATGAAATGCTGGCTCAGCGTCACCGCGTCCGGCACCGCGGCGCGGAAATTCGGGGCCAGGCCGTAGATGCCGATGGAGGTCGGGCGCGACCCGAGCATCAGGCTGTTGCGCGAGGCGGCGCAGACCGCCTGGTTGCAGTAGGCGCGGTCGAAGCGGACGCCGCGGGCGGCAAGGCGGTCGAGATTCGGCGTCTTCGCCAGCGGGTCGCCGTAGCAGCCGAGCGCGGGTTTCAGGTCGTCGACGCAGATCAGCAGGACGTTCGGCTTCTCCGCGGCCCATGCGAACGGAATGAAGAGCAGCAGGGCGAGCGGCAGGTGCTTCATGGGAGTTTCAATGCCCTTTCAGGCCGAAGATCTTTTCCGCCTGCACCGAGGCGCGCAGCTTGTGCTCGTCCTTCACGTAGGCGGCCACCGTGCCGAGGGCGGTGACCAGCGCGGCCCAGTCGTCGCCGTAGCCGGCTCCGGGAATGAGGTCCGGCACCATGTCGGCGGGCAGGATCAGGTAGCCCAGCGCGCCGACGATCACGCCCTTCGCCCAGGCCGGCGTGTCGCTGTCGCGCAGGCAATGGTAGAGCGTGATGGCGGTGACGACCGTCTTGCGGCCGGCGACCAGCGCGTAGCGGGAAAGCTTCCGCCACAGGTTCGGCGCGGAATACCAGTGCTCGGCGCGGTAGCGGGATGGGAGTTGGGGCGGCATTTGACGAATGTAGCGTCGGTCTATGACCGTCGCTGGTTGTAACTGAAGCAACGGGAAGGCTGAATTCTCCTCTGAAGCACGAGCAGGCTAACAGGATTGCTTCTCTTGCAAAGAGCGGCGGTCGCCCCACTTCGCCAGGGCTACGAGGGGCAGGCAGACGCGCCGCTACAAGATCATCACTGGCTCACCGGCCCCATCGTGCCCTGGGCCGGCGGGGTTTCGGCAGCCGGGGTGCCTTGCTTGGGCTCCAGCTCGATCCCTTCCGCCGCGGCGAAGTCGGCGAGCGCCATGTCGGCCAGGGCCTTCTGCTCGGCTTCCTTCAGCACGGTGCCGCTCATGTCCACGCTGTCGCGGGCGACGCGGGCGCGGCCGGCGGCCTTGCTGCGCTCTTCCTCGACCATTTCCTCGAGGCGGTTGAGCGTGTCGCCGGAGCCGCCGAGGGTGCCGACCATGCCGGCGGCCATCTCGTTGAGTTCGGCCATGGCTTTCTGGATCTTCATGTCGTCGATGCCGCGCTTGAGGGATTCGATCTTGTCGCGGGCGGCCTTGATCGCCACGTCGCGGGCGCGCACGAGTTCCTTGTATCGGGTTTCCGCGGCCTGGAGCTGCGCGTTGAGTTCGTCGTGCTGCTGGTCGGTGGTCTTGTAGCGCATCGCCATTTCCGCCGCGGCGTCGCGCTGGCCGGCCTGGAGCAGGGCCTTGGTCTTGGCCTTGAGCTCGTTCTCCTCGGCGTTGAGCTTCTTCACCTGGCCCATCAGCCGCTCGACCAGCCCGGCGTGGGCGGCGAGGCCGGCGTTGAACTCGCTGATCTGCTTGCGGAGGTTTTCCTTCTCCACGTCGAGCAGGGCTTCCGGGTTCTTTTTCTCGATCCCTCCGATGAAGAGACCGAGGAATCCTTTGAATAGGTTGGCGATGCGGCGGAACATGGGCGGGAAGCGCGTTGGGCGCGGTCGCACCATGGGCGAAAGCGGCGGGGCGGGGCAAGTACAAGCCTCCCGGGGAATCGGAATCGGGGGGATTTAGGGAATTGAAGGATCGAACCGCGGAGGCGCGGAGGTCGCGGAGGTGAACGCCGAGTTTTCTTGATGCGGAATGATGCGGCTGAGGATTTCGTGACGCCTTTGAATGGGTTGGATAACACGGTGCTTTCTTCGCGCTTCCTCCGCGACCTCCGCGGCCTGCCCTTCGAAGGCTTGGCGAAGAAGGGTTCGTTCCCCTCGGTTCTCGTCCAAAGCGGGATTGCGCCCCCGCGGTGGCCGGCCTAGCCTCCGCCCCGTGAGCCGCCCGATCGATGCCCTGCTGGATTTCCTCCGCGCCGAGGAAGCCCGCGGCGTGACCCACGTGCATCTGGACGAGGAGGCGAAAGAGCTGTTGCGGGATCTGCACCGGCGGTCGCGGGGGGCGAAAGCGGCGGGGACTTCCAAGGTCCTATACCAAGCGGCGGCGCCGGTGGTTGACCAGCCATCCAAGCCGGCTGCCCACTCCGCCGTCCCACTCCGCCAAGGCGACGAGGGACAAGAGGCTTCGAGGGCCGGGCAAGCCGGCGCTCCGCCTGCAGCCGTTCCGGCACCGGTGGTGATCGCCGCGCCGACATCGGGCAGCGCGGCGGAAAGGATCGCGGCGCTTGCCGCCCAGGCCGAAAACTGGGCTCCGGCGCGGAAGCTCGGCACGCTGCGCCAGACGATGGTCTTTTCCACCGGCAATCCCGAGGCCGACCTGATGTTCGTCGGCGAAGCTCCGGGCTATCAGGAGGAACAGCAGCGCGAACCTTTCGTCGGACCCGCCGGGCAGAAGCTCGACGACATCATCAAGGCGATGGGCCTGTCCCGTCCGCAGGTTTACATCTCCAACATCGTCAAGTTCCGCCCCGCCACGCCCGGCCAGACGACCAACAACCGCAAGCCGACGGCGGAGGAAATGGCCTCGTGCCTGTCCTTCATCCGCGCCGAGGTCGAGATCGTGAAGCCCCGCTGCATCGTCGCGCTCGGCGGCACCGCCGGGGAAGGGCTGCTCGGGCTTTCGGGATCGGTCACCGGCATGCGCGGCAAGTGGCACGACTTCGGCGGCATCCCGGTGCGCGTCACCTACCACCCGTCCTACCTGCTCCGCAGCAGCTCCATCCGCGACAAGCGCGCGGTGTGGGAGGACATGATGGAGGCCATGGAAAAGCTCGGCCTGCCGATCTCCGACAAGCAGCGCTCCTACTTCCTCCCCAAGCCCTGAGCCATCCAGGGCTGTTCCTTGGCACTTGGCACTTCTCCACTTGGAACTTCCCCCATGCTCCTCGTCCTCACCACCGGCGGCACCATCGACAAGGTCTATTTCGACGCCTCGTCCGAATACGAGGTGGGCGAGCCGACCGTGCCGCACGTCTTCCGCGAGTCCGGCGTGACGCTGGAGTGGCGGCTGTTGCCCTTGCTGCGGAAGGACAGCCTGGAAATGACCGACGACGACCGCGCCGCGATCCGCCGGGCTTGTGCGGAGGCGCCGGAAGAAAAGATCCTCATCACCCACGGCACCGACACCATGAGCCTGACCGCCGAAGCGCTGACCGGGCTCTCTAACAAGACCATCGTCCTCACCGGCGCCCTCGCCCCGGCGCGCTTCCGGGTGACCGATGCCGTCTTCAACCTCGGCCTCGCGCTGGGGGCGGTGCAGTCGCTGCCGCCCGGCGTCTATCTCGCGATGAACGGCACGATTTTCCCGGCGGGAAAGGTCCGCAAGAACCGCGAGGCGGGGCGGTTCGAGGCGGTGTGAGCAGAGTGGCTGCGGCTTCTAGCCGAAAGCCTCCCGGTTCAGGAAAACAAGGCTTGCGGCAGGGACGCCGCAGCCACGGTCACGGCGTCATCTTCACCGGCCGGATCCCGCCTTCGGCATCGTATTCGATCTTCTCCACCGCGATCTTCCGTCCACCGCGGAACGGCGGGGTTTTCGACGGGGTTTCCCAGCGGTGATAGACGATGAACCACTCCTTGGTCGCCGGATTCTCCACGAACGAATGATGGCCCGGACCCTGGCGGGTGGCATCGCTTTCGAGGATTTTGCGGCGGTATTCCCACGGTCCGGCGGGCGAGGCCGAAGTGGCGTAGTGGACGCAGTAACTCGAGTCGTTCCAGCGGCCGTGACTGTAGCTGAGGTAGTAGGTCTTGCCCCGACGGTGCAGGAATGGCGCTTCGGTGAAATGCGGTGGTTGATCGATCTTCACCTCGCGCTTGAAGCTCGTCATGTCGTCCGCCATTTCGAACACCCGGAGCTTCGATCCCGCGCTGCCGCCGGCGTAGAACCACGCCTTGTCGCCTTCGACGAAGACCATCGGATCGATCGCCTCGAAACCGTCGCCGCCGGTGAGCAGCGGCTTGCCGCTATCGGTGAATGGACCCGCCGGTGAACTGCCCACCGCCACGCCGATCCGGCTGGGAGTGGGATTCTGCGGGCCGACCGAGTAGTAGAAGTAGAACTTGCCCTTCCTTTCCGCGATGGCCGGGGCCCAGGCGCCGTGCCACGGCGCGCCGTCGGCCTTGACCCAGGGGACCTGATCGAGATCGAGGACCTCGCCCTCGCGCTTCCAGGTCCGGAGATCGGCCGAGCGGTAGGCGGCAAAGATCGGGCGGCGGCTGTGCGCCTCGGTCGGGTAGAGCCAGAACTCCTTCGCCACGACCTGGACGTGCGGGTCCGCGCCGTCCATCACGGGATTCGCGGAAAGCGTGCAGTTCAGGGCAAGCAAAGCGGCGAGCGGGCGTCGGATCATGCCCTTCCATACCCGCCGGCCCTGCCCTGGTCTTGCGAAATGCTTGCGGCGGTGGCCGGGGAAGGCCGCGGCTTGCGCAGGGAGCGCAGGCGGACCAGATCGCGCCGCAGTTCGCGAATCATGTCGGCCAGATCGCGCCGCGTGGGCTCGTCGCAGGCCCGGTCGTTGAGGAGCCGCAGCAGCACGCGCTCGAGGCGGCGTTCGCTGCGTTCGCACTCGCGCGGCAGGCCTTCGCGGAAGGTCGGGAAGCGGCGGCTCACCAGCGGCAGCCAGATCCGCTGGAAGCGGGCCTCGCGGCTCGGGCCGAAGTCGGGCGTGCCGCCTTTCCGCTCGATCATGCCGGCGATGCGCTCCGCCTGATGACCGCGGTGCTCCGCCAGTTCGCGGCAGATGTTTTCCAGCAGGTGGGACTCGGATATCCGCGCGGCCTGGAGGTAGGTGGAGATGGTATCCAGCGTGCGGGTCAGGGCGGTCTGGAGGGAGACGGAAGAAGCTTGGACGGGGAGACGAAGCTCATTCATCCTGACAGCTTTGCACGCATCTCCCGAAATGTCATGGGGCGATTTCGTAAAGTTGTTCACAGGGGAATTCGGGGCCGCTTGCCGATCCGGCGGGAGCGATGCAGGATGCCGCCATGTCCGATCCCCTGGCCGCGGTGACCGCCGCTTTCGACGACCTGCGGGCGATGCCCTTCGCCGCCCGGGCGGCGGGATTGCAGCGCGCGGCCGGATTGCTGGAAGAGCGGCAGGAGGACTTGGCCCGGCGGATGGCGCGGGAGATGGGCAAGCCGGTGGCCCAGGGAAAGGCGGAGGTTTTGAAATGCGCGGCCGCCTGCCGCCACTATGCGGTCCAGGGCGAGGCGATGTTGGCACCGGTGGTGCGGGACGGGGCCGCGATCCTGCACGAACCGCTCGGTCCGGTGCTGGCCATCATGCCCTGGAATTTCCCCTTCTGGCAGGTCTTCCGCTTCGCCGCGCCGGCCCTGATGGCGGGGAACACGGTCCTGCTCAAGCACGCGTCGAACGTGCCCGGCTGCGCCCGGGCGATCGCGGAGCTCGTCGCGGAAGCCTTCGGCCGGGACGACCTGCTGCGTGCCGTCTTTCTTCCCGGCAGGGAGGTCGAGCCCCTGATCGCCGACCCGCGGATCCGCGCGGTGACCTTCACCGGAAGCACGGAGGCAGGCCGCCGGGTGGCCGCGGCGGCGGGGCGGCATTTGAAGAAGTCGGTGCTCGAACTCGGCGGCAGCGATCCCTACCTCGTGCTGGCCGATGCGGATTTGCAAGGCGCTGCCAGAACCTGCGCCGCGGCCCGCATGGTGAATGCCGGCCAGAGCTGCATCGCGGCGAAGCGTTTCCTCGTTGCGGAGGAGGTGCACGACGAGTTCGTGGCGCTGCTGGCCGGGGAGCTCTCGGCCTACGTTCCCGGCGATCCGCTGGATGATCGGTGCACGCTGGGTCCGATGGCGCGTGCCGACTTGCGGGACGAACTGCACGGGCAGGTGACGGACAGCATCGCGGCCGGTGCCGTCTTGCTGCTGGGCGGGGAGATTCCGCAACTACGAGATCTGCCGTACTACCCGGCCACCCTGCTTTCGGGGGTGAAGCCGGGGATGCGGGTCTTCGACGAGGAAACCTTCGGCCCGGTCGCGGCGGTGACCCGCGTGGCGGACGATGCCGAAATGATCGCGCTCGCCAACCGGACGCCGTTCGGGCTGGGCGCGGCCGTTTTCAGCGCGGATGAGGATCGCGCCCGCCGGGTGGCGGAGCGGCTCGATGCCGGCACCGTCGCCCTCAATGCCCAGGTGGTCTCCGATCCGCGCTTTCCCTTCGGCGGCGTGAAGGACAGCGGCTGGGGCCGCGAGCTCGGGGAGCACGGCATCCGCGAGTTCGTGAACGTGAAGACGCTGCGGATGTAGCGGCGGGTAAAGACGCCGCCGCAAAAATGTTTCTTGCCAGACCGGCAAAAGCGGCCAGTCTCCGCGCCCCCCGCCGTCGCGGGTTTGTGCGATCCAGGAGGCCTTTTGGTTGTGGTTTCCAGGATCATCCGTCCTTGAACCACCACCATCAGATTATGGAAACACCGCCTTTCTCCGAACTCGGCCTGCCCGCCGAACTCCTCGCCGCCATCGAAAAGCTCGGCTACGAGCGCCCCTCGCCGATCCAGGCGATGGCGATCCCCGTCGCCCTCACCGGCCGCGACATCCTCGGCCTCTCGCACACCGGCTCCGGCAAGACCGCCGCCTTCACGCTGCCGCTTCTGGCCAAGCTCGACTTCAAGAAGTTCGCGCCCCAGGCCCTCATCCTCTGCCCGACCCGCGAGCTCGCGGTGCAGGTCTGCGAGGAAGTCCACCGCCTCGGCTCCCAGCTCGGCCAGCTCCGCGCGATCCCGGTTTACGGCGGGGCGCCGATGGACCGCCAGCTCCGCGCCCTGCGCGATGGCGTCCAGGTCGTGGTCGGCACTCCCGGCCGCGTGATGGACCACCTGCGCCGCGGGTCTTTCGATGTCAGCAAGATCGAAACCGTGGTGCTCGACGAGGCCGACCGCATGCTCGACCTCGGCTTCCGCGAGGAAATGGAGGAACTGCTCGCCGCGATCCCGACCGAGCGCCAGACGATGTTCTTCTCCGCGACCATGAGCCGCGGCGTGGCCCACCTGATCGGCAAGTTCGGCAAGAACCCCGAGACCATCCAGATCGAGCAGAAGGCCAAGACCGTCTCGACCATCGACCAGTGCTGCTACGAAGTACGGGAACGCTCGAAGGTCGAGGTGCTGTCCCGCCTGCTCGATATGGAGCAGTCCCGCCTCGCCATCATCTTTTGCAACACCAAGCGCTCCGTCGACGAGTGCACCGAGGCCCTGCTCGCCCGCGGCTACACCGCCGACCGCCTGCACGGCGACATCACCCAGCAGATGCGCGAGCGCGTGCTGAAGCGCTTCCGCGACGGCACCATCGAGCTGCTCGTCGCCACGGACGTCGCCGCGCGCGGTCTGGACGTCGAGAACATCGATGTCGTCTTCAACTACGACCTGCCGCAGGACCCCGAGGACTATGTCCACCGCATCGGCCGCACCGGTCGCGCCGGCCGCAGCGGCCGCGCGGTGAGCTTCGTTTTCGGCCGCGAGATCCACCGCTTGGAAATGATCGAGCGCTACACCCGCCACCCGATCCGCCGCGAGCGGGTGCCGACCCAGGAGATGGTGGAAGGCCGCCTCGCCGACCGCTTCTTCGACCAGATCAAGGAGCGCCTGGAGAAGGGCGAGTTCGAATCGCACGAAAGCCAGATGGACCGCCTGCTGGAGCAGGGCTTCACCCCGACCGACATCGCCGGCGTGCTGATCACCATGCTCAAGGAAAGCTCGACCCGCGAGTTCGGCGAGATTGCCGAGGACCGCGAAGTCCCGGGCCAGCGTGGCCGCCGCGAGGTCCGCGAGCCGCGCGGAGAGTTCCGCGAACGCGAGCCCCGCGCCCCGCGCGAACGCCGCGACGGGCCGCACGACAACTCGAACATGGTCCCGCTCTTCTTCTCTCTCGGAAAATTCCACGGCGTGAAGGTCGGCGAGATCATCGGCATGCTCTACGGCGAAGCCGGCCTGCCGGACGGCGCCGTCGGCAACGTGAAACTCTTCGCCAAGCACAGCTGCATCGATGTCCGCGCCGACTGCGCCGAGCGATTGGTCCAGATCTCGAAAGGCGCCACCCTGCGCGGCCGGAAGTTCGTCCTCGACTTCGACCGCGGCCCGCGGGGGTGAGGTTCACCCGGGACCGCCGGCTTCAGCCGGCCCTGCCGGTCCATGGAGCCGGTGCCGGATCGTCACCGGTGTCCGAAACATCATGGCGGCCCGGCGGTTCCGGTGGAGAATCCTCCCGTCATCCATGAAAGTCCTGCCGCTTCTTCTGCTCGCCCTTTTGCCTGCGTTCGCCGCCGCCGAAAGCCGCACCTGGATCTCCAACGACGGCCGGCCGATCGAGGGCGAATACCTGCGGGCCAACACCGACTCGGTGGTGATCCGCCGCGCGGACGGCAAGGAGCTTTCCGTCCGTCTGAAATTCCTCAGCGCCGCCGACCGGGAATTCGTGCAAGCGAAGCTGGCCGCGGCGAACCCGGAGCCCGCCAAGGAGGAAAAGGCGCGGACGGACCTGAAATACGTCCTGCCCGACGGACACGAGCAATGGCCGGAGGATCGGAAGAAGCGCATCACTGACGCAATGGACGCCGCGGTCGCGCTCTACAACACCCATGGCGTTTTCAAGAAGCAGGTGTGGGCCAACAACAGCCCGGGCACGCCGACCGCCGATGCGAACTACGAGGGCTGGATCAATTTCGGCGGCAGCATCAACACCCGAGTCGCCCTGCACGAGATCAGCCACACGCTGGGGATCGGCACCCACCCGAACTGGCAGGCGAACATCAAGGACGGCAAGTGGACCGGCAAGCACGCGCTGGCCCAGCTCCGGGAGTTCGATGGCAAGGACGCGACGCTCAGCGCCGACCGGATGCACTTCTGGCCCTACGGGCTGAATTTCGACAACGAATCGAGCCCGGAGAACGATGTCCGCCACGTGAAGATGGTCGCCGCGATGCGCAAGGACATGGGCATCGAGTGAAGCGCGGCTTGCCGCGGGGCCCGTCCGCGGTTGGAATGCGACATGCCGGAAACACCCGCCGCGCGGATCGCGCCCTTCGCCGCCTGCCTGCTGCTCGCCTCGTGCGGATCGCTGCAGTCGAACGCCGTGCGCTCCATCGAGCGGAAGCCGCAGGTCAGCGACCCGGTGACCGGCAGCGGCCAGCTTGCGGTCAGTGCCTTCCGATCGACCACCATGGCGGCGCTGCGCCAGCCCGTCACCACGGTCCGCAGCGGGCTCGCCGTGCTGTGGCACCGGCCGCGCGAGGTGGTCAGCGGCAACCTGCCGCTGGAGATCCAGCTCCGGCCCGCGCCGGTGGAAGTCCCCGGATCGGAGGACTTCGAGCGCCTGCTGGACCGCGAGGGCATGCCGCGGCGTGAAGCGGGCAGCGTCGGGTGGCTGGTCGACGGCCCGGGCTTTTTTTCCGAGCTCGACCGCCAGCTCGCCGCGGCCACGCGGTCGGTCGACATGCAGTTCTTCATCTTCGACAACGACGACATCGCCGTGCGCTACGCCGACCGGCTGAAACGCCGGGCCGAAGAAGTGCCGGTGCGGGTCCTCTTCGACGACCTCGGCAGCAGCTTCGCCCACACCGCGGCGCCCGAAACGCCGGGACCGCGCGGCTTCCAGCCGCCCGCCGACATCGCCCGCTACTTGAAAGAGGACTCGAAGCTCCAGGTCCGCCGCACGCTGAACCCGTGGCTGGTGTGCGATCACACCAAGCTGCTGGTCTTCGACCGCCGCACCGCCATCCTCGGCGGGATGAACATGGGCCGCGAGTATTACTCCGAATGGCACGACCTGATGGTGAAGGTGGAGGGTCCCATCGTCGGTAGCCTGTCCCGCGAGTTCAGCTACGCTTGGCGGAAATCCGGGCCCTGGGGCGATCTCGCGCTGCTGCGGAAGCCCGCCTTTTTCCAACGCCCGGCGCCGGTCGATGGCGGCGTGCCGTTGCGCCTGCTGCGCACCGACGCGGCCCGCGGCCGGACGCAGATCCTGGACGCCACGATGCTCGCCATCCGCGCCGCCCGGACGCGGATCTGGATCGAGAATCCCTACTTCGCCCATGACGACATCGCGCAGGCCGTCGAGACCGCCGCCCGGCGCGGGGTGGACGTGCGCGTGATCATCCCGGCCCGCGGGGACTCGACGATCATGGACGCCGGCAACCTGGCCACCGCCCGCGCGATCCTCGAGGCGGGAGGCAAGGTGTACCGCTACCCGAAGATGACCCACATGAAGGCGATGATCGCCGACGGCTGGGCCTGCGTGGGATCGGCGAACCTCGACACCCTGAGCATGCGGATCAACCGCGAACTCAACCTCGCCGTGTCCGATCCCGCGGCGGTGAAGGATCTGGAGCAGCGGGTCTTCCTGCCGGATTTCCGGGCTTCGAAGCGGCTGGTGGTGAAGGACGTCTCGTCGCCGGTCGCGCCTCTCGCGGAGGCGATCGCGGACCAGCTCTGAGAAGAGCGACGCCGGGTCGCAAGAATAGGAAATGTAGCGGCGGCCTGCGACCGCCGGTGACTGCGACAGAAGCGACGGAAGGGTTCGCTCTCGCACCAGGGTGGCGCGGGCCTTGCAGGCGGGCTCTTTGACAAAGTGCGGCGGTCGCAGACGGCCGCTACATTTTGAGGACCCGCGATTCCTCGCGGCCGTGGCCGGTGATCACGATGCGGTCGGCGTGGACCTCGACGACCGAGAACGCGGTGATGCCCGGTTCGTGGAGCATCGAGCGGAAGGTCACGAAGGGGATCCCCTTGCGTTCGGCGAAGGCACCGGCGTGGTTGTGGCCGTTGAAATAGGCGGCGACGCAGGAGTGTCGGTCGAGGACGGCGAGGATCTCCCCGAAGTTCCAGGCCTGGTGCGGGTCGGCGGGCAGCAGGGGATGATGGCCGCAAACGATCGCGCGCTCCTTGGCGGCGTCCGCGGCGGTGAGTTCGCGGTCCAGCCAGGCGAGCTGGGCTTCCGCGATTCCGCCGTTCCAGGGCTGGGCGCCGGGCACCTTGGACTCTTGCAGGCGCTTCAGCAGGGCCGCGGCGGATTTCGTGGCGGGGGAATCCGCGTGCCGCTTGTAGGTCGAGAGGTCGTTGGTATCCAGCATCACGAAACGGATGCCGCCGCTACGAAAGGTGTAGTAGTCGTGCGGCATGCCCAGGGTGGCGACGACGCGGGCCTTCTCGGCATCGGCGACGTCGTAGTCGTGGTTTCCCAGCAAATGGTGGACGGGGTGACCGAGTCCGTCGAGCAGCGGGAGCAAGGTGCCGAAGGCCTTGAAGTCGCGGTCGATGAAGTCGCCGAGATGCAGGGTGAATTCGAGCTTCGCCGCGCGGAGGTTTTCCACCGCGAGCTTCAGTTTCTCCGGCGTGGCGCGGTAGTGGCGTTCGCCCTGCGGATCCGCGTCGGCATACTGCGCGTCGGTGATCAGTCCGAAGCGGAGCAGCGGCGCGGGCCCATCGGCGGCTTGCGAGGATCGGGGGATCAAGGAAGACGCGGTGGCGGAGGCGAGAAAGGTGCGACGTTTCACGGGGAGGAGGAGCGGCCCTAGACCGGGATGTCCGACGATGGCCATGCGGCCTTCAGGAATCAACCCGGGAGTGGGAGAGGGCGCCTTTCCCACTCCCGCCGGGCGCACCACGAGGGCGGCCTGCAATCGCCAGCCAGGCGGATCTTGAAGCCGCCGCGGGCAAGCGGGGAGTCATGGGGGTTGGAGAAAGAAAAAGGCCGCACCCGCACGGAACGGATGCGGCCTTGGAAGTGCCGGAATTTACTGCTTGGAGCCGGAGGTGACGGCTTCCATCACGCGTTCCAGGTTGAAGCTGCCGGGCTTCTGGCGCGGCGGGAATTCCTTGAAGCTCTGCAGCCACTGGCC
>JAIXWR010000013.1 GCA_027491155.1 Verrucomicrobiaceae bacterium
AAAACGGCGAGCGGAAAGCCGGTCAGGAAAGGTTGTTTGGTCACACTCTCTAACCGTACCCGGGCCGGCTTTCCGTCTGCTGATTTCCAACGAAATCCAGCTTAATCCCGTGCCATTCGCGCCAGGCATTTAGTTGGTGGATAACGCGCCAGGCATTTAGCTCGGGATGCGTCTGTGTTCGGATCGATGCGCTCCGTCTGAATAGTCCCGCGGGGGCTTGCGTCGGAGTCCTCTCAAGAACGCCTGTGTCCGGGCGGACGAATCCACACTGATCTGACAGAACCATGAAGACCACCCTTGCGCTATTGTTCCTCCTCTCGCTCGGTGCATCGGCTGATTCCATCCGTCAATTCGACGACCTCCATGCCGATCCGGAGCGTGGAATCGTCCGCCTGCTCCGCAGGACTCACGAGGATGGGAAGGTGACCATGACGTATCTGAATGTGAGTCAGATCATCAAAGTCATGCTCAAGACGGAGGCGAAGGGGCCGGATGCCCGGACCACGCTGATCATCGTCAGTTCCGAGCTCGAACCGGACGAGATTACGAACCAGCCGATCGACACCAAGTATGTCACCTACGAGGTCCGATTTCCCACGCTGCAGCTCGCCGAGGAAGCGATCGAGAAGATGTTCGCGAAGAAGGGGGAATCTGGCGGCGTGAGCCAGCCGGTTGCTCCGCCCAAGGAGAAGCCGCGCCGCCCAAGGAGAAGCCGCGGAGTGACAACAAAGCTGAAGTGGAATAGGGTCCACGGGGTTAAGGCCCAGATAACGCGCCAGGCTTGATGCCTGTCGTGAACTACAGCCGGATCCGCTACTCGGGGCTCTTCCCCGTCGCGGGTTTCGGAGCTTGCCTATCATCCGGCTCCGGCCGCGGGGCTTGCACGGGTTCGCCGGGGGCTTCCGGTAGGATGTCCGTCGTACGATTGTCGCGCTTCTCCACGTTCTCGCACTTCTTCAACTCGATCGCCTCGTTCACGCCGAGGGCGGGCTTCTCCCGGTCGCGGATGCGGTTCCCTTCGATGACCAAGCCGTCGGTGGAAGTCACAAGGATCTGCGGGGCGGGCGAGTTCTCGATCCGGTTGCCGCCGATGGCGATGTTCCGGTGGGCGCCCGCCGGGGAAACCTCTCCTTTTCCGCCCTTCGAGACCACCGCGATCGCGCGGCCGAAGCCGTTCCGGATCACGTTGTCGCGGATGACCACGTCGCTGCCGCTTCCCGCTTCCAGCCACCAGTATTCGGGCGAGACCTTGATGGCTTCCATCCAGCAGCCGTCCAAGCGGTTCCCCCGGATCTCGCCATGGCTCGATTTGACCAGGATGCCCCGGGAACGATTGAAGCCGAACTTGCAATCGATGACCTTGAAGTGATTCCCGACCCGGTTCGCCGAGCAGATCAGGGAGCCGGCCGGCAATTGCACGGGGCGATCCAGGGTGATCCGGAATGCCTTCGTCAACGCGGCGCCGGAGTGATTCTTCAGGTCCTCGTGGAGGCGCAGCTTGCCGAGAAACGCCACCTCCTCGTCCAAGGAGCGGCCGATCCGCTTGACCGATACCACCCGCGCGTCGGGGAGCCTGAGACCGTCGAACGATACCAGTTCCACCGGATCTCCCGGGACGATGTTCATTTCCCGTTTCGCGAGGACGCGCAATTCGTTCCCCTTGCTTTCCATGACCACGTGGTAGTCGCCGTTGATCGCCACGCAGTCGTCGCCCAGAAAGCGCGCCTCGCACCCGATGTAACTGGGACCGGTCTCCGCATGCTTGCTGTGGAAGCCGTCGGCGTTCAGCGAGCGGATGCGCGGGCTCGCCCGCTCCCGGATGTCCGTTTCCGCCGGGCGGCGGTCGACGATGCACTGCCGGTAAACCGTTCCGCTGCAGCCGGACTCGAAAAAGCCGAAGGAGTTCGAGGCGTGGAGTTTGACACCCGCCAGAGTCACTTTCCTCGAATCCTCCAGGGCCACCGCGTGCGGGATGCTTCCTCCCGGCGCGTTGCCACAGGCGATGGCGATGATGTCACCGACCCTCTCGGGAATCTCCTTCTTGCCGTGAGCGGATTTGACCACGCGAAGCCGGCCGGGAGCTTCCTGCGTGACCTTGCATCCGTGGTAGCTGCCGAAGCGCAGCTCGCGGGTGTCGGGACGGAAGATCTCGTACTTCGCTCCCGTGATCTCGCCATCCTGCGGATAGCCCGCAAACAGCCGGATGTCATGAACCCGCCCGTCGGCGGAGATGCCCGTGATCTCGCCCTGGGTGAAAGGAAGCGGGTCGTAATCGATGACGAGCCCCGTCAGGGTCAGGTTCGAGCAGCCCGTGATGGAGAGGGCACGGGTGGTTTCCGTGCAGATCAACTCCACGCCTTCCGCCACGATCTCGACGTCCTTGAGGTCCGCCAAGACGAGGTGGATCCGGTTCCGGGGCACCACGCGATACCGGCCGGGCGGGACCGTGATCCGCTTGCTTCCCTCCTTCAGCTGGCGGTCGATGTATCCTTGCAAGTCGAACGCAGCAGCCGCTTGCGGGCCTGGATTTTCTTCAGCCTCGGCAGGAAGTGCGAGGCTCCACACCAGGGCGAGGAGGCACGGCAGCAGGAGGCGATTCATGATTCTGTGATCTCGGGCAGGGGCAGGGAAGGCGCCATCGGGAACCCTTGCAACAGGGATTTCAGAACCGTCGGCTTCCAACGGCCGGTTCCAGCGGTGAAACGGACCGGCACCGTCGCCCCGGCAGACCGGATCGGGCTGAACTCCATGCCACGGTCGGAGTGTTGCATCTGGACTTGGGTCACGGAGGCATGCCAGCATGATCCCGATCCGAATGGTTGAAGTATGAGCTCCTCCCCGTTGTCTTCCCTTTTCTTGGCCACCTGTTGCTGCGTGCTCTTTCCGGCGACCGTCGGCGCTACGACCTCGGTGTCCGTCTACGCTTTGAATTCCGACGGCGGCACGACCAGCAGCCCAACGAACCAGCCCGTCGAGGACACTGAAAGCCAGAGTTCATTCGCCGACGGGGCCAGCGGGCAGCGGTCCGATTATTCCGGCACCTCATGGGCCCGCTCCGAAACCGGCTGGCTGCGGCTGAATACCGTCGGAGCTGCTTCCGCACGGTCTCCGGTCGGCTCGTGGAGCGGCCAAGGCAAGGCCGAGTCGGTGGCTTCCTAGGATGATACCTTGACCGTGAATGCGGGACCCTCCTTGCATGGCCAGCCCGGCGAGATGACCGCAACCCTCGTGATCGATGGCAGCCTGGGACTGGCAGGGGGTGATTCCTACGCGGGCGGACCATTGAAGAACGATGCCGGCAGCTACTTTACGATCGAAGCGAGGATGAACGGCGTTGTCGGGAAATACGGCTCCAACCTGAACTTCCAGGGCGGCTCGCAGTTGCGCTATGTGACTGGCGGCGGAACCCAGGTTTCGGCTTACACCGGCAATCTGATCGGACCGGGCACTTGGCAGATCAAGTTTTCCTTTGTCTTCGGGCAGCCGGCCAGCCTGAGGATCAACGGCAAGGCAATCTCCGACGCGAGGGCGGTGGTTTATTCCGCTGCCGACGGTTTGAAGCACGTCGAATCGACTTCTGACTTCCGCGGCGGAATCCGATGGGCGGGCATTTCCGAAGTGCGGCAGTCCAACGGAAGCGTGGTTCCCACCTACACGGTCACGGCGGGCTCGAACTTCAACTACGCAGCCGGGATTTCCGCCGGCGTCTTCGGGATCACCGGTTTTTCCGTATCCCCTGCCGGCATTCTGATTACCTGGACCGACTCCGCCATCCGTTCCTACACCGTCGAGAAAAGCACTTCGATGACCGCTGGCAGCTGGAGTCCGGTTCCAGGAATCGTTTGGCCGGTTACCGGCAACTCGATTCTGTTGCCTGCCCAGACGGAACCGCGGGCGTTCTTCAGGCTGAGGGCGGAGTAGTGCGAAGCGCTGCTTGAAAGCCGGTTCGGGTTGGGAAGATCCAACACCATCCATCCGGGCGGACGGCAGAAATTCATCGCGGGCCGCACACACGCTGGAACTCACGGGATAGGGCCTTCCCTGGCACCGGCTTTCATTCCACCCCGAACAGCCGCGCGATTTCCTTCGCCGCGAGGTCGTGGCCTTCGCGGTTCGGGTGGTTGATCTGGCTGAGCAGGCTGTCCTGCTTCACCCCGCCGGCGAGCGCGGCTTTCCAGGCAGCCCACACATCGGCCACCGGCACGCCTTCTTCCTGCGCCACCTTGCGGATGATCTCCGCGCGGATTTCGAGCGGCTCGTCCGCCGCGCCGATCTTCACGTCCTGCGCCCCGGTCGGCGTGATGAAGACCACCGGCACGCCCTGGGCTTTCGCCGCCCGGGCCATCGCGCGCCACGACTTCTCCACCTCGGCCACCGGCACGCGGCGGTCGTTCAGCGCGTAGTCGATGAAGATCACGTCGGGCCGCATCGACAGCACGTCCTTCTCGAACCGCGCCGCGCCGCTCACGCTGTTCTCGCCGCCGATCGCGGTGACGATGGCGTTCATCACCGCATGCGGGTGTTTCGCCTTGATCCTGCCGAGTGCGAGCAGGGGATAGGACTCGAAGGGCTTCACCTCCGGCGTCTTGTGATAGCCCGCGGGGACGCTGTGGCCGTGGAAGACGAGGTTGACCACGCGGTTCTTCGGCCACGGCTTGTTCAGCTCCGCGAGCAGTGGGTCGGGGAGGGCCGGCTCGGCGGCAAGCAGGGAACCGCAGGCGAGGAAGAACAGGATCAGACGCTTCATGCCGGAGAGGCTAGCTTACGGCGCAAGCCTCCGCGCACCCGGTGAGGATCCCGCATATCACCTGCTGTCGTCCTCACTTCTCCACCGGCTTGCCCGCCTTTTGCCATGCGGTGATGCCGCCGGCCATGTCGTGCACGGTGCCGAATCCGGCCTCGCGGAGTGCCTTGGTCGCCTTCGCGCTGCGGCCGCCGCTGCGGCAGTAGACGAGCACCGGCTTCTTCGGATCGAGCGCCGCCTTGGCCTTCTCAAGAAAGCCCTCCGCGGCGAAATCCACGCGCTTCGCCCCCTTGAGATGCCCTTCGTCCCACTCTTCCTGTGTGCGGACGTCCAGCAACTGGATGCCATCGGCGATCAGCTTCTCCGCCTGTTCGATCTTCACCGGCGCGTCCTTCGAGGGTTCATCCGCGGCGAGGGCGAGGCAGGAAAACAGCGGGACCAGCAGGAGAGCGAGCAAGGTTTTCATCCTTCACCGCTAAACCCCGATCCGCGCCGCGGCAAACGCTTTCAAGCGCGCCACTCGCCGCGCTCGTCTTCCTCGAGCTGGATCCGGTCGTTGAGGTTGCGCGCCTTCACCCGGCTATTGCGCTTGGCCCAGCGCTCGACGGTCATCTGCCGTTTCTTCGCGAGGTGGCGCAGCTTCTCGATCTCGTCGTCGAGGTTGAGGAAGCTCTCCAGCCGGTGGAGGTCGAGCTTCCCTTCCGCCACCGCCGCGCGGATCGCGCAGCCCTTGTCGTTGCCGTGCTTGCAATCGGCGAAGCGGCACTCGGCGGACATCGCCTCCACGTCGGCAAAGCTCTCGCGCAGCGTCCGCTCGTCGGTCCACATCTGGATCTCCCGCATCCCCGGATTGTCGATCAGCATGCCGCCCTTCGGCAGCGGCACGAGCTCGCGCGAGGTGGTGGTGTGGCGGCCCTTGCCGGTCACGTCGTTGACCTCGCCGGTCCATTGCCATTCCTCGCCGTAAAGCTGGTTGACCAGCGTCGACTTGCCGACTCCGGAAGAACCGACGATGCACATCGTCACGCCCTTCTTGAGATACTTCTTCAGCACGTGCAGCCCCTTGCCGCCCAGGGCGCTCGTGACGTGGATGTCGGCCTCGGGACAGAGTTCGCGCAGCTCGGCCGCGCAGGCCTCGTTGTGAGCCTTCGGGAAAAGGTCGGCCTTGTTCACCAGCACCACCGCCTTCGCGCCGCTGCGGGCGATCAACGCGAAATAGCGCTCCATCCGCCGCGGGTTGTGGTCGGGACCGGAATCGGTGACCACCGCGACGACGTCGACGTTCGCGCCGATCACCTGCTCTTCCACGGTCTTGCCCGGCATCTTCCGCGAGAAGCACGACCTCCGCGGCAGCCGGGCGCGGATCACGTGGTCGGTGTTTTCGTCGCCGAGTTCCACCGCAACCCAGTCGCCGACCGCCGGCAGGTCGGCATCGTTCACCGCCTCGTGCCACACCTTGCCGCCGAGCACGCAGTCGATCTCCTCGATTTCACCGTCGCCGTCGTCGTCAGGAACGAAGGCGCTGTAATTGATGGTCGTCTCGCGGATCAGTCGCGCGGGGACCCAGCCTTTCGCCGCGTAGGGGGCGAAGGCCTTCGCGAAAAACTCGTCCCATCCCAGTTCGGCGAAAGTCATCCGGGCGGGAAGCTAGCCGTCGCAATGGAGGCTGTCGATCCCCGCGGTCCGCCGGGCTCAGAACCCGAGATGGATCCGCAGCAACTGCCGGTGGGCGCGGCCGACGTTCAGGGTCGTGCCGTCGGATAGCACCAGTTGCCATTGCCCGCCGCCGCGTTCCAGCCGCGCGATCGCATCGACCCGCACGATCGCCCCGCGGTGGACGCGCTGGAATTCTTCCTTCGGCAACAAGCCTTCCCACTCCCGCACGCTCCGCCGCTCGGTGGCGGGCCGGTTCCCGCGGGTGTGCACCACGGTGTAATCGCCGTCCGCCTCGATCCAGAGGATCTCCGAAAGGGGCACCGCCACGGAGCCCGCGCCGGTCCTCAGGTGGATCAGCCGCGATTCCGGCGTGAAGCCGGGGAAGGGGACGCGGGAATTCCCGCCGCGGTGTTCCAGGCAGCGGGCGATCAGCTCCGCGGCGGAGGCGAGCTCGGAGATCTCGGTCTCGGACCAGTTCCGGTGGCGGCGCACCGAATCGTAGCCGATCTGAAAGGCCAGCCGCCCGCGGCGGAGCACCGGTAGCGCGAGCAGCGAAAGGATCCCCTGCCGCTGGAACTCGACCTGCAACCCGCGTGCCCGGCGCGGCATGCGGGCAACGTCGGCAACGAACACCCGCCCGTCCCGCTGCAGTCCCTCGTGCACCCAGGTCCCCGCTTCCACCGGAATCCCCTGCAACTCGGTGACGAACGACTTCACCCCGGGAGCCGCCCATTCGTGGGTGTTCCAGAGGTGGGTGAAGTCGTCGTCGTAGCGGATCACCCAGGCCCGGTCGGAGCCGTGGCGCGTCCCGAGCAGCTGGAGGACGTGCGACACGCCCTCGTCCACGTTCTCTCCCAGCAGCCAGCCGGCCACCGATTTCCAGTCGTCGATCGAGAGCGCTCCCGTTTCCATGATGTGATTGCTAACTGCTAACGCGCGTCAGGCCGCCGGCATTCGGTCGGATTTCCGAATTATCGCCGATCGCACGCTTTTCCGTCTGCAGCAGGGATTTCCACCGGGAACGGCCGTTCGTCGAGCGATATGGTCGTTCACCGATTGGGAATTGAGCAAGCGGCCCGCAGATGGAATCCGATGCATGCCGGACGCGTGCTCATGACCCGTGCGCGGACCGCCTCTCTCCGGGCAAGTCCCCCCCTTTGCCGGGAGAGATGCCCTTTCCTGGAGCCGGGGCAGACGGCAAAGCACCGCCTGCCCCGGCCGCCCGGCCCTCCCCCAAGCTGTCCGGCGGGAGAATTTCCTGTATCGGGATGGTGTCGGATTCCAAGCTGCGGCCACCTTGTCGACCCCGCGAAACACCCAGCTCGACGGTTGGCGCGCCTTCGCCGTGCTGGGCGTGATGTGGCTCCACTGGGCCCCGCGCGAATGGCGCGGCGCGCTGCCCTTCGAGATCGGCCTGTACTTTTTCCTGACCCTCACCGGGTTTCTGATCACCCGCATCCTGCTGCGCGAAAAGTCGGCCGGCGAGGCAGCCGCCATCCCCTGGCGCGGCGCGGCCTACGGCCAGTTCCTCAAGCGCCGCGCGCTCCGGATCCTGATCCCGTGCTACGCCGCGATGCTCTTCGCGTGGATCTTCGGGGCGGACGATCTGCGCGAGCACCCGCTCTACTACCTCACCCACACGGTCAATTTCCACATCGCCTTCCTGCCGCAGTATCCGTCCGGCACGGCGCACTACTGGACGCTGGCGATCCAGGTGCAGTTCTACCTCCTGTGGCCGCTGCTGGTCTTCCTCGCTCCCCGCCGCGCCTTGCTGCCGCTCTTCCTGGCCTTCACCGCCCTCGCCCCGCTCAGCCGCTGGCTGCTGCTCCACCACTTCCCGCAGGTCATCCACCCGGGTGCCATCTCGACCTCCACCGCGGACTACTTCGGGGCCGGGGCCCTGCTCGCCCTGGCCATGGACCGCGGGATGAAGCCCGGCGACCGGCGCTTGGCCACCGCCGCATGGATCGCTTTCGCCGCCTATGCCGTGCTCTACTGCTTCGATGAGGCGGACCGCCCGCTCCCCGGCCTGCGGCACGTCCAGCAGACCCTCGTGTCGCTGGCGTTCGCCGGCCTGATCTCGGGCACGCTGCAGGGCTTCGGCGGCGCACTCGGAAAGGTCCTCGACCACCCCGCCGCCCAGCATCTCGGCAAGTTGAGCTACGGGCTCTACCTCTTTCACACCGCCATGCCGCTGGCCCTCGGCAAGCTGCTGCCGATTCTCTGGCACCCCGTTTTCACAGGCCCGCTGCTGGCCGTCCGGCTCGCCGCCTTCTTCCTCGCCTCCTGGGGCGTCGCCTGGCTGTGCTGGCGCTATCTGGAACAGGGCTTGGACCGATTCCGACCCCCCGCTCGCCGGAATTAGTCACTTTTTCCGCCAATTCGGAATTTCCCTAGCCCGCGGAGCCCGGTCATGCTCCCTCCGTCCCGCATCCGTATGAAAGCGCTCGTCAAAGCCACCGCCGGCCCCGGTCTTGAAATGATGGACGTCCCGATGCCCGAAGTCGGGCCCACCGACGTGCTCATCAAGATCAAGAAGACCTCCATCTGCGGCACCGACGTCCACATCTGGAAATGGGACGCCTGGGCCCAGCGCACGATCCCGGTCCCGATGCATGTCGGCCACGAGTTCTGCGGCGTGGTCGAAGCGGTCGGCTCCGGCGTCACCGACATCGTCCCCGGCGAACTCGTCTCCGGCGAAGGCCACATCGTCTGCGGCCGCTGCCGGAACTGCCTGGCCGGCCGCCAGCACCTGTGCCCGAACACCCTGGGCGTTGGCGTGAACCGCCCCGGCGCCTTCGCCGAATACCTCTCCATCCCCTACCGCAACGTTTACAAGGTCGACCCCGCCATCCCGGAGGAAGTGATTTCCTGCTTCGATCCGCTCGGCAACGCCGTCCACACCGCGCTGTCGTGGGACCTGGTCGCCGAGGACGTCCTGATCACCGGCGCCGGCCCGATCGGCTGCATGGCCGCCGCCATCTGCCGTTTCGCCGGGGCCCGCCACGTGGTCGTCACCGACGTCAATCCCTGGCGCCTCAAGCTCGCCGAAAAGCTCGGCGCCACCCGCACCGTGAACGTCGCCGAGGAGTCCGTCGGCGATGCCATGAAGTCACTCGGCATGAAGGAAGGCTTCGACGTCGCCCTCGAAATGTCCGGCCACCCGTCCGGCCTCAACGACATCCTCAACCACACCTCCAACGGCGCGAAGGTTTCCCTGCTCGGGATCTTCCCCGAAAAGGTGGCCATCGACTGGGACAAGGTCATCTTCAAGGGCCTGGTCCTGAAAGGCATCTACGGCCGGGAGATGTTCGAGACCTGGTACAAGATGAGCAGCATGGTCCGCGCCGGCCTCGACATCTCGCCGGTCATCACCCACCGCTTCCCGGTCGCCGAGTTCGAGAAGGGCTTCGAAACGATGATGTCCGGCCAGTCGGGCAAGGTCGTTCTCGACTGGACCTGAGCGGCGCGGCGCGGGATGTCCCGCCTGGATCGCTGCACCGGCTTCAGGCCCGCCGTCGTTGGCCCGGCAGCCTGCTCACCAGGCCGTCATCTTCCGGAACGCCTCCAGCCGCTGCTCCACGTCCGCCGCGGAGATTCCCTCCAGCCGCCGCGTCGAGAATTCCTCGCAAGTGAACGAGGCCACCACCGAGCCGTGGGCCACCGCCTGCCGGATGTTTTCAAACGAGAAATCCCCGCCGGCCCGTGCCGCCAGGTAACCCGCCAGACCGCCGAGGAAACTGTCGCCCGCGCCGGTCGGATCCATGATCCCCCGCAGCGGGAAGGCCGCGCAGCGGAAGAAGGTCTCCGGGCAAGGCACCGAGTCGGCAACTCCCGCCGCCTGCCCCTTGGCCGAAAACAGCATCGCGCCGAACTCTCCCAGCTTGATCACCACGAACCTCGGGCCTTTTGCCAGAAGCACCCGGCCCGCTTCGACCAGGTTCGCCGTGCCCGCGAATTCCCGGGCCTCGCTTTCGTTGATCACGAACAGATCCAGCTTCTTCAGCACCTCGTGCAGCCGCTCGTTCGCGATGCCGATCCACAGGTCCATCGTGTCGGCGATCACGAAGCGGTCCGGATGCGTGCATTGCTCCAGCATCTGGAGCTGGTTGTCCGGCGACATGTTCGCCAGCACCACCACCCGGGACCCGGCCCGCGACGCCGGCACCTTGACCTCCCAGTTCTCCAGCACGTTGAGCCCCACCCGGTGGGTCACCCGCTCGTTCAGGTTCTCGAGGTACTCGCCGCTCCAGGTGAAGGAATCGCCGTCCGAACGCTCCACCCCCTCCAGATCCACCCCGCGCTGCTCCAGCATCGCCAGATGACGTGCCGGGAAGTCCTTGCCGACGATCCCGACCAGATTCACCTCCGGCGCGTAGAAGCTCGCCGCCAGCGCCGCATAGGCAGCCGATCCGCCGAGCAGCTCCGTGCCCTCCGCGTCGGGGGTTTTCACGTGGTCGATGGCGATGGTGCCTCCGACCAGGACGGCGTCATTCGTGGAATTCATGGATGCGGGGATTCGTGAAGTGAAGGAAAGCGGGCACCACCGGGGGCCCGCGGCGCGCGCATTCTCCGGAAGCCTTCCTCTTTGGCAAGTCTGGCCCGCCGGTTGCGCGGTGCCTCCGGCCCGCAGAACGGTCCCTTCAAGCCTTGCGCCGAGACCGGGCGGCGAGGCCCAGCATCACCACTTTCACCGGCGCCGATGTGGCACTTATTCCGCCCGAAAGAAGCATTCCTTCCTCCTTTTGTGCGCATCCGGAAGATTTTTTTCGAAACCCGGGAACCCCTCCGGAAGGGTCCCCCGAAAGCTCGCCCGCCAACCCCCGAAGCCCCTTTTTGAGAGATGCGCAATCGATTGAAAATCAGCATTTTGCGGCACGATTCAAAATCTTCTTGCGAAGCGGACAAGAATCGTCGTCAATGGCCTCTGTGAGAGAGAAATTTACCGGCCATCCACGCCCTGTGACAAAGGCGTTGCCAAGCCGGCGCGATTTTTTCTCGACGAAACCAAAAACAAACCCTAGATCCCGTCTCGTCATGAAACCAATCATCCCCTTTGCGCTGCTCGGAGCGCTTCTTGCTGTCGGCGCGGCAGATGCCGCCGCCACCGATCCTGTGGGCTATATCACGCACACCGTCGCCCCAAACGGCGGAAGCGGTAGTGCTCTGACCATCGTCGGTCCCACTTTGATTCAACCGACGTCGTTTGCTGGTGCTTCGACCAACAACCCTTCTTCCTCGACTACCGTGAATTTCAGCGGTGGAGTTCCTGCGCTCAATTCCACCTATTATCTCGAAATCACGTCCGGGCCTTCTGAAGGTTGGTGGACGACTGTTATTTCCTCGACCGCTACGTCGGTGACCACCAATGACGCTCTGCCAGCGGGGTTGGCTGTTGGGACGGCCGTCGAGATTCGCAAGCACAATACCGTTCTCTCTTTCCTTGGTCAGAATACGCCTGGGCTTGCGGCTTTCGGTTCCCCGAATCCCGATGAGGTTCAGTTCTTGAACCCCGACCAAAGTTTGACCTCGGTTATCTACGCTACCACGGCAGGCGGCGCGCCGGCTGATGGATGGTATTTCACAAGCGATTTCTCCTCCGCGGATGGGAAGGTGATTGAGCCGGGAACCGGGGTGATCATCAAGAACAACTCCAATTCGACGCTCACCTTCACATCCACTGGCGAAGTCAAAACGACGGACACCGAAGTTGATGTGTTTCCGGGTCTCACTCTTCTTGCTCAAACCGCTGGTGCGGGTGCGAGCATTGACAATACCGGTTTCCCCACCGAACTGATTCAGTTCGATGGTTCGAATAGCGATTTCGACCAACTTCAATTCCTCGCTCCCAGTCAGGCTCTGACCAGTTATGCAGCCTTGGCACCCGGCGTTGCAGGGCCTGCCGCGACAATGGGTAATTTGGGAACGGGTTTGCCGGCTGGCGCGGATGCTTTCCCGGAGGGCACCGGTGCGATTATCAAGCGCGATCCGTCTAAGCTTGCATCACCCATCACCCTTCAAGGTTCAGTGGTAGCTCCCTAAGTCTTCGAGGTTGTTGAGTTTCGGCAACACACAGATTATATAAACTCATCGGACAAAAAACAAAGAGCATGAAACTAATTAAATCAATCGTTCTGAGTCTCCTTGCAGCTGCAGGAATGGCCAGCGCAGCCACTGTGACACTTGCCCCAGGGTTCGGGACAGGCATCATCGTTACTGCTGACG
The DNA here is from genome assembly GCA_027491155.1 of Verrucomicrobiaceae bacterium. Classification (GTDB taxonomy): domain Bacteria; phylum Verrucomicrobiota; class Verrucomicrobiia; order Verrucomicrobiales; family Akkermansiaceae; genus Haloferula. The sequence continues at coordinate 12,626 of JAIXWR010000013.1, forward strand.
GGGTAAATACTCCCTACACTGTGACCATCGGCGGCTTTGAGGGTGGTATCTTCACTCAGTTTGGCTCGGCCTCCAACTCCTTCACTTCGGGGACGAAGCTCGGGGGTGCCTACGCTGCGACGGGGCCGGACAGTCTGAATGGAGATCGCGTGTTTATCAGGATCGACATCGGAGCTGGTCGGTTTGGTATCTTCCAGACAACCGGCACTGCTCCTAGTGGATTCTTCCCATCTGATGTCACAAGCGCTCTGCTGAGTTCCACCGCTAACGTTAACAACACCGGACAGCTTGTTATTGCATCTTCCGGCGGAGTCCAGTCTGTTGCTTTTGGTAGCGCGAACAATATCAACTTCGTCGCGATCCCCGAGCCCTCCACGGCTCTCCTCGGCCTCCTTGGTGTTGCCGGCCTCATCCGCCGCCGCCGCTAATTCTGGAGTTTCGAAAAGCATTTGAGATGGGCGGAGCGAAAGCTCCGCCCATTTTTTGTGGGCAGGGGTCGGCAGGTCCTGGATTGACCCCTGTGGCGGAATCTTGAAACTAGCGGCGTGTTTCTTCCTCCCAAACGCTCATCTTGGATCACGCGTGCGACCACTTCCAGGACCGGCAGGCCGGAGACCGGGGAAGTGGATGACGAGGCGATTTTCGAGGACCTGGACCTCGCACCGGACGAAGGAGCCACGAGTCCTGCTACTTCCCCGAAGCCCAGGGAGTCCTCCCATTCTCCGGTGGCAAGGATTGCCGCCGATCTCGCGGAACTGCTCGGACCTGGCAAGGTTTCGATCCGTGGCGCGGATCTGGAGCTCCATGCCGCGGACAAATGGTACGCCCGGCAGGTGCCGGACATCGTGGTCTTTGCGGAGTCGGTCCAGGACGTGTCGAAAACCCTGCGCTTCGCCTCGCAGGCCAGCATTCCGGTAACCACCCGCGGGGCGGGAGTCGGTTATGTGGGCGGTTGCGTGCCGGTGGAGGGGGGAATCGTCCTCTCGGTGGCGCGCATGAACCGCATCGTCGAGTTGAACCCCGCGGACGGGGTGGCGGTGGTGCAGCCCGGAGTGATCACCGCGGATCTGCAAAAGGCGGCTTGGGCCGCGGGCTGGGATTATCCGCCGGATCCGGCATCGCTCAAGGAGTGCTCGATCGGCGGCAACATCGCGACCAATGCCGGCGGGCCCCGCTGCCTGAAGTACGGGGTGACGCGCAGTTACGTCCTCGGCCTCGAAGTCGTGCTGGCGGACGGCCGGGTGATGCGCTGCGGCGGCCGGGTGCACAAGAACAAGACGGGCTTCGACCTGTGCGGGCTGTTCACCGGTTCGGAAGGCATGCTGGGCGTGGTGACCGAAGCCACCCTGAGGTTGATTCCCAAGCCCCCGGCGCGGGCGATGCTGGCGGCGGTGTTCGGCGAGTTTTCCGCTGCGGCCGCCGCGGTGCAGGAGATTTTGAACCGTGGCCACTTGCCATCGGCCCTCGAGATTACCGATGGATTCACCCTGGCGGCGGCCCGCAAGCGGCTGGGGGCCGAGATGCTCCCGGACGGACAGGCCCATCTGATTGTCGAGATCGACGGCCGGCCGGCCGCGGTGAAGAGCGAGCTCAAGGAGCTCGAAAGCCTGCTTCAGGAACTCGGCGCGACCCGGGTGGACCGGGCGGCCAACGAAGCGGCGTGCGACGAAATCTGGCGCTTGAGGCGGGAGTTTTCCTACTCCTTGCGGGATACCGGCCTCACCAAGCTGAACGAGGACATCGTGGTCCCGCGGTCGAAGCTGGTGGCCCTGGTCGAGTTTGCCCGGCGCCTCGAGGAGGAATGCGGGATTCCGATCGCCTGCTTCGGCCACGCCGGGGACGGCAACATCCACACCAACCTGATGGTGGCGGATTTCGAGAACCCGGAAGTCCGTGAGAAAGCGGAGAAGGCGCTCGACCAGCTCTTCGCGTGGGTGCTCGACCACGGCGGTGCCATCACCGGCGAGCACGGCGTCGGCCTGGCCAAGAAACCCTGGATCCGCAAGGCCCTCGGGCCGGTTCTCTTCGAAGCCCACCAGGCGCTCAAGGAGGCGCTGGATCCGCAGGGTATCCTCAATCCGGGCAAGTTTCTGGATTAGGCCGCGCCGTCCGTAACGCCACCAAGACCGGTCGGTGAATCTTACTCCGACGCCTTCGCGCCGGTGCCCAAGGAGTGGCGGACTCCGATCCGCCCGGCTCATGGCAGGCGACTGAACCTGAACGCCGGGACGGGAGCAACGAAGGAGAGGAAATGGACAAAACTTCAGAAAGCCGGGCGGGAACTCCGGTCTCGCCTTGCGGGTGTCCCCGTCCAACTTCCCCCCGGCTTGATCTTCGCAGAGCTCCGCGGAATCCGGGGCCGCCGTTCACCCTTCAGGGTTGGAAAGCGGTTCCCACGAATACCGCTGGATCATGGCCATGGCGGATCGGAGTCCGCCACTCCTTGATCCGTCCCCATCTCGGTCGTGGTAAAGGGTGGGCCATCACGCTATCCGCGTGGGAGGGAACATCCCTTCACCGGTCGCCCGAGGGCGACCAGGGGAGAGCGGGCAAAGATCACTTGTCCTTCTTCTCCGGCTCCTTTTTCTCGGGCTCCGGTGCGGGGGCGGCGTCTTCGGCCTTCTTCGCATACTTGAGCAGGTCCTTGTAGTCCTCCGGGAGCGGCTGGCCACCACCGAGGGAAAGTTCGTAGAGCTCGGCCAAGGCCGCAGCTTCGAGGAGCCGCTGGTGACCGGAAGAGCCGACCACTTCGTCGGGAGTGCCCCAGAGCTTGATGGCGGTCTGCACTTCGGGATCCTTCTTGTAGAGGCGGAGGGAATTCTCGGCCGCGATCCGGGTCAGGTCTTCGGAAGCACCGGTGTCCGCGGTCATCGCGATGTTGTAGGCGTTGATGGCCGGGATGATCTTGTCCTGCGAATCCAGGGCGAGGCCGAGGCAGTAGCCGACCTGGACGCGCTGGAAGCCGGGCATGCGCTCCTTGAGGCGCTCGGCACAGATGTTCTCCAGCCGGCCCCAGTCCTTGGTCCGAACGGCATCCCACATCGCGTAGAGGTCGATCTGGCGGAGCTGGAACTCGCGGGTCAAGCCGGCCTTGTCGAAGGTTTCCAGCGCCTTCGCGAGGCCGTCGAAATCGCCGAGCTTGCGCATGCACTCCAACTCCAGATAGGCGGCGGTGGTCGAGGGATTGTCGGGAAGCTCCTCGATGCCCTTGAAGGCGGCTTTCACCGCGGCGAACTTCTCCTTGGCCTCGGCATATTTGCGGCCCTGGTAGAGTTCGAGGGCTTCGGAGAGAGCGGGAGGCTCGAGGATGTAGATCGACTGGAACTCGTCGATCTTCGCGTCCTCGGTATCGACCGCCTGCTCGGTGCCCTTGTAGCGGATGGCGACGGCGGTGGCGGCGACGATCCACACGCGTTCGACGTCGCCTTCCTCGTAGATGAGGAAGGCCTCGGCCTGCTGGGCTTGTTGGGCGTGAGCCGGCGAAAACGCGAGGACGGGGAGGGCCAGGTAGGGAAGAAGGTATTTCATGGTCGTGAATGGTGGTCGGTTGGGTTTGCGGGGGTCACTTCTTCTTCTTGGCGGCTTCTTCCTTGAGCTTGGCCATCGACATCACGTCGGGAGAGGCCTCGTATTCGCTCACCAGCGATTCGATCTGCTGCCAGACCTTCTTTTCCTCGTCGGTCATCTTGTCGAGGAAGCGGCGGGTCTGGTCGATGTAGGTCCAGCCGGACTCGTAGGCGCCCTGTCGGTCGGCCTTGTTGTTGTCGGCCCCGCCGCCCGGCGAGTTCCGCTGCCAGGACAGTTCCATCCAGGCCTTCAAGGCGGGAGCGGAGATCCGGACCAGGCCCTTGTAGCTGCTCCAGACGCGGACGTAGTTGGCGAGGGCATCGTTGATCTGGCCGCGCTCGTGGTAGGACTTGGCGAGGGCCAGGCCGACTTCCGGCGCATACTTGGTGAAGCTCTGGCCGCCTTCCTTGGAGAGATACTGCTTGGCGCTGGCTTCCACCGCGTCCCAATCCCCGGCAGACATGTGGGTTTCCACCATCCCGTAGAGGGCGCGTTCCTTCTCGGGCTTCTCCTGGGAGTCGGCGAAGACGCGCTTGAGGTCCTCGATCGCCTTGGCCTTTTCCTCCTTGCTGCCCGCGCCGAGCACCGACGCGCGGCCGAAGAGGGCGGCGAAACGGAAGGACTGGTCCTGACGGGAAAGGGCCTCGTCGTAGTAAGGCAGAGCCTGGCGCGGGGCGGAGGTCTTCTCGCGGAGGAAGTCGCCGGTGCGGACGAGGATGTAGTTCGACAGCACCTTGACGTCGAAGTCGTTCTTCAGCTCCTGGAAGAGCACCTTGATGAGCGCTTCGGCCTTGTCCTTCTTCGCCTTGTCCTCGCCGGCCTTCTTGAGCTCGCTTTCGGCGACCCCGATGATGGCGATGCGCAGCAGCGCGAGCGCCGCCTTGTTCTGTCCACCGATCTTCGGGAAGTTGTAGTAGTGCTCCTTCAGCTCCTCGACGCTGTGCTTCTCGAGGTAGACGTCGGTGTAGGAGTTGATGGCTTCCTCAAGGCCGCGCGAGTCGGGATTGACGGCCATTTCGGCGATCACGTCGCGCAGGCGGTTGAGAGCCTCCTCGCCGCGGTCGACGGCGTTGAGGGCGTGGACCTGGGAAACGGCGACCTGGGTCTTGTAGGGGGAGTCGGTGCCGTGTTCCTTCCAGAACTTGTCGGAATAGGGAACGGCATCCTTCACCCGGGGATTCGGGTCCTTGCCGACGGTTTTTTCGCCGAGCAGTGCGACGAGGTAAAACAGCGACTCGCCGGCGACCACGCGGTTCTCGCGGCGCTCCGCGAGTTCGAGGGCTTTCTTGTAATAGTTCTCCGCCTCGGCGCGATCGCCATCGCTCTGGAGGACGTTGCCTTTCAGGTTGAGGGCCATGTCGAGGATCTCGACGTTGGGGAATTCCTTTTCAAGGCGGCCAAGCTTTTCGAGCGCCGGCGCGTTCTCGTTTTCCGCATAGTGGCAGTTGGCGCGGTCGAAAAGCGCGAAGGAATAATAGATGTTCTTCGAGGGGTCGGGGTGCTTTTCAAAGAACGCGTCGAGCAGCGAGGCGGCTTTGGTCCAGAACTGCAGGCGGGACAGGTTCGAGGCCTGGAAATAAAGGGCGGCCTGCTCGAACTGGCTCTTGGGATACTTTTCGACGTGCTGGTCGAGCAGCGGCTGGGCCTTGTCGTACTGGGCGGTGTAGTAGTAGCTGCCGCCGAGGACGTGGAGGCAGATGTCGTGTTCCTTGGTGCCTTCGGAGAGCTTCGGCAGCATCTCGTTGGCGACGGTGATGCAGGTGTCGTATTCGCCTTCGTAGAAGAGCGAGGTGAGCATCATGCGGCGGACGGCCGGGACGTGCTTCGATTCCGGGTAGGCCTTGAGGAAGCGGGAACCGTAGTTCTCGGTGGCCATGACTTCGCCGATGATCGAGCTGGTGCGGACCAGGTTGTAGAGGTTGTCCTCGCGCTTCTTCGATTTCGGGAAGAACAGCTCGATCTGCTCGTAGGCGGCATAGGCACCGCGGGTGTTGCCGTGCTTTTCGTGGATGAAGGCGGTGGCGCCGAGCTGGATGACCTCGTTCGGGTCGCCCTCGCGGCGCTGCTTCTCCAGGCTGTCGCGCGAGGTTTCGAGGGTTTTCTTCACCAGCGTGCGGGTGAGTTCCTTGACGCCCGGGCGGCTGCCGAGGCGGGTGATGCGGGACTTGAGGTCCTCGATCATCACGTCGGTGGACGGCACGAGCTGGTAGAGCGCGATGGCGCTGGCTTCCATGTCGGAGGCGATGGCGTCCCCGGCGAGCTTGAGGAAAAGCTTGGAGTAGATCTCCATCTCGAAGGGCTCGATCACGATCTCGGAGCGGTTCTTCTCGATGAAGCCCAGCAGCGATTTCTCGTCGCGCTTTTCGATGACGGCGGCGACCAGGGCCTGGAAGGCGGCCACGATGCCGGCTTCCGGGGTGCGGAAGCGAAGCTTGTTCTTGATCGCCGTCTCGAGGTGCTCGATGCCCTCGGGGATCTTGTTGAGCTTCGAGTGGCAGATGGAGAGGTTGATGTAGTAGGAGCCGGGATCGAAGGTGTCGCGGGTCTTGTCGCGCTCCTCGAGGAACTTCTTGAACATCCGGATGGCCTCCTCGTAGTTCTCGGCGCCTTGGGCGGCCTCGGCCCAGCGGAGGAGCGCGCGCTTGTTGTAGAGGTTGCCGCCGCCTTCCACCTGCTCGCCCTTGTTGGGGTACTTGCGGTAGCAGGTTTCGAAGGATTTCGCGGCGTCGTCCCAGCGCTTGAGCTTCAGCTCGCAGATGCCCTTGCGGTACCAGGTCACGCCGAACTGCGGGCCGAAGAGGGTGAGCGCGTTCTTGTCGTAGAGTTCGACGCAGCGGTTCAGCAGCTGGAGCGCTTCCTCCCATTTGGCGTCTTCCATCGAGGTCAGCGCGCGGGAGTTCAGCGTCTGCGCGTCCTCCTGGAGCTGGGCCATGGCGGGCGGGGCGGTCAGGGCTCCGGTGGCCAGGGCGATGCCGAGGGCCGGGACGAGGGTGCGGCGGGACAGGTTCATGGGGATGAAGAGGTTTTCTGGTTTTTGAAGCTTGGGGAAAGAAAAGCGCCGGCTCGCTCGCCCCGCAAGGGAGGAACGGGCCGGCGCGGCAATCTCTTGGGCAAACCGTGCCGGCCAGGCGCGGTCAATCGGGGGAAGTCAGGGATCGACGAGATCGGTGAAGGTCACGTTGCTGATGCCCACGCCGGCGAGCACGTTCAGCACGTCGATCACCCGCTGCTGGCTCGCGCCGCCGTCGACGTAAAGCTGAACCAGCGGCTTGGAATTCGAGCCGGCCGACTTGGCGGCGCTGGCGTAGCTCTGGAGGTCGGCGGTGAGCAGCGGCAGGTCGCGCGAATCGGGATCGGAATCCATCGGGATCTGTGCGGCACCGGCGCCGACGGAGACCGCGCCGCTGGCGTCGATCCGGATGAACTTCGGATCGATGTCCGGAACGGACTCGCTGGGAGCGGCCGCGGGCAGGGTCATGTCGAGGTCCTGCTCCCGCTTCTGGATCGTCGTGGTGACGAGGAAGTAGATCAGGAGCAGGAAGGTGCAGTCGATCAGCGAGGAGATGTCGAGCGCCGGGAGATCCTCCGATGGAGTCTCGACTTTCTTGTGGCGGGCCATGGCGGGTGAGTCGGGTTATTTGGCGGTGACGTAGACCGCGAAGACCACCTGGTCGACGCCGCCCTTGGCAGCGGCCCGGATCACCTGGCGGCTGTATTTGAAAACGGCTTCCTTGTCGCCGCGGAGGTGGAGCTTCGGCTTGTAGCCGAGCAGGTCGATCTTCTGCTTCTCCTCCTTCACCAGGTCGGTGATCGCGTCCTCGTTGTCGAGCGGCTGCTTGGCTTCGTTGGTGAACTTGCCGTCCTTGTAGACGTTCACCACGATGCGGCCGTTGCCGTCTTCCGCCTTGCGGGAGTTCACGGCGACGGGGGGAGTCACGTTGGGGTCCTGCTTCACCACGATGACCGTGGCGTTGACCAGGAAGAACATCAGAAGGAGGAAGACCATGTCGATCATCGGCGACATGTCCAGAGTGCAATTGTCATCGTCGGACGGACCGGACTTGCGGAGCTTGGAAGAGGCCATATGAGGATGGGTGGTTCGGATTCCGGAAGTGACGGGCCGCGGCATGCGGCCCGCCTTTCGTCACCGGAATCAAACGGCGATGCCTTCCGGAATCTTGGCCAGATATGCCTCGGCGTTGACGGTCTGGAGGGACGCGTTGATCATGTCCTCGGCCGCGTGGTGGCAGTCGGCGATCAGTCCGTTGAGGCGGTTCTTGAAGTAGTAGTAGGCCACGAGGCAGGGAATGGCGTTGATCAGACCCCACAGGGTGGTGAGAAGGGCGACGGAGATCGAACCGGCAAGCTGGCTCGGGTCGGCGGAGCCGGTAATGGCCAGAATGCCGAAGGCGTCGACCATGCCGAGCACGGTGCCGAGCAGTCCGAGCATCGGGGAGACCTGGGCGCAGAGCGAGATGTAGTTCAGCGGGGTCATCAGCTTGCGGGTCTCGTTGGTGGTGAAGTCGGCCATCGCGTCTTCGATCTGGTCGCGGCCGAGGTCTTCGGGGCGGGTGGCATCGATGTTCGGCAGCGAGTAGGCCATCATGCGGCCGAGGAAGGAGGGGTGGGAGGCGGCGAGCTCGATGGCGGAGCGGACGCGGCAGTTCACCATGTGGTCCATGAGCGCGGCCTTGAGGTCGTCCGGGCAGAACTTCGGCTTGGTGAGGTTGATGAAGTTGAACACGCAGAGGGCGATGAAGGCCACGACGGCGGCACCGATGAAGCCCATGGTCCACCCACCGTCGATGACCCACTTCTGGAGCATCGTCTTCTCTTTCGGGGCGGCGTCCTGCGCCATCAGCATGGGGGCGGTCACCAGAAGGGTGGTGGTGATTGCGGCCGCGACGCGGCTGCTGCGGGAAATGAGGTGGTGGGTCATGGAATTTTGATTAGATTGCCAAGCGGGTAGCGGCGGATTCTGGGAATCCTTCGATGGCCCGCAAGGAAAGATTTTGAAAAACGAGGGTTCCGTGCGGTGTTGTAAATACAGGGGTCGGACGACCGAGTACACCGTTCTGACGGCTATCCTGCCGCTTTCCTTGGAGGAAAGAGTTCGCGGCACAGGAGGCAGCTCCGGCCGTCGCAGCCGCGCGCGGTGCAATGGGCGCGGCCGTAGAAGATGATGCGCAGGTGGAGGGCGTTCCAGCGCTCGCGGGGGAAGAGCTTTTTCAGGTCGCGTTCGGTCTGCTCGACGTTGCGCCCTTCGGTCAGTTTCCAGCGTTTGGCGATGCGGTGGATGTGGGTGTCGACGGGAAAGGCCGGCACGCCGAAGGCCTGGGCCATGACCACCGATGCGGTCTTGTGGCCGACGCCGGGCAAGGCTTCGAGCGCGGCGAAGTCGGCGGGAACGCTACCGCCGTGTTGATCGACGAGGATCCGAGAGAGGTCCCGGATGGCCTGGGACTTCCGCGGCGAGAGGCCGCAGGGGCGGATGATGGCCCGGATCGCTTCGACCGGGACTTCCGCCATGGCTTCGGGCGTGGCTGCCAGATCGAAGAGGGCGGGGGTGACCGTGTTCACCCGGGCGTCGGTGCATTGCGCGGAGAGCAGCACCGCGACCAGCAGGGTGAAGGGGTCGCGGTGGTCGAGTGGGACCGGGGTCTCCGGATAGAGTTCCTCCAGCCGCCCGTCGACATGGGCGGCGCGTTGGGCGCGGGTCATGGCCCTCAGCGGGCGGCGGTGTTCGCCGAGTGGCCGGACATCAGGCGGTTGATCGCCGCGTACATCTTCGCGCAGTGGGGATGGTGGGTGCGCTTGGAGAGGATTTCGGCGCTGCGGGCGTAGGAGCCCCACTGGACGACGGTCAGTTCGACATTGCGGCGGCCCCAGGTCCTCATGTGGCTCTTGCAGGGCGTGTAGATGTCGACGGTGTTGGTGCCGGTGAGGGCGGAGCCGTAGTCGTCCACCACGAAGAGCTGCTTCATGCCCTTGATGCGGAAGACGGTGCCGACCGGATAGACGGCCCAGTCGGCGGCGGCGCTGCGGACGCGGTCGGTGTAGCGGAGCGGGGTGCCGGCGGCATTCATCGAGCCGTACTCGATGTGATCGTCCTCCGAGCAGGTGTAGGCGGTGGTGCGGACCAGGCGGGTGCGCTCGGAGGGCTTGTAGAAAGCCATGCCGTGCTTGTCCTTGGGCTTGCCGGCGGCTTTCGGGGCGAGGGTCGGGCAGGGCTCGGCGGTGGTATAGACGGCGCAGCCGTGAACGATGCCGCCGGAGCGGGGAGTGCCGCCGGCGTAGGAAGCGGCGCGGGATTTGGAGACGATCCTGAGGCCGGAATCCGAGGCGCAGCTCGAAAGAAGAAGGGCGACCAAAGCGGCGGCGGAAGAGAGGCGGAAAATCATGCGGTCAGTTGGGAAAGCTTTATATTTAACGTGATCACGTTATTTGAGACTCCGGCTTCTACGGATCGAAAGGGGGGTCGGCAACCCAAAAATCCCCTGTTAGGAGCCGGGGGAAGCGGATCCCGTGCCAGACGGCGGGCTCAGGACTGGAGGTAGGACCGGACTTCGGGCGGAACGAATTCCGCGTCGGTGGCTTCTTCCGCGGCGAGCTGCATCTGGGCGCGGATGATGGCGGGGTCGACCGGCGGCAGGTAGCCGTGGAGGCTGGCGCGGAGGGCGTCGGCGGCAAGGGGCGTGCCGGTTTTGGTCAGGCGGTAGGCTTTCACGGCGAGCGCTTCGGCAGCCCCGGGGGTGAGCCAGGCGGGGACCAGCGGAAGGAGTTCGGCCTTGGCGGCATCGTCGAGCGGAATGCCGCGGCGTTTGCAGAGGGCGGCGAGCAGGACCATGCCCTCGGCCGCGGTGGCGGTCGGGAAAATGGGCACCTTCACGTCGATCCGGCCGGGGCGCTTGAGGTCGACCTCGATCAAATCCGGCCGGCTGGAGGCGAGGACCCAGAGGATCTTGCCGCGGTTGCGGGTGTTGGACATTTCCGCGGCCAGCATCGAGTAGACGCGGCTGGAAACCCCGGAGTCACCGCTGCCCGAGGCGCGGCGGCCGAGCGCCTGGTCGGCCTCGTCGATGAACACGATGCAGCGGCCGAGGGCGTGGAGCAGGGCGAAGATTTTCTCGAGGTTCGCCTCGGTGGAACCGACCCAGCGGTCGCGGAAGTTCCGCAGGGTGACGACCGGCACGCCGGCTTCCCCGGCGAGGCATTCGGCGAGGTAGGTCTTGCCGGTGCCGACCGGACCGCAGAAGAGGTAGCCCATCGGCAGGGCCGCCGTTTCATCCTGCTTCCACAGCGCGAGGTCCTGGCGGAGGCGGGTCTTCACGCCTTCGAGGCCGATCACGTCGTCGAGGGTGCGGTCGGGCTCGACGAAATCGATCAGCTCGCCGGCATCGCGCTCGACCAGCGCCTTGCGGAGCTCGCCGAGGTCGGCGTCGTCGAGGCGGTCGCCGGAGTGGTTGCGGCGGCGGAGGAAGGCTTCGAGCGCGGCGATGGAGGTGCCGGCCAGGCGGGACGCGATGCGCGGGAAATCGGTGACGCCTTCGAGCGCCTTCGGGCATTCCGGGGCGAGGACTTGCAGCGCGCCGGCGAGCTCCGTGCCGTCGGGCAGCGGGATTTCGATCTCCGCGGCGCGCGGGTTCGCGGCGACCAGCGGGTGAAGGTGGTGGATGCGGTCGGCGATCAGGAAGACCGCCTGGCCGTGCGCGGCGAGGGTGGTGTCGCTGCCCCAGGTGCGGATCAGCGAGGCGATCGCGCTGAGTTCGTGGTTCAGCGATTGCGGGAGGACCGGGACGTAAAGCTGGGCGTCGCGCAGGACCACGGCGACGCTCAGCGGCTTGGCGCCGACGGCGCGGAGGTTGCGGGCGTATTGGAGGAAGCGGGCGACGGCGCGGATGGCGGGCAGCGGCAGGGCGGGCAGCTCGCCGATCTCTTTCAAGGCGGGCCAGCTGGCGAACAGGTCATTGCCCCTTTCCACGCGCAGGCCGAAGCCGGGATCGTAGGACAGCACGATCTGGAAGCGCGGCAGAAGGACATCGAGGAGGTAGTCGTTCAGCCGTCCGAGCTTCGGCCCGCCGGGGAGGCGCAGCAGCATGCGGTCGGCGACGTTGCCGTGGAGGATGAATTGCCCGGCCGCGCCGCTTTCGTAGCGCGCGACGATCTCGGTGGCCCAGGACGGGAGGGGAAAGGCTTCAGGCATCGGGAGAATGACAAGGCGAAGGGGCGGGGATGTCGATGGGATTCACGGGTTCTTCACCGTCCGCGCATCGGGATTCCGCGGGGCGGGGCGAGCGTCGCGGCGATGAATGACTTGAAGCAGATCCGCATCGCGGTGGGGATCGTGATCGCCGGGCTGGTGGTGAGCGGGCTGACGGCGTTCCCGCTGCTGCACGAGCTGAATTTCCTGGCGAAGCTGCTGGCGGCTGACGGTGGGCAGACGGACCTGTCGCGTTGGATCTTGAAAGTGCGGGAAGGGCTGGAGGTGACTTACGAGGAGTATCCGTTCATCGCCTACGGCACCGACTGGCTGGGCTTCGCGCATCTCGTGATCGCGCTGTTTTTCATCCTGCCGTGGCGGGACCCGGTGCGCTACGAGGGCGTCCTGAAGGTCGGCATCGCGGCGTCGCTGGGGGTGATCCCGCTGGCCTTCATCTGCGGGCCGATCCGGGAGATCCCGTTCTGGTGGCGGGTGATCGACTGCTCGTTCGGGATCGGCTGCATCCCGCCCTTGTGGTTCGCCTTGTGGAAGCTGCGGCGGCCGGGGCGGTAGCGGCCGGTTCTTGCCAGGCGGGTCGGGATTGCCGATGGTCCGGCCTTGCCGCCCATGCTCGCTGAAATCTTCACTCCCGAACTCTGGAACATCCTCCGCGAGGCCCTGCCGGTGATCGTTTCGCTGATCATCATCGAAGGCCTGCTTTCGGTGGACAACGCGCTGGCGATCGCGGCGATGGCATCCCACCTGCCGGGAAAGCAGAAATACTGGGCGCTGAAGGTGGGGATCATCGGGGCCTACGTGTTCCGCGGGCTGGCGCTGCTGCTTGCGACCTACATCATCGAGAACCCGTGGTTGAAGATGCTGGGCGCGGCTTACCTGATCCACCTGATGGCCCACCATTTCGCGACACGCCACAAGGAGGGCCAGGCGGAGCGGGACGAGGCGGGCGAGGTGATCGCGCAATCGGCCGGCCGCGGGTTCTGGGCGACGGTGGCGTCGATCGAGCTGATGGATCTGAGCCTGGGCGTGGACAACGTGGTCGCGGCGGTGGCCTTGAGCGACGAGATGTGGGTGGTTTGCACCGGCGTGTTCATCGGGATCCTGGCGCTGCGTTTCGTGGCGGGGCACTGCATCAAGCTGATCGAGAAATTCCCGGTGCTGGAACACACGGCTTTCCTGCTGATCGGGTTCGTCGGGCTGCTGCTGGTGACGGAGCTGAGTTTCCACATCGACATCACGACGCTGCAGAAATTCATCGGCATCGTTTCGATCATCGCGTTCACGATCTGGTACTCGCGGAATGCCGCGGTGCGGGCGGTGATGAAGCCGGTGAACGCCGGTCTGATGCTGCCGGTGCGGACTTATGATTTCGTGCTCGGCGGGGTGTTTTCGGTCCTGCTGTGGCCGTTCCGGATGATGTTCAAGAAAGCGGAGATCCCGGATCCGGTGGCGGAAGTGGAGCACGCGGCGGAGATCATCCACGACTCCGAAGTGCACCAGGCGGCGGGGAAGAAGGGGGAGTGAGCGCCACGATTATTGGCGGTGCGGGGACCGCGGGTGAGCCGGACGTTGAGGGACCGTTCTGCGGACTGAAGTCCGCGGTCCCGGTGAAAGTCATCGTGCTGCCAACCAGTCGAGCACCGGTCCCCGGTGGCGGAGGGGCAGGGAGTAGTGGCCTTCGCCGGGTTCCCAGTGGCACTCGGCGCCGGGGATGCGGGCGGCGAGTTTTTTGGCGGCGGAGCAAGGCAGGTTGCGGTCGGCCAGGCCGTGCCAGATGGCGACCGGGACGCGGATGTCTTCCGGCGAAAAGTCCCAGGGGGCGAGGTAGAGCTCGCCATGATCCACGACGCGGCCGGCGCCGTGGCGGACGGCTTCGAGGTAGCTTCGGGTGACGCTTTCCCAGCAACCGGTGTCGGCGATGGCCTCGCGGTCGGCGGGGGCGATGCTGCGGAGCATCCAGGACATCGGGGCGCGGTCGATGCCGCGGGAGATCATCCAGCGGCTGGCGGCGATGGCGGCCGGGGTGGCGGCGCGGCGCAGTCGGCGGAGGCCGATCAGGGTGCGGTAGGTCCAGTGCAGGTCGGCACGGTCGGTGGGGTCGCCCAGCGGCGGCGCGCCGCAGACGATGGCGGTGGCGTTGACGCGGTCCGGCAGGGCGGCGGCGGTGGCCAGGGCATAAGGACCGCCGCCGGACATGCCGTAGAGTCCGAAGCGGCCGAGGCCGAGCGCGTCGGCGAGCGCGGCGACATCGGGCGCGATGCCGCGGAAGCCGGAGATGGTTGCCGGATCGGAAAGCCCGGTGCCGGGACGATCCGGCGCGATGACCCGGAGGCCGCGCTCCGCGGCGAGTTCGTGGACGAGCTTCGCCTGATAGCGGCTGCTCGGCCAGCCGTGGAAGAAGAAGACCGGCTTGCCGGCGGGATCGCCGTAGTCGCCGAAGCCGATCCGCCGGCCGTCGGGAAGCCGGAGCTGTTCGTCTTGCTTCATCGGCGCGGCTCAGCGCTCCAGGATTTCGACCTCGTAGCCGTCGGGATCGGTGACAAAGGCCATCTTGCGGCCGCCGGTGGAGAACTTCTCGCGCCAGCCGCCGGGCCAGATCTCGATGCCCGCTTTTTCGAGGCCGTCGCAGTAGGCGATGATGTCCGGCACGCCGAGGCAGGTGTGCATCAGGTCCTCCGGGCAGGTGGCGGTGTAGTCGGGCGAGTGGCAGAGCTCGAGGAAGACGTCGTTGCCGGGGAGTTCGAGGAAAGCGAGGCGGTTGCCCTGGGGCGAGTCCTGGCGGCGGGCGTCGGTGTAGCCGAGTTTCTGGTAAAAGGCGACCGAGCGCTCGATGTCGGCGACGCGGATGCGGGTGTGGAGGAACTTGATCATGGCGCGCGGAGCATCGCCCGGCGGCGGCCGGCTGTCATGCGCGGATCTCGCGTGGATTTGCAAATCCGCCGCACGGGTGATCCGGAACTTGTGATCGGGGCGCGGGCGGGCCTAGGGTGCAGCTGTCATGAAAACCATTGTAGCCGCCGTCGATTTCTCGAATGCCACCGCAGGAGTGCTGGAAGCCGCCGTGAAGATCACGCGCGCCTTCGGTTCGTCGCTCCACCTGCTCCACGTGCTGGAGCCGGAGCCGAGCTACACGGCCTACGGGTTCACGCCTGACGAGTTCCCGGCGATCCACCTGTTCCAGGAAGAGGCGCGGAAGCGGGCCACGGCGCGCTTGCAGGAGGTGCTGGCGAAAGTGGCGGGCGATGTCCCGGCCGCGACCGTCCATCTGGCGGAGGGCAGTCCCTTGCACGCGACCTTGGACTACGTCGAAAAGACCGGGGCGGATCTGGTGATCCTCGGTTCCCACGGCCACGGTGCCGTCGCGGCGCTGCTGCTGGGCAGCGTGGCGGAAGGCATGGTCCGCAAGGCCGTGGTGCCGACGCTGGTGGTGCCGGCGCCGGGGAAATGACCGCCGGACCTGTAGCGGCGGGTCCATGACCGCCGCTGACTACAATTGAAGCACGGGAGTGTCGGTTGAAGAATTGGAGGCTCGGACGGAGATTCCCGTTGCTTCATTACAAAGTGCGGCGGTCGCAGACGCGCCGCTACAGCGCTGATGCGGCCTGTCAGGGTGCCGGCACGTAGCGGAGCTTCAGGAAGCGCTTCGGGGCGCTGCTGTCGGCCGTGTCGCGGAAAACGACTTCCTCGGCATCGCCGGATAGCGGGCTGCTTTCCGCGGCGGTGGTCGCGACGACCGGCCATGACGTGAGGTTGCTGCCGGCGAGGAGTTCGTAGGTGACATCGAGCGCGCCGGCCGGCCGGCGGAAGCGCAGGGCGGGGCGGCGGACGGTGCCGTCCATCGACCAGATGAAGCCGAGCACGGGCTGGTCGGCCACGCGGGGGTCGGTGGCGAGCGCGTATTCGTCGGCATTGCTCCGGCCGTCGCCGTCGGGATCCGCGGCGGGGCCGGAGACCAGCGGGTCGTCGCGTTCCAGCGAGGTGAAGTGGAAATTGTCCCAGCCGTAGTAGGCTTGTGCGAAGCCGCTGTCGCCGAGGCCCGGGCTGCCCTGGGGGCCGGCGCTGAGGGCCCAGCGGACGGGATCGCCGAACTCGTTATGAGGCGTGCCGGCATCGCGCAGGACCAGCGAGCGGCCGCTGCCGTCGGCGGCGGGGTACCAGCCGTCCTTGTATTCGAAGTCGAGGATGATCTCGCCGACGGGATCGGTGAGTTCCAGCGTTTCGCCGGTGTTGGCGAGGACGCCCTCGTAGGGTCCAAGTACGGGAACCGTCGTAGCAGGATGGCGCAGCGCGAAGGCGGCGGGATTCTTCGCCAGCACGATCCTTCCGCCGGCCGGCAGCGAGTGGGCGGGGAAGGTGAAGGTGATGCCCTGGGTGAACGCGGTGCCGGCGAGCTGGAGGGAGGAAGTGCCGGTATTGACGAGCTCGAGGTATTCGAACTCGTCCTCGGTGACGCCCGGCAGCGCGAGGTCCTCGGCCGGGGCCGGCGGCGCGGGATGGTACTGGATTTCCGAGATGCGGAGGAATTGCTGGAGGGCGGAAGGCGTGCCGGCGTAGCTGAAGGTGGCGATCAACTGGCCGGCGGGATCGCGGAGATTGAGCGTTTCGCCGCGGGCGGAGAGTTGGCCGGAGTAGTTCCCCTGCACGAGGCGTTTCTGGCCGCCGGTCGGTCCGCTGGTCCGGCTGCGGAAGGCGAAGGCATCCTTGGCGACATGGAGCAGGCCCTTGTATTCCACCGCGGCGCTGCCGTTGCCGGGGAGGATCACGGTGCCGCCCTCGAACGCGTGGTCGACGGCGCCGTCGAGCGTCCAGCCGGAGAGGTCCACGGTGGTCGCGGTGGTGTTCCGGAGCAGGATGTACTCGTGGTTCTGGTTGCCGGACGAGGGCAGGAAATCGACCGAATCGATGGTGACCATGCCGGCCACGTTGGTCTGGCCGGTGTTGGGGATCTGGGTGCCGGCGAGGTTGCCGGGCGAATAGAGGATCGGCCGGCCGATGCCGTTGTTGAAGAGGAAGGAGCGGCGTGGTCCGAAGTAGCCGGTGACCACGCGTTCGACCTCCTCGCGCGGCCGGTTCTGGATGAAATTGGCGTGGATCCCCCACTTGGCGAAGTCGAGGTCGCCGTCGGTCCAGGTCGAAACGGCCGGGTCGGGGTCGACGCTGGCGGCGATGGCCCGCATGTGGGTTTCGAGGAAGCCGTTCACCGTGCCGGGCGGCTGGAGGTACTGGTCCATCAGCGTGCGCATGCGGCGCACCCACATGTCGCGCAGTTCGGGGGACTCGAGGATGAGGTTGTAGAAGCGGTTATTGAGGGTGTGGGCGTTGAGCGGGTTCTGGTACGACATCATGTCGTTGAAATAGCCGCCGGTGGCGTTGTCGCCGTTCCAGTTGTGGCCATGGGAAAGATCGACGTCCCAGATGATCGGCCGCCATTCGCGGGTCCGGTTGGTGTCGCGGTAGAGGTAGAAGTTCTTGTGGCCGTGGTCGCGGTCGCTGTTGAACTGGCGGACCACCAGGTAGTTGACCGTGGCGGGGAGGTTGAGGTTGTCGTAGGCGTAGGTCCGGCGGCTGTCGAGGGACAGGGCGGGGTCGAGCGCGGCGGCCATCGAGGTGAGGTCGCTGTTGTTTTCGTTGAGGCGGGTTTTCTTCTCCGCGCTGGTGGTCAGGTTTTCGGCGTAGATCTTGTAGAAGGCACCTTCGCCATCGAGCCCGTTGCGGTCCAGCAGCCGGTCGTCGCCGTCCTCGACAAGGTCCATCACGCCGTGGAAGGCGCCGTTGAGCTGGGTGCGGACGGGGAAAGCGAAATGGTAGGGGGTGCCGGCGAGCTTGGCCGTCTCCTGGCTGAGGGTGTTGCGGGCCTTGGTCTTGTCGGCGTAGTTGGTCAGCAGGTTGAGGTCTTTCACCGGGCGTTCGCCTTCTTTCCAGACGAAGCGGAAGTCGCTGTTGGAGTCGAAGTCGTAGCTCTTTTTGGCGAAGCCGGCGGTCGTCTGGCCGTGGATCTCGTGGCCGATGTTGTCGTAGAAGCGGCCGAGGTAGTAGCAGGACCCGCGGAAGGCGGCGGCGGTCGGGCCGGTGGCAGGGGCGCCCTCGACGAACCAGTCGAGGATGGGGAGCTGGCTGGTGGCGGTGGACGGGTCGGTCGCGACGGTGCCGAAATACTGCGGCGAATCGGCGGGGCTGGCGTAGGCGGGCAGCTTCGTGATGTTGCCGGCATTGTCCTGGGCTTCGAAGCGCCAGCGGAACATCTGGCCGGCGGCCGGGGCGGTGGTCGGCAGGTTGGCGGAGTAGATGCCGTCGCCCGCGGTGGTGTCGGCCCCGGTGCCGGAGTCGTTCAGCGAAATGGCGGCGGATTCCGCGCCCCACATCGTGCGGTGGTAGGTGCGGACGGCGGAGATGTTGTTCTTGGTCCTGATCACGCGCACCGTGACTTTCATCGGCGGGCTCGCGGCGCTGCCGAGCGGGCGCGGCACCAGGGGATCGGCCGGGGTGGCGTCGTAAATCACCGGACCGGCGGAGCCCGCGCCGTTCGCGGCATTCGGGGTGGGCGGGCTGAAGTAGACCTCGGAGCCGATTGTGCCCACGGTGGTCGCCACGATTTCCGGGAGCAGGAGGAAATCGGAGCTTGTAGGCGTGATGTTCAGGCCTTGAACGGCGAGGACGTTGTTGCCGGAGAGGACCAGCGACGACGGGATGGTGAATTCGGTCCAGGAGTTGACGATCGCCTCGTCGAGGTTGGCCGCGGCGGTGGAATTGTAGGCAGGCGAGGCGGGGGCGTTGGCGCGGCCGATCTCGGTGCCGTTGAGCCAGGCGACGAAGCCGTCCTCGTATTTCATCCGCAGCTTGTAGGTAGTGTAGGCTGCGGGGCTGGGGACGGAAAAGAGCCGGCGGAAGAGGATCGACGGGTTCACGCCCTGCATCGCGGTCTGGCAGTTGGTGGTGACCCACGGGAGCATGCCGCCGTCGCCGGAGTCGAAGCCGAGACCGGTGGTGGCCAGCGTCCATGCGGCGTCGTTGAAGGAGGGGCTGACATTCCAGCCGCCGGCGAGGCCGGTGCCGACGTCGCCGGCTCCGTAGTTGCTGCCGCTGTAGTTGGTCTGGCCGGTGGTGTTGTTTCCGAGCACCCGGTAACGGCCGGTCTGGCCGGTTCCGACCAGGGTGGTGGAGCTTTGGACGAAAGTGACGCCGTAGGAGATGTCGGGGGCCTGGGCGGGATAGGAGGCGCCGAGGGTGTCCGACCGCACCGGCGCGCCGGTGGTCGGATGGGGGTAGTAGAGGCCGAGGAATCCGCCGGTCCGGCTCAGGCTGAAGTTGGTGTGGAGGGGGGCCGCCGGGTTGGTGCGGTTTTTCCCGGAGGCCCAGACCAGCAGGGTGCCGTTGGCCGGGATGGAGACCGCGGGGAAGGTCCACTGTTTCTTGTTCAGGCTGTTGTCGGTCAGCCACCAGCCGCCGAGGTTGACCGGGCTGGAGCCTGTGTTCAGCAGCTCGATCCAGTCCGCGCTGTCGCCGTTCTCGTCCTCGATGCCGATCTGGTTGTCCGCGAGAAACTCGGAAATGACGACCTGCGCCTCCATGCCGCCAAGGGCAAGGGCGAAGAGGCCGGAAGAAAGAAGCAAACGTCGCATTTCGGGGAGTAAGCGGGGGTTAAGTGACAATCTGGTCACGCGCCGGCCGGCCTGCAACCGCGGAATTCGGGCGCGGGGCTTCCCCAAGCGGGTGATGGGCCCGCCCGGCCGGGGGCGACGGAACCCGGCCGGGCCGCGGGAGCTTATTTCAGCACGGTCACGTGGCCGCGCCAGAGCGGGGCGGAAGTCGTCATGCCGAGGTCCGGACTGTAGACGCCAGCGGGGCTGACAAAGCGGCGGATCGAGGGCTCCCACAGGGTTTCCGGTGCCATCCAGCGGAGCGGACCCGTCGCCGAGCTGGCGGAGGTCGGCGTGCCGTCGGCCGCGAGGAAGAGGGGCGTTCCCGCATCGTCGCAGTCGAAGCGTTCCAGCGGAATGCCCGAACCATCGGCGAGCATGGAAACGAAATAACCGGGCTTCGGCCAAATCCGATTGCCGCCGGGGCAATTGCCGGAACTCCGGCCCGCGATGTGGTGGCCGACCGTGCATTTGATGATCGGTCGACCCGTCCGCATCGCCGCGCTGGTATCGACCGGGTAGTAGAGCGTCCCGTTGCGGGTGGAGATGCAGTGTTTCACTCCGCCGGAAGCGACGATGGTGACGGCCGCATTGACCGTGCCGCTGCCGTCGTCGTTGAGCTCCTGGATGCAGGTGCCGCCGTCGTAAACGAAGCTCGTGATGGCCGGCGGCAGGCCGGCGCTGCCACCGGTGGTGCTGCCGCTGACGCGTCCGAGGGCGTCGTAGGTGTAGCTGACGAGCACGGTGCCGGCTGCGGGGTTGCTGACCGAGACGAGGCGGTCGGCGGCATCGTAGAGCGAGAGGTGGGCGACGGTCCCGCGGTGGATGGTCTTCAGGTTGCCGTTGTCCGTCCATTCGAGGGCACCGCCGGGCCAGGTGCTGTACTGGCCCATCTGCTGGTCGCCGGGCGGGTTGCCGTTGTCCTGGGTGTAGGCACCCGGATTCGAACCGCCGGTCGCGGTGATCCTGCGGCCTTCCAGGTCGAGCACGTAGGTGACATCGCTTTCGATGATCGGGGGAGCACCGGCGAGTTCGCGGCGGCGGGTCACGCAGCGGGTGATGTCGCCGAGCGAGTTCAGGGTGAATTCCTTGATCCGGCCCGGCCCGCCGACGGCCCCGGAGAATGCGGTTTCGCAGCGGATCTCCTGCTGGTTTGCATTGCGGAAGTGGGTGGTCGCGCACTGGATGCTCGAGGTGGAATCGCGCACCGTCACCTTGACGCAGGCGTCGAAGCTGAAGTCGGACGGATGGTAGTCCGGGTCGTCGCCGTCGCCGCGGTAGACGAACTCGGTCACCACGCCGTTGGCCTGGGTGCTGCGCCAGACGCGGGAGCCGGCGTATTCCAGGACGACCACCGGGACCGGAGCGGGGAGTCCGGCGGCATTGAGCGCGGTGATCGAAAGCGGCAGCCCGAGCGCGTCGCGGGATTCGGCGAAGCGGCGGCCGTCGGGGTAGGTGATGGTGGTCCGCCCGCGGTGGTTGTAGCTGCTTGAGACCAACTGACCGTTTTGCGTTTCGGAGAGCAGGTTGCCGAGCGAGTCGTGGCTGAATTCGAGCAGCGAGTCGCCTTCCTCGCAGCGGACGAGGCGGCCGAGCCCGTCGTAGGTGCGGGTGCTTGGCGGCACCGGCAGCACTTCCTTGGGCAGCGAGCCGTGGCTGACGGAAATGACGCGGCCCTTGGCATCGAAATCGCAGGTCACGATCGCGCCGTTCTTGCGCTGGAAGGCGGCCGCCCGGCCGAGTGCGTCCCAGGCGACGGTTTCGAAGGTCAGGTCGGGATGGTCGGTGCGGACCAGCCGGCCGAGGCCGTCGCGGGTGAAGGAAGTACGATGCCCGTAGGAGTCCTCGGTGTGGACCGGTTCGCCGCAGCGGACCAGCGAGGAACCGAGGATATCGAGGTCGCCGTCGCCATCGACATCGGCGGAAACCCGCGTGCTGACGGGGCCGGCGGCGGTGCTGAAGTCGTAGGCGGTGTGGACGGCGAGCAGTCCGGGCTGGAGGACGAGGACCCGCCTGCCGAGCGAGTCCAACTGGAACTGGGCGACATTGCCGCGGCCGTCGGTGCAGCGGATGACCCGGCCCAGCGGGTCGCGGACGTAGGAGACGCTGAAAGTCTTGTCCGGCTTGCCGGCGATGCGGAAGTGGTCGGTCTGGCCGCAGACCAGAGTGTCGCCGCGGGCATCGCGGGTGATGCTGACGGTGGAAGCGCCATCGGTGCAGGTGGCCACGCGGCCGGCGCGGTCGTAGGTGCAGGCGAGGAGCAGGTCGCCGTTGCGGGTGACCGACTGGATCAGGCCGGCGGGCGAGCGGTCGACCACGGTGGTCTCGGTCACCGGCGGGGCGGTGGAGCCGGGGGTGAAGCGGTCGGCGACCATCGTGTCGTCCTCGGTTTCCACCGCGAAGAAAGCGGCGCAGCTGCCGTCCCAGCAGCGCACCGGCCGGGAGGGCGGGCAGACGCTGCGGTTGGCATTGGGATCGCCGGTCTTGTTGCTCTTGAGCACCTCCACCCGGGTGCGGGTGGCGTAGCCGCCGCGCCGTGCGAGGGAATCGTTGATCTCATTCTCCCAGGCCTGGTAGAGGATCTCCGGGCGACTCCTCATCCGGTGGACCGAGAGCAGGGTGTTGCCGGCCGAGCCGGGGATGTCCTCGACCTCGCCGTGTACGGAGAAGGTCACGGTGCCGTCGTTGGCGTAGGCGCAACTGGCCACGTTGCCCATGGGATCGGTGATCGAGGACGGGCGGCGGAAGCTGTCGTAGGTGAAGAGGATTTCCGGGCCGGTGAGTCCGGGAGCCACGGTGGCGCAGCGGACGAGGGAGCCGAGCAGGTCGTAGTCGCACTCCGTGGTGACCGAGCCCGCGACCCCGAGTCCGCCTTCGATGCAGCGGTGGAGCAGCCCGCGTTCGTCCCAGCGGTAGTCGCACACCCGGTCGGAGGCCTGGTTGCGGCAGGCGGCGGGGATGGTCATGCGGACGCACTGGCCGGCGGCATCGTAGGTGAAGTCGCAGACCGCGAACTTCGCGAGGTCCCCTGCCGGGACTTCGGTGGCGGTGCCGGGATCGGCGGGGAGTTCCTCTTGCGCGACGCGGATCAGGCGGCCGCGGCTGTCGTAGGTGTGGAAGGTCGAGTAGGCCGGGTTTGCCGCATCCAGGCTGCCGTCGGGCCCACGGTGGTCGAGGTCGCAGCGGATGACCCGGCCGGCGGCGTCGAGGGTGAGGTTCATCGAGATCCGGTTGGGCATCGACGGGCCGCTGATGGCCACCAGGTAGCCGGCGGGATTGTAGGCGATGAGGGTGTCGTGGCCGAGCGGGTCGGTGACGCTGGTAAGGCGGCCGAGGTCGTCGTGGGTGAAACTCGTCGCGAGGTTCAGGCCGGTGCCGCCGCTGGCGGGGTCGGTGATGGCGCCGGTGGGGAAGCCGGTCGCGGGATCGTAGGTGAAGCTGAAGTGGAACGAAGAGCCGGGGCCGTTGGTCTCGGTGACCGAGGTGCACTGGCCGCGGGTGTTGTATTGGTAGAGCTTGCCATGGCCCTGCAGCGGGCCGGTGGCGGCGGTGCAATTGCCGTGGACGTCGCGCTCCCAGGAATAGACCTGGCCGTGGGCGGTGACGAGGCGGGTCACGAAGCCGGCATTGTCGCCGGCCTGGCCGCGGTCGAGGAGCTTCCGGAAGGAATCGCCTGCGATCAGGTTGCGGTCGTCGCAGACTTCTGGCGGGATGAAACTCCGTTCGCCGAAGGTCGCGCCCTGGGTTTGCTTGGGCACGGTGACGTTCATGGAAATGCGTTCGATCGGGTCGTCGCCGCATCCCGCGGGACTTCCCTGGTCGCATTTTTCCTTGCCGCGGATGAGAC
The DNA here is from genome assembly GCA_027491155.1 of Verrucomicrobiaceae bacterium. Classification (GTDB taxonomy): domain Bacteria; phylum Verrucomicrobiota; class Verrucomicrobiia; order Verrucomicrobiales; family Akkermansiaceae; genus Haloferula. The sequence goes on from JAIXWR010000013.1 coordinate 35,895, forward strand.
CGTCCACCGGGCCGCCGCTGAAATTGCTGCGCGGGCTCCAGATCAGCTTCCGCGTCGCGTATTCCACGTGGGAGGTGTTGATCGTGATGCCGCGTTCCTTTTCCTCGGGCGGGGCGGATCTTGCCCGGTCCGGATCCCCTCCCGGGTTCCGTCCGCCTTTGATGGTGAGTCCGCCGATCGGGTTCCCGGGTGCCGCCAGTTCCGGCACGCCGAAGCCCGGCTTGTAATCGCAGCTCACCGTGCGCATCGACCCGTGGAGGTCGATCAGCGAGATGACGCGCGGATTTCCCCCTTCGCGGACCGGGCCGTTCTTGCGGAAATCGCGGTCGTACACGATGCGCTCGACCGTGCCGTCGGGCCGCACCAGCTCGGTGCAGCGGTGGTCGGCGTTGAAGGAGCAGCGGGTTTCAAAGTAGGCCGGGTCGCCGGCGCGGAGCTTGCCGGGGACGGGGGCGGAGGTGTCGGTGACGGCCACGCCGGGAATGGCGAAGCCGGTGAACTCGCGGCACACGGCGGCGCGGTGGAGGCGGTCGAAGACGGTCTCGGTGACGCGGCCCAGCTCGTCGTTCTCGATCACCCGGTAGCCGCCGGGGAAGTCGGGCGAGGGCGGGACTTCCTGGAGTTTCAGGACGGTCACGTGGCCGTTGCCGTGGCGGTCGTGGGTGGCGCAGGTGTCGTATTCGATGCTGCCCGGAGCGCTCGTCGTGGAATAGGTGAAGGCCTCCATCAGGCGGCCGCTGGCGTCGGTCACGCTGAGCAGGTTGTCATCGATCCGCGGATCGGAGGCGCTGGAATCGTAGGTGAAGGTCATCGCGCCCGATGCCGGCGGCGAGGAGGGCAGGTAGGGCTCGGTGCAGGCGGTTTTCTTGCCCGCGGAGTAGGTGTAGCCGACCTTCTGCAATTCGGTGGCGCCTTTGCGGGCGGTCACCGAGAGGATCCTGCCGCCGCCCCATTCCACCGCGAGGCTGCGGCCGAAGCTGTCGCTGACCGACTCCAGCTGGCCGGAGCTGTCGTAGGCGCAGGCGAGGGCGACGCCGTTGCGGTCGATGATCGACGCGATCTTGCCGGCCGCGGGCGCGGTGCCGGGTGGCAGGAAGACCCAGCGGCCGTTGTTGGCGAAGGTCAGCGTGAAGGTGCCGGCGGCGTCGAAGCTTCCCTCGCGGAACATCCCGTCGCAGCGGTAGGTTCCGTCGGCCTGGCGGTGGAGGATGGAGGACTGGCCGCCGCCGTCGCGGAGCCGCAGGCGCGGGGCGGTGGTGCCGCCGGAGGAAGGGATGGGCTCGATCGAGATGTTGTAGGAGAAATCCCAGCCGGGTCCGTGGCCGGAGCTCAGGGGGAGCTTCGAGCGGTAGGTGCCGATCCAGGCGAGCGGCGGGCCGGCGGGGCAGGGCACGACGAGGTCGCAGGTGTGGAAGGACACCTCGCCGGGCAGCGCGGAGGGATTCGGCAAGGTGCGCTTGCCTTGGTAGAACGGGTTGGTGACTTCACGTCCGCTATCGTCGTAGAGCGGGCTCTTGGTGCCGCCTGACGAGCTGCCTTTCGCCATGGTCCCTTGATGACCGTGGTCGTGGAAGGCAGGGTTGTTGTGAAGGCCGGTGCTCTGGAGGTCGGACCTAGCCTGGTAGTAATCGTAGCCCTTTCTGCCGGCGTTGAGCTGGGACTGGGCTTGGTAGTAGTCGTAGCCTCTCTTGCTGGCGGACTGGGCCTGGTAGTACTCGTAGCCCTTCTTGGAAGCATACGCGACAAGGAGCGCGCTGATCCCGTCGTGCGGCCGGTCGTCGTCCGTGTCATCACAGTCGCCGCCCGGCAGCGGCCTGGACACGCCGTAGGGCGCGGCAGGCGGCAGGCCGGGCGGGGAATCGGTCGCGCGACCGGTGGCGGTCACCTCGATCGGCTGGTTCAAGCTGACGAGGGAGGCGCCGAGGGCGTCCCGGATGGCGGTGGCCACGACGCGGTCGCCCGGATTGAAGCTCGCGCTCACGAGGGCCCGCCAAAGACCGTTGCCGAGGCTTTCCAGGGGGATCGAGATCGGGACGCCTTCCACCTCCAGCACCAGCACGCTGCCGGCGGGCAGGCATTGGCCGTGGACGACGAGGCCGCCGCCGAAGGGCTGGAGCAGCGGAGGCGTGATCGAGAAGACCTCGGCCTGCGGTTGGATCACCCGGTAGAAGGCGCGCTGCCCCGTCGGCTCCGGGTCCAGCCAGACGCCCGCGGCGGAGCGGGCCTCGACCAGTGCGACCTGGGACCAACCACCGCCGAGGGTGGTCGAGCGTTCGATCCGGTAGCGAAGTCCCGCTTCGGCCGGCCAGCTCAGGCGGACCTGCTGGCCGGGAAGGCCGGACGCGAACTCCAGCAGCGGCGGCGGGACGGATTCGTCGGCGAAAAGTACGACCGGCAGGCTCAGCATCATCGATGCCGCGAACAGACGCGTTCTCATGGGGATGGGGATGGGTTTTGAGGAGCCGGCCCCGGTGAAAAGGGCCGGATCGGGAGCAGGGAATCAAAGGATTCCCGGACCTTGACCGGAGCTTCTAAGCGGTTCCGCGCCAAGGGTCAACGCGCAAGTCCGGCGCCCGGCATGCAGGGCGAGACTACATCAGTCCCGACAGCAGCTCCGGCTCGCGGCCGAACTTGATACGATACTCCTCGTAGGTCGGCAGCAGGCGGACCTTCATCTTCGCTTCGTGGTTCAGCGCGATCGCCGACAGTTTGTGCTCCAGGAAGGGATTGCGGAAGCGGTCGAGGGTCGTGCGGCCGAACGCGGCGGGGTCTTCGACGCGGCCTTCGAGGACGGGCACGATCTCCTCGTCGAGCAGGCGTTGCAGCCAAGGACCGACTACCGGGTGCTCGACCGCCTCGCGGACGGTTTCGATCCCCATCGGCAGCGCCTTGCAGACCAGCGCGGAGTGGAGGCCGTTGAGGATGCGGACTTTCCGCAGGTAGTAGGGCGTGATGTCCGGCGCGGTGACGATGGCGGGATGCTTCAGCTCGAAATCGCCCGCGGTTTCGATCGCCCAGAAGGCGAAAGGCTCGGCGGACAAGAGGAGCGGGTCGCTTTCTAACAGCGGATGGCTTTTCGGCGGGCCGGGGACGATGCGGTCGACGAGGTTGTTGATCCAGCGGCATTCGTCCTTCAGCCAGGCGAGGGCCGATGCCGGGACCGACCAGCGCGCGGCTTGGTCGAGTACCAGCTCGCGCAGGCGGCTGCCGTTGTGCTCGATCAGCTCGCAGGGAAGGATGGTGACGCCCGGCAGCCCGGCGGCGTGGCGGGCGAGCAGGACGGCCAGCAGTTTCGCGGGGAAGGAAGCGGGCACGCCGACGTTCGCGAGGTCGGTCTCATCCAGCGCGAAGCCGGCTTCGGTGGTGTTCGAGACGATCCAGCGCAGCGCCGGATCGCGGGCGGCATCGAGCACCCGGTCCCACTGCGTGCCGGCGTGGAGGGCTTCCTTGATGGACGTGACTTCCTCGGTCTCATCGATCACCCGGCCGTCGGCGAAGCCTTGGATCGCGACGTGGTACTTGCCGCCCGCGCGGTTCAAGGCTTCGGCGCGTTCGATGCCGGTGGACTGGACCACGACGATCCGGTCGAAGCCGGTTTGCGAGACGAAGAGATCGACGAACGCGCGGAGGAAGTTGCCGGCACCGAATTGGAGGATCATGGGATGATGGGGTTTGAAGGGAGCGCCGGCTTCAGCCGGCTTGGACGGTCGGGCGCGAGGGTGCCGGCTGAAGCCGGCGCTCCGTAGGAGGTCACAAGGTCACGCCCTGTTTCCAGATCGTGATCTCGCGGAAGCCGTTGATCTCGTTGCGGGCTTCCTTGCCGGAGGCGACTTCTAGGATGAGCGACATCATGCGGTCGGTGATTCCGTCGACGGAGACATCCGGCTCCAACAGCACGCCGGCATCGAAGTCGATCCAGTTGGGCTTCCGTTCCGCAAGCGACCGGTTCGACGCGATCTTGAGCGTCGGCACCGGCACGCCGAGCGGGGTGCCGCGGCCGGTGGTGAAGAGGATCTCGTGCGCACCGGCGGCGGCGAGGGCGGTGCAGGAAACGCCGTCGTTGCCGGGGGCCTCGACCAGGCAAAGTCCGCCGAGGCCCTGAGTCGCCGCTTCGCCGTAGCCGACGACCTGCTTCACCGGGGCGCGGCCGCCCTTTTGGATGCAGCCGAGCGATTTCTCCTCGAGCGTGGTGATGCCGCCGTCCTTGTTGCCGGGCGAGGGGTTCTCGTGGACGGCCTCGCCGTGGCGGCGGAAGTAGTCCTTGAACTCGTTCACCATGCCGAGCGCGTCATTGAAGGTCGCCTCCGTGTCGCAGCGGTTGAAGAGCGGGGCCTCGGCGCCGAACATCTCGGGAACCTCGGTCAGGATCGCGGTGCCGCCCCAGCCGCAGAGGCGGTCGGCGATGCGGCCGACAAGAGGGTTCGCGGTGATGCCGCTGAAGCCGTCGCTGCCGCCGCACTTCATGCCGAGCACAAGCTCGCTCGCGGGGATCGGCTGGCGCTTGAACTTGGAGGCGTAGGCGACGAGCTCGCGCATCGCTTCCAGGCCGTGCTCGATCTCGTCCTGCACCTCCTGCGCGTTGAAGAAGCGGACGCGCTGCGGGTCGAGCGTGCCGGCTTCGGCGAGGAAGGACTTGAGCGTGTTGTTCTCGCAGCCGAGGCCGAGGATCAGCACCGCCGCGGCGTTCGGGTGGCGGACCAGGCCGGCGAGGATTTTCCGGGTGTGGCCGAGGTCATCGCCGAGCTGCGAGCAGCCGTAGGGATGGGTGAAGGCGTGGATGCCGTCGACCGGGCCGCCGGGGGTGATGAGCTCCTTCGCCGCGAGGTCGGCGATGCGCTGGCTGGGGACGTTGACGCAGGCGACGGTGTTGATGATCCAGATCTCGTTGCGGGTCGACGCGCGGCCGTCGGGGCGGCGGTAGCCCATGAAAGTCGGGACCTCGCCGGGGGCGGCCGGGGAAGTACGAGAAGCCTCGTATTTCAGCTCCGTGTCCTCGCCCAGTCCGCTGCGGACGTTGTGGACGTGGACGTGTTCGCCCGGCGCGATGTCCGCGGTGGCGAGGCCGATGGGGAAGCCGTATTTGATCACCGGCTCGCCCGCGGCGATCGGCCGCAGCGCCGCCTTGTGGCCGGCGGGGATGTCGGTGAAGACGAGGTCTCCCTCGCGGGTTCCCGCGGCGATGGCCTGCGGGGCGACGGCGACGTTGTCGTCGGGGTGGATGTGGACGAGGAGTTTCATGACTTCATCAAGACGGCGCGGCTGGGTGAGCCCGAGAAACCGGGCAACAAGAGCGGCAGCGCCATGAACTCGGCCCCTTCGGCGAACTCGCGCCAGCCGTCGCGGAAGCAGAGTTCCTCGATCACCCACACGCCGTTGCCGAGCAGGATCTCGTGGGTCGGGGTGTTGTCGGGGCCGGTGCCGCCGATCGAGAAGTGGTCGATGCCCACCGCGCGGATGCCGTGGTCGACGATCCATTGCGCGCCGTCCGGCGCGAGGTAGGGCGAGCGGTGGATCCACTCGTCGGTCTTGGCCCGCTTGTGGCCCCAGCCGGTGTTGAGCAGGACGATCTCGCCGGGCTTCGCGCCTTGCAGCTCGGCCGGACCGATCGGATGGGCGGCGGGCAGGTGGGTGAGGTCGAGGATGCGGCATTTCCCGCAGAAGGATTCGAGCGGCATCTGGTCGATCGACTTGCCGCCGGCGATCTTGTGCAGCGGGGCGTCGAGGTGGGTGCCGGTGTGCGAGGCCATGTGGAATTCCTCCATCCGCCAGCCGTCGGCGGGATGGTCCGCGGTGATCGGAAGGCGCACCGCGGGGTGGACGTGGCAGTTCGGGCAGTCGTCGAACAGGGGCTGGGAAAGGTCGAAGAATTGCATGGGGAAAGGCGGGTGGAACGACGAAACGAGCGAAACAGGCGAAAGGAGAAGAGAATTCAGGGCGAGGATCCTCTACCCTTCTTCACTTTCGTTCGTTTCGCCCTTTTCGTTGTTCAATGAATCTCAACCCAGAATGGGATCGCGATGCTGTGGCAGGCCGCGGGTCCAGTTGAAGTTGTGGATTGGTTCGAGGATTTCCATTACCTCGGCGAGCAGCTCGCGGTCGAAGGGTGCTTCGAGGTGCTCGATGTTCGCCTTGATGTTGTCGGGGTTCGCGGAGCCGACGAGGGTGCAGGCAATCGCCTCGTTGTCGCAAGCGAACTGGAGGGCGAGCCGGACGATGTCGACGCCCTTGGCGCGGCAGTGCTCCATCGCCTTGCGGCAGCCTTCCTGGATCGCCGGGGTGGACGGGTGCCAGGCCGGCACGCCGCGCTGGGTGAGGAGGCCCATGCCGGTGGGCGAGGCGTTGATGATGCCGACGCCTTTGCCTTGGAGGTAAGGGATCAGGTCGCCGAAGGAGGTGTCGTTCAGCTCGTAGTGGCAGAAGGACAGCACGGTCTCGACGATCCCTGGCTCGGCGCGGTCGAGGATCGACTTGTAGATGCTGAGCGGCAGGCCGGTGATTCCGATGTGGCGGACGAAGCCCTGCTCTTTCAGGCGGAGCAGGGTGGGCAAGGTTTCGTCGAGGATCTGATCGTGGTCGGCGAACTCGATGTCGTGGCACTGGATCAGGTCGACGTAATCGACGCCGAGGCGCTTCAGGCTGTGCTCGACGCTGCGCTCGGTGGAACTACGAGAGTAATCGTAGTCGCCGCGAGGTTCGGAATAGCTGCCGATCTTCGTGGCGAGGATATAGGAATCGCGCGGCACGCCTTCCAGCGCGCGGCCGAGGCGGAGTTCGGCGAGGGTCTCGCCGTAGGAGGGGGAGACGTCGATGAAGTTCATGCCGCCTTCGAGCGCGGCCTGGACGGTGGCGACGCAGTCGTCGAGCGAGACCTGGCGGAAGACGGAGCCGAGCGACGAAGCGCCGAAGCCGAGAACGGGGACCTGGAGGCCGGTGGAGCCGAGCGGGCGGGTTTTCATGGAGGCCGGGACGATGGCCCGGACGCGAGGTCCGCGCCATGCCGGATTTTCGCCGATGCATGACGATTCTTGACCTGACTAAATGGCCGCGCATCCTGATTTCCGTGGATCGGATTGCCGTGGAGCCGCCATCCTTCGTCTCCCGCCAGGTGACGGAGGCGCGGCGTTTTTACCTCGATCTCAACCCTCCGGCCGGCCACTCGCTGACCGTGGTTTGCGGTGGCTGGGAATCCTGCGCGGCGGACTTCCGGGTCGAACGGGCGGACTTTCCCTTCCTCTGCGTCGAGTTCGTCGCTGGGGGCGCGGGGACGCTGTGGCTGGCCGGCAAGGACTGGCCGCTGCGGCGCGGCACGGCGTTCGCCTATGGTCCGGGCTGGGGCCACCGGATCGAATCCGACCCGGCGGATCCCTTGCGGAAGTATTTCCTCGATTTCAGCGGCCGGGCCGGCGGCGACCTGCTGCGCGCGGCCGACCTCGCGCCGGGGTCGTGCCGCGGCGCGGGCGATCCGGAGGAGGTCGAGCGAGCTTTCGAGCAGGTGCTCTTGGCCGGCGGTCACACCGGCCCGCAGGCCGCGCGGATCGCCGCGCTGCAAGCGGAGATCCTGCTGCTCACGCTGGCGGAGTCGATGGTCGCCGGCGGCGGGCGGGAGCAGTCCTACCAGACCTTTTTGAAATGCCGCGCCTGCATCGAGGAACGCTTCCTCGAGTTCGCCACCGCGGCGGAAGTCGCGGCCGCCTGCCATGTGCACCCGGCTTACCTGTCGCGCCTGTTTTCCCTCCACGGCCACGAGACGCCCTATCAGATGCTGCTGCGTTGCCGGATGCGGCATGCCGCGGCCTTGCTCGACGGCGGACGGATGATCGTGCGCGAAGTTGCCGAGTCGATGGGGCTCGACGCCTTCCATTTCTCCCGCGTCTTCAAGCGGGTCCACGGCGTGTCGCCGGCGGAGTTCCTGAAGCGGCGGGGTTGAGCGGTCCGCGGGGACGGCGGGCCCGGGCGGGCGAAGATTTCCTAAACCCCTTCCCCGGGTCCCGACATCCAGCAGTCCGAATCCCATGCCGGCCCGCCGGGGAAAAACTCCGGGCAAGGGCCGGATCGTCTCCGAAACCCAAGCATGCCATGAAGCTCAACCCGTATCTTCTCGCGCTCGGACTCGCCGCCGGTGCGGCCTCCGCCCAGACCACGCAGAATTACACCGATGCCACGGGCGAGGTCGCGGTCGGCACCTTCCCGCATCTCGACATCACTTCCGTCGACCTCACGGTCAACGGCGGCGACGTCACCTTCCGGATCAACCTGGCCGGCAGCCCGGTCGCCACGAACTGGGGCAAATACATGATCGGCATCCGCTCGAATCCCGGCGGGACCACGAGCGGCAACGGCTGGGGCCGGCCGATCAACATGGCCGGCGGCATGACGCACTGGATCGGTTCCTGGGTCGACGACGGCGGCAGCCCGACCAATTCCGGCGGCCAGGTTTTCAACTTCACCACCGGCTGGAGCAACAGCGGGACGCCGCCCGCCGTGTCCCGCGACGCGACCGGCGTCACGATCGTCACGACCACGACGGCTCTGGCGCTTTCCCCGGGCGAAAGCTTCTCCTTCGACGTCTACACCAGCGGCGGCGGCGGCGGGGATAGCGCGGTGGACGCGCTGTCCGCTCCGGCCAGTTCGATCACCGGCTGGGGCGGGCCTTTCACCACCGGTGCCGTGGGCGCGCCGGCCAATCCGGCGAAGACCTTCACGATGCCGGGCACGGCCGATTTCGCGACGTGGATCGCCGGTTACGGGCTCGTCGGGAACGATGCCCTGCCCGGAACCGACAAGGACTCCGACGGGCTGACCAACCAGCAGGAGTTCGACCTCGATCTCGGTCTCGATCCCACCGCCAGCGACAGCGACTTCGACGACCTCAAGGACGGCTGGGAAACCCTCGACGGGATTTTCAACGGCCCGACCGACACCGGGAGCAATCCGATGGTGCCGGATACCGATGGCGACGGTGTTCCGGACGGGGAGGAAGCGACGGGCCAGGGGCCCAGCGGATACGTCCAGGATCCGAACCGCTTCAACCACGGCACGATGGTGGTGCCCGGTAGCTTCAACCTGCCGAACGCCTGGGATCCGACGGGAGGCAGCGTGCCTTCGACGGTGATGACCCGGGCCGGCACGGGCCTCGCGGAGCAGTACCAGTGGATCCTCGACTATCGCTTTCCCACGCCGAAGGTCCAGCTGGCCTACAAGTTCGCCGCCGGCAGCTGGGCGCGCAACTGGGGTGCGGGCGGCAGCGCCGGAACGGCCGCGGGGAACGGCGGCGACATCAACCGGATCATCGATGCCAGTGGCATCCATCGCATCACCTTCGACACCGCCAGCCTGGCCTACACGTTCACGCGGCGGTCCTTTGCCAACGAGGCGGCCTTCCTGGCCGCATACGGCCTGTCCGCAGGGGCGGACCAGGACGGCGACGGCCTGGACAACGAGTCGGAATTCACCGGGAACAGCGATCCCTTCAACGGCGACACCGACGGCGACGGGATCGGCGACGCGGCCGATGCCGAGCCGCTGGTGCAGGCGCCCGAGTCTCGCGTGGTGGTCTTCCGGGTCAACATGACGGTGGCCGCCGGCAGCGGTTACTTCACGCCGGGCGTCAGCGTCGTGCGCGTGATCGGCCAGTTCAACGGCTGGAACACCGGCGGCGGCGTGGTGCTGCAGGATGCCGATCTCGACGGGATTTACACCGGATCCTACACCGCGACCGGGTTTGCGGGCGTGCCCTTCGGCAACTACAAGTTCTACATCGATGGCGGCCCGAACGGCGGCTACGAGCAAAGTGCGGACCGCGGGTTCAACCTCGGCCCCGATGGCGTGCAGCAGCTGCTTCCGGTCGTTTATTTCAGCAACATCCAGCCGCCCGCGGGATACGACGCGTGGATCGCCGGATACACGGGACTTGCCGACACCTCGCGCGGCGGCGACCCCGACGGCGACGGCATGAACAACGGGGACGAGTATCTCTTCGGCACGTCCCCCGCCAGCGGATCGGGCCGGCCGGTGACCTTCGACCGCACCGGCGGCGGACTGCGGCTGGTGTGGCTGGAGAGGTCGTCCGGCGCGACCTACGTCCTGCAGGAAAACCCCGACCTCGCGGGTGCCTGGGATCCGAGCAGCGTTGTTCCGGCCCTAGCCGCCGACCAGACCGGGGTGCCGGAGAACTACGTGCGGAAGGAGGCCGTCCTGCCGGTCGGCGCCGGTAGCAATTTCTTCCGCGTCAACGGGACCGAGAACTGAACCCATTGCCGGTTCCGGCCCGCACGCCCCGCCCGTGGTTTCGCCGCGGGCGGGCTTTTGCGTCCGGGCCTTTCAATCGGTCTTCCGCTTCCCGGCTCCGGCCGGGCGGTGGTCGGGTGGGAAAACCAGAGGATCCGGATCCTTTTCAGGCGCGGAGCGGGCTAGCAGGGAGTCCCGTCATGCCCATGCCCGTGAATCCGCCGCCAGGATCAAGCGCCGCCCTTGGCGGACCATGCCCGGACCCTTTCCCCGGGAACCCGCGTTGGGCCGCCACCTTCCTCCGGCTTTCGGCCATCGCCTTCTGGTCGGCCGCAGGCATCCTCCACGCCGAAGCGCCGGAGCGGGGGCAGCCCGGGACGATCGCCGACCGCCCGCTGCCGCTTTCCGCGGACGAGGCGGGCCGGGTCACCGTCTTCCAGTCGGGCGACGACGGGGTCCACTCCTACCGCATCCCCGCGCTGGTCACCGCGAACGACGGAGGGCTCCTGCTCTTCGCCGAGGCCCGGAAGGAGAGCTGGAAGGATAAAAGCCCGACCGACCTGGTGATGAAACGCAGCACGGACGGCGGGCGCACCTGGTCGCCCGCGGAACGTCTGGCCGATGGCGGAGAGGATGCCTGCATGGACCCCGTGCCGCTGGTGGATCGCGAAGGGGGAAGGGTCATGGTTTTCTTCACCCGGTGGCCGGCCCGCGATCACAGCTCGTTCGGCACCACGGCGTGGATGATCGTTTCGGAGGACCATGGCCGCACCTGGACGGCTCCGCGGGATGTGACCGCGCGGATGGTGAAGCCGGGGCGTTCGATCCAGGGATTCGGGCCGGGCCGGGGCTTGCAGATGGCGGAGGGAAGCCGCTTTGCCAAGCGGCTGGTGGTGCCGGTGCGAAGCACGGTCAAAGGCGGACCGCGCATCGTCCATGCCACTTTCAGCGACGACGGCGGCACGACCTGGCGCACCGGTGAGCCCGCCGCCGGCGGTGTCAACGAACTGACCATCGCCGAAAGCACGCCCGGCAAGCTGGTGCTGAACCGCCGCGAGAGCGAGGCGCGCTACCGGGCCTTCAGCGAGGATGGCGGAGCCACCTGGACCCCGCAGGAACGGGATCCCGGCCTGGCCACGGTGCGAAACGGCTGCCACGGCTGCTTGTTCGGCTCGGAAGGCGTGCTCCTGTTCACCACCCCGGCCGGCATTCCCGCCGCGAACTCCTTCGACAACCGCGCGAACCTCACCATCCATCGCAGCCTCGACGGCGGCCGCACTTGGCCGCAACGCCACACGCTCCACGCCAGGGCCTCGGGATACAGCGACCTGACCCGCCTCCGCGACGGCCGGCTTGCGCTGGTCTTCGAAGCGGCGGACACCCCGGGCTTCACCCTGGCGGGCAACCGCGACCGCTGGATGCGGCTCGATGTGATGATCCTGCCCGCGGAGGTCCTGTCCCCCGCCCGCTGGTTCGGCGCCCCGCAGCCCCGCTGATACGGGCTTTCCCCTCAAGCCGGGGAAACCGCGGGGCAAAGGGACACGGTGGAGAACAGAGCGGGATTCCGGATGCCGCGTCGGACAATCAGTCCATGCCGAGGTCCGCGGCACCCACCTCGGTGACTTCCCGATCACCCCGACCGCGATCCCGCTGGAGGAAAAGCTCGCCGCCAAACGAGCAGCGGTCTGCAGGATCGGGTGCGGCTGCCTTTTTCGCCGCCCGATCGAACCTTGCTTGGTCCCCCGGGGCCGCTAGCCTGGCCGGGTGATTCGCGAAATGCCGGCCGATTGCCCCCTGCTGCCGGTGAAGGGCATGGTGCTTCGAGCGCTGCACGGCCCGCTGTTCCTCCTCGCCTCCTTCCTGCTCCCGTCGCTCGCTTTTTCGGAATCGTCGCAATCCCCGCAATCGCCGCCGCCATCGACGCTGTTGGGAGTGGCGCATATCGGTGGCCTCTATTCGTTTTCGACCCGCGATTATCTCAACGAAGGAGCCGAGGCGGCGCAGGCAATCGGTGCCCGCTGCATCAAGGTCAGCCTGAGCCTCGACACCGAGAACCCGTCGACCAAGCTCTACGCCCCGCACTCGGAATGGCCCGTCGTGGACTCGCTGGCGGCCCTGGCGGACACGCCTCATTTCCGCGAGCTGTTCGGGCGGGACTTCGACACCTTCATCCTGAACGCCTTTCGCCCCGGACGTCCCGCGAGCTACTGGCGGGAAGGGTTTTCACCGGAAGACGAGAAGGCGGAGGAGGAGTGCTTTGAATCCCTCGCCCTTCATCTGCTCCGGACGCATGCCGGGACCCGCAAGACCTTCATCCTCCAGAATTGGGAAGGCGATTGGGCCCTCCGCGGCAGCTTTGACCCCGCCGCCCGGCCCGCGCCTGCCGCAACGGCTGCGATGATCCGCTGGCTGGCCGCCCGGCAGCGCGGGGTCGCCAGGGCGCGCGATCGCTTCGCGACGGGGGGTGCTCGGGTCTATCACGCGTGCGAGGTGAACCTGGTTCGGCAGGCGCAGGTGCAGGGCGCACCGGGCGTGACCACCGACGTGTTGCCGCATGTGGCCGTGGATCTGGTCTCATATTCCGCCTGGGACACGAAGGACTCCCCGGCGCACTTTGCCGAGGCCTTGGCCTTCATCGCGAAGCACAAGCCGCGGACCGAGCCGTTCGGCCGGCACGGCGTTTACGTGGGCGAGTTCGGCCTGCCCGAATCGGAGGCCTCCCCGGAACTCGTCCTCGAGCGCACGAGCGCGCTGCTCGCCGAGGCACGCCGCTTCGGCTGCCCCTATGCCGTTTTCTGGCAACTCTACTGCAACGAACCCGTCAGGAAGCCCGCAAAGGCGAACTCCGACTTCAAGGGCTTCTGGCTGATCCGTCCCGACGGGACCCGCAGCCCGGTTTGCCAGTTGTTCAAGGAGAAGATGCCGGCGACCCGCTAGCGTAACGGATCGGGATCCGGAAAGGAGAGTGCCATTCGGGACAGGCAAAACTGCGGGCAAAACTGCGGGGTCGCCCCCGGTAAGGCGCAGGAGGACTGCTGAAGTTGCCTGCACCTCGAGCACATTACGGACAAGAACTCTCTCAACACCATCATTCACACGATCCTCATGAGCACCGAACTACCACCAGCGATCGCTGGATTCTTCCAATCCACCAACACCCGGGAGTTCGCCGATTTCCTATCGCTTTTCACCGACGAGGCCCATGTCAACGACGAGGCCAACGATTACCATGGCGCCGAAATCGCAGATTGGATCGACCGGGCCACCACGGACGCCAAGCCCACTGCCGACGTAACCGGCATCACGCGTGACGGCGACCAGTTCGTGGTCACTGCGCAAGTCAGCGGCCCCTTTCCAGGAAGTCCGGTTCAGCTTCGTTACGATTTCACTCTCCAAGATTCCAAGATTGCCACCTTGCTCATCAAAGCATGAGTCGAGGCTATTGAAATCACCAAGGTCCGCTGCGCCTCCCAAGGCGCGGTAGCCAACCGCCTCCATTTAAAACCATGCACCGCATTCTCCCTTTCGTTGTCTCAACTCTCGCTCTTCTGAGCCTGTTCGCACGTGCCGAGGATGATGCGCGCGAGGTTCGGATCTCGCCGGATGGTCGCCACTTTGGCGGGTGGTATGACCACGATGCAGGGATGCCGTTTGGAATCGTTCGGCCGATTGTCGTCCGCAGCGTTGAGGGCACATACGACATCTTTTCCCTGGTGAGCGTCCCCAGGCAGACGGACGCTGAGTGGAATTCCGCTTCGAACAGGTGCATCGTCACGGACGCGCCGGACAATGGCGGTCCGAACACATGGCTCGTCTACCAAAAGCAGGAGCATGAATGGGCTTCCGTGAAGCTCGATCCGTTCAAGGATCTCTACGAGGAGTTCAGCAAGACCGATCACGGAGCGTCGCTGTTCCGGCCCTCGATTCTCAAGATCCGTTGGGTCTCCGAGACTGCCGTCAGCTTCCACGCCTACTGCAATCTCGGAACTTACATGATCACCATCGACACGAAGGAGGAGGGCGGGAACCCGGTCAGCAAGAAGCTCTCCGATGGATTGCTCGAACCAACAAAGGGCCAACAAGACAGCGGCGGCAAAGGTGGATAGAGTCTCCATTGGGCTTCGCTCGGAGCGCCCGATCTCCGGCGTGCCGAACTCTAGATTAGTTGTCACTTGAAGTGCGACGGCATGCCGTCGCTTTGGCTTGGGGTGAGAATCGCCTCACCCCGACGGCCACGGACCGGCCGGGAAGGCGGTCTGCGGCCGATTGAACATTCGAGCCGCTCCCGGAGCGAAAGCTGCGTCGTGCCGCAGCACTCCGACACCTTCGCCTGGCACCGCTAAGAAAAAGGCGCGCCTCCTGGTGGGGAAGCGCGCCTTGGAAGATGCGGGGCTTGTTAGAGAGCCTTGGCGGCGGCGGCGACGTGGTCCTTGGTCATGCCGAGTTCCTTCATCACGGTGTTGCCCGGGGCGCTGATGCCGAAGCGGTCGATGCCGAGGACCTTGCCGCCGAGGCCGACGTATTTCCACCAGAGGCCGGAGACGCCGGCTTCGATGGCGACGCGCTTGGTGCAGGCGGCGGGCAGGACGCTTTCCTGGTAGGCAGGGTCCTGGCGGTCGAAGCGCTCGAAGCAGGGGACGGAGACGACGCGGACGCCATCGCCGAGTTCCGCGGCGGCGGCGAGGCAATGCTGGAGCTCGGAGCCGCAGGACATCAGGATGTGGGTCAGCGCACCGCTTTCCTTCTTCGCGATGTAGGCGCCGCGCAGCACGCCGTCGCGGCGGGCTTCGACGGAGATGTCGTTCATCAGCGGGACGGCCTGGCGGGTGAGGCTGAGCAGGGTCGGGCCGTCGGTCCGGAGCATCGCGGCGACGTAGGCACCGGCGGTTTCCTCGGCATCGGCCGGGCGGATGACATCGAGGTTCGGGATCACGCGCAGGCCGCTGACGGTTTCCACTGGCTGGTGGGTCGGGCCGTCTTCGCCGACGCCGACGGAGTCGTGGGTGAAGATGTAGGTGACCGGGAGCTTCGACAGCGCGGCGAGGCGGATCGAGGCGCGGACGTAGTCGGCGAAGACCAGGAAGGTCGCGCCGGACGCGCGGAAAATGCCGTCGTAGGCGATGCCGTTGCAGATCGCGCCCATCGCGTGCTCGCGGATGCCGAACCAGATGTTGCGGCCGAGCGGGTTGGCGGCGGAGTAGTCGCCGCCGTCCTTGATGTAGTTCTTGGTCGAGCCGTAGAGGTCGGCGGAGCCCGTGATGAACTGCGGCACGGCCTTGGCGACCGCCTGGATGACGACGCCGCCGGCACCGCGGGTGGCGTCCTTGTAATCGCCGGCGAAGGCCGGGATCTTGGCGGACAGGTCGCTCGGCACGGCACCCGCGACGCAGGCGGTGAGCTCGGCGGCGAGTTCCGGATTGGCGGCGGACCACGCCTCGTAGGTCGCCTGCCAGGCTTCGAAGGCCTTGATCGACTCGGCTTTCACCGCAGCGAAGTGGGCGCGGACCTCGTCGGACACGTAGAAGTGCTGGTCGGCGGGCAGGCCGAGACCGGCGCGGGCTTCGTCGATGAACTTCGCGCCGCCTTCGCCGTGGGCGGCGGCGGTGCCGGCGACCTGCGGGATGCCTTTGCCGATGAGGGTCTTGGCGATGATGACCTTCGGGCGGCCGTTCTTGTCGGCCTTGGCCTTGGCGATCGCCGCGGCGATGGCGGCGAAGTCGTGGCCGTCGATGGTCACGGCGTCCCACTGCTGGGACTTGAAGTAGGCCTCCGCGTCCTCGCCCTGGGTCTTGTCGGCCATGGCGTCGAGGGTGACGTCGTTGGAGTCGTAGATGAGGACCAGGTTGTCGAGGCCGGCGTGGCCGGCGAAGGCGATGGCTTCCTTGGCCACGCCTTCCTGGAGGCAGCCGTCGCCGTGGAGGGCGAAGACGTGCTGGTCGAAGATCACGTGGTCGGCGGTGTTGAACTTCGCCGCGGCGCGCTTGCCGGAGAGGGCGAAGCCGACGGCGTTGCCGATGCCCTGGCCGAGCGGGCCGGTGGTGGCTTCGACGCCGACGGTTTCAAAGGACTCCGGGTGGCCGGGGGTGTGGGAGCCGAGTTGGCGGAAGTTCTTCAGCTCGGACAGCGGGAGATCGTAGCCGGCGAGGTGCAGCCAGGAGTAGAGGAACATCGAGCCGTGGCCGGCGGAGAGGATGAAGCGGTCGCGGTTGAGCCACTTCGGCGCGTCGGGGTTCTGGCGCAGGCCGCCGCTGTAGAGGACGGCGCCGATTTCCGCGCAGCCGAGCGGCAGGCCGAGGTGGCCGGAGTTGCAGGCATGGACGGCGTCCATGGCGAGGCCGCGCGCCTGGGTCGCGGCTTGAGAGAGGATGGCGGTATTCATTGGCTATCGGGGTTGTCGGACAGGCGGCGGAGGGTAGGGGGCCGATCCCTGCTGGCAAGCCGCAAGCGGGGCAGCATGCGGTGACGATTTCATGGTAGGAATGCGACACGAGAATTTTTCATGCGAATTTTGGCTTGCCAGCACGGGCGGGAGGACTAGCTTTCCGCCCGCCGCACGCGGCACGATAGCAAGACCCGTTCGTCTAACGGTTAGGACTCCAGATTTTCATTCTGGCAATAGGGGTTCGATTCCCCTACGGGTTGCCATCCTTTTCGCCACTCCCCCGGGGGGTGGTTTTTTTGTGCCCGGGTGTCCCGGTTCGCGGGTTCCGGGCATGAAAAAGGCGGACCTCCGTGGGGAGATCCGCCTTGGGAAAATGCCTTGGAAGGGCCGGGGCCGGGATTACCAGCGGCGGCCACCGCCGCCACCACCACCACCGCCGTAGCCGCCCTTGCCGCCGCCGCCGCCGCCGCCACCACCGCGGCGGTCGCCGCCGTAGCCACCGCCGCCGCCTCCGCGGCGATCACCGCCACCACCGCCGCCACCGTAGGACGGGCGGTCTTCACGGGGACGGGCTTCGTTGACGGTCAGGTTGCGGCCGCCGAAATCCTTGCCATCGAGGCCGCGGATGGCGGCTTCCATGCCTTCCTTGGAGCCCATGGAGACGAAAGCGAAGCCGCGGGGGCGTCCGGTTTCGCGGTCCATGACCAGGTTGACTTCGCTCACCGGGCCGAAGGCACCGAAGGCTTCGCGCAGCTCGTCTTCGCCGGCGGAGAAGGGGAGATTCCCCACGTACATCTTGTTACTCATTGCTAATCAGGTGGCCCGAACTTTCCTACTGTCTCTTCTTCGACTGTTCCCGCGAACCGGGTTTCAAATCACCACTGAATGCAATTCACTTGATGACCCTCCATGCCTTGAATCTGCCAGGGCGGCGAGCGCGATGGGACCATGACGGCCTCGGGAAGGGCGGCAAGCACCGAATCGAAAAACTTTTCAAAACTTTCCTTCGTAGATCCACGCATTCGACTCATCCCGATGGAAAAGAATCGCCGCGCGGGACGTTGGGACATTGACCTGCGGTCCCGCCGCAGGTATGAACCCGCGCCCTCCGGGGCAACTTTGCTCATGAAAATGCCTTTTTCCCTGGTACGGGTGGACTGGATCAACACCGTCTTCCTCTTGGCCATCTCCCTGCTCGCGGTCGTCGCGGCTCCCTGGTACATCATCGCCCACGGCGGCAATGCCTTCCTCTGGAGCATGTTCGCCTTCTACTGCATCGCCACCGGCATGAGCATCACGCTCGGCTACCACCGGCTCTTCTCCCACCTCTCGTTCAAGGCCAAGTGGCCGGTGCGCCTCTTCACCTTGGTCTTCGGCGCCTGCGCCTTCGAGAACTCGGCGCTGAACTGGTGCTCCGACCACCGCCGCCACCACAAGCACACCGACCACGACGACGACCCGTACGACATCTCGCAGGGTTTCTTCTGGGCGCACATCGGCTGGATCCTCTTCAAGCGCCTGCCCGAGCCGCCGCTCGACAACGTGAACGACCTCCGCAAGGACAAGCTGGTGATGTGGCAGCACCGCTGGGACAAGGCGATCGCCCTGCTGGTCGGCCTCGTGCTTCCCGCCGTGCTCGGCTACTACTTCGCCGGCGGTGCCACCGGCGCGCTCGGCGGCTTCCTGATCGCCGGCGTCCTGCGGGTCTTCGTGGTCCAGCAGTGCACCTTCTTCATCAACTCGCTCTGCCACACCATCGGCAGCCAGCCCTACTCGACCCGCTGCAGCGCCCGCGACAGCTTCGTGATGTCGCTCTTCACCTTCGGCGAGGGCTACCACAACTATCACCACGAGTTCCAGCACGACTACCGCAACGGCGTGAAGCCGTGGAACTTCGACCCGACCAAGTGGGCCATCTGGCTGCTTTCGAAGGTTGGACTCGCCAGCGACCTGCGCCGGGTGGCGGACACCAAGGTGCTGCTCGCCGAGATGGCGGAAGCCCGCCGCCGCGCCGACCTCGAGCTGGCCCGTTTGAAAGAGTCCGGCGACCATCCGCTGCGCGACAAGGCTCTCGAGGCGATGAACGCCCTCAGCGAGCGCCTCAGCGCCAACTACCACGAACTGGAGAAGGCAATGGCCGACCGCGTCGAGCTTTCCCGCAAGGCGATCCGCGCCTGGAGCAAGGAAACCCGCGAAACCCTCAATCACCTGAGGGCCCTGAGCCGCGGCCGCGAGGTTCCGGCCTGATCCTGCCCGATCCGATTTCGAGCCATCCGGGTTTCTCCCGGGTGGCTTTTTTCTTGGGTGGGCGAAGCGATCCGGTGCTTCGCGGCCAGGCGAAGCTTGCCAAGCCGCCGGATCGGGCGGATGGGAGAGCATGTCAGAAACCTTTCACGCCTGGGCCGCGGCGGACCGCGGCACCACCCTCCGGCCCTTCGACTACCAACCCGGTCCGCTGGGACCGGAACAAGTCCAGATCCGGGTGGAATCCTGCGGGATCTGCCACTCGGACCTTTCGATGATCGAAAACGAGTGGGGCAATTCGGTTTTCCCGCTGGTTGCCGGCCACGAGGCGGTGGGGATCGTCGAAGCCGTCGGCGACTTCGCGAAAGGTGTGCAAGTCGGTGACCGTGTCGGGCTCGGCTGGTTCGCGGGTTCCTGCATGAGCTGCCATCCCTGCCTTTCGGGCCGCCACAACCTCTGCGCCGGCGCCGAGCAGACGATCGTCGGGCGCCACGGAGGCTTCGCCGACCGGGTGCGCTGCCACTGGAGCTGGGCGGTCCGCCTGCCGGAAGCGCTGGACCCGCGGAAAGCCGGGCCGCTGTTTTGCGGCGGAATCACGGTGTTCGCTCCGATCGCCGACTTCGGGGTCAAGCCGACCCACCGCGTCGGCGTGATCGGCATCGGCGGGCTGGGCCACCTCGCGCTGCAATTCCTCAACAAGTGGGGCTGCCACGTCACCGCCTTCACCTCCAGCGATTCGAAGGCGGACGAGGCCAAAGCGCTCGGCGCCCACGCGGTGCTGAATTCCCGCGACAGCGCGGCGATGAAGGCGGCGGCCGGTTCGTTCGACTTCATCCTCTCCACGGTGAACGTGCCACTGGATTGGAACACCTACCTCGAGCTGCTGGCGCCGGACGGGCGGCTGCATTTCGTCGGCGCGGTGCTGGAGCCGGTGGCGGTGCCCGCCTTCGCGCTGATCGGCGGCCGCAAGCGGATCAGCGGCTCGCCGCTCGGGTCGATCGCCACGGTGATGGACATGCTCGATTTCTGCGCCCGCCACGGGATCGCCGCGCAGACCGAGAGCTTCCCGATGGGCGAGGTGAACGCCGCGCTCGACCACCTGCGGGCCGGCAAGGCGCGCTACCGCATCGTCCTCGAAAACTGAATCCATGACCGCCCGCGATTTCATCCTGCCCTCGTTCTTCGGCGACGCGCTCGCGCTGGGTCCGCACTGGATCTACGACGCCGCCGCGATCGCCGCCCGCTATCCCGGCGGGATCCGCGAGTACGATGCTCCTCGTAGTTCCTACCACCCGGGCAAGTCGGCCGGGAATTTCACCCACCTGGGCGACCAGACGCTGGCGCTGCTGGAGTCGCTGGCGGACCACGGGGGATCGCTGGCCGCGTGGCCAGCCGATTGGCGGGCGTGGGCCGAGCGGATCCGCGAGGATAAGAGCAGCTATTTCGACGGGGCGACCCGCGGGACTTTGGAGAACCTTGCCGAAGGGCGGAGGCAGCCGTCGGATTCCAGCGATCTGGCCGGCGCGGCGCGGATCGCGCCCCTGTTCGCGGTGCACGACGACCTTGCGGCCCTGGTCGCCGCCGCGCGGGCTCAGACGGCGCTGACCCACGGCGATCTGCGGGTGGTCGATGCCGCCGAGTTCTTCGCCCGCGCCGCCTTCGCGGTGGGCGAAGGGGCAGGCTTCGAGGAGGCCTTCGAGGAAGCCGCGTTCTTCCCCTATGCAGCCCTGCCCGCGGCGGAGTGGCGGATGGCGGCGGTCCACGTGGCGGCGGAGCTTGCCGCGCAGGCACCCTCGCTGGGCCTCGGCTGCGACATCGTCGGGGCCTTTCCGATCACCCTGGCGCTGGCGCTTTGCCACGAGGACGACCCCGTCGCAGCGCTGTCGGCGAATGCGATGCTGGGCGGCGATTCGGCCGCGCGGGGATTGCTGCTAGGCCTGCTGATGGGGGCCCGGCACGGGGCGGACGCCTTACCCGCGGCGTGGACGGAAGGATTGAAGGCGCGCGAAACCATCGACCGCGCCCTGCAGCGCCTCGAATCCCGATGAGCGCGACGATCCGGTCCTGGGCCTGGCCGCTGGGTCTGGCGCTGCTTTGCCTCGTGGCCGGCGGAATCTCCGGCGCGGTCTCGGGCGGCGGCGGAGAATGGTATCGCGGCCTGGCCAAACCGCCGGGCACGCCGCCCTCCTGGGTCTTCGGGCCGGTGTGGTCGACGCTCTACCTGATGATGGGCGCGGCGGCCGGCCTGCTGGTCGTGAAAAAGTCGTGGTGCGCGGTCCGGCTGTTCGCCGTGCAGTTCGCGCTGAACCTCGCCTGGTCGCCGATGTTTTTCGGGCTGCAACAGCCGGCGCTCGCGCTGGGGGTCATCCTGGCGATGGGCCTGCTGATCGGCCTGACGGTCCGCGCCGCGCGGGTGGATTCCCCGGCTGCCGCGCGTCTGTTGCTTCCCTATTGGGCCTGGGTCACTTACGCAACCTGGCTCAACGCCGGTTTCGCCTTCCTCAACCGCTGAATCCCGGTACGCGAAAGCAGGGATCCGGCCGGACCGGATCCCTGTCGGGAAGAACATTTCACATCAAGCACGGGGCGCGCCCGTGGCACGCAAGCCGTTAGGACTTGTAACGCAGGCGCTTCTTATGGCGGTTCTGCTTCATGCGCTTCTTGCGCTTGTGCTTGTTGATCTTGGTCTTACGGCGTTTCTTCAGCGAGCCCATGGTGGTGCTTGGTGGTTCGGGTGGATGGAAAGTTTCAGGGGACGATCTTGTTCAGCGGATACTCGATGATGCCTTCGGCACCGAGTTCCTTGAGCGTCGGGATGATGTCGCGGACGACCTTTTCGCCGATGACCGTTTCGACCGCCACCCAGCCTTCTTCGGACAGGTGGGACACGGTCGGCCGGCGCATCGCGGGCAGGAGTTCCAGCAGGGCGGGCAACTTGTCCGCCGGAAGATTCATTTTCAAGCCCACTTTGTCGCGGGCTTCGAGCGCGGCCTTGAGCAGCAGGGTCAGGCGCTCCATTTTCTGCCGCTTCCACGGGTCCGCCGCGGCGGCCTGGCTGGCGTAGAAATGGGGGAAGGAGGTCAGCAGGGTGTCGACGATCCGCAGCTTGTTGGCCTTGATCGAGGAGCCGGTCTCGGTGACGTCGACGATGGCGTCGACCAGATCCGGCACCTTCACCTCGGTCGCGCCCCAGGAGAATTCGACTTCGGCGTTGATGCCTTTCGCCTTCAGGTAGCGCTCGGTGATCGCCACGCCTTCGGTCGCGATCCGCTTGCCTTCAAGGTCTTCCGGCTTGCGGATCGGCGAGTCCTCGGGGACTACCAGCACCCAGTGGGTGGGCCGCGGGGTGGCGCGGGAGTAGGGGAGTTCGGCCAGGTCGACCAGGCTGCCGTCGAACTCGCTGGCCCAGTCCAGGCCGGTGATGCCGCAGTCGATGAAGCCCTGGTCGATGTAGCGGGCGACCTCTTGGGCGCGGATCAGGTAGAGATCCAGCTCCGGGTCGTTCGACGAGGGCCGCAGGCCGCGCGAGGAGACATAGACCTCGTAGCCGGCCTTCGCGAGAAGGTCGAGGGTCGGCCCTTCCAAGGAGCCCTTGGGAATGGCCAGTTTGAGGGTCTTGTCGGAGCTTTCCGGCATCGTGCGGGGCGGCGGGGATAGCGGGAGGTCGGCGGGGAGGCAAGGGAAGTTTTTAAAAGGGCGCCCGTCGCCACCCGGCTTGTCCCGAGTCGCCATGAGCGCGGCCCTCCCGGAACCGTTCAAGGCTGGCCTCGGCATCCGGGGAATCGCGGCCGAAAGAAACCTTGGTGAAATCCTTTGGGAAACTACCGTCGCGAAGGATGAAGAAAGCTGGGGGGCTTGAATCACCCACGGGCTGCTGCGCTGGATAAGAAACGCGAAAGATATACAACTACTCCGCTCGCTTCTGAATGAAAACCACCCTCCTTTCCGCCCTCCTGGCCATTGCCTCCGCGGCGGCAATGCCCGCCATCACGGCCTTAACCCCGCCCGCCGGCTGGTCTCACACCGGGGTGTTGACCGTGCTCACCACCCCGGAAGGAGCGGCACTGCCTGCCGGTTCGTTCGTCGAGGATTTTCCCCTGCTGGTGCGGCTCCACCGCGACTGGTTTGACTTCAAACAAGCGAAGGCGGGCGGCGAGGACCTGCGGTTCACTTCCGGCACGGGTGCGCCACTCGCCTATCAAATCGACGAATGGGATGCCGTAGCGGGCACCGCGGCCATTTGGGTGCGCGTGCCACGCATCGAAGGCGATACCCGTCAGGCAATCCGCATGCACTGGGGAAATGCGGGCGCCGCGAGCGAGTCGAGCGCCACGGCCGTGTTCAACGAATCCAACGGCTTTCTGAGCGTGTTTCACCTGGGCGACGTCGTCAGTGACAGTGTCGGCACCCTGGAGGTGAAGGACACCGGCACCGTGCCAACCGCGGGCATTATCGCTACGGCGAGGCACTTCCCTGGAGGCGCAGGTGTTTTCGGTGGCGAGGAGATCACCTCGTATCCCGTTGGCGCGAGCCCGCACACCTCCGAGGCATGGTTTCGCACCCGGACACCCAACACCACCGTGCTGGGCTGGGGCACCGAACAGGCGCAGGGCAAGGTCGTGATGCAGTTCAGCAGTCCACCTCACATTCGAATGGATTGCTATTTCTCCCGCGGGAGCGTGACCAGCGAGGGCCGAGTTCCGAGCGAGGAGTGGACACACGTGGTCCACACGTATCAAGGGAACGATTCGGTGGTTTACTTGAATGGAAAGCTGGCCGGTTCAAACTCCAAGGATGGCCCCCCGCTGGCCATCAAGAATCCATCGCGATTCTGGATCGGCGGGTGGTACAACAACTACTCCTTCGTCGGGGACATCGACGAGGTTCGCATCTCCAAGGTGGCGCGGTCCGCGGAGTGGATTCGCCTGCAATACGAGAACCAAAAGCCCATGCAGACGCTGGTGGGTCAGCTCGTGCAGCCGGGCAGCGACTTCAGCGTTTCGCCGGAGAGGGTCGCCGTGGAAGAGGGCCGGAGCGTCGAATTCGTCGCCAAGGCGGGCGGCGCGGAAAAGGTCTACTGGATCCTGGAGCGGGATGGACGCGAAGAGATCGTTGCGACGGATCGTTCGCGTTTCACCTTTGAAGCCGGCCGTGTGAGCGGCGACGTAACGGCCACGCTCCGGTTCAAAGCCATCCTTGCCGACGGTGCGAAGACCAAGGACATCGCCATCACGGTGAAAGAGGCCGTTCCCGAGCCGATCTTCACGCTGAAGGCGCCGGCGTCGTGGGATGGTCGCTCGATCATCGATGTGGAATTGGAGATCGCGAATCTCCCGGCGATGCAGGCAAAGAACGCTGGCGAACTGAAATTCGAATGGAGCGCCGGTCCGTTCGCGGTCATCAAGGAAGTGATGCCCGGCAAGCTGCGGCTGCAGCGTGCGCAGAACAGCGGGCGCCTGACCGTTACGGCCTCCGTGAGCAATGGTGGCAAACTTGTTACGCGGAGTGCCACCATCGACGTCACCGAGCCGAAGAGCGATGCCTGGGTCCAGCGGGTGCCGGGGAACGATGAGAAACCGGAGGACGGTCAGTTTTACGCGCGTGACGGGAAGAACGAAGGCACGGTGTATCACACCGGCAAGCTGGATGCTCCCGCCGACCGCGTCTTCGTAAGGCTCTACGCCGACGACAAGCTCATCAAGACGGAGAACGCCAAGCCGGCGGCGGACCTGACTTATGGCCTCGCGGTGAAGATCAAGCCGGGACTCATCAGGTATCGTACCGAGTTCGGAACGACCACCGGGGGCCACGACAAGGTCCTGCATGCTGCGACGAATCTCGTCTGCGGCGATGCTTTCATCATCCAAGGCCAGTCGAACGCGCTGGCCACGGACACCAGCGAGGAATCAACTCGGGAGACCAGCGAATGGATCCGGAGCTACGCCAGTCCTTCGCAGAACCCGGACGAGAACCGGGGCAATCTCTGGGTGTTGCCGGTCTGGAAAGCACGCCAGGGCGAGAAGGCCGAACTCGGCTGGTGGGGCATGGAACTGGCAAAGCGTCTGGTCGCAAGCCAGAATGTCCCCGTCTTCATCATCAACGGCGCGGTGGGTGGCACCCGCATCGACCAGCACCAGCGCAACGAAGAGAATCCGACCGACCTCACAACCATTTACGGCCGCATGCTCTGGCGCGTGCGGCAGGCAAAGCTCACGCATGGCATTCGCGCCGTTCTCTGGCATCAGGGCGAGAACGACCAGGGCGCTGCCGGTCCGACGGGCGGCTTCGGTTGGGAAACCTACCAGCCGCTCTTCATCGATCTGGCCGCGGGTTGGAAGCGCGACTTCCCGAACGTCCGGAACTACTACCTGTTTCAAATCTGGCCGAACGCCTGTGCCATGGGTGGAAGCGGTGGCTCGGGTGACCGCCTGCGCGAGAAACAGCGTACCTTGCCACAGCTCTTCTCCAACATGAGCGTCCTCTCCACGCTGGGTGTGCGGCCCCCGGGGGGATGCCACTATCCCTTGGAAGGGTGGGCGGAGTTTGCTCGAATGATGCAGCCGCTGATGGAGCGTGATCACTACGGCCTGAAACCGGAAACCGCCATCACTCCACCCAATTTGAAGAGCGTGTCCTTTGCGAATGCCGCAAAGGACACGCTCAAACTCGAGTTCGACCAACCCGTTCTCTGGCGGGAGCAGCTCGCCAGCCAGTTTTACCTCGATGGCGAGCCCGGTCTCGTGGCCGGCGGGGCAACGCAGGCGAATACCCTGGTCCTCAAGCTCAAATCGGCTTCCACGGCGAAAACCGTCACCTATCTGAAAGAGACCAGATGGAGCCAGGACGAACTTCTGCTCGGTGAAAACGGTCTCGCCGCCCTCACTTTCTGCGAAGTGCCCATCGGAAATCCGTAGTTCGCTTGATCGCGACTCCTTCGTCGCCAACAGCCCGTCGGAGAAAGCCGAGAGCGCCGCGAAAAACAGCCCTTCCTTCATAGGGGCCGAGGCCCCGAGAGACTGCCGCCGGGCCGGCGACGGGGAGCCTTGCCGCGGGAGCAAAAGGGCAGGACGGGGCTGTTCCGGTGGATGCAGACGCCGCTAGGTTCGTCAAAGGGGCTGCGGGGCGGAACGACGCCAAGGGAAGCCTACGGGTGAGGCGGTTCAGCGACGGGGCGGCGATTGGGAGCAAGAGCTTCGCGGATCAAATATTTAAGATTCTTCGATATTTCTTCAGCGTGAAGCAAGTGATTCGGTCGAGGGTGAGGCGGAGGATGGGACTGATGGCCTGCAAAAGTTGCGGGAACCCGGAGTGAAGCCGACGGGGCAAGAAACTTCCACCCGGCCGCTCCGGCCTCGCAATTCCGCGTTTCACTCCGTCCACGGAAGTCCCTGAAATCCGGGGATTTTCGGCTTGCCATGCCGGCCCTGCCCCCTAGCTTCGCGGCCCCGTTTCACCTTTCAGTTTGCCGGCGTGCAGTTGGAGCCCCGTGGCCCGCCGGTTCTTCCACCGGGGCGATTGTCGGAAGGAAAAGCGAAACCAAACCAACCTAACCCCAACCCCGCAACCACCATGAGCACCGCAGTGCTTCAAAACACCAACCAGGAACTGAGCGATCTGATCGACGCCAAGTTCCGCGAGTTCCGCGAAGGAACCATCGTCAAGGGCACGATCATCGAGATCCGCCCGCAAGTCGTCCTCGTCGACATCGGCTACAAGTCCGAGGGCGCCATCCCGTCGAACGAGTTCGAGGATGAGGAAATCGAAGCCGGCGACGAAGTCGAAGTGCTCCTCGAGCGCCTCGAGAACGACGAGGGCATGGTCGTCCTCTCGAAGGAAAAAGCCGCCCACAAGCAGAACTGGGAAAAGATCGTCAAAGTGTTCCAGGACGGCGGCCTCGTCCGCGGCAAGGTCAAGTCCGTCGTCAAGGGCGGCCTCACCGTCAACGTCGGCGTCGAAGCCTTCCTGCCCGGCTCCCAGGTCGACATCATCCCGCCGAAGGATCTCAACGAATACGTCGGCAACGTCTACGAGTTCAAGATCGTCAAGGTCAACGACGAGCGGAAGAACATCGTGCTCTCCCGCCGCGAGGTCATCGAGGCCGAGCGCGCCGAACTCCGCCAGCACTTCCTCCAGAGCGTCAAGGTCGGCGACAAGGTCACCGGCGCGGTCAAGAACATCACCGACTTCGGTGCCTTCGTCGACCTGCAGGGCATGGACGGCCTGCTCCACATCACCGACATGTCGTGGGGCCGGATCAACCACCCCTCCGAAATGCTCATCATCGGCCAGCCGGTGGACGTCGTCATCCTCGATGTCGACCGCGAGAAGGAGCGCGTCTCCCTCGGCCTCAAGCAGATGTCCGACAATCCCTGGGAAGACATCGAGCGCAAGTTCCCGATCGGCTCCCACGTCAAGGGCAAGGTCACCAAGCTGCTGCCCTACGGCGCGTTCATCGAACTCGAGCGCGGCGTCGAAGGCCTGGTCCACGTGTCCGAGCTTTCCTGGGTCAAGCGTATCACCCGCCCGAGCGACGTGCTCGAACTCGACCAGGTCATCGAGGCCGTCGTGCTCGGCATCAGCATCGAGGAGCAGAAGATCTCCCTCGGCGTCCGCCAGCTCGAGCCCAATCCCTGGGACGAGATCGAACTGCGCTACCCGATCGGCGCGACCATCAAGGGCCCCGTCCGCAACCTCACCGCCTACGGCGCCTTCGTCGAACTCGAGGAAGGCATCGACGGCATGGTCCACGTGTCCGACATGTCCTGGACCCGCAAGATCAACCACCCCTCCGAGGTTCTCAAGAAGAACGACGAGGTGGAAGCGATCGTGCTCTCCATCGACAAGGCCAACCAGCGCGTGTCGCTCGGCCTCAAGCAGCTCGAGGACGATCCGTGGAGCCACATCGACGAGCGCTTCAAGGTCGGCGACCTGGTCAAG
Source organism: Verrucomicrobiaceae bacterium (assembly GCA_027491155.1). Classification (GTDB taxonomy): domain Bacteria; phylum Verrucomicrobiota; class Verrucomicrobiia; order Verrucomicrobiales; family Akkermansiaceae; genus Haloferula. The sequence goes on from JAIXWR010000013.1 coordinate 63,685, forward strand.
GGCACCGTCGCCAAGATCGCTTCCTTCGGCGCCTTCATCAGCCTCGATGGCGACATCGACGGCCTGATCCACATCTCGCAGCTCAGCGAGGACCACGTGGAGAAGGTCAAGGACGTGATCAAGGTCGGCGACGAAGTCGAAGCCCGCGTCATCAAGGTCGACAAGGTCGAGCGCCGCATCGGTCTCTCGATCAAGGCGGTCAACTACAGCGAGGCCGACCTCAAGAAGGAAAGCGCCAGCTTCGAAAGCCTCAAGCCGTCCTCCGAGATGGTCGGCCTCGAGCAGGCCTTCAACCTCGCCGCGCTTGCGACCGAGGAGTGGAGCCCGTCCGAAGACTGATCCGCACCGCTTCCAGCGAACGATTCCAAGCCGGGAAGGGAGACCTTCCCGGCTTTTTCGTGCCCCGGCGGCGGGCGATTTCGCGGCTTGTCGCGGTGGATCTGTCATTTACTATCGTCATTTGTGAAGCGATCCCACTCGCCCTTGTTCACCCTCCTCGCGCTGCTGGCTCTTGTCGTTGCAGCGGTCTTCCATCCTCAGGCACCGCAACCGGAGGCCGGGCGCGCCGTGCTTTCCGGCAAAGCGCCCCGGGTTCCGGACTCGCGGCCGGCGGAAACACCCGTGCCGGCGGAGGGGTCGACCGGGAAAAGCAAAAGTGCCGCGCGGATCGGCGGCCATGCCGTGATGGAGCCGACCAGTCCGCTGGTGCCCTTGTCCGAACAGCTCGCGGCGCTCGAGCTCAGTCCGGAACAGCTCCGGGCGAGGAAACTCGAGGTGCTCGAGGAGATCCTCGCCGACGCGGGTTCCTTCGCCGACCTGCCGGAAGCCGAGCGCAACCGGCTCGCGGTTTACGCCGGGCAGCTTGCAGTGGCCGACACGCCTTTCACCCGCTGCTGGACCCCCGGCACGCCGCGCGAGATCGTGCAGGCCTACCTCAATGTCGAGCAGCGGATCACCGCCGCCGGCGGCTTCGGCGCGATGGCCCTGAGGGTCGCCGACCGCTGGACCCGCACCGCGACCAACAGCACCGGCCAGGGCACGCAGGGGCTGCCGGTCACCATCACCTGGAGCATCGTGCCGGACGGCACCCCAATCACCCCGACCGATGCGACCGAATCGTCCGACCCCAGCAGCCTGCGTGCGCGGATGGCGGCGATCTACGGCGGCAGCGCAACCGGCGACCCGACGGCGCAGCCGTGGTTCCCGGTGTTCCAGGCCACCTTCGACAACCTCGCGGCGATCTCCGGCCTGCGCTTCGTGTACGAGCCGAACGACGACGGCGTCACCATCGACAACACCACCGGCACCACCGACTGGGGCCAGCTCGGGGTCCGCGGCGACATCCGGCTCAGCGGCCATTCGATCGACGGCAACAGCGGGGTGCTGGCCTACGCCTACTACCCCGACAACGGCGACGTGGTGATCGATACCAACGACACCTTCTACAACACGATCACCAGCGATTCGCTCCGCCTGCGGAACATCCTCGAGCATGAAATCGGCCATTCGCTCGGACTCGCCCACGTCTGCCCGGTCAACCAGACCAAGCTGATGGAGCCCTTCATCAACCTCGGCTTCCGCGGTTCGCAGTTCGACGACATCTATTCCCACCAGCGGAACTACGGCGACCCGCTGGAGGTTCACGGCGCGCTCCGCAACAACGACTCGGTCGCCAGCGCGACGGCCATCTCCCTGGTCGCCGGTACCACCGCCGCCTGGCAGTGGCTGAGCATCGACGACAGCACCGACCTCGACCATTACTCCTTCACCGGCAGCACCACGCAGCAGGTGACGGTGCGCATCATCCCGTCCGATCCGATCGCCCCGACCGACCCGAACGTCGATACCTATCTCGAAGGCGCCCAGAACACGGACGGCTCGTGCAGTGCCGGCACCGACTTCGATCCGACGACCCAGCAGGACCTGATCCTCGACCTGATCGGCACCAACGGCACGACGGTGGTGGCATCCGCGCCGGTGCAGGCGGCGGGCGTCACCGAGCAGATCGTGAATTTCCAGTTGCCGGCGAACGGCACGCACACCATCCGGGTCCGCGGCGGGGCGGCGGACCGGGCCCAGCTTTACCGGATGGAGGTCCTGCTGGTGAATGCCGCGCCGGCCCCGCTGGTGGTGATCGATGCCGTCCGGCTCGACGCCGAATCCAACAGCGGCGGCAACGGCCTGCCCGATCCCGGCGAGACCGTCCGCTACGGGATCACCCTTTCGAACCAAGGCAATGTCACCGCGTCCAACGTGACCGCCACGCTTTCCGGTCCCGGGGGAACGACCCTGTTCACGGCGCTCGGGAGCTACGGCAACCTGGCACCCGGAGCCTCGGCCGAGCGGCTGTTCACCTTCGCGATGTCGGGGGTGGCCGGCGAGGTGAAGAACCTGCAACTCGCGGTCACCGGGACGTCCTATTCCGTGTCGCTGCCCTTCAGTCTGACCCTCGGCGGCATCGGCCCGGCCACGCCGATTTCCGCAAACTTCGACGGGTCATCGGCGCTGCCGGCGGGCTGGAGTCAGTCGGTGCTGGACGGTGCGACGCCGTGGGCTGTTACCCCGGCCTTCGCCGACAGCCCGCCGAATTCGGCCCGGGCGACGGGCGTGGCGGTGGCGGGCGAGGCCTTGCTGGTATCGCCGACCGTGACCGTCGGATCGACCGGCGGCACTTTGGAATTCCGGCACCGCTACGACTTGCAGGCGGATTTCGACGGTGCGGTGCTGGAGGCGTCCCGCGAAGGCGGGCTGTGGTTCGACCTGATGCGCGAGGGAGGCACGGTGGAAGCGGGCGATTACAACACGACCATCCGGCCGAACGCGAAATCCCCGCTGGCCCGCAAACCCGCCTGGTCCGGCGCTTCCGGCGGATTCGTGACAACCCGTGTTTCGGTTCCCTCCGCCTGGGCCGGCGGCACCATCGCCTTCCGTTGGCGGCTGGTCCACAACGACAGCACCGCGAGTGCCGGCTGGAACGTCGACAATGTGACCTTCACCACCGTGGCCGCGGTGGCGGATCCCTTCCGGCCCTTCGTGTCGCTGGCCACCTCGGCGACCAGCCTTTCCGAGAGCACTCCGGCGCAGCAGGCGCAGCTCACGCTTTCCACGCCGTTGCCGCTCGTGCAGACGCTCAACGTGACGCCGGTCCTCAGCGGGACGGCGGACGCCGCGGACATCGGTGGCCCGCTTTCCTTCACCCTGCCCGCCGGGGCTTTGTCCACGATCGTGGCCCGCTCCGCGACGCCCGACGGGGTTTCGGAAGGCACGGAGACGCTGGTGATCTCGATCCCCGCCACGGATCCGGGATTTGCGGCGGCAGCACCTTCCTCGGTGTCGATCCAGGTGTCGGACGGCAGCGTGATCCCCGCCACGGTCACCTTGTCCGGATTGAATCCGACCTACACCGGCACCCCGAAGTCGCCGACGGTGACCACGAATCCCGCGGGCCTCGCGGTTTCCGTCACCTACGATGGCCAGAGCCAGGCTCCGACGAACGCGGGCAGCTACGCCATTGTCGCCACGGTCACCGAGCCCGGTTACACCGGCAGCGCGAGCGGCACCATGGTGATCGGCAAGGCGACGGCGACGGTGACGCTCGGCAGTTTGTCGGCGACCTACACCGGCACTCCGAAGGCCGCGACCGCGACGACCAACCCGGCGGGGCTGACGGTGAACTTCACCTACGACGGATCTAGTACCGCCCCGACGAATGCGGGCAGCTACTCGGTGGTCGGCGCGGTCAACAACACCAACTACCAGGGCAGCGCGAGCGGCACGCTGGTGATCGGCAAGGCGACGGCGACGGTGACGCTCGGCAGCCTGTCGGCGACCTACACCGGCACGCCGAAAGCGGCGACGGCGACGACCAACCCGGCGGGCTTGACGGTGAACTTTACTTACGACGGATCCGGCACGGCCCCGACCAACGCGGGCAGCTACGCGGTGGTCGGAACGGTCAGCAACATCAACTACCAGGGCAGCGCGAGCGGCACGCTGGTGATCGGCAAGGCGCTCGCCACGGTGACCCTGGGCAGTCTCTCGGCGACCTACACCGGCGCGCCGAAAGCGGCGACGGCGACCACAAGTCCCGCCGGCCTGACGGTGAATTTCACCTACGACGGCTCCCCGACGGCCCCGACCAACGCGGGCAGCTACGCGGTGGTCGGGACGGTCAGCGATCCCAACCATGAAGGCAGCGCGAGCGGCACGCTGGTGATCGGCAAGGCGCTGGCGACGGTGACGCTCGGCAGTCTTTCGCCGACCTACACCGGCACCCCGAAGTCCGCGACCGCGACGACCAATCCGGCGGGCCTGACGGTGAATTTCACCTACGACGGCTCCCCGACGGCCCCGACCAACGCGGGCAGCTACGCGGTGGTCGGCACGGTCAGCGATCCCAACCATGAAGGCAGCGCGAGTGGGACGCTGGTCATTGTTTCCGCCTACACGGCGTGGATTTCGACCTATGCCGACCCTGAAAACCCCGCCGCCGCGGCTTCCGGAGACCTTGATAGCGATGGCTGGGACAATGCCGGGGAATACGCTTTCGGGACGCTCCCTAACAACCCGTCGTCGCTGCCCCAGCTCCAGCCGGTGCTCACGGCGACCACGATGCGCCTGATGGTCCCGAATCCTCCGCCCGGCATTGTGCTTTCGGCGGAGACATCGACCGGTCTCGATAACTGGACGAACGGAGGGATCGCCGCCATCCCCGGTGGTTTTGAAGTCGCCCGCAATGGTCCGAAGCGCTTCCTGCGGATCGTTTACGAAGTGGTCAACTAAGCGCTAATCTTCACGAAACACGCGCCTGCTTTTCATCGCCGCTTCAACGCCACTTCATCCCGGCTTCCGATCGTCGGCGGCATGAAGCATCCGCTGCTCGCCGCACTTCTCTCAACGCCATTCCTTGCCGCCGCTGATCCGCTGGAGGACGCGGAGGTCCGCTTGCCTTATTCGGAAATCCGCCGGCTGTTGGAAGAGAGGAAGGAACCCGCCCCGGCCGAGGTGTTGCCGTCGTCGCTGGCGTCGGCCCGTTTCAAAGTCAGCCGCGAAGGCGGGAGGCTCGTCATCGATGCCGCGTTCCGCACCATGCGCTTTTCCGACCGGCCGACACTGGTACCTTTGCTCGGCGGGGCGGTGGCGCTGGAGCGCAGCGAGCCGGCGGAGCTCGGACTGTTGGTGAAGGACGGCCGGATCTGTCACGCCTCCGCCGAGCCCGGCAGCAGCGCCTTCAACGCGCGCTTCCTGAGCGGCGCGGACGAGGTGGAACTCACCCTTCCCGCCAGCCCTTCGCTGATTCTGGAGACCGACGAGCCGGGATTCCTCGCGAGCACCGGCGATCGCGAACAGCCGCTGCTACCGGGCCAGCCCTTGCCGCTGCCCGCTGCCGGTGCGGTGGTGACCCTGCGAGCACTGTCGACCCGCGAGGCCGAAGAATCCCTTCGCCCGCCGCAGCCCTCCGACTGGACCTGGCAACATCAGGCGCTGGTGCGCGACGAGGACGGCGAGCTGGAGCATCTCGTCATCGCCCGCGCCTCGGCGACCACCGGCTCGGGGCTTTCGGCGGAGCTGCTGCTGCCGTCCGATGCCCGCGACGTCCACGCCACCGGCGAGGATCTCGCTTCCTGGCTCGGCATCCGCAATGCCGACGGTTCGAACCGCTTGTTGTTAGAGTGGAAAAGCCGCGACCTGCTCGAGCGCGAGGTCACGCTGACCTATCACCGTCCGCTGCGCCCGCTCGACGCAAGCTGGCAACTCGTCGCACCGCGGGGCACGGGCGACCAAGCCTCACGCACCCGCTTTCTCATCGCGGCCAATCCCCGCCGCGCGTTCGAAGCCGCCGGACTCGCCGGTCCTTTCGATCCCGAAGGGCTTCCGCCGACGATGCGGGAGGCGCTCGCCGGATCGACCTATCACACGCTGGAAAGCAAGGACCACACTGCGGATCTCGGGGCCCGCGAGCTGCCGCTGGTCGCCACCGCGGAGGCCGTCGTTTCCGAGGCGACCTGGACGCTCCGCCAGGAAAGCGATGGCGCGCTGCTGGCCGAGGGCTTGCTGAAGATCGAGCACCGCCAGCCACTCCGCGTCGCCTTCGACAGCCCCGCCGGATTCACGCTCCTGAGCTGCGCAGTGAATGGCCGCGACACCCGGCCGGTCGACCGCGGCGAGGGACGGATCGAGGTTCCGCTGCCCCCCGCCGGCAAGGAGGTGAGCCAGGTCCAGCTTTCCTTCACCGCCGCCGGCGACGCGCTCGACCCGGTTTCCGGCACTCTCGCCCTCGCCTTGCCGCGCACCCCGCTTTTCATCCGCACGCTGAACTGGCGGATCGACCTGCCCGCCGCCTACCGCGCCGAAGTCCATGGCAACCTGATCCGCGATTCGCTCGCCGCCGCCGATCCGCCGTCGGCCATCCGCCTGCGGAAAAACCTCTGCCGCGATGAAGTCCCGGCCGTCTCCGTTTTCTACCAGCGCGCCGATCTCTCCACCGCCGCCCGTCCCTAACAGCTTATTGCCGCCACCGTGAAAACATCCCACCTTCTCGTCTCCGCTTGCATTGTCGCTTGCACCTGCATCGGTTGGTTCATCCTCGGCTCCGCCATCGCCGGGCGCACCCGAAGCTCCACCGGGACCATGCAAGACGAGGTCTCCGGCGTCTGGGGTCCGGCGCTGGTCCAATCCCATCCGGCAGCCTTTTTCCACACCCCGAACTCGCCTGGCGGCCGCGCCACCGTGCTGCCGTCCAGCAGCAAGGCGAGCGTCCGCCTCGACTCCGAACCGAAGCGCCGCGGACTGCTGTGGCACCGCACCTACGCCGTGGATTTCAGCGCCGACTATGTCTTCACCAATCCCACCCGCATCCCGCAGACGCTCTATCTCCAGTTCCCGCTCCCGGCCGACAGCGCCGGGCTGCACGGCTTCGTGTTCCAGGTCGGTGAGGAAGCCGCCACCACCGCCGCGGCCGACGACGGCATCGTCACCCGCGCCGTGGTCGTGCCCGCCGGGGAATCCGTGCCGCTGCACGTCGCCTACCGCACCCGCGGCACGGACTCGTGGAACTACCACTTCGACGATGCCCGCCGCATCACCGGCTTCGACCTGCGGATGCGGGTGAATTTCGCCGACATCAATTTCCCCGTTGGCACCGGTTCTCCCGAGCAACGCCAGCAGGATGCGCAAGGCTGGGACCTCGCGTGGACCTATCCCGATGTCCTTTCCGCGCCGTCGATCGGGATGGACATGCCGAAGCTGCTCAACGCCGGGCCGGTCGCGCTGCGGATCGTCCAGTTCGCCCCGGTGTCGCTGTTGTTCTTCACCGCCGTGGTTCTGCTGGTCGCGGCGCTGAAGCGCATCCCGCTGCATCCGATGCACGTCTTTTTTGTCAGCGCCGGCTTCTTCGCCTTCCACCTGCTGTTCGCCTATCTGGTCGACCTGCTGGATCCCTACGCCAGCTTCGGCGTGGCTGCCGCGGTCTCGCTGCTGCTGGTCGCCGGCTATCTCCGCGCGGTCGGCGGCAAGCTCCTGTTCCGCGTTGCCGTGCCGGCGCAGCTCATCTACCTGATGCTGTTCAGCCTCTCGTTCTTCTTCGACGGCCTGACCGGCATCACGCTGGCCGTGGTTTCAGTGCTCACGCTGGCGCTGCTGATGATCCTCACCGCGAAGGTCGACTGGCGGCAGGTCTTCAACGCGGAGCAGCGGGTGGCCTAAGGGCGGTCGCTCTCGGCGATCGCAAGTTACTCGAAGGAGGGCAGGGGAGTGAAAGGCAAGGCCCGGCTTGGTCGGGGACGAGGCCGGAATCTTCCCCCACAGGGAGGCGGGTCGTGATAGATGAAGGTTGAATGTCCCACCGGGATTTCATCCCAACGGCCGGCGTTGCGTCGGACGAGTTACCCCGGGTCGCTCCATGGTTTTAAATGCCTGGCACGAATGGCACGGGATTAAGCTGGATTTCGTTGGAAATCAGCAGACGGAAAGCCGGCCCGGGTACGGTTAGAGAGTGTGACCAAACAACCTTTCCTGACCGGCTTTCCGCTCGCCGTTTT
>JAIXWR010000020.1 GCA_027491155.1 Verrucomicrobiaceae bacterium
ATCCGCCACATCAGGCGGCGGAACGCTTCTTTCTCCACCTCGCCGAACACCTTCTGCCCGCCGGCGGTGCGGCTCATCACGTGGTAAGCCTGCCCGCCGGAGTTCTCGCCCCCGAACTGTCCGAGAAGCCGCCGGCGCCCGCGCTTCATCTTGCGCCCGAGGCTCCCTATCCGCCCCGGCGTGGGGGAAGTCGGAAGCGTGATCCGGTCGAGCGGGGCAAGGATAGGCAAGTCATTGGATTTCATAGCAATCGGGGATAAAACGACGAAGATTTAGCAGATCAGGTTTCGAGTCGTCAAGCAATAGCGTGCCTGGCATGTTTTTTGTTTTTTGTGGCATGTTTTTTGGAGGGCAGAACCAGAAGTTCCCCCTTGTCCGCAGTGGGATCTTCCGAAAACTCGCGCCCCGATGCCGACTGACTCGATCCTCTACGCCACCCGACAATACCTCGGGATCGATCCCACCGTGATCGTCACCCTGATTCCGATCAAACGCGGAGCATCCGGCAGGACGATCGTTCGCGTCAAGGCACCGGGTCACGACCCGTTCATCGGCATCCACTGGACCGATGAACGTCCGGACAGCGACAATTTCCTTCCGGTCGCTCGCTTCCTCAAAGCCGCGAAGATCAAGGTTCCCGAGATCTATCACGAAATCCCCCACCGGCGCGTCGCCCTGGTGGAAGACTTGGGCGACACGGACCTGCTTTCGCTGAAGGACCGCCCGTTCGAAGAACGGGAACCCTACTACCGCTCGGCTCTGCAACAAATCGACAGGCTCTTCTACTCCAAGGGGCCGAAAGACTTCGAGTTGATGCCGCCTTTTGACGAATCCCTCTATCGCTGGGAGCAGGAATACTTCTTCGATCATCTCGTCGAAGGATTGCTCGGCATGGATTCGCAAAACCTCAGGGAAGCCTCGGAGTTCAAGGAACTGGCAAGGCGCCTCGGTTCGACGGCGAAGCATCTCGTCCACCGCGATTTCCAATCCCAGAACCTGCTTCTGAAAGACGGCGAAACCTGGTGGATCGACTTCCAGGGGATGCGGCGGGGCCGGCAGGAATACGACCTGGCATCCCTGGTGTTCGATCCCTACATGGACCACTCCGCCGAAGACCGGGAGAAGATCCTCGGCATCTGGGAAGACCTTTCCGAGGACCGTCCGGAAGAAACGATCTTCCGCGAATGCGCGACCCAAAGGCTGATGCAGGCCCTCGGCGCCTACGGGAACATCCTGAGGAAAAGCGGGGACCCGTGGTACGCCACCCATGTTCCCGTGGCGGCGCGGTTGCTCCAGGAAGTCATTGCCGGAACCCCGCTCGAAAAACCTCTCGCCCCCGTGCTCGCGAGGGCGACAGAGTTCGTCCCGTGAACACCCCGTCCCGCCGGACCTTCACCCACGCCGCCATTTTGCTCGGCGCGGGGCTGTTCGCGCTTGGAGCCACCCCGCTGGTCGCGCCGCTGCGGTCCATCGAAAGGCAACTGGTCAAAGTCCTCGCGCTGTCGGTCGATCCGGTGGACACCATCCTCGACGGCAACGGCTCGGCGGACAAACCCTGGACCCGGCGAAAAGCCACACCCGCTCCGGCCGCCCAGCCACCGCGGCTGCTCAACATCGACGACGATCCCGAAGGCTACTTCAGCACCTCGCCGCTCGCGCCGGTCGACCACGCCGTGATCTTCTCCAGCCTCCACGAAGCCGGCCACCGGGTGATCGGCATCGGCCACCTGATGGCGTGGGAAGAAAGCGAGCCCCTGGCCATGGAAGCCCTGCGCAGGCAGATCGACCGCTTCGATGCCGCGGTGCTGGCCCTGCCGCTGGCGCGCGGCGCGGTGCCGGAACCGGTCGCGGCCCCTTTCCTCCGCTGGTCGATTCCCGAAAGCGACGCGCTCGGCAACGTCTCGGCACTTCCCCAGGTCAACCGGATCGCCGTCCCCAACGCCGAACAAGGCGGGGCGAAAAGCGTGGCCGGATTCTCGCTCCTGGAGAACGAAAGCGATCCCGGCGACGCGGTGCAGCCGCTGCTCGCCCGGTGGGGCGACCGCATCGTGTTCTCTTTCCCCCTCGCCGTGGAAATCGCCGCTGAAGGCCTGAGCCCCGCCGACGTGCTAGTCCACATCGGCAAGGAAATCCGGATCGGCAAGGCAGGACCGGTGATCCCCATCGACAGCTTCGGGCGGGGCGGAGTCGCCCCCGGGGTCGAGGCGATCGAAGCCCCCGCCAAACGCATCGTCTCGGAAGGCGCGGAGCCTCCGAAATCCAAGCCCTTGCTGACCCGCGATGTCCGGGAAGGACTTTCGCAAGCGGACAGGCTTTGGTCGGACCGGCTTGCCGGGCGGATCCAGGCCCTGCGCACCGCCCCGCGCTATGAACCGACGGTCCCGCTCCCGCGGCCGGATGCGCTGCTCGAACTCCTTCTGGTGTCGCTCCTCGCCCTCGCCGGCACCGCTGCCGCCGGCTTGCGCAGCCTGCCCTGGCGGATCGTCGCCTCGGTGATGGTCGCGGGACTCGGTGCCGAGTTCCTTTACCTCTTCGCCGCGCGCCAGAATGCCTGGCTGCCCCCGCTCGCGATGCTTTGCCCGGGAATGATCAGCCTGGGACTGTGCTTCTGGAAACGCGGTGCGACGCCGTGGGAAAGCACCGCCCATCCCGGCGCGGAAGCGATTTCCCGGACCGCCGCCGAGCCGGAGGAAATCCCGCCGAACCGCGCCCCGCAACCCGCCGCGAACCCACCCCAAGCCCCGCCGGAACCTGAAGTTCCTCCCGCTCCCGAACCACAGGCCGATCCCGTCGAGGTGGTCGCCGCCTATGGCTTCCCCGCCGAATACGCCTGGGACCCCGCGCCGGCCACCCGCTCCGCCCCGGACCCGGAAAGCCCTCCTATTCCCGAACCGGCACCTCCACCGCCGGAACCGCCTGCACCCGCGAAGAAAGCAGCCCGCAAGGCCGCCAAGAAGGCCGCCGCCAAGAAAGCCGCGAAGAAAGCCCCCGCCGCCAAGGCCGCACGCAAGTCGGCCCGCAAACCCACCTCGGACGATGCCGACCCCGCCGGCTGAATTTCTTCCTTGGAACTTGCACCTTCTCCCTTGGAACTACCCCACCGCATGAGCCTCCAGCACCCCATCGAGAAAGCCGAATCCCTGATCGAAGCCCTGCCCTACCTCCAGGCCTTCCGCGGCAAGACCTTCCTCATCAAAATGGGCGGCTCCGCCATGGAGGACCCGGACCTCGTCGCCAAGGTGATGCGCGACATCGTCTTCCTCGAGGTCGCCGGCATCAACCCGATCGTCGTCCACGGCGGCGGCAAGGCGATCTCCGCGGCGATGAAGGACGCCGGGCTCGACGCCGAATTCATCGGCGGCTTCCGCGTGACCTCGGACGAAGCCATTTCCATCGTCGAAAAAGTCCTCTCCAACGAGATCAACCCCGGCCTCGTCCGCATGATCCGCGACTTCGGCGGCAAGGCGGTCGGCATCGCCGGCACCGACGTCTTCCTCGGCGAGAAAATGCACGCCACCGACAAGGAGGGCAACCGCGTCGACCTCGGCCGCGTCGGCGAGGTGGTCGGGTGCCAGCTCGGGCAAATGGACGCCGCCCACCGCGCGGGCATCGTGCCCGTCATCTCCCCGCTCGCCGCCGAGCTGGCCACCGGCCGGCCGCTCAACATCAACGCCGACCTCGCCGCCGCCGCGCTGGCCAAGGAACTCCGCGTCGCCAAGCTGGTCTATCTTTCCGACGTCCCCGGCCTGATGAAGGACCCGTCGGATGCCGAGACGCTGATCAAGTCGGTCAACCGCGCCGAAGCCGACGACATGATCGCCGACGGCACGATCTCCGGCGGGATGATCCCGAAGATCCGCAGCGCCATCGACGCGCTGAACGCCGGCGTCCGCAAGGTCCACTTCATCGACGGCCGCCTGCCGCACGCCCTGCTCCTGGAAATCTTCACCGACGGCGGGATCGGCACCGAGGTGACCCGTTAGACCGGCGCGGCCTCAGGGCCCGGTCTTCTCCGCGGTTTCAGCGGGAGCGCCTTCCTCCACCTTCGGCGGGTCGATCAGCGCCCGGAAACGGTCGCCCCACTCGCGGGCCTTTGCGTGGGTGAGGTGGGTCTCGATGTGCTCCAGCATGTTCAGCGCCGCCCGCCGCTGGTCGCCGGCCTTGTAGAGGTCCTCCTCCATCTGCCATTTGAGGTCCGGCAGCGTTTCGGAAATGAACTTCTCATACTCCGGCGAGCGTTCTTCGCCCTTGCCGCGGCCCGGTTCCCCGCCGCTCCAGTATTCGCGGACCACGCCCTCGTAGCGGATCCGCTTGAGCCACTGTTCGCGCAGGGCATCCAGCTTGCCCTCCCCGCGCAGCGGCGGGAAAACGATCTGGTTGAAGACCTGGTTGATCTCCAGCGGCGACAAGGGCCAGTTCTCCACCTTCGCCCCGCCGAGGTTGTAAGCGCGGGCGAACACCGTGTTGGTCACCGGCTCGCGCAGCGCGCCGACGTTCCCGTCGAACTGCTCCGGATTGCTGAAAATCGCATCCACCGCCTCCGCCGCGCGCGGCGCGAGGTCGTCCCGCTTTTCCCCCGCCTCCGCCGCTTCCAGCGTCAGCACCAGCCAGCGGAGCTGGTGGCGCAGGCTCCGCCGCAGCCCCTCGTCCTTCAGCCGGTCGTCCTGCCGCCGCTTCCACTCGCGGAATTCCTGCGAGCTGCGCTTGCGGTCCTCGAATTCGACCTTCTCGATGCACTTGAGATAAAGATCCACCGCCGCCTCGTCGCTCGCCATCCCGGCCCGGAAGGCCGCCGCCGCCGCGCCGATCCGGCCCATCGCCTTCTCCTTCGCGTTGTCCCGCAGGTCGTCCAGCTTCTCGATCAACGCCTCGCGGTCGGCCTCGCTCAGCGGTTCGGCAGGAAGCAGCGGGGCCGAAAAAAGAAGCGCGAGAAGGCAGGTGCGGTGCATGGGTGGATGGGTTCAGTCGGGTGAAACGTCCGGCGCGCCCGGATGTTTTGCGGCCCCGCGGAAAAAGACAGCATTTTCACGGCCGCTTCCCCGGTGGACAGCCGCGCACTCCTGCTCCATGCTCCGCGCGATGTCGAAAGCACGCATTGGAATCGTCGGAACGGGCCGCATGGGAGCGAACATGGCGCGGCGGCTCAAGGACCAGGGTTACCCGGTGACAGCCGTGTATGATGCCTTCCCGCAGATCGCCGCCGATCTGGCCGCGGAACTCGGCTGCAGCGCGGCCGCCAGCCTCGCCGAAGTCACCGCCGCGGCCGACGTGGTGCTCACCGTGGTCACCGACGACGCCGCGATGCGCGGGATTTTCCTGGGCGAGGGCGACTCGCTGCTCAAGGACGCCGCCGGCAGGATTTTCCTCAACTGCGCCACCGTCAGCCCCGCCGTCCACGAGGAAGTCGACGCCGCCAGCCGCGCCGCCGGGGCCGCCTCGCTCGAAGCCTGCATGGCCTCCAGCATCACCCAGGCCCGCCAGGGCACGCTCTACCTGATGATCGGCGGCGATGCGGAAACCTTCGCCAAGGTCGAAGGCATCCTGCGCGACCTGTCCTCCTCGCTCCGCCACGTCGGCGGCACCGGCCAGGCCGCGAAGGTCAAGGCGCTGGTCAACATGGTGATGAACATCAACACCGCCGGCCTCGCCGAAGGCCTCGGACTCGGCTCCGCCCTCGGGCTCGACCTCACGATGCTGAAAGAGGTCTTCTCCCAGACCGGCGCGAACTCCCGCGTGCTGGAGACCGACGGCGACGACATGATCGCCCGCGAGCACGACTGCTATTTCTCCGCCGCCCACGCCGCCAAGGACAGCGGCATCGCCAACGAGCTGGCCGCCGCCGCCGGGGTGAACGTCCCGCTGTCGCTGGCCACCGAGGCGCAATACCATCGCCTGGTGGAGCTCGGCCTCGGCGAACTCGACAAGTCCGGCATCGCGGAACTGACCTTCCCCGGCCGCACGGCGCATTGAAAAATCCCACCGCGATGGACCTTCCTGAATTCCGCAACCGCCTGGGCGAAACGCTCGACACCGCCTTTCATCCCGGCACCCGCGAGGACGCGCTGGTGATCCTCGCCCACGGCGTCACCGGCAACAAGGACCGGCCGCTGCTGGTCGCGCTGGCGGAAGGGCTGTCGCAACGCGGCTGGCCCTGCCTGCGGCTGTCCTTCGCCGGCAACGGCGACTCCGAGGGCATCTTCGGCGACGCGACGATCAGCAAGGAAAGCCGCGACCTTCGCGACGTGCTCGATTCCCTGCCTCCCACGCTCAAGGTCGCCTACATCGGCCACAGCATGGGCGCGGCGGTCGGCGTCACCGTGGCCGCCGAGGACCCGCGGATCCGCGTGCTGGTGTCGCTCGCCGGCATGGTCCGCACCGAGGAATTCCTCGAGCGCGAGTTCGGCGATGCGATCCCGGGGGAAGGCTTCATGTGGGACGAGCCGGAATTCCCGCTCTCCCAGCGCTTCGCCGACGACCTCGGCGCGATCGGCGATCTCTTCGACGAGGTCGGCCAGGTCTCCGTCCCCTGGCTGCTGATCCACGGCACCGCCGACGATGTCGTGAAGATCGAGGACAGCCGCGACGCCTACGACACCGCGGAGGAGCCGAAGAAGCTGGTGGAGATTCCGGATGCCGGGCATTCGTTCGACGAAAAGACTTACCCGCAGGTGGTCTCCGAGGTGGCCGACTGGTTGACCACCCATCTCGGCTGAAACAACCGACGAGTTTACTGGACCGCGGACTTCAGTCCGCCCGATATCCAAAGGCAGGCGGACTAAAGTCCGCGGTCCAGTATACCACCCGTCCCTCCTGCCCTTGAGGTGGACATCCGCCTTCCGCCCCGCTTTCCTCCCGCCGTGCTCGCGAAACGCATCATCCCCTGCCTCGACGTCACCGACGGCCGCGTCGTCAAAGGCGTGAACTTCGTCGACCTGATCGACGCCGGCGATCCGGTCGAGTGCGCGATGGCCTACAACGCGCAGCAGGCCGACGAGCTGGTCTTCCTCGACATCACCGCGTCCTCCGACAACCGCGCGACGATGGTCGACGTGGTCCGCCGCACCGCCGAGCACTGCTTCATCCCCCTGACCGTCGGCGGCGGCATCCGCAGCGTGGAAAACATGCGCGAGATGCTCCTCGCCGGAGCCGACAAGGTGGGCATCAACACCTCCGCCGTGAACCGGCCCGGCTTGGTCGACGAAGGCGCGAAGGCCTTCGGCAGCCAGTGCATCGTGGTGGCCATCGACGCCAAGCGCGAGGGCCCCGGCAAGTGGGGCGTTTACACCCACGGCGGCCGCACCCCGGTCGGGCTCGATGCGGTCGAATGGGCGAAAGAAGTCTGGCGCCGCGGCGCGGGCGAGATCCTGCTCACCAGCATGGACGCCGACGGCACCCAGAACGGCTACGACTGCGAGCTGACCGCCGCGATTTCCGAGAGCGTCGGCATCCCCGTCATCGCCAGCGGCGGCGCGGGGAACCTCGATCACATGGTCGAGGTGTTGGAGAAGGGCAAGGCCGACGCCGTGCTCGCCGCCAGCATCTTCCACTTCGGCAAGCACACCGTGGGTGAGGCCAAACGCTACTTCGCCGAACGCGGGATCCCGGTTAGGCCGGAGGTGTAAGGAGTGTCGACGGCACGTCGACACTCCTTAAATCGCTTCCAGCGACGCCACCACCCGGTCCGCCAGTGAGAAGTCGAGACACGCGGTGGTCCGGTTCGGCACCGCCCAGACCTTTAGCCCGGCGGCTTTCGCGGACTTCACGCCGTTGAGCGAGTCCTCGATCGCGAGGCATTCGCCGGCGGGAAAGCCGAGGCGCTTCACCGCTTCCAGCCACAGGTCGGGCGCGGGCTTGATCCGCGGGGCGTCGCCGCGGCAGACGACTTCCCGGAAGTACGAGGCGAGCCGTAGTTTCTCCAGCCAGCCGTCGACCCAGTGGTGCGACGAACTCGAAACGACGGCCAGCGGGACTCCTTGCGCGGTCAGTTTCTCCAACAACGCCACGACGCCGGGCATGGGGCCCGCCTGCTCGAGGTCGCGGCGGATTTCCACCTGGCGGTCCTCGTCAAGCTGGTGCCAGTCGAAGCTGCGGCCGGTGAGTTCCTCGAGGTGGACTTTCGGCGACCAGGTGTCGAAGTCCGAGCCGATGCACTGGGTGTAGGTCTCCAGCGGCAGCGGATGGCCGTGGGCCAGGAAAGTCCGGTGCCAGGCCTCGTAGATCGCCCATTCGGTGTCCACGAGGATCCCGTCGAAGTCGAAAAGCACCGCTGAAAACTGCATGCGCGGGGATGGCCTCCCGCCGCCGCGCTGGCAAGGCCGATCGCACGGTTCAGGGCCCGGCGACCACGCGGACCCGGTAGAAGCGCCGCGGGTCGTTGGCCCCGCCGAAGTGGGCCAGGGTGCCGGTCGGTCCGGTGGCCACCAGCGGCACGCCCAGCGGGGTCCAGGTGTTGCCTGCCAGCTCCGTGCTCGTCTCCAAGCGGTACGAGTAGCCCGCCTCGCTGGAGAAATCGACGTAAACATTCCCGCCGATGCGCTCGACGAGCAGGATCCGGAAGCGCGATGCCGCGTCGAAGGGGTTGGTGCCGGCCGACTGCTCGTCGGCATTCGCCGATCCATCGCCGTCCTCGTCGCCGGTGGCGGCAAGCAGCTTCACCGCGGTGCTGGGGGACGCGGGATTCGGCGGGCCGGCATCGCTTTCACCGGGCGCGAGCGAGGAAATCCCGGCGGCGCTCACGGCGGTGATGCGGGCGCGGTAAACGCTACCGGGCGTGCCGTTGAAAACGTAGGATGTCTGCGCCGCGGGAAGGCTGGCGGTCGAGACCTGCACCCCGTTCTCAAAGATCTCCACCTGCCACGACGCGATGGCATCGTCCGGCCCGCCGTTGGGCACCCAGGAGAAGGTGACGGAACTACCCACTTCATAGTAGTTGGCCAGCGGCACGGGGGAAGGCGGCGGGGTGACGTCGAGCAGCTTGAGATACTGGGCCTCGTACGGCGCGCTGGTCCACCCGGCGGTGCCGGTGGGGACCTTCTTCAGGAAGACATCGATGCCGCTCGCCAGCAACTGGCTGCCGCTGCGGGACGTCGGCCAGAGCAGCACGTCGTCGCGCGACGGGTCCTGCGCGGTGTAGGCGGCGAGGTTGCGGATGTTGTAGCTGCGGCCGGGCTTGATGCCGAAAAGGTTCGAGCCGTTGCGGTCGATCGCCACGTTGAAGACCCCGTTCTGGTCGGCGTCGCGGTCGAGGTTGACGAAGCCGAAAACGACATCGCTCTTCGCGGGCGAGGCATTCTCCGCCTGGTACTTCGCCACCGAGAAGATCCGCTGGTGGGGATTGCCGTCGAAGCGGTTGAGGAAATAGCGCTCCGGCGAACGCAGCGCCGGGCTGGCGCGGCGGGCGCGGCCGATGGCGGCGTAAACCGGAGAGAGTTGGTCGAGGCCGAAGTCGGTGTTGGTCCACAGCGGCATCATCGAGTTCCACGTTTTGAAGTGCGGGATGAACTTGCCGAGGTTTCGTTCCATCAGGTCGTAGCCATAGAAGGTCGAGATCCCGAGTTCCTGACCGGGGAAGATCATCGGCACGCCGTCCATGGTCGAACACGCGGCGTAGCGCAGCAGCGCCTGCCAGGGGTCGTTGTAGTTGTCCTCGTCGTGCGAGGTCGTGTTCAGCAGCACCACGCCCTGGCCGTAGCTCGCGCGGCGCGATTCGAAGAGCGAGCGGAAGCTGCTGGTCATGTTGTTCGACCCGACGTTGAGGCCCTTCATGCCGAAGAGGATGTTCTCATTGAGGATGTCGAAATGCCGGGCCGAGCGGTAGGTCACCGCGCCGCCGTCGAGCGACTCCGCCATGAACGCGAAGTTCCACTTCCGGTTGCGCGTCGCGTTGATCACGTACTCCCAGCCCTGCGGCGGCATGCCCTGGGCGAAGTCCGCGCGCAGGCCGTCGATCCCGACCCAGCGCTGGTCGGCGAGGGTCAGCCCCGGCAGGCAGCCGGTCTGGGTCAGCCAGTGCAGGCAGTAGTCGGCGAAGTAGCGCCAGACGTTGCGCGTGATCGCATCGAAGTGGCCGTGACCATCGCCGCTGGAGCTCTCGTTGCCGACGGAGTAGTCGAACCAGTCGGCCTCGTTGTCCTTGTTCCCGTTGCCGCCGGGGTTCACGTCCACCAATGCGGCGTAGCGGCCCCAATAGACGTCGTAGGTATCGATGAACTTGCCGAAGTCGCCGCGGTCCGGGGCGATGGCGATGCTGCCGGCGTCAAAGGCGCGCTGGGCGTAGTTGCCGGAGCGGGAGAAGAAGCGGGCCTCCCGGTTGCGGATCTGATCGGTGGCGGCGGCGAGGGGGGCGAAATACTCCACGCCCTTCGCGCCGAGCTCGCAGTCGTAGGAGGTGTGGTTGAAGGGCGCGTCGAGCATCACGTTCACGGTGTCCGTGCCGCCGTTGTCCGCGGCGGCAACGAAGTCGCGGAACTCTTGCATCGCCGCGGCGCGGGTGTTCGCCTTGGACATCCGCGGCTCGACCTCGAAGAAATTCTTCACCGCATACGGGCTACCGAAGGCGTAGGGATAGTTCACGTCCTCGAACGGCGAGCCATTGTTCCAGCGCCAGGTCGTCGCGTTGGGATTGTCGAAGCCGAGGGCGACGTTGCGGTTGTTGATGTCGGCGGCGCTGAGGTGGCGGCCGTCGATGCCGAAGGGATGGATCGGCTGGAACCACAGCCAGTTCACCCCGAGGCCGCGGGCGTAGGCGAGGTTCCAGCGCGGCGTGCGGGTGGCGCCCGGCCCGTCCCAGAGGTCGACGAAGGTGCTGCGCAGGCTCTCGTTCATCCCCTCCGACTCGATGTTCAGGGTGTTGATTTCGTACATCACCATGTCGCGCACGGTGGAGGGCGAAACGACGAGGCAATGGTCGCGCTTGAAGACGCCGGGGCTGGTCTGCTCGGAGTTGTAGTAGCGGTAGGTCCCGGGCGCGTCGCCGTTCAGCCGGTAGCGTGCGGTCAGGCGGTAGGCGCCGGTCTTGTTCGCCGGGAGCGTGAGCTGGTAGCCGCCGCTGACCAGCGACATCGGGTAGGCCTTGAAGTAGTGCGCGTCGCTGCCGGCCGGGATCGTGTTGGCGTTCGGCGGCTTGATCCCGTCGTGAATTCCGTCGCCATCGGCATCGAGCACCGCGCGGTCGCGGCGGTTGAGGTTGGTGAGGATCTCGCAGCTTTCCACGCCCAACGTCTGGGGATCGAAGAAGACGGTCACCGGCACGGATTCGCCCGCGACTTCATCGAGGAAAAGATGGGACGTGGTGTAGTTTCCTTCCACCTCGCCGGGTGTCAGCCGCACGGCGGAACCGGCGCTGATCTTCAGGGTGCTCGCGGCCAGCGGCGCGGCGCAGGCGATGACGATGGCAAGGAAGTGCCCGGCTTTCATGGCAAGTCGATGCGGACGCGGTAGAAGCGTTTGCCGGCGACCGGCGCGGGATCGGTCCACTGGTGGATGGGGTTCGCGGCGGGCACGCTGAAGCTCGGGCCGAGTTCATCCCAAGCGGAGAGCCCGTCGCTGGCCTCGACCTGATAGACGCGGTTCGGGATCACCGGGAACTGCAGGCGCCAGGTGTTGCCGGAGGGCGAGATGACCGGCGTGAGCAGGTGACCGTCGGCGGAGTCGAGCGGATTGAAATCGGCGAGGAACTCGAGGATCGCGCTCAGGCCGTCGCCGTCGGCATCGCTTTCCGCGCCTTCGACGCCGTCGGGGTTGTTGGGATCGAGCCCGCTCTGGACCTCCCAGTAGTCGGGCAGCCCGTCGCCGTCGCTGTCGAGGATCGATCCCGGCGCGGCTTTCACCAGGCGCAGGTCGGACAAGGCGATGTTCCCGCGCTGCCAGGTGGCGCGCACTTCGAACAGCTCGTCCGGATCGCCGGTGTAGAAGTTCGGGAAGGGGAAGGCCAGCGCGCTCTCGGTGGCGGTTTCGTTCGCGATGAAGGTGTAGCTTCCGCGCGGCAGGACCGCGCCGGCGAGGGTCACGGTGAACTCGCCGGTCATCTGCGAGGCGGGCACGGGATTGCCGGAGATGAAGCCGAGGCTCTTGTCGAAATAGACCTTCGCGACGTAGTTCGAATCGACCACCGTGCCGTCGGCCGTGGGGAACTGGATGCGGTAGTTCACCGGGTAGCCGGTGTTCACGTTGCGGACCAGGGTGGTGAAGCGGCCGGAGGCGTCGTCGAGGTTGTTGGCGGGCGACGACGAGGCCTCGCGCAGCCGGACCTGGATCACCGCGGTGCCGCTGGACGGGATGTCGCGGAAGTCGAAGCGCCACTCGCGGGCGAAGCCGCTGGCGCCGAGCTGGCTGGGCGTCACCTCGACCGCGTTCGCCCAGTTGCCGGTGCCGTTGCCGTTGCCGGCGGAGTCGTTGCCGCTGCTGGTGTCCAGGATGTTGAACTGGACGCCGGTCACGCTGTCGTCGGTCAGCACCACGCAGCCGTAGCTGGATCCCCCGATGGTCGAGTTCTCGGCCGGGAAGGCGAGCTGGCCGGAAGGCGGCAGCACGTCGTAGTAGAAGGTTTGCGCGGTCGTCTTGAACAGCGAGGCCGCGCCGCCGCGGTTGAGGAAGGCGCGGCTGCGGAGGATGTGGAAGCCTTCCTTCAGCCCGGTGTAGCGGGCGCCGTTGTCGCCGCGCGGGAAGACGGTGCAGGTCGCGGCGTTGAAGTTGGCGACCTCGAAGATCGTCTCCATGTTCTGCTTCAGGGTCACGTCGTCCTTGCTGAAGGGGAAGCGGTCGGGCGCGTCGTTCTTGTGGACGCCGATCTTGTAGCGCAGCACCGTGCCGGCGGGCATGGCGGGCAGCGTCGCCTTCCACCAGACCGGCGTGCCGCCGCCATCGGCAAGGCCGTTGCGGTCGAAGCTCATCGGGACCACCAGCGTGTTGCCCCTGCCGCTGCCGCGGCTGCCCTCGGGATAGGTCGTGCCGTCGATGGTGTAGTAGACGTAGGCGTTGGTGATCCCGCTGGCGGTGTAGCCGATCTTGGTCCACAGGGTCACCGGCTGGCCGGCGGCGGAGGCGGGCGCGGGAAAGAACTGCGTGTCGCTGGTGCCGTTGATGTCCGCGTTCTCAGGGCCGTGGTAGACCCAGTCGGCGGTGCCGGTGTCGGTGCTCACGCCGCCGCCCTGGTTGAGCGTGAAGCCCGCGGTGCCGATGGTGCATTGCCAGGTCTCCGCGCCGGGCGAACCGATGATCTCGCGGCCGGTGTTGGTGATGCGGGCGGCGAATTTTTCCACCGATCGGGCCACAAAGCGCATCTGCTCGTAGCCGAGGAAGAGGTCCCGCGCCGCACCCGGCGGGTTGTCGCGGCCGGCGGTGAAACCCATCTGGGAATTCAGGTCGATGCCCGCGTCGAGCTTCATCAGGATGTTCGTCGCCGAGCCGTCGGCACGGGCCACGAAGCGCAGGTTGGCGGGATCCCGCACCACCGGGACCTGGACGGTGTGGGTGTAAGCCGGATCACCGTTCGCGCCGTCCCTGCGCTGGACAGGAATGGTCGGCACCGGGATGCCGTTCTCCTGGATCTCGATCGGCTGCACGCCGGTCCCCTGCCAGATCGCCGGCAGCTCCGGGACGTCGTAGGAGAAAGCGAAATAGCCGTTGGAAGGAATGACGACCGGATCCAGGCTGCCGTCCGCACGCAGCCGGCCATCGCCGCCGACCGACGCGTGGAAAGGCCCGCCGTAGGGCGAGTAGTTTTTCAAGCGGGCACCCGGCGCGAAGACCGTGCCGAAGGGCATGGGTTGGCCGCCGGTGTAGTTGCGGGCGTGCATCACCACCAGCGTCGCGGCGTTGGCGTCGCTCATGTTCGCACTCTCGCTGTAGTCGCGGAACTCCCAGCCGGCGACGTTCTGGCTCTGGTGGCGCGGCCACTGGTCGCCGCGGATGAAGTCGCGCCGCACCCGCAGCGAGCCGGTCACGAACTGCTGGCCGTATTGGCCGAGGAAGGGAGTGTAGGAAGGCTTCGGGAAGAAGTCGGGGCCGCCGGAAATGTTGTAGCCGTCGGTGTAAACGATCGGCACGCCGGCGCGGGTCAGCATGTACTGGTGCGCCGCCGGGCGCTCGCTGCCGGCCATGTAGTTGTTGTCGTGGCTGAGGCAGTACATCATCCCGCCGTCCACGCCGAAGGTGAAGCGGCCGGGCTGGTCGTAGTTGGCGAGGCTGGAGCCGATGCCCGCGAAGCCGCCGACGTTGTTGAGGAAATCGTCGTTCGCCACCCGCATGCCGGCCGCCAGGTAGCCGCCCGGATCCGGCGGCGCGCCGAGGTGCTCGCCGAACATCATCAGGTCGTTGCGCGGGATGTTGGTGGAAAAGCACGAGTCGCGGTGGTTCGACCAGTCGCTGAAGACGCGGGACAGGTTGAACTGCGCCTGGGCCGCCCCGAGATAGCCGGCGCTGGAAGGATCCTTCGCGCCGCTCTGCAGGCCGAAGAAGTAGCTCGGCACGTGCTTCACCGCATCCAGCCGGAAGCCGTCGCAGCCGGTCTGGTCGATGGTCCAGCGGATCGAGCGGATGAGCATCGCGTTCACGTCCTCCGCCACCGGATTGCCCATGTTGTATCTCCCGTCGCCAAAGCCCCACGCCGCGGTCTGGCGCGACGGGACGGTCGGGTCGACGCCGGTGTCGGTGAAGGCCTCGCCGGGCTCGCCGGCATCGTGCTGGCCGTCGGCATCGGTGTCGGTCCAGTCGAAGCGGCCGTTGCCGTTGGCATCGGTGAAGGGCTCCTTGTTGGCAAAGGGATGGAAGACCACGCCGTTGGCATCCGTGACTCCCGGCAGGTCGGTGTCGGGATACAAGTCGGTCTGTCCCGGGTGGCGGATGCCGATCCACTTCGGGTGGGTCACGCCCTCGGTCTGGCCGTTTGCGTCGAAGCTGATGTTCGGCGACTCCTGGGCGATGTCCCAGGCGAAGGGATTGCGGTTCAGCACCTGCCACTCGTCGTTGTAGTTGACGCTATCGCTGGCCTTCCGCCAGCCGCCGCCTTCGCGACGGACGAGGTGGAAATCCTCCGGCACGAAGCCCGGTGCGCCCGGCAACAGGGTGCCCGGCGGCACATCGTCGAGCGGCCCCGCGCTGTGGGCCATCACGTTGTCGAAATAGATCCGCACCCCGAAGCGGTGGGCGGTTTCCACCAGGCGCAGCAGTTCGGCCTTGGTCCCGTAGCGGGTGGCCACGGTGCCGGAGCGGTCCTTGTCCCCGAGGTCGAAGCGGTCGACCGGATCGTAGCCGACCGAGTAGGTTCCCGAGGAACCTTTCGCCGGCTGCGGCAGCCACAGCGAGGTGTAGCCCGCCTCCGCGATCTCCGGCATGCGGCGGGTGATCTCCTTCCAGCTCGTGTTGAAGTACTGGAGCACCGTCTCGGCCGCCAGGCCGGGACAGGAAAGCAGGCAGATCAGGCCGGCCAGGCCGGTCGGTCGCAGGGACGGGTTCATCGGGTTTGGAAAAGAAACCCCACCCGCGGACGCCTTTCAAAGGGAAACATCCGCCGCGGGCCGGCCGGAACCGGGGGCAACGCTGGAATGTCGCGATTCCGCGGCCGGTTTAGTTCCGTCGCGGCGGAACTGCTTCCTTCCCTTCCCGCGGTTTCGGTCTAATCTGCAAGGGTTCCATGCCGGAAACCTCCGACGCCATTTCGAAAATGATCATAGGGGCGATCCTCGCCGCCTGGCCGATCGGGCTCGCGCTGGCGTGGTATTTCAAACGCCGCCTCGCGGAGCGCTACGAGCGTCTCGGCGAATCGACCGAGGAGGAAATGCTCGGCGAACTGGCCACCGCCTACGGGGTCCGCCGCCGCATCGAAATCCGCACCCCCACGGAATACCTGCCCTTCGTCTTCGAAAGCATCCGCGAGGTGACCGGCAGCGGTTTCGACGACAAGCAGATGCGCTCCCTGCTCGAGCGCATCGACCGCCACCGCCCGCACGATTTCCGCCAGGCGGTCTTCCCGGTGGAAGTCGCCGGCCGGCGCAGCGACCTGCTTTTCCAGTGGACCCGCGACGAGGGCGACCGGATCCGCCTCCGCATCACCGCGGCCACGCCGATCATCCGCGCCCTGCGGGAGCAGAAGAAGAAGATCCCGAAGTCGGCCTTCGCCAGCTGAGCCCCGCTGCCGGGCGCATGGCGGACTTTCGCGCCGCCCGCCCCTCTCCGGCCTTGGCGCATCCCTCCCCGCCGGTACACTCGGCCCCATGCCGGACGACGAAGCCACCCTCCCCCTCGACGACCTGATGCGGGCGATCGAGGCCGAGGACCGCAGCGCCGTCCGCGCGCTGGCGGAGGAAATGCACTACGCCGACCTCGCCCAGGCCTACCAGGAGCTTGACGCCGAAAAGCACCACCTTTTCCTCAAGACCATCGGCCCCGAAAAGGCCGCCGACATGCTGGTCGAGCTGCCCGACTCGCTGATCGAGGAAGCGCTCGACGCCTTCAGCCCCTCCGAGCTCAAGGTCCTGTTCCGCGAACTGTCCGACGACGACCGCGTGGACATCCTGCAGGACGTCGGCGACGAGGCCCGGCTGCGCTTCCTCGGCCTGCTCGGCCCCGAGGACGAGGAGCTGACCCGCTCGCTGCTGAAATACGACCACGACACCGCCGGCGGGCGCATGACCACCCGCCTCGGCCGCGTTTTCGCCAACCAGACCGTCAAGCAGGCGATCGAAATGCTGCGCCGCTCCCAGGAGTCGACCGAGACCCTCAGCCGGATCTTCGTGGTCGACGACAAGGGCCGCCTGATCGGCAAGCTGCGTTTCCGCGACCTCGCGTTCAACACCTGGGACACCCCCGTCCGCGACATCATGCGCGAGATCGGCCCGGAACGCGTGCTCGCCACCGCCGACCAGGAAGAAGCGGCCAACATGCTCCTCAAATACGACCTGATCGCCCTGCCGGTGGTCGATGAATTCGAGCACCTGCTCGGCATCATCACCCACGACGACGCGATGGAGATCATGCAGGAGGAAAGCACCGAGGACATCGAGAAGATCGCCGGTATCGGCGGCGAGCAGTCCGAGGAAACCTACCTCAACACCACCATCCTCACCCAGTTCCGCCGCCGCGCCGGCTGGCTGACCGGGCTGGCCTTCGTCTCGATCCTTTCCGGCTACGTCATGATGCGCTTCGGCAGCATCCTCAGCGAGGTCTTCCTGCTCGCGCTGTTCCTGCCGATGGTCGTCGCGGCCGGCGGGAACACCGGCGGCCAGGCATCCACCATGGTCATCCGCGCGATGTCGCTCGGCGAGATCGATCCCGGCACGACCTGGGAGGTCGCGTGGAAGGAACTGCGCACCGGCTTCTTCCTCGGGCTGCTGCTGGGCCTCTGCATGGCGCTCTTCACCGTGCTGCTGCTGCCCTTTTTCCACCTCGAACTGCCGCCGGGCATGACGCTCGGGAAGGTCGCGCTCGCCGTGGCCCTCGCGCTCACCACCCAGGTCACCTCCGCCACCTTCCTCGGGGCGCTCTTGCCGCTCGGGGCCCGCGCGGCGCGGCTCGACCCCGCCGTGGTTTCGGCGCCCGCCATCGCCGCGATCGTCGATGTCTCCGGCATGGTCATTTACTTCTCCGTCGCCCGCGCGATCCTCGGACTATGAAGGAACTCAAGGACGGCATCCGCGCCCACGTCCGGCTCGACTGGACCGGCCGCGTGCACAAGCGCTTCCGCGGCACCGATGCCGACCAGCGCTACGCCACCGAGGTGGCCGTGCTGAAAACCCTCGAGGAGCGCGGCTGCCCGTATGTTCCCAAGCTGCTGGAAGAGTATCCGGAGGAACTCTATTTCGTCTCCACGAACTGCGGCCAGCCGGCGAACACGATCAGCAAGGAGCGCGCCGACCAGCTCTTCGCCGACCTGGAGCGCGACTACGGCGTCCGCCACCTCGACGCCGAGCCTCGCAACATCACCTACGACGCCAAGGCCGGCCGCTTCTGCATCATCGACTTCGAGCTCGCGGAAATCCTGCCGATGCCGGAGGCCTGAGCCGTTCTACAGGAGCAAGGCCGCCATCGACTCCCGCGGGATCCGCGGTTTGCGGCCCTTGGCGTGGTCGTCGATCCAATGGACGAAGCGCTTGGCAATGATCCGGGCGAGTCCGTCCGCGCTGTAGCCGTCGGGATCGAGTTGCAGGGCTGAATCCGGGCAGCAGAGCTCGCAATGCGACAGCGCGACGCGGAAGACCCGCTTCATGTCGGCGGTCGACTCGATCGCCCATTCGCCGGAAAGCACCGCCCCGCCGAGCGCGGCGATTGCGCGGACCATGCACTCGTAGTCGCAGCCGGAATCGAGGTCGACCCCCTTGCGTGCCGCCGCGGCGAAGATTGCCTTCCGCCAGTGGGGATCGCCCGCGAGCCCGCGGATCTCGTCGTGATCGAAGGCCCGGAAATGGCCTCCCGGGTGCCGCGCGGAGGCGTTGAGGTGTTCGCAGACATCGCGCCCGAGTTGGGAAATGTCGCAGCCGCAGGTCGCGCCGATGGCGAGCGAGCAGCTGGTTTCAGACTGTTTCAACCAATCGATCAGTCCGACCGGCTGCGTGGAATGTGGGGTTGGGCTTTTCATGGCATCTCCCCTGTATCACCGCGGCATGCCGCTTGCCATCCCGCGGGCTGCCCGTTAGGGCGCGTATTCTCTTACGCATTGCCGTAGCATGCGGCGCCCGCCTCAGGGTTCCCCGATGTCCTCGTTCCAGACCTTGGGGTTTTCCCGGATAAAGCGGCGCATCAAGCCGAGGCAGGCCTCGCTTTGCAGCACCTCGAGCTGGACGCCGCGGCTCTTCAGCAGCTCCTCCTCGCCCATGAAGGTCAGGTTCTCGCCGATGACCACGCGGGGGATGCGGTAGAGCAGGATGGCGCCCGTGCACATCGGGCAGGGCGAGAGTGTGGTGTAGAGCGTGCACTCCCGGTAGATGTGGGCCGGCAAGCGGCCGGCGTTCTGCAGGGCGTCCATCTCGCCGTGGAGGATCGGGTTGCCCTGCTGCATCCGGCGGTTGTGCCCGCGGCCGAGGATGATGCCCTGGCGGACCAGCACGCTGCCGATCGGGACGCCTCCCTCGGCGAGGCCCGCGGTCGCTTCCGAGATGGCGGCTTGAAGAAACGGGTCCATGGGTGATAAGTTCTCCGGCCGGGCCGCGCCATCCGCGGTCTCCGCTGTTCACCCACCCTAGCGATTCCCATGCCTAAAGTCCGACTTTCTGGAACCGTCACCGGCACCGACGACCCCGGCCGGGCGGTCCGCGCCAAGCTCCTCTACCTCCTCTTCAGCGCCGGCTGGGACATCTACAACTCCAACGGCGACCAGCGGATCACGCTGTCCAACATCGAGCGCAAGATCATCGAGGCCGAAGCCTTCGTCTTCACGCCCGGCGCGACGCTGGAGGACATGTTCAAGGCGATCTCGATCTTCGTCGGCTACCAGACGCTCGACCGGAACCTCGCGGGCAAGCCGACGGTCATCCTCAACACCGACGCCTCCTGGAACCCGCTGTTCTCGGTGCTCGAACACCTCCAGCGGATGGGCACCATCAAGCAGGACCACCGCGACTACCTGCTGGCCGCGGACAGCCCGGAAGCGGTGCTGGAAACCCTCGACCTGGTCCGCCGCCGCGGCATCCCGGATGCCGGACGCGAGAAGATCGGCGGCAGCCAGTCGGGTTCGTTCGACACCCCGCTGCCCGCCGACAACGAAGGCAACGTCTGCGTCTTCTGCTCCGCGACGCTGGAGGATCCCGCCTACCTGGCCGATGGCGAGGAACTCGGACGGCAGCTCGCCTTGAACCGCCTCGGCTGCGTCTCGGGCGCCGGGCGCTCCGGCATCATGGGCGCGGTGGTCAAGGGATCGGTCGACGCCGGCGGCTGGACCGGCGGCTCGAACGTGCCGCACATCATCGAGCTGGAAGGCCTGCCCGACGGACTGTCGAGCTTCTGGCTGCGGCCCGACATCTACACCCGGATGGAGGTAATGATCCAGAACTCGGACGCCTTCGTGATCTTCCCCGGCGGAGCGGGGACGGTGCAGGAGATGCTCGCGCTGATGATCTTCAAGCACCAGAAGAACCCCCTGATGGCCGGCAAGCCGGTGGTCGTGTTCAACCGCCGGGATGCCGGCGGGGTGCGCTTCTGGGACCCGCTGATCGAAATGCTCGGCGACCTCTGCCAGCCCGGGGATTTCTCCGTGGCGCAGGAGCTCGATGAGATCCTGCCGGCCGTCCGGAGCGGGCTACCGGCCCGGCCCGTGCTGGCGGTCTAACAAGCAGATTGCCGCAACGGGGGATTGCCGAGGCCCTGCAGTGGTGGCAGTTTTCCCACAGATGAAGCGTGCTTCACGAGAAGTTCCGGGATTTCCGGCCCGCCTGCTGGCAAGGGCCGCCGGGTGGCTCGTGGCCGCGCTTCTGCTCAGCCAGTGCGCCACGAACTACACGCTGGTGTCGAATCAGCCCGACGAAGCGGAGCGCCGCGAGACCTTCGGCTACCGGAAGTGGCTGCGCGCCGGCACCGAGCCCGAGACCGTGGTCATCGGCGTCCACGGCTTCTGCGGGGCGGCGATCGATTACGAGAATCTCGGCAAGCGGCTGCTCAAGGA
Organism: Verrucomicrobiaceae bacterium; assembly: GCA_027491155.1. Classification (GTDB taxonomy): domain Bacteria; phylum Verrucomicrobiota; class Verrucomicrobiia; order Verrucomicrobiales; family Akkermansiaceae; genus Haloferula. The sequence continues at coordinate 20,591 of JAIXWR010000020.1, forward strand.
ACAGCCGGAGACCGCGGTCTATGCCTACGAGGTCCGCGGCCAGGGCAGGGACCCGCTGAAGGAACGCCGGGGCGACATCGACGACCCGCGGCTCTGGTTCAGCGACCTGCATCGCTTCACCGGGATGGTCCGCGAGCGCCACCCCGGCGCCCGCATCGTCTGGTTCGGCGAAAGCATGGGCGGCCTGATCATTTCCCACGCCTATCGCCAGGCCGTCGAGAAGGGCGAAGAGCCGCCCTGCGACGCGCTCGTCCTGTCCTCGCCGGTGGTCAAGATCCGCGACGACTTCCCGGCGTGGAAAAAGGAGCTGGTGCGCCAGGTTTCCCACATCGTCCCCACCGCCCGGGTCCCGCTCGAGGCGCTGGCCGGCGGCGAGGAGGTGCAAATGACCCACGACACCGTGCACTCCGAGCAGGCGGAGACGAATTCCTGGCACATCGAGAAGCACACGCTCCGGCTGCTGGTCAGCCTGGGCGACCTGATCGACGGGATGCCCGACTGTGCCAGGTCGTTCGGCGTCCCCACCCTGGTGCTGCACGGTGGAAAGGACTTCTTCACCAGCGCCGGCGACGTGAAGGCGTTCTACGGCTGCATCCCGAAGAAAGCCGGCCGCGAGCGGAAATTCTATCCCGACTCCTACCACCTGCTGATGTACGATGCCCAAAAGGACCGGGTTATCGGCGACGTCGAGCAGTGGCTGGAAGAGTTCCCCGGCGAGGCGAAATGAGGCCCGGGCGCGGCCCCCGCTTCTCCGTTGCAATGCCGCCGGGCCTGAGCCATCGTCCCGCCCGTTGCCCATGACTCGACTCCTCGGTGCCCTGGTTTTAGCCTGCCTCGCGACCGCCTGCGCGCCCAAGGCGACGGAGGTCGCGGAAGAACCCGTCACCCCGCCGAAGCGGAACGAAAAGCCGGCCGCCACCGCGACCGACGTGCCGCCGGAGATGCCCCGCGTGGTCAATCCCGACGGCATGCAGATTCCGGACATCGTCGGCAAGCTGCCCGACCGCAAGGACATGACCCCCACCGCCCCTCCGGCCACCGGCGGAGCCGTGATTGCCACCCCGCCCGAGCCGCAAAAGCCGGTCAACGAATGATCACCCGCACCCCGCCGGACGGCCGGGTGAAATGGAACGAGGAAGAGGGGTAGGAGCGGCAGTGGAAGGAAGCTCCGCTCCGGTAAACGGGCCGCAACCCGCTCCAGTAGCCCCAGGCCGGCCAATCGTACGAAACACGGCCCCGCGGCCGGTAGTCGCCGCGCAGCGCCCGGTCGCGGCGCTCCTCGCGGGCCACCCACTGCGGGACGAAGGGAGCCGGCGCCTTCTTCTCCGCCGCCGGGCCGTCGACCCAGGCGACCTTGCCTTTGGCATCGTACCAGACCGTGCCTTCGACCTCGCCGGCACGGGCCGCGGCAGCGAGCAGCAGGAAAAGGATCGGCTTCATCATGCTGCCAACATGACCCCGAATCCTCCGGGTGGCAAGCGGCCGCAATGCTCCCGGTCAGCGCCAGCTTTCGATGACCAGACCGTCGATCCGCTCGAAGCCGTCGAGGTTCGAAGCGGGGTCAGCTTCGAGCATGAGGCTCATCGCGGCTTCTCTCGGGAACCCGGCGTCTCCCGGGAGAAGTCTTCGCGGTCAATGTGGATCTCCTCGAAGAAACCCTCCGGCCACGATTCCGGCGGCGCTTCCTCAATCACCACCCGCAGGCCTTCGCGGCGAATATTCACCTCGCCGCACGGCAACTCGAAGCCCGACGGCAGCCTGACCGCAAGGAAGTTTCCGGACCTGAAGACCTTCGTTTTCACGAAAGCGGTATCCACCGTGTTGACATCCCTTGCAAGGTCTCAATCCATCCACCGCCCGAGCGACTTCTCGAGCGTCTCGCTACGACGGACGCCGTACTTTTCCCCCAGCTCCAGCGTCGCCCGCTTGCCGGCGCTGTTCTGGAAGTGGAGGAAGACCGGCACCTTGCCCGGATGGGCGGCCAGGGCGTTGCGGATCTCCTCGAGGTCGCGCTCCGAGTGGCGGCTGGTCCACAGCGTCAGCTCCAGCGCGCCCTTGGTCGCGGAGCTGCCGCGGGGCTTGAGCTCGTTGATCTCCGACCCGGTCAGCCGGCGGGAGTCGGTGCGGTCGTCGACCTGGATCTGCGCCTTGAAGCGGATGACCTTGCCCGGGGCCAGCACGCCGGCGTCGCGCGCCGGGACGAAGGACTCGCCCCACATCACGACTTCAGCGGAGCCGGTGAAGTCTTCCACGACCATCACGCCGAAGGGCTTGCCGCTCTTGGTGACCTTGCTTTCCAGGGTGCGGATCATCCCGGCGAAGGGGAAGCGGTCGCGCGGGTTGGAGACCTCGATCTCGTCGAGCAGGCCGAGCCGCAGGAACTTGTCGGAGTCCAGCACGCCGCGGAATTTGTCCAGCGGGTGGCCGGTGACGTAGAAGCCCAGCAGCTCCTTCTCGTGCGCCAGCCGCTCGTCCTTGGTCCACTCCTCGATCACCACGGTCGAAGTCGCCGCGGCCTGCTGCGGGGCGCCGAAGTCCATGCTGTCGAACATCGAGACCTGTCCCGAGGCGCGGTCCTTCTGGGCGGACGAGGCGCTGGCGACGACCTGCTCCAGCCGGTGGAACATCGTCGCGCGGGTCTCGCCGGTCCAGTCGAGCGCGCCGGCCTTGATCAGGTTCTCGAGGATCCGCTTGTTGACGGACTTCGAATCGAGCCGGGTCGAGAAATCCTCCAGCGATTTGAAGGGCCCCTTCGCCTCGCGCTCGGCGATCGCCTGGGCCATCGCGCCTTCGCCGACGTTCTTGATCGCCGCCAGACCGTAGCGCACCGCCCAAGCGCCGGACGGCAGTTGCTCGGGGGCGAAGCGGAGCTTCGAGCGGTTGAGATCCGGCGGCAGGATCTCGATGTTCATCCGGTGGCATTCCGAAACGAACACGGCGATCTTGTCGGTGTTGTTGATCTCGTTCGAAAGCAGGCCGGCCATGAACTCGACCGGGTGGTTCGCTTTCAGGTAGGCGGTCCAGTAGGAGATGTGGCCGTAGCAGGCGGAGTGCGACTTGTTGAAACCGTAGCCGGCGAACATCTCGATCTTCTCGAAGATCGCGTTGGCCAGCTTCTCGTTGATGTTGTTCACCCGCGCCGCGCCCTCGACGAACTTCGAGCGTTCCTCGGCCATCTTCTTCGGGTCCTTCTTGCCCATCGCGCGGCGCAGCAGGTCGGCGCCGCCGAGGGTGTAGCCGGCCAGCACCTTGGCGGCATTCTGGACCTGCTCCTGATAGATCATCACCCCGTAGGTGTTGCCGCAGACCTGCTCCAGCAGCGGGTGCTCGTAGAAGGGCTTCTTCTTGCCCTTCTTCACCTCGATCATCTGGTCGATGAACTGCATCGCGCCCGGCCGGTAGAGGGCGAGGAGGTCGATGATGTCGTCGATCTTCTCGATCTGGTACTTGCGGCAGGTCTCGACCATGCCGCCGGATTCCAGCTGGAACACGCCCATCGTCTCGCCGCGGTTCAGGATCTCGAAGGTCGCCTTGTCGTCGAGCGGCACCTTCTCGATCTCGAAGTCCGGCGTGTGGCGCCGGATGTGGTTCACCGCGTCCTGGATCACCGTCAGGTTCTTCAGGCCGAGGAAGTCCATCTTCAGCAGGCCGACCTCGGTGATCGCGCCCATGTCGTACTGGGTGACGACTTCGCCTTCGTTGCCGCGGGTCAGCGGGACGTGATCGTCGAGCGAGCGGTCGCCGATCACCACGCCGGCGGCGTGGATGCCGACGTTGCGGGTCAGGCCTTCCAGCTTGAGCGCGTAGTTCCAGAGTTCCTGGTAGGTCGATGAGCTCTCGATCAGCTCCTTGAGCTCCGGCTTGGCGTCGTACTCGCCTTTCAGCGAGACGCCGGGCTTGGCCTCGATCATCTTCGCGATGCGGTCGGCCTCGCCGTAGCTGACGCCCATCACGCGGGCGACGTCGCGCAGCACGCTCTTCGCGCCGAGGGTGCCGTAGGTGATGATGTGGGAAACACTACGTTCGCCGTACTTGTGGCGGACGTAGTCGATGACCTCCGGCCGGCGGCTCTGGCAGAAGTCGATGTCGACGTCGGGCGGGCTGACGCGCTCGGGATTGAGGAAGCGCTCGAACAGCAGGCCGAACTGGAGCGGGCAGATGTTGGTGATGCCCATCGCGTAGGCGACCAGCGAGCCGGCCGCCGAGCCGCGGCCGGGGCCGACCGGGATGTCGTGGTCGCGCGCCCACTGGATGAAGTCGGCGGTGATCAGGAAGTACGACGCGAAGCCGAGCTGGTTGATGATGCCGACTTCGTACTTCAGGCGTTCCTGGACCTCGGGCAGCGCCGCTTTTTCGGCCCCGTAGCGTTTCAAGAGGCCTTCTTGGCACCAGCGCATCAGGTATTCCTCGCGCGGCGAGCCGTCGGGGGAATCGAACTGCGGGTACTTCTCGGAGCTGGTGGAATCGAGCTTCAGGTTGACGTTGCAGCGCTCGGCGATTTCGAGCGTGGCATCGCAGGCGCCCGGGACCTCGGCGAAGAGGGCGCGCATTTCTTCCGCGGTCTTGAAATAGACCTCCGGGGTGTAGCGCATCCGGTTTTCGTCGATCAGCAGGCGGCCGGTGCCGATGCAGATCATCACGTCGTGGGCCTCGTGGTCGTTCTTGTTGAGGAAATGGACGTCGTTGGCGGCCACCGGCTTGAGGCCGAACTCCGCGGCGAGCTTCAGCAAGCCCGGGGTAATCTTGCGTTGCGGCTCCAGGCCGTGGTCGTGGATTTCGACGTAAACGTTCTCCTTGCCGAAGATGTCGACCAGCTCGGCCATCGTCTCGCGCGCCTTGCCTTCGTCGCCAAGCAGCAGCCATTCGTTGACCGGGCCGGAGATGCAGCCGCTGAGGCAGATGATGCCCTTGGCGAACTTGCGCAGCGCGGCGCGGTCGACCCGCGGCTTGCCGTAGTAGAGGCCTTCGAGGTGGCCGAGCGAGACGAGCTTCTGCAAGTTGCTCCAGCCCTCGTCGGTCTCGGCCAGCAGCGTCATGTGGCAGGCGCGCTTGCGGCCGGGGATGTCTTTCTTGTCCTCCAGGCTGCCGGGCGCGAGGTAGATCTCGCAGCCGAAGATCGGCTTCACCCCGGCCTTCTTGCAGGCCTGGTAGAACTCGATCGCGCCGAAGAGGTTGCCGTGGTCGGTCATCGCCACCGCCGGCATCCCGAGCTCCTTCGCCTTGGCGGCGACCTCCTTGGTCCGGGCCATCCCGTCGAGGAGCGAGTATTCGGTGTGCAGGTGGAGGTGGACGAAGGAGTCGGACATCGCGCGGGGAAACTCTGGACGGGGCGGGGCAAGAGGGCAAGCCGTCGCCCTCAAAGCGCGTGGGCGTCGCGGTGACGGAGGACGGGATCGCCGGGCGCGGAGGGATGGCAAAGCCGGGTGATCAGGTCGTGCCAGGCGTCGTGGCCCTTGAGGATCTCCACCTCGATGCGGAGGAAATAGACCGGCACCGTCTGTTCCTTCGGCCGGGGGAAGCGGACGGCGTCCTTTTCGGTGGTGACGACGAGTTCCATGTCGCGCTCGATGCAGCGCTGCATGAACTTGTCGATCTCCTTGCGCGAGAAGCGGTGGTGGTCGCCGAAGCGGCGGCGGATTTCGACGCGGGCGCCGAGCTTTTCCAAGCTGGACTCGAAGCCTTCCGGCACGGCGATGCCGCTGATGGCGGCGGTCCATTTGTCCTTCAGGAATTCGAGCGGCTGGCGCTCGCCGGTGAAGGCTTCCTCGAGGTAGCGCGGGCCGTGGGTGCACTCGATGATCGGCGCGACGCGGTTGTAGCGGCGGAGCTTTTCAATGAGGGCGTCGTTCGGCGTGCCGTCGCACTTGGTGATGAGGATGTAGCTGGCGCGGCAGAGGTTGCGCGGCGGTTCGCGCAGGGTGCCGCGGGGCAGCAGGGCGCCGGTGCCGAAGGGCGCGCTGCGGTCGACCAGCACGATGTCGATGGCGTGGGAGAGGTGGAGGTACTGCAGGCCGTCGTCGAGCAGCAGGGTGTCGGCGCCGAGCTGGCCGACGGCGAAGCGGCCGCCCTTGACGCGGTCCTTGTCGACCACCACCGCGACGCCGTCGAGGTTGCGGGCGAGCATGAAGGGCTCGTCGCCGGCGAATTTCGAATCGAGCAGCAGGGCGCGGCCGGTGGAGACCAGCTTGGGCATCTGGTCGGCGGGAAACTTCGTGCCGTCCTTGGCCTTCCAGTTCTGGGGATCCTTCAGGCGGCGGCTCTTGTAACCGCGGGAGAGGATGGCGACGCGGCGGCCTTCGTCGCGCAGGGTGCGGGAGAGCAGTTCGACCACGGGGGTCTTGCCGGTGCCGCCGACGGTCAGGTTGCCGATGCTGACGACCAGGGTGCCGAGGTGGTGCTGCTGCTTCCAGCGCTTGCGGAAGACCAGCAGGCGGGTCTGGACGACCACCCGGTAGACGCCGGACAGCGCGCTCATGGCGAGTCGCATCATCCCGGCGCGGAAGCCCTTGGCGCGGCCGAAGATCACGTCGGCGCCCCAGACTTCGAGCTCGGCCAAGGTTTCCTTCATCGGCGCGGCCAGCGGAACCCGGAAGGGGGAAAGACGCAAGACTTGAAGACACGGGAGGCAAGACCTTGAATGCCTTTCATGTCTTCACCCCGCCACGACGGCCGCGCGCCGGACCAGCTCCGCCCGATTTCCTTCATCCCCCACGTGGCGCCCCATGCGGCGGGCTCGGTGCTGGTGTCCTTCGGGAACACCCGCGTGATTTGCGCCGCGACTGTCATCGAGGACGTCCCGCGCTGGATGAAGGCGCAGCGGGTGGAAGGCGGCTGGCTGACGGCGGAATACAGCATGCTGCCGTATTGCACACTGGAGCGGAAGGACCGGGACATCTCACGCGGCAAGCTCGACGGGCGCTCGTCGGAAATCCAGCGGCTGATCGGCCGCTCGCTGCGGGCGGTGACGGACCTGAAAAAGATCGGCCAGCGGACGATCTGGGTGGACTGCGACGTCCTGCAGGCCGACGGCGGGACGCGGACGGCCTCGATCACCGGCGGCTGCGTCGCGCTGGCGATCGCGCTGAACGGCCTGATGGCGGCCGGCAAGCTGAAGGCCTTCCCGCTGAACAAGCTGGTTTCGGCCGTATCCGCCGGGGTGGTGGACGGCCAGCCGGTGCTGGACCTGGACTATGTCGAGGACAAGGGCGCGGCGGTGGATTTCAACGTGGTGATGACCGAAAGCGGCGAGTTCGTGGAGGTCCAGGGCAGCGGCGAGGAAGCGGTGTTTTCCGGCGGGGAAATGACGGCCATGCTGGAACTGGCGACCAAGGGCTGCCGGGAGCTCGTGGCCTTGCAAAAGCAGGCGATCCTGGCCGCGGACCGGCCGAGCGGCGACTCGCTGGCCTCGCTGGCGGCGGCGTTCGCCCGCTGACCCGCAGGCACCATGATTCTTCTTGCAGCCGCAGGGGACGGGCGTAGCCTTTCCTAAGCCCGGGACGTTCCAACGACGCCCCCGGGATCATAAAAAAGAAGGGGTCGCAAGGCCCCGGCCATAAACAACAAGATAGAAACCAAAAACATGAAAACCAATCGCCAGCATCGCGGCGGCTTCACCCTGGTGGAGCTGCTCGTGGTGATCGTGATCATCGCGGCCCTCGCGGGTCTCGCGCTGCCCACGATCATGAAGAACAAGTCGGTGGCCGACCGCACGGAGGCCATCAGCAACGCCCGTCAGATCGGACTCAACCTGTTCTCGTTCGACGAGGAATACGGCAGCTTCCCCGGCAACGACACCGCGGAAGACGTCAAGGAAACCACCGGCACCGCGCTCGATTTCGGCGGGAGCTTCTCCAACGACTACTTCCGGCAGCTGATCGCGACCGTGGGCAAGTCGGAGAAGATCTTCTGGGCCAAGACCCCCTACTCGAAGAAGAAGCCCGACGACGTCATCGAGCCCGGCAAGGCGCTCGAAGCCGGCGAAGTCGGCTTCGGCTACGTGATGGCCAACCAGACCGAAGGCCAGTCCTCGAGCGGCGAGCCCAGCCGCCCCGTGGTGGTGACCCCGCTCTACAAGGCCGGCACGAACTGGGAGTTCGACCCCGAGGCCTTCGGTGAGAAGGCGATCATCCTCCGCCTCGACCAGAGCGCGACCGCCGAGACGATCCGTACCGACAACCGCTACGTGAACATCGGTGAAGGCCGCTTCCTCCAAACCACCGGCGACAACACCCCCTGGGGTGCCGACCTGAACCCGATCCTGCGCGGGCCGCAGACCAAGGGCCAGTAAGCCGTCCCGGGTGAGTCCACCCGTCCGATTCCAAGCCGGGAGGTCCGCAAGGGCCTCCCGGTTTTTTGTTGCCCGGATGCCCGGCCCGGACGAGGGATGGCGCGTGATGACCGAGACGCCTTCCCGCTCCTTCCTTCCCTACCCCGCCTCCACCCTGAGCCCGCGGATCGTCCCGACGGATCTCAGCTCGTTCAAGTCGCGCGGGATTTCCGAAGTGGAGCGGGACCTCCAGCAGAAGCTGGTGGAGCTGCGGGAGCAGTATTTGAAGGCGATCGACCACTTCAACTGGAACAAGCTGGTCTACGAGGCGCAGATCCAGTTCGAGCCGGTGGTGGGCGAAACCTATCACCTCTACCAGTCCGGCGGGCGGCGGATGCTGTCGATGATCGCGCCCGACCAGTGGGCGATGCGCCATCTGGCGACCTTCCGGCTGAACGTGGACCGGCAGTGGCAGCTGGTGTCCACCGGCGAAGGGGTGGACCCGCGGAGCCTGTTCAACGACTGACGGCGGCGGGCCGCGACTCCAGTTCCAGGCCGAGCAGGCAGACGTCGTCGTCGAAATGATGGCCCTCCGAGTAGTGGAGGACGCGGTCGAGCACCTGGTCGAGCATGCCTTCCAGGGTGGCCTCCCCGCCGCCGGCGGCGGTTTCCATCAGGCGCTTCTCGAGGAAGGGTTCGCCCTCCTCGTTTTCCGCTTCGAGGATGCCGTCGGTGAACAGCAGAAGGCGCCGGATTTCCGCGAGCGGGACTTCGCCGGCCGGGTAGTCGGCCCGGGCGACCAGGCCGAGGCCGGGACCCTTTTCCTTGCGGGTGGCGGCGAGCTGGCGGACGCCGGCGGGACCGGTGGCGATCGCCCCGGGGTGGCCGGCACAGGCGTAGCGGAGGGTGCCGGAACCGAGGTCGATCACGGCGTAGAAGGCGGTGGCGAACATGGTGGCTCCGGCGCGGTCGAGGATCGCGTTCAGGCCGCTGTTCAGGCCGCGCAGGAAGGCGGAGGGGTCGTCGGCGCTGCGGCGCTGTTTTTCCAGCAGCCCGCGGAGCATGGCGACCACCAGCGCCGAGCGGACGCCGTGGCCCATCACGTCGCAGATCAGCACGCCGGCGGTGTCGTCGGAAATGCGCAGGATCTCGAAGAAATCGCCCGCCATGCCGGAGATCGGCAGGTAGCGGGAGCCGAAGCGCAGCGCTCGGTTGCCGCCGGCGATCTCGGGAAAGGTCGAGCTGGCGAGGGTCTGCTGGATTTCCCGGGCGAGGTGGAGTTCCTCCTCGTAGGCTTGGTTGCGCACCTGCAATTCGGCGGCCAGCGCGGTGGCTTCCTGCTGGGCTTCGACCAGCTCGGTGACGTCGCTGGAAACGCCGAAGGTGCCCTTGATCCGGCCCGCGCGGTCGATCCACGGGAACTTCGAGGTGAGCACCCAGGTGACTTTCCCCTCCTCCCGCACCTCGCGCTCGAGCTTGCCGGTGACCGGCTCGCCGCTGGCCATGATCCGGCGTTCGTCGGCCTCGGCTTCCTTCCAGTGGGCGGAGGCGAAGAAGTCGCGGTCGTGCTTGCCGATCACCGTGGCCGGGCCCGGCTGGCCGTTCCACTCGGCCATCTGCCGGTTCACCAGCACGAAGCGCGATTCAAGGTCCTTGAAATAGATCTGCAGCGGCACCCGGTCGATCAGGGTGCGCAGGATGTGCCGTTCTTCCTCGATCTGCGCCTCGGCCTCCTTGCGCAGCGAGATGTCGATCATCGAGCCGGCGATCCGCTGCGCATGGCCGTCGCGCGAGCGGACCACCGTGCCGCGGATCCTCAGCCAGCGCCAGCGGTCGCCGCCGGTTTTCAAGCGGCAGTCGATGGCGAACAGCTCCGGTCCGGCCGGGTCCAGGGCGTTGCGCAGGGCCTGGCTGAAGCGGACGCGGTCGTCGGGGTGGACCGTGTCGTGGGGCTCCAGGAAAAGATTCGGCGCCGAAGAGGGGCTGCACTCGAGGAACTCGAGGATCCGGCGGGAGTAGTAGATGCCGTCCTTGCCGACCCACCAGTCCCAGATGCCCTCGTTGGACGCCTTCAGCGCGAGGACCAGCCGCTCCGCGTCCTCGTTCCCGTTGCCCGCGCTTTCCGAACCGCTCATCGGTGTCCAGACAATCATCGCCGCGGGCCGGCGGCAATCCCGGTTTGGCCCGGCTTCACCGCGGCCGCGGCAGGAGCGGCAGCAGTTCCTTGAAGAAGGTGTCGTCCTCGATGTCGGTGTGGACCATCCCGCCGGGGCCGAAGTATTTCCATTCGTGGCAGCCGTAGCAGAGCTGGAGCACCCGCTGCTTGCCGCCCTTGGTCCAGACCAGCGCGTAGTCGGGGTGGAAGCCGGCGCAGGTGGTCTTGAGGGCCAGCGCCTGGTGGGATGCGGTCCGCTTGTAGATCTCCAGAACCTTGCGCGCGGTGTCCGGCTTGGCATCCATCGGCTCGGCGTGGAACTTGAAGTCCTGGAACTCGACCCAGCCGCCCTTCTTGACCTGCCGCTCGTAGAGCGACTTGCGGGTCAGCGGATGGACCAGCCCGCGGTAGATCTTCACGTCGTTGGCCGACTTCAGGATGTCCACCTCCGCACCCCACTGCGCGTGCATTTCGGACTCGCGCATCGGGATGCCGCCGCTCCAGCAGGTCTTGGTGGCGCAGGAGGCGGAGAGCAGGGCGATCGCGAGCAAGGCGAGTTTCATGGGAGCGACGCTAGCAGGACCGCGGCCGCTGTCACGTTCCGGAAAAGGGGCATCAGCCGGCGGAAAAGACGGCCAGCCGGCGGTCGACCGATTTTCCCGGGGCATCCGGCAGCGGGCGGCTGTGCGGATGCGGAATTTCCGCCCGCCGCAGCGCGCCGCATTGGAGCAGGCAGGCGCTGGCGAGTTCGTGCTCGCGGTCGAAATACGACGTGATCGCCAGCAGGCCGCCGGGCTTGAGCGCGGCTAGGGCATTCTTGAAAAGGACCAGCCACACGGTGGGGTCGTGCCAGTAGTTCTGGTGGCGGATGAAGATGAAATCGAAGGGCGGGAGCTGCTTCATCCGGTCGGTCCGCGAGGCGTCGCCGGCGCGGAAATCGAGCTGCCAGCCCGGCGGCGCGGCGGGAATCCAGCGCGACCGGGCTTCGGCGATCTCCGGCGGCCGGAGGTCGATCCCCAGGTAGAACAGCTCCGCCGCCAGCGGGGCCGCGGCGGCGAGCAGCACGCCGGTCTCGTCGGCGCGGCCGCAGGCCAGGTTCAGCACCGCCGGCTTGGCCGGAGCCTGCCAGCCCGCCGCGTGCAGGCCCAGCCCGAGCAGGGAGCCGAGGCGGCGGACATCGGCATCGATGCCGGGAAAGCTGAAGGGGATCGCGGGCTGCAAGGCGCTGCAGTCAGGCTCGCCCCACGACGGAATTCAAGTTTGTCTTCCCTCGCCCGGCTTGGTACTCCAGTCGTTTTCCGCCCGAAATCCTGCGACTCATGGTTCCCAGCACCTCCCCCGTCCGTCCGGTCGATCCGGCCCTCCAGGCCTCGATCGCCCACATTGCCAACCAGTTCGCGATCGAGGGCGACTTCCTGCACGGCGAGGAAATCGAGAGCGGCCACATCAATTCCACCTACCGCGCCTCCTTCGAGACCTCCAACGGCGCGATCCACCGCTACATCCTGCAGCGGATCAACGAGAAGGTCTTCAAGGACCCCGTGGCGGTGATGCGCAACGTCGAGTGCGTGACCCGCCACATCAACTGGAAGGTGCTGCGCGTGAAGAAGGACCTCGGCGGCCAGACCTTGAACCTCTACCCCGGCCGCGGCGGGAAATCCTGGGTCGTGGGGCCGAACGGCGGCGTCTGGCGTTGCTACAACTCGATCGAGGGCTGCGTGACCTACGACATCGTCGAAAACACCCGCCAGGCCTACCAGGCGGCGCGCGCCTTCGGCTCGTTCCAGGACCTGGTCAGCGACCTGCCGGCCAGCGAGATCGAGGAAACCATCCCGGACTTCCACCACACCCGCCGCCGCTTCGAGCGCCTGATGGAAGTCGCCGACGCCGATCCGCACGGCCGCGCCGGCACGGTGGCGGAGGAACTCGAATTCGTCCGGCGCCGCGAGGCCGATACCGGCGTGGTGCTCGACCTGCTGGCCCGCCAGTACATCCCGCGGCGCATCACCCACAACGACACCAAGATCAACAACGTGATGATCGACGCGGAGTCCGACGAGGCGGTCTGCGTGATCGACCTCGACACCGTGATGCCCGGGGCCTCGCTTTACGACTTCGGCGACCTGGTCCGCACCGCCACCAGCCCGGCGGCGGAGGACGAGCGCGACCTGTCGAAGGTGGTGATGCAGATGCCGATGTTCGAAGCCTTGATCGACGGCTACCTGGACGCGGCGAACGAGTTCCTCAACGACGCCGAAGCCGAGCACCTCGCCTTTTCCGGCAAGCTGATCACGCTCGAGACCGGCATCCGCTTCCTCACCGACTTCCTGGAAGGCGACAGCTACTTCAAGATCCACCGCGAGGGCCACAACCTCGACCGCTGCCGCACGCAGTTCAAGCTGGTCGCCGAGATCGAGCGCCAGCAGCAGGCGATGGAGAAATTCGTGGGCAAGGTGCGCAAGGGGAAGCGGTAGGGTGCTGCGCGAAGGCTCCGCCCCGCGGAAACGACGCGGACGGCATGCCCTGACGATGCGGTTTCGAACCAGGCAGCCAATCCGCCTGAATCGCCCTGCGGGCCGGTGGCACGCGGTCCCGGGATACTCCGCGCACTCTTCGGTCAGCGCTTGCGCGCCGCCGCGGTGAGCTCGGCGACGAGGCGGTGCAGGACCAGCCGGTGGTCGAGGCCGGTGGTGACCAGCGAGCGGTCGGCATTCAGGGCGGATTCCATCGCGCCGCGCAGGCCCTCCATCGTGAACTGCCCGGCGCCGCGCAGGTTGAGGAACAGCGGGTAGGCGTTCACCCCGCCGGCCTTCTTCTGGGGCAGCCACATCCGCTCGACGGCCGGCAGGCGGTCGAGCGCCGCGGCGAAGGCCTTGTAGTCGCGGGTGGGAAGATTCTTTTCGGAAAGCACCTTCGCCATGAAGAGATTCCGCACCGTCGGGATGATCGACGCGCGCATCAGCCCGATCGCGCTTTCCCCCCGCTCGAGCTGCTGGTCGATCAGTTCCAGCGCCCGCGAGGCGTCGCCGTTCTGCAAGGCGTTGCCGATCTCGAAGACGATGCCGGCCCGGCTCAGGGGGACCATCTTGCGGACGTCGTCGGTCGTCACCTCGCGGCGGTCGGGGCCGAGGTAGAGGTCGATCTTTTCCAGCTCGTTGCCGATCTGGCGGGTCGCCTCGCCGGCCAGCATGACGAAAAGCTCCAATGCCTCGGGCTCGAAGCGGAGGCCGAGGTCCTTCGCCCGTCTGGAGACCAGTCCGGCGACTTCCTCCTGCCAGCCGTCGCGCGAGGTGTCGATCTTGTCGAAGATCCGCACGCTGGCGTTCTTCTCGAGGAACTTCCAGAAGGCGCGGCGCTTGTCGATGCCGGTGGCGCTGAGGAGGAACACCACGCCTTTGCCGAGGCCGGCCTCCAGGCAGTCCTTGAGCGACTCGACCCCGGACAAGGTGCGTTCCGAGCGGCCGGTGACGTCGTCGACCAGGAAGCTGGCGTTCTTCAGCCAGACCACCTTGCCGTTGCCGAAGAAGGGCAGGGTTTGCAGGGCTTCCACCACCGCGCGGCAGATCTGGAAGGCTCCCTCGGAATTGTCCGCGTTGCCGTCGATGGTCTCGTGCGTGAAGCCGTCGTCCACCCCGCCGGTGAGCTCGCGGTGCAGCCTCAGCGCTTCTTCTTTCACGCGGCCGTCGTCGCTGCCGACGATGGCGTGGATGTTCGGCGTGGAGGGCACGCCGCAGGTTTAGAGGGCGGGTTCCGGCGGTGCAAGCCGTCGAAACAAAAAGGCCCGGCCGGAAAACCGGCCGGGCAGCGGGGAATCGCGGGAGCGGCTCAGACCTTGATGTTCGCTCCGAACTCGGCGGGGGAAAGCCGGCCGTCGTCGTTCTTGTCGAGCTTCTCGAAGGCCTTCATCGAGCTCGCCCGGCTGGATGCCGACTGGATGCGGGTCGCGAAGAATTCATCGGGGCTCAGGAAACCGTCGCGGTAGGTGTCCGCGGTGAAGAACATCTCGGTCTTGTCCGGATTGATCTTCCGGCCGCCGTTGGACTCGATGAAGTCGGAGAGATAAACGCCGCGCCCGATCTTGATGATCCCGCGGTTGTCCAACCAGCGGCCGCTCAACTGGTTGAAGCGGAACAGGGTGACGACCGGGCGCTCGCTGGCACCGTAGGAGTTCGAGAACTCCTCGAAGTCGAGGATCCCGTTGTCGTCGGTGTCGGCTTCTTCGAACAACTGGGTGAAGACGACGACCTTGCCGGATTTCGCCTTTTTGCCGGGAGCGGCGTGGGCGAGGGGCATCGCGAGGGCGGCAACAATAAGGAGGGGTGTAATTTTCATGTAACGAAACGATCCAAGGCGGGAGCCTCCGGGGTGTCAACCGGCAAGTCCGGAAATGCCCGGCAGGGGGGCTCCGGGGCCGGGAAATGAAAATGCCCGGCCGCATGGCGACCGGGCATCGTGAATCGGGAAAGAGGATGTCGACGGATCAGCCCGGGATGGACCCGATGCCGAACTCCTGCGGCGAGATCTGGTTGTCGTTGTTCTTATCCAGCTTGTCGAAGGCCTTGACCGCGGAAGCCTCGGTCGAGGCCGACTGGATGCGGGTGGCGAAGAACTCTTCCAAGCTCAGGAAGCCGTTGTCGTTGTCATCAGCCGCGAAGAAGATCTGCGCCTTGCTCGGGTTGATCCTCCGGCCGCCGTTGGACTCGATGAAGTCTTCAAGGCGGATGCCGCGGATTTCGATCGGGAAGCCGCGCTCTTCCGATTTGAAGAAGCGGGCCAGCGCGTCGTAACGGATCTCGGTGATCACCGGGCGCTCGCTGGCTCCGTAGGAGTTCGAGAACTCTTCGAAGTTGAGGATACCGTTGCCGCTGGTGTCGGCTTCGTTGAAGAGATTCGTGAAGACGACCACCTTGGCGGGCGACACTTTCCGGGATTCGCCGGCGAGGGCGGAGGACACCGTCAAGCCAAGGGCGAGACTGAGGAGGAGGGTTGGTTTCATAGCACCGCCATGGACGCAAGATCCGGATACCCCTGTCAATCCGCAACTCGGGTCGGTAAAGAAGGACCCCCGGCGGCTTCAGGCGGGATCGAGGAGACCCCATTCCTCCGGTGAAATCAGCCCGTCGTCGTTGCGGTCGAGCTTGTCGAAGGAATCGAAGATGCTGCCCCGGACCGCGGATTTCTGGATCCGGGTGACAGGGTATTCGAGCCAGTCGATGAAGCCGTCGGAATTGTCGTCGGCGAGCAGGAAGATGTCCTCCTTGGTCGGGTTGAACTTCCGGCCGCCGTTCGCCTCGATGAAGTCCGCGAGAAAGACGCCGCGCACCACGATCTCGTTGCCACGGGTCGACACGACGGGGATGGAAAGCGTGGCGAAGCGGTATTCGGTCACTACCAGCCTGGGGCTGGCACCGTAGGAGTTCGCGAACTCCGCTTCGTCGAGGTAGTCGTTGCCGTCGGTGTTGGCCTCGTTGAAGAGGCGGGTGAGGACCACCTCCCGGGCGGACTTCTTTTTTCCCGGGCTTGCCGCGAGGAGCGGAGCCGGGAGCAACACGGCGAGGGCGAGGAGCAGGGCGCTTTTCATGGCACGCTCAGTAACGCCGGGATCCGGCTTTCCTGTCAAACGGCAACTCGCCCGCCGCGGCTTTCTAACTGCCGGGCCGCGGCTTGTCCTCGCCGGCCTTCTTGCGTTCGCGGGCTTCCCGGAAGAAGCCCTGGATCAGGGCCAGCGATTCCTCGCCGAGGACGCCGGAAACCACCTCGCAGCGGTGGTTGAGCGGCGGGTTGGCATCGAGCAGGTTGATCCAGCCGCCGGCCGCGCCGGCCTTCGGATCGGGGCAGCCGAAGACCACCCGCTCCGGCCGGCAGTGGACGATCGCCCCGGCGCACATCGGGCACGGCTCCTTCGTCACGTAGAGCGTGCACTTTTCCAGCCGCCAGTCGCCGAGCGCCTGCTGGGCCGCGGTCAAGGCCAGCATTTCCGCGTGGGCGGTGGCGTCCCTCAGCGTCTCCACCTGGTTCCAGGCGCGGGCGATGATTTTCCCTTCATGCGCGATCACGCAGCCGACCGGCACCTCGGTCGCCGCATAGGCCTTGCGCGCCTCCCGCAGGGCCTGGCCCATGAAGAAGTCGTCGCTGCTCAGGTCGATGATCGGATCCACGCGGGGAGAAGAAAGTGCCAAGTCAAAAGTGCCAAGTGCCAAACCTAACCACCTTCAGGGAACGGGGTCACACAAGGATTCTTCCCACCTTGGCCGCGGCAACCAATCCGGCGATCGTGCATAGCGCGAGCACCGTCGCCGCAAAGAGCAGGTAAACCGTCGCACGGCGCTTCACGCTCCACTTCGCGCCGATCGGACTGCAAAGGATGACCGGTGCGATCATAAGACACCCGAAAACCGTGACGGCGCACGGCAAGATGAACGCCAGGGCGACTTCCTCCTGTGTCGCCTGATACCAGCCAACTCCAACGCCGTAAAACTCCCCTTGGAGCCAGATTCCGAAGATTCCGGCGAGTGTGGCCATGGAACCGATTCCCAAGGCGGCGGCGGAAAGGGCCTGGAGATTCGGAGCGATCCGATCAAACGATGTGCGGTTCATGGAAGTGCGATCATACGACCAAAGAAACCGCACCCGCGCGAGCGGCGAATCCGCCTCACATCCGGCCTTTGTTGGCACTTGGCACTTCCCTACTTGGAACTTTGCATTCCTTGGCACTTGGAACTTTCCCAGTTGGAACTTAAACCTCCCCGCGTGATCCCGCCGACCTGCCGCGACCGTGTCATCGCCCCTTCCCTGCTTGCCGCCGACTTTTCGAAGATCCGCGAGGAAACCAGCCGCGCCATCCACGCCGGCGCCGACTGGATGCACCTCGACGTGATGGACGGCCACTTCGTCGACAACATCTCCTTCGGCCCCGCGGTGGTGCAGGCGGTGCACGAGACCAACGACATCTTCCTCGACGTCCACCTGATGATCACCCGCCCGGATCATTATCTGCCGCGCTTCGTCGCGGCGGGGGCGGACCTGATGACGGTCCATGTCGAGGCGGACCACGATGTCGCCGAAACCCTGCGGCGGATCCGCGAGGCGGGCTGCAAGGCCGGGCTGGCGCTCAATCCGGCGACCCCGGCCGAGGCCGCCTTGCCGTATCTGGAGCAAATCGACCTGCTGCTTTGCATGACCGTGGTCCCCGGCTTCGGCGGCCAGGCCTTCATGGGCGAGGTGCTGCCGAAGATCGAAACCGTGGCCCGCTGGCGCGAGGAGCGCGGGCTGTCTTACCACATCGAGGTCGACGGCGGGATCGACGCCGCCACCGCCGGCCTCTGTGCCAAAGCGGGGGCCAACGTGATGGTCGCCGGCTCTTCCACGTTCCGCGCTCCCGACATGGCGGCTGCGGTCAAAGCGATCCGCGACGCCTGATACCGACGAATCCCGCCTCCGGCGGCGCTTTCTTCAGGTCCCCTTCATGAAAACTTCCACCCTCGTCGCCAGCGCCGCCGCCTTGACCGGCTTTGCCACCGGCTGGCTGCTCAAGCCGTCGGCGCCCCCGGTGACGTCGGGCGGTGCCGGTCCGGAGCCGCCGGCCGGCAAGGCCGCGGGCTTCGCGTCCGGCAAGTCGCGCGATCGCGACGAAGGTCCGCTGGTGCTCAAGGCCCGCGGCAGCGGCGAAATGAAGGCGGACCCCGAAGGGGCATCCGCCCAGGTGGCCTTCGAGCGCGGTTTCCAGAGCGCCACCGAGCGCGCCGAGAACGCACGGCTTTCGCGCTTCGCCGAGGCCCTCGGGCTGAGCCCGGAACAACGGGCCACCGTGGAGGTGCTGCTGGCCAACCGCCGCGACGGCTTCCGCGACCTGAGCGGCAGCGGCAAAACGCCTTCCGAAATCGTCGCGGCGGCCGCCCAGGCCGAGCGGCGTTTCGACGACCAACTGGCGAAGATCCTCGATCCCGAGCAGCAGGACGCTTACGCCGCCTTGCGCGAACGGGAGAAAGAGAACTCGATCGAGGCCAAGGCCCAGCGCGACCTCGCCGACCTGCTCGGCCAGATCGATCTTTCGGCGGACCAGCGCGAGCAGGCGCTCGAGGCCCTTCGCGCCGGCAGTGCCGAGGCCCAGGCGAAGCGCCCCGCGGGGTGGACCCTGATGAACGAGTCGATGAACATCCTCGGCGGGGCCCACGCCGCGGTGATGGAGGAAATGGGGGAGTTCATGGGCGACGACGAGGCGATGGCCGATTCGCAGGAGTTCCACCGCCGGCTGGCAGAGTCGAGGCGCGCCTCGATGGAGGGCACTCTTTCCCGCCTGGCCGCCGTGCTCACCCCGGGCCAACTCGCCCAGTACCGCGCGACGCTGGAAGCCCGCACGCAGATGGTCGAGCAGTTCACCCCGCCGAAATTCGAACGACGCTGACATGCTGCGAATCAATGGCGAGAACGTGGACCCGGCGCTGGTGGAAGACACCTTCGTGCGGCTCAAGGCGGAGGCGGAATTGCTCAGCGAGGTTTCCTGCTGCGAGCGCGACGAGGAGTTCCGGAGGCAGGCCGAAGAGGAAGTCATCGACGGCATCCTGCTGGCCCAGGAAGCCGAGCGGACCGTGCCCACCCCGCCGGCGGACGAAGTGAGGAGCGCCTTCGAGAGAACCCTGCGGCAATGGCGGGAGCACGGCGCCTCGTGGGACCTGCTCGACGCGCAGCGCGAATCGCTGAGGGCCGAAACGGTGTCGCGGCTGCGGATGGAGAAGTTCACTTCCGGCTTGTGGGCCGGCCTGCCCGAACTCACCTCCGATGACCTTCGTACTTGGTACGAGGCCCGTGCGCCGCGCTTCCGCACGCCGCCGGCGGCGCGGGTGCTGCACCTCGTCCGCTTCCCCGAGGCGGCGGATCCCTGGGACGACTACGCGGTGCTGCTGGACCTGCGCCGCCGGGCGCTGGACGGGGAAGACTTCGCCGCACTGGCACGGGCCCACACCATGAAGCGCGGCGGCGAGATCGAGATGGGCTGGATCGACCAGGAGCGCGTGTTCAATCCCTTCGAGGCGATGCTGTTTTCCCTGCGCGAAGGTGAAATCAGCCCGGTGTTCTTTTACGAGCAGGCCCTGCACCTCGTGCAAGCCGTCGAGGTGAGGCCTGCGGCCGTGAAGGCCTTCGAGGAGGTGGAGGAAAGCATCCGCGAGGAAGTGGAACACGAGCGCCGGCGGCAGGTGCTCAAGGACCTGGCGGCGAAGCTGCGGGAAAGCGCCGTGGTCGAGCGATAGGCCCGTGACCGGTATCCCGGGAGGAGCTAGCGCTCGGGGGCCTCGATCAGCACGTCGACCTGCTGGCCGACATAGACCGGGGTGTCGGCCGGCTTTTGCAGGGAGAACATGACTTGGAGCACGCGGGTATCGACGCGCTCGGTGCTCGCTCCTGTTAGAGAGACCTTCGGGATGATGTAGGGCTCCACGCGGATGAATTCGAGCGGCATCGAGACCCGCGGATCGCCTTTCAAGGTGGCCACGGCTTTCTGGCCGGGTCGGATGCGGGTGGCATTCTGCTCGTCGATGTCGGCGCGGACCTGGAGCTTGCCGGTGTCGCCGATCACCATGGCGGGCACTTTCGGCGCGGTGGCGGCATACTCGCCGGCGCGGATGTTCACCTGCAGGACGGTGCCGGCCCGCGGCGCCTTCATCGTCAGCCGGCCGATCAGCGTGTCGAGCCGTTGAATGGCGGCTTCCGCGGCGGTGACCTGCGACCGGGCGGCGGCGAGCTGCGCGTTGGCGATAGCCATGTCGTCCTGGGCGGCGTCGAGCTGTTCGCGGCTGATCGCCTGCGAATCGCCGAGGCTCACCAAGCGGCCGAGCTGGCGCTTGGCTTTCTCGACGAAAGCTTCGCGCACCTGCAGTTCGGCGCGGGCGACTTCGAGCTGGGCCTGTTGGTTGGTCTTCTCCGCCTGGAGCTCGCGGTCATCGAGCCGGAACAGCGGCTGGCCTTCCTCGATCGCGTCGTTCACGTGCACCATCACCTCCATCACTAGCCCGGGGGCGGGCACGCCGACGGCGACGTTTTCACTCAACGCTTCGAGGATGCCGGTGGCGGCGACGGCGTGCAGGAAAGGTTTGGCGGCGGGCGCGACCGGCGGGGTGTCGGCCTGCGGCAGCTCGTTGTCGCCTTGCTTTCGCATGACGGCGGCCATCGCGGCGACGCCGGCAACGGCGCCGAGGATGGTGGTGTAGCGGAGGATGACGGAGAACATGGCGGGATGGAGTTCTTTCAGTGCGGGACTTCGTGCTCGAAGTGGGCGGTTTCGCGCGGGTCGGTGCGGTGGACATCGACGATGCAGCCGTCGTCCATGCGGGCGATGCGGTCGGCGTAGGAAAAGATCCGGTTGTCGTGGGTGACGATGATCACCGCGCGGCCGGCGGCACGGGCGACCTGGCGGAACAGATCGAGCACGATCTCGCCGTTCTTCGCGTCGAGCGCGGCGGTCGGTTCGTCGCAGATGACCAGCGGCGGCTCGTGGACCAGCGCGCGGGCGATCGCGATGCGCTGCTGCTGGCCGCCCGAAAGCTTGCCGGGCCGGTCCTTCCAACGGTCGCCCATGCCCACGGCATCGAGCACCTCGCGTGCCTTCTTTTTCGCGGCCGAGGCCGACACGCCGCGGATCAGGAGCGGCACGCTGACGTTCTCGGCGCAGGTGATGGTGGGGATCAGGTTGAACTGCTGGAAGATGAAGCCGATGTTCTTCGCGCGGAAACGGGTCAGCGCGCCGCCGCGCATCCGGTGCAGCGGATTGCCGAGGACATCGATCTCGCCGGAGTCCACGCCCATGGTGCCGGCGATCGCGCTGAGCAGGGTCGTCTTGCCGCAACCGGACGGACCCACCAGCATCAGGATCTCGCCGGTGCGGGCCTGGAGGCTGACGTCCTTCAGCACGTGCAGCCGCGACTCGCCGCTGCCGAAGCTCTTGTTCACGCCGCGGACATCGACCGCGATGCCGTTGGTTGCCGGTTGGGAATCGGTGGCCATGGCGTTCAGGCGCGGAAGACCATCGCCGGCTCGAAGCGGCTCAGGCGGAAGATCCCCAACAATGCGGCGAGCGAGCAGATGGCAAGGATCACGCCGAAGGTGGCGACCGGGAGGATCCACGGGATGTAAACCGGCGGCTGGCCGCGTTCGATCGCACCCGCGGCGAAGACCGAGCTGGCGGCGAGGCCGAGGCCGAAGCCGATGAAGCCGACGGTGAAGGCCTGCACGATGAGCATCATGCTGAGGCGGAAGCTCGAGGTGCCCATCGCTTTCAGCGCGCCGAGGTGCATCAGGTTGTCGAGCACGAAGGCGTAGAAGGTCTGGCACGCGATCGCGATGCCGACGATGAGGCCGATCACCACGGTGGTGCCGAAGGAGACCGGGATGCCGGTGTTGCGGACGTACCACCAGATCGTCGACGTGTTGAAGTCCTTCTCGTTCTCGCCGAAGCCGCGGTTGACGAAAGCTTTCAAACCGGTGGCCTTCTCGATCGCCGCGGCGGCTTCATCGACGCTGACGCCTTCGACCGGGCCGGCGATCACGGCGGAGAGCATCTTGCGGGACGGCGGCGTGTACTGCAGCGCGCGTTCGTAGGTGGTCCAGACGTACGGCCCGCCGGTGAAGGATCGCTTGGCCTCGCAGATGCCGACGACGCGGGCCTCGATGTCGTTGATCTCGAAGGTATCCCCGAGCGTCAACGGATGCGGCCGGCCTTTTGAAAGGCGCTCCACCGCGAGTTCGTCGACGATCACCGCGTTCGGCAGGCGGAGGTCGATCAGCGTGCCTTCGAGGATCCGGGTCGGCGCGCCGGCCAGCGAGGCGGAGTCGATGCCGATGAGCTGGATGGTCTTGAACGAGCCGTCATCCATCCGCACCCGTTGGATGCCGGAGAAGACGGGCATGGCCCAGGCGACTTCGGAGACCGAGCGGACGCGGGCGACGTCGGTGTCGCGGAGGGCGTTGGTTTCGTTGACCTGCTCGACGCGTTCTTCCACCACCCAGATCGGCGCGCCGACGTTCTTCAGGGTGGAAGTGGTCCAGCGCATCAGCCCGCAGAACACGCTGACCTGCTGGACGATCAGGAAGGTGGCGAGGAACAGCCCGGCGATGAGCATCAGGTACTTGGCCGTGTCGCCGAAGAGCATTTTGAGGGCGAGGCCGATCATCGTCAGGACCGCAGGGTAGCAGGTGATACCCCGGGCGCAACGGGGATCAGCCGCCGCCCTTGAGGGAATGATCCGCCTTCACGTCCTGCCCCGCCCAGATCCGCTTCTGGGTCCAGGGCGCGGCGGGCGCGGTCCAGAAGGGATCGTCCGCGGGCAGGCCGAGGTGCTGGAGGCCGGCGAGGCAGAGGTAGAGGCTGCCGGTGGAGATGTAGCTCTCGCGGATCGACGGCTGGTGGCCGACCGCGCCGACCTGGAGCCAGCCCTTTTCGTCGAAGGTCCCGGGCGCGGCCATCGTGCGTCGGATCACGGCGGTCAGGGCACCGCGCACCGCGGCGGGCTCGGCGACTTCCTTGCGCCACGCCATCAGCGCGAGGTGCTGGAAGGCCCCGAAGCGGTACGCGGCGGAGCGACCGATGACCGGGTAAGTGCCTTCCGGGGAAATCAGCCGCTCCTGCACCGCGGCGTAGCGCTTGGCCCGGGCGACGACTTTCGGCAGTCGCTCGGCGAGCGGGTGCTTCTTCTCGCGGCAGACTTCTAGCACGGCGAGCATGGCGGGCTGGATGACGAAGCTGTTGTAGTAGTCCCAATGATATTCCGGGCCGTCTCCGTAGGTGCCGTCGCCGACATACCAGTCCTCGTGCTTGTCGAGGGCGTGCTGGATCGGGGCGATCTCGCACTCTCCGGTGCATTTCCAGATCGCTGCCTCGACCAGCGCGGAGAAGAGCAGCCAGTTGTTCTCGCCCGGCTTGATGGCGCGGGTTTCCTTGAGCGCGGCGATGACATGGGCCTTTTCCGCATCCTGCAACGGCGTCCATAGTACTTCCGTCGCTTGCAGCAGGGCCTGGGAGAGAAAGGCGGCGTCGACCAGCGGCTGGCCGCCCTTGGAAAAGTTCATCCGGTCGGGCGAGGCGGGATCGGTGGCCATCACCAGCGCCTTGCGGGACAGCGTGATGTATTTCGCACGCAGCTTGCCTTCCGGCGAGTCATCGGGACCGAGCGCGAGCCACGGCGAAATGCCCGCGAGGGTCCGGCCGAAGGCCTCGAGGTGGGTGCAGTCCGCGCGGTCCTTTTCGCCGGGACCGAGCGGGAGTTGCTGCTTGAGCTTCCCTTCCGCCAGCGCGCCGATCACCGGCCGCGCGATGCGGTCGAGGGTCTTCACGGTGAACTCGCGGTCCTCCTTGCCGCTCTGGGCGGCGAGGGGGAGGAGCGTGGCGAGGAGCAGGGAAAGAACGTGGCGCATGGCGGGAGCATCGCCGCACCGGCAGCCCCACACAAGTTTGCAACTACCTCAGCCAGGCCTTGAACGCCGCTTCATCGGCGGGGAGTTGGATCGCGACCTTTTCACGGTCGGCCAGGATGGCGAGGCGTTCGGGGATCTCGACGACGCCCTTGCCGATCTCCTGCTCCATCACGTCGAGGAACTTCGCCGGGTGGGCGGTTTCCAAGGTGATCGTCGCGTTGCCCGGATGCGCCGCGCGCCACTTGCGGGCGGCCAGCCAGCCGACGGCGCCGTGGGGATCGATCTCGTAGTCGTAGAGCGACTTCACCTCGCGCACCGCGGCGCGGGTCTGGTCGTCGGTGAAGGCCATGCCCTCGATCTTGCCGCGCATCGCTTCCCAGGAATTGCCGAACAGGGCCTGCATCCGCGCGAAATTCGACGGCGCGCCGACGTCCATCGCGTTGGAGATGGTGGCGGTGCTGGGGCGCGGTTGGTAATCGCCGGTCTTCAGGTAAGCCGGGACCACGTCGTTGGCATTGGTCGCGGCGAGGAATTTCTTCACCGGCAAGCCGAGCTGCAGCGCGAGCAGGCCGGCGGTCAGGTTGCCGAAGTTGCCCGAAGGGATGACGAAGACCGGCTCGATGCCTTCCGGAAGCTGCCGGGCACTATGGATGTAGTAGAAGCTCTGCGGGACGAGCCGCGAGAGGTTGATCGAGTTCGCCGAGGTGAGATTGAGGCGCTCCGACAGCTCGCGGTCGAGGAAGGCGGACTTCACCAGCCGCTGGCAGTCGTCGAAGGTGCCATCGATCTCCAGCGCGGTGATGTTGTCGCCGAGCGTGGTGAGCTGCTTTTCCTGGAGCCCGGAGACCTTGCCTTTCGGGTAAAGGATGATCACCCGTGTTCCTTTCACCCGGTGGAAGGCGGAAGCGACCGCGCCGCCGGTGTCGCCGGAGGTGGCGACCAGCACGGTCAGCTCGCGGTCTTCGCCGCGGGTCAGCCAGGCCATCAGTCGGGCCATGAAGCGCGCGCCGAAATCCTTGAAGGCAAGCGTCGGGCCGTGGAAGAGCTCGAGGATGTGATCGCCCGGTGCGAGGGTGATCAAGGGCGCGTCAAACGACAACGTGCCCTCGACGATCTCCTTCAGCGCGGCAGCCGGCACGTCCTCGTGGAAAAAGGCGTGGGCCACCGCGTAGCCGATTTCCTGGAAGGTCAGCTCGCGCCAGATCGCCCAGAATTCCGGGCCGAGCACCGGCAGCGTGTCGGGCATGTAGAGCCCGTTGTCCGGCGGCAGCGAGCGCAGGATCGCTTCCTTGAGGTCGACGCGGTGGGCGGGGTTGGTGGTGGAGTGGTAGAGCATGGAAGTGCCAATGGAGTCGAAGTTCCAAATTGAAAGTTCCAAGTGCCAATAAACAGCCGCAGCTCCAAGGTCGAATCGGCAGCCGTGCCTTTCTTGGAACTTGGACCTTTTTACTTGGAACTTTTCTCATTCACCACGTGCACGCCGTGGGGGTTGATTTTCGACACGTAGACCTGATTGCCGAGCGGGATGGCGGAAAAGACCTTCGAGATCGCCTCGCCGACCTTGCGGGCGCTTTCCTCGCCTTCGCAGAGCGCGAAGACGCTGGGGCCGGCGCCGGAGATCGAGAAGCCGAGGGCACCGGCGGCGAGGGCGGCGCGCTTGGCCTTGTAGAATTCCGGGATGAGCTTTTGGCGGCGCGGCTCGGCGATGACGTCGTGGATCGAGCGCGAAATCAGGCCGTAGTCTTCCTGGATGATGCCGCACAGCAGGCCGCCGAGGTTGCCGATCTGCTGGGTGGCGTTCACCAGCGGGATGTCCTTCGGCAAAATCTCGCGGGCGACCTTGGTCAGCACCTCGATGTCCGGATGGACCACCGCCGCCCACAGGTTCTTCGGCGCGGGGAGCTGGGCGACGTCGAGCTCCTCGTTCGACCGGATGAAAACGATGCCGCCAAGCAGGCAGGGCCCCACGTTGTCGGCGTGCCAGGCGCCGTCCGCCGAGGCCTCGCCGGCCATCGCGAAAGGCAGCAGCTGCTTCTTCGAAAGCGGTTCGCCGATCAGGTAGTTCACCGCGTAAGCGCCGGCGACCGCCGAGGCGGCGGACGAACCGAGGCCGGAGCCGAAGGGCATCTTCTTGTGGATCTCCATCTCGATCCCGCGGTCGGTCATGCCGAGGTGGCGGAGCAAATCGAGCGCGGCGACGCCGGCGGTGTTCTTTTCCGGGTTCTTCGGCAATTTGCCCTCGTCGCCGGTGATCGCGGTGATGTGGAGGCCGGGTTTGTCACAATGGCGGACGACGATTTCGTCGCCGGGGGCATCGATCGCGAAACCGAGCACGTCGTAGCCGCAAGCGACATTGGCGACGGTGGCGGGGGCGAAAACGCGGACTTCCTGAATGGCTTCCTTCAACATGGGCGGGACGGGAGGAAAAGACGCAAGACTTGAAGACTCAAGACTCAAGACTGGAGATCTGCGGCATCCCGGCCACCGGGGAAATCCAGTCTTGCGTCTTGAGTCTTGCCGTCTTGAGTCTCTCGGGCATGGCAACGCCCCTCGTCGGCATCATCATGGGCAGCACGTCGGATTGGCCGACGATGGAGCACGCGGCACGGACGCTGGAGGACTTCGGCGTTCCCTGGGAAGCCCAGGTCGTCAGCGCCCACCGGACGCCGGACAAGCTGTTTTCCTATGCCACGGAAGCCCGCGGGCGGGGGCTGAAATGCATCATCGGCGGGGCCGGCGGGGCCGCGCACTTGCCGGGGATGACCGCCGCGATCACCGACCTGCCGGTGCTTGGCGTACCGGTGGAGTCCCACGCGCTGAAGGGCATG
The DNA here is from genome assembly GCA_027491155.1 of Verrucomicrobiaceae bacterium. GTDB lineage: Bacteria > Verrucomicrobiota > Verrucomicrobiia > Verrucomicrobiales > Akkermansiaceae > Haloferula. The sequence goes on from JAIXWR010000020.1 coordinate 47,244, forward strand.
GATTCGCTGCTTTCGATCGTCCAGATGCCCGGCGGGATCCCGACCGCGACCTTCGCCATCGGCAAGGCCGGCGCGATCAACGCGGCGCTCTTTGCCGTGGCGATGCTGGCCGGCGAAGACCCGGCGCTGCTGGAAAAGCTCCAGGCCTTCCGCAAGAAGCAGAACGAAACGGTGAAGGCGGCGGTGCTGCCGGAGCTGGTCGACCCGAACTTCGGCTGAGTCCGGACTCGCGCACCACGAAAGGGACGAAATCCCGCGAAATGAAGCAGCCGGGTTTTCTTCCTTTCGTTCGTTTCGCGTTTTTCGTTGTTCCCTCTCTCTTCCTTCGTCCGTGACTCCCACTCCCATCATCCCGCCGGGCTCCGTGCTCGGCATCCTCGGCGGCGGCCAGCTCGGCCGCATGTTCTGCATGGAAGCCCGCCGCATGGGCTATCGCACCCTGGTCTGGACCGGCGGGCTCGAAGCCCCGGCGATCGTGGTGGCGGACGAGGCGATCGACCTGCCCTTCGACTCCGCGGATGCGCTTGAGGAGTTCGTTTCGAAAGCGGCCGTGGCGACGGTCGAGTTCGAAAACATCCCCCGCGAGACCTTGGAAGCGGTGGCCGGACGGATCCAACTGCACCCTTCGCCGAACGCGGTGGCGATCTGCCAGCATCGGGAGCGGGAGAAGGCCTTTCTCAAGCAGCACGGCATCCCCCACGCGCCCTTCGCGGTGGTGGCTTCGGCGGAGGAACTCGCGGCGGCAATTTCGGAAATCGGCACGCCCGCGGTGCTCAAGACCGCGGCTTTCGGCTACGACGGCAAGGGCCAGCTCAAGCTGAACGGCGGCGAGGACCCGGCGGCGGTGTGGGCGGCCTTCGAGACCGACCGCGCGGTGCTGGAAGCCTTCATCCCCTTCGAGCGCGAGCTTTCGGTGATGGTCGCCCGCGCGGCCGACGGCTCGGTGACCGCCTACGATCCGGCGGAGAACCGGCACCGCCATCACATCCTGGACGTCTCTATCGTTCCCGCCCGCGTCGGCCCGGCGGTGGCGGCGGAAGCGAAGGTGATCGCTTGCAAGGTCGCCGAGGCCCTCGACTACCGCGGCATCATGGGCGTCGAGTTTTTCCACCTGCCCGATGGCTCCCTGCTAGTCAACGAAATGGCCCCGCGGCCGCACAACTCCGGCCACCACACGCTGGATGCCTGCGCGACCTCGCAGTTCGAGCAGCAGGTCCGCGTCACCTGCGGGCTGCCGGCGGGCTCGCCGCGGCTGCTGTCGCCGGTGGTGATGCTCAATCTCCTCGGCGACATGTGGCCCGACGAGCAGGTGCCGCCGGACTGGACGCCGCTGTTTGCCGACGGCTCCGCCTTCCTCCACCTCTACGGCAAGCGCCGGGCGATCGGCCGACGGAAGATGGGCCACGCAAACTTCCTCGGCGCGGACATCGACGACGCGCTGAAGCGGGCGGAAGCCATCAAGGCGGAGCTGCTGCGCGGCGGGCGATAAGCCCGGGTCAGTCGCGGTCGAAGCGGTCGATGATCCCGTAGGCCCGCTCGTTGATGCGTTTCATCGAATCGAGCAGCGGCGCGTAGGGTTCGTAGCGGTTGCCGAGGATGCCCTTGTTCGAGTCGCGGTTGGACGGGTCCGCTTTCTTGTCCGCCGGGTCGTTGTCGATGTACTTGAACCAGTACCAGCCGACGCAGTCCTTCGACTCCAGCAGGCCGAGTGTGAAGTTTTCATAGAACAGGCCGCGGTCGCGCTGGGTCTTGACCAGCCAGCCCGCGCCGCCGGTGTTCGCCAGACCGGAATCCGCGCCTTTCGCATACCACTCGGTGACGAGGAAAGGCTTTCCCGATTCGCGCGACCACATCGCGAGCCGTTCGGGATCGGGCGTCCAGGCGTGGTAGTAGTTCACAGACACCACGTCGACGTGCGGCCCGGCGGCGCGGAAGAGTTCCGCCCTTCTCAGCGCGCCGCCGTGGAAACGAGCACCGAGGTAAAGGTGATTCGGATCGTGCCGCCGGATCGCGCCCGCGACGATGCGGAAATAGCGCCCGGCCATGAACTCGAGGAAGGCCGGAAGGTCCTCCGGCTTGATGTCGCGCGCCGTGGCCTTCGCCCCGCGGCGGTCGCGCAGCCATTTCAGTGCCGCCTGATGGCCGTGGTCCGCTTCCGGCAGCGAGAGGAACTTCTTCAAGGCATCCGCCGGCAGCGGCAGCTCGTTATCGGAGAAATGGCCGAGCAGCCAGGGGTCGTCCTTGTCCTTCGCCAACTGCCGCGCGTGCTCGTCGCAGAAGGCCTCGAAGCCGGGGTCGAAGACGAAGATGCAATCGCCCGGGTAGCCGGTGTGGCCGGGCTTGCGGAAAGTCCCGCCGCGCTTCTTGCCGTAGGACGACATGAAGTTCCAGATCCGGGTGTAGGGGAGCGGTTCCGGCACGGCGCGCAGTCGTTCCGTGTCCGACCAGGCGCCGAGGCCGTTGAATCCGTGCTCCCTCAGCAGGCCGCTGCTTTGCTCCGCCCATCCCGCCTCGCTGCCGAACTTCCGCTTGCGGACTTCTTCGGCCGCGGGGGTGGGCAGCATGGTGACGGAGCTCACGCCGCGTTGGTGAAAGAGGCAGCCCTCAGGATCCACCAGCCACCAGCGACCCTCGACTTTCGCCGTATGAAAGAACCCCGTGGCTTTCTCCTTTCGCGCGGCCAGCCCCCCGTAGCGGCTCAGCCCGGCATCGGGCCGGATTTCCGCCGCGCCGGGCAGGTCGTCGAGCGTCCGCACCGGCCGCTCCACCCAGCGTCCGCCGGGCTTCGCGGCCACCTCAACCGTCCGCGGCGCGGTCTGCGCGGGCGAGATCCCGAGGGACAGCGCGGCCAGCGGAAGGGCGAGGGCAAGGAAGCGGCGGGGCATTGGAATCGGTGACCCTACCCGGCCGTCGAGTGGCATCTTGCAGGAGTCCGATTGGGGAAGTCCCGCCTCCGAGGTGAATCTGGCTATTCCGGCTGCGGGAAGTGCTGGTGCCCGTGTCCCCGCCCTGCTAGGCGTCGGAAATGAAGCTTGGACCATGGATGACGGGGGTGGCGTGTCTTGCTTGCTCGCTGGGCGCGTCGATGGCGGAAGAAAAGGACGGCCCGGTCCCGGAAACGCCGACATCGTTCGAGACGAGGAATACCGGCGACGCGGAAGAGGGAGAGGTCTCGATCGAGAAGGACAAGGCCAAACCGAAGAAGGTCACCTACACCGCGGTTACCGACTCGCGGGAGTGGAAGGATGCCAAGGGCAAGGTGATCCGCGCCCGGCTGCTGGCCTTCGAGGCCGCCGAAGGCGAGGTGGCCGGGCTGGTGAGGGACGGGCAGGTCCGCCTGCTGGTCGATGGCGCGAAGCGCTTCAGCCTGCTGCCGCTGGACAAGCTCTCGCCGGAAGACCGGGCTTTCATCACCGGGCTCGCCGCCGCCCGCCAGAAGGCGGGGCCGCCGGGGACGGCGGAGGCGCGGAAGCCTTGAGTTGAATCCAGGAAGGCGAAACAACGAAAAAGGCGAAACGACGCGAAACCCAAGGCAGGTCGAGAGCGGGACCGGAGACCCGGACGATGATCCGGCAAATCCGGCGGGCCTCCCAGATTTCGTCCTTTTCGCCCCTTTCGTTGTTCCCGTTCCGGTTTTCAGAATGATCCACCGGAGCCCGGGCCGGGCACGAAAAAGGCCGGACCTTGCGGTCCGGCCTTTCGAAATCAGAAGGGAATGTCGTCTTCCTCTTCCCGGTAGTCGCCGGGATCGGCGGCCGAGGCTCCTTGCGGGGGAGCGGAGGAACGCGAGGGCTGGGAATATCCCTCGCCGCCGCTGGGGCGGTGGGATTCGCCGTCGCCGCCGGAGCGCTGCTGGTAATTGCCACCGCCGCCGCCCTGGCCGCCGCCCTTGCCGTCCGGCAGGAACTGGAGGACTTCGGCGACGACCTTGAGCTTGCTGCGCTTCTGGCCGGAGGCCTTGTCCTCCCAGGTGTCCATCTGCAGGCGGCCCTCGATGAAGACCCCGCGGCCCTTGGTCAGGTACTTCTGCGCGTTCTCCGCGTTGGTGCCCCAGACCGTGACGTCGACGAAGGTCACTTCGTCCGACCAGTTGCCGTTGCCGTCCGAGACGCGGCGGTTGACGGCGAGCCCGAGGTCGCCGACGGCGGTGCCTTTCGGGGTGTATCGGACTTCGGGATCCCGGGTGAGGTTCCCGAGCAGCATCACTTTGTTGAGGTTGGCCATGGCGGAGTCAGGCTAGTTGGGATAGGCAGCCAGCAATAGCTGTTCTTGAGAACAGCGCAAGCGGAAACTCAAGCGACCCGCTGGTAGTGCTGGACGTGCACGTGGCCGTTCAGCTTGAGCTTGGCCTGGATGCGGGAGATCGCGTCCGGCTCGGCCTTGAAGTGGTAGTTCACGTAGTGGCCGCTCTCGAGGTGGTTCGAGTTGTAGGCGAACTTGCGGCGGCCGATCTGCTGGACTTCTTCCAGCTTGGCGCCTTCGGCTTCGATCTCCTTGCCGAGGGAGGCGACGAGGTCGTCGACGCTGCCTTCGAGCAACTTGGTGTTGAGGATGATCAGTCCTTCGTATTTCCTGCTCATGTCGGGGTCTGGTTTAAGGGGATTCCTTCGGGGTGTTGTAAAAATTTGCGGCGGCCGGGAGGCCTTGGGAGAGCGCAAGCTGCACGGCGGCCACAGCCCTTGCAAGCGTGTTTTCAAGCAGTTCCCGCTCCTCGGCGCGGAAGTTCCCGAGCACGTGTCCGGTCATGTTTCCGGGCTCGGATCCGCCGATTCCGACCTTCAGCCGGGGGAAACCGTCGCCGCCGAAATGCTCGATCAGCGACTTGATCCCGTTGTGCCCGCCGGCGCTGCCTTTCTCGCGGAAACGCAGCTTGCCCAGCGGCAGGGCGGCATCGTCGTAGACCACCAGCACCTGCTGCGGCGTCCACTTGTGGAAGGAGGCGATCTGGCGGACCGGGCGGCCGCTGAGGTTCATGAAGCACTGCGGCTTGACCAGCAGCACGCCGGAGCCGGGGAGCTTCGCCACGTGCGATTGCCACTTCGGCTCGGACTTGAACGCGACACCGGCCAGCAAGGCCAGCCGGTCGAGGACCATGAACCCGGCATTGTGGCGCGTCTCCTCGTACTGGCGCCCGGGGTTGCCGAGGCCGACGACGAGGGTGATGGACGTTTCAAGTTCCAAGGGAAGAAGTTCCAAGTGCGAAAAAGCCCGGGCCGCTGGTGCGGACCGGGCTTCCGGAGAATGAAATGCCGGTCAGGCGGAGGCGGCTTCGGACACGGCGGCGGCGGTCTTGGCCACATGGGCGATGACGACGTCCGCGGCGTGGGTGGCGCTGACGCCTTCGGGCAGCTTGACGTCGCCGATGTGCAGCGAGTCGCCTTCGGCCAGGTGGGTCACGTCGAATTCGAGGGTATCCGGCAGCTTGGAAGCGGCGCAGCGGATTTCCAGGGTGTGGCTGAGCTGCTCGAGCAGGCCGCCGGTCTTCACGCCCACGGGCTCACCGGTGAGGTGGACCGGGATGGCGGCGGTGATTTCGGTGGTCTCGTCGATCGCCATGAAATCGGCGTGCAGGGTGGCACCGCTCAGCGAGTCGTGCTGGATCGCCTTGAGGAAGGCGAGCTGGCTGGCACCTGCGATCTCCAGGTTGATGAGAATGTTGTCCGAGGTGCTGTGGGCGAGCAGCTCGCTGAAGGCCTTGGCGTCGACCTTGAGGTTCTTGTTGTCGGTGCCGCGGCCGTAGATCACGGAAGGAACCCAGCCCTCGCGGCGCAGTTTCTTGAGGACTCCGGAGCCCGAGCGTTGGCGGGGTTCGGCTTTGAGGACGTGCTTGGTGGCCATGTCAGGAAAAGGCGTGAGGATTCGGGGTTCGGCCGGCGGTTCTCCGCGGCCGGGGGCGGGGTCTTTACCGGTCGTTCCCGGGTTTGTCAAAATTTTGTTCGATCCCGTCCGCGGCTTCACGGGGCGGCGGGCGGGGCGGACCGCTCCCCCAGCACTAGCTTGAGGACGTCGTAGGCCTTGAGCGCCTCCGCCGCGTCGAAGAACTCGTGGAGGCAGAGGGTTTCGTAGCGGACCTCGAAGCCCTCGTGATGCTTCAGCACCAGATCGATCCGGCCGCGGGGGCCCTTCTCGATCCGGGTGTAAGTGGCGGAATAGATGGTGTCTGACCGGATCAGTTTGGATTTCAGGAGCTTGCCGTCTTCCGTCCAGCGGAACTCGACGTGGCCGGGAAGGAGGGCGGCCTCGACGCGGACCGCGGCGGCGAGCGGGGAGGCGAGGAGGAAGAAGAGGAACAGGAAAAACGCGCGCATCCGCCTCGGAAGCGGAGGGCGCGCGTTTTATTCGAAGGCTTTTCCGGGCGAGTTGCTTGGGTTTTCGCCCCCGTGCCCTCCATCACGCGGAAGGCACGGGGGCGACAGCCGGGAGCGGCTCAAATCCGGAACTGCCACATCGCCTCGGTCTCGCGGTCGCGCCATTCGGGGCGCCGCGCGATCGGGTCCTGCAAGGTGCGGACCATCTTGCGGCCGGCGGTGAAGAGGAAGCTGTCCGACGCGATCTCCACGACCTCCAGCCCCATGTAGTAGGTCTGGTGGAGGGTGGTCACGGCATCCTCGCCGAAGACTTCGGCCAGATGATGGCGGAGCAGTTCCGCTTCCTTTCTTCCGAGGAAGAGAAAGGCCGGCGTTTCGCCGAAGCGGCACTTGGAACGGATCAATCCGGACACGGCCCGGGCATTCCAGGTGTCGTGCATGGTCAATTCCGGCACCAGACTCGTGGCGTCGGGCACCGGGGAGGCATTGCTGTGTTTCATATCAGGGTGTGGGTGAGGAATCCTCGAAAGGACGGGCAAACTACGGCTTTTACCCCGGCGATCTATCAGAATGCGGGACTATCGTGATATGCCATCCTTCAAGAAAAGCGTGGCAAATCTCCCGCCTCGGGCGCCGCAGATCGAGCGGCGGACCGCAACAATTCCGACAAACGGCCCCGGCTTTCCGCCGCGGTCGGCTGCGTCTCAAGCCGTCACGATTTCGTCCGCCGCCACGGCCCCTGTGGCCACTTTCGCGCCGGGCCAGACGACGGAGTTCCGGACCACCGCGCCGGCCCCGATTTCCGCGGCGGGACCGATCACGCTGCCTTCAAGGTTCGCGGACGGATCCACCTTCGCGGCCGGATGCACCGCCGGGGCGAGGGCCAGATCGCGGTGGGCGGCCAGGTAGGCGGCGGGATCGCCGAGGTCGCGCCAATCGCCTTCGTCGAGAACGACGGCCCCGAGCCGCCCTTGCTTCGCAAGTTCGAGGAAAGCGGGGATCACCGAGATCTTCTCGCCGGCCGGGATCAGGCCGAACAGCTCCGGCTCGAAGCAGTAGATCCCGGTGAAGACGTGCGTCCCCTCCGCCCGGCCGAGCATCCCGCGGATGTCGGTCACCCGCTTGCCGTCGAGCGCGATGTGCTTCGCGACGCCTTCGGAGCGCAGGGCGAGAGTGACCGGAAATCCCGACGCCTCGTGCGCCGCGACCAGCCGGTCGAGCGGGATGGAACTGAAGATGTCGCCGTTGTGGACCAGCACGCTTTCGCCGCCGGCCCAGGCCTCGATGTTCTTCACCCCGCCGCCGGTTTCGAGCAGCAGCGGCTCGTGGAAAAGGTGGAGCGGCAGGCCCTGCCAGCTTCCGGCTTTCGACGGCAGCGCGTTTCCCCCGGCCATGCCTTCGCTTTCGATTCTCCACTCTCCACTCCCGACGCTTCCCCACTTCTCCGGCAAATGATGCGTGTTGATCGCGAACTCCGTGATCCCCGCCGCCCGGCACGACTCCATGGCCCACTCGATCAGCGGACGGTGGAACAGCGGGACCAGCGGCTTCGGCAGCAGGTCGGTCATGGGGCGCAGACGGGTGCCGAGCCCGGCACCGGGAAGGAAGGCCTTGCGGATCACGCGCCGGATTTCCGGGGTTCGGCGGCCGCCGGCAAGGGATTTCGCATCTGGCGCCGCACCTTGTCCGGCCGGCAGCGCGCGCGGGTGCTGCCGTGGCGCAAAGCCGTGATGAAAAACGCGCGGTGACGCATGGAACGACCGGTGCCTGAAAGTTGGCACGGGCAACGAAGCGTTCCGGTCCGCCGGGTCCTGCCGCACGATGACCACGGACTCCGGAAACCCGGGCAGTGCAAAACCCTTTCCAGCCATCCGAACCACCATGCGACTCCGATTCCTCCACCTGCCCTGCTTCGTGCTCCTGCTAGCCGTGGGCCGACTTCCCGCCGCGACGGTCATCCACGTCAGCCCGCAGGGCAACGATGCCAACGCGGGCACGGCCGGAAGCCCGCTGGCGACACCGCAAGCCGCCCGTGACAAGGTGAGGGCGCTCGTTTCCAAAGGACTCGCCGAAGCGGTGGAGATCGTCTTTGCAGCCGGCACTTACAAGCTGGCCACGCCTCTCGAACTCCGGCCGGAGGACTCCGGCACGAAAGACTTCCCGGTCACCTGGAAAGCCGCGCCCGGTGGCAAGGTCGTCTGGGACGGCGGACTCGGGATCCCCAGGAAGTGGAGCAAGGGCGATGGCGGCATCTGGCAGGTGGACCTCGCCGGCACCGGTCCGGACGGGTGGAACTTCCGCCAGCTCTTCGTGGACGGCAAGCGCGCCACCCGCGCGCGCTACCCCAATGCCGATGCCAAGAATCCCTTCCTCTACGCCACCGGTGGCGATCTCGACCACGCGATGATCGATCCCGCCCTGGTCAAGGAAAGCTGGGGCCGCGCCAAGGACGCGCAGATCAATATCGTGCCCCAGTGGAGGTTCTTCAATCAATGGAACACCGTCACCAAGGTCGACCCCAAGGCGGGACGCATCGATATCGCCGACAGCGAAAGGCATGCGAAGATCATCCCGGGCAACTGGTTCTGGATCGAGGGCGTGAAGGAGGAACTCGACCAGCCCGGCGAATGGTTCTTCGATACGGAAGCGCGCCGCCTCCATTTCCTGCCGGCCGCCGGGGTCGATCCGAACACGCTCGCCATCACCGCGCCCGTGCTCAACCGCCTGGTCAATGCCCAGGGCGACGTGAACGCCGGCACCCATGTCCAGCATGTCCACTTCGACGGCATCGAATTCCGCCACACGTCCTTCACCCTCGGCCACATCGAGGCGCGGGTGCACACCGACACGGTGATCATGTTCGAGAACACGCTCGATTGCTCTGTCAGGAACTGCCTCTTCGAGAACATCGGCGGCTACGCGCTCTGGCTGCATCTCGACAGCCGGCGGAATGCCTTCGACCGCAACACCGTGCGGAACTCCGGCGGCGGCGGCGTACTGATGACCGGCGCGCGGCTCTCCTACATGGACGACACCAAGATCTACACGCCCGGCGAGGCGGCGGCGAAAGTCGCGCCGATCCTCAACGAGGTGACGCGCAACACGGTCGAGCACTGCGGGAAAATCCGCTACTACGGCGGCGGCGTGCATCTCGACTCGCGGCCTTTCCACATGTCGATGGAGCCCGGCAACCTCATCTCCCACAACTACTTCAACGACCTCTCGCGCAACGGCGTCTTCGCCTTCCGCAACCAGGGCGGCAGCATCGTGGAATACAACCACATCCACAACGCCATGCAGACGACCATCGACGGCGCCTGCATCCACTTCGCCACGATGAACCACCTCAACGCGCCGAATTTCATCCTCAACAACTGGCTCTACGATGCCTGGGGCTACGAGCAGAGGCCCGACGGCAATCCCAAGCGCAAGCTCGGCAACGGCATCTTCCTCGACTGGGACACCAGCAACACGACGCTGCGCGACAACTGGATCTACAACGTCGTCGGCGGCGCGATCAAACCGATCTGGCAGAACCAGAACCTGGTCATCGAAAACAACCGCGAGTCGGAGACCCGCATCGTGCCGCCCTTCGAGAAGGACCTCGGGCCGGAAGGCAAGGCGACGAACGGCATCGACCTCGCCGCGAACCGCCTGACCGGAAGCGTGATCCATCACGAGGACCAGACTCACGTGACGACCCGCGGCAAGTGGACCCCGCGGACGGTCAACGGCATGTGGGGGCTGTTCCGCTTCGACTACCTGGTCGGGACCGCCGCCGACCCGGCCGAGGCCACATTCACGCTGCCGATCGAGGAAGACGGAACCTACCGGATTTCCCTGCTCTATCCCTCCGGCAAGGATTGCGCGAGCAACGTGCCGCTCACCATCGTGCACGCCGACGGCAAGGCTGAGCTGAAATGGAACATGAAGAAGGGCTCACGCCATGGCTTCGCGACGGGAGTCGGCGAATTCCGCTTCAAGGCGGGTGCCGCGAACACGGTGACCCTGTCCACCCGCGGGACGAACGGCAAGGTGATCGCCGACGGCGTCGCCTTCGTGAAGGTGGCGGATTGATCCCGCCTGAGGTCGGGAGAATCACGGGCTTGGCAAGCGGCCGCCGGCCTCGTACCCCGGGGGCCGACCTATGCTCCGCCCGCCAAAGAAATTCCACCCGTATCCCTTCGCCTACCACCAGGAGATCGAGCTGCGGATCGACGCGCTGAGCAACCTGGGCGTCGGCATCGGCCGGCTCGGCGGCTGGGTGGTCTTCGTGCCCTTCTGCCTGCCGGGCGAACTGGTGAAGGCCCGCGTGTTCCGCAACGACAAGAATTGCTCGAACGCCGACCTGATCGAGGTGCTGGAGCCCTCGCCCGAACGCGGCGAACCGAAGTGCACGCTCTTCGGCACCTGCGGCGGCTGTCAGTACCAGCACCTGTCGTACGACGCGCAGCTCGCCTGGAAGACCCGCCAGGTCGGCGAGCTGCTGCTGCACATGGCCGGCATCGAGTTCCCGGTGCAGCCCTGCATCCCGTCGCCGAAGATCTGGAACTACCGCTCCAAGATCACCCCGCACTTCGACCACCCGCGCCAGGGCGAGATCGGGCCGATCGGCTTCCTGCCGAACGGCCGCCGCAGCGGGATCATCGACGTCCCGCAGTGCCCGATCGCGATGGAGGAAATCAACGCCGTCCTGCCCCGCGAGCGGGAGTCCTTCCGCCAGCGCGGCAAGCAGTTCAAGAAGGGCGCGACCTTGCTCCTGCGGGCGACCGAGGGCCGGGTCGAAACGAACCCGAACGCGGTCGTGACCGAGCACGTCGGCGACCTTTCCTTCGACTTCCTGGCCGGCGAGTTCTTCCAGAACAATCCCTTCATCCTGCCGGCCTTCACCGGCCACGCCGCGGCGGAGGCCAAGGCAGGCGGCGCGCGCTTCCTGGTCGATGCCTACTGCGGCTCCGGGCTCTTCGCGCTGACGCTGGCGCGGCACTTCGAGCAGGTCGCCGGCGTCGAGGTCAGCGAGGCCGCCACCGACTGGGCGCGCCGCAACGCGGAGTCGAACAGCATCGCCAACGCCCGCTTCCTCGCCGCGTCGGCCGAGGCGATCTTCGCCGACATCGACTTCCCCGCCGCCGAGACCGCGGTGCTGATCGATCCCCCGCGCAAGGGTTGCTCGCCGGAATTCCTCGAGCAGCTCATCGCCTTCGCCCCTTCCCGGGTCGTCTACGTTTCCTGCGACCCCGCCACCCAGGTCCGCGACCTCGCCATCCTCAAGGCCGGCGGTTTCGCGTTGGAGAAGGTGCAGCCCTTCGACCTGTTCCCGCACACGAGGCATCTCGAGTGCGTGATGACGCTGACGCGGGCCTCCTGATCCCGCCGGGTGTGCGAATGCGGCGGGCTACGCCTCGTAAAGCTCCAGCGGCAGGCCGTCCGGGTCCGCGAAGAAGGTGAAGCGCTTGCCGGTCTGCGGATCGGTCCGCACCGGCTCGCATTCCACGCCCTTGGCGGCCAGTTCGCCGACCGCCGCCGGCACGTCCGCCACCGCGAAGGCCAGATGCCGCAGCCCGCAGGCCTCCGGCGCGTTGACCCGCGGCGGGGGATCGGGAAAGGAGAACAGCTCGATCTGCCCGCCGCCGGGCAATGCGAGGTCGAGCTTCCACGACCGGCGGTGCTCCCGGTAGAGCTCGGCGATCACCGGCAGCCCGAGGACTTCCGTGTAGAAGGCCTTCGAGCGTCCGTAGTCCGAGGCGATGACCGCCACGTGATGCAGTCCGAGCAGTTTCATTTCATCTCCAGGATTTCTAACAACTCCGCCCGCATCGACTGCGCGATTTCCCATTCGTGGGGGCCGATCCCGGGCTCGTCGACACCGACCTCCGTCAGACGGTCCTTCGCGATCCAATGCCTTTCCTCCGCGTAATGAAGCGGAACCGCCAGCATCATCGCCAGCATCCCCGCGGCGTAGGCCGGAAGGAGCACCCGGGAAACGGAGACGCGCCGCAAAAGACCGGCCTGCCGGGAAAACAAGGCGCGGAAACCGATCACCAGCAGGTAAAGCTGCGGCACCAGGAGGAGACCACCCGCGATGTGCAACGGGGTTTCGCTCGGCTTCTCCCCTGCCAAAGCCCATCCGAAGGCCGGCAATGATGCCGCTGCGGAGACCACCGCGATCCATCCCAGGATCTGCCTCGTTCGCGTCCACCCCAGGACCGCACCCCTCCGTGCGAGCCGCTGGCGAGCGATCATCACCGGCAGCAGGACCATCATCCAGATCATCGCGGAGAATTGACCGGCCGGCACCATGAACGCGCTCGCCTTCAGGCTCCACTCCCGCCCGCCAAGCGGCGTGAAGCGGACGATCGCGAGATGATACAGCAGCGGAAGCAGGATCCCGACCCCGAAGATCCACGCCCAATCGACGGGCCTCAGAAGGCCGGCGAGCTGCGCCGACAGACGCCGGGTCAGGAGACTCCCGCGGAACCGGTAAAGGCCGGCCGCGAGCGACACCAGCCCCAGCAGCAACCAGCCGGCAAGCGATTGAATCCTTCCCATCAGGGCATGGTCCGCGAGACGACCCGGTTCCAGATCCGCGGGCTGCAGAACCGGGGCACGGCGGGACTGCTTCAAGACCGTCGGCAAGGCCAGGCCGGCGAGCAAACCCGAACGCATCGCCAAGTCCTCGTTGGGATCCACATGCGCCTTGGTTGCGGTTTTCCATTCCTCGAAGCGATCGTCCAGAGCCTTCGCCCATGCCGCTTCCTCCGCGAGCCCCAGATCGGTGGCCGCCTCTTGGAACGCCTTCAAAGGCCCGCGCATCACGAGAACCGCCACCAGCGCGTCCACCAAGGTCGTCGGCTCGCTTGGGGCGTAGATCTCCATGAACGACCGCCAGTCCGCGAGCAGGCGCTTGAAGCCATCGGGGTCCTTGTCTTTCGCCAGGCGGATCGCTTCCGCCGAGACGGCATCCGAGAGTCCTTTCAACTTCATGTTCGGCGCGGTCAGGCCGGCGACGTAGGCAATGGGCACCATCTGGTCCGCCCAGTCCGTCCGCTTCGGCAGCAGCGGGATGCGCTGCCGTAGCAGGGCCGTCTGGTAGCTGTCGAAGCGCTTCCTCGACGCCGCCTGACGCATCAGGTCGAGCGCTTCCACCAGCTTGGCTTGATCCTTGATCGCCTTGATCTTCACCCCGCCCGGAGTGCTCGTGGCCCTCGCCGCTTGATCGAGCGACAGCCGCGCGGATTCCGCCGCGGCGATGGCGGTGAACCACGCGTTGTCGGGATCGATCTTCTTCGCCGTTTCCAGGAAGTCCGGAGGCAATGCCGAATGTTCGGAAAGGTGGGCCGCCGTGTAATCGGCGAAGTAGGCGGGATTCTCCGGCTCGCTTTCCCACAGGCCTTTCTTCCGGTCCGCCGGGCCGCTCCGCCGCGTGTCACCCAGGAGCAGCAGCTTTTGATCCGGCGTGAGTTTCAGGCCCAACTTCTTGTCCAAATCGTCGGGAGTACCCGGAGAACCCATGGGTCCGAAGAAACCGATGATGCCGTTCGTTTGACGGAGCTGCAGCAGCGACTTCACCGAGCTCGCCAGAATCCCCACCGAAAGGATTCCCGTCACCGCATACAGGGTGAGGCTCCACCATTTCGCGTGGGGACGCCTGCCGACGCTTTCAAGCTGCTCGGCCGCATCCGCGAGCGAATCACCACTCCCCGGCACTGCGGTCGAGATCGCTCCCTCCAGCTCCCGCCGCGCCATGAATTGCAGCTCGGCATTCTCCACCAGCGGGGCCGTGGCGGCGTCGAGGAATCGTTCGGCGGGATCGGACATCGCTCAGGGGCTAGCAGCGGCTCCGGGGCATGGCGAGACAACACGCCGTTCACGGGCCCTTCACCGCCGGCAGGTCCAGCATCACCGGCGCCCCAGGCCCGACGTCGGCACCGAGCAAGATCCAGCCCATCATCAGCACCGTTCCGGTGATCAGCAGCCAGATCGAATACGGCATCATCATCGCCGTCAGGCTGCCCAGCCCGAAGTCCGGCTGCCAGCGCCGCGCGAAGACGAGGATCAGCGGGAAATAGACCATCAGGGGCGAGATGATGTTCGTCGCCCCGTCGCCCACCCGGTAGGCCGCCGTCGCGCCTTCCGGACTGATCCCTAACAGGAGAAGCATCGGCACCATCACCGGTGCCAGCAGCGCCCACTTCGCGCTCGCCGAGCCGATGAAGAGGTTGAGGAAGGCGGTGAAGAGCACGATCAGGCCGATGACCGCCGTCAGGGGCAGGCCGCTGGAACGGATCGCCTCCGCCCCGTGCACCGCGGAGATCAGCCCGAGGTTCGACCACTCGAACATCGCCACGAAGTGCGCCGCGCCGAAAGCCAACACGAGATAGTAGCCCATTTCCTTCATCGACTCCGCCATCATCGACACCAGGTCGCGGTGGTTCCGGATCGTCCCCGCCGCCGCGCCGTAGGCCCAGCCCGCCGCGAGGAAGAGGACCATGAAGCCCGCGACCAGCGATTGGAACAGCGGGTTCATCCGCTCGAACCAGCGCTTGCCCTCGCTGCCCGGGCCGTCGTCGAGCAGCGGCGTGCCCGGCCCGAGCGCCAGGAACAGCCACAGGCCGGTCACCGCCAGGCAGGCCACGCCCGCCCGCGTCAGGCCGCTCCGCTGGGCCGCCGACAGCGGGTTGTCTTCCTCCGCATAGGTCTCCGCCTGCGCCGCGTCCGGCGTCCAGCGGCCGAGCTTCGGCTCGATCACCCGGTCGGTCACCCACCAGATCACCGGCAGGTAGATCACCAGCAGCGCGATGATGAAGTAGGTGTTGCCCGCGATGTTGACCGTCCAGCCGCTGTCGATCCCGCTGCCCTTCATCGCGCTTTCCGTGATGCCGAAGAGCAACGCGTCGAGCTGCCCCGGGGTGAGGTTCGCCGAAAAGCCGCCCGACACCCCCGCGAAGGCCGCAGCGATCCCCGCCAGCGGATGGCGGCCGGCCGAGGCGTAAAGCACCCCCGCCAGCGGGATCAGCACCACGTAGCCGGCGTCCGCGGCGTGGTTGGAAAGCATCGACACCGTGGCCACCACCGGCGTCAGCAGGTACTTCGGCGCGCCCCGCACCGCCGCGCGGATCGCCGTGCCGAAAAGCCCCGACCTTTCCGCCACGCCCGCCCCCAGCATGACGACCAGCACGTAACCCAGCGGATGGAAGGCGGTGAAGGTCTTCGGCATGTCGACCAGCAGCCGCCTGAGGTTGTCCGGCGAAAGCAGGCTGGCCGCGCCGATCACCACCGGGCTGCCGTCCGGTCCCGTCTGAGTCGGGTGCGGCGCCGACACGCCGGCCGCCATGCACACCACCGAGACCACGACCAGGGCCGCGATCAGATAGAAGAACAGGAAGACCGGATCCGGCAGCTTGTTGCCGGTCCGCTCGATCCATCCGAGAAAGCCCTTCCGTCCGTCCTTCGCCGTGGTGTCGTTCATGGAAATCGTCCGGGTCCACCGGAATGCCGGACTCTAACGAAGCGATCCCGGCCCCTGCAATGCGCGAAGCGGCGCGCCTACGATTGGCGCATGGCCCTGACCTTGCCGTGCCAAGGCGTGCGGGAGTTCGCGACGGTGGACGTAAAGGACTTCGAGGGGCTGGGATTCGCGAGGGTTTGGGATCCTCTGTCTCGATCTTGAGTTCGCCTGATTGAGCCCATGAGAACGTCCTACTCCTCCTCCACCACCTCCCACTTCAAGTAATCCGCAAGAAGGTCCGACACCCAGGCACAAGTGGCTTCCAGATCCTTGCCGAAGAGCGCGGGCTGGGCGCGGTATTCGTCCATGGTGCGCACCGGGAGCTGATCGTTGTGCGGGTAGCTGCCTTCGTGCGAGCGCCAGAGCACGGTGCCGTCATTGGCGGTGAGCGTCGCCTCCACTTCCATGGTAATTTGCATCTCGCTGGAGAAGGGCTTCAGCGGCATCAGGCCGAGCTTCTTGTATTCGAGCTTCAGCACGGACCTGGCACCGGCCTCGGTGACGGTGGTGAATTTCTTTTTCTTCAGGGCAGTGGCCATCGCCTCGCGCAGCGGCTTGCCTGCTTCGCCGACCGTCCCGACGATCATCCGCTCGAGTTCGTTCCGGTTGCCGGCATTCATGCCCTCCGCGATGGCCCCACCGGCCAATCCTCCGACCAGACCGCCGGTGATCGCCAGCGGCATTGACGCCGCCGCCGCGCCGGCGTCGGTGTACATCAGCTTCTCCGGGCGGGCCACCTGGCGCTCGATCCGGATCTTGGATACATCCGCGCGCCGGGCGGAATCGACGCTCACGGTGTTGCCGCAGGAGGCGAGTAGGGCGAGTGCCAGCACGCCGGCAAGACGGAGGAGAGGGGCAGGAAAAGACATGACGGAGATGAGTCGGCGCTTGATTGGATCGCAAGGCGAATTTCGGGGATTGAGCCGGGAGGTCCTGACGGAAAAGAAAAGGCCGCTTCCCTTTTGAGGAAGCGGCCACCTGGAAAAGACAGGCGGATCGGAACCGCAGCGCAGCGGAGATGGCCGGAGGCAATCCGCCACTCCTTGTTAGGCGAGGATCTGATCCAGCACGTAGGGCAGGATGCCTCCGGCGAGGTAGTAGTCGACTTCCGCCGGGGTATCGAGCCGGACCTTGAGCGGGAGCTCTAGGCGGGAGTGGTCGGGCAGGTGGCAGACGAGCAGCGCGTCCTGCATCGGCTTCAGCTCTCCGTGGATACCGGTGATGTCAAAGCGGGCGCCGGCCAAACCCTTCACCTTGTCGTAGTCGTCGGCGTTGATGAAGTTGAGCGGAAGGACGCCCATGCCGATGAGGTTGGAGCGGTGGATGCGCTCGAAGGACTTGGTGACCACCGCGGAGACGCCGAGCAGGCGGGTGCCCTTGGCGGCCCAGTCGCGGCTACTACCCATGCCGTAGTCCTCGCCGCCGATGATGATCAGCCTGGTGCCGTCGGCCTGATAAGCCATCGACGCGTCGTAGATGAAGGTCGGCTTGGCACCGGCGACCGCTTCGATCGTGGTGTCGGGTGCGGAGACTTCCTTCGCGCCGAAGTACTGGGTGTAGCCGCCTTCGATGCCGGGGCACATCAGGTTCTTGATCCGGACGTTGGCGAAGGTGCCGCGGGTCATCACGCGGTCGTTGCCGCGGCGCGCGCCGTAGGAGTTGAACCCGGCCTTTTCGACGCCGTTCTCGATGAGGTACTTGCCGGCGGGCGAAGTCGCCTTGATCGAGCCGGCGGGCGAGATGTGGTCGGTGGTGACGGAGTCGCCGAAGATGCCGAGCGGGCGGGCGTTGAGGATGTCGCCGGTGACGGTCTTGCCGCCGTCGAAGAAGGGCGGGCTCTGGATGTAGGTCGACTTTTCATCCCAGGCATAGGTCGCGCCGGCGCTGCCGGAGACCTCGGCCCACTTGGGATTCGCGGAGTCGAGATCGCCGTAGAGCTTCTGATAGACGGCGGGCTTCAAGGCGGCGGCGAGCTGGGCCTTCACCTCTTCGTGGCTGGGCCAGACATCCTTGAGGAAGACCGGATTGCCATCGCTGCCGATGCCGAGCGGCTCGGTGGTGAGGTCGAGGTCGACGCGGCCGGCGAGGGCGTAGGCGACGACCAGCGGCGGCGACATCAGGAAGTTCGCCTTGATCGAGCCGTGGACGCGGGCCTCGAAGTTGCGGTTGCCGGAGAGGACCGAGGCGCAGACCAGGCTGCCTTCGGCGATGGCGGTCTCGATTGCCGGGTGGAGCGGGCCGGAGTTGCCGATGCAGGTGGTGCAGCCGTAACCGACGGTCTCGAAGCCGAGCGCGTCGAGCTCCTTCTGGAGATCGGTGGCTTCGAGGTAGTCGGTGACGACGCGCGAACCCGGGGCGAGCGAGGTCTTCACGAAAGGCGCGACCTTGAGGCCGAGGGCGTTCGCCTTCTTGGCCAGCAGGCCGGCGGCGAGCATCACGCTCGGGTTGCTGGTGTTGGTGCAGGAGGTGATCGCGGCGATCAGCACGCTGCCGTGGCGCAAGGCGCTGTCAGTCGCGGTGGCGGTGATGGTTTCGTTCGGAACGAGCGGGTTCTCGAACTCGCCGGCCGGGGAATCGAGGTGCAGCGGGATGGAGACGTCGCGCTGGGCGGCATCCAGCCCGAAGCCGCCGGCGGCGACCGGGGCGGTGAAGAGGGCGTCGAATTTCTCGCGCAGGGCGGGGACGTCGATGCGGTCCTGCGGGCGCTTCGGACCGGCGACGGCGGGTACGATGGTCGCGAGGTCGAGCTCGAGCAGGTCGGTGTAGTCGCACTCGCCCTTGCCGGGGATGCCGAAGAGGCCCTGGGCCTTGTAGTAGTTCTCGACGGTGGCGCAGAGCTCTTCCGAGCGGCCGGTGCCCTTGAGATACGCGATGGTTTCCTCGTCGACCGGGAAGAAGCCCATGGTCGCGCCGTATTCGGGGGCCATGTTGGCGATGGTCGCGCGGTCGGGCAGCGACAGGGCGGCGGCGCCGGGGCCGTGGAACTCGACGAACTTGCCGACCACGCCGTGCTTGCGGAGGATTTCGGTGATGCGGAGCGTGAGGTCGGTGGCGGTGACGCCTTCCTTCAGCTCGCCGGTGAGGTAAACGCCGACGACTTCCGGAACGAGGAAGGTCACCGGCTGGCCGAGCATCCCGGCTTCCGCCTCGATCCCGCCGACGCCCCAGCCGACGACGCCGAGGCCGTTGATCATGGTGGTGTGCGAGTCGGTGCCGACGAGGGTGTCGGGGTAATAGACGCCGTTCTTTTCAAGCACGCCCTTCGCCAGGAACTCAAGGTTCACCTGGTGGACGATGCCAATGCCCGGAGGCACCACGGAGAAGGTTTCGAAAGCCTGCTGGCCCCACTTGAGGAATTCGTAGCGCTCGCGGTTGCGGATGAACTCGATCGCCATGTTGCGGTCGAGCGCGAGCTGGGAGCCGGAGAAATCGACCTGCACCGAGTGGTCGACGACGAGGTCGACCGGCACCAGCGGCTCGATTTTTTCCGGGGCGGCGCCGCGCTTCACCGCGGCATCGCGCATCGCGGCGACGTCCACGAGGAGCGGCACGCCGGTAAAGTCCTGCAGCACGATGCGGGCGACGGTGAAGGGGATTTCGTACTCGCCGGGGTTCTTCGCGTTGTAGTTGGCGAGGTTTTTCACGTCGGCCTCGGTCACCTTGCGGCCGTCGACGCAGCGGAGCACGGACTCCAGCACGATGCGGATGGAAACCGGCAGCCGGGAGAGGTTCGGGAAGCCCTGTTCGGCCAGCGCGGGGAGCGAGTGGAACTTGCCGTCGGCGCCGGAGCCGGTCTTGAAGGTGCGGAGCGTGTCCATAGGAGGCTACCTATACAACAGTGCCCATGAACTTCCAGAGGCTTCCCGCAGCCTTCCTCGCTGGAAGGCAGTTCATCGCCCTGAAGGAACGGTGGGAATGGGCCGGCAGCGTGAGGCCCGAGCGTCATAGGAAAGTCATACAAAAGCATGAGTCGGCATCGGTCCAAGGCTGGAAACATCAGGGCCAAGGGCCCATTCCATACCAGCCTAGGCCGGAGGCCTAGGTTGGCTCCGCCCCGCATTAGAAAGGGCCAACGGCCCGCTCCATTTGAGGCCACGGCTTGGTGCCATGATAGTACGGGCCGTTAGCCCTCGGGAATGTTGGCGATTCCGGCCCTGGGCCGCTGGCCCGGGCTGGTATGGAGCGCGCCTTTGGCGCTTGAGGAATCTGTCGCGTCAAGACGCCGCCACCAGCTCCTTCACCGGCGGGGCGAAGGTGGTGAGGTCGATGCCTTCGACGGCGGTCTTGTATTCCTCCAGGCTCGGCGTGCGGCCGAGGACGGCGGAGAGCACGACGACCGGGGTGGAGGAAAGCAGCGACTCGCCCTTCTTCCGCTCGGAGTCTTCCACCACGCGGCCTTGGAACAGGCGGGTGGAGGTGGCCATGACGGTGTCGCCCTTCTCCGCCTTCTCCTGGTTGCCCATGCACAGGTTGCAGCCGGGGCGCTCGAGATACATCATGTTCTGATACTCGGTGCGGGCGGCGGTTTTCGGCGCGTTGTCGTCGAACTCGAAACCGGAATACTTCTCGAGGATGGCCCAATCGCCTTCGGCCTTGAGCTCGTCGATGATGTTGTAGGTCGGCGCGGCGACCACCAGCGGCGCGTTGAACTCCACCTTGCCCCGTTCCTGCTCGAGATTCTTGAGCATCTTGGCGACGATCTTGAGGTCGCCCTTGTGGACCATGCAGGAGCCGACGAAGCCGAGATCGACCGACTTACTGCCTTTGTAGTAGGAAAGGCCGCGAATGACGTCGTGGGTGTAGCGCTTGGAGACATCCTCGTTGTTGACGT
This sequence comes from Verrucomicrobiaceae bacterium, assembly GCA_027491155.1. Taxonomy (GTDB): domain Bacteria; phylum Verrucomicrobiota; class Verrucomicrobiia; order Verrucomicrobiales; family Akkermansiaceae; genus Haloferula. The sequence goes on from JAIXWR010000020.1 coordinate 67,891, forward strand.
CCGGGTCGGCGATCATCGGCTCGTCGATGAGATCGAGGTCCACGACCATCTCCGCGTGGTACTTGGCATTCGCGTCGGGAGCGAGCGGCGGTTTTTCCCCGGAGCGGATCTCGGCGATGCGCTTGTCGGCCTTGTCGATCAGGCCCTGGAGGACGCCGCCTTCGTTGTCCATGCCCTTGTCGATCATGATCTGGATCCGGTTCTTCGCGATCTCCAGCGATTCGATGAGGGTTTCCGGCTGCGAAATGCAGATGGAGGCCTTCGCCTTCATCTCGGCGGTCCAGTCGGTGAAGGTGAAGGCCTGGTCGGCGGGCAGCGTGCCGATATGGACCTCGATCACGCGGCCTTGGAAGACGTTCTCGCCGAATTTCTTGAGCATCTGCGCCTGGGTGGAGTGGACCACGTCGCGGAAATCCACGTGGGGCTTGAGCGTGCCCTTGAAGGTCACCTTCACGGACTGCGGGATGGGCATCGTCGCTTCGCCGGTGGCGAGCGCGAGGGCGACCGTGCCGGAGTCCGCGCCGAAGGCGACGCCCTTCGACATGCGGGTGTGCGAGTCGCCGCCGATGATGATGTCCCAATCGTCCACGGTCAGGTCGTTGAGCACCTTGTGGATGACGTCGGTCATGGCGTGATAGCCGTCCTTCGGGTCGCGGGCGGTAATGAGCCCGAAGCGCTGCATGAAGGACATCAGCTTCGGGATGTTGGCCTGCGCCTTCTTGTCCCAAACGGAAGCGGTGTGGCAGCCGGACTGGTAGGCGGCATCGACCGTCGGGGAAATCACGGTGGCGGCCATCGCCTCCAGCTCCTGCGAGGTCATCAGGCCGGTGGTGTCCTGCGAGCCGACGATGTTCACCTTCACCCGGACGTCGGACCCGGCGTGCAAGGTCACGCCGGGCGTGGTGCCGACGGCATTGCGGTTGAAGATTTTCTCGACCGCGGTGAGGCCCTGGCCGGCATGCGACACTTCCTTGGCGGGGGCGAACACGACGGGTGCCTCGATCCCCAGTGTTTCCGCCGCGAAGGTCTGGAGCTTCTTGCCGAAGACGATGGCGTAGGAGCCGCCTGCCTTAATGAACTCCAGCTTCTGCGGGGTGAAGGCGGACGAAATGTCGGCCAGCACCTTGCCGTTGCCGTAGAGTTTCTTCTCCCTGGTGTTGATGGTGAGGACAGTGCCGGTTTCCACCGAATAGGCCTGCTCCAGCACGGGATCGCCGTTGGCGTCCTTGACGACCTTGCCCTCGGCGTCGGTCTTCTTCACCCAGTTCTTCAGGTCGAGACCGATGCCGCCGGTCACGCTGACGGTGGTGAGGAAGATCGGGGAAATGCCGTTGGTGCCCGCGACGATCGGGAAGATGTTCACGAAGGGCACGAAGGGGCTCGCCTGGCGGCCGGTCCACAGCGCCACGTTGTTGACGCCGGACATGCGGGACGAACCCACGCCCATGGTGCCCTTTTCCGCGATGAGCATGACGCTCTTGTCGGGGTGGAGCTTCTGCAGCGCCTTGATGGTCTCCTGGGCCTCCGCATTGATCATGCACTTGCCGTGCAATTCCCGGTCGGAGCGGGAATGCGCCTGATTGCCGGGCGAAAGCAAGTCGGTCGAGATGTCGCCCTCGGCCGCGATGAAGGTGACGACCTGGATTTCCTCCGGGACGTCCGGCAGCTTGGTGAAGAACTCGGCGGCGGCGTAGCTTTCGAGGATCTCCTTCGCGACCGGGTTGCCGGCCTCGTAGGCGGCTTTGAGGCGCGCGGTATCGGCGTCGTAGAGGTAAACTTGGGTTTTCAGGACCTCGGCGGCCTGCTTGGCGATGCCGGCATCGTCGCCAAGCGCGAGATTGAGGAGGGTGGTGATGGAGGCCCCGCCCTTCATGTGGGAGAGCAGCTCGAAGGCGAAAGGCGTGGAGATTTCCGCCACGGCGACCTTGCCGAGAATGATCTCCTCGAGGAAGCGGGCCTTCTCGCCCGCCGCGCTGGTGGTGCCGGGCAGGGTGTTGTAGATCAGGAACTGGAGGGAGTCCTTGCGGTGCGGATGAGCCGGATCCTTGATCTGAGCGATAATCTCCGCCGCCAGCTCGCCGCTATCGATGGGCTTGGGATGCAAACCCGCGGCTTTGCGTTCCTCAATTTCCGCCAAGTAGTCCTGATAAAGGTGCATGTTCTTGAATCGATCGATGGGAGTTCGGGGAGGTCGGGCGGCGTCGGGTGCCAGATGACGGATGGCCGGGAACAAGGGTTCACGGCCATCCCTCCGCACGCGGCGCGGAGGTTAGGAACGGGGGAAAAAATGTCAAAAGCTTCCCCGGGGAGATGCGGGGGCTTGCCGCGGACGGGGAATTGCCGAAAGTCGCCACGCTACCATGAGCCTGCCCGCCAACCTCGTCACCATCCACCCGTATTTCAAATCCCATCCCGGCAAAGCGGAGCAGGTCGAATGCCTGCTGGGAAAGTTCGTCGACGAGACCCGCGGCGAGCCGCTCTGCCTGTTCTACGAATTCACGACCCTCGACGACCAGGTCTTCTGCCGCGAGGGCTACGCCGGGGCCGCCGGGGTGCTGCACCACCTCGAGAACGTCGGGGCCATCCTCGGCGAAATGCTCACGATCGCCGATCTGACCCGCCTCGAGTTCCACGGCCCGGCGGAGGAGATCGACCAGCTCCGCGGGCCGCTCGGCCACCTGAATCCGGCCTGGTTCGTGCTGCGCTGCGGGGTGGAACGCTGAAATTGCTACGCGATTCCGTAGTTCAAAGCTCTGGGCTTTGTCGGGATTTCATGGTTGGTTTCGGCGGTTTCAAAAGTTCCCTCCCCTTGAAAATCATCGCGATCCGGCACCCGCCGGGCGCGACCGGACCCCCGACCGGATGCCATGACGACCGCCCCCCGCCTCTTTTTGACCGGCCTGCTTGTGCTTGCCGGATGCTGTCAGGCACTTGCCGACCGGACAAAAGTCCTGATCATCGAAGGTGCCAGCAACCACGACTGGCAGGCGCGCAAGGACCAGCTGACCGCGATCCTTTCGCGCGACGGCACGCTGGATGTGTCCGTCAGCGTCACGCCCGGCTCGGCCTCGGATCCCGGCTGGGCCACCTGGGCACCGGACTTTTCGCAATATGACGTGGTCCTTTCCGGCTACAGCAACGGGGCCGGCGGCCAACCGCGCTGGCCGGCGGCAGTCGAGACGGCCTTCGCGAACTACGTGAACACGGGCGGCGGCTTCGTCGCCTTCCACGAGGCCGCGAACTCTTTCGCCGACTGGCCGGCCTACAACCAGATGCTCGGCCTGCGCTGGAACGATGCCAATGTCGGCACCGCGGTGCAGATCGCGACCAACGAAAGCCTGATCTTCCACGCTCCCGGCCAGCCCGGGCCGGGCGCCTACACCAGCCACGGGCCGAACACCAACGTGCTGGTCAAGCGCCTGGGCAACCACCCGATCCACGCCGGCCTGCCGAGCTCGTGGATGGCCGCCAACCTCGAGGTCTGGCGCTATTCCCGCGGCCCGGCGAACAACCTGACCGTCCTCAGCTACGCCAAGGACCCGGAAACGCAGCTCCAGTTCCCGGTCGAGTGGACCGTCAACTACGGCAGCGGCCGCGTCTACGTCTCCAGCTACGGCCACATCTTCCCCGGCGATGTCGAACCCGCCGGCATGCGCTGCGCCGCCTTCCAGGAAACCCTGGTCCGCGCGGTGAAATGGTGTGCCGGGATCAATCCGCCGGCAACCGTGCCGTCCGACTTCCCCTCTCCCACCGCGATCTCGCTGCGCGCCCATGCCGAGGGCATCAGCGGTTTCGGCGGACCCAAGCCGGTCGCCCCCTTCTCCAACGGCGCACTGCCGACCCTGTCGGTCGTGCCGACCGGCGTCCAGGTGGTCAAAGCTTTCCCCGCCCTGAACTGGGAATCGCCGATCGACGCGAAGCCGTGGCCCGGACAGGCGGGGCAGTTGATGGTCGCCGAAATGGACGGCCGCATTTTCAAACTGGCCGACAGCGACGCGACCACCACCCGCACCCAGGTCCTCAACATCACCGACCGCGTCTGGTACATCAACTGGGACGTCGGCGCGCCGACCCACAAGCACGGCGGCATCTTCTCCACCGCCTTCCACCCGCAGTTCGGGACCGGCGCGGGCAAGGACTACCTCTACGTCTATTACACCCACCATCCGGCCAACGATTCCCCCGATGCGCTGGTCGACTCCAACAATCCCTTCTACAACCGCCTCTCCCGCTTCACCTGGAACGGCAGCGCCTTCACCGCCGCCAGCGAACAGATCCTCCTCCACCTCCACGACGTCGCCAAAGGCCACGAGGGCGGCGGCATGGCCTTCGGAAGCGACGGCTTCCTCTACCTCGCCTTCGGCGACGGCGGCGACGAAAGCAACAGCGCGATCGAGGACACCCAGAAACTGAACGAACGCGCACGTTCCGGCGTTTTCCGGATGGACGTCGACCAGCAAGGCGGCACGGTCAGCCATCCGATCCGCCGCCAGCCCGCGGGCACCGGCTCCTACAGCGCGAACTACTACATTCCTAAAAGCAACCCGTGGGCCCAGCCCCACACCGGCGGCACGGCGTCGGTGCTGGAGGAATTCTATGCCATCGGCCTGCGCGAACCCCACCGGATGAGCTTCGATCCCGCGTCCGGCTTCTGGATCGGCGATGTCGGCGCGGGGCTGTTCGAGGAGATCGACCTGATGGACGCGCCCGGCCTGAACTTCCAGTGGATCTACAAGGAAGGGAATGCCAACGGCTACGGCCCGGTCCCCAGCCCGATCCTCGGCACCGAGCGCCCGCCGATCCACGATTACGGCCACGGCATCGGCAACTGCATCATCGGCGGCCACGTCTATCGCGGCAGCGCGATGCCCTTCCTCCAGGGCAAGTATCTCTTCGGCGACAACGGCACGCAGCTCATCTACGCGCTCGAGTTCCATCCGGTGACCAAGGCGAAGATCGGCGTCCAGCAGATCGCGCAAGGCCGGGCCGGCGGCATCTGGGAAGGCATCAGCTCCTTCGGCATCGACTCCACCGGCGAGCCGCTGCTCCTCCAGCTCGGCGCGGGCGTGAACGGCGCCGCGCAGATCTCCCGCCTCAAGCCGGCCGGCCCGCCCGGCGGCGGCACCTGGCAGTACCCGCCGCTGCTTTCGCAAACCGGCGTCTTCACCAACCTGCCCGCGTTGACGCCCGCGCCGTCGATGATTCCCTACGACGTCAACATGCCCTTGTGGAGCGCCGGCCTGGCGAAGAAGCGCTGGGTGATGATCCCCAACGACGGCGTCGCCAACACCGCCGCCGAACGCATCACCTACAGCAGCAGCGGCACCTGGCAGCTCCCGGTCGGCAGCGTGTTCGTCAAACACTTCGCCCGCCCCGACAACGGCAAGCCGCTGGAGACCCGCATCATGGTCCACGGCACCGACGGCTGGGGCGGCGTGACTTACAAATGGCGCGCCGACGGCAGCGAGGCGGACCTGTTGGAGAGCGGCGGCGAGGAAGTGCTGACCATCGGCGGCGACACTTTCGACTACCTCTACCCGTCCCGCGCCCAGTGCAATCTCTGCCACACCCCGGTCGCCGGCCCGGTGCTCGGCTTCCGCACCCGGCAGCTCCACCGCGACCTCGCCTACCCCGGCGGCGGCACCGCGAACCAGATCGAGTCGCTCAGCGTCGCTGGCTTCATCGATCCCGCCCTCACCGTCGAAGGCCTCGCCACCGTCCTGACCTCCTCCGGCAAGGACGACCCCGCCGTGAGCGACGAGGACTGGGTCCGCTCCTACCTCGACAGCAACTGCTCCCATTGCCACCAGCCCGGCGGCAGCTCGCGCGCCTCTTTCGACGCCCGCCTCACCACCCCGCTGGCCAACCAGTCCATCGTCTGCGGCCCGGTCATCGACGGCCTCGGCGCCCCCGCCCCCGCCGTCGTCAAGCCCGGCAGCTACGAGAACTCGGTGATGCTCCTGCGCATGAACACCATCGACGAGTGCTGCTCGATGCCGCCGCTCGCCAAGGGCATCGTCGACAGCGAAGCCGTCATCCGCGTCGCCGACTGGATCCTCGGCATGAACGCCGACTCCTGCACCAAAACGCAGAGCTTCTACGGCGGCGGCAGCCTCGGCGCGAACCCGCCGGTTGCGACCGCCCTCGACACCTGGCGCTCGAACCTCGTGATCGACGAGGACAACGTCTTCACCAACACCAGCGGCGCGGCCCTGACCTTGGAACTCGACCGCTTCACGTTCCAAGCCGGCCGCACCGGCGATCCGGTCACGCCCTTCGTCGTGAAGGTCAACGGCAACAACAGCTTCACCGTCCGCGCCGTCGGCACGCCGCGGACCAGCTATGCCGTCGGCGACAACGACCTGCCCTTCGCCGACAGCCCCGCGAAGATCCTCGTCGCACCCGGGGAAACGATCGCCACCGGCTTCCTCGATGCCAACCCGAACGGCTCCGGCGGCACCCAGCCAAGCATCGTCACCTACCAAAGCGGCACCACCGAGGTCTGGCACACCGGCGGCACGGCCGACAACCACAACGGCTCCGTCACCGTCGGCCTCGCCCCGGTGCCCGGCAACACCACGGTCACCAACCAGCTCCGCGACTACGACTTCGGCGTGAGTTATCTCATCACCGAATACCAGGCCGGCAACGGAAACCAGCCGCTCCCCGGCTACACGGTCGACGGGGCGAACTCGAATCTCGTGATCAACGAAAGCGACGTCTTCACCAACACCACCGCGAACCCGATGACCGTGAGCGTCGAGCGCTTCCGCTTCCACGCCTCGCGCGTGGGCGACCCGGTCACGCCCTTCCTGGTTCGGGTCAATGCCAACAACAATTTCACCGTGCTGGCCATCGGCACCACCCGCACCGGCTATTCCCTCGGGGCAAACGACTTCCCCTTCGCCGCCGGCCAGGTCCGGCTGGTCATCGCGCCCGGCGAAACCGTCGCGCCGGGCTTCGTCGACGCCTATCCCGACGGCACCGGCGGCACCGGCCAGGGCGTCGTTTCCTACGAATACTACGGCAGCGACCAGATCTACTACAGCTACGACGTCACCAACGTCGCCAGCAGCATCGCCGTCGGCGAGACCCCGGTTTACAAGGGCTACCAGCTCGTCGACCTGACGCGGAACTACTACTTCTCCGTCTCGCTCGGCTTCGGCGGCAAGGAGGACGAGGATGCCGACGGCCTGCCCGACAAGTGGGAGCTCGCCTACGCCACCGGCCTTGGCGCCCTGTCCGCCGCGGCCGACAGCGACAAGGACGGCACGACCGATGCCGCCGAGCTCGAAGCCGGCACCAACCCGACCGACTCGTCGAGCGTCCTGCTCGCCCTCGGCCTGAAGCCCGGGCCGTCCGGCCAATCGGCCATCGCCACCGTCAAGACCGTGCCCGGCCGCTATTACAAGATCGAGGCTTCCGCCAACCTCCAGTCCTGGGCCGTCGCCGGCACCTGGAAAGCCGCAAGCTGGCCGGCGACCAGCAGCGCCTTCAGCATCCCGCAGAACCTCCTGCCGCCGGGCTCCGGACAGAAGCTCTTCGTCCGCGTTTCGCCGGGTGTCGGAAATTGAACCCGCAAAGCTGCACCCCGGGACCGCCGGTCCTTCCCGGCCTTCGTAGCTTTCCCGGCCTTCGTAGCTTCAGCGAAGTAGGCAGCGAAGTAGGCAGACCGGCTCGAAGCCTCCCTTGGTGGCGCCCTTGATCGCAGCTCGCCCGTCTTGGACCGGATCGGGCTACGACTTCAAGCCTGGCGTGCGATACCGGGGTCTTATCCCGTCGAGTTCGACGGGATAAGAATTCATGCCGGTTCGAACAACCTCATCCTCACAACATTCGCAGAGGGACAGGGGAGTTCGTGCACAGCCGGAGTCCGGGCGTTTCACTTCAGTTCAATGACGAACTTGTCGATACCCATGGATGTGGCGAGGCCGGAGGTCTTTCCGGTGAGGTAAATCACCGTGCCTTTGTCGTTGGCCAGGCGTTCGTGCATCTTGCCTTCGAGGAGGGTCAGGCCGCTGCGGGCACCGGTGTAGGTGCCGGGGAATGCTGCCAGGGAACCGAGGTGGTAGACCTTGCCGGTGGCTTCGATGGATTGGGCACCGAGGCCGCCACCGCCAAGTGCCTTGACGGAGATCGGGTAGCTGCGGCCTTGGTATCTGAGAGTGCCGTCACCCGCGGAGGCGGAGCCATAATAGGAAGCCTGGACGATCTTCACCGACAGGGTTGCATCCGGCGGCCCGCTCGGCGCGGTGGGGTCGTTGGACATCTTGGTGGCGCAGCTTGCAAGAAGCAGGGCGCTGGCGGAGGCGAGGATGGAGGTCAGTCTTGATTTCATGGTTTGTTGGTTCGGTTGGAGAATGGTCGTTGGCGCTTCACGGGGTCATCAATTGGCTCCGTACGAGCCGATAGGGTTCGGAATCGATTCCAAGTTCGCCGCGAAAGGGCCGGTCGAAGGCGAAGATGAGAGTCGTGATCACACCGATGAACACCGACAGCAAAGCAACCTGGATCAAGTGCAGCCGCAGGTTGCGAACTTTGAAAAGAAATGTGGAGGCAAGGCTCACGATGCCTCCGAAGAAAATGACGAACCAGAGGGTCCCGGGGAGTTTGACAAGCATCGCGTCCAAGCGCAGGCGGCGCGCCTCCACCATGTGGTTGTATGCACCCAGGGTTTCGGCATGGAGAATCTTCATGCCATCCGAGGCCGGTTCGAAAGCGTAGAGCGAGGCCTGGAAGCGGTTCATCCACTCGACGCCCCGCTGCGGATGGATACCGGCCTGTTGCTGCGGCCACGCCTCGTCGATCAGGTAGTTGGTGTAACCCAGCAATTGCGCCCTCAATTCGGAGCGGATGGGTTCAGGGTAGCCGCCCACATCGCGGTAAAGACAGGCCAGGCGGCTGGATTCCGACGACACCACGTTGGAAACTTCGGAGTGGGTTTCCCACACGCTTACCGCGATCAATGCCATCGCGAGGCCGTAGAATACCATGACCGCCTGCATCATCGCCCCGGTGAATTCCGAGTCGTGCTCGCCGATGCCGAGCCTGGGTTGCAGGAACCGTCTCACCAACGCGGTGCCCACCATCGAGTACAGGCAGAATCCGCTGACGACCACCAGGCCAACGACGAACAGGGGAAAATCGTAGAATGCGTCCGGCATCAGTGGATGGTTAGGCTTGTTGCGGGCTTGGCCGGGAACCTGGGGATCCCGGTCCCGGGTCAACGCATGCGGCTGATCCTAGAGACGAGCATCGGTCCGGGATGCGAGTGAACGCGCCGGCACGCTTGCGGAAAGCGGCCGGCGCGCTCCACAGGTTGATCATTTCACCAGCTCGATTTCGCCGGGGCGCCACGTTTTGTCGAACCAGGGTTCGAGCGGCCCGTAGAGACGCAGGATCATGAACCAGCCTTTGCCCGGCAGTGTCTGCACCCAGTTCTTCTCGTAGCCTTCGGGAGCTTTCGGGCCGAAGAAAACGTCCACGGAGCCGTCGGCATTCTTCTTCAGGTCCTTCTCCTGGCTGGTCACGCTCGGGGCCTTCTGGTTGGTCTGGATCATCGAGCGCGTCTGATTGTCGTAGACGATCACGGACCAGAAGTCCTTCACCGGCACGTTGGGCGGGATGCGCATTTTGTAGGTATTGCCGCCGTCGAAGGGGTTGCCGTTCGAATCCTGAACGGACCACGGATACTGCGAGCCCTTGCCGACCATCTTCATCTCCATCGCGGGTGTGACACCGGTGGCGAAGTAGTAGTAGAAGATATAGCCATCCATGTTCGTGACGCCTGGCGACGTCTCGAACTTGTAGCCGCCGAAGAATGGCAGGCGCCAGGTGCTCTTCGGATAGAAGTAGGCTTCCGGCGAGCGCACCTTGAAGGCGATGGTGCGCGCGGTGACGGCGCCGATGTTCGCGGCGTCGGCGAGGATTTTCTTCATCCGCTCGTCAGGGGCGAAGGGTTGGCCCTTGACGATGCCGATGGAGGCGAAGAGGCCGAGCATGGTCGGATCGCTGCCAATCGCGGGTTCCTCCTGAATGACTTGGTTCAGCAGTTCCCAGAACTGATAGTCACCGGGCGCGACAAAGGTGGCCGGCACTCCGGAGGCATTGGCGAACTTCATCGCCGGCGGATTGGCCGCCTCGGAGTGATGATAGATCTTGAGGTGCTTCTTCACCGACTCCACGCCGGGCTTGGTGGAGCCGTCGACGACGAAGGCGCGGAAGAAGAGCCAGTTGCCGTAGGTGTTCGGGCGGAGGACCACGTAGCCTGAAGGAACCTCGCCTTTGTATTCGGGAGGCAGGACGAGATACTTGCCGCCCTTGCCCTGATCCTCGCCGGTGATGCCGACATCGGCGACCCAGCGGTACCAGAAGTCGTTCACGCCGCCGAGGACCCCGGGCGGGACTTCGACCACGAGCGGCCCCTTCTTGGTGTCGAGCCAGATGAAGTTGTAGATCGTGTTGTCGTTGGCCGTGAGTTCGACGGAGCGGGGATCGACGAGGTCCTCCCAGAGGACGTCGGTATGATTGTCCGGGCCGAACTGGCGGAGCGAGTCCCGCATGCCGGCCTGGTTCACGATCGGGATGGCCATGAGGTAGGCCTGCAGGGCGCGCGAGCGATCGAGGTTGTCGTAGATCTTCTCGACGGTTTCAGCCGAGGGGTAGCCGTAGCTGAGGTCGAGCGTGCCGATCGAGCTTTCGATCTTGTCGGGCACGGCCACGCCGGGGGCGATGGGCGTCGAATACTTGAGATTCGGGTCGGCCGGGATCGTGTAGCGCTCCTGGGCAAGCAAGCCGAACGGGCTGGCGAGAAGCGCGACGAGTGCCGCGCACGTCATGGTGTTTTTTGTCATGGTTCCTGGTGTTGGATGGGTGGGGTCACACGTGAAGCAGCGGCGGATCTCGGGGCCGATAATCCTTCAGGTTTCGTCATTCCAGCGGGGTTCGGCGAGGATCAAATGTATCCCAAATGCGCAGTGAAACGCCTTGATCCACGGCGAGCGGTTCTGGCAGGTTCCTTCCGATGGAAGGGGGGGTAACGCCGATTGTTTCTCAACAGATCCTTGATCCCGAGGCGCTGGCGACGGCGGTGCGCAGCACGAACCTGGAGACCTGCCAACTGAGCAAACGGCCGTTACCGAGCATGATCGGCCGTGTGATGTGCCAGAGGGTTTGCCTTGATTTCGCCGAGCTGGGGCCGGCGATGGTGTTTTCCGGTTCCATGCCGAAGGATTGCTACACGCTTGTGTTCGTGACCGAATGTCCGGAAAAGGGCAGGGCCTTCAATTTTTCAACGGAGCACACCGACGGCTACATGGGGTTTTTCCCACCGGGAGCCGTGTTGGATGCCTACACGCCGGAGGGCTATTCGAATGCGACATTGACCGTTCCTGCCGCCATTTTCCTTGCGGCGGTGGAGCGGTTGTTTCCAGAGATCCCGGAGGGGGTTTTGAAACGCGGGGCCTGTCTGCGCATCGGCGCGGCGGAACAGGCCCGGTTGCGTGTTTTGTTATCCACAGTCAGGGCCGGAATGGAGGATCGGGCCAATCCTCTGGCCGACGCCATGGTACGAAAACCTCTCGAGAATGCCTTGCTGGATGTCTTTCTGACGGCCCTGCGCAGCGGCTGCGGTTCCGTGGCGCCGGATCCGGGAGGGCGTGTCGAAGGCCGACTTCGGCGACTGCGGCAAGCGCGCGACTACCTGGCAGGCCACCTCCATCAGCCGATCCATCTGGAGGATCTTTGCCGCGTGCTGGGGATGTCCCGTCGCGGAGTAGAGGTCTTGTTTCAAGATTCCCTGGGAATCGGGCCGAGCGCATTCCTCCGGCACCAGCGCCTGCACGGAGTGCGGCGTGCCTTGCTGGCAACGACAGGCTCGCATGGAGTTGTGAAGGAAACCGCGCTCCAATGGGGATTCTGGCACATGGGGCATTTCTCCCGCGAATACCGCGCGCTCTTTGGCGAAAAGCCGAGCATGACGCTAGCCCGCTTCCGTCATTCCTGACTATCTTCGAGGGATTCTGTCGGCATTCTTTCTGGGGCTCCGGACAAAAAATCTTCGTCCGCGTCTCGCCCGGCGTCGGGAATTTAGCCCAGCAGTCCGGCACCGGAATCACGGCAAGCCCCGCAGGCCTGCCGGCAACCTTTTGCGCCTTCAAACCTGGCTACCGCAACACGCCTGAAAAACAGAGTTGCTCAACAGACCACCCGTCGCATCTCCGCGAGAGGTCTCGCGGCTCTCGCTGCTATGCTACAGCCCTATCGCCGGCCACGGCCGGATCGCCATGGACCTTCAGCCGCGCCGCGGGCAGGAGGCCCGGGAGGTCTTCCTCCGCCGGGTTGTGAATCAGCTTGGCGAAGACCCACTCGAAGTCAGCGAAGGGATCCTTGCGGTGACGGCGGACCTGCTCGACAGCGTTGCAGGTGAAGGGCTATCGGCGGCAACTGCGAATGATGACGCCAGGGTCAAGGGAGCCAACCCGCGGCGAATCCGGCCCCCAGCGGGCGCGATCCCGCCCGCGCACGCTGCAACCGCGCGTCAACCGGTTGCCATGCATTCCTTGAGGCTCCCAACGGCCGGCGATTCGTCAACGTGTCGCTTGTGCAAGCAGCTTCACGTACTTTCCCGGGCTCTTCCGGAACTTTTTCAAGCACGGCTTGCAGCAGAACTCGAAGACCTGGGCGTCGTGCACCGTCGAGATCCGGTCGTCCATCTCGTCGAGGTCGTCGCCGGTGACGAGACAGGTTTCCAAGGGGTAAGGCTTGGGCTCGGGCGCAGCCTTCCGCCCGGTTTCCTTCGCCACGGGCGCCGCCCCGGCCGGGGCAGGCGTCGTGGCGCAGGAGGCGAGACCGAAGGCGAGCAGCAGTGCGAAGGAGGTTTTCATGGCAGCTTCGCAAGATACTTCTGCGGGTCCTTCTCGAACTTCGCGACGCAGGGCTTGCAGCAGAATTTCACTTCCTGGTCCGCATAGACCTTCGTCACCGGCGTCCCCATCGAGCCGAGCTTGTTGTCGCTGACGATGCAGGTGTCCTTGGGATAGGGCTTCACGTCGCTCCCCGCGGTGCCGGTGGCGGCACAGGAGGCGAGAAACGCGGAGGCCATCAGGGTCATGATCGATTTCATGGTGTCGGTTGCTTGTTGTTTGTTAGAAGCGGAAGCTCACGCCGCCGCCGAAGCCGTGTTCGGAATGGTACTGGGTGATCAGGGAGAATTGCTTGGTGAGGAGCCAGTCGGCGCCCACCGTCCATTCCCACTCGCTGCCTGTGTCGTATTGGATGTCGCCGAAGATCCCGAGCCGGTCGGTGATCTGCAGCGACTTGCCGAGGCCGACCCGCAGGTCGCCCTCGCTGTCGAGCTGGAGCGAGCTGTCGATGAGGTAGGGCAGACGGTATTCGATCCCGGCGAACGCACGGTCCTCCTCGTCCTCCAGGTTGGTGAAGCGCCAGCCGAGCACGGTGGAGAAGTTCGGGTTGAAGTAGCGCTTCCAGCCGAGGTCGATCTCGTATTCGACGTCGTCATGCTCGTGGTGCATGCCGCCCATCATCATCGCGGGGTCGTCGTGGAAGCCGAGATCCCACATCGCGAACCAGTCGTTGCGCGAGTTCATCACGGTGACCATTCCCATGCTCATGTGGTTCTGCAACGAGCCGTCGATCATGAAGTAAAGCGGGTCGCGGGCATGTTCGCCGAGCTGCGGCTGATGGTCCGGCCCCTGTTCCTCGTAACTGAAGACCCGCGCCATTCCGGAGTGCATGTGGTAGAGCAGGTGGCAGTGGAAGAGCCAGTCGCCGCTCTCGTTCGCCTCGAACTCGATCGTCCGCTTGCCCATCGGCGGGACGTCCACCGTGTGCTTCAGCGGCGCGTCGCTCTCCTGCCCTTCGAGCACCCGGAAGAAGTGGCCGTGCAGGTGAAGCGGGTGGTGCATCATCGTGTCGTTCACCAGCACCAGGCGCAGCACCTCGCCGCGCTTGATCTTGATCACGCCGTCTTCGGCCATCGTCCTGCCGTTGAAGGACCAGATGTAGCGCTCCATGTCGCCGGTGAGCCGGAGTTCCATCTCGCGCCGCGGCAGGGAGGCCGGGAGCGCGGTGGACTTCACGGCGCGCAGCTTCGCATAGGGCGACAGCGGGCGCTCGGCTTCTTCTTTCATCGAAGCCGGATCCATCTCGTCCATCGCCGCCATCAGGTGCGCGTCCATCGAGTAGATCTCCGGCCGCGGGATGTCGGGCGCGGGGTGCAGCTCGCCCTCGCCCAACAGGATCGACGCATGGCCGGAGCCGTCCTGGGAGGTTGCACGGACTTCCCATTGGCCGGATGCGGGGACGGTGACGATCACGTCGTAGGTCTCCGCCATGCCGATCAGCAGGCGCTTCACCGCGAGCGGCCTGACCGCCGGACCGTCGGCGGCGACAATGGTCAGCGGTCCGGTGGCGGACTGAAGGTAGAAGTAGGTCGAGGCGCCCGCGTTGATGAAACGGAGCCGGACCTTTTCGCCGGGCCTCGCCGGGAACGAGATCGACTTCCGTCCGTTGGCGAGGAAGGCGTCGTAGGCGACGTCGGAGACATCCATCGCCGGCATCCGGGTGCGCTCGCGGTCCCAGAAATCGGCGAGCGCCCCGGCTTTCATCGCACCGGTCACGCTCTGCATGCTGCCCTTGCGCAGCGCGTACCAATCGCTGCCGCGCATCAGCGTGCGCATCACCTCGTCCGGGTTCTCCCGGGTCCAGTCGGACAGCACGACGACGTGGTCGCGGTCGGCCTTCACGGGTTCGCCGCCCTTCGGCTCGATCACGATGGAGCCGTAAACCCCGCGCTGTTCCTGGAGGCCGGTGTGGCTGTGATACCAGTAGGTGCCGGCGTGCTTGAGCGGGAACTCGAAGGTGTGGGTGGTGCCGGCCTCGATCGGCGGGGTGGTGACATAGGGCACGCCGTCCTGCACGTTCGGCAAGAGCAGGCCGTGCCAGTGGATCGAGGTTTCCTCGTTCTTGAGCCGGTTGTGGACGCGGATCCGCGCGCTGTCGCCTTCGCGGAAACGAAGGGTCGGTCCCGGGATCCCGCCGTTGAGGGTCAGGGCGGGGACCGGCTTGATCCCGTCGCCGGGCGACCACGCTTGCTCGGCGACGGTGAGGTCGTATTCCACCAGCCGGGCGTCCAGGACTGAAAGCGACAGGATGAAGATGAGGATGGTTTTCATCGGTTCAGCAGCCAGGCGATGATCAGGACCTGCGGCACGGTGATCAGCGGCAGGGCGAGGGTGGCTTTCCACGAGCGGGTGGTTTCGCGGAGGACCAGGATCTCGGTGTAGTCGGTGGCCACTCCGGCCATCAGGAAGGTGAAGGCGTTGCCAGGCGCGCCGGCCCGGTTCAGGAGGTCGGCGGCGATCGGGCTGGACCCTTCCGAGCAGACCTCGATCACCGTGGTCACGACCAGGGTCAAAGTCAGGCCGAGCAGGGTCGGGCCGAAGTACTGCGAGAATAGTGCTTCCGGCACGAAGGCGCGGATCGCCGCGGCCAGCACCACGCCGAAGAAAATCCAGCGCAGGATCATCCGCGAATCCTTCAGCCCGCCGAGCGCGATCGCCTTGAGGTTGGCGGCGGTCGGCTTGAGGTCGTGCAGCGCTTCCTTGAAAGCGGGGCCGAAGCGGAATCCGGCCGGCAGCTCGCGGGCGTTCGGATTGGCCGGCAAGGTCCCGCGCTTCACCAGCAGCTCGGCGATCCAGCCGGTCAGCACGCCGATGGCCATCGACAGCCCGATGAACGCGAGCATCCACTTCCAGCCGATCAACGCGGCGAGGATGAAGGTCAGGGACAGCGAGTTCCAGGGGCTCGAAACCAGGAAGGCGAGGGTTTGTCCCAGCGACGCGCCCTTTTTGTAAAGCTGTGCGCCGACCATCAGGATGCCGTGGCTGCAAAGGTCGAGCAAGGTGCCCGCGAACACCGCGCGGAGGATGCCGGTGAAGGTCCCGCCGCGTCCTAACAGCCCGGTCACCAGCGACTGCGGCATCCGGCCGATCACCCCGACCGCGACGATCCCCGCGAGGAGTCCCCACCATGCCTTGGCCATGAATTCGGCGGTTCCGTGGGCGAAGGTGAGCCACCAGACGGGCCCGGGAACCATCAGGAAGTGCCCGGCCAATCCCGCCGCCACCAGTGCCAGCGAGCCCCACAGCAGACCGTCGAACTTGCGGCCCGGGGTGCAGCAGGACGACGGCTCTTCACCGCCGCTGCCGCAGCAGGACGGCTTGGTCTCCGGGGCCGGAGCGCAGCACGAGGGCCGGGGTTCCGGCTCCGGAGGCGGCTTGCAACAGGAGCTCATGGTCGTGGTGCTTGGGGTTCAGGCGAGGCGGCGCTTGTAAAGGGTCACCAGTTCCTCGAGGCGGCGGTCGAGCTGCTTCGGGTCGGAGGCCGCTTCCGCGACGCAGTGGCGGACGTGGTCCTCCAGCAGCGCGGCCTCCAGGCCGCGCAGGGCGGCGTGGATCGCGGAGATGGTGTGCAGGATTTCCGGGCAATCGCGGTTCTCCTCGATCATCCGGCCGATCCCCTGGACCTGGCCGGCGATCCGGTTGACCCGGCCGGTCAGGGGCTTGCGCTCGCAGCAGTCGCGCTTCATAAGAATACCAATAGGGGGTAAGGGTATAATCCGCAAGCGAGATTTTCGCGCAAGGCCCGGTGGTCTCGCGAAAACGGCCCGCTTACTTCGACTTGCCCGCCTTCACCTTGGCGAAGCTTTCGGCGGAGCGTTCGACCTTCTTCGGCTCGAAGCCCGACTTCTTGATGAAATCGGTGATCTCCTTGTCGCTGATCGAGGCGCCTTTCTTCTCCTCCAGCAGGACGAGCTTGCGGGTCAGGTCCACGTGGATGTCGGAGACCGCCGGATGCTTCTTGAAGTGGGCGACGATGCCCTGCGCGCAGAACGAGCAGACCATGCCGTCGACGCTGGCCTTGACGGTCATGACGCGGTCGGGCGCGGCGCGGGCGGTGGTGGTGGCGAAGAGCCAGGCCCCGATGAGACTGAGCAGGATGGGATGATTCATTTTCGTGATTTTGTTAGAAGTGGACCATGAAGTTCAGCAGCGGCGCGCCTTCGAGCGAGCAGCCGAGTTCCAGGAAGTAGTTGCCCTTGAACAGGCGGATCTTCGGGATGACATCGAGGTCGTCCTCCATGCCGCTGACGTGTTCGAGCTGGAGGATCAGCCAGGTGTTGAGTTCCTCGAATTCCGCCTTGTAGGGCGCGAAACCGATCGAGGCGCTGGTGACCCCGCGCGAGACGTCCTCGGACCCGACCAGCTTGGTTTCGAAGGCGGTGAAGATCCGGCGGGTTTCGTAGTCGGCGCGGAAGAACCCGAGGCCGGCGGGGGCCCAGGGATCGCCGTCCTGTTTCGCGAGGCCGGCGGCGGCGCCGAGGTAGACGTTGGCCTGGGCGTCGGGCAGGTTCCAGCGCTTGAGCAGCCAGTTGTGCTGGAGCCCGGCGAAGAGGTCGTCGGCGCGCTCGTCCTCGAAGCGCATCGCGTGGAGGCCGAAGGCGGTCTTCGGGGTGTAGGAGTGGTAGAGTTCGAAGTTCTGCACCGTGTCGGTGCCGCCGAGCATGAGCTGGTACGCTCCTTCGAAGGAGACGGGATGCGCGGCGGCCACCCCGGCGAGCAGGATGGATAAAGAAAGGGATTTCATGGATTCAGTTGCTTGGATCGGGAGAAGACATCACGGAACGACGGCACGGCTTCACCGCGGCCGTTCCAGGCATGGCGGAGGGCGGCGCGAAGGGCCGCGTCTTCTCACAGCAAGCGACTGACCAGCCGGGCGCGTCGCTCGGCCGGCGGCGCGTGCCACGGCGGCGGCGGGGTCCAACGCGGACGCTCCAAGCCTGGCACCGGCAGATGGCCGATTTCCACGCCCGCGGCTGGCGGCGGGCAGCCAAGTAAAGCTCCCGCCCCCTGCGGCAGCACGAGGGGATCCGGGATCTCCCGCGGATCTTCGCTGGCACAGGGGCAGCGGTGGCACGGTTCATCCTCCCCGGAAGAACCCGCGCAGCAACAGGACGGCTCGCGCTCTTCCAAGACCTGACCCGCGCAACAGCACAGCGGGCAGGCGACCACGAGGGCCAGCAGGCAGGCGAAGAGGGCGGAGATCCGTGACACCATGGGTGGGAGCGTCTTTCAAACGCCGTATTCCCACCATGCACCGGTCCCGCCGGGGATCAAGCACACCTTTCCTCCCCCTTGACTCCGCCCCCCGTCCTCCCCACCTTCCCGCCCGACCTTATGGCTGAAATTCACACCGCCGACCTCTCGTCGCTGGACACGGACGCTCTGAAGAGCCGTCTGACCCAGCTCGGGAGGTATCTTTGACGTCCCGACCCTTGAACGCGAGATCGGCTCGCTGGAAGCCGCGATGGGCGACCCCGAGTTCTGGAACAACCAGGAAAAGGCCCGCGCCACCAACAGCCGGATCTCCTCGCTGAAGAAGAAACTCGGCGCCTTCCAGAAACTCAACGGGCGCTACGACGACCTGCTCGCCGGCATCGAGCTGGCACGCGAGTTCGACGACGACTCCGCCGCGGCCGAGGCCTTCACGCAGGCCGCCGAACTCGATGCGGACATCGCTTCCTTCGAGCTGCTCACCCTGCTCGACAAGCCGGGCGACATGGCCTCGTGCTACCTCATCATCCAGGCCGGTGCCGGCGGCACCGAGGCCTGCGACTGGGCGCAGATGCTCTACCGCATGTACCAGCGCTGGGCGGAGCGGAAGGGCTTCACCTGCGAAACGATCGACTGGCAGGACGGCGAAGGCGCGGGCCTGCGCGGGGCGACCATGAAGATCACCGGCGACTACGCCTACGGCTACCTGAAGAACGAGCGCGGCGTGCACCGCCTGGTGCGGATCTCGCCCTTCGACTCGGCCGGCAAGCGCCACACTTCCTTCGCCTCCGTCGATGCCACCCCCGAGGTGAACGACGAGATCAAGATCGAGATCAACGACAAGGACATCGAGATCACCACCATGCGTTCCGGCGGCAAGGGCGGCCAGAACGTCAACAAGGTGGAGACCGGCGTCCTGCTGCGCCACCTTCCGACCGGCATCCTGATCCGCTCGACCAACGCCCGCTCCCAGGGTGCCAACAAGGAACTCGCCTACGAGATCCTCAAGGCGAAGCTGTTCCAGCTCGAGGAGGACAAGCGCAAGGCCGAGTCCGAGCGGGCCTACGGCGAGAAGGGCGACATCGGCTGGGGCAACCAGATCCGCTCCTACGTCTTCCAGCCCTACCAGAAGGTGCTCGACCTCCGCACCGGCCACGAGTCCGGCAACATCCAGAACGTGATGGACGGCGACATCGACGGCTACATCGAGGCCAAGCTGCGCGGCAAGGTGCGGGTCAAGGGCGCGAAGGACGAGGACGATTGATCGACCGGCGCCTCGTGGAGCCTGAAGGTCAGGCGACAGGCCATTCCTGGCGGGGCTTCGCCATCCCGGGCGAAATCCTCATTGCCTGATGTTAGATTTGTTGCTGGCTTGATCGGGTAACTTCCCCACCAAACCATGCTCAAAGAATTCAGAGACTTCATCCTCAAGGGCAACATGCTCGACCTCGCGGTCGGCGTGATCATCGGCGCGGCATTCGGCAAGGTCATCACCGAGTTCACCGGCGTGCTCCTGAAAACCATCACCGCGATCGCGAAGGTCAAGGAGGTTGGCACCATCATGATCGGAGGACTGGTGGACATCGGGCCCCTCATCAATTCGCTGATCAGTCTCCTGCTGGTCGGCTTCGCCTTGTTCATCGTGGTCAAGGCCTACAACACCGCGAAAGCCCGCTTCGAGAAGCCCGCGACCCCCGCCGGCCCGCCGGAGCCCAGCGCCGAGGAAAAGCTCCTCGCCGAGATCCGCGACCTGCTCAAGAACAAGGCCTGAGCCTGAACATGAAAACGCCGGGGGACCATGGCGGTCCACCGGCGTTTCCTTGAAAAAGGGGCGGATCTTACTTCGCCTTCACGATGATCTTGCCCTGCATCTTGTCGAAGTGCCCGGGCGAGGAGCAGAAGAACGGGTATTCGCCGGGTTCGCCGGCGGTGAAGGTCATGGTGGCGGTTTGTCCGCCGCCGATCAGCTTCACGTGGCCGACCATCTGCTCCTTCGACTCCTTGTCGGTCGGCACGTAGCCGGTCTCCGCAGCCGCGAGGCATTTCACCGCGAAGGACACGATGGTGGTACCCGGCTTGAGCACCACCACGTTGTGCTTCATGGACTTCTCGCCCTTGGTGCCGGTGTTCTTGAAGACCAGCGTGACCTTCTGGCCGCTGACGACTTCGAACTTCGTCTTGCTGAAGACCATCCGGTCGTCAGCGCTCAGTTCCAGCTTCACCGCCTCCGCCGCATGGGCGGAGACGGCGGCGAGGAAAACGATCGGGGCGAGGAATCCGCGCATGGCCTTACTTCTTGTGCGAGGCGGCGGTCTTCTCGAGGTCGGCGCGAAGCACCGGTGCCTTGATGTCTTTGAACATCTCGCGGAACTTCTTGGCGTCCTCCGGGGTCACGACGTCGGCCTTGTTGCCGAAGGAATTGCGGACGTAGGTCATCACGCCGGCCAGTTTCTCGTCGTCGAGCGTGGCTTCCAGCGGGGCCATGATGCCGAGGACCGCGGTGTTGGCCGGGTCCTTCTGGATGCCTTTCAGCACGGAAAGGGCGAACACGGCCGGGTCGCCCGTGGCGATTTTCGAACCCGCGAGCGTGGGGGCCATTTTCTTGTCGGGGCCGACCGCGACGCCCTGGCCGTCGGGACCGTGGCAAGCCATGCAGGTGGCAAAGCTGGCCTTGCCGATTTCAATGAGCTTCGCCTTCTGGGCCTCGTCGGCCGAGGCGCTGAAAATCGAGGCGGCGAGGATGGGAAGAAGGAAGTGCTTCATGGGGTATGATTCGGAATGCGCCCTACCATGGGCGAAGGATCCGACTTTCGCAACCGTCCCGGCGCGTCATTTCGCGAAAACTTCGCACGAATCTCCGGCCGCTGACCGGTTTTCCGCTCGCCAAGAATGCCCGCGAAACCTAGCTTGAATCAGTTTTAAAAAATTCCCTGCCGCATTTGGCACGGGCATTGCTCAAGGGTCTCTGACCAATCCGCCGCACCATGAAGAAAATCGAAGCGATCATCAAACCGTTCAAGTTGGAGGAAGTGAAGGAAGCCCTCGCCGAAGTCGGCGTCCAGGGCATGACCGTGACTGAAGTGAAAGGGTTCGGCCGTCAGAAGGGCCACACGGAAATCTACCGTGGCTCGGAGTACACCGTGGACTTCCTGCCCAAGGTGAAGATCGAGATCGTGGTGGACGATGCCCAGGCGGGCGGCGTGGCCGAAGCCATCGTGAAGAGCGCCAACACCGGCAAGATCGGCGACGGCAAGGTCTTCATCTCCAACGTCGAGGAAGCCATCCGCATCCGTACCGGCGAGACCGGTTCGTCGGCGGTTGCCGTCAATTGAGTTTTCTTTCCCCCTCACCGCCCGGCTTCCTTCCAGGGGGCCGGGCATTTTTTTGCTATTCGGTGATCGATTCGATCATGTCGAAGTAGCCGCTGTAGATCCGGATGATGGTCGCGGCGACGAACAGCAGGACGAGGAAATAGACCGCCTTCGAGACGATGTTCGAAGCCGATTTGACGCCGCGGACCGCTTCCTCGTGGTAAAGGTTCGACCAACGCGCCAGGTCCTTGTCGAGGCCGCCGGCTTCCTCCGCGGTGGCATAGGAACGGGCGAAGGCGGCCGGGAAAGCGCCGGAGTCGATGAACTTCGGCCCGAGCGCGCTCCCTTCCTTGAGGGCGGCCTGCAGGACTTCGCCCGCCTCGCGGATCACGCCGCTGTGGGAGGCGGTGCAGGCGGTTTCCACCGTCTCCTGCATCGAAAGCCCGGCCAGCAGGCAGGTGTGGTAGACCTTGGTGAAACGGGCCATCGCCATCGCGCGGCGGGCCTTGCCGATCACCGGGATCCCGCGGATCAGGCGGTCGATCGCCGCGCTTCCCGGTGCCGATTTCAACAGGGCCCGGACCGCCAGCCAGCCGGCGAACACGACCCCATAGACCAAGCCCAGGCTCATCACGAAGCCCGCGAGGATCTCGCCCAAGCCGCTCTGGCTCATCAGGCCCGGAGCCAGCACCGCGACGAACAGCCCGAGGTGGAGCAGCAGGACCGGATAGACCATCGCCTGCCGGACATCGCGCCGTGCCGTGGCGATCATCCCGAAGTAATCCGCCAGTTGCTGGAAGGCCTGGGCGAGCCGGCCGCCGCGCTCGCCCGCGCCGATGATGCTGCGCTCCAGTTCGCCCACCGCCGCATGGCCGCTGCCGAAGGATTCCGTGATCGATTTCCCGGCCTCCAGACCCGCCTCCATTTCCCGGAGCAAGCCGGCCTGGAACGACGGGGGCCGGGTGTCGAGCATCGCGCGGGCCGCATCCCGGATCCCGAAACCGGCCTCCAGCATCTTCGCGATCTCGGTGTAGAAGAGGTGCTTCTGGGCGGGGGTGAAGGCCATGGCTTGCCTGTTAGGATGGCAGCCCGCGGAAGGAAGGAAAGGTGATTTCCGGACGCCGGCCTGCGGGGATCATTCCGCCGCCCCCGCCGTCCGGATCGCCGGGCGGACCGGCGGCTTCATGCCCGCCCCTAGGAAGAACGAGGGATGCGGCGGCTTGTTGTAGGAAACATTCTGCCACGCGACCGAAAGCCGGTACTGGGGATCGTGCATCAGCGTGGTGAGCCGGTGCGCGGTCGGGATGGTGGTGGTGTAAAGCCGCAGCGACCTGCCGCCCGGTCCGGGGACCAGCAGTTCCTCCCGCCAGTCGCCGATCAGGTCGGCCGCGAGCGACGGCCGGAGCCCGGCGTGGCGGTTGCCGCGCCCGCTGCCGAAGGGCGCTTCGGCGGTGAAAATCGGCTCTTCCCGTCCCTCGCCGGGATTCCATTTGAAAATCGAGAATCCGCCGTAGATCTCGCGCAGCAGGTCACCGTCCCACCAGATGACCCAGTCCGCGATCCGCGGCCTCGGACCGATTTCCTTGCCGCGGATTGTCCGCAACCCGCCCGGCCCGCCCCAGACCTCGGCACCGGGATGGCGGGGATCGATGTCCGCCACCACGCCGTCGCTGATGTCCACGCCCGGGCTGTGGCTCCACAGCAGGCTGCCGGTTTTGGCATCGTGCAAGCCCGCGCCGGGTGTCCGGAAACGCACGGTCTCCCCCTCGTTCTCGGTCACCAGATACAGCTCCGCGCCGGGACGCTCGGGGTCGAAATCACCGACATGCAGCGCATCGCCATGGCGGCGGCCGGTCGAGTAAAGGCCCTTGCCGTTGTCGTCGACGGTCATCGCCTGATAGACGATCTCGTCCTTGCCGTCGCCATCCACATCCGCGACCGACAGCGCGTGGCCGCCCATCCCGGAGTAGGGCGATGCCTTGTCATAGGGCGCCTTGCCGATCCCCGAGTCGAAGACCCAGCGCGAGGACAACTCGCCACCGCGCCAGTCCCACGCCGCCAGCACGATCCGGCCGTAGACGCCGCGAGACATCACGACGCTGGGGTGTTTCCCGTCGAGATAGGCCACGCAGGCCAGGAAGCGGTCGCAGCGGTTGCCGTAGCTGTCGTTGCCGCCGTTGCCGCCGATCCCGCCCCAGCCGTCGACCGGATCGCGTCCGGGAATGAAATCCACCGTCTTGAGCGCCGCGCCGGTCCTGCCGTCGAAGATCGTGAAGTATTCGGGGCCTTCGAGAATGCGGCCGAACCGCTGGCTTCCCTCGTCCTTGTTGCGCCAGTCCTTGTCCTTGTCGCCGATGATCTTGCCTCGGCCGTCCTTCGTCCCGTCGGCGGTCTTGCAGGCGATCTCCGCCCGGCCGTCGCCGTCCAGATCATACACCATGAACTGCGTGTAGTGCTCGCCCTCGCGGATGTTGATGCCCAGGTCGATGCGCCACAGGTGGGTGCCGTCGAGCTTATAGGCATCGAGCACCGGCGTGCCGGTGATGCCGCTGAACGAATTGTCGCGGCCGCCGGAGACCTGGTGGAGCACGATCTCGTATTCCCCGTCTCCGTCGAGATCACCGGCCGAGGCATCGCCCGGACGGTAGCCTTCGATCGGCCGGACCGGGATCTCGATGAAGTCCGAAGCCAGCACCTTGGCCCGCTTGCCCGGCGGCCCCTCTTTCCCGCCGACCACCGGACGGATGAAATAAGCATCGACCTCGCCCGGCAACTCGTCGACCCGGCAGGTCGCTCCCTCGAGGGGTTCACGGTTCACCCGCTGGACCTCGCCGCCGGCCACGCGGTAAAGATGGAAGGCGGTTCCTTCCGGGTCGGTGGCCAGCAGCCGCCAGGAGGTGAAAACCTTTCCGTCGGCCTGGCGGACCGCCACCAGACCGCGGTCGAGCGACTCCATCTCCCGCTCTCCCTTCGCGGGCATCGCAAGCAGCCCGGCGGTGAGGAAAGCGTTCAAGATGAGGTTTCGCATGACGTATGGGAGAATGGTAGCACCGCGGCAGCCGATATGAATGCCTACCCCTTCGGGGGATGGATGCACATCAACATGGTAAAAGATTCGACAACTTGTGCCGCCATCCCTTCATCTCTGCCCGTGAATCGGAAGCGCCGCTTCCCCCCGGAGTCCCGCAGGCATGGCGCCTGAAGGCCTGAACCTCCCGATCCGATGGCCACCCCCCGACCACCTGGAATCCTGATCGCCCATCCCTGGATGGGCCGCGGCGGCTCGGAGGCGACCGCGATGTGGGCGCTGGACGCCTTGCAGGACCTCGCCGAAGTCACCTTCACCACCTCCTCGCCGGTCGATTGGAGAGACCTCAACGACGTCTACGGCACGCGGGTCGATCCCGCGAAGATCACCCTGCTGCCCGCCCCGCGGCTTCCCGGGGTGGAATCCGGAACCACCCTCGCCTTCTGGCAGCGCGCCCGCTTCGAGCGCTTTTGCCGCTCGCTCGGCGACCGCTTCGACGCCTGCATCAGCGCCTACAATCCGATCCGCTTCGGACGCCCGGGCATCCACCTGATCGGCGATTTCAGCTTCAACGAGGAATGCCGCCTCGCACTCTACCCGCACGCGGCCGACCTGGGCCGCCACCGACCCTCGATGCTGCGCCAATGCTACCTCGCGATCGGCGAAGCGATCGCAGGCCGCGGCGACACGCCGGACTTCGGACCCGACGACCTCGTCGTGGCCAACTCCAACTGGTCCGCGCAAGTGCTCCAGCGCTTCTTCCAGCGGCGCGGGGCACCGGTGCTCCATCCGCCGGTCCTGTCGAAAACCCGTCATGCCCCGCAGCCGCGCGACCCCCTCGGTTTCGTCTGCCTCGGCCGGGTGGTGCCGGACAAGGAGATCGGGGTGATCATCGGCATCCTCGACCGCGTCCGCGCCGCCGGCCATGCGGTGACGCTCGACCTGTTGGGACATTTCGGCAACTGCCCCCATGCCCGCGAGATCCGCCGCCTCGCCGACCAGCGCCGCGAGTGGATCCGCACGCCCGGCTTCCTGGGGCCCCGGGAAAAGGCGGAGCGGTTCGCGTCCCGCAGCTTCGGGATTCACGCCTGCCGCGTCGAGGCCTTCGGCATCGCCGTCGCGGAAATGGCCGCCGCCGGCCTCGTGCCCTTCGTCCCCGCGGAAGGCGGCTCGCGGGAGATCGTCCCGGTGGCCGGTTTGGTCTATCAGGATCCCGATGATGCGGTCCGCAAGATCATCGCCCGAATCGAAGACCCCGCGGGCACGGAGGCCCTCCGCGATGTCGCCCGCGACCATGCCGCCCGCTTCAGCCCGGAAAACTTCGCCCGCAACCTGGTCGCCCTCGTGCAGGATTTCCTCGGCCGGCCGCTGACCCCGCCCTGAACCGACCGCCATGTGGAGCAAGCTTTCCCAACGCCTCACCGACCCGCTCTTCTACCGCAAGCGCGGCCTCCAGCTCCTGCGCAAGATCCGCCCGCCGCGCGCGCCGCGGCCGGTCGCGCTGGAGCACTTGTTAGAAAAACCCGGGCCGGTGCTGGTCGCCATCGCCCACCCCGATGACGAGCTGTTCGCCTCCGGCCTGCTCTGCGAACTGACCGCGCGCGGCCGGGAATTCCACCTCGCCTGCCTGACCCGCGGCGAAGGCGGGATCACCGGCGGCGTTACCCGCGAGGAACTCGGGCGCCGGCGCGAGGCCGAACTCCGCGCTTCCGCCGCCGCGCTGGGAGCCGCGTCCGTGGAGTTCCTCGGCCACATCGATCCCCTCGGCAAGGCCCACCGCACCTTCGCGCCGGACGTTTCTGCGAGCGACCTCGCCGCGCAACTCGCCGGCCTGTTAGAACAACTCCGGCCCTCCCTGATCGTCACCCACGGCAGCGGCGGCGAGTATTGGCACCCGGCCCACCTACTGGTTCACCACGCCGTCTTCCAAGCCTCCGGAAACGCCCGCGACATCCTGACGATCCACGCCTGGCAGGAAAACCACGCCCTGCCCGGCCTGCTGAACCGCGACGATCCCGCCGACCTCGTGATCGACGCCACGTCCCACCGCGACCAACGCCTCGCCGCCTTCCGCGCCCACGCCTCCCAGCACGACTACTTCGCCGGCCACGGCGGCGGCTCGCTCGAAGGCTTCATCGACCTCACCGCCCGCGAGGCCTATCGCCATTACCCGGCGGCCATCGTGGCGTGACTCCTGCTCTCCGCCTGCCATGCAGGCCGAAGAACTGGATACCCACCACAAGGCGCTCAAGATCAACCTCGATCCACGCTGGTACGGCACGCTGGCCGAAATCGGAGCCGGCCAGGAAGTCGTGCGCTGGTTCTTCCGCGTCGGCGGCGCGGCCGGCACCGTCGCCAAGAGCATCTCTGCCTACGACATGACCGTCAGCGACGCGATCTACGGCAGCGGCGACCGCTACGTCTCGCGCACCCGCCTGCAGGCGATGCTCGACCGCGAGTTCAAGCTCAACGTCGACCGTCTCGAGGAACGGCGCGGCGACACCACCGCCTTCTTCGCCTTCGCCGACACCGTGGTCGCGCGCAGCTTCAAGGGCGGCAACGAATGCCACGGCTGGATGGGCGTGAAATTCCAGTCCCGACCGCGCGACGAGCCGTCGCAGATCCTCATCCACGTCCGCATGCTCGACGCCGAGGCCTCGCTCCAGCAGGAAGCCCTCGGCGTGGTCGGCGTGAACCTGCTCTACGGCGCCTTCTTCCTCCACCACGAGCCCGAGCTGCTGGTCGAAAGCCTGCTCGACAAGCTGACCACCGGCCGCATCGAGATCGACGTGATCGAGTTCCGCGGCATCGAGTTCCGCTCCGTCGACAACCGCCTGATCAGCCTCAAGCTCGTCCAGCTCGGCCTCAGCGGCGCGGCGATGTTCGACCCCGGCGGCCAAGTACTACAACCCTCGGAGGTCCTTTACAAAAAGGCCGTTCTGGTCGAGCGCGGCAGCTTCCGCCCGCCGACCCACGTCAACCTCGACATGCTCCAGTGCGCGCTGGAGAAATTCACCGCCGACCCCGACGTCGCCGGCAAGGAGGTGCTCCCCGTCTTCGAACTCACCATGCGCAACCTGCTGGCCGGCGGCGACGACGTGGACCGCCGCGACTTCCTCGCCCGCGCCGACCTGCTCGCCGCCTGCGGGAAGACGGTGATGATTTCCGACTACTTCGAATACTACCGCCTCGCCGCCTACCTCTCCTGGCGGACGAAAGAGCGCATCGGCATCGTCATGGGCGCGCCCAGCCTGACCGAGCTGTTCGAGGAAAAATACTACACCCAGCTCCCCGGCGGCATCCTCGAAAGCTTCGGCCGCCTCTTCAAAAACAACCTCAAGCTCTACGTCTATCCGCTCAAGAATGCGGCGACCGGCGAGCTGACCACCGTCGACAACCTGCAAGTCGCGCCCGAACTCAAGAAGCTCTACGGCTACCTCGCCGACCGCGGCAGCTTCGTCGCGCTCGACAACTTCAACCCGGACTACCTCAGCATCTTCTCGCGCGAGGTCCTCAAGAAGATCGCCGCCGGCGACGAAAGCTGGACCGACATGGTACCGCCCCAGGTCGCCGACCTCATCCGCCAGCGCCGCTTCTTCGGCTGCCGGTGAGGGTCAAAGACCACAGGGGGTGGAATCAAATTGCCAGATGACAGCACCCGCGCTATCATCCAGCAATGCCGCCCCGCATTGTCGTGGATGCCAATGTTTTCATCGCCGCGCTGCTGAGTCCTGCCGGAATCAACCGGAAGGTGTTGCGGGCATGCTTGGGGGGAAAGGCCTTGCCGCTGATGGGTGCCGCCTTGTTTCACGAGTATGAAGACCTGCTGGGACGCGATGACTTGATGGCCACGTGCCCTTTGCCCCCTGCCGAACGAAAGCTTCTTCGCGAATCCTTCCTCTCGGTGGCGGAATGGGTTCGGGTCTACTACCTGTGGCGACCGAATCTCCCTGACGAGGGGGACAATCATCTCATCGAACTGGCCGTCGCCGGTGCGGCGGAGGTGATCGTGACGCACAATCTTCGCGACCTCGACCGGGGCCTACTTCATTTCCCGAATCTCCGGATCCTTTCTCCCGAAACCTTTCTATCAACCCTGCCATGAGCATTCTAACGATCCGTCTGCCCGACGATAAACACGCCAGGCTTCGCCAACTGGCCAAGCACCGGGACATCAGCATCAACAAACTGATTGAAGAGTTCGCGACGATCGGCATTGCCGAATTCGACGCGGAAACCCGCTTCCGTGCCCTGGCCGCGAACGGCTCCGCGGACGCGGGTCTCGCCTTGCTGGACAAGCTCGACGCGGCCTTCGCCCGGCCGCCGGGGAGCTGAAGGTCCACGTGACCAACCGGAGCCAGGCGCTTCGGCGATTCGCCAGTCCCCCGGTTGATCTTCGCCGATCCCGCCCGCGCTCGCGCTCACCCGCTTCCACACCGCATCGATCAGCGCCGAGTTCGTCAGCTCGTCGATCGCGATGAATTGATGGATCGCGACGGCCAGCCAGAAGGCACCCTGGAAGGAGCGCTTCACCGTCTTGTGGCGGAACCTCCGCTGCGCAAGGAAGGCCCCCGGCCAGCCGCCGAGGATCTCCACGAGATGGAGCGTCGTCTCCTCCACCCGCCAGCCCCCTTCCCGCGCCCGGCGCTTGTCGGAAGCATAAAGGCACCACGCCACCAAGGAGGCGACCGCATACCAGGCGGGAATCACCCACCACGGGAAGCCGTCATGGATGCCACCCGCGACGGGTGCCACCAGCAGCAAGGCCAGCACCCCCCACGCCCCGGGCCCGATCCGTGCCGCCTGCTTCACCAGCCGCACCGCCGTCGCCCGCGGCCGGCCCTGCTCGTCCGTGCCCGGCGTGAAGGTCACCTCGTCCCCCGCCGCCGGCCGCCGCTGCCCGGGAGCGAAGTCCTTGATGTGCGCGAACACCCGCCTCCCGCCTGCATCGATCCAGCCGTAACCCTTGGCATCGTGCCATTCGGCAAGGCGGAAAGGTCCCGCCTTTGTGACATCCTCCGCGCGATGACCTTCTAACATGCGGCCGGAGGAATCCGTGGAATTTCGCACGATGTAAAGGATATCACCGGCCGGCTTGCCGCCCGCCCGGTTCTCCCGCGAGCGCCCATCTCTCTCGTGGCCTTCGGACTCTCACGCCACATCCCGGGGACACGCTCCGGGCACCAAGGGCGCGTCCAACACCAGCCGAGGCCAATGGCGGGGGATCGAAGCAAATCGCCTGCCTCTCTGTTTCATGTCCCTCTGTTTCACAATGGGGGCCTGCGGCAGGATGTCGCGGCCACGGTTCGCTCCATCGCCTGCCGCGGGTTGGGCCCCATTGTTTTCGCTCTCGCTTCATGGTAGAGACATGTCTCAAATTCTCTGAACTCCACCGCCCCGTTGCCGCCGATGTCTTCTCCCGATTCTCCCTACGCCCCGCCCTCCTCGCCGCCTTCGCCCGCTCTTCTTCGGAAAAAGGTGCCGCCCTTCCTCGTCCGGCTCACCCTGCTGGGCGTCCCCACCCGCAAGGCCCTGCTGGGCTATCTCTGGCTCTCCATCGTCTTGACCGTGGCGATGATCCTTTGGGCCGGCCGGGTGGGATTGCTGGCGATCCTCGCCGTGGTGATGTACGGCTGGGCCTTGAAGTGGATGGACAAGCACGGCGACTGGCAGAGTCCCCGCGGGTGAGGGCAAGCGAACAAGGGCCGGGCCGTGCAAATCCGGCTGTCCCTTGGTTCATACGGCAAGCGCCACTTCTCCGGCACCCGCTGAAACCCGATGCTTAACGGGTCGCGGCCGCTGATTCCTTGCGTTGGAATGCGGCGCAGTGCTCCGGAAAGAAGTGCTTTCGGGTCAGCCAGAACGCCGTTACCGCAGTGCCGCCCGTGCCATCGGCATGTGCCTCATGGGTCCGGATCACGGGCGGCGTCCGCTCCCATTCGTCGAGAAACGACATGACCTGGATGGTCGAGTGGTCGCCGCCGCGGGACAGTTTCGCGTCCTCCTTCAGGATGAAATCCAGCGCCTTCCCGTTCGCGTTCACCGCATAGTCGTAGCCGGCCAGGGCAAGATCGAACTCATGATCGCGCCGGAGATCGGTCCGCCCGATCAGATCCCGGAACTGCGGGTCTTTCTCCCCCGCCGCACGCAGGATAAGCCACAGCATGCGACGCCGTTCGGCATGGTCGCGATCCGTATCGTCGGCGAGCTTCCTGAGTTCCTTGGGCCGGTAAGCTTCGTGCGGACTGTAATCGATCGCCATGAACCGCCACGGATCTTGCTGGAGTTGGTTGGCGTCATGGCATGAGGCCATGAAAAGCAGCGGCAGTGTCAACGCGGCGATCGGAAACATTCGGTGCTCCATAGAATCGTGATGGGGTTAGATGATGCGGAGACCGCGGACAAGCCGATTCGCCCCCTTGACCCGAAACCGTCTTCTCCCGATCTTCCAACCCATGGGCCGACCGATCCCTCCGTGGTTGAAGCGTGTCTTGGCACGGGTTCCAGCGCTGCTGCTCGGAATTGCCTTCCTCGGCACCGCGGCTTCCCCGCTGGGTCTCTGGTCGAGCCACCTGGAACGGCTGAGCCACTTTCGTTTCGCGTGGATCGTGCTGTTGATCCTGCTGCTGGCCTTCTTCCTCAAGCGCGGCCGCCGCTCCGCCATCGCCAGCGGCGTCCTGCTCGCGGGATCCCTGCTGACGATCCTCCCCTACTGGATCCCTCCCACGCGACCTTCAGAACAGGACAAAGCACTCAAGTTCATCGCCTGGAACCTGCTGTGGGAAAACCCGCGGAAAGACAAGGCGCTGCCATGGTTGTTAGAGCAGGATGCCGACGTGGTCGTGCTGAGCGAATGCACGACCGACTGGCGCGCGCGGCTGGAGAAGCTTTCGGCCGTCTATCCTTACCGCATCGACAGCGGCCGCGACGGCGCGGAAGGGATGTGGCTGCTCAGCCGGCACCCGCTCGATGCCCCCGACCCCGCCGGCCTCGCCGCGGGCAAGCCATGGATTTCCACGGTCATGCACGCGCCGCAGGGCCCGGTCCGGATCCTCGGCATGCACCCGCGCACCCCCCGCTCCGGCCATCGCTTCGACGAGAGGAACGGGCAGTATGAGAAAGCGGCGGCCATCGCCGCGGCGTCGGACATCCCCGTGGTCCTCCTCGGCGACCTGAACTGCACGCCCTTTTCGCCATGGTTCCGCCGTCTGCTGCGTGCCGGACGCTTGCAGGACACCGGAAAGGGCTTCGGCCTGCCCGTGACCTGGCGACGCCACGGCATCGGCCTGCCGATCGACCACATCCTCGTCAGCCGCTCGTGGCAGGTGCTCGAACGCCGGGTCCACCCCGACCGCATGGGCTCCGATCATCATCCGGTCATCGCCGTGCTGGTGCCGGCGGATGATGGAAAGGCGGCGGCCGACTGAACGAATGCCGCCGATCCCGCGGTATGGCTCTTCCTGCCGGCAATGCTCCGGCCTTGTATCCACGGTTCATCCACCTAGCATCACGCCATCATGAAAACCCGCTCCGCCGTTCTTTTCGTTTCCCTGTTCTCCGCCGCCGCGTTCGCCCAGGACGCCAAGCCGCTCAAGGTGATGCTTATCACCGGCGGCTGCTGCCACGACTACAAGGCCCAGACCGAGATTCTCAAGACCGGCCTCGAGGAGCGGATCAACGTGACGGTCACCCAGGTCCACGTCGACGACAAGAGCACCAAGCCCGCCCTGCCGATCTACGGCAATCCCGACTACGCCGCGGGCTACGACGTGGTGATCCACGACGAGTGCGCCGCCGACATCAAGGACGTGGAGGTCGTGAAAGGCGTGCTCAAGCCGCACGACGAGGGCATCCCCGCCGTCGCCCTGCACTGCGCGATGCACAGCTACCGCACCGGCGATTTCCGCAAGACGGTCGAGACCCTGGGCGGCGACGGTTCGCTGTGGTTCGAGTTCCTCGGCCTGCAGTCCAGCGGCCACGGCCCGCAGAAGCCGATCGACATCTCCTACACCGACAAGAACCACCCGGTGACCAAGGGACTGTCCGATTGGACCACCATCAACGAGGAGCTCTACAACAACCACCGCCTGTTCGACGCCGCCAAGCCGCTCGCCACCGGCAAGCAGGACAAGCAGGAGGCGGTCGTCGTCTGGACCAACCTCCACGGCCCGAAGAAGACCCGCGTCTTCGCCACCACCATCGGCCACAACAACGCCACGGTGGAGGACGACCGCTACCTCGACCTCGTGGCCAAGGGCCTGCTCTGGGCCGCCGGCAAGCTCGGCGACGACGGCAAGCCCGCCGCCGGCTACGGCCGCCCGAAAAAGTGAGGCGCCCCCTCGCGACCCGGGTCCAAGGGACGGCGGCTTAGGGCGGCGCGCCTTCGTCGCCTTCCCGCCGATTTCACCCTGCGTGAGACATTGGCGGTCCGGTCCGGATAGCGTTCGTCATGCTTTCCGCTGCCTCGTCCGGGCGGTCCCGGCGCATGCCGTCCTCAAGCACGGAATCGGTCCGCGGCTTGAGGTCGGTCGCTACAGCTGCGGGCGCGGGAGGAGACGCCCGGGCTGCGGCCCTCGCCCGGATCACGGCGCCGGTGGCAAGGACCAGTTCGGCGGCGTCAGCGGGTCGAAGCCCATGATCCGGGGAATGAGGAAGTAGGCGGCCAACAGGATTCCGACGGCGCAGATCAGGTTGAACCAGAGGCCCGTCTTGACCATGTCCGGCACCGAGACCTTGCCGGTGCTGAACGCGATCGCGTTCGTGGGCGAGGCGCCCGGCATCATGAACGCGCAACTCGCCGCCAACGTCGCCGGAATCATGATGAGGAACGGATGGATTCCCAAGCCGCCCGCGAGCCCCGCGAGGATCGGAAGAAACGCCGTGATGGTCGCGGAGTTGCTCATCATCTCCGACACCGCGACGATCAACACCACCACCACGATGGTGAGAACCCACACCGGCACGGCATGCAGAACCTGCAGCTCCTGGCTCAGCCACTGCGTGACGCCGGTCTCGGTCAACGCCGCCGACAGGCTCAGGCTGCCGCCGAAGAAAATCAGGATCCCCCAGGGCAGTTTCTCGACGTCTTTCCAGGTGAGCACCGTCCGTTCCCACTTCCGGTCCAGCGGTGTCACGAAAAGCACCAGCGCCCCGACAATCGCCACCACGGCGTCTTCAATTTGGGCTCCGATCAAGCCGGAGAAGAAGTCGCTGAACACCCAGGTCGTCACGCAACCGAGGAACACCACCGTGGTGATGGTCTCGCCGGCCGTGAATTTCCCCAGCTTCGCGTATTGGCCCCGCATCATCGGTGCCAAATCCGCCACCGCCGGGGCGCCGCGCAGCAGCTTGAAATACAGCAACAGCCAGCAGCCCACGAGCAGCACCGCCGCCACCGGGACGCCGAAGGACATCCACTGCGCCAGACTCAGGTTCACGCCGTAGGTCGCTTTCACGTAGCCCTCGAGCACGGCGTTGGTGGGCGTGCCGATGAATGTCGCGAGCCCGCCGATGCAGGGCGCGTAGGCCACCGCCAGCACGAGCGTCCTGGTCACCGGCGAACTCGCGTCGCCCTTGGTGATCAGCGCCGCGATGCTCAGGGCCATCGGCATCATCACCATCGCCGTCGCCGTGTTGCTCATCCACATGCCCATGAAGCCCGTCACCAGCAGCAGCCCCGCGAGCAGGCTCGGCAGATTCCACGCCGCATGCCGCATCAGCCCGAGCCCGACCCGCTCGTGCACGCGCCACTTCTGGATGGCGATCGACAGGATGAAACCGCCGAGAAACAGGAAGATGAGTTCGGCCGCGAAATTCGCCGCGGCCTTCTTGAGCGGCATCAGGTTCGACAGCGGCAAGACCACCAGCGGCAGCAGCGCCGTCACCGGCAGCGGCATGGCCTCGCTGA
Organism: Verrucomicrobiaceae bacterium; assembly: GCA_027491155.1. Taxonomy (GTDB): domain Bacteria; phylum Verrucomicrobiota; class Verrucomicrobiia; order Verrucomicrobiales; family Akkermansiaceae; genus Haloferula. The sequence goes on from JAIXWR010000020.1 coordinate 102,271, forward strand.
TCCACCACACCGCCATCCACAGCGCGAGTCCGCATACCCGCCAGGCCGGCTCCGTCATGCCCTCGGGAGGCGACACGAAGAAAGTCATCAGGAAAAGCGCGACACCGAGCCCCAGCCCGACCTGACGCACGATCGCCGGAGTTTGCTCGGCGGGAACTTCGAGCGGGGCCTCGGCGTTGGGACCGGAACTGGAAGGGTTGGGATCAGACATAACTGGATGGCCGGGAATCGGGGGTCGTGGACCCGGGTGGAGATGCTTGTGGCGGGAAACCCGGAAACAGCCGTCGCGCTGGACCGGAGGGCGGTGTTTCAACGCGAAAGTTCCCGGCTCCGCACCGGGAGCGGGCGGCTTGAGGGGCTTCCGGAGGAAAAACCGATGGCGCGGACGGTACCCCGCTCGCCCGCCTTGCCAAGGTCGTTCTGGAGCGGGCAGAGCAAAAGCGGATCGCTGCGCCGGCCCGAGCGACCACATGACAGACAGAGGGTCCGGGCCCCTTGAAGAAGCTATCTCCGGGGCCCGTTGAGGCGGTGAGGGCGGGCTCCTAGGTTCGGCGCGCGGCTTGGCCCATGGCTCCGCCGCGCGAAACCAACACCGAACCCACGATCCCGCGTCCCATGAAACATCACCTCCACCGCATGGCCCTCGCCATCGCCGGCAGCAACGGACCCCCTACGCCAGCCTGGTCGTGAAGGACGGCAAGAAGAAGAACCTCGGCGCCACCTTGTTCACGATCGACATCGCCACCGGCACCGCCACGGAAGTCGGCAAAATCGGCGGACCCTGGCCGCTGACCTCGCTCACCGCGCTGGGCCAGCTCGCCGAGTGACAAGCCCCCGAGTGACAAGGCCGGGGCCGCGAAGGCTCCGGCCTCTTCCCGTCACCGGGCCGCCGCCGGCTTTTCCAAAAGCGGCGTCAGCAATTCCTTCCACACCGCATAGCCCGCGTCGTTCATGTGCAGGCCGTCGTCGACGAAAAGCTCCGGCTTCGGCTTGCCGGCGTCCTCGAGGAAGCGGTCCCACGAACCGGCGACGTAGGTGATCCGCCGGTCCGCCTCCGCCGCCTTTTTGAAGCGCGCGTTCATCGCCACCTCCGTCCCGCGGATCGACACCCGCGCCGGGCTCGGGCGGATCGCCATGACGATCAGCCTTGCTCCCGGCACCTTGGCAAACAGCCGCGTCCGGAACTCCGTGAAATCCTCCTCCACCTGCTCCGGCGTCTTCTTGTCCCACAGGTCATTGCCGCCGCAGTAGAAGACCACCGTCGACGGCTCGTGGCGCAGCACCAGCAGCTCGAGGTAATGGTTCACCTCCGAGATGTGGCTGCCGCCGAAGCCGCGGTTCAGCGCCTTCAAGCCGGGGAACACCTTCGGCAGGCTCAGCATCCGGATGCTCGAGCTGCCGGTGAAGACGATGCCGCCTTTCTCCGGCGGGCTCTTCGCGTCGGCGGCCTCGAAGGCCTTGATCTCGTTCGCGAAACGGGCGGGATCCGGATCCGGCGCGGCCTGGGACACGACCAGCAACGCGGGGAAGAGCAGGGCGAGGAAAAACCGCATGGCGCGTCTTACGGCGAAGGCGGCGCGGATCGATCCAAAAGCCCCGCGGACTGTGACATTGACAGCCCCGCCCGCGGCGGTGAACTGCCCGGTGAAAACCCTCGCTCCCATGATCCAGAAGGTCCTCGTCCTCGGCGCGGGCAGCGCCGGCCTGCTCGCCGCGCTGTCGTTGAAGCGCAAGCTCCCGATGCTCGACGTCCGCATCGTCCGCAGCCCGGACATCGGCGTGATCGGCGTCGGCGAAGGCACCACGCCGAATTTCCCGCAGCACCTCTTCGACTACCTCGGCCTCAGCCGGAAGGCCTTCCACCAGCTCGCCGAACCGACCTGGAAACTCGGCATCCGCTTCCTGTGGGGCGAACGCGGGCGCTTCGACTATTCCTTCGACCACCAGCTCGATTTCACCGCGCCGGAGCTCCGCATGCCGAACGGCTACTACTGCGACGACGAGTTCCGCTGCACCAGCCTGCCCTCCGCCCTGATGTGGCACGGGAAGGCCTTCGCCCGCCAGGACGACGGCTGCCCCGATATCGAAGGCTGGCACGCCTTCCACATCGAGAACGAGAAGCTGGTCCGCGTGCTGGAACTCGCCGCGCGGGAGTTCGGCGTCACCATCATCGACGGCAAGGTCACCGGTGCCACCCGCCGGCCGGAGGGCGGAATCGCCGCGGTCCACCTGGAAGACGGCCAGCGCCTTGAGGCGGACTTTTTCATCGATGCCTCCGGCTTCCGCAGCGAGCTGTTAGGCAAGGCGCTGGAGGAGCCCTACGAAAGCTTCGGCAACTCGCTGTTCTGCGACCGCGCGGTGGTCGGCGGCTGGGAGCGCGGCGACGAGCCGATCCTGCCCTACACCACCGCCGAGCAGATGGACGCCGGCTGGGCCTGGCAGATCGAGCACGAGCACCACGTGAACCGCGGCTATGTCTATTCGTCCGCGTTCATCAGCGACGATGAAGCCGCGGCGGAGTTCCGCCGCAAGAATCCGAAGACGCCGGAATCGCCGCGCGTCGTGAAATTCCGCAGCGGCTGCTACAAGCGCCAGTGGGTCGACAACGTCGTCGCCCTCGGCAACGCCGGCGGCTTCGTCGAACCGCTCGAAGCCACCGCCCTGATGATCGTCTGCGGCAGCATCCAGATGCTCGTTGAAATGCTCAACCGCAGCCGCCTCGAGCCGACCCCGGGGATGCGGGATCTTTTCAACGAACTCGCCGGCAAGGGCTGGACCGATATCCGCGACTTCCTGGCCCTCCACTACCAGCTCAACACGGCCCCCGGCACGCCGTTCTGGGAGCACTGCCACCGCGAGACGGACCTCGGCGGACTGCGCGGGCTCGTCGATTTCTACCGGGAGAACGGCCCCAACGGCTTCTGCCGCTACCGGCTCTCCGGCATGCAAAACGACTTCGGCCTCGAGGGCCACCTCGTGATGCTGGTCGGCAACCGAGTCCCCTACCGCGCCCGCTACATCCCGACCGATGAGGACCGCCGGCGCTTCGAAGCGCGCCGCCAGGCCTTCAGCGACATCGCCCGCCGCGGACTCGACGTGAAGGAAACGCTCTCATACATCCGCCATCCCGGATGGCAGTGGCATGGGGACCCCCCGGCGTGAATCCGTCGTTACTTAATGATGCCTGAATTTCAACCTCTCCACTTGATTTGCGGGGAAAGCCGTGGGATGGAGGGACCAGCCGGTTTCAATCACGGCCGCGCCACCACTCCCCGCATCATGAAAGCCACCACCATTCTCAAGTCGCTCGCCGCCTCCCTCCTTTTCACCGCCAGCGCCCTCGCCGGCGGTCCCGTGTCCGATCAGCTCGCCGGCATCGCCGCCAACGGCAAGCTCGTCTTCTTCCGCAGCAACGATCCCGCCACCGCCACCTCGATCAAGGTCAAGGGCCTCCAGAAGAAGGAGAAGCTGCTCGCCATCGACGTCCGCCCGCTCAACGGCCAGCTCTACGGCCTCGGCAGCACCAGCCGGATCTACACCATCAACCGCACGACCGGCCAAGCCACCGCCGTCGCCGGACCCTTCGCGCCGCTGCTTGCCGGCGAGTCCTTCGCCTTCGATTTCAATCCCGTGGTCGACCGCATCCGCATCATCAGCGACGCCGGCCAGAACCTCCGCGTCCACCCCGACACCGGCGCGGTCGTCGCGGTCGATGCCGGGCTGGCCTACGCCGGAGGCGACCCGAACTTCGCCACCATTCCCGGCGTCGTCGCCTGCGCCTACGACAACAACGACAACATCGTCGAAACGCCGACCACCCTCTTCAACATCGACGCCACCCGCGACATCCTGGTCGTCCAGAACCCGCCGAACGCCGGCACCCTCAACACCGTCGGCGGCCTCGGCGTGGACATCACCACGGTCGCCGGCTTCGACATCTCCGGCGCCACCGGCACCGCCTACGCCGGACTCGTGGTGAAGGACGGCAGCAAGAAGCGCCTGCGCACCACCTTGTTCACCATCAACCTCGCCACCGGCACCGCCACCCCGCTCGGCCGCATCGGTGGTCCCTGGCCGCTCACGTCGCTGACCGTGCTGCCGAACAATCTCGTCCTCTGAGCCGCCGCTTCCCGATGGCCGGGGATCCGCGGGATTGACCCTTGGAAAAAATATCGGAGGCTCCGGCCATGACGCGCCGGGTCCTCTCCCTTCTGCTTCTCCTCGCCGCACCGCTGCGGTCGGAAATCATTTTCGCGGACAACTTCAACGGCACGGGTGCCCTCCACGGTGCCGCCCCGGACACTCGTCCCGGATCCGAGACCTGGGTGGCCTCCGGCCAGTTCGCCGCGAATGGCGACGTCACCGCCACGCCCACCAGCGGCGGCAGCGCCACGCTCGCGTTCACTCCGGTGAACGGGCGGACCTACACCCTCGACGCCCGTTTCACCGCCACCGCCGCCGCAAACAACAACGATTGGCTCGCGCTCGGCTTCGCCACGGGACAAAGCAACGCGGCCAGCGCGAACGACCGCTTCATCAACGCCAACGTCATCGGCAAGACCTGGATGCTGCTGCGCGGGTCGCTCACCCCGACCTCTCCCAACAACGGGGCCCTCCTCGGCAACGGCTCGACCGGCGGCACCGCCAGCAGCGTCAACTGGGTGAACTGGACCGGCGGCACCAGCGGCACCATCGACCTGCGCGTCGTGCTCGACACCACCGGCGGCCCCGGTGCCTGGACCTCCACCTGGTATGCCAAACGGCCCGCCGATCCCGCCTACGTCACCGTCCGGCCCACCGTGACCTTGCTCGACGAAACCATCAACTCGGTCGGATTCGCCAAGTCCAACACCGCCGTCACCGGCACGCTCCTCAGCTTCTCGCTCAGCGCCACCGGCGACGGACCGCCGCCGCCGCCAGCCCCCGACGATGCCTGGGTTTCCGTCATTCCGGTCACCGACGGCAATCCCGCCACCGATGAGAACGGCTATGCCGGCTCCGCGATCAATTCGGTCGCCTTCGCCCAGAACAATCTCATCACCGTCGGCGACCAGCAGATCATCGCCTACTACCGGCGCCATGCGAGCGACGCGGCCCATCCGGCGAACAACACCGTCGTCGTCGGCCGCCGCGCCACCGGACAGTCGCAGTGGGAACTCTTCCCCACCAATTTCCTGTCCTTCAACATCGACGACACGCACAACGTGATCAGCTGCGCGATCGACGGCGACGGCTACCTGCACATGAGCTGGGGCATGCATGTCCACGCCCTGCTCTACGCGAAAAGCAGCGCCCCGGTGACGGGGACGGATCCGATCGTCATGACCAGCCTCGGCACCGCCGGAATGACCGGACAGGAAAACGGCGTCACCTACCCGAAGTTCCAGACCTTGCCGGACGGCGACGTGCTCTTCCTCTTCCGGGAAGGCGGTTCCGGCTCCGGCGACTGGTTTCTCAACCGCTACGACACCGCCACCGACACCTGGGCTCCGGTCCACGCCAATGCCAGCGGGATCCAGCAGCCGCTGATGCTCGGCCGCGGCCACTCGCCGGACAATTGCTTCTACCCGGATCGCATCACCCTCGGCCCCGATGGCATGCTCCACCTCGCCGGTGTGTTCCGCTACAACTCGGACTCGCCCGCGGGGGAATCCGGCTACCAGACCAATCACCGCTACGTCTATCTCCGCTCTCCGGACGGCGGGACGAGCTGGCAGCGCTCCGATGGCAGCCCGATCAACGTTCCGGTCGTCGAGAATGCCGCTTTCCTCGGCCTCGGCCCGAACCACGTCCCGGAAATCGTCAAGGATCTCGCCGAAGGCCACAGCATCATGAACGAGTCCGGCATGACCACCGACAGCGCCGGCCGCCCGATCATCGCGAACTGGTGGGCCGACCAAGCCGCCAGCGGCAACCACACGCGCCAATACCACATCTTCTTCCACAATGGCAGCACCTGGCAACAGCGCACGGTGTCCGCCCGCGCCCTCGACAACCCGGCGACGAAGTTTTCCGAATCCCAACTGGGCTCCAGCTGGGTCGGCCGGCCGGTGGTGCTCACCGATGCCGAGGACCGGATCATCGTGCTCTACAACGACAACCGCTTCGACGGCATCACCGCGGTCTTTTCCCTGCCGCTCGCCCAGGACCCGGGACGCAACCAATGGACGCGCATGAATCTGACCTCCGAGAATCTCGGCCGCTGGGAAGTGACCTACGACGAGGAACGCTGGAAGCGCGACGGCGTGCTCCAGATGCTCTATCAGAAACTCCCGGGCACCGGCGCGAGCTACACTTCCCAGAACAAGTCCACGCCCGTCGCGGTCCTCGAATGGAATGCCCGCGCGCACTTCGACTCCCCGGTCCAGTGGATTGTCGACACCCGCACCACCCCCGGACAGGCCAAGGTCTCCGCCCGCACCCGCAGCGGCTTCCGCCACGACCTCCGGACCAGCACCGGGCTCGATTTCACGGCTCCCCCCGCGGCCACCGTGACGGGCGACGGGACCTGGCAGGACCTCGGCACCTGGCCGACCCACGAAGCCCGCCGCTTCTGGCGGATCGAGAGCACCGAGGAAGCGATGAACAATCGTTGACGCGATTGACTTTCCGCGGCGGCCCGCCGTTGATCCAACCGCGTGTTCTTCCGGATCCTGCTCGATGTCTGCGTGCCGATCTTCGGCATCGTCGGCGCGGGCTGGCTGATGGACCGGAAGTTCAAGCTGCACCTGGAGACCCTGGTGAAGCTGAACATCTACCTGATGGTCCCGGCCTTCATCTTCACGCGGATGGTCAGCGCGGAACTCGGCGGCGGGGAAGCGCTGCGGATCGCCGGCTTCACCCTTTGCACCATCGCGCTGATGTTCGCCGGCAGCCTGATCGCGGGCCGGCTCTTCCGGATGCCGCGGCTGGAAAGGCAGGCGCTTTCGCTGGCCGCCATGTTCTACAACTGCGGCAACTACGGCCTGCCGCTCGTCACCCTCGCCTTCGGCAACCAGGCCGCGGCGGTGCAGATCTTCGTCCTCGCGACGATGAACATCTCGACCTACACCGTCGGACTTTTCCTCGCCCAATCGCACGGCGAGACCGCCGGCATGCATCGCCGGGCGCTGATGAAAATGCTGCGCCAGCCGACGCTCTACGCGATGTTCGCCGGTCTCGCCTGCCGCGGTCTCGGCGTGCCGGTGCAGGAAGCGATCTGGCTGTGGACGCCCTTTGATCTCATCCAGACCGGCTTGATCGGCTTCGCGCTGGTCACCCTGGGCGTGCAGATGTCGCAGACCAAGCCTGCCCCGTTCCGCGCGCCTCTTTTGTCGGCCATCCTGCTGCGGCTCGTCGTCTCCCCCGCGCTGGCCGTGCTGCTGGTGATCTCCTTCGGCTTCTCGCGCGAGGTCTCCGCCGCCCTCATCCTCGCCACCGCCGCGCCCACCGCGGTCAACACCGCCCTGCTCGCCCACGAATTCGGCGGCGATGTCTCGTTCTCCACCTCGGCGGTGTACTACAGCACCCTCTTCAGCCTGATCACCACCCCTGCGCTGGTGTATGCGCTGAAGCTGTGGCTGTGATGTCCCGACGGGACTCAATACCGAAGCCCGGCGTTGCGAGGAACGAGCTACCCCGGGTCGGGCGGTCAGAGAATCCTACCTCGAAGAGGTTGTGGACGGGGTGGTATCAGCTTTCCAGATAGGAAAGGATCGGTGCAACGCTTCCATCCCCATGAAGACTCAGGCCCTCCCCGGCATCCTGGTGCTGTTCTTTGCCGCCGCATGCCAGCGCGAGAAGAGCGGGGGCGCATCGTCCCCGCAGGGCGCCCAACCTGCCGCTAACGTGGCGGCCCAAGGGACGGACGGCGGCGGCGATGGCGCGATCGAAAGCCAGGTCGCCCGGGAGAAAGGGAGGAAGTTCAAGAAACGCATGGATGCCGCCAAAGAGGCCTTCGGGAAACGTGACCTGCCGGCGGCGCTTGCTGAACTGGAGGCGGCGGAAGGCATCGATGGAAATCATGTCGAGCTGCTGACGCTGCGCGGAGCCTGCCACGTGGAGACAAGGGATTTCACGAGCGCGCTGGCGGACTTTTCGGCGGCGGTGGAGAAGGCCCCTGGCAACGGCCACCTGCACTTCAATCGCGGCGAGGTATTGTTCGTGACGGACCAGTGGGCCGAGGCGATCAAGGCCTTCCGGCTGGCCAAGGAACACTTGTTCCACGGGTCGGAATCGGTGATGCCGTTGATCGATTTCAAGCTCATGCTCTGTGAAGCAGGGCGGGGCGACCAGAATGCCTTCGAACGCCTCGCGGAGGCGAATCAAGCGTCGCCGGATCCGCAACTTGCGGCTTTCACCAGGGTCGCGCGGGCTCTTGAGGCCCAAGACCAGGCCGCCGCGGCCGATGCCTTGGCCGCAACGAAGGCGAGCGTCCCCGATGCTGCGGACCGGGCTCCTTGGTATGACTCGATGCTCGAATTCGGCTATCAGGTCCCGCTTGAGGAGCGACGAGTGTCGGTGCTTCTTCCAAAGGAGAAAGCGGTAGTTCTGACACTGAGGTAGTCCGGCGGCAATTCGCACGGTTGCCATGCGGAGGTCGCAGTCTATGCTTGGGAAGCCGATGAACGCCCTCGCCACCGCACCGCCCGCCACCGGCGTCGTCTTCGAAGCCCGCAAGCTGCGCAAGGTCTACCACACCGGCGAGGTGACCGTCGTGGCGCTCCACGGCGTCGACCTGCAAATGCACGCCAGCGAGCTGATTTGTCTGCTCGGCGCCTCGGGCTCCGGCAAGTCGACCCTGCTCAATATCCTCGGCGGCCTCGATGTCCCGACTTCCGGCGACCTGCGCTACAAGGGCTGGCCGCTCGACGGCTCCGACGAGAACACGCTCACCTCCTTCCGCCGCAACTGCGTCGGCTTCGTCTTCCAGTTCTACAACCTGATCCCATCTCTCACCGCCCGCGAGAACGTCGCGCTGATCACCAGCATCTCGCGCGACCCGATGACCCCGGAAGAGGCCCTCGAAATGGTCGGCCTCGGCGCGCGGATGGACCATTTCCCGTCCCAGCTCTCCGGCGGTGAACAGCAGCGCGTCGCGATCGCCCGCGCCATCGCCAAGCGCCCCGAAGTCCTCCTTTGCGACGAACCCACCGGCGCCCTCGACGTCACCACCGGCATCACCGTGCTCGAAGCGATCGAGCGCATCAACCGCGAGCTCGGCACGCTGACCGTCGTCATCACCCACAACGCCGCCATGGCCGCCATGGCCGATCGCGTCCTCCACCTCTCGGACGGCAAGATCGTGCGGGAAGAGCACAACGACGTCCGCTTGCCGGCGCGCGAGCTGAAGTGGTGAAGGGGGAAGAAGTGCCAAGTGATCCGTCAAAGAACCCCGCCATGAACGGCCACCACGATGCTCCGGACTCCGCTCGATTCTCTATCGGCGACTGGCTCTTCGTCTTTGGGCTGATTGCGTTCGCTATCCTGGTGCCAGCGCTGATCGTGAAGGTGCTCCTTCTTGGAGAGAGCTCATCCTTCTCGTTGTCGACGCGAACCGTCGGAGGGCTGGTGGCTGGGTTACTCGCCTTCGCTGCCGTTGTTTTCAATCTCTATCTTGGCTTTGTCCGCGCATGGCTTCATAAGCGGCGGTTTGGGACGATGGATGGCTTTCAATACGCCTCAGGCATGCCCTTTCTCGGATCCATTTTCGTTTTCTACGCCGCGATGACGCTGCCGACAAATACGTCGGCAGGCGTGTCTCTACTGCTCCTGTATTTTCTGGATCCGCTTGGCATTCACGTCGCGGCATTCGTCTTCGTCCGGGGTCTCTTTGCCAGCGATGCCAAATGAGATACCCATGAAGCCGGAGCCTTGGAATTCTTCCACTGATCACTGATCCCTGATCACTTGCCACTCTGTCATGCTCTCCCCCCTCGACCGCAAGCTGCTGCGCGACCTCGCCCGGATGAAGGGCCAGGTCGTGGCGGTGAGCCTGGTCATGGCCTGCGGGCTGGCGATGATGATCATGACGCGCAGCCTGATCCTCACGCTCGAGTCGACGCGCGACGCCTATTACCAGAAATACGCGCTGGCCGATGTCTTCGCCTCGTTGAAACGCGCGCCGCTCGCGATGGCCGACCGCGTCGCCGAACTGCCCGGCGTGTCGCGGGTCGAGGCCCGCGTGGCGGTCGATGTCACGCTCGACCTGCCCTGGCTGTCCGAACCGGCGACCGGCCACATCGTCTCGCTGCCGGAGGACGGCAGCGAACCGGTGCTCAACCGCGTCTTCCTGCGCAGCGGCCGGATGCCGGAGCCCGACGCGCGGCGCGAGGTGGTGGTCGGCGAAGCCTTCGCCTTGGAAAACGGCCTGCGTCCCGGCGATCCGCTGGTAGCGGTGATCAACGGCCGCCGCGAGACCTTGCAGATCTGCGGCATCGGCCTGTCGCCGGAATTCGTGTTCGAGGCACCGGCCGGCCAGACCTTGCCCGACCACCGCCGCTTCAGCGTGATCTGGATGAACTACCGCGCCCTTGCGGTGGCCTACAACCTCGACGGCGCCTTCAACAACCTCGTCCTCGACCTCGCGCCCGGCACCGCCGCCGATCCGGTGATCGCGCAGATGGATGGACTCCTTTCACCGTACGGAGCCGGCGGGGCCTACGTGCGGAAAGACCAGGCGTCGGCGCAGCGGCTTGAAGACGAGCTGCGCGTCCTCCATTCGCTCTCCGTCGCCTACCCGCTGGTCTTCCTCAGCGTCGCCGCTTTCATGGTGAACGCGGTGCTCGCGCGGATTGTTCGACTGCAGCGCGAACAGATCGCGCAGATGAAAGCGCTCGGCTACTCGTCGCGCCAGGTCGGCGTCCACTACCTCAAGTTCGTGTTCGTCATCGGCCTGCTCGGCACCGTGATCGGCGGCATCGCGGGCCGGCTGATGGGCGGCGGGCTTGTCGGCCTCTACACGGAGTTCTTCCGCTTCCCCGCGCTCGACTTCCGCATGGACTACGGCGCGCTCGGCATCGCGCTGTTGATCAGTGCCGGGACCTCGGTGATCGGCGTGCTCTCGGTCGTCTGGCAGGCGGTGAAGCTCCCGCCGGCGGAAGCGATGCGCCCGGAACCGCCGGCCGATTTCAAGCCCTCGCTGTTCGAGCGGATCGGGCTGACCCGCTTTTTCAGCCCGACCTTCCGGATGGCGCTGCGCAACATCGAGCGCCGGCCGTGGCAGGCCGTCTTCACCGCCGCCGGCCTCGCGCTGGCCACCGGCCTGATGGTGCTGCCCGGCGCGATGAGCGACAGCATCGACTACCTGCTCACCTTCCAGTGGAACCGCCAGCAGCGCCAGGACGCCGCCGTCTTCCTGGTCGAACCCGCTTCCGGAAAGGGCCTGCACGACCTCGGCCACCTGCCCGGCGTGATCCGCGCCGAGCCGATCCGCAGCGTGCCCTGCCGCCTGCGCTTCGGCCATCACCAGCGGAAACTCTCGGTCACCGGCATCGATTCCGGCTCGGATCTCAACCGTCTGTTAGATGGAGAGGGCGACACCATCACCATGCCGGGGGAAGGCCTGGTCATGTCGAAGAAGCTCGCCGAAGTCATCGGCGCGCGGATCGGCGACCTCGTCCAGGTCGAGGTGATGGAAGGCCGCCGCCCGGTCCTCGACATCCCGATCCGCGGGCTGGTGACCGACTTCGCGGGCGTGGCCGCCTACATGGACCTCGGCGCGCTGCGGCGGCTGTTGAAGGAAGGCGACACCATCAACGGCGCCTACCTGGCGATCGACCACGCCCGCTGGGACGAATTCATGCGCGAGGTCAAGGACACCCCGCGCGCCGCGGTGGTGATGGTGAAGCGCGACCAACTCGCCTCCTTCCGCGAGACCACGGCCAAGAGCATCGGCCTGATCCGCAAGCTCTACTTCGTCCTCGCGGTGATCGTCGCCTTCGGCGTGGTTTACAACAGCGCCCGCATCGCCCTGTCCGAACGCAGCCGCGAGCTCGCCACCCTGCGGGTCGTCGGCTTCCGCCTGTCGGAGGTCCGCGGCGTCCTGCTCGGCGAGCTCGGCCTGCTGGTGCTTTGCGCCCTGCCCGCCGGTCTGCTCTTCGGCAAGGGCCTCGCCCTTTTCATCATGGCCTCCTTCAGCACCGAGACCGTGCGGATGCCGATCGTCATCGAGTCCTCGACCTACGCCACCGCCATCGGCGTCGTCCTCACCGCCGCCGCCCTCTCGTTCGCCCTCGTCAGCCGGATGCTGTCCAAGCTCGACCTCGTCGGGGTGTTGAAGGCGCGGGATTGAAATCCCCGCCCGCTATTCCTTCGCGATGAGAATCTCGCCGTAGGAGTCGGTGCCGCCGTCGGCCTTGATCTCGGCTTCAAGGAAGTACCTCGCGGCGGGAGAGTGCTTGGCAACGGTGAAGCGGTAGAGCGTGTGGACGTTCTCCGTTCCGGTGTGACCCGGTTGGTCGTCGCGGCCGAGGACCTTGTCGCCTTCGAGCAGCGCGACCTTGCGGAAATCGAGGCGATGGGTGCCGCGGGTGTATTGGAAGTCGAAGCTGTACTCGCCGGGTCCGGTGACCTTCTCACTGACGTCCCAGCGTTTGGTCACCCAGTCCGCCTTCAGGTCGTCGGGCGACCATTCGGCCCCTCGCTCCGGCACCGCGAGGACCGCGCCGGCTTCCTTGAAAGCAACCGGCAGCGGCTCCATCGACTTCCACAAGCCGCGGGTGAAGTCGGGGATGGCCACGGGCATGCTGCCGGTGGCGACGGAGAGCGACGACAGCTCGATGATCGAGCTCCAGGCCGCGGCATCGTAAACCACGCTGTCCGGCGTGATGCCCTGGCGGATGCAGTCGAGGTGCCGCCAGTTCATCACGAAGTCCATGCCGCCGTGGCCGCCGCCCCTGGCCCGCTCCTCGAGCTTGCGCCACAGCGGGTGGGTGAAGAGCTTGCGCATGCGGTTGAGGTCGGCGTCGCTCATCCATTCGTGCGATCCGCCGGCATCGAGCCGGTATTTCCGCGGCTCTTCCAGCGCCAGCCGTGCGGGGTAGTCGAAGAACGTACCGCCGGTGCCGGACAACGCGTTGATCCGGCTGTAAGGGCGCGGGCTGATGATGTCGTGCTGGATCATGATCGTGCGGCCGCGCTCGGTCTTGATCATCGACGTGTTCATGTCGCCGCAGATGTATTTCTCATTGTCGTGCTTGCCGCCGTTCGGGTGCCGCTTGTCGCGCCACGCGGTGAGGCCGGTTTCGAGCGAGCTCATCGAAACGAGAAACTTGAACTGGTCGCCGCGGCCGATGCCGAGGTACTGGGCGACCGGGCCGAGGCCGTGGGTCGGATAGAGGTTGCCGTCGTACTGGAGATGATAGTCGCGCCGCCAGTCGCCTTCGGTGCCGAGGGAGTAGAGCATGCCTCGGAGGTCGTGGATGTAGGCGCATTCGGCGTGGGTCAGTTCGCCGAAGACGCCCTCGCGGACCATGTTGAGGACGAACAGCTCGTTCTCGCCGTAGCAGCAGTTTTCCAGCATCACGCAGTGCCTTTGGGTCCGCTCGCTGGTGTCGACGAGTTGCCACCCTTCATCGACCGTGACCGTGGCCGAGACCTCGACGAAGGCGTGCTTGCCGTGCTTCATCGCCGCCACGGCCATCGGGACGTGCCAGGCCCAGGGCGTGGAAATGTAGACGACGTCGATGTCCTCGCGCGCCACCATCTTTTCCCAGATGTCCTCGGTGCCGCCGTAAACTTCGGGCCGCTTGCCGCGGACCTGCTGGCAGCGGTCGGCGGCGCGTTCCGCCCGGTCGGCGCGCAGGTCGCAAACGGCGACCACTTCGGTGAACTCGATGTTGAGGCTGTCGTTGAGATGGGTCATGCCGCGGCTGAGCCCGATGTGGGCGACGCGGACCTTGTCCAATGGCTTGGTCGTGAGATCGTGCACCGGCTTCTGTCCAGCGGGCCGCGGCCGGGTGTTGACGATGTCCGGGCGGATGACGATGCCGGACGGCAAGGTCACCGGACCGGCCGCCGCCTCCGCGCCGGAGGTGCCGCCGAGGAAGCCGGCAAAGGAGGTGGCGAGTCCGCCGAGGGCGGTGGATTTCAGGAGATCGCGGCGGGTGGGGTCCATGGAATCCTGCTGCAACGAAGCGGCGGACGGGTTCCTTGCAGAGCGGCGCGACACCAGATGGCATTTGCGGAGGAACGATGTGCGGGATTCTCCCATCGGATGCTGGGCTTCCGGCAAGCGATGCGTTAGAAGCCCGGAATGAAGCTTCAGTGGTGGATCGCGCCCGCTTGCCTGGTGGCGGGGATCTGGATCGGAAGGATGGGCGTCGCTCCGGCATCGGACGGGGAGGGGTCCGCGTCCGCCGGGAGAGCGGATGGGAAATCGATGGAACGGCGGAAGGCGGAGCGGAGCGCCGGCGCGGCATCGGCCTACGGCAAGCTCCGTTCCGAGATCCGCGGGGCGTCGCCGGTCCGCATGGCGGAGCTTCTCAAGAGGGCGCTGCTTCATCCCGACGCCCTGGAGCGCCGGGCGCTGGTGATCGCGTGCTTCGAAGGGATGGATGCCACGAACTGGCTCGGGATGTACCAGCAGTTCACCGAAGTGACGAGGGAGTCCGGCGTGATCCATCCGACCGATCAACGGATGTCGCTGATGGTCGTCGGCCGCAATGGCGGGCAGGAAGCGGCGGAGTGGTTCAAGGAGAACGCCGGGCCGGAACAATTGCGAGAGGTCGTCTGGGGCTGGGCGCAGGAGGATCCCGCGGCGGCGGTGACCTGGCTGAATGCCGGTCCGGTCGACGATCCCGCGCTGCGCCACCGCCTGCTGTCGGTCGCCCTCGGCGGCGCGGCCCATCGCGACGGGATCGCCGCCGAGGCCATGCTCGATGCTCTCCCGCTCGAAGACCGCTTGGCCTGCGTAAGCGATTTCACCTGGAACCTGGCCCAGCGCGACGGCATGGACGCGGCGGTCGAATGGACGGTGAAAGCGAACCAAAGGGCCGGTGCCGATCCCGCTTACAAGGCGAAGATCGCGGCCAACGTGGTCGACCGGATCCTCGACGCCTGTGAGGAAGTGGAAGGTGCCCGCGGGGCCGCGGAGCGGATGGCGCGGATCATCGCGTCCGATGCCACCCAGGCGGACAAGATGAAGCTCTTCATCGCCCGCCTGCCGGCCGACCAGCCCTTCGAGTTCCTCGCCGGGATTTCGAAGACTCCGGTGGCTGCCAGCGGTGAGATAAGGGACCGGATCGAAGACCACCTCTCCCACCTGGCAGCCACCCGGAAGCAGGCGGCGCTCGACTGGCTTGCCAAGCATCCGGACGATCCGCTCGCAGCCGAGCTACGGACTTTGGTCCGTTGATGAAGGGCTGTGTCCGGAACTGCCGGTGCCTTGGTTTGCGGAATCTTTGGCCCGTCATCCGCCCCGGGGTTCAGGTCTAAACCTACTCGGCAGATGTTTGGTAATGGTAATTCGCGCTTTTCCGTCCCCGATCACAGCCGATCCCACCAGCGGGCGGTGTCGGCGAGCCTTTGCATCTCGGCCTTGTAGCGGGCCGGCACGTCGGAGCGGCGGATGGTCGTCTTTTTCAAGGGCGGATAGGCCTTGCGGATCCGCGGCTGGTCCGCGGCGAACTCGTCGGTGGCGGCGATCATGCCTTCGGCGAAAATCGGGAAGCCCAGCAGGTTGCGGCCGGTGATCGCGAGCGAGTGGAAGCGCCCGACGTAGGTCGCCTCGCCGGCCCGCACCTGGAGGGGCACCTTGATCGGCTTGCGGTTCATCACGGTGACCGGGCCGGAGCTTCCCATGCCGGTCATCGACCAGCCGGTGATCTCGTAGTCGCCCGCCGGGAGCGGGATGGCGATGACCTCGCTCGGCTTGCCGCCGCCCCTGAGGTAGGGGTCGCGGTTTTCGGGCATGACGATCGGAACCAGCACGGCCATTTCCTCCTTCGCCGCGCCGGTGCCGCGGACATAGACGCTGCTGTTCGCGCCGCGCGATCCCGGCTGGCCTTTCCGGTCCAGGGTCGCGCTGTGGAAAGAGCCGACGATGTAGCCTTCGCCCGGCTGGAGCCCGCGGGCTTGCAGCGTGCCGGCATCCAGCGGGTAGCGGGCCGAGACGCAGGAGCTCAGGGCGAGCGCCGAGGCGGCGGCGAGGAATCCCGGAAGGAAAGGCAACTTGCGAAGGGAACGAAACGCGCGGCGGAAGGAAGCGGGGAAAGGCATGGCGTGGATCGGATGGGAAGAGCGGCGGCATTCCAAACCGGCAGCCGCCCGCCGTCACGGGAGAATCCCGCAGCCACGAAAAAAGGCGGCTTGTTGCCAAGCCGCCTTTGAAGATGCCGGTCCGGATCCTTGCGGGATCAGGCGAGGTCGAAGCGGTCGAGGTTCATCACCTTGGTCCACGCGGCGATGAAGTCCTTCACGAACTTCTCCTGCGAGTCGCCGCAGCCATAGACTTCGGCGAGGGCGCGCAGTTCGGAGTTCGAGCCGAAGATCAGGTCGACGCGGGTGCCGGTCCACTTGAGTTCGCCGGTGACGCGGTCGCGGCCTTCGAAGAGGTCCTCGTGCGACGTGGTCGCTTTCCACGTCGTGCGCAGGTCGAGCAGGTTGACGAAGAAGTCGTTGGTCAGCGCTTCCGGGCGGGTGGTGAAGACGCCGGTCGACGATCGGTCGAAGTTGGCGTTCAGCACGCGCATGCCGCCGACCAGCACGGTCATTTCCGGCGGGGTGAGGGTGAGGAGCTGCGCCTTGTCGACGAGCATCTCTTCCGCGGTGGTGGTGTAGTGCGCCTTCTGGTAGTTGCGGAAGCCGTCGGCCTGGGGCTCGAGCATCGCGAAGGAGGCGATGTCGGTCTGCTCCGCCGAGGCATCGGTGCGGCCGGGGGTGAAGGGAACGCTCACCTCGTGGCCGGCATTGCGGGCGGCCTGTTCGATGCCCGCGCAGCCGCCGAGCACGATCAGGTCGGCCAGCGACACCTTCTTGCCGCCGGGCGCGCCGGCGTTGAAGTCGTTTTGAATGCCTTCGAGCACCCCGAGCGTCTTCGACAGCAGGGTCGGGTTGTTGACCTGCCAGTAGATCTGCGGGGCGAGGCGGACGCGGGCGCCGTTGGCACCACCGCGCTTGTCGGACCCGCGGAAGGTCGAAGCGGAAGCCCAAGCGGCGGACACGAGGTCGGAAACCGTGAGGCCGGAGGCGAGGATCGTCGACTTGAGCGCGGCGGCGTCCTGGTCATCGATCAAGGGATGCGTGACCGGCGGGATCGGGTCCTGCCAGACGAGTTCTTCGGCCGGCACCTCGGGCCCGAGGTAGCGGACCTTCGGCCCCATGTCGCGGTGGGTCAGCTTGAACCAGGCGCGGGCGAAGGCGTCGGCGAACTGGTCCGGGTTCTCGTGGAAACGCTTGGAGATCGGCGCGTAGATCGGATCGACCTTCAGCGCGATGTCCGAGGTGAACATCATCGGCTGGTGGCGTTTCGCGGGATCGTGGGCGTCGGGCACGGTGCCGGCCCCGGCGTCGCCCTTCGGCTTCCACTGCTGGGCGCCGGCCGGGCTCCTGGTGAGTTCCCAATCGTAGCCGAAGAGGTTGTCGAAGTAGCTGTTGCTCCATTGCGTCGGGTGGTTGCTCCAGGCACCTTCGAGGCCGCTGGTGATGGTGTCGCCGGCGTTGCCGGTGCCGAAGCTGTTCTTCCAGCCGAGGCCCTGCTGCTCGATCGGGGCGGCTTCCGGTTCGGGTCCGACATACTTCGACGGATCGGCCGCGCCGTGGGCCTTGCCGAAGGTGTGGCCGCCGGCGATCAGGGCGACGGTTTCCTCGTCGTTCATCGCCATGCGGGCGAAGGTCTCGCGGATGTCGCGGGCGGAAGCGAGCGGGTCGGGATTGCCGTTGGGGCCTTCCGGATTGACGTAAATCAGGCCCATCTGCACGGCAGCGAGCGGGTTCTCGAGCTCGCGGTCGCCGGAGTAGCGCTTGTCAGCCAGCCACTCGCCTTCGTTGCCCCAGTAGATGTCCTCTTCCGGCTCCCACACGTCGGCGCGGCCGCCGCCGAAGCCGAAGGTCTTGAAGCCCATCGATTCCAGCGCGACGTTGCCCGCGAGGATCATCAGGTCGGCCCAGGAAAGCTTGCGGCCATACTTCTGCTTGATCGGCCACAGCAGCAGGCGGGCCTTGTCGAGGCTGGCGTTGTCCGGCCAGCTGTTGAGCGGGGCGAAGCGCTGGGTGCCCGCGCCCGCGCCGCCACGGCCATCGGCGGTGCGGTAGGTGCCGGCGCTGTGCCAGGCCATGCGGATCATGAAGGGACCGTAGTGGCCGTAGTCGGCCGGCCACCAGGCCTGCGAGTCGGTCATGAGCGCGACGAGGTCCTGCTTCACCGCAGCGAGGTCGAGGGTCTTGAACTCGGCCGCGTAGTCGAAGTCCGGGCCCATCGGGTCGGAGAGCGACGAGTGCTGGCGGAGGATGTCGAGCTGGAGAGAATTGGGCCACCAGTCGCGGTTGCGGGTGCCTTTGCCGGCAGCTCGGCTCTTGGTGGCTCCGGTGAAGGGGCACTGGCCCGGGCTGGTGGATGTCGGATTCGTTGCGTTGTCGGTTTCCATGTTGGATTGCGGTTGGGGCAGCGCAGGTGGCCTGGGGATCGCCGGCACGCCGTAGTGATGGCGGGGGTGCTGATAGCACCGCCCAGCCTTTGTGCAAAAACTATTCCGGGCTCCGCACGGGGCGGCAATCGGTCCGCATGACATTGCGTTTCCCGCGGCCGGCGGGTTGCGCCGGGAGTGGAGGCGTGCTTGCTTGCCCGCCATGTCCCGGATGCCCTCGTTCCCTCCCGCCGTCGCTGCGGCCCTGCTTTTCGCGACCACCGGCGCCCCGGCGGAGACGGCGGCCTGGCCGGGCTGGCGCGGGCCCGCGCGCGATGCCCGCGTGACGGATTTCCGTCCGCCGGAATTCTGGCCGGAGAAGCTCGAAAGCGTCTGGCGGGTGGAGGTCGGGGAAGGCTACCCGACGCCGCTGGTTGCCGGAGGGCGGATATTCCAGCACGCCCGGCAAGGCGGGGAGGAGGTGCTCTGGTGCCTCGATCTCAAGACCGGCAAGACCGTGTGGCGGAAATCGATGGCGATCGACTTCGAGCCGGCCGGCGGCGGCGAACGTCACGGCGCGGGCCCGAAATCGACGCCCGTTTACGCGGACGGCCGGGTGTTCACGCTGAGCATCACCGGCGTGCTCTCGGCCTGGTCCGCGGAGGACGGCGAGGCGCTCTGGCGGCGGGATTTCAAGGAGCGCTTCGAGGTCGGTCACCCGCACTGGGGCACCGCGACCTCGCCGCTGGTCGAAAACGGCCGGCTCTACGTCCACACCGGAAGCTGCGAGAAGGGTGCCCTGTTCTGCATCGACCCGCGCACCGGCAAGGACCTGTGGGTGCGCGAGGACGACCCGCATTGCTACTCCTCGCCGATCGTCGAGACGCTCGAGGGCGTCCGCCAGCTGGTCGAGTTCAACCACAGCGGACTCTGCGGAATCGACCTCGATAGCGGCCGCCTGCTGTGGAAGCACCCCTTCCCCCACCGCGGCAACAACCAGAACACCCCGACTCCGGCCCGCAGCGGGGACATCCTCGTGGTCGGCGGCGAGAACCGCGGGATGTTCGCCGTGAGGCCGCGTCTGGCCGGCGGCCAATGGTCGGTCGAGACGGTCTGGAAGCACCGGCTGGTGTCGATCGACATGAACAGCCCGGTCATCCTCGACGGGCTCGTTTACGGCTTCTCCCATTTCAAGATGGGCCGCATTTTCTGCCTCGATGCCGCCGACGGGAAGGTCCTGTGGGAAGGCGAGCCGCGGGCCGGCGACAACGGCCAGTTCCTCGCGCTGCCCGGCCATGTGCTCGCGCTGACCGACCGCGGCCTCTTGCACGTCCTGCGGGCGAACCGCGAGGCCTGCGACATCGTCCGCAGCTACCGCGTCGCCGAGGAGGGCACCTGGACCGCTCCCGCGCTGGCGGGCGACGCGCTGCTGATCAAGGACCGGACGCACCTCGAATGCTGGCGCTTGCCGGGACTCGCGCCGGAACCTGACGGCAGCCGCTGACGCACGACGCCTATTTCTCGCCGCTGGCGGTGGCAGCCTCCGCGGGAGCGGCCGGAGCCTGCGGGCTGAGGCAGCGCTGGTTCGGCTGGTGGTAGCCCAGCAGGCAGCCGTCGCGGGTGAAGCGGAGTTCCCGCTCCGTGCCGGGCACGATGCGCAGACCTTCGTAGCCCGGGGCCTGGGAGTAATCGAAAGCACCCGCGCTGACCTTCCATGTCAGACGCCGGTCGTCCGGCCAGGGCCGCTGCACGATCAGAATCGTCGCTTGGTCCGCCCACGCTTCGCGCCGCGCGATCTCGGTCCGGGATTGTTCGAAGATCGCATTCTGGGTGACCCGGTTGCCGCAGCCGGCAAGCACGAGAGGCAGGAGGAGAAGAAGCAGCGCACGCATGATGTTGGAAGTCCGGGTGGTTGCGAACTCCGGACGGCATCCCGGACCGCTCGCAATGAGCCTGCTTACCGGGAATCCCCCGGGGCGGCAAATGGATTTCCGGAGCGGAAGGCCTCCCTTGCAAAAGGCCCCGAAAAGAGTGAAGCTTCCCTTAATTTCCAGCCGGACAAATCATCCGGCGAGCCAAACCAACGTCCGCCCCGCCATCCGATGCCCTCACGTATTTCTGAAATCGCGGATTCCCTGCGGCAGATCGGGGAGATCCAGGTCAGCGATTGGGACCTGAAGGGGCTCCTGAACACCGATATCAAGGACCTGGAGATCGGCACGTCGCTGCGGAAGCTGGGGAACCGCAAGGTGCTGGAGTGGGATTTCAAGGAGGCCCTGCCGAAGGTCCACAAGCTTGCCTACCAGGAAGTCGATCTGGTCGGGTGGGTCAAACGGGCGGCTCACTACAAGGTGATGGAGTGGGATTTCCGGAGTGCCGCGGACGGAGATCCCGCAGGTCCGGAAGTGCCGGACCCGGAGAAGATGCAGGAACTCATCGGGAGGTTGAAAGGCTTCCTCCACTTCGTCGCGGTCAACCTGATCGACGAACCGGACCGCGCCCAGATCCGCATCCAGGAGATCGCGCCCGGGGTGCTGCGCTTCAAGCTGGTGGTCACCGGCGGCGACCTCAAGACCCTGCTGGGCCGCGACGGCTGCACGGCATCGGCCATCCGCAACCTCCTCAAGGTTGCGGCACGGGCGGAAGGGGTCCACGCCCTGCTGCAGATCCTTTCCCAGGAAGAGGACGTGGCGCAGGCGATGCGGGACCGCTGAGGACCGGCGCTTTCCGCATCAGCGGAGGCGACGGCGGCGGAGCATGGCCAGCGCGCCGATCCCCGCCAGCAGGGCAGCGGAAGGCTCCGGAATGATCGTCACCGCCAGGCTTCCCTCGCTGAAGTAGGCCGAACGGCCGCCGCCCAGGTCGAGCGCGTTGCCTGCGCCGAAGTTGGCGAGGTTGGTGGTATCCAGCGTGAAGTCGCCGAGCACCAGCGTGTGGGTTCCCACGGCGGCGGTGTTCACGTCGAAGCCGATGATGTCGCCGAAGTCGAAGCCGCCGAAGGACAGGGTGGTGCCCGGGGCGAGGGTGAGAAGTCCCTGGCTGATGTCGAGCGTGCCGCCGGCGGCGATGTTCACGTTGCCGGTGATGCCGGAGCCGGCATCGCCCGAACCGATCGAGCCGGTCCCGGTGACGCTGACGGTGCCGCTGCTGGTGAGCGCGCCGGTGACGTAGAGCGTGCCGGCGGAAACGAGGATCGAGCCGACGCTGTTGCCGTTGCCGGAAAGGGTCAGCGTGCCGTTGCCCTGCTTCTCCAGCGAGCCGGTGCCGACGAGGTTCGCGCCGGTGGTGACGTTGAAGCCGTTGGTGTCGATCTTCGCGCCGCCGGACTGCACGTTCACCGTGGTGTTGGCGCTGATGAAGTTGGTCTCGTTGCGCAGCGCCTTGAGGACGCCGCCGTTGAGGTTGAGGTTGCCGGTGCCCCCGCCGGTCTCGACCCGCCCGGTGGCCAGGGTGCCGCCGTTCAGGTTGAAGGTGCCGGTGCCGCCGGCGTTTTCGCCGACCATGGTCTTGTTGCCATCGGTCCAGGTGCCGCCCGACTGGTTGACCGTGCCGGTGCCGCCGCCGGCGCCGATGGTGGTGAAGGCGCCCGTGTTCACGGTGCCGGAGGTGACCGAACCGCCGGTCATGTTGAAGGTCCCGTTGCCGCCGGCCGCGATGCCGACGACCATCCACGATGCGGTCGAGATGCTGCCGCCGGACTGGTTGAAGGTGTGGCTGCCGCCGTTGCCGATGCGGATTTCACCGCCGCCGAGGGTCGCGATGGAGCCGGCCGACATGTCGCTGGTCGCGCCGTTGCGGAAGTTCGCGTTGCGGGCGGCGGAGATCGATCCGGTGAAGCTGGAAACGGCGAGGTTCTGGAGGTCCGGGCTGCCGTTCGAAGTGCTGGCGTTGGTGGTGGTCAGGCTGCCTGCGCCGCTGACGTTGATCTGGCCGCTGGCCCCGCCGTTGCCGACGATCCGGCCGGCGGTGAAAGTGCCGCCGTTCACGTTGATGGTGCCGGCGCCGAAGCGGACGTCGTTGTCCGTCGTGTAGGAACCTCCGGCATTCACGTTGAAGGTGCCGGTGCCGCCGCCGTTGCCGACGAACATCCAGGCGGCATTGGTGTTGAGCGAGCCGCCGTTGTTGATCTCGAGCCGGCCGCTGGTGCCCGTGCCGTTGCCGATCCAGAGGTCGTTGCCGCCGACCGTCGCCGACTTGTTCACCGCGGTGGTGATCTGGGCGAAGTTGCCGGTGGCGATATTGATGGTCGCCCTGGAATTGATTCCGGGAACGCCGGCGGTCCAGTTGCCGGCGTTGCTCCAATCCTGGCCGGCCGCTCCGGTCCACGTGGTCTGGGCTTGGGCGGATCCCGCGAGTCCGGCGAGGAACGCGGTCTTGAGCAAGGTACTTCTCATGTCGATGGGTCGCTTGGGTTTGCCACGGAAAACCGCGCCTGCTTGGGCGGGCGGAACTCGGGCCGGGACGGGACCATGGCGGAATCGCGGCCGGCCCGCTTGCTCGTTCCCGGCAATTTTGTGTATGATTTTACCCAAGCGGGTGGGCGGCATCTCCCGTTCGCTGGAGAAGCTAACCCGATCGGGTGAAGGGAATGCCTGAGCATCCTTGATCCGTCATCGTGCCGCGAGATCCAGGCGCGCGGAAATGAACTCCAAACCGTGGAGCTTTCCGCCACCCTGCAAACCGTGGCCGGCCCGGGCGGACGCTCTGCCGCGGGACGCCTAGCGCGAGACCCTCAGCCGGAGATAGCGCCGGTGGGGCGCGTCCGAGGTGGTGACGCTATCGTCGATGACGACCGCCTGACGACCGGCGGCCGGCGATTCCTGAACGGCGTGGGCGGCGAGATTGACGGTGGGCGCCCCGGCGCTGCTGCGGGCGAGCGGGGTCCAGGAGACAAGGTCCGTGCTGCCTTGCACCTCGTAGATGAGGTCGGTCTTCAAGGGGTCGCGCGTGAAGCCGAAGCGGAGCCGGCCGGAGTTGAGGGAGCTGGGAAGATGGACGGAGCTTTGGAAGGGATCGGTGGGGGCGAGGCCGAGCGCGTATTTGAGCAGGTTCGGCGTGCCGTCGGCGCTGGCGCTGGCCTCGAGGCCGCTGAGGGATTCGGCGGACTGGCCGGGTCCGTCGAAGTTCTCCGCACGCCAGATTTCGTAGTCGTAGGTGGCGGAGATCGTGACGCGGGTCATCGGGTCGCTGCCCGGCAGGATGCCGCCGGACGGGGTGGCGAGATTCAGCCGGAACGCGCGGCCGGCGGTGGCGCCGGGGAGGCTGGGCACGCTCACGGTTTTCGGCGTGGTGTCGCCATCGGCCCAAGCCAGCGAGCCGGCGGTGGCGGTGTAGTCGATGCCGGCGAGCGCGCTGTCGTTCTGGGTGGCGTAGTCGATTTTCACCGCGCCGCGGCCGCCGTCGACGCGCTGGACCGCGATGCGGATCGTCTTGCCGGGAAGCGCGCCGTGGCTGGCGCTGCGGAAGCGGCCGCGGCCGTGGTCGGCGGGCAGGCCGGTGTAGAGCTCCGCGCAGCTGGTGTAGACGCCGCGGACGGCTCCGCCGCTGAGGGGCGCGACGAGCACCCGGCCGTCCGGCTTGGGCAGAAACATGCTGACCGGTTGGAAGCTGCCGTTGCTGCTGCCGCTGCCGTTGTCCCAGGTGGGATCGATGGCTCCGGTGGCGGTCAGGCGCACCAGGTTGCGGTGCGGCACGCCGCCGACGGAGTCGAATCTCCCGCCGACGAGGACCTTGCCGTCGGGCTGGGCGAGCAGGGTGAAGATCAGGACGTTGCTCTGCGAAGAGGCGAAAGCCGGGGCGGTGAAGCTTTCGTCAACCGAGCCGTTAGGATTCAGGCGAACGATGTTCGGCTTGGCGGACTGGTTGAAAGCGCCGAACTGTCCGCCCACCAGCACTTTGCCATCGGCTTGCAGGGCGACGGCGCGGTTCTCGTAGGAGAGGAAACCGCTGCCATCGAGGGCCCTCAAGGCACCCACCCCGATCTGGAAGGCGGGGTCCGGGGTGCCGCTGGGCAGCAGGCAAACGACGCCGGAGCGGACCCACGGGCTGGTCCGGGAAGTGATCGGGCCGACGGCATAGATCCGGCCGCCGCCGAGGGCGGGCGAGTGGTGGTCGACGACCACCGAAAACATGCCGGCCCCGGTCTCGGTGTCGGGCGGATTGAAGATGAAATCGACGCTGCCGTCCGGCCGCAGCCGGCAGAGGCCCTGGCAGGCGGCGCCGTTGACGCGGAAGAAAGGCCCGGCGACGAGGATTTTGCCGTCGGGCTGGACCGCGAGGTCGAGGATGCCGCTGTTGAAGGTGGGCGGATTGAAGGTCGGGTCGAGGCTGCCGTCGGCATTCAAGCGCGCCAGGTTCGGCCGGGCCGGACTGGCGTCGTGGATGTTGGTGAAATGGCCGCCGACGAGGACTTTGCCGTCGGGCTGCACGCAGAGCGAATCGACGGTGCCGTTCGCACCGGGGACGGCGTTGAAGCTGTGGTCGCGCCTGCCGTCGGGATGAAAGCGGGCGAAGCGGCCGGCGGGGTGGACGATGGAGATTCCGTTGTCGCTCCCCGCGAGGGTGAAGGTGCCGCCCATCAGCAGCTTGCCGTCGGGCTGGAGGTCCATGTCGCTGACCCCCGCATTGACCATGAAGCGGGGATCCACCGGGACAAGGTTACCGGGGCGGCGGATCGAAGCGGTGGCGGTCGCGGGATCGGCGGTGACCCCGTTGACGACGTTCGAAAGCTGCACGGTGAAATCGCGCGTGCTTTCCACCGCGGTGTAGGGCGTGACCAGCGGGACGGTGATGACCCGTGGCGTGGTGTCGCCGTCCGGCCAGTGCAGCGTGCCGGATACCGCGCTGTAGTGGACGCCGTTCAAGGCGGTGCCATTGGCCGTGGCATACTGCACCGTGGTGGTGCCGGCGGAGCCGATCCGGTCGACGGTGACGGCGATGGATCCCGCCATGGCATCGCCGCCGAAGACCGACTGGCGGAAGCGGACGCGCGGATGGTAGTCGACCGCGATGTCCAGGTATTCATCCGCCCCGCTGCCGCCCGAGGCGATCGGGGTGATGGTGATGCCGCCGCCGTTATCGACGAGCGATTGGCCGATCTGCAGTGCGGCGTCGTTGAGGTTGCCGCCCGGCGTGTTGCAATCGAGCAGGTCGTTCATCCGGTTCGCGTTGTAGCCGAAGCTCACGTAGGCCCCGGTGGCGAGGTTGCTGCCGGCGAAAGGCTGGCGGCGGTAGCCGATCCAGTAGTCGCGGGTCGAATCGCGGCCGATCTTCAAGGCCAGGGTACGGGTGGCCGGGTCGGACGAACCGTCGTCGAAGCGTTGGATGCGGTAAACGCCGCTGTCGTTGACCGAGCGCACGCTGGTGTCGGGGATCCAGCCGACGAGGTTCTTGAACCAGGGATTCAAGTGATGCCGCCGGTCCTGGGCGACCGACCAGCCGCCCATGATGTCGTAGGGATCCATGTAGTCCTGGCTGGTGAGCGATCCGTCCGCATTGCGGTAGGACGTCATTTCCGAGGGAGTGCCTAGGGTGGTTCCGGAGGCGGGCTTCCACCAGTTCGCGTGGCGGAGACCGTAGGTGTGGCCCAGCTCGTGGGCGACGACCTGGAAGTCGAAATATCCGCTGATCAGGAAGTCCTTGCCCCCGAGGACGGCGATCCCGGCGAAATTGACGATCGAGCCGGGCAAGGTGGACTGGTCGGTACAGGCGACGCCGATGCGGTCGAAGCTGGCGAGGTCGAAATCGGCCGCGGCGGCGGCGTGCGCGTCCAGGCGGAGATTGCCCGTGCCCTGGGCATAGGAGGCCGCGGTGCGCGGCATCCGGTAGAGCTGGGTGGTGACGGTGGTGACCAGGGAGGTCTTGCCGAAGGAGTTTTCCTCGAAGTAGTCGGCGATGCCGCCGGGTTGGTTGAACAGGTCTTCCACGTATTGCTTGGTCAGCGGCGGACCGCCGGGAACCGCAGGAGGCTCGCCGGGGCGGTCGCTGAAATCGACGCGGATGATGAGGACTTTCTTTTCGCCGTTCGCCCACGGGAGGGACGGGCGATTCAGAACGTCGGAACTGCCGATCGAGGCATCGCCCCAGGCCGCCGCGGCAGGACCGAAGCCGAGGTCGCGGCAGCCCGGGCAGCGGTCTTCGTGGCCGGGCTTTTCGCCGTGGTCGTAGAGGGCGATGCTGCCATCGATCACCACGCCTTCGAAGCCGGTGTCGACCGGATTGATCTCCTCGGTGCGACGACCGTAGACATGGGCGTCGAACTCGCGGGTGCCGTCCGGGCTTTCCACCAAGAGCCGGCGCGTGATGCCGCCATCGGGCAGGCTGCGGCCGGGCAGAGGGAGCGCGACGTCGATCGCGAGGCGGCCGCTGCCCTCGATCGGGACTTCCAGCAGCGCGGAAATGGCGGGCGGCAGCGAGTCCCGCGCGGGGCCGGTCAGGGCGAGGTCGAGCGCGGCTTCCGGGTCGCTGCGGATCAGCTCCTTCATCGCGGCGCGGCGCTGGGTGGCGAGCGCGATGCCTTCGGCCTCCTGCGCGGTGGCGGAGTTCTCCTCGTGACGGGTGCGCCAGTTTTCAAAGGCGGCGAAGGCCTCGGGGGGCGCGATGGAATGGCGGGCTGGGGCCGTCTTTCCGGCCGGTGCCAAGCGGACTTCCGGCGCGGCGGAATCGGGGTGGAGACCCGGGTGAAAGGTGGCGATTCCCGCGAGAAGCAGGAGGCCGGCGGCGAGGGCGGGGAAGGGAAAGCGGGATTTCATGGGTGGATGAAGCCGGATCGCATCGGTTGGCAGAGTTGATATTCAATAAATCCGGCCAATCGGACGATTCTTTAAACCCCGTAGTTCTACGGGGGATCGCCGCTTGAGGGACCGGGCGGGTCTGCTAGAGACCGAGGGTGCCCTTTCCTCCCCGGTCCGCGATTTCGTCCCTGTTGCCGGGAGCGGTGCTGGGGGTTTTCGCCGCGGGCATGCTGCTTTGTTGCCGGCCGGGCTGGGGCACCGGCGGGCGGGAGCCGGAGGGCGTGTCGCTGCACGTGCTGGCGGACGCGCCGGCGTCGGCCACCGCCGCGGAAGTCGCCGCGCGGCCGCCGGGGGATTGGTTGCCGGGCGCGGCGGGTGAGCGGCTTTTCCCACGAGCCGGCCAGCCGCTGTGGGCGAGGATCCGGATTTCCAATCCGGGCGGGTCGGTCCTGCGCGGGGTGCTGGCCGACGGCAACCTCTATGCGGACCGGGTCGATCTGTTTGAAGCCGTGGAGCAAGAAGGCGCGATCACCTGGCAGCACCAGCGGGCCGGCGAGCAGGTGCCCGGCGCGGACAAGCCGCTCGGTGGCCGCGAGGCCGCGTTTCCGCTGGAACTCGCGCCCGGCGGCGAGCGGACGGTTTACCTGCGGATCGAGGATCGGTTCGCGATCCCCTCCTCCCTCGTCTGGTGGCCGGAGCAGCAGGCCTTCCTGAACTTCCGCGCCCGCGCCACCTTCGGCTCCGCGCTGTATTTCGGCGGTCTGGCAGTGCTGCTTTTCTACAACGGCGTGCTCTGGCTGCGGCTGCGCTTTCCCGACCTCGGCCGCTACCTGCGCTACCTCGCGGGACTCGCGGCGTTCATGTTCCTTTCGCGCAACGAATGGACCGCGCTCGGCGGCACGGTGCGCTCTCCCGCGGTGGAAACCGTGACCCTGCTGGTGCTCGCCGTCTCGCTGGTGTTCCTGGTCGATTTCGCCCGCGTCTTCCTCGATCTCCAACGCCACGCGCCGCGCTGGGACCGGGTCGCAGGAACCCTGCGCGGACTGGCGCTGGCCTGCGCAGTGCTCGCGCCTTCGCTGCTCTGGACGCGCGATGCCACGCTGTTCCACGCGACCGTGCTGCTCGGCTTCCTGATCCAGGCGGTGCTGCTGGCCGGTGCCTTGCGGGCCGGTCGGAAAGGCGCGGCGCAGGCCCGCTATCTCGCCGCCGCGTTCGCCGCCTTCCTGATCGGCCTGCTGCCCTCGCTGCGGATGGTTTTCTGGCCGGACGCGCGCGACGAGACCGCGGTGGCCGGCTTCGCGCTGCTGGCTGGATCAGCGCTCGAGCTGCTGCTGTTCTCGCTGGCCACGGCCGACCGTTTCACCCGGCTCCAGCAGGAAAAGATCGCCGCCGAGGAAGCGCTGCGCCGTGAGGCCGAGCAGCGCGAAATCTTGCAGGAGGCCTACGCCGACGACCTGGAGCTGGAGGTCCGCGAACGCACCCGCGAGCTGGCCCGGGCGAACGCCGACAAGGACCGCATCCTCACCGTGCTCGGCCACGACCTGCGCAGCCCGTTGACCGGACTGGCCCGCGCCGCCGGGCATTGGGAATCCCATGCGCCCCGTGAGCCGGGGCTCGGCCGCTTCATCGCCGAGACGGCGCGGACCAGCCAGGAACTGCTGCTGCTGATCGAAGACCTCGTGATGTGGGCGCGGCTGCGGGCCGGCACGACCACCCGCGAGAGCCACCCGCTGGCCGCGCTCGTCGCGCCGGTGGTCGACCTGCTGCAAAAACAGGCCGCCGCCGCTGGCATCGCGCTCACGGTGACCCTGCCGACGGACTTGATGGTGATGACCGATCCGGTGCCGCTCCAGTCGCTCCTGCGGAACCTGATTGCCAACGCGCTGCGGGCCGCGGGCCGCGAAGTCGCCGTGGCGGCCTCGCTCTCGGAGCACGGCGTGGAGTTGACCCTCCGCGACGATGGCCCCGGCCTGCCGCCGGAGCTGTTAGACGCGCTGAACACCGGCGACCCGGGCCAGCTTCCCGTGATCCACGGGCTCGGCCTGCGGCTGTGTTTGGAAATCAGCCGCGCGCTCGATCTCCGGCTGAGCGTCACCAGCAGCAACTCCGGCACCGGCTTCCACATCCTCTTGCCTCGCACGCTGCCATGAGCCCCGACCCCGATCTGCCCGAACCCGCGAAACCGACCCGCGTCCTGGTGGTGGAGGACCAGGGCCTGTTCCGCGCTTTTATGGAGTCCTGGGTGGCGGACCAGCCGGGCTTCGAGCTCGCCGGATCCGCCGCTTCCGCGGAAGACGCGCTGGCGGTGGTGAGCGAGCTCCGCCCGGATCTTGCGCTGGTCGATTTCCAACTGCCGCGGATGGACGGGCTGGCCCTCGCCGCCGCGTTCCGCCAGGTGAGGCCGCAACTCCGCACGCTGATCCTCACCTCGCTGACCGATCCGCTCGCCGTGACCCGTGTCCGCGAAAGCGGGGTGGAAGGCTATTTGGAAAAGGACGCCCCGCCGGAAGAACTCGCGCTCGCCCTGCGGACCGTCGCCAGCGGGCAGCCGTACTTTTCACAACGCTTCCACGCCATCCTCCGCCGCGAGAACGGCATCAGCGAAAGCGTGGGCAAGGTCCTGTCCCGCCGCGAGCAGCAGGTGCTCGCGCTGGTGCTCGCCGGCCGCACCAGTAAGGAAATCGCCGACGCGCTCGAACTGAGCCCGCGCACCGTCGAGTTCCATCGCGCCAACCTGATGGCGAAGCTCGGCGCCGCTAACCTGGGCGAACTCCACACCCGGGCCCATCAGCGCGGCTTTGTCTGAACGGTCCGGACGCCCGAGGAAATTCCTGTCTCTTCCCGCCGGCTTCCTTCCAGACTGCGCCCGTGCGCCATTCTTCCTCTCTCCATGCCGCGCTTGCCGGAATCTGCGCGCTGACGCTCGGCGCCTGTGTCCCGTCGACCATGCGGTCCGGGGTGCGGACCACCCCGCTGGAAGACCTTGGGACGGTGCTTTCGACCGGCGACGGGAACATCCGCGCACAGAGCAAGACCCGCGACCGCATCACAGTGTCCGCGGCGCTGCTCTCCGATGCCGAGGCGCGCGACCGCTACGGCGTGAACCTCGCGAAGAAAGGCATCCAGGCCGTGTGGCTGCGCGTTTCTAACAAGTCGCCGCACGAACAGTGGATGCTCACCGCCCACATCGACCCGGACTACTACACGCCGGACGAAGCCGCGCGGCAGTTCCCCGGCCTGCTTCCCGGCAACGGCGCGAAGGACCGCCAGCAGAAGTTCCGCGACCTCGCGATGCGCTCGCGCCTCGAATCCGGCAAGACCTACGAAGGCCACGTGCTGATCCCGCGCAGCGAAGGCGGGCGCTTCATCGAGGTCACCATCAACGGCGGCGGCCGCGAGCGCCGCTTCGGCTTCCCGCTGCGGACGCCGGACGGGCACTTCGATTTCGAGAAAATGGACAGCGCCGCGGAGAAGGTGACCGTCAACCTGACCCGCCCGCAGCTTCGCACCCGCCTCACCCAGCTTCCCGCCACGACGGTCAATGCCGACGGCAGCGCGAACGGCGATCCGCTCAACGTGGTGATCGTCGGCGAGGCCTCGCAGATGATGGCCGCGCTCTCCGAATGCGGCTGGTCCTTCACCCATCGCATCGACTGGACCACCGTCCGCCGCGAGATCGCCGCCGCCCTCCGCGGCAAGCCGTACCGCACCGCGCCGGTCAGCTCGCTCTACGTCTTCGGCCGCTCCCAGGACCTGTCCTTCCAGCGCTCGCGGCTCAGCATTTCCCAGCGCAGCCACATGCGGCTGTGGCAGGCACCCTACACCGTCGAAGGCCGGCCGGTGTGGGTCGGCCAGGTCAGCCGCGACATCGGGATCAAGCTCACCACAAAGTCCCCGACCTTCACCACGCACGTGATCGATCCGATGGTCGACGAGGCCCGCCAGTTCGTCCTGGAAAGCCTGCTCTACCGCTTCCGCATCCGCCACTTCGGCTTCGTCCGCGCCTCGCCGCCCGCACCGCCCGAAAGCCCGCGCCACAACCTGACAGGCGACCCTTACGTCACCGACGGCATGCGGCTCATCGTCTTCCTCGCCTCGGGCCCGGTCAGCGCCGGCGAGGTCCGCGACCTCGGCTGGGAGAAGACCGGAAAGGGACCCATCGAGTTCGGCCAGAGCCGCGATACCGGCCGCTGAACCGTCAGCCCTGCAACTGCCGGATGAGGTCGGTGAGATACGGCATCATCTGCTTCTTCCGCGACAGCACGCCGCTCATCTCGAACAGCGCGTCGCCGACCCGCGGGTAGGTGATCGCATCGAGGATCTTCGGCTCGCCCGTGCACAGCAGCAGGCTGGTGCTGCTGGTGATGTCGGTGACCATCAGGCAATTGAAATGGCAGCCCGCCTCCGCCCGCGCCGATTCCAATTCGGACGCCAGCGCGTCGCGGACCTGCTTGAAGGCATCGAAACCGACGGTCTCCATCTGGCTCACCCCCAGCTTCCAGCCCCCTTCCTCGTAGATCTTCAGGTCCTGGCGCACCACGACCTGCGGGTCCATGCCCTCCGCCGCACAGCCGGCCGCGAACATCTTCGCGCCGAAGCTCTTCAGGTCCTCGCCCGCCAAGCCCGCCAGCCACTCGGCCATGCGGTGATCGAGCGGCGTGGTCGTCGGGGATTGCAGGATGACGGTGTCGGATAGGATCGCCGCGAGCATCAGACCCGCGATCGGTGCCGGCGGTTGCTTGCCGGCGTTCTGATACAACTCCGCGATGATCGTCGCGGTGCAGCCGACGACCTTGTTGATGAAAGTGATCGGCTGGTCGGTGCCGCGGTAGCCGAGCCGGTGGTGGTCGATGATTTCCTCCACCTCCGCTTCCTCCATGCCATCGACGCATTGCGACAGCTCGTTGTGATCGACCAGCGCGACGCGGAATTTCCACGGCGTGAGAAAGCTCAGCCGCGTGACGATGCCGCACAGGAAGCCGTCGTCGTCCACCACGCTGAAGCCGCCTTCGTTCGACTTGCGGATCTCCTTCTGGACGTCACGCACCAGCTCGTGCGGCTTGAAGGTCGGATACTGGCGCTCGACGAAATCATGCAGCGGCATCGCGAGGCACAGCCGCGTCGCGACCTCGAGCGGGGACAGCGGCGTCGTCACGACACACGATGCGCTCCCGGTGGAAACCTCACGCTCCGAATCGGTGCCGCAAACGACGACGAACTCCGCATCCGGGACCATGCCTGAGCTGCCCGAAACCACCGCGAGCCGAGAAACAGCGCCGCCGCAAGACACCGGGCCGAAACCCTGGAGCGACACGCTGCCCGTGAACACGTCCGGCGCTTCTCCGCGGAGCACCGTTCCTCCGATCGACCCGACGAAGCTCTTGAAGCGGATCACCGTGTCCGGCTTGCCGCCCAGCTCCGCAAGGTCCTGCAGCAGCCCCGCGAGCCGCAACGCGGAGATCTTGCCGACATACTTTCCCCCCTCGCCCGCGACCGGCAGGAAGGCGAAGCGACGCTGCGTGATGATCTCCCGGGCCGCGCCGACCGTGTCGTCCTCGGTCAGCACCAGCAGGTCGGCCCCCTGGATCATGATGTCCGAAAGCCGCGGTTGCAGCGTGGTCACCAGCTCCGGCACGGCCACGCCGAAGTGCTCCAGCACGAAGCTCGTCTGCGGGTTGAGGTTCCCGGCACGGTACGGCACCGCCGCCACCCCGGCGACGTCGCGTTTGAACTGCGCGTAGGCGATGGCGGAGCAGATCGAGTCGGTGTCGGGGTTCTTGTGGCCGATCACCATCAGGGGGGAATCCGTCGGAGTCATGGGTTGGGCGGGTTGGTGAGCAAAACCCGAGCAGCCATCGTGCCGCGGTCGGGGGGAAACTTCCATCCGGGATTTTCACTCCAGCCATCCCGGTGCTTCCCCCGGCCGGGCGGCGATGTTAGAAAACAGCCGATGTCACGAGTGCTCCCGACCGCGTTGATGGCCCTGCTCCCCGCCCTCCTTGCCGCGAACGAAATGCGGATCGAAGCGACGCCGCTCATCTCCGCCAGCCTTCCTGCCGGCACCACCTGGCAGGTGGAGCTTTCCCAAGCCGGCGGCCCGTGGACCGCCACCGGCGTGCTGCTGGCCGGCGCCGCCGCACCGGTCGCCGCACGGCTCGATGGTTTCCCGGCGGATGCCGCCTACCGCTGCACGCGGATCGACGGCAAGTTCAACGTGCTGCCCGATGTGACACGCGGCTTTCACCTCGCCGGCACCACCGAGAACAAGCAGGTGCGGATCGACGCATCGCCGGACCTCGGCGTCTGGTCGCAGGCCGCGGTGGTGCTGCCCGAAATCGACGGCCGATACCTTCGCGCCGTCCGCGAGCCGCTGGCGGCCCGCGGGTTCTTCCGCTCGGAAGTGCCCGTCATGCCGCTGGAGTTCGGCAGCGTCACCTTCTACACCGCCGACCCCGCCCTCGGCGCGGCAGGCTTCGGCGCGGTGCTCGACGACATGCCGGCCTTCTTTCAAGACGGCTTCACCGCCGCCGTCACGACCGCGGATTTCAACCGCGCCGGCATCAACGCCGCGGCCGCCGGCGAGTGCTACGAAGTCGCCGGCCCGCGCGGCAGCACCACGGTCATGATCAGCGATCTGACCTTCGGCGCGCCGCCGGTCGTCATCACCGGGGGCCGCAAGTACATGGACCTCGGCGAGCCGGCCTTCGCCGCCATCGCGGACACGGCATCGGGCATCGCCTCGGTCACCCGCCGCCTGGTGCCCGCCCCCGTCAGCGGAAACGTCAAGCTGCTGGTGGTCCAGAATGCCGGCGGCTTCTTCACCGAACTGCGGCCCTACAACCACCGCGCGGGGATCGACTCCCTCGAGATCAAGCCCGCCTCCGCCAGCACCTGGACCGCCCTGCCGCGGACGACCTACAATAGCTTCCAGTACAACAGCGGCACGCCGCTCACCTTCCCGCTCTCGGTGCGGGTGACCAGCCGCTTCGGGGAAACGGTCAGCTTCTCCCCCATCGCCTCGATGACCGCCGGCGACCGCATCACAGGCCCGGCGCAATTCGCGGTCTTCCCGCAACAGGCGCCGCAACCGGTCTGGCTCGGCAGCCCGGTGTATCGCGATGGCAACGACGGCGTGCCCGGCGATGCGTGGACCGCCAACGGCGATTCGGGCGTGACCGTGGATCCGGCTTTCACCGGCGAGGTCTACGAAGGCAGTGCCTCGCTGCGGATCACCGGGCTCGATTTCTTTCGCGGAGTCAGTTTCACCGCGTTCGCCCCGGTCGCGAAGCCGGAGATCGGCGTGCTGGAATTCGCGCTCCGCTCGGAGACCGCGACGGTCGCCGAGTCCATGGGCATCGTGATCCAAGGCTTCACCGCCGGAGGTGCGCCAGCCACCTCGTCCACCATCGGGCTGCCGCCGCTGACGGACACCTGGCAGCTCTTCCGCATCCCGCTGGGCACCGCGGGGATCCCGGCGAAGCTTTCGAGCATCCGCCTGGCCTGCCTGAGCGCCGAAGCCCGGCCGCCGCTGCTGATGGACCGGGTGTTGATCGTTCCTCACTGACGACGGAAGCTGCGCCGGATGAGCCGCCTTGCCGATCTCCAGCTTCCCATCCGCGCCGCGACCGAAACCGCCGCCGCCCACGGCGTCGCCAGCGACCGCTGCGACATCCTGCAGGACGGCCACACCCTCGTCCTGCGGCTCAGCGAAAGCCTGGTCGCCCGCGTGGTCACCGACCGCGACGGCCCGCGCCAGGGCGGCGGATGGTTCGCCCGCGAAAGCGCCGTGGCCTGCCATCTCGCCCGCAACGGTGCGCCGGTCATCCCGATGCATCCCGGCATCCCGCCCGGCCCGCACGAGCGGCTCGGCTACACGCTGAACTTCTGGCAATTCGTCACAGCCATCGACGCCGAACCCGCCCCGGAGGAAATCGGCACGACCCTGCATCACTGCCACCGGGTGCTGCGTGCCTTCACGGAACCGCTGCCCGAACTCGGCATCCTGTGCGAAACGCTGGAGCTGTTGGAAACGCCCGCACCCCGCACGATGCTTTCCGCCTCCGAGATCGGACTGCTGCACGACCGCCTGTCCGCCTCGCTCGCCGCGCTGCGTGCCTTCCCGATGCAACCGCTCCACGGCGACGCGCACGAAGGCAACCTGATGCTCACCACCCGCGGCCTGCTGTGGACCGATTGGGAAGACACCTTCCTCGGCCCGGCCGAGTGGGATCTCGCGTCGATTATCTGGAACGCGCGCATCCTCGAAGAAGACCACGCCACCGCCGATGCTCTCCTTGCCGCCTACCGCCGCGTCGGCGGAACCATCGACAAAGCCGCCCTGCACCAAAGCCTAATCGCCCGCGCCGCGGTGATGAGCGCGTGGTATCCCGTGCTCTACCCCGAGCCTTCACCGGAGCGGCGGGAAAAGCTGCGGCGAAGGCTGGAGTGGTTGGGGGCGGTGGAGGGTTGAAGATTGGTGAACTCGGATCCAGAAAGGCGCTGCGGCCCACCTCGCCCCCCATCCGGCCGCAGGGCTCGACTTGGCATCTGAAACCGTGAGCCTTTCACACGATGGGCCATGGCGGTTGAAGTTTTGGGATCGGGGCGAACAATGAAAGCGTGCACCACTAACAGCGGCGGCGCGCGCCCATCATGGGGTTCGTGGTTGCATTACGGGAAATCATCGAAACTGAACGGCTGGTAGTGTTTTCCTGTCACGGATTGTTCGGGATGATTCATCCTCCACCATCGCCATGCTGGGCAACGCCAGAGCTTTCTCTATATCCACATGCGCGGCAATCATAAAACATCTGTGTTTGTCTCTCGCCTTCTTCTGATGAAATATATGATTCAGCCTTTCCGCATGAGCTACAAATATACGGCGCGGTCACC
Source organism: Verrucomicrobiaceae bacterium (assembly GCA_027491155.1). Classification (GTDB taxonomy): domain Bacteria; phylum Verrucomicrobiota; class Verrucomicrobiia; order Verrucomicrobiales; family Akkermansiaceae; genus Haloferula. The sequence goes on from JAIXWR010000020.1 coordinate 138,437, forward strand.
AGCATGTATCGAGAAAATTTAGTCCAAAAATATAGGGATACGAAAATCCAAATGATGTGGATCCAACCCTGAAACTTCGGCAGCCATTCGAGGTTATCCAGAAGAATGGAAAGAGATGGAAATAGTGGCAATGCCATGCAAACGCAAATCGCACGCAGTCCATATGGAATGTGTTTAGTCATCTTCTGCCGAACGATGAGCGCAGGCACCCCTACCAGCGGGGGTGAGCGTCGATCACAGGGTGACGGTGTTGTTAGGGGGAATCATCGAAACTGGGCGGCTGGTAGGGGTTGATCTGGCGCGGCTTGTTCTCCTCTTGGATTCTTTGTTGGTTGGGCCTTGATGAAAATACCGTGGTGATTCTCGCAGAGGAGCCAATCCAAGTTCCGGTCGACGACGTAGTATTCAAAGGCATACATCTCCTCGACGGTCCGAACGATTGCGGAACCTGTCGCATCCGCGACCCAATACTTACCATTCTCGTCGCTTGCAATAAACCAATAGGCTCCAGTGGCCTCAACCTGGTCTCGGAGGTATTCAAATGAATCGGCAGGTTGGAAACTGGACGCCACTTCCCGGAACTCGTTCCAAAGCCACGCCGATTCGAGGTCGCGGACACCCCGCTTGAGGAATCGTTCGGCGATCCGATGAAGTATGCCCTCCCACTGCGTTAGTCGGACAAAGGAAAAGCCTTCGATACGAGCTTCACCGACAGCTTGGGTGATATCATCGCGCAGATTCATTTTCTGGAGACTTCAAAGGCCTGCCACCCGCTACCGAGGGGCAACTATCGACTCAGGTTGAGGTTTATCTTTACCCTCCGACTTCAACTCGGGGGCGGTAGCGGGTTGTCCAGTGCCGGCTTGTTGTGCAATTGGTTTCTGTTCGACTAAAACGTAGGCTTCCCTCGGATGCCTTTCGGAGCGCTCCACCTTGATCGTCAACCCATGTTCCTCACAATACCGCTGAAATCCCGCAATCAATTCTTTTGAATCTTCGCACCAGAAAGACAATGACTCAACGCGATTCTTCGCCTCAAATCGTTGATCATAGTTGGCAGAATTCTTCGGGGCGGGAAATCCCCGTATAGCTGCACTCAGGGGAATCACAAATACACTTGGTAGCTCGCTGGACCGCATCCATACCGTTGGCTCGGTCCTGTCTTTTACCAACCAACACCGCGTGCAAATCAGCGAGTCTTTGTCATGAAGTAGATTCGCGCAGGAGCTTCTGTCCCATACCCACTGATTCTTACTCGGCTTTGTTTCGTCGTCGGAAACCGTGCCGACGGTTACGACCTCAACTCCGCAATTTGGGCACTTCTCGGCTCCCACCAAAGGAGCCACTAGGAGACGTGCAAAAAAGAAAGAGATGATCAGTTCGGTCTTCATTTGGTACAACAGTGTTATTATGCAGCGCGCTGCATTTGCAGTGCTTCTGCGGCGTGCTGCATATCACCTGCCTATGCGGCTTTCACGTCGATGGTTTCCCGTCTCCCGGTCATGCTGAACTTTGGGCGCAGCGGGAGGAAGTGGCAAGATTGAAGTCGGTTCGGGATTTCGGTCGGCTGGCGGGGTGATTGGAACGGGTCTGGGTTGCAGCTTTGCGGGGCGGTGGGGGTCAGGCGGGATCCAAGGGGCTTTGGCCGCCCTCACCGGGGCTCTTCATGGCATGGAGGTGGATCATGGCCGATTCCACGGTGGAAAAAACGCCAGGCAATCCGTCACGATGAATTTCAAAGGGTGCCCGATCCCTTCCCGTCCTTGCGCAGCCTGATCGACGACGGCCGGACCCGCGGCTTGCGGGCCGGGCGCTTCCTGCCAGCCCTCCGGACCGGTGCCTTCGACCGGCCCGCACCCGTCATCGGCCGGGCTCGTAGGGCGGGACGGACTTCAACTTTTCCCCGAGCGCGGCGACGACTTCGGGATTCGCCTTGGCGACGTTGTGGTTCTCCTCCGGATCGCGGTCGTGATCGTAGAGCTCCGTCTGGCCATCGCTCCACAGGGTGAAGCGCCAGCGGGCGCTGCGGACGCTCCGGCCGTGAAGCTTCGGGCCCCGTGCGACGAGCGTGAATGCGGCGTCCTTGATGGCGGCGGCAGGATCTTCCAAAACCGGCCTCAGGCTTTTTCCCGCCGCCGCGTGGGGCATCTCCAGGCCGCAGAAATCGGCGACGGTCGGGTAGAGATCGACGAACTCGACGAGGGAACGGCTGACTTGCCCGCCTTTCATCCCGGGCGCGGCGATGATGAGCGGGGCGCGGCAGGAGCGTTCGAACAGCGTGTTCTTGTTCCACCACTTCCGCTCGCCGGTGTGGTAGCCGTGATCGCCGACGACGATGACGAGCGTCTTGTCCCACAGCCGGTGCTTGTCGAGCGCGTCGAGCACGCGGCCGAGCTGCGCGTCCATGAAGCTGGTGCCGGCGCAGTAGGCGCGGAACAGCTCGCGCCAGTCCTGGTCGTTGAGCTTGGCGAATGCTTCGGCGTAGGCCCCGAAGCCGACGGCTTGGGGCGGAGCGGGCGTTAGATCCGCCGGGTCTCGCCAGGGCTTGAGGGAATCCGGCGGATAAAGGTCGAAGTATTTCTTCGGCGCGATGAACGGATCGTGCGGCTTCATGAAGCCGCAGCCGATGAACCAGGGTTTGTCGCCGAGCTGCCCGATCATCGCCACCGTGGCGGCGGCGATCTGCCCGTCGGGCTGATCGTCGTCGCCGCCATCCGCGGCACCCCAGGCGCACCAGTCGAGTTCGCCGCCGGTGACGTTGCGGCCTTCGATCAGTTTGCCGCCCGTCCTGGTGGCCCGGTAATCCCGCGCCGAATGCCACGAGCGGCCGACGTCCGCCCATTTCGCCTTTTCCGCGGCGTCCTTGCCGCCGCCCAAATGGTAGATCTTGCCGAAGGCGTGCGCCTGCCAACCGGCGTCCTTGCACAGCTGCGGCAGGGTGACGATGCCGGGCATCTTCGACCGGAGAAGGTCGGTGTTGTTGACGATGCCCGTTTGCTCGGCGCGCAGTCCCGCCATCATCGAGCAGCGGCTGGGGTTGCACACCGGATACTGCACGTAAGCGCGCTCGAAGGTGGTGCCTCGGGCCCGCAGGCGGTCGAGGTTCGGCGTCTTCACGACGTCCCGCGTGAAGGCGCCGCCGTAGTCGCGCAAGTCGTCCGCCATGATGAGCAGGACGTTGGGTTTGGACGCCCCTTCCCCCGCGGCCGTCGGCATCGCGGCCAGCGGGAAAAGCAGGCCGGCCAGAAACAGGTGGATCGTTTTCATGGTGGCGTGGCAAGGGGCCCCGCAGCGGGCGCTTCAACGGAGATCGGAAATCGCGGCATCGCGGGAGAAGACGAGGTCGCCCTTCAGCCCGCGGACCTCGAAGCGGAGCGTAGGAACAGGGTCATCCCATCGGATCCGCAGCAGGCCGAAGTTGGAGCCGGTGTAGGGGCGGTCGTGGATGCGGTAGCGGTTCGGGGGGCCTTTTGGAGGATTCTTCAAGGTGTATTCGGACTCCTTGGCGACGGGTTGGTTGAGCCCGCTGGTGGTCATTTCATGGAGCGGGTAGGGAGCGCCGTCGGCGGGCTTCAGCAGCGAGAGTTCGGCAAGATGACGGTCGCCGCTGACGAGCACGACACCCTTGGCCCCGGTGCGGCGGACGAGTTCGAGAAACCGGGCGCGCTCTTGCGGGAAGTTCGACCATTTCTCCGATCCATGCTCGGTCGAGGAGAATGAAATGCTGGTGACCACGGCCCGGACTTCGGCGGGCTCGCGCAGGCGGCGTTCGAGCCAGGTCCATTGCTCCTCTCCGAGCATCGTCGCGCCGGGATCGGTGTTGGGAATGACGACCTTCGGATCGGACGGATCCTTCTTCAGCGGCGAGCGGAAGGAACGGGTGTCCAGCAGGATGAGTTGGAGCCGCTTGCCCGCCGGGCCGAAGGTCACGGCATCGTAAACGCCGGGGGAACCGCGCAAGGGCGACGCGGCGGGCACCTGGAAGAAATCGCAGAACTCCTTCTGTGCGGCGGCCGCGCCGGGGAATCCGGCACCGCCGTCGTTGATCCCGTAGTCATGGTCGTCCCACGTGGCGAAAAGCGGGGTGGTCCGGCGGAGCTTGGCGAAACCCGGCATGGCGGCGAGCTGGGCGTACTTCTCACGGAGCACCACCGGATCGGGCGAGTCGCCGTAGATGTTGTCGCCGCAGAGCACGAAGGCATCGCAACGGGCGGCATGGATCGCGTCCCAGATCGGCTGGGGCCGCTCCTGCCGGGCGCAGGAACCGAAACCGAGCGTGGCGACGAGGAGTTCCGGCCGGGTTGACACGCGGTCGGGCGCGGCGGCTTCAGCGGCCATGCCCGGAACCCGGACGGCGAGTAGCATGAAGGCGAGAAACGGAACGATCGATTTCATGGCCGGGCATTCCCCTCACCGCATCTCGCTGAAGCCCACGCCCAGTTCCTCGCCGATGCGCTGGATCTTCGCCCGCTCCCGCGGCTCGATCAGCGTGATCGATACGCCTTTCTTCCCCGCCCGTGCGGTGCGGCCGCTACGATGGGTGTAGTATTCAAGCTGGTCCGGCGGCTGGTGGTGGATGACGAAGGCCAGGCCGTCGACGTCGATGCCCCGCGCCGCGACGTCGGTGGCGACCAGCACGCGGATGCGGCCTTTCTTGAAGGAGCGCATCACCTTGTCGCGCTCGGGCTGGGTGAGGTCGCCCTGCAGCACGTCGACCTGGTGGCCGAGCTTGGCGAGCTGCTTGCCGAGGGTGATCGCGCCGGCCTTGGTGCGGCAAAAGACCAGGCCGCGCTCGTCGTCGTGGCGGTCGAGGTAATCGGCGATGAAGTCGGTCTTCTCGTCGCGGGGCCGGACGGCGAAGCGGTGGTCGATGTCGCGGTTCACGACGTGGCCGCGGTCGATGGTCAGCGTGTGCGGCTCGGCCCTCATGCAGACCTTGACCAGTTGCCGGATGGACTCGGGGAAGGTGGCGGAGAACAGCCAGGTGGAGCGGCGTCCGGCGGTGAGGGCGATGATCTGCTCGAGCTCCTTCTTGAAGCCCATGCCGAGCATCTCGTCGGCTTCGTCGAGCACCAGGTGCTTCACGGCATCGAGCGACAGCGCCTTGAGCTTCACCAGCTCGACCAGCCGGCCGGGGGTGGCGACGACGATCTGGGTCGGCCGCTGGAGCGCGGCGATCTGGCGGTCCATCTTGTCGCCGCCGCTGACCACCTCGACGAAGGTCTTCGCCGCATGCTTGGTGTAGCGGAACAGGTGCTTGCCGATCTGTTTCGCCAGCTCGCGGGTCGGCGCGACGACGAGGCCCTGGATGTGCGGCGACTTCGGATCGACCTTGGTCAGCAGGGGCAGGCCGAAGGCCGCGGTCTTGCCGGTGCCGGTCTGGGCCCGGGCGACGAGGTCGCCACCGTCCTGCATCAGGAAGGGGATGGCCTGGCGCTGGATTTCGGTCGGCATGACGATGCCGAGTTCTTCCAGCCCCTGGACCAGGTCGGCCGGGATGCCGAGTTCTTGAAAGGTGCTCACGGCGGCGACCCTGTCCGCTCGCGGCGCGGTTGACGAGCGATGAAATCGATTGCTCGCAGCCGGATTCCCCGGATGGTCGGCCGCGTGAAACCCTACGTCCAACTCGCCGAGGCGCGGCTGCGCGACGGCACCGTCTTCTCGCTGCACACCCACGACGGGAAATTCTACCTCAAGAACGACCGCCGCGAGCTGATGAGCACGGCGCTGACCTACTCCGAGCAGCTCCTCGCCGAGCTGGGCTGCGCGGCCTTGTTCGACGGCATGCCTTCCCGGCCGAAACATCCGCGCGTGTTGATCGGCGGGCTGGGCATGGGCTTCACGCTGAAGCGGACGCTCGAGGTCGTCGGCCGGCCGGCCACGGTGGAGGTGGCGGAACTGGTGCCGGAGATCATCGAGTGGAACCGGACCTTCCTCGCCGGGCACAACGGCCCGATCCTCGGCGACGAGCGGACGAAGATCTACCGCGGCGATCTTTTCGACTGCCTCGCCGAGCGGGGGAAAGGGACTTACGATGCGATCCTGATCGATATCGACGACGGCCCGGACATGCTGATCACCGAGGGCAACTCGCGGCTCTATTCGCCGGCCTTTTTGGCGAGGATCCGCGACGCGCTGGCACCGGGCGGTTGCGTGGCCTACTGGCTGGCGCTGCCCAACGCGGACTTCGTCAGGGGACTCCACAAGGCCGGCTTCGTCGTGGAGGAACACCTCGCCAAGCCCCACGCGAACTCGAAGAAGCCGCGCCACCGGATCTACGTCGCGCGTCGTCGATAGCCACATTCCGGCTCACGGGACCACCTCGCGGCGGTTGCCGAGCGACTCCTGCTGCTCCCGGCGGAGCTCCGCGTCGAGGTCCTGTTCGGCGGCATCGAGCACGCCTAACAGGTCGCGGGCTTCCAGCAGACGCGGGGTCATGACGTAGCTCGCGCCTCCTTCGTAAAAGGCGGCCACGTCGGCGATGCGTTCGGCATGCACGATGATCCGGGCCTGCGGGCTCAGCTCGCGCAACTGGCGCAGCAGCTTGCGGTTGGAAGTGCCGCGCAGCACGCTGTCGGGCAAGGTGCAGACGAGGGATTCCGCGTGGTGGACACCGGCGTGTTCGAGCACGTCGCGCTGGCTGATGTCGCCGTAAACCACTTCGATCCCGCGGGCCCGGAGCTTCGCGATCACGTCCGGGTTGAAATCGATCACCTTGATCCTCGGCAGCAGCGCCGGGCGGTCGCGGGCGATCTCCTCGAGCAGCGAGCTGGCGGTCTCGAAGAAGCCTAACAGGAAGATGGTCCGCGGGTTCCCGTCGTGTCCCGCGTCGGCGGACCCGCCGGGCAGGTCGGGCAGGCCCAGCTTGGCGAGCCACGGCGAGACCCGCCGCACCAGCGGGTCGCTCTTGAGAATCCCGTAGGTCGAGGTCACCGCGAGGAAGGCGAAGGCGAAGGCGGCGATGCTGACGCTTTTCTCCGAGACATCGCCCGAGGCCTTGCCGATGGCCAGCAGGACCAGCGACAGCTCGCTGAGCTGGCTGAGATGGATCGCCGGCAGCAGGCTCATGCGGTGGCCCTGCCGCATCAGGTGGAGCGCGGGGAAGACCGTGAGCAGCCGGCCGGCCACCAGCACCACGCCGAAGACCAGCATCCAGAACAGATAGTCCCAAGTCGGCAGCGGGATGATCATGCCGAGCGCGACGAAGAAGAGGGTGACGAAGAAGTCGCGGATGTTGGTCACCTTCGCCACCACGTCGAGGGTATAGGGGAAGGTGGAAAGCATCACCCCGGCAACCAGCGCGCCCATTTCCCGCGACAGCCCGAGGTGGGCGGCGAAGCCGGACATCGCGAAGCACCACGACAGCGCGCCGACCAGCACCAGCTCCGGCTGGCGGGCGATCCGGCGGAACAGGGGCGGCAGCACGAAGCGGCTGGCCACGTAGGCCGCGCCGACCAGCAGCAGCACCTTGCCAAGCGCCAGCGCCAGCGGGCCCGGCGCCGGGTCCTTGAGGTTCGGCTGGATGGCGAGGAAGAGGATCACGAACACGTCCTGCAGGACCAGGATCCCCAGCGTGACGCGGCCGGCCAGGGTCTCCAGCTCGCGCTTGTCGTGCAGCAGCTTGATGATGATGACGGTGCTGCTCATCGCCAGCGCCACCGCCAGGTAGAGCGCCTCCAGCCAGCCCGCGGCGGGTCCCAGCAGGCCGAAGAAGAGCCACCCGATCGCCACGCAGCCGCTGATCTGCGCCAGCGCGGTCACGGTGATGACCCGGCCCGCGCCGAGCATCTTCTTGAGGTCCATCTCCAGCCCGATCATGAACAGCAGCAGCGCCAGCCCGATCTCCGAGATGGTGCGGATCGAGTCCGGGTCGGTGACGAAGCGCAGGCCGTGGGGCCCGATCACGAAGCCGGCGATCAGGTAGGCGATCAACAGCGGCTGCCGCACCATCTGGCACAGCACCCCCGCCAGCCAGGCGGCGATGATGCACAGCGCGATGTCGGAAACGATCCCGTGGTCCACGGTGCGGCACCGTAGCAAGCGGGTCCCGTTCGTCGATGCGGGAGTTCTCCTTCCTGCCGCCGCGGGATCCTGCTTGCCTCCGCGGGCCGGCGGATCCAGACCGGGAACGTGAAAAGTTCCCTGTCCCCGATTGCCCGCATCGTGCACCGCGCCGCGGGACTGCTGCTGGCTTCCATCATCTCGCTTTCGGCCCACGAAGCGCAGCCGGCCACCGCGGCAGGCGGCAAGCCGAAGGTGCTCGTCTATTCCGATACCGGCTACTACCGCCACCCGGAGATCCCGAAGATCAACCGGTGGCTGGTCCTGCTCGGCCATGAGAACGGCTTCGAAGTCGATGTGACCGAGCACGGCAAGGACCTCCTGCCCGCCGCGCTCGCGCCCTACGACGCGCTGGTCCTGAACAACGCCAACGAACTCGACAAGGTCCTCGACGAAGAGGCGCGGAAGTCGGTGGAAGCCTGGTTCGACGGCGGCAAGAAAGGGATCGTCGGCCTTCACGCCGCGCTCGTCCACCAGACGCGCTGGCCGTGGCTGAACCGCCTCGGCGGCTGCGATTTCAACAGCGACTCGGATTTCTCCAAGGCGAAGGTGACGGTCGATCCCGCGGCGAAGGACCACCCCGCGGTGAAAGGCCAGCCGGCCGAATTCGAGATCGAGGCGGACTGGACCAACCACGACCGCAGCGTGACCGGCCTGCCCGGGTTCCAGGTGCTGCTGCGGGTCGACGAAAGCACCTACGAGCCGGTGCGCGAATACTTCCGCACCCGCGGCGGGAAGCCGATGGGCAAGGATCATCCGATCGCGTGGACCCACGAGCCCGCCGGCGGCGGCCGCTTCTTCTACACCGAGTTCGGCCACGACCTGCGCTCGCTCGCGACGCCTTTCGTGCGGCGCCACGTCCTCGAAGGCATCCGCTGGGCGGGCCGCTTTCCACAGCCGGCCGCGAAGTGACCGCGGCGGCATGCTTTCTTCCTTCCCGCAGGCCTCGCGGGAATTGAAACTGCCGGGATGAAACCCTCCCCCGCCCTCTTCCTCCTCGCTGCCGTCCCGCTGCTGTTCGCAGGCTGCGCCACGCCGACCGCCTCGCCGACCGCCGCCGCGGGCTTCGAGCAGATCCGCCCGGTGCTCGAGGCGAGCTGCGTGCATTGCCACGGCTCGGAACGCCTCGCAGGCATGCCGTCGTTCTCCAGCACCCGCGACCTCGCGGCGCTGACCGGTCCGGGCCGGCTGATCGTCCCCGGCGCACCGGAAAGCAGCCGCTTTTTCCAGGTGGTGGCGATGTCCGACAGCGACATCGGCGCGATGCCGCCGACGGGCCACGCCCTGGCACCTCGTGAAGTCGAGCTTCTCAAGTCATGGATCGCGGGCGGCGCGGAATTGCCGGACAAGAACGTCGCGCTCCGGCCGCACGGGCGATCCCCCCGGTCGCGCTGAGATCCGCCTCAGTGGACCTCCACCGTCCGGCCCATCGCGGCCTCGTAGATCCGGTGAAGGCGGAAGGTCTGCTGCGCGCCGAGCTTCTGGCCGAACTGGGCGACGAGGTAGAGCCCGATCCCGATCGCCAGCATCGCGCCGAAGATCCACAGCGCCCACGGATACTTGCCGATCAGACATTGCGCGAGGCCGAAGATGCCGGAAAAGAGCCCGAAGGTGCCCGTCAGCAGATAGCCGTAAAGGAAGAGCCCCCAGACATTCGCGTTCGGCCCGTAGATGCCCTCGATCCGCGTCTTGCCGTCCTGCGTGCCCTCGAACTCGAGGTTCAGCCGCGGCGACCAGAAGTGGCGGTCCTGCTCCGGGATGCGCAGGCAGATGAAGCCGGGAAAGACCTTCATCTCGCAAGGTTCCGCCCCCGCCTCCACGGCCCTCGCCAGCCGGGCCTGAGCCTCTTCCAAGGCCAGGTCGAGCGTCTGGCTGAAACGTGGACGGATGCCGAAACTGCTCATGGTCTGCCAGCATGCGGACTCCGCATTTCCTGTCAATCTTGCGGGAGGAAGCGGTCCGGGCACTGCGGCAGGAGAACGGCCGCCGCCCTTCGGTCCTGCCGCACCTGTCGGCCTTGCGGGCATGGACTCTCCCGGAGAAAGCAGCCGCGGCCCCGGTTTACCCAAAGTGCAATTGACCGTATTCCGGGCATCTGAGAGCCTTCTGGAGGCTCGGATACCGACCGTTGAACCTGCATTTCACCAGGATCCGGCCCGCCCGCCGCGCCATGCCCGCATCCCTCGAACCGCCTCCCCTCCGTTTCCGCCGGAATCCGGCAGCGCGCCGGTTTTGCGCTTCCTTCCTCGCCGCCTTCGTCCCGCTCGCGGCACCCGCTTCCGCGGCCGACGACCATCCGGCGCGGCGGCCGAATCTCCTGCCGGTCGTGGCCGATGACATCGGCAACTCCGACCTCGGCTGCTTCGGCGGGGAGATCCGCGGCGAAGCGGATTGGCCCGGCCGGGAACTCTCCGGCAACCGGGCGATCCGCCAGGGCGACCGGGAGCCCTTCGATCCCGAAAACAAACCCGCCGAACTCAACGACCTGTCCGCCCGCCATCCCGAAATGCGCTAGGCAAGCCCGCCTCTCCCGATCCAAGCTCCAACCGACCAACACCATGAAATCCGCACGATACCTCCTGCTTCCCGCCGTCCTCCTCGCCGCCGCCGCCCATGCCGGAGAACCGGCCGCACCGGCACCGGCCATCACCCCGGCGGAGCCCGACTCCGGATGGGAATTCCTCGCCAACCTCTACGTCCCGATGATGGGCCTCGAAGGCGACATCGGCGTCGCCGGCATGGTCCCGGCGAACGTCGACATCGGCTTCGACGACTTGCTGGACAACTTCGACGGCAGCTTCAGCGGCGCCTTCGAAGCCCGCAAGGGACCCTGGTCGATCACCGCCGACGCGATCTGGCTGAAAGTTTCCTTCTCCGCGCAGCCGACGGCCAATTCCTACCTCGCCATCACCCAGGACCAGATCATGGGCTCGCTGCTGGTGGGCTACGATCTCCTCCACAGCGAGACCACCCGCTTCGAAGTCGTCGCCGGCGGCGCGGTCAACAGCCTGGATGTCGACATGAACCTCTTCACCCCCCGACTGCCCGTCGCCATCCGCTCCGGCTCCGGCTCGCAGGCGTGGATCGATCCGGTGGTCGGCCTCCGCGTCCGGCACCGCCTGGGCGAACGCTGGGGACTTTTCGCCAGCGGCACCTTCGGCAGCTTCGACATTTCCTCCGACGAATACTGGCAGGTCATCGCCGGCGTCTCCTACCGCCTGACCGAACAAACCTCGATCGCCCTCGCCTACCGCATGCTGTCGGTCGACTACCAGCAAGGCGGCTTCATCTACGACACCAAGACCAGCGGCCCGAACGTCGGGCTGGTGTTCCAGTTCTAACACCCCGAAGGCCGTCAGGTCGATCGGGCCCGGGACCGGGGAGTCGCCACGCGGCATGCCGCACGACTCCTGTCCCGGGCCTCATTGCGTCCCCGCCATGCTCCGACCCCGCAAGAAATACACCGTCCACGACCTCCGGCAGCTCAAGGGCAAGCGTTGCCTGACCCACATCCACGTGAAGTCGCCCGAGGAAGCGGCCGCGGCCGAGGAGGCGGGGGTGGACCTGATGAGCTGCAGCTTCGATAGCCCCGAGTCGCAGGCCCGGCTGCCCCGGCTGGTGGAGGCGGCGCCGAACAGTTTCCTCTCCGCCGCCACGCCGCACGGGCTGGCCTCGCCGGAGGAAGCGATCCGCACCGGCTTCCGCGCGCTCGAACTCGGGGCCAGCTCGGTCTATTGCTCCGCCAGCCCATTCATCATCGAGGCCATGGCGCGCGAACGCATCCCGGTGGTCGGCCACATCGGCATGGTGCCGCGCCACGTCACCTGGACGAACTACCGCGCCATCGGCAAGTCGCCCGACGAGGCGCTGCAGCTCTACCGCCAGATGAAGGACCTCGAGAACGCCGGCGCCTACGCCGCGGAGATCGAGGTGGTGCCGCACCGGCTCGCGTCCTTCCTCTGTTCGCAGACTTCGATGATCCTGATGTCGCTCGGCTCCGGCAGCGGCTGCGACACGCAGTTCCTTTTCTCCTGCGACATCCTGGGCGACTACGACGAGCGCCCGCCGCGCCATGCCAAGCCCTACCGCGACTTCGCAGCGGAATACCGCCGTCTCCAGCAGGAACGCGTGGCGGCCTTCCGCGAATACATCGAGGACGTCCGCGGCGACCGCTTCCCGGAGGCGTGCCATCTGGTCGATACCGACGATGCCGTCCTCGACGAGGCGATCTCCCTCATCCGGAAATCCGGCGGCGGCGCTTGAGCGGGAAATCGACCGTTCTCCCTTCCGGCCGACTGGCGGTTTGCATCCGGCGCGACGGCAAGGGAGGATGCAGGCCTCCGCCGATGCCAATCCCGATCTCCCGTTACCTCCCGCTCCTGCTACTGGCCTTCACGATGGCCCGGGCTGAGGCCGCCCCGGAGACGCAGCCCATCGTTCCCCGCGCGAGGGTCATCATCGACAACGATTTCGGCGGCGATCCCGACGGACTGTTCCAACTCGCCCACCATCTTCTTTCCCCATCGGTGGAAATCCGCGGGATCATCGCTTCGCACCATCATCCAGCCGGTTTCTACGGCTACCCGGGAACGCCGGATCATGCCGTGGCCATGGTGAACCGGCTGCTCGATGCGATGCGGATGAACGGCAAGGTGACGGTTCTCAAGGGAGCCGGCACCCCGCTTCCGGACACGGCGAGCCCGCAGGCGAACGAAGCGGTCGCCTTCATCGTCCGCGAGGCCATGCGGGAAGACGTGAAGACGCCCCTCTATCTCGTCTGCGGGGCCGGCTTGACCGATGCCGCAAGCGCGTGGCTGACCGAGCCGAAGATCGCCCGCAGGCTGCGCCTCGTCTGGATCGGCGGACCGGAATACCCCGGAACGCCCGCTCCGCCCGGCACCGTCCGGATGGAATACAACCTGAGCATCGACCGCGTGGCGGCCCAGGTGGTTTTCAACCGCTCCGACCTCGACCTGTGGCAGGTTCCCCGCAACGCCTACCGGCAGGCACTCGTCTCGCACGCCGAGCTGAAGCACCGGATGCAGCCCCAAGCCCATGCCCTGGCCGGCTTCCTGCTCGGGCGCCTGGAAGACCTGACGACCCGTGCCAAAGGAACCCTGGGGGAAGCCTACGTGCTCGGTGACAATCCCCTGGTGCTGCTCACCGCCCTCCAGTCGTCCTGGGAACCCGATCCCTCTTCCAGCAGCTACACGGAAACCGCGGTGCCGCGGATCGACGAACAGGGCCGGTACGCCGAAGGCGACGGACGGAGAAAGCTCCGCGTTTACAAGACCATCGACACCCGGCTGATGTTCGAGGACTTCTATGCCAAGATCGCGGCGGCGAAGTGACGTCAACGCCAGCGCTTGCAGCCGGAGATTTCCTCAGGCGTCGAAGGCGATCGTGTACGAATGGTCGGCCCCGCGTCGCCAGGGGTCCCTGCCATCCGCGAGGCGCATCGGGGAAAAGGTCCGCACATCGAGCGTCCGGCCGTCGGGGCGCAGCGTGAGCAGCCGGAGCCAGCCATCGCCGCCGTTGCCTTTCTCGTCCGATCCGCCGCCGAGGCCTTGGGCGTTGAAAAGCATCTGGTGCACGGTGCGCCCGGCCCGGTTCGGGTCCCGGCGGTAGCCGGTGTGGCGGCCCATGACATGCCCGCAGACCACCAGCTCGATGCGGGACGAGGGTTCGACGAGTTCGCGCCACAGGTCCTCGCCGTCGTGGGTGTCGCCTTCCTTGCCGGTCCCGTACCAGTGCGGATTGCCGGGCCGGGTGCGGGTGCCTTCGCGCAGGTTGTCATCGTGCAAATAGGAATGCGTCAGCAGCAGCACGCGGTGTCCGGCGAAGCGCGGCCGGGCGGCCAGTTCGCGGGCCCAGCGGACCACGGCCTGCCGGGGACCCCACTCGAGCGAGATCACCAGCCACTTCGGCCCCGCCGGCGGCGCCACCTCGTAGGCCGCGTTTTCCAGGGTCCGCGCGCCGAAGGCGTTCGGGGCCGATTCGACCCAGATTCCCCCGCCCCGGCCGTCGGCGACTAGCGGATTGTCGGTGAGGGAAAAGTAGTTGTTGAAGCGCGTCCTCCGGTCCTCCGCCGCGCGGTCGCCGTAGTCGTGGTTGCCGGTGGCATAGACCACGGGGATCACCCCGTGCAGCGTGCCAAGCGCCCGGCGGGCCGATGCCCATTGCGAGTCGCTCGCCTGGTCGCCGAAGCCCTTGCCGCCGCCGGTGGCGATGTCGTTCTGCTCGACGAAGTCCCCGACGTGGAGCCCGAGCCCGAGGTTCCAGGCCTTTGCATGGCGCGCGACCCAGGCGGTCATCGCGTCGAAGTGGCCCTGGTTCTTCGCGTACTTGGCGTAGTTCTGCGTGTCGGGAAACACCACCACTCCCCAGCCTTCGCCCGGTCCGGACGCCGGGTCCGGGAAATCCTCCAGCGCCAGCACCTCCATCGCCGGTTCCGCCCGGCTGCTAGCGCCGGCCAGCGAAATCGCCGCGCCCGCCGCGGTAAGAAAACGCCGCCGCGGCCATCCCGTTCCGATCTCCCGATTCGTCATGCCGCGGATACGAGGCCGGAGGGACCGGCGTTGCAAGGAGGTCACGGGCGGCGACTTGTCCATCCTTGGCAAACGCCGGTCCCGGCGCTAGTTTCTTCCCATGGAAGCCAACAGCGTGGAAGAGCGTCTGACGCGCATCGAGCGTGATTTCGACGAGTTGAAGCGTCAGGTCCTCGGTCTCAAGCCGCGTGCGAAGGCCTGGCGGGACACGGTGGGCATGATCCCGGACGACGAACTTTCCCGCAGTGCCGAAAAGCTGGGCCGCGAGTGGCGCGAACAGGCGAACAAGGAGTGATCCGGATGTTCGTTCTGGATACCAATCACGTCAGTGAACTGACCTACCGCACATCGGCGGGGTCGCGTTTGCTGCAACGATTCGAAGCGGCTCAGGAAGATGCCGCGGTGTCTGCGATCACGGTCGAGGAGTCGCTCCGCGGCTGGCTCGCGGCGATTCGGAGACATGCCGAGCCGCGGAATCAAATCGCTGCCTACCAGCGACTCGTGCGGCAGGTCGAGATATTCGCCTCGTGGCTGGTGCTTCCATGGGACGAGGACGCGGCAGACCGTTTTGATTCGTTGAAATCGCTTCGCCCGAAAGTCGGAACCCAGGATTTGAAGATCGCCTGCATCTGCCTCGCTCACGATGCGACGCTGCTTACCCGCAATCTCGCCGACTTCCAATCCGTGCCGGGATTGAGAGTGGAGAACTGGTTGGATTGAAGAAGCAACGACGGCAGCTCACACCAGCCCGTCCTTCCGCGCCTGTTTCCAGTAGGCGTATTCGGAGCGGTTGAAGTCGATGTATTCCGGGGAGAGGTCGCTACTATACATGCAGTAGTCGGCGTCCCCCTGGTTGAGGTGGATCTCGATCCTGAACTCGGGCCTGGCAGCGATCTCGCGCAGCTCGTCCATCGGGGTCGGGGCCTGCAGGCCGCCGAGGCAGGCCGGCTTGCCGTCGTAGCAGATGTCCACCAGCTCCTCGCGGATGCGGGCGCGGGAGTAGCCGACGGCGTGCAGCACGCGGCCCCAGTTCGGGTCGCCGCCGTTCCAGGAGGACTTGACCAGCGCCGACTTGCAAACGGCTTCCGCCACCAGCTTGGCATCGAGGTAGGTGCGCGCGCCTTTCACCTCGACGGTCACGAACTTGGTCACCCGCTCGCCGTCGCGGACCACGGCTTGGGCGAGCTCGAGCATCACGTGGTGCAGCGCCTGGCGGAACTGCTTGCACTGCGCGCTGCCGCGGCGGATCGGCGGCATGCCGGAGCGGCCGTTGGCGAGGACGAGCACGGTGTCGTTGGTGCTCATGTCGCCGTCGATGGTGATGCGGTTGAAGCTCTCGTCGACGCCTTCGAGCACCGCCTTGCGCAGGGCTTCCCGCGGCACGTTGGCATCGGTGGTGATGAAGCACAGCATGGTGGCCATGCTCGGGGAAATCATGCCGGCGCCTTTCACGCAGCCGCCGATGCGGACTCGGTGGCCGCCGAGGTCGAAGGAGATGGCGAATTCCTTGTGGTGGGTATCGCTGGTGATGATGGCCTTGGCGACATCCGTCCCGCGGCCGGCACCGAGGCCTTCGACCAGTTCGGCGAAGCGGGGCTCGATGCGGGCCATCGGCATCGGCAGGCCGATCACGCCGGTCGAGCACACGCCGACCTCGCCGCGGTTGAGGCCGAGGGGGACGGCGACGGCCTTGCACATCAGTTTGGCATCCTGGATTCCCTGGACGCCGGTGCAGGCGTTGGCATTGCCGCTGTTGGCAACGATCGCGCGGAGGTCGCCCTTGCGGAGGTGGGCCTGCGAGAGTTTCACCGGTGCCGCCTTGACGCGGTTGATGGTGAAGGTCCCGGCGGAGGTGCACGGGCTTTCCGAGTAGATCAGGGCGAGATCGAGCCGCTGGACGGCCGGGTTCTTGATGCCGCAGGAAACGGCGGAACATTGGAATCCGCGGGGCGCGCCGACGCCTCCTTTGATCCGGGTGACGGGGAAATCCATGGCTGGGTTTGCAAGGGTGGGAGGGCGACGCTGAACGATTCTCATGCCGTTTGCAACCCGGCGGTCTCCGGGAGGCCAAAGATGAGGTTGAATGACTGGACGGCCTGCGACCCGGCTCCTTTGCCGAGGTTGTCCTCCGCGCTGGTCAGGATCACCCGGCCGGTCCGCGCGTCGTGCGTCCAGCCGATGTCGATGAAGTTGGTGCGGGTGACGTTCTTGGTGTCGGCGCAGCCGCCTTGGCCGAGCAGGCGGACGAAGGGGGCGTCCGCGTAGGCCGCTTCCAGCGCGGCACCGACCGCCGCGGGATCGGCCCCGGCGCGGAGCTTCGCCGTGGTGGTGGTGGCGATGCCGGAATTCACCGGGATCAGGTGCGGGATGAAAGTGAGGATCACGCGTTCGCCGGCGGCGAGCGAGAGCTCCTGCTCGATCTCCGACAGGTGCCGGTGCTTGGGGATGCCGTAGGCGCGCACGCTTTCGTTGCACTCGCAGAAGAGCAGCGAGACATCGGCCTTCTTCCCCGCGCCGCTCACGCCGCTCAGCGAGTTGGCGACGATGGTGGCGGGATCGATCAGCCCGGCTTTCAGCAGCGGGATCAGCGGCAGCAGGATGCTGGTCGGGTAACAGCCGGGCGAGGCGATGAGCCGCGCGGCCTGGATGGCCTCGGGCCGGACTTCGGGCAAGCCGTAGACCGCCTCCGCGAGCAAGCCGGGCGCGGGATGGGCGTGGCCGTAGAATTCCTCATACACGGCCGGGTCGCTGAGGCGGAAGTCCGCGCTGAGGTCGATCACCCGGAGCCCGCGCTCCAGCAGGGCGGTCGCGATTTCCGCCGCCACGCCGTGCGGCAGCGCGAGGAAGGCCACCTGGGCACCGGTGGCGGCGATCGCGTCGGGATCGGGTTCGATGAATGGCAGATCGGCCCCTGGGAGCTTGCGGAAGCGCGGGAAGACCGAGGAGAGCGGCTTGCCGGCCTCCTGGCGGGAGGTCGCCGCGACGAGTTCGACCTGCGGGTGGACCAGCAGCAGGCGGAGCAATTCCTGGCCTGTGTATCCGCTGGCACCGACGATGGCTGTCTTGATCCGCTGCATGGGGAGGCGCACCGTGCATGATTTTCAGGGCTTGCCAATTCGGATTTGCCCTGTTTGTCTGCCCGCCCGTCGCCGGAAAAGGAAACGGGCTGTAGCGCAGTCTGGTAGCGCACCTGCCTGGGGGGCAGGGGGTCGTGGGTTCGAATCCCGCCAGCCCGATCTCTTCGTGAAGTTCCAAGTGGGGAAGTTCGAAGTGCCAAGAAAGGCCGCGAGACCCCGACGCTTGCTGGCGGGATGAGAACCCATGCGCGCAGCGCGGCCTTTTGGGTTCGAATGCGGGAAGGAGCTTCGCGACCTGCCCTCTCCCGGCGGAGCCGCAAGCCGGCATGGCCGCAGGCAATCCCGCCAGCCCGACCATTCTTCGCTTTCGCCTTCGCGAAAGCTACGAATGGCAGGCCACCGGAAAGGCAGGAAGAGCGTGGTGCTCCCGCCTCACCCTTGGCGAAAGCGAAGAATGCCCTTCGTAGCCGCCCGCATTTCCTTCTGATCCCCCTTTCTCCTTGGCGAAGAAGGGCGGGTCCGAAGAATGAGAGGTCTTGCGATGTTCTACGCCTATATCCTCCGCTCCGAACTCCATCCCGGCCGCCTCTACCACGGACACACCTCCGACCTCCGCCGTCGTCTCATGGATCACAACTCCGGCGACAACGTCTCAACCCGGCACGGCCGTCCTTGGGTCATCGCCTGGTATGGCGCGTTCGAAACAGAAGCTGCCGCGATGGCCTTCGAGCGCTATCTCAAGACGGCATCTGGCAAGGCGTTTTCCAGAAAGCGGCTACTGCTGGCTCCGTTGTAAGGAACCCGCGAAAGCTACGAATGGCAGGCCATCGGAAAGGCAGGAAGAGCGTGGTGCTCCCGCCTCATCCTTGGCGAAAGCGAAGAATGCCCTTCGTAGCCGCCCGCATCTCCAAGTCGTCCCC
>JAIXWR010000007.1 GCA_027491155.1 Verrucomicrobiaceae bacterium
GGGCGGGCGATCGAGGTGCCGAGCAGGTAGCGGCCTTCGTAGATCGCGCCGGCCTGGATCATCGGGAAGATGTAGTTGGCGGCGAAGTCCTCCTTGAGGTCGCCGATGTAGCACTTCGACGCGCCGGTGGTGAGGGCCTTCTGCTCGAGGCCGTCGAGCTCGTCGCCCTGGCCGACGTCGGCGCAGTAGGCGATGATTTCCGCGTTGTATTTCTCCTTGAGCCAGAGGAGGAGGACGGAGGTGTCCAGACCTCCGGAGTAGGCGACGACGATTTTCATGCGGCGGGAGGACAGCACGGCGGGCGGCGGGGGGCAAGAGGGATTGGGTCGGGAGCGAGGAACATCGAAGGCCCGGGTTGCACCGGCGGGGGGAATGGTGTGAGGTGCGCCGCGTGTTCGCGACTTACGTGCATGACTTGGATCCGGTGCTATGGAAGTTCACCGAGGCGATCCAGCTCCGTTGGTACGGGCTGGCCTACCTGGGGGCCTTCGTGGTCGGGGCCTGGCTCTTGAACGTGCTGGCGAAGCGCAAGCTGTGGGTGCTGCCGCCGGGAGCGGCGGGGGATTTCATCGCGGCGGCGGCGATCTTCGGGGTCTTCATCGGCGGGCGGCTGGGCTACATGCTGTGGTATTACCCGGACAAGCACGGCTGGGGCTGGGTGACGGAGGATCCGCTGATGCTGCTGCGGGTGTGGGAAGGCGGAATGGCGAGCCACGGCGGGATCCTCGGGTTGTTCGTCTTCACGTGGTTTTATGCGAAGAAGAAGGGCGTGTCGTGGCGCGGGCTCGGCGACGGGCTTTGCGTCGTGTCGCCGCTGGGGCTGCTGTTCGGGCGAATGGCGAATTTCATCAACGGCGAGTTGTATGGCCGGCCGGCGGAGGGGGTGGCGTGGGCGGTGAAATTCCCGCGGGCGCTGCTGGAGCAGGAGAAGGCGGAGGGCGTGGATTTCCCGGCGGCCATGCAGGCGGCGGCGGATGCTTCGGAGAAGCTGCGCGAGCCCTTCCAGATGTGGCAGGAGGACCGGCTTAACGGCGGCGTCCTGTTCGAGGAGATGCTGGCGGTTCAAAGGAGCGATGAGGCGGTCACGAAGGCGATCGAGCCCTACCTGCTGCCGCGGCATCCCTCCCAGCTTTACGAGGGCTTGCTCGAGGGCGCGCTGTTGTTCGCGATCCTTTGGTGGGTGCGGACGCGTTTTCCGCAGGCTCCGGTCGGGCTGCTCACCGGCCTGTTTTTCGTGCTCTACGCGGTGTTCCGCATCTTCGCGGAGCATTTCCGCGAGCCGGATGCGACGCTGGTGCTGGGCGGGGCGCTGACCAGCGGGCAATTCCTGTCGCTCTTCATGATCGCCATCGGTGCCGGCTTCCTGGCGGCGGCGAAGCTGCTGCCGGGGAAGGTCAAGGCACCGTCACCGGATTGATCTTTTCCTGGGTGAAGCGGACGACGACCAGATACTTGCCGCCTTGCATCGAGGTGCCGAGCAGGGCGGAGCCGCCGCCTTCGAGGCGCCAGAGGTGGGAGGCGAGGAAGAGGTCGTCCTGGAGCTCGTCGATCGCCGGGATCTCGGCCTCCTGGAGGGGCTTGCCGTGGAGCATGGTGAGCAGTTCCGCGAGTTCCTCGAGGTTGGCCTTGAGTCGCCCGGCATAGGCGGAGCGGTCGACGCCCTGGGTCTGGAGGGAGACTTCGGTGAGATTGTCGCCGGCGGACCAGTCGAAGTAGAGCTCGCAGTGGAGCCCTCCGATCTGCTTGCGGGTGCGATAGGTGCCGTTGAGGCCGACGCGGCCGAGGAAGGTCTCGTCGAGGCCGGCTTCGACGATCTTGCTCTCTTTGAGCTTCTTGGTCACGACGGCGCGGCTGTCGCCGAAGCAGAGGGTGTCGAAGACGGCGTTGGGATCGGGCAGCGGCTCGGCGGCGGCGCGCCCCGGAACTTGCTTGGTCGAGAGCCAGGTCTTGTCGGTCTCGTGGAGCTTGGAGAGTTCCAGGGTGAAAACGCGGCCGTCGGCCCGGCGGATCGTCACGCGCTTGGTGTCGTGGGTGATGTAATCGCCGGTGAACGACTGGCTGCCATCGGCGTTCTTCCAGGTCCGGGATTCCGCGTGGAGGAGGGGAGCGGTGGAGATCAGGAGCGTGAGGACGAGGGAACGCATGGCCGGGTTGAAACGCTGGAGGATCGGGAAAGTTGGCAAAAAAATCCCGGCAGGGATTGCTCCGCTGCCGGGATGGAAATGATTCGAAGCGTCGGCTTCTTACCAGCGCTGGGTGCGGGTGTGGTAGAAGTAGGACTCGGCACCCAGTTCCGGCGGGAACTCGGAGAGGCCGTCGGAGGGGTTCATCTGGATCCGGTTGTCTTCGCCGCAGCGCTCGTAGGGCGGCTTGAAGGTGCCGCGGTAGGTCGGGCAGGTGAAGGTGAAGACTTCATAGAAGCCGTAGCCGAGGCGCTTCAGGGCGCGGCTGGTGCCGTCGACCGCACCGTAGGACCAGCCCGCCTTGCGGCCGTGGTCGTCGGTCTTGCGGACGATCTGCTCGGGGATTTCCATGAACCCGTAGAGGATGTTGCTGAGGCCGCGGCCGAGCTTGCGGGTGGCCGTGTAGGTCGATCCCGGAGGAGCCTGGATGTCGGCGGAGGCGATGCTGCCAAGGGCGAGCACGGCGGTGGCGAGGACGACGAGTTTTTTCATGTGCTGAGGGAAAGTTAGGAAGCGGGACGGGGGCTTGGCAACGGGAAAGTGGGGCAGGGGGAAAGTTCCAAGTGAAAAAGTTCCAAGTGCCCGGGGTTTCGTAAATACGTGGTGGTTACCCGGAGCGTCAGAGCGTGACGCCGGTGGCGGAGAGGACGCCGGGGATGGCGCGGATGGCGGTCATCAGGTCGGCCGAAAGCGGGTCGTCGAGTTCGATGATGCTGAGGGCGACGCCGAGCGACTTGTTGCGGGCGAGCGAGAGGTTGGCGATGTTCTGGCGGGCGTTGCCGAGCAGGGTGCCGAGGGCGCCGACGATGCCGGGGCGGTCGTCGTTGCGGACGATCAGGAAGTGGCCGGCGATGTTCGTGTCGACGTAGAGGCGGTCGAGTTCGACGATCTTCGGCGAGCGCCCGATGATGGTGCCGGCGACCCGGTAGCGTTCGCCGCCCTTGCTGAGTTCGGCGACGAGCAGCTCGTTGTATTCGGTCTTGGCGTTGATGACCGACTCGACGAGATCGAGGCCGAGCTGGCTGGCGACGGCGGGGGCGTTGACGATGTTGACCTGACCGTCGGGCCGCGAGGCTTCGAGCAAGGCGGTGAGGGTGGTGCGGGAGACCAAGCCGGTGTCCTTTTTCGCGAGCGGGCCGTGGTAGGACACCCGGAGCGAGTCGGGATTCTCCGGGCCGAGCTTGGCGAGGAGCTTGCCGAGGGCGCGGGCGAGGTCGAGGTAGGGTCCGACGGCGGCGAGGGCGGCGGCGTCGAGCGACGGCATGTTGATCGCGTTGCGGATCTCGCCGGTGACGAAGAAGTCGCGGAGCTGCTCGGCGACCTGGATGCCGACGTTTTCCTGGGCCTCGTTGGTGGAAGCGCCGAGGTGCGGGGTGAAGACCACGTGCTTGTTCAGCGAGAACAGCGGATGGTCGTTCACGGGCGGTTCGACTTCGAAGACATCGAGCGCGCAGCCGGCGATGTGGCCGGAGTCGATGGCGGCCTTGAGCGCGACTTCATCGATCAGGCCGCCGCGGGCGCAGTTCACAACCAGCGCGCCCTTGTTCATCAGGGCGAGGCGGTCGGCGTTGAGTATGTGGTTGGTGTCCGGGGTGAGCGGGACGTGGAGCGTGACGACGTCGGCACCGGTGAGGGCGATGTCGGGGGTGGCGGCCAGTTCGACCTTCAGTTCGTCGGCGCGGGCCTGGGTGAGGAAGGGATCGTAGGCGACGACCGTCATGTTGAAGGCCTGGGCGCGCTTGGCGAACTCGGTGCCGATGCGGCCCATGCCGAGGATGGCGAGGCGCTTGGTGTTGAGTTCGATGCCCTGGTAGGCCTTGCGGGCGGCCTTGAAGTCGCCCTTGAGGACGGCGGCGTGGGCGGGGCCGATGTTGCGGGCGGCGCTGAGCATCAGGGTGAAGGCGTGCTCGGCGGTGGAGATCGTGTTGCCGGTGGGCGTGTTCATCACGATCACGCCGTGGTCGGTGGCGGCCTGGCGGTCGATGTTGTCGACGCCGACGCCGGCGCGGCCGATCGCCTTGAGGTTTTTGGCCGCGGCGAGGACTTCGGCGGTCACCTTGGTTTCGGAGCGGACGACCAGGCCGTGGTAGTCGCCGATGATCTTCAGCAGCTCGTCGGGTTTGAGGCCTGTATGGACATCCACGGAGATCCCGGGAGCGGCGGCAAGGGCTTCGACACCTTTTTCCGAGATCGGATCCGAAACGAGAACGCGGTAGTTGGCCATGGCGGGGGCGACATAGGTCCGGGGGGGCGGACTGGCAAGACCCGGTGAGCCTGATTCGCGTCAACGCCCGGAAATCAAAGGTTCGCGGGGCGGAGGAGCGGATGCTCACCCTTGCCGGACGCTCTCCTGACGGGCGATTTTGGGTTTGGGCCGAAGACCTCTGGGTTCAGAAGGATCCGGCAATTCCGTGAGGAGAGCGACGCGGCAAGGGCAGCAACCTGCAATTAACGCGGTATTTACATCCGATAGTCCATGCGGGGACGGCAAGCGATTTTTCTGACTTCCGCGAAGAAATCCGCGGAGTCCTGAAAGGGATAACCCGACCGGGTAATGAGCTGATTTGCAGCGATCTGTATGACAGCCGTGGCTCCGGTGTCGATGGCTCCGGTATTTGCGGGGCGACGCAGGGCGTATTGCCCGATTCCGCTCTTGGCTCCCCGGGAATCGGGCCCTAGCGTGCCGCGCCATGTCCGACACCACGCGTCCCTATTCCTCGCTCATGCTCGACGGTCCCGACCGCGCGCCCTCGCGCGCGATGCTCTACGCGGTCGGCTTCAAGAAGGAGGATTTCTCCAAGCCCCACATCGGCATCGCTTCCACGTGGTCGCAGGTGACTCCCTGCAACATCCACATCGACCGGCTGGCCAAGGAAGCCGCCAACGGTGCCGACGCGGCCGGCGGGAAGGCGGTCATCTTCAACACCATTACCATTTCCGACGGCATCTCGATGGGGACGGAAGGGATGAAGTACTCGCTGGTGTCCCGCGAGGTGATCGCCGACTCGATCGAGACGGTGGTCGGCTGCGAGGGCATGGACGGCTTCGTGGCGATCGGCGGCTGCGACAAGAACATGCCGGCGTGTGTGATCGCGATGGCACGGATGAACCGGCCGTCGGTGTTCGTTTACGGCGGCACCATCCTGCCCGGCTGTGCGACGATCAAGGGCGAGCTGAAGGACCTCGACATCGTGTCGGTGTTCGAGGCGGTCGGCAAACATGCCGCGGGCGAGTATTCCGACGAAGAGCTCGAAACCGTGGAGTCCTGCGCGATCCCCGGCGAAGGTTCCTGCGGCGGGATGTACACGGCGAACACCATGGCTTCGGCGATCGAGGCGCTGGGCATGTCGCTGCCGAACTCCTCGGCCCAGGCGGCGGTGTCGGACGACAAGATGCGCGACTGCTTCGACGCCGGTGCGGCGGTGCTGAACATGATCCAGAAGGGCATCAAGCCGCGGGACATCATGACCCGCAAGGCCTTCGAGAACGCCATCACGGTGGTGATCGCGCTCGGCGGATCGACCAATGCGGTGCTGCACCTGCTGGCGATGGCGCATGCGGCGGACGTCGAGCTTTCGATCGACGATTTCACGGAGATCGGCAAGCGGGTGCCGCTGCTGGCGGACCTCAAGCCGTCGGGCAAGTATTCGATGGCCGCGCTGGTTCAGATCGGCGGGACGGTGCCGCTGCTGCGCATGCTGCTGGAAGCCGGCCTGCTGCACGGCGACTGCCTGACGGTGACCGGCAAGACTCTGGCGGAGAACCTCGCCAACTCGCCGCTGCGCTACCCCGAGGGCCAGCAGATCATCCGGCCGCTGAGCGACCCCATCAAGAAGGACAGCCACCTGCGCATCCTTTACGGCAACCTGGCGCCCGGCGGCGCGGTGGCGAAGATCACCGGCAAGGAAGGCGAGCAGTTCACCGGCAAGGCGAAGGTGTTCGACTCCGAGGACGAGGGCATGAAGGCGATCCTCGACGGCAAGATCGAGGACGGCGACGTGATCGTCATCCGCCGCGAGGGACCGAAAGGCGGTCCGGGCATGCGCGAGATGCTGGGGCCGACCAGCGCGATCATGGGCCGCGGGCTTGGCAAGACGGTGGCGCTGATCACCGACGGACGTTTCTCCGGTGGCAGCCACGGCTTCGTGGTGGGCCATGTCACCCCGGAAGCTTTCGATGGCGGCCCGATCGGCCTGCTGGTGGACGGCGACATCGTCACCATCGACGCGAAGAACAACACGATCTCGGTGGATCTGGACGACGCCGCCTTGAAAGCGCGCCGCGAGAACTGGACGCCGCCGGCCCCGCGCTACACCCGCGGCGTGCTGGCGAAGTATGCCAAGCTGACGACCAGCGCGAGCGAAGGGGCGGTAACCGACAAGTATCTCTGATCAGAGCTTCCTCGCCGCGGCCAGGGTCATGCGGACGTCGCCGATAAAGACCTCCGAACGGAGTTCGACGGGGATGCGGTTGGCATCGTCGGAGAGCCAGAGGGTGGTGCTTTTCATCTTCTTGTAAGGCAGCAGTTCCTTGGTCGCGGGGTCGATCTTCTGGAGGGCGACTGAGAGCTTGATGGTGTCCCGTCCGTCGAACTTCTCGCGGCCGAGGACCTCGACGCGCAGCAGGTAAGGCTTGTCGAAGGGGAGGAGGG
The DNA here is from genome assembly GCA_027491155.1 of Verrucomicrobiaceae bacterium. GTDB lineage: Bacteria > Verrucomicrobiota > Verrucomicrobiia > Verrucomicrobiales > Akkermansiaceae > Haloferula. The sequence goes on from JAIXWR010000007.1 coordinate 6,835, forward strand.
GCAGCACGAGCTTGTCGCCGGTGGCAAGCTTGTGGCTGCGGACCTGGAGCATCGCGGAGAAGACGTCGTGCATCGGCGTGAAGCGCAACTCGCGGGCCACGGTGCCTTCCTTGCCATTCCTGGTGATGCGGGTGGTGACCTCGGTCCGGATCAAGGTGCCGGCCCAGGTGTTGAGGGTGGTGTTGGTCTCGTCGCCCTCGTCCTGGACCCCGACGCAGACCCGCGGGCGGAGCGTGGCGGGGTCGAGCCGCGAGACGACGGCGATCTTCGAGTGATAGAGCTTCGAGGCGACGCCGGTGCTGCCGCCGACGACGCGGGCGGTGTAGTCCGAGGGGAACTTCGGATCCTTCCCGCCGAAGGTGAAGGTGAGCTTGCCCGCGGAGAGCATGCCTTTCCACGAAAGGCGGTAGTCGAACTCCTGCGGGGCGAGCCTGGGGTGGGGGCCGAGCTTGGCCGGGGTGATCTCTTTTTTCCAATCCGCCAGCGCCGGCAGGCTGAGCGCGAGGAGCAAGGCGAGGGTTTTCATCAAGCCTCCAAACTCCTCGCATCGGGTCCGCAAGCAAGCGGTTTCGCCGCTTGCCCCGATCAATCGCAGCCGCAGCAGGCCGGGCTCAGCGGGCGCTCGTCTTCGGTGGCGGGAGCGGCGAGGGCGGGGTTCGGCGCGAGTGTGCCGAGGCCGAGCTTCGCGAGCAGGGCGCGGTCGGCCTCGATGGCCGGGTTCTTCGCGGTGAGGAGCTTGTCGCCGTAGAAGATCGAGTTCGCGCCGGCGAAGAAGCACAGCGCCTGAGTCTCGTCCGACATGCGGGTGCGTCCGGCGGAGAGGCGGACCTTCGCTTTCGGCACCGCGATGCGGGTCACGGCGATCATTCGGATCACGTCGAAGGCGTCGATCGACTGGCTGTCGGCGAGCGGGGTGCCGGGCATCGGCATCAGCGAGTTGATCGGCACGCTCTCCGGCTGCGGGTTGAACTCGGAAATCACCTCCAGCATTTTCAGGCGGTCATCGGTCGATTCGCCAAGCCCGAGGATGCCGCCGCAGCAGACCGACATGCCGGCGTCCTGCACGTTGCGGATGGTCCGCAGGCGGTCGTCGTAGGTGTGGGTGGTGACGATGTTCGGGTAGTGCTCCGGCGAGGTGTCGAGGTTGTGGTTGTAGGCGGTGACGCCGGCTTCCTTGAGCGCCTTGGCCTCGTCGGGGCCGAGTTCGCCGAGGGTCACGCAGACTTCCATGCCGAGGGTCGAGACGTCGCGGACGATGTCGAGCACCTGCTCGAAGCGCTGGGTGCCGCCGCGCACGCCGCGCCAGGCGGCGCCCATGCAGAAGCGGGTCGAGCCGGTGTCGCGGGCGGCCCGGGCGCGCTCCATGATGGCGTCCTTGCTCATCAGGCGCTCGGCTTCGACGCCCGAGTTGTAGCGGGCGGACTGGGCGCAGTAGGAGCAGTCCTCCGAGCAGCCGCCGGTCTTGATCGAGAGAAGGGTGCAGAGCTGGACGTCGCTGTCCGGCCAGTTCGCCTCGTGCACCGCGCGGGCCTGCTTGAGGAGTTCGAAGAGGGGGAGCGAATGGAGGCGCTGGAGTTCGGGAAAGAGCATGGAACGGAGATTGGGAAATTAGGAAATTGGGAGATTGAGGACTCGCCTCGTGGCCTTTCTTGGCACTTGGAACTTCATCACTTGGAACTTCTCACCGCACCCAGCCTTCGCCGACGGGCATCTTGCCCTGGCCGACGACGGTGTAGTCGGTCTTGCCCATGGCGCCCTCCAGCTTGTGGCCGGTGGCGCTTTTCCAGACCTTGCTCATGCTTTCGGCGGTGTGGCAGCCCCAGCTCTTGCAGTAGGCGTTCTTGGCGAAGATCGAGCCGCGGATTTTCGAGAGGTCGCGTTCGTGGAGCCAGACGGTGCAGGCGGCCATGATGTCGCTGCCGTAGTCGAGCATGAAGCAGTGGCGGTTCGAGTGGCCGAAGTAGTCGAAGGTCTGCACCGTGCCGCGCGGCCGGCTGTTGAGCGACGAGATCAGGCCGGCGGTGCTGTCGATCCAGATGAGGGTGGCGCTGCGCTTGCGGGCGAGGTCGGCGATCCAGGTGGTGTAGGGCTTGCCGTCCTCCTTGCCGCGCATCTGGTAGCCGTCGCGGTAAACCATCCAGACGATCGGCGCGTTCTCGCCGTAGGCCTTCCGGATCTCGACCATGCGCAGGGTGGAGGCGCGGACGAAGTTCGCCCACCAGCGGTCGTGCTGGTCGCGCTCCACGCGGAGGTTCTCCCATTTCCTCAAGGCGGGGCCGCCGGTGAGGATGACGTGCTCGGCGGAGGCGAAGGAAACGAGCGCGAGGAAGGCGAGAAGGACGTGGCGCATGGGCGGAGTGTAGGGATCGGGGGCGGGGTGGCAAGAAAGGGGATTGGGTCGGGCGGGGAGCTCAAGGCGCGGTGGGACCCGGGGAACCGTTCTGCCGGTCGCAGACCGGCGCTCCCGGGCGCGGGGGTCAGAGGGCCTTGGCCATCTTTTCGAGGCCTTCGAGCATGCGGGCCCGGGGGCAGCCGAAATTGAAGCGGATCCAGCCGGGCCAGCCGAAGAAGGCGCCGTCGGAGAGGAACAGGCCGGCCTTCTTCTCGAAGTGGAGCGCTGGGTTGTCGACGCCCATGCCGCGGGCGTCGAGCCAGGCGAGGTAGGTCGCTTCGCCGGGGACGACCTGCAGGGAGGGCATGCGCCTGGCGACGAAGGCGTCGAGCTCGGCGCGGTTGCCGCGGAGGTAAGCGAGGAGCTGTTGGCGCCAGGGCTCGCCGTGCCGGTAGGCGGCCTCGGCGGCGTGGTAGGAAAGGGCGCTGATTTCCGACAGCGTGTGGCCGCGCTGGGCGGCGAACTTGCGGCGGATCGAGTCGTCGGGGATGACGGCGAAGGCGTAACCCAGGCCGGCGATGTTCCAGGTCTTGCTGGGGGAAAGCAGGGTGATGGTGTGCTGGCGGAGTTCGCCGGGCAGTTCCAGGGCCGAGAAATGCGGTGTTTTTTCCTCGTCGAGCACGAGGTCGCAATGGATCTCGTCGGAGACCAGCACCAGCTGGTGGTCGGCGCAGAAGCGGGCCAGCTTCTCGACTTCCTCTTTGGTGAAGACGCGGCCGAGCGGGTTCTGCGGATTGCAGAGGAGGAAGACCTTGGTCTGCGGGGTGACGGCGGCTTCCATCGCCGCCCAGTCGAACTCGTGGCGGCCGTCGACCTCGACGTGATCGACGGTGATCAGCGCCGCCGGCCCGTCGTGGTGGACGCCGATGAAGGGCGGGTAAACGGGGGTGCAGGTCATCAGGGCTTCGCCCGCATTGCAGAACGCGCGGCCGGCGAGCGAGAGGGCGGGGACCAGGCCGCCGAGGTGGACGATCTGTTCGCGCGGCACCTTCACGCCGCGCCGGGTGGAGAGGTAGAGGTCGATGGCCTCGTTCAGGCCTTCGTGGGCCTGGGCGTAGCCGAAGATGCCGTGGTCCACGCGGCGGTGGAGGGCTTCGAGGATCTCCGGGGCCGAGGCGAAGTCCATGTCGGCGACCCAGAAGGGATCGAGTTCCGGCCTGCGGTCGTATTTGATGCAGCCGCTGCCTTTGCGGGAGATGGGAACGTCGAAGTCGTAGGTCACGGGCGGGTTTTAGTTTCCTGCCCGGCGCTGGCAAGCAGCGAGGTCGGCCGGTTCCGGCGTTCGGTCTACTGGACCGCGGACTTTAAGGCACTCCTAATTATTCCCTGCCGCGGCCGGGAATGGAGCGGCAACTGCTGGTTTGAGGCATGGCAGAGATCCAGACCGGCTTCTTCACCCACGAAATCCAGCTACGCCGGCTCGAC